>NZ_JAQIRL010000001.1:0-1609540 GCF_032601985.1 Klebsiella sp. 141203 | reverse complement strand
CTGACCCCATGCCGAACTCAGAAGTGAAACGCCGTAGCGCCGATGGTAGTGTGGGGTCTCCCCATGTGAGAGTAGGGAACTGCCAGGCATCAAATAAAACGAAAGGCTCAGTCGCAAGACTGGGCCTTTTGTTTTATTTGTTGTTTGTCGGTGAGCGCTCTCCGGAGTAGGACAAATCCGCCGGGAGCGGATTTGAACGTTGCGCAGCAACGGCCCGGAGGGTGGCGGGCAGGACGCCCGCCATAAACTGCCAGGCATCAAATAAGAAGAACCCCGTACCGAAAGGTGCGGGGTTTTTTGCTGTGCGGGGTATATCCCCCCGGTGGCGCTGCGCTTACCGGGGCTACAGACCGCGTAGCAACCCGTAGCCCGGGAAAGGCGCCTCGCGCCGCCCCCGGGGAAAGCGATCATATCAATATAAATGAAAGGCTCAGTCGGAAGACCGGGCCTTTTGTTTTTGTGTTTTGCGGACAGGTACTCCGCCATCTCCCCGGTGGCGCTGCGCTTACCGGGGCTACCGATCCGCACCTCCTGCGGGGAAGATCGCGCCATATCCACACGCTCACCTTCATTCAAAGCCATATAAAACCCCGTTGTTATACCCACTTCGCCATAATTCACTTTTTCACTGCTCATGTACTGACGTAAATCGCGAAAACCAGTGTTACGAAAAAAAATGTGAATACAATCACATATAAATAAATAACAATTATATAACATTTGGTTCACTAATTAATTTGTCCAAGTGACGTGTCACGCCCGATGAGACAGATTACGGTCTTTGCTGGAGCAAAATTATAATGACAGAAAGTAGCATTAACGAGCAGGGGGCCCTGGAGCAGGGCGATACCCGGCGCCGTGTATGGGCAATTGTGGGTGCATCTTCAGGGAACCTGGTGGAATGGTTTGATTTTTATGTCTACTCATTTTGCTCACTCTATTTTGCGCACATCTTCTTCCCTTCAGGAAATACCACCACTCAATTGTTACAAACAGCCGGAGTTTTTGCCGCTGGCTTCCTGATGCGCCCCATCGGCGGCTGGCTATTTGGCCGCATTGCTGACCGGCGCGGACGTAAAGCCTCAATGCTTATTTCGGTATGCATGATGTGCTTCGGCTCGCTGGTGATTGCTTGTCTACCGGGATACGCCACTATCGGTACCTGGGCACCGGCGCTGCTGTTGCTGGCACGTCTGTTCCAGGGCCTGTCCGTTGGCGGGGAATATGGCACCAGTGCGACCTACATGAGTGAAGTGGCAGTAGAAGGAAAGAAAGGATTCTACGCCTCTTTCCAGTACGTTACGTTAATTGGCGGTCAACTGCTGGCGGTACTGGTCGTTGTCGCGCTACAGCAAATCCTCAGTGATGAAGACTTGCATGCCTGGGGATGGCGTATTCCTTTTGCGCTGGGCGCCGTACTGGCCATCGTCGCGCTGTGGCTGCGCCGTCAGTTGGATGAAACCTCGAAGCAGGAAACTCGTGCGCTGAAAGAGGCCGGTTCCTTTAAAGGTTTGTGGCGTAATCGCCGCGCTTTTGTCATGGTGCTGGGCTTTACCGCCGCTGGCTCGCTGACTTTTTACACCTTCACCACCTACATGCAAAAATATCTGGTGAATACCGCAGGCATGTCGGCCAGCACCGCCAGCATGATTATGACGGCGGCGCTTTTCGTGTATATGCTGGTACAACCGCTGTTTGGCGCCTTCTCGGATAAGGTGGGGCGCCGCACTTCAATGCTATGCTTCGGCGTGCTGGCGACGCTGTTTACCGTGCCAATCTTGAGTGCGCTGCAGAATGTTAGCTCGCCGTATGCCGCATTTGCGCTGGTGATTTGCGCGTTGTTGATCGTCAGCTTCTACACTTCCATCAGCGGTATCCTGAAGGCGGAAATGTTTCCAGCACAGGTTCGCGCGCTGGGCGTGGGCCTGTCCTATGCGGTGGCAAACGCGCTGTTCGGTGGTTCGGCTGAATATGTCGCGCTGTCGCTTAAATCTGCGGGAATGGAAAATGCCTTCTACTGGTACGTGACGGTAATGGCGGCGATTGCCTTCCTGGTCTCCCTGATGCTACATGGCAAAGGGAAGGGCCTGCGTTTGTAACCTTATTGATGCGCCAGTTGCCACACCGCATAGCCGGTGGTGGCGCCGGCGACATCCCAGGCGAAATCCTTCCAGCTCCAGCCGCTCCCAGCCGGGCGGCTGTCCCATAACTCTTTTGATGCCCCCAGACTAACGGAAAACATCAGGCCGATGGCGGCGCTGCGATCGCGGCTGTATCCCTGATGCTGCGCATATTCATTGCCGGCCGCGGAGAGCATTGCCGACGCGAGAAAGTGTTGGGCCTTGTCCTGACCACGCCAGGAATCATTGGCCATATGGCTGCAACCACTGAGCAGAAGAGGGATAATAATCACGAAGTAGCGCATAGTGCTTCCTGAAAAAAGCCCCGTATTACGGGGCGTTGATCTTAGAGAATGCGGCTGATAAGACGGTCGATGCGGATGCGTCGCAGACGGCGGATGAGCTTTTTCACCTTCACCGGATAGTCGGCGATGCTTTGTAGATCGCGATAATGCTTCACTACCGTCGTATGCGTACGGATGAGCTGAAGCTCCTTTTCCCGCATTTCGCGCAGTTGATGCTTAGGATCG
Source organism: Klebsiella sp. 141203 (assembly GCF_032601985.1). Taxonomy (NCBI): domain Bacteria; kingdom Pseudomonadati; phylum Pseudomonadota; class Gammaproteobacteria; order Enterobacterales; family Enterobacteriaceae; genus Klebsiella; species Klebsiella sp. 141203. The sequence continues at coordinate 1,606,890 of NZ_JAQIRL010000001.1, read as the reverse complement.
TGGATAAGCACGGCATTTTCCAAATCCAGCCGCCAGGCGCGCGGATTGAGGTTGTTGCCGGTCAACAGCATCCATTCGTTATCAACCCACATACCTTTCAGGTGGTAGCTGTTATCGTCATCTTTCCATAAACGCACGATGAGCTGATCGGTATTCACATAATATTGCAGTCGGCTCAGGAAGCGACGCAGGTTAATTTCGTACAAATAAGGCAATGCGCCGATGATTTTAAACGGCTGATCTTCCGGGATATAGAAGTCGTTCGCGGTCTTATCGCCGACGATGATTTCCACTTTTTTGCCGCTGCGTAGCAGAGAAATAATGTTTCTGACCAGTACGGCGGGCAGGTTGAAATACGGGGTGCAGATGGTCAGCTTATGTTCCGCACACGGCATCAGGTGGAAGATAGTCTTGTTGAGCAGGCTCGATTTACCGAGCCCGACCAGCGGTGTGACTGACAGTTGATCTTCATCGGCATTGCCGGTGAAGTGATAGCCGCTTTCGCGCAGATCCTGGCGATACAGGCGGATATCGTTTTTGATTTCCGGGCTTTTCGGCCGATCCGGGCGATCCAGTCGATTTACGCCGCGACCCTGTACCAGATTCTGCTCGACCCAGTCGAACATTACGTCGGCCATCTTGCCGTTGCGGATACACTGATAGCGATCGTAGCGATATTTATCATGCTGATGCAGGTACACATCATTCAGGCTGGCGCCGCTATAGATGACGCTATCGTCGATGATGAAGCCTTTAAAATGGAGCACGCCGAGCGCTTCCCGGGTATTGACCGGGACGCCATAGACCGGGATTTCAATCCCAGGGTTTTCCAGGGCCATACGACAGTACCAGTCGGCATTGGTATTGGAGGCTGCTGCGCCGATGCGGCCGCGCTGGGCGCGATGCCAGTCAACCAGCACGCGTACATCCAGTTCCGGACGTTGACGTTTAGCGTCATACAGGGCTTGCAGTATTCCTTTTCCGCCATCATCTTGCTCGAGGTAGAGCGCAATAATGCAAATACGCTGGGTGGCGTGGGCTATCTTTGCCAGTAGCGCCTGGCGGAAATCAGCCGGCGCGTAAAAGAACTCGATATCATCAACTGACTGAGAGAGCTTAGGGAGTTGGGCAAGGTGTTGTTGATGTTTATTACGCTTAAATTTTGACAACATCACAGTGCGTTTCTTCTCTGTTTATTGAAGGGTCTTCTGTACCATGCAGACGACGTAAGCGGGCAATAATACCATCACTACCCGCGAATGTGGTCATTAATTGCTGTCGCTTGTCACCGAATGTAACGTATTTAGTGCAAGAGACAGGCTTACAATTCCGTCTTCTAACTGGATATCCACTGCAAAGCCAAGTTTCCTGGCGAGGCCTATCATGCCGCGGTTATTTGGCATGGTGATGCCATTTAAGCGCTGTAATCCGTGTCCTTGCGTGTAGGCGATCAGCTTTTCAAGGAGCTGTCGGCCAAGGCCTAAACCTTTCAGGTCCGAGCGTACCAGTACGGCAAACTCGGCATCAATATTATCAGGGTCGGAAATCGCTCTGGTCACGCCGAGGATCTCGCTTCCTTGCTCCGTGGCGCGTACCGCAACAAAGGCCATTTCACGATCGTAGTCGATCTGCGTCATATTGGCTAAGTCGTCATGGGTGAATTCGTTGATCTCGCTGAAGTAGCGGTAATAGAGATCTTCTTTGGTGACCTGCTCAATAAAGGCTAATAACAGAGGTTCATCCTCAGGCAGGATCGGCCGGAACAGGCAGCGCTCGCCGTTTTTCATTACCACCCATTCCTCAAGTTGCTGCGGATAGGGTCTGACTGCCAGCCGGCTTTCGCTGTCGCCGCTAAATGGCGCCAGGCTGAGAGTAACGTCGAGGGCGGTAAATTCGTTGCCGGAAGCAAGCAAGGGGTGAATATCCAGCCGCTGGATCTCGGGGCAATCGACGATCAGGTTAGAGACCTGTACCAGCAACTGGCTGAGACCGGGAATATCAAGCGGGCGTAGCGCGCTGCGTCCGCGGATCTTTTTGCTCTTGATGGCCTGGATCACCAGATAACGCGCCAGGTTCATATTCAGCGGCGGCAGGGCGACCGCGGCTTGATTTTCCGCTCGCCATTCGACGCCGCCCTCGCCAAGCATAATCAGCGGGCCGAAAAGCGGGTCATGCTCGACGACTACCCGAAGTTCCTGTGCCCCGGCGCGGTTGGCCATGCTCTGTACCAACAGGCCATGAATGCGCGCCTGCGGCCAGGCCATTTTTACCCGGTCAATAATCGCGTCCGCCGCCTGCTGGACTTCAGCAGCAGTACGCAAATAGAGCATAACGCCCTGAACTTCAGATTTATGCGGAATATCCGGCGAACGTAACTTCAAGGCCACCGGGTAGCCAATCTGCTCGGCGATATGTACCGCTTCGGCGCTGTCGGCGGCAATCCAGGTGGGAAGAGTATGGATGCCGTAGGCGCGCAGCACCGGGCTGACCTCATGGGTGTCCAGTGAGGTCGCGCCTTCGCTCAGCGCGCGCTGCAACAGCGTGTGAGCCTCGGCGGTATTGGCGGTCAACGTATCAGACAATACCGGCGTTTCACGGAGCTGTTTCTGGTTGCGACGGTATTCCACCATATGCATAAAGGCGGTAATGGTACCCTCGGGTGTGCGATAGGTTGGAATACCTGCCTCGCTAAATAGCCGTCGCGCCTCCTGGGAGGAGAACTCCCCGCACCAGTTCGTCAGCACCGTGACGTATTTTCCGCGCGGATGACGCTTAAGGGCATCAATCAACGCCAGCGCGCTTTCGGTGCCCGGCGCCGCGGCGCTGGGGGAGTGAATCACCAGCAGCGCATCATAATCCTGGCTGTCCAGCAATACATTCAGCGCTTTGAGATAGTGCTCGCTACTGGCGTCATCGCGCAGATCCAGAGGATTAGCCACTTCGACGCCTGTCGGTAACGCCTGCCTGAGCTGGTCACAGGTGGCTTCACTGAGATTGGCGAGCTTGCCGTTACGCAGCCACAGTTCGTCCAACGCCAGCGCTGCCGGCGCGGCGCCATTACTGATGATCATCAGCTTTTCGCCGCGCAATGGGCGCATATGGCTCAGGGTTTCAACGGCGGAAAAGAGTTCATGGGTGTCCTGCACGCGCAGCAGCCCCGCCCGCTGAATAGCGGCGTCCCAGGCGGGATCCATCCCTGAGTTTACATGCAGTAATTTCTGCGCCGCCGGGCTGCGGCCGCTTTTAATGACCAGAATGGGTTTATTACGCGAGGCGCTACGGGCAGCGGAGACAAAACGCCGGGCATCGCTGAGATGCTCCAGATAGAGCAGGATAGCGCTGGTTTTGCTATCGCGGGCGAGAAAATCGAGCAGGTCGTCGACGTCGATATCAAGGCTATCGCCCAGCGCAATAAAGTACGAAAAACCCATTTCACGCTGCTGCGCCCAGTCCAGAATGGTGTTAGAGACGGCGGCGGATTGCGAGATAAACGCCAGCTTGCCGCGCTGGATAGGGACCGGCGAAAAGCTGGCGTTCAGCCCCTGCCACGGCGCCAGTAGCCCCAGGCTGTTGGGGCCGAGCAGACGCATTTGATAACGGGCGGCGCATTCGAGCAGCGCCGGGTACTGATCCGGCTGTGAAGAGAGGATAATGCAGGTTTTACACCCTTTCCGCCCTAAGGCCTCGAGCAACTCGAGGTTGCGCCGGGCGTTAGTACAGAGCACCGCCAGGTCCGGGGTAAACGGCAGGCTGTCGATAGTCGGCCACGCCAGTACGCCAAGCACCGCCTTCCAGGCGGGCGTCACCGGCAGGACTGGGCCATTAAAACCGCCGGCTAACAGATTGCGCATCATTAAATAGCCAGCGCGCTGCGGTTTCATCGATGCGCCAATGACGGCGATCGATTTTGGCCGCAGCAGTGCTTCCAGGCCTCGTTGGCTCATACCGGTCTCCTTTGATCCCCAGTGACCGAATGATTTTAAACGCTTTCAGCCTGTTGTGCTGTGATACTGCCCTTATGCTGCGTTTTTCCCGCCAGATAGCGGCTTCTGAACAGGCTAAAGTGATCGCCAAGCGCGGCAGCCGCCTGTGCGTCGCCGGCTAAGTCCAGCAGGGCGATGGCGACTTCCGCCGTACAGTACTGGCCGTCGGCATGGGCCTCGCGCAGGTGATAGGCGGAGATGCGCGACAGGTCGACAGAGATCACCGGCAGCGCATCGAGATACGGGCTTTTGCGAAACATTTTCCGCGCTTCCGTCCAGGTGCCGTCGAGCATAATAAACAGCGGCGGCTTACCCTCCGGCGGGGCGCTCAGTACCTGACGATCCGCTCCGGCATAAGAGGCCGGAAAGACGACCATAGGCTGATAATCAGGGTTGGCGACCAGATCGAGCAGCGCCCGCGGCGGCTCGGTACGCGACCACTGAAACGCTTCGGTGTTGGGCAGAATATCGGCGATAAGGCGCCCGGTATTGCTGGGCTTCATCGGCTCGGTGTCGAACATTACCAGGCAAAAGCGACTGTCGGCCTGCGCCGGCGCCAGCGTTGCGCACAGACACTGTTTTAGGGGGAGCAGGCAGCGCTGGCAGCGGCGGATGCGGTTGCCGCGAGCAAGAAAAGGCCGGGTTGCGCGCGCGAGGCGTTCGGCGCGTAGCCGAAGGACAGCGTTATCAATCATGGGAGTCGCTAATGAAAAACGCTATTGTCGCAGAGGAGAAAACGGGGCACAAGCGGTGCCCCGGTGGGGTTACTGCTGGTTGGCTTCGTTCAGCCAGCTATCGAACGGCGCTTTGGGGACGGCGCCATTCAGCATGTCGACCATTTCACCATTTTTGAACATCATAATGGTTGGAATGCTGCGGATGCGGAAGCGAGCGCTCAGTTCGCGTTCGGCTTCGGTGTTCACTTTCACAAAACGCATTTCGCCGCTGCGCTCTTCAGCCACATCTTCAAAGATCGGCGCAAAGCTACGGCATGGGCCGCACCACGGGGCCCAGAAATCAATAACGACTGGCAGATCGTCCTTTAATAGTTTATCCAGCGTTGCCCCGGTCGCGTTGATGACATCGCCGTCAAAAAGATCGTGGCCGCAGCGTCCGCACTTGGCGCCATCGGCGCTACGGTCTTCGGGGATGCGGTTAAGAGCCTGACAACTGGCACAAACGGTATTCATAACTAACCTCTGGTTATGGGGTTGCAGCGCGGCACGTGGCCGATTTGTTTCTGTAATGTTACATATTATCGATGAGGCGCGAATAAAGGACAATGTCTTTTGTTCGATGGTTACAATAGACCAAGGCTTTTAAATGAAATAATGGCTAAGTGAAGATACATCGGGTAATCTTCGCGCTTCGCGCAGCGCAGGTGGAGAAAATAGATGAGCGACGAACTGAAAAATAAAAGCGGCAAGGTCAAAGTGATGTATGTCCGCAGTGATGATGATTCTGACAAACGTACCCATAACCCGCGTACCGGGAAAGGGGGAGGGCGTCCAGGAAAGTCACGTGTTGACGGCCGCAGCCGCCCTGCGCGCGATGAACGTAACAGCCGCGGCGACGATCGCAAACGCGACGATCGCAAGCGCAATGATTTTAACCGTGACGATGCGTCCCCGTGGCGCACCGTTTCCCGCGCTCCGGGTGATGAGACGCCGGTAAAAGAAGATCACGGCGGTATCAGCGGTAAGAGCTTTATCGATCCGGAAGTGCTGCGTCGTCAGCGCGCGGAAGAGACCCGCGTCTACGGCGAGAACGCCTGTCAGGCGCTGTTCCAGAGCCGTCCGGAAGCCATCGTACGCGCCTGGTTTATCCAGAGCGTCACTCCGCGCTTTAAAGAGGCGCTGCGCTGGATGGCGGCCAACCGTAAGGCCTACCACGTAGTGGACGAAGCCGAACTGGCGAAGGCGTCTGGTACCGAACACCACGGCGGCGTCTGCTTCCTGATCAAAAAACGTCATGGTACTTCCGTGGCCCAGTGGGTGGCGAAAGCAGAAGCCGAAGATTGCGTACTGGCGCTGGAAGATGTCGGCAACCCGCACAACCTCGGCGCGATTATGCGTAGCTGCGCGCACTTTGGCGTGAAAGGCGTAGTAGTGCAGGATGCCGGCGTGCTGGAGTCTGGCGCGGCGATCCGTACTGCAGAAGGCGGTGCGGAACATGTTGAGCCGATCACCGGCGACAGCTTTATCGATACCCTGACGCAGTTCCGTCAGGCTGGCTACGCTATCGTCTCTACGTCCAGCCATAACGGTACGCCGCTGTTTAAGGCCGAGCTGCCGAAAAAAATGGTGCTGGTATTAGGCCAGGAGCGCGACGGTCTGTCCGATGCGGCGATCTCCAGCTCTGACCTCAACGTCGCCATCGACGGCACCGGTAACGTCGAAAGCCTTAACGTCTCCGTGGCGACCGGCGTGCTGCTGGCGGAATGGTGGCGTCAGAATAAGGCCTGATATCGGTCTCTGAATGCAAAAAGCCAGCTGATGCTGGCTTTTTTATTGTCGTCGCTCACTCGCTTTCAGCGGGCAGCACCGGCATCCAGTCAATGGGCGCCTCACCGCGTTCGGCCAGCCACTGGTTGGTTTGCACAAAGTGGTTGCAGCCGAAGAAACCGCGGTGCGCCGACAGCGGCGATGGGTGCGGCGCTTTCAGAACGCAATGGCGCTGGCGATCGATAATGGCGCCTTTTTTCTGCGCGTGTGCGCCCCACAATAAAAAAACCACTCCTTCACAATGCTGGTTAATCAGCGCTATCACTTTATCGGTAAAGGTTTCCCAGCCGAGACTGGCGTGTGAATGCGCCTGGCCGGCGCGCACCGTTAACACGGTATTAAGCAGAAGCACGCCCTGGCGTGCCCAGCTTTCGAGATAACCATGCGCCGGGCGCTGAAAGCCGGGGATGGTGCCTTCCAGCTCTTTATACATGTTCAGCAGCGACGGCGGTATCTGCACTCCCGGTAAAACAGAAAAGGCCAGACCGTGCGCCTGTCCCGGGCCGTGATAGGGATCCTGACCTAAGATGACCACTTTGACCTCGCCCAGTTCGGTATAGCGAAAGGCGTTAAAGACATCTTTCTGCGGCGGATAGATAGTCATGCCGGACTGGCGCTCTTCGGCGACGGTCTTGAGGGTGTTGAGAAAATAGGGCTGCTGCTTCTCTTCCGCCAGCACGTCGTGCCAGGTTAATGGGGTGGTCATCTTGCTCTCCTGCAAAGTGTCATGCCCATAGCTTAACTGCTTCTTTCTGCATAACAAAATCGCGACGTTATTCCTGACTGATTGCGCATAAAAAAATTGAAAATTTACAATATTTTTTATGGCATCTACTGGCGTAACTTGATGTAAAACAATACTATCCCTATATACCCACTTTGAGTGAGTGGTTTTTGTTGATTTAAATCAATGAATGCCGGGTGAGCGGCTGATATATATACACTCATACAACAATGGTTTTACCAATTGGCCGCTAAGAGGCCAAAATCGAATAAACACTGCCTGGGAGGCATCAAATGATTACTGGTATCCAAATTACTAAAGCGGCAAACGACGACCTGCTGAACTCTTTCTGGCTGCTGGATAGCGAAAAAGGCGAAGCGCGCTGCCTGTGTGCCAAGGGTGGTTTTGCGGAAGATGACGTGGTTGCGATGAGCAAACTGGGTGAAATCGAATACCGTGAAATCCCGGTAGACGTGAAACCGGAAGTCCGCGTGGAAGGCGGTCAGCACCTGAACGTGAACGTGCTGCGTCGTGAAACCCTGCTGGATGCCGTTGAGCACCCGGAAAAATACCCGCAGCTGACTATTCGTGTTTCCGGCTACGCGGTACGTTTTAACTCTCTGACTCCGGAACAGCAGCGCGACGTTATCGCTCGTACCTTTACCGAAAGCCTGTAAGGCTCAAGCCAGATGTGAAAACGCCGGGATATCCCGGCGTTTTTTTTACTCTTCGTTAGACGTTGAGGGCGTCCCGGCAGCGCTTGGCTTACGGCGCTTACCGATGTTTTTGGTATCGCGGTGGCGTTTCTTCACCCGCGGCTTCTCTTTTTCTTTCTCTTTTTTCTCGGCGCGTTTCGCCAGTACTTTCTTTGAAGGCTTACCGGTTAACTTCTCGCTCGGCGCGCGGGTTTTCGGTCGCAATTCATCAATCACGCGCGCTTTCAGCGGTTCTTCAACGTAGCGGCCGATTTTGCCCAGCAGCAGGTGATCGTGCGCTTCAACCAGCGAAATAGCGGTGCCTTTCTTACCAGCACGGCCGGTACGGCCAATACGGTGCAGATAGATATCGGCGGTGCGCGGCATATCGAAGTTAAACACGTGGCTGACATCCGGAATATCAATACCGCGTGCGGCGACGTCGGTGGCAATCAGCACGTTCACGCGACCATCGGTCAGGCGTTTAATCGCTTCGTTACGTTTGATCTGCACCATTTCGCCTTCCAGCCAGCAGGTGGTAATGCCAGCTTCGTGCAGCTTAGCGGCCAGTTCGTGAACGCGCTCGCGTTTACGCACGAAGACGATAGAGCGGGTTGCTTCCGGCTGCTTCAGCAGATTAACCAGCAGCGCGGTTTTATGATCGATATCATCGGCGCGATAGTACCACTGGTGAATTTTTTTACGTTCGCGGGTCGACGGATTTGCAGAAACTTCAACCGGCTCTTCCAGCAGGCGTTCGGCAAAGTCTTTAATCGCATCGCCTTCCAGCGTGGCGGAAAACAGCATGGTCTGCTTGCGCCAGCGGGTTTCACCGGCGATGGTTTCGATATCCTGGGCAAAGCCCATGTCCAGCATGCGGTCCGCTTCATCAAGGATCAGCGTTTCTACCGCGCGGCAGTCGAAGTTCTCTTCTTTAATATACTGCAGCAGGCGACCGGTGGTGGCGACCACGATATCCTGGTTTTCGCTGAACACTTCCGCGTGGTTCATGTACGCAACGCCGCCGGTAATGGTGGCAATATCCAGATGGGTATGCTTCGCCAGTTCGCGGGCGTGATCGGCAACCTGCATCGCCAGCTCGCGGGTCGGCGTCAGGATAAGGATCCGCGGCGGCCCCGATTTCTTACGCGGGAAATCAAGCAGATGCTGCAACGCTGGCAGCAAATATGCCGCAGTTTTACCGGTGCCTGTCGGCGCAGAACCGAGAATATCACGGCCATCAAGCGCAGGCGGAATAGCGGCGGCCTGAATGGCTGTCGGGCGTGTGAAACCTTTATCCTGGAGCGCTTCCAGCAGGTTTTCGTCGAGTTCAAGTTCGGAAAAAGTCGTTACAGTCATGTTCTACCTCTGAGTGGGCCGCCGATTATAGACGTTACTGACGTAATGTTCATCTGTTTGTAAGGCTATCTGTTCTCCGGTATTGTGCATAGCCTTAAGCACAGGAGTTTTCGTCAGCAAGGTTTTGAGGATGTCTCAGTCGAAGTTTGCGCTGCCGCGCAATGGTTTTACCTTTAAACAATTTTTTGTCGCCCACGATCGCTGCGCCATGAAAGTCGGTACCGACGGTATTCTGCTGGGCGCCTGGGCGCCGATTGCTCAGGTGAAGCACGTGCTGGATATCGGAACCGGTAGCGGTTTGTTGGCATTAATGTTAGCCCAGCGTACCGCGGATTCGGTCCAATTGGATGCGGTGGAGTTGGATGAAGAGGCCGCGGCGCAGGCGCGGGATAACGTGGCGGCCAGCAGCTGGTCTGGACGCGTCGCGGTATTTCAGGCGCCGATTCAGCAGTGGCAGCCGCAGCCGCCGCGGCGCTATGAGCTTATCGTCAGCAATCCGCCGTTTTTTGCCGAAGGCGTCCCTTGTGCGACGTCGCAGCGCGAACAAGCGCGTTATACCACCTCGCTCGATCATACGACGCTGCTCGCCTGCGCCGCGGATCTGATTACCGAGGAGGGCTTTTTCTGCGTAGTGCTGCCGGTGGATATTGGTAATGCGTTTGTCGATAGGGCGAAAGCGATGGGATGGCATTTGCGCTTACGCACCGACGTGGCGGAAACAGAAATGCGTCCGCCGCATCGCGTCCTGCTGGCATTCTCTCCCAGCGCCGGCGAGTGTTTCAGCGATCGGCTGGTGGTTCGTGGGCCAGAGCAGCAGTACTCTGAAGGCTTTACCGCCCTGACCCGCGATTTCTATCTCTTTATGTGAGCAAGCGGCGAGAGCACCGACGGACCGCTGTTTTCCAGCGTGTCCGGATAGTCGAGCGTATAGTGCAGGCCGCGGCTCTCCTTACGCTGCATGGCGCAACGCACGATAAGCTCGGCCACCTGCACCAGATTGCGTAGCTCCAGTAAGTTATTGGAGACGCGAAAACGCGCGTAATACTCATCCAACTCTTGCTGCAGCATAGTAATACGCCGCAGCGCTCGTTCCAGCCGGCGGGTGGTACGCACAATTCCGACATAATCCCACATTAGCAGGCGCAGTTCGTGCCAGTTATGTTGAATCACCACCAGTTCATCCGGGATCTCAACCTGGCTTTCATCCCACGGCGGCAGCTGTTCCGCCGCTTGCGCCAGCGGCAGGCGTTTGGCAATGTCCTCGGCTGCCGACCAGCCGTACACCAGACACTCCAGCAATGAGTTCGAGGCCATGCGGTTGGCGCCGTGCAGCCCGGTGTAGCTCACCTCGCCGATAGCGTACAGGCCGTCGACGTCGGTACGTCCGTTATCATCCACCATCACGCCGCCGCAGGTATAGTGGGCGGCTGGCACGATAGGCACCGGCTCTTTGGTTAAATCAATGCCGAGGCCGAGTAGCTTTTCATAAATCATCGGGAAATGTTGGCGAATAAACGCTTCGGGCTTATGGCTAATATCCAGATACATGCAGTCGACGCCGAGGCGTTTCATCTCATGGTCGATGGCGCGGGCGACGATATCGCGCGGGGCCAGTTCGCCGCGCTCGTCGAAGTCCGGCATAAAGCGGCTACCGTCAGGCCGTTTCAACAGCGCGCCTTCGCCGCGCAGGGCTTCCGTCAGGAGGAAGTTTCGCGCCTGTGGATGAAACAGCGCGGTAGGGTGGAACTGGTTAAATTCGAGATTGGCCACACGGCATCCCGCGCGCCAGGCCATGGCGATGCCGTCGCCGGAGGAGACATCAGGGTTGGTGGTGTATTGATAGACTTTAGCTGCGCCGCCGGTCGCGAGCACCACGGCTCTTGCGCTGCAGGTTTCTACCTTTTCCTTATTACGGTTCCAGATCCATGCGCCCACCACCCGCCGGGTACCCGGCAGGCCAATCTTATCGGAGATAATCAGGTCAACCGCGTTGCTACGTTCCAGAATGGTGATATTCGGATGTGCCAGCGCTTTGCCAACCAACGTCGTCTCAACCTCTTTACCGGTGGCATCGGCGGCATGCAGGATCCGCCGATGGCTATGGCCGCCTTCGCGGGTCAGATGGTAGCTCTCTTCGCCATTGGCCTGGACCTGGGTATCAAACAGTACCCCCTGATCGATAAGCCACTGTACGCAGGGTTTGGCGTTGCTTGCGACAAAGGAGACGGCATGACGGTCGCAAAGGCCGGCCCCGGCGATGAGCGTATCTTCGACGTGGGATTCGATGCTGTCGGTTTCGTCGAAAACGGCGGCAATCCCTCCTTGGGCATAGAAAGTTGAACCTTCGCTAACCGGGCCTTTGCTCAGGACGGTAACTGAGTGGCGTTCCGCCAGGCGCAGCGCCAGAGACAATCCGGCAGCGCCGCTGCCGATAATCAATACATCACAGGAAAAGTCGGGAGTCGTCTTCATAGCTTCTGTTTAATTTACTAAACACAATGGCCTCACCATAGCACCTGGTGGGGCTAAATCGTACAATTATTTTCGTGAATAGTTGTGCGGGCTAAACAAGGCAGGCGGAAAAGTAAATATGTAAACGAAAGAAAATATTTGCGAAGCAGACCGTTACCTTCAGATTTTATAGTGAAAAATAAGTTGGGTTACGTTACCCTTCAGGCGGGCCTTGCGCTTTTTCTTCATTAGCTTACCTGGCGTTGAACAACGGGACTTATAATGAGAGATAACAATCAGTCCACCGTTGTCAGACAAAAATCAAAAGCGTAACGGAACTTTATTGTGTTCAGACACTCCAAACGTCTGCTTGCTCATAATGCAGTGCTTGGGTGGTGTTCTGAATACGCATGGGAATTGGGTTTGGGGAGACATTACCTCGGATGAGCGAGCAGTTAACGGATCAGGTCCTCGTTGAACGGGTCCAGAAAGGAGATCAGAAAGCCTTTAACCTACTGGTAGTGCGCTATCAGCACAAGGTGGCAAGCCTGGTCTCCCGCTATGTACCGCCGGGCGATATCGCTGACGTTGTTCAGGAATCGTTCGTGAAGGCGTGGCGTGCGCTGGATTCTTTCCGGGGGGATAGCGCTTTTTATACCTGGTTGTATCGTATCGCCGTGAACACGGCAAAGAATTATCTGGTTGCTCAGGGACGCCGTCCGCCATCAAGCGATGTTGACGCCAACGAGGCGGAAAACTTCGAAAGCGGCGGGGCATTGAAAGAAATTTCGAACCCTGAGAACTTAATGTTGTCAGAAGAGCTGAGACAAATAGTTTTTCGTACCATTGAATCGCTCCCGGAAGATTTACGCATGGCAATTACGTTGCGGGAGCTGGATGGCCTGAGCTATGAAGAAATAGCCGCCATCATGGATTGTCCGGTTGGCACGGTACGTTCGCGTATCTTCCGGGCACGTGAAGCTATTGATAATAAAGTTCAACCGCTAATCAGGCGTTGACGATAGCGGAATACTGGAAAAGGGTATCAGGCATGCAGAAAGAAAAACTTTCGGCCTTAATGGATGGTGAAACGCTGGATAACGAGCTGCTCAATGAGCTGAGTCGTTCTTCTGAAATGCAAAAAACCTGGGAGAGCTACCATCTCATCCGCGACACGCTGCGAGGCGATACCGCTGAGATGCTCCAATTTGATATCTCAGCTCGCGTGATGGCCGCCATCGAGAACGAACCTGCTCGTCAGGTTGCGCCGCTTATTCCTGAATCTCAACCCGCTCCACACCAGTGGCGTCAAATGCCTTTCTGGCAGAAAGTGCGCCCGTGGGCCAGCTCGCTTACCCAAATGGGCGTGGCAGCGTGCGTTTCTCTGGCCGTTATCGTCGGTGTCCAGCAGTATAACGGACACTCCGATGCCTCCCAGCAGCCGGAAGCGCCAGTCTTCAACACCATGCCGATGATGGGCAAAGCCAGCCCGGTTAGCCTGGGCGTTCCGGCCGATGCCTCCGCCGGCAGCGGTCAGCAGGCGCAGGTTCAGGAGCAACGTCGTCGTATTAATGCTATGCTGCAGGACTATGAATTGCAGCGTCGCCTGCACGCTGAGCAGCTTCAGTTTGGCCAGGCCCAGACTCAGCAAGCCGCTGTTCAGGTGCCGGGTTATCAAACTTTAGGAACGCAATCGCAGTAATGAAGCAACTTTGGTGTGCCATGTCGCTCATGGCAGGCAGCCTGTTCTTCTCCACCAACGCCTCGGCTGATACATCGTCCGGGGCGTTGTTGCAGCAGATGAACCTGGCTAGCCAGTCCCTCAACTACGAGCTGTCTTTTGTCAGTATCAACAAACAGGGCGTTGAGTCGCTGCGCTATCGTCACGTGCGGTTGAACAACCAGCCCCTTGCTCAGTTGCTGCAGCTCGACGGTCCTCGTCGGGAAGTGGTGCTGCGCGGTACTGAAATCAGCTATTTTGAACCCGGTCTCGATCCCTTCACCCTGAACGGCGACTATATCGTCGATTCCTTGCCGTCTCTGGTGTATACCGATTTCAAAAAGCTGGCCTCGTATTATGATTTCATCTCCGTTGGCCGGACGCGTATCGCCGATCGCCTATGCGATGTAGTGCGCGTGGTGGCCCGCGACGGTACGCGCTATAGCTACATTGCGTGGTTGGATGCCGAGACCAAGCTGCCGCTACGCGTCGACTTGCTCGACCGCGACGGTGAAACCCTGGAGCAGTTCCGGGTGGTCTCATTCAATATCGGTGATAACGTAAGCTCGAGTATGGAAGCGCTGTCAAAAGCCAGCCTGCCGCCGCAACTGTCGGTTCCGGAAAGCGGCAATAAAGCCAACTTTAACTGGGCGCCAACCTGGCTGCCGCAGGGCGTGACGGAAGTTTCCAGCAGCCAGCGTCGTTTACCGACCTTCGACGGTCCGGTCGAGTCTCGTCTCTATTCCGACGGTCTGTTTAGCTTCTCCGTTAACGTTAACCGCGCGACGGCTAACAGCAGCGATCAGCTGCTGCGCACAGGTCGCCGTACCGTCAGCACTTCGGTGCGCGATAACGCCGAAATCTCGGTGGTTGGCGAATTACCGCCGCAGACGGCAAAACGTATCTCAGACAGCATTAAGTTCAGGGCCGCGCAATGATCAAAGAGTGGGCGACTGTCGTCTCCTGGCATAACGGCGTGGCGCAGGTTCACTGCGATGTTAAAGCCTCTTGCAGCAGCTGCGCCTCGCGCGCCGGTTGCGGTAGCCGGGTGCTCAATAAACTGGGGCCGCAAACCAGCCATACCATTAGCGTTCCCTGCGACCAGCCGCTGACGGCCGGGCAAAAAGTGGAGCTGGGCATTGCTGAAAGCAGCTTGCTGGGTTCGGCGATGCTGGTCTACATGGCGCCGCTGTTCGGGCTGTTTGTGATGGCATCTATTTTTCAGGTGTTGTTTGCCAGCGATATTGCTTCGCTGTGCGGCGCGTTGCTTGGCGGCGTCGGCGGATTCCTGGTGGCGCGCGGGCTGTCGCCGAAGCTGGCTGCTCGCCAGTCGTGGCAGCCGGTGATTTTAAGCGTCGGTTTACCGCCGGATTTGCTGCGCGTTGATACGCCTTCCTCTGAAATGGGGCAGTGATTTCACTGTCCCTCATCTTTATTTACGCTTCCTGATACAACGCCACAATTCTGCCGTTATGCTGGATCTAACAGCATTTCCTGGTTTCGCGGATGTAGTGTAGAATGCGGCGTTTTCGGATTAAAAAACGTCAGGCACAGAACAGCGGCCTCATGAGACTCGTAAGGCATAATTAACTCTAAATATGAAGAATATACGTAACTTTTCGATCATCGCTCACATCGACCACGGTAAGTCGACGCTGTCTGACCGTATCATCCAGATTTGCGGTGGCCTTTCTGATCGCGAAATGGCGGCCCAGGTTCTGGACTCCATGGACCTTGAACGTGAGCGCGGCATTACCATCAAGGCGCAGAGCGTCACCCTCGACTATAAAGCCAGCGATGGTGAAACCTATCAGCTTAACTTTATCGACACCCCGGGCCACGTTGACTTCTCTTATGAAGTCTCGCGCTCCCTGGCAGCGTGCGAAGGCGCGCTGCTGGTGGTTGACGCCGGGCAGGGCGTAGAAGCCCAGACCCTGGCGAACTGCTATACCGCGATGGAAATGGACCTCGAAGTCGTTCCGGTTCTTAACAAGATCGACCTGCCTGCGGCCGACCCTGAGCGCGTAGCGGACGAGATTGAAGATATCGTCGGTATCGACGCTCACGACGCGGTTCGCTGCTCGGCGAAAACCGGTGTTGGCGTGCCGGATGTGCTGGAACGTCTGGTACGCGACATTCCGCCGCCGGAAGGCGATCCGGACGCGCCGCTGCAGGCGCTGATTATCGACTCCTGGTTCGATAACTATTTAGGCGTCGTGTCGCTGGTGCGTATTAAAAACGGCACCATGCGCAAAGGCGACAAAATTAAGGTAATGAGCACCGGTCAGGTCTATAACGCCGACCGTCTGGGCATCTTCACCCCGAAACAGGTTGACCGTACCGAACTCAAATGCGGCGAGGTGGGTTGGCTGGTGTGCGCCATTAAAGACATCCTTGGCGCGCCGGTGGGCGATACCCTGACCGCGGCGCGTAATCCAGCGGATAAGGCGCTGCCGGGCTTCAAAAAAGTGAAGCCGCAGGTCTACGCCGGTCTGTTCCCGGTGAGCTCTGATGACTATGAGAACTTCCGCGATGCGCTGGGCAAACTGAGTCTGAACGATGCATCCTTGTTCTATGAGCCGGAAAGCTCAACGGCGCTGGGCTTCGGCTTCCGCTGCGGCTTCCTCGGCCTGCTGCACATGGAAATCATTCAGGAGCGTCTGGAGCGTGAATACGATCTTGACCTGATTACCACCGCGCCGACGGTAGTCTATGAAGTAGAAACCACCTCTAAAGAGGTTATCTACGTCGATAGTCCATCGAAGCTGCCGCCGCTGAATAATATTCAGGAACTGCGTGAACCGATCGCCGAATGTCACATGCTGCTGCCGCAGGAGTTCCTCGGCAACGTGATTACCTTGTGTATCGAGAAACGCGGCGTGCAAACCAACATGGTTTACCACGGCAAACAGGTTGCGCTGACCTATGAAATCCCGATGGCGGAAGTGGTCCTCGACTTCTTCGACCGTCTGAAGTCCACCTCCCGCGGCTATGCGTCGCTGGATTACAACTTCAAGCGCTTCCAGGCTTCTAACATGGTGCGCGTTGACGTACTGATCAACGGCGAGCGCGTCGATGCGCTGGCGTTAATTACGCACAACGACAACGCGCCGTATCGTGGCCGCGAGCTGGTCGAGAAGATGAAAGAGCTGATCCCGCGTCAGCAGTTCGATATTGCGATTCAGGCGGCCATTGGTAACCACATTATCGCGCGCTCTACCGTGAAACAGCTGCGTAAAAACGTCCTGGCGAAATGCTACGGCGGCGACGTCAGCCGTAAGAAAAAGCTGCTGCAGAAGCAGAAAGAAGGTAAGAAGCGTATGAAACAGGTTGGTAACGTTGAACTGCCGCAGGAAGCGTTCCTCGCCATTCTGCACGTTGGTAAAGACGGCAAATAATCTAAGGAGTTGGCATGGCGAACATGTTTGCCCTGATTCTGGTCATTGCGACCCTTGTGACAGGGCTGTTGTGGTGCCTGGATAAGTTCGTATTCGCACCGAAACGTCGTGAACGTCAGGCCGCTGCTCAGGCAGCGACCGGCGATCAGTTGGACAAGAAAACGCTGAAGAAGGTCGGCCCAAAACCGGGCTGGCTGGAAACCGGCGCCTCGATCTTCCCGGTGCTGGCGATTGTGCTGATTGTGCGTTCGTTTATCTATGAACCGTTCCAGATCCCGTCAGGTTCGATGATGCCGACTCTGCTGATTGGCGATTTTATCCTGGTGGAGAAATTCGCCTATGGTATTAAAGATCCGATCTACCAGAAAACGCTGATCGAAACCGGTCATCCGAAGCGCGGCGACATCGTGGTATTTAAATATCCGGAAGATCCGCGCCTTGACTACATCAAGCGTGCGGTTGGTCTGCCGGGTGATAAAGTCACTTACGATCCGGTCGCTAAACAGGTCACGATCGAGCCTGGCTGCGCGTCGGGTCAGGCATGCGGTAGCGCCTTGCCGATCACCTACTCCAACGTCGAACCAAGCGATTTCGTTCAGACCTTCTCCCGTCGCAACGGTGGTGAAGCTACCAGCGGTTTCTGGCAACTGCCAAAAGGCGAAACCAAAGCCGACGGTATTCGTCTGACCGAGCGCAAAGAGACGCTGGGCGAAGTGACGCACCGTATTCTGACGGTACCTATCGCTCAGGATCAGGTGGGGATGTACTATCGTCAGTCTGGCCAACCACTGGCAACGTGGGTCGTTCCGCCGGGTGAATACTTCATGATGGGCGATAACCGCGACAACAGCGCCGACAGCCGTTACTGGGGTTTCGTGCCGGAAGCGAACCTGGTGGGTAAAGCCACCGCCATCTGGATGAGCTTCGAAAAACAGGAAGGTGAGTGGCCAACCGGCGTACGTTTATCGCGCATCGGCGGCATCCACTAATTCCCCATCTTAATTCACGCTGCTGGTGCAATAACGGCAGCGTGAATTATTTAGTATTTAAATCCATCCAAACTAACGACATCCCTTGTCGTTGCGTATAGAATATCCCCCCGAAGTTTTTGGTTGTCTCTCGAAAGAGTGACACTGCACACGAAACCGCGTTGGTTAGTTTCTGCCCTTATATATCAAGGGTATGTATGCTCAGGTCGGTTTCGTGTGCTGCATCTTTGACGCATTCATTTATTGGTAACGCATGAACCCCATCGTAATTAATCGGCTTCAACGAAAGCTGGGCTACACTTTTGTTCATCAGGAGCTGTTGCAACAGGCATTAACTCACCGCAGTGCCAGCAGCAAACACAACGAGCGTCTCGAGTTTTTAGGCGACTCTATTTTAAGTTTCGTGATCGCCAATGCGCTCTATCATCGTTTCCCTCGGGTAGACGAAGGAGATATGAGCCGTATGCGCGCGACGCTGGTGCGAGGCAATACGCTGGCGGAAATCGCCCGCGAATTTGAACTGGGCGAGTGCCTGCGCCTTGGGCCTGGCGAGCTGAAGAGCGGCGGTTTTCGTCGCGAATCGATTCTGGCTGACACCGTAGAAGCCTTAATCGGCGGGGTTTTCCTCGACAGCGATATTCAAAATGTTGAACGCTTAATCCTCTCCTGGTACCAGACTCGTCTGGATGAAATCAGCCCGGGCGATAAGCAAAAGGATCCGAAGACTCGTCTGCAGGAGTATCTGCAGGGGCGTCATCTGCCGCTGCCGTCCTACCTGGTCGTCCAGGTACGCGGCGAAGCGCACGATCAGGAATTTACTATCCACTGCCAGGTCAGTGGCCTGAGTGAACCGGTGGTTGGCACAGGTTCCAGCCGTCGCAAGGCGGAGCAGGCTGCCGCCGAACAGGCGCTGAAAAAACTGGAGCTGGAATGAGCGAAGAAAAAAGTTATTGCGGATTTGTCGCCATCGTTGGTCGTCCAAACGTTGGCAAATCCACGCTGTTGAACAAGCTGCTGGGGCAGAAGATTTCGATCACTTCCCGTAAAGCGCAGACTACCCGTCACCGCATCGTCGGTATCCATACCGAAGGGCCGTATCAGGCGATTTATGTTGATACCCCGGGCCTGCATATGGAAGAGAAGCGCGCGATTAACCGCTTAATGAACAAAGCGGCCAGCAGCTCGATTGGCGACGTGGAACTGGTTATCTTTGTCGTTGAAGGCACCCGCTGGACGCAAGATGACGAGATGGTGCTGAACAAGCTGCGCGATGCGCGCGCGCCGGTGATTCTGGCCGTCAACAAAGTTGATAACGTGCAGGAAAAAGCGGATCTGCTACCGCACCTGCAGTTCCTTGCCAGCCAGATGAACTTCCTTGACATCGTGCCGATCTCTGCGGAAACCGGCACCAACGTTGATACTATCGCGTCGATCGTACGTAAACATCTGCCGGAAGCGATTCATCACTTCCCGGAAGATTACATTACCGACCGTTCCCAGCGCTTTATGGCCTCCGAGATCATCCGCGAAAAGCTGATGCGTTTCCTCGGTGCTGAACTGCCGTACTCCGTGACCGTCGAAATTGAACGTTTCGTGAGTAACGAACGCGGCGGTTACGACATCAACGGTCTGATCCTCGTCGAGCGTGAAGGACAGAAGAAGATGGTAATTGGCAACAAAGGCGCCAAAATCAAAACCATCGGCATCGAAGCGCGTAAAGACATGCAAGAGATGTTTGAAGCGCCGGTGCACCTCGAACTGTGGGTCAAAGTGAAATCCGGCTGGGCCGATGACGAGCGCGCGCTGCGCAGTCTCGGTTACGTTGACGACCTCTGAGTTAACGCAACGTGGATGGATGGCAGCGCGCCTTTGTCCTGCATAGCCGACCGTGGAGCGAAACCAGTCTGATGCTGGACGTCTTCACGGAAGAGTCCGGCCGCGTGCGCCTGGTTGCCAAAGGCGCACGCTCCAAACGTTCTAATCTCAAAGGCGCTTTACAGCCCTTCACCCCCTTACTGGTTCGCTTCGGCGGCCGCGGCGAAGTCAAAACCCTTCGCAGCGCGGAAGCCGTCTCGCTGGCGCTGCCGCTCAGCGGCATCACGCTCTACAGCGGTCTTTACGTTAACGAACTCATCTCCCGTGTGCTCGAGCACGAAACGCGCTTCTCCGAACTCTTTTTCGACTACCTGCACTGCATTCAGGCCCTTGCCGGGACCAGCGGTTCGCCGGAGCCCGCGCTGCGGCGCTTTGAACTGGCGCTGCTCGGGCACCTGGGCTATGGCGTTGATTTCCTCCACTGCGCCGGCAGCGGCGACCCGGTGGATGACACCATGACCTACCGCTATCGTGAAGAAAAAGGCTTTATCGCCAGCCTGGTGATTGATAACAGCACGTTTACCGGGCACCATTTGAAAGCGTTGGCTAGCCGAGAGTTTCCGGATGTAGATACGCTGCGCGCCGCGAAGCGCTTTACCCGCATCGCCCTGAAGCCGTATCTTGGAGGGAAACCGCTCAAGAGCCGGGAACTGTTTCGCCAGTTTATGCCCGCGCGAAAGGCGCGAGCCGATAATACGAATAATGATTAACGAGGATTGTCATGGCTGAATTACTGTTAGGGGTCAATATTGACCACATTGCGACATTGCGTAACGCGCGCGGTACCGCTTATCCGGATCCGGTGCAGGCGGCTTTTATTGCTGAACAGGCCGGCGCCGATGGTATTACCGTGCACCTGCGCGAAGACCGCCGCCATATCACCGATCGTGACGTGCGCATCCTGCGCCAGACTCTGCACACCCGAATGAACCTTGAAATGGCGGTCACTGAAGAGATGCTGGCGATTGCCTGCGAAACTAAACCGCACTTTTGCTGCCTGGTGCCGGAGAAGCGTCAGGAAGTGACCACCGAGGGTGGGCTGGACGTGGCCGGACAGCGCGATAAGATGCGCGATGCCTGTCAGCGCCTGGCGGATGCCGGTATTCTGGTCTCCCTGTTTATTGACGCGGATGATGAGCAGATCAAAGCGGCTGCCGACGTGGGCGCGCCGTATATCGAAATCCATACCGGCTGCTATGCCGATGCCAAAACCGATGCCGAACAGGCAAAAGAGCTTGAGCGTATCGCCAAAGCGGCGACTTATGCCGCCAGCCTTGGTCTGAAGGTGAATGCCGGTCACGGTTTGACCTATCACAACGTGAAAGCCATTGCCGCCTTGCCGGAAATGCATGAGCTGAATATCGGTCATGCCATTATTGGTCGCGCGGTGATGAGCGGCCTGAAAGAAGCTGTCGCGGAAATGAAACGCCTGATGCTGGAAGCGCGCGGCTAATGGCGATTCTCGGGCTGGGTACCGACATCGTCGAAATCGCCCGCATCGAAGCGGTGATCGCCCGTAGCGGCGATCGCCTGGCGCGCCGGGTGCTGAGCGATCACGAATGGAGCATTTGGGAGCATCATCAGCAGCCGGTGCGTTTTCTGGCAAAACGCTTTGCGGTCAAAGAAGCGGCGGCGAAAGCGCTCGGAACCGGTATTCGCAACGGCCTGGCGTTTAATCAGTTCGAAGTTTTCAACGATGAATTAGGCAAGCCGAAACTGCGGCTATGGGGCGAAGCAAAGCTATTGGCTGAACGGATGGGGGTAAGCGCTATTCACGTCACTCTCGCCGATGAACGCCACTATGCCTGCGCCACGGTGATCGTCGAAAGCTAAACTCGCGGTTAAAGCTTATCCGCGTGGTGCATGAGCACGAATTTATCCCACAACTGTTCTTCATTCTCGACGTGCGCCGGATCTTTGAGAATAGTATTCGGGATCGGGCACACTTTCTGGCAGGTTGGCGTGTCGTAGTGGCCCACGCACTCGGTGCAGCGATCGCTGTTAATCTCATAAATGCTCTCGCCCATCGAAATGGCCTCATTCGGGCACTCCGGCTCGCACATGTCGCAATTGATGCATTTTTTGGTGATTAACAGCGCCATCAGGAAAATCTCAGAAACAACACAAACAGGGCGGGCATTATACGCCCATTTTCTACTCAGACCAGCTTTTTCACCAGCGCTTCGCTATGGCGTATGCGTTCCGGCGCGTGTTCGAGATCTTGCTGCACCAGCGCCATAAACAGGAGATCGGTGAGCATCATTTGCGCGCTGGTGGAGGAGATCGCCGCGCTGCGCGTCGCCTGCTCTTCAGCAATAGTGTAGAGACACTGCGAAGCCTGCTGCTGCAGGGCGTTGGGAGTAAACCCGGTGATCGCGAGGATCTTGCTGCCAACGCGTAGCGCTTCAGCGGCCGCCATATTGATCTCGCGGCGTTCGCCGGAATAGGAGATAGCCAGCAGCAGATCGTCCGCCGACATCGCCTGCACCGTTGCCAGCAGCGCATGCATATCCTGCTCGGCGACGGCGTTGATGCCAATTTTCATTAACTTCCAGCTAAAATTGCGCGCCACCAGCCCGGAGGCGCCGATGCCGGTAATGATCACCCGGCGAGCATCGCGCAGTAGGGTCACAGCCTCCAGAAGTTTCTCTTCGCTGTTGACGTCAAGCGAGGCGTGCATCGCCGCGATGTTATCCTTGATCAACTTCTCGCCCACCAGACGCAGCGGATCGTCGCCGCGAATTTGGTTATGTACCGGTACAGAGTGCGGATCCGGGCTGCTAGCCAGCGCTTCGCTGAGCGCCAGTTTTAATGCCGGAAAGCCTTTGAACCCCATTTTTTGCGCGAACTTCACCACGCTGGACTGGCTTACACCCGCTTCGCCCGCCAGCTGCTGCGAGCTGAGATGGCGGGTTTGGTCCGGCTGAGCCAGAATAAAGTCGGCAAGTTTTTTGTCGCTCGCCGCCAGCGACGGGTAACGTTGGCGGATGCGGATTAAACAGTTCATGGCTTCTCCGAAGGAGGGCGTTAGCGGCGAAAAGAATTTTGTATTCGATTATAAGTGGAATAATACGAATTAAAAATTCTGCTGTGAAGAATTATGCGAACGGGTCAGATTCTGAATCTTACCTCAACCACGGCAGACAATTTCGCGCTCGTCGCGGCAAGCCTGTTAAGCTATCGACATCGCCAGGAAAATCCGTACCAGAAAGGAGTTCGGTTTGAACAGTAACGCGCGACGAGTCGTGTTTTTCGATCTTGATGGCACCTTGCACCAGCAGGATATGTTCGGCAGCTTTATTCGTTACCTCTTACGTCGTCAACCGCTCAACGTACTGGCAGTGGCGGCCTTGTCGCCAATAGTACTGCTGGGGCTGTTGGTTAACGGACGCGCGGCGCGCTGGCCGATGAGCCTGCTGCTGTGGGCCGCCACCTGTGGCCGGCGTGAAAGCCATCTTAAGCGTCTGGAGGCGGAGTTCGTTAGCTGGTTTCGCCAGCACGTGACCGCCTTTCCCGTGGTACAGGGCCGGCTAAACGACTATTTAACCAGTACCGATGCTGACGTCTGGCTGATTACCGGCTCACCGCAGTCGCTGGTGGAACAGGTCTATGCCGATACGCTTTGGCTGCCGCGCGTAAAGCTTATCGCCAGCCGTATGAGCCGCCGTCGCGGCGGCTGGGTGCTGACGCTGCGTTGCCTGGGCCATGAGAAAGTAGCGCAGCTGGAACAGCGGATCGGCGCGCCGCTACGCTTATATAGCGGCTATAGCGATAGCGAGCAGGATAACCCGCTACTCTGTTTTTGCCAGCACCGCTGGCGGGTGACGCCGCAGGGCGATCTCCAGCAGCTCGAATAATTCTGCTGCAGGCGAATTATTTGGGCGATATATAGCGCCCATGTATAATGCGCCCCGCTTTTTCTGCAGGAGTGCCGCTGTGTCTGACCACGAATTTAATGATGAATACTGGATGCGCCATGCGCTGACGCTGGCGAAACGCGCCTGGGAAGAGGGCGAGGTGCCGGTGGGCGCCGTGCTGGTGCATAACAATCAGGTCATCGGTGAGGGCTGGAACCGGCCGATTGGTCGTCACGATCCCACCGCCCATGCCGAAATTATGGCGCTGCGTCAGGGAGGGCTGGTCCTGCAGAACTATCGTTTAATTGATGCCACGCTGTACGTCACGCTGGAGCCTTGTGTGATGTGCGCCGGGGCGATGGTGCATAGCCGTATCTCGCGGCTGGTGTTCGGCGCCCGCGATGCTAAAACCGGCGCGGCCGGGTCGTTAATCGATGTGCTGCATCATCCGGGGATGAACCACCGCGTTGAAATTACCGAGGGAATTCTGGCTGAATCTTGCTCCGCAATGCTGAGCGATTTCTTCCGCTGGCGGCGGGAAGAGAAAAAGGCATTGAAGAAAGCGCGTCAGGAAGAGGGCTAACGTCCCAATGTCGGCAACTTCAGTTTAACGTTGTCGACAAGCTTTTCGCCGCGAAACTTAAAGAAGGGCATCGCATACTCTTTATGCTCACTATCGAGTTCTTCCGGCGCGACGGCTGGATAATCTTCGGCGATCGCCATCTCCTGCGCCGCTTTCCTTTCCTGTTCAGACAAATACCCAACCAGACTGATATGGTACTTACGAATATTTTCCACGTAGGCGTAGGCCTCATGGCCTCGGGCGTAGCCATATTTTAAGCGGCTGTAGTAGGGCTTCTGGCTCAACAATGGTAGACGTTGCTTAACGTCGGACCAGCTGTTCGGATTGCCTTTTTGTTTTTTTGTCAGCGCCATCGCGTCAAGCATATGCGCGTAGCCCATGTTATAAGCCGCCAGCGCAAACCAGACCCGCTCCTCTTTCGGGATTGAATCCGGCACTTTGGCCATCATATCCTGCAGATAGCGCATACCGCCATCGAGGCTCTGTTCGGCATCGGTACGGTCGGTCAGGCCTAAACTCTGGGCGGTGTTACGGGTTAGCATCATCATGCCGCGCACGCCGGTTGGCGAGGTGGCCTGCGGATCCCAGTGCGACTCCTGCCAGGCAATCGCCGCCAGCAGTCGCCAGTCGATCTGCCGGGCGTATTTCTCAAAAAGCGGCTTCAGATCCGGCAGCGTATTCTGCACCGCGCGCAGGAAGGTGCGGGTATCAACGTAGTCAAAGTCGTTGCCGTGGCCGAGATACTTCTCTTCCAGGCGGGCGAGGGTGCCGTCTTCATTCATACTATTAAAGAAATCGAGCATAGCTGCCGATAGTGAATTGTCTTCGCTTTTTTCGCTAAACCAGGTGACCGGCTGTTCATCGCTGATATCGAGCGCCACAGCCAGCTCCGGATGTACGCGCTGGAACAGGCTGACGGCGACGGAATCGGCGACGGTATATTCCAGCGTGCCGTCGATGACCGCCTGCATCAGGGCGGTGGTGCCGCGCTTTTCATCAACGCGCCAGTTGAGGTCCGGGTATTTGCTCTCCTTCAGCGCCTGCAGGTCGTTAAGGGCGACGTGGCCTGGGGCGATGGCGAGCTGTTCGGCGTTGATCCCGGCCAGCGTGCGCGGGCGATTACCGCCAACGCGATAGACAAGCTGCTGCGAAACGGAATAATAGGTGGGGCCCGCCTGATAGTTCTTTACCCGCTCGGTGTTATAGACCAGCCCGGCGGCCAGCATATCGGTTTTACCGGCATCGAGATCGTCAAATAGCTGGCTAATATTCTGCCGCACGGTGACTTTCAGCTTCACCCCAAGGTAATCGGCGAAGCGTTTCGCCAGTTCGTAATCAAGACCGTAGTCTTTATTGTTGATGGCGGCGTAGGTCAGCGGGGAGTTAATTGTACTCACGCGCAGTTCGCCGCGAGCAATGATCCCGGCAACGCGGTTCTCCGGTTTTCCCATCCACGGTAAAGACGGCCACAGCGCCGCCGCCAACAAAAGGGTGACGACGCCGATCAGCAGATAATTAATCTTTAATTTTTTCAAATAGTTAATTTTCTGCAGCGTGGAGTTCCTCAGCTGGGTATATCCGGAAAAAGTAAAAGGTTGCCGTAAGTTGAGCGGCATTTTGCTTAAGAATGCGCCAGTTGGCAACTTATTCGCGATTCATGTCACATTTATTGATAAAACTGATGAATCATTTTATTTCTACGCAAACGGTTTCGTCAGGGCTCAGGATTCTCTATAATGGCGCCCGTTTCCCCCTGGCTCACCTTGAAAGCTTCGAAGACGAGAGACTTATGATGGATATTTTGCGTGGTTCACCTGCACTGTCGGCATTCCGTATCAACAAACTGCTGGCACGTTTTCAGGCGGCCAACCTGCCGGTTAGCACCTTATACGCGGAGTATGTTCACTTTGCCGACCTGAGCGCCCCGCTAAGCGATGAGGAGCGCGAAAGACTGGTCAGACTGCTTAAATATGGCCCAAGCCTCAACAGCCATACGCCAACCGGTAAATTACTGCTCGTCACCCCTCGCCCCGGCACTATCTCTCCCTGGTCCTCCAAAGCTACCGACATCGCCCATAACTGCGGTTTATCGCAGGTCGTGCGGCTGGAACGCGGCGTGGCGTACTACGTTGAAGCACAGGGTCTGAGCGACGCGCAGTGGGACGCCGTTGCGGCAGAACTGCACGATCGCATGATGGAGAGCGTTTTCACTGAGCTGGAAGAGGGGGAGAAGCTGTTTGCTCACCATCAGCCGACACCGGTGACCAGCGTGGACCTACTGGGTCAGGGACGTCAGGCGCTGATTGACGCCAACCTCCGTCTGGGGCTGGCGCTGGCCGATGACGAAATCGACTACCTACAGGACGCATTCGTTAAGCTTGGCCGCAATCCGAACGACATCGAACTGTATATGTTCGCGCAGGCCAACTCGGAACATTGCCGCCACAAAATTTTTAACGCCGACTGGATTATCGACGGCCAAAAACAGCCGAAGTCGCTGTTTAAAATGATCAAAAACACCTTCGAGAAAAACCCGGAATATGTGCTGTCTGCCTATAAAGACAACGCCGCGGTAATGGAAGGTTCCGAAGTCGGTCGTTATTTCGCCGACTATCAGACCGGGCGCTATGACTTCCATCAGGAGCCGGCGCACATTCTGATGAAAGTTGAAACCCACAACCACCCGACGGCAATTTCGCCGTGGCCAGGGGCCGCGACCGGTTCCGGCGGCGAGATCCGCGACGAAGGCGCAACGGGACGCGGCGCGAAGCCGAAAGCGGGCCTGGTCGGCTTCTCGGTTTCGAACCTGCGTATTCCGGGCTTTGAGCAGCCGTGGGAAGAGGATTTCGGTAAACCAGAGCGTATCGTGACCGCGCTGGATATCATGACCGAAGGCCCGCTGGGCGGCGCGGCGTTTAACAACGAATTTGGTCGTCCGGCGCTGAATGGCTACTTCCGTACCTATGAAGAGAAAGTGACCAGCCACAATGGCGAAGAGCTGCGCGGCTATCACAAACCGATCATGCTGGCGGGCGGTATTGGCAACATCCGCGGCGAGCACGTCCAGAAGGGCGAAATCACCGTTGGCGCCAAGCTTATTGTGCTGGGCGGCCCGGCGATGAACATTGGTCTCGGCGGCGGCGCGGCGTCATCCATGGCTTCCGGCCAGTCTGATGCCGATCTGGATTTCGCCTCTGTACAGCGCGACAACCCGGAAATGGAGCGCCGCTGTCAGGAAGTGATCGACCGCTGCTGGCAGCTGGGCGATGCGAACCCGATTCTGTTTATCCACGACGTTGGCGCGGGCGGTCTCTCTAACGCGATGCCGGAGCTGGTGAGCGATGGCGGCCGCGGCGGAAAATTCCAGCTGCGCGATATCCTCAGCGATGAGCCGGGCATGAGCCCGCTGGAGATCTGGTGTAACGAATCCCAGGAACGTTACGTTCTGGCGGTCGCGCCGGAACAGCTGCCGCTGTTTGAAGAGCTGTGCCGCCGCGAGCGCGCGCCTTATGCGGTGATCGGTGAAGCCACGGCGGAGCAACACCTTAGCCTGAGCGACAGCCACTTTAACGATCGGCCGATCGACCTGCCGCTGGACGTCCTGCTTGGCAAAACGCCGAAAATGACGCGTGACGTGCAAACGCTGAAAGCGCAGGGCAGCGAGCTGGATCGTCAACCGATGGCGATTGCCGATGCGGTTAACCGCGTGCTGCATCTGCCGACGGTGGCTGAGAAAACCTTCCTCGTGACCATCGGCGATCGCACCGTGACCGGTATGGTGGCGCGTGACCAGATGGTGGGGCCGTGGCAGATCCCGGTCGCCAACTGCGCGGTGACCACCGCCAGCCTCGATAGCTACTACGGCGAAGCGATGGCGATGGGCGAACGCGCGCCGGTTGCGCTGCTCGACTTTGCCGCCTCTGCCCGCCTGGCGGTCGGCGAAGCGTTGACAAACATCGCCGCTACGCAGATTGGCGAACTCAACCGCGTCAAACTGTCGGCAAACTGGATGGCGGCAGCCGGTCACCCGGGGGAAGACGCCGGTCTGTATGAGGCGGTAAAAGCGGTCGGTGAAGAACTGTGCCCCGCGCTGGGCCTGACTATCCCGGTGGGCAAAGACTCAATGTCGATGAAAACCCGCTGGCAGGAAGGTAGCGAGCAGCGCGAAATGACCTCGCCGCTGTCGTTGGTTATCTCCGCGTTTGCCCGCGTTGAAGACGTGCGCGGCACCGTGACCCCGCAGCTCTCTACGGAAGACAACGCCCTGCTGCTGATCGATCTCGGCAAAGGGCGTAACGCGTTGGGCGCTACCGCGCTGGCGCAGGTCTATCGTCAGCTTGGCGACCAGCCGGCCGACGTGCGTGATGTCGCGCAGCTGAAAGGCTTCTGGGACGCGATGCAGGCGCTGGTGGCGCAGCGTAAGCTGTTGGCCTACCACGACCGCTCCGATGGCGGCTTGTTAGTGACGCTGGCGGAAATGGCTTTTGCCGGTCACTGCGGCGTAACAGCCGATATCGCCGCGTTGGGCGACGACCGTCTGGCGGCGCTGTTCAACGAAGAATTGGGCGCGGTGATTCAGGTTCGCGCCGCGGATCGCGAAGCGGTAGAAGCGCTGCTGGCGATGAATGGTCTGGCAGATTGCGTGCACTACTTAGGCCAGGCGACGGCAGGCGATCGTTTTGTTATTACCGCCGATGGTCAGCCGCTGTTCAGCGAAAGCCGCACCACGCTGCGTATGTGGTGGGCGGAAACCACCTGGCAGATGCAGCGTCTGCGCGACAACCCGGAGTGCGCCGATCAGGAACACCAGGCGAAGTCTAACGATAGCGACCCGGGTCTTAACGTTAAGCTGTCGTTTGATATCAATGAAGATGTTGCCGCACCGTATATTGCGACCGGCGCGCGCCCGAAAGTGGCCGTGCTGCGCGAGCAGGGGGTTAACTCCCATGTTGAAATGGCGGCCGCTTTCCATCGCGCCGGATTCGATGCCATCGACGTGCATATGAGCGATCTGCTGGCAGGTCGTTCCGGTCTTGGCGACTTCCATGCGCTGGTGGCCTGCGGCGGCTTCTCCTACGGTGATGTACTGGGGGCAGGTGAAGGTTGGGCGAAATCGATTCTGTTCAACGAACGCGTACGCGATGAGTTCGCCACTTTCTTCCACCGCCCGCAGACGCTGGCGCTGGGCGTGTGTAACGGTTGTCAGATGATGTCCAACCTGCGTGAGCTGATTCCTGGCAGCGATCTGTGGCCGCGCTTCGTACGCAACCACTCAGACCGCTTTGAAGCGCGTTTCAGCCTGGTTGAAGTCACCCAAAGCCCATCGCTGCTGTTGCAGGGTATGGCCGGTTCGATGATGCCGATTGCCGTTTCGCACGGCGAAGGGCAGGTGGAAGTTCGTGATAGCGCGCATCTGGCTCAGCTTGAAAGCAAGGGGCTGGTGGCGCTGCGCTTCGTCGATAACTTCGGCAAAGTGACGCAAACCTATCCGGCGAACCCGAATGGCTCGGTGAACGGCATTACCGCGGTGACCAGCGAAAGCGGTCGCGCGACGATTATGATGCCACACCCGGAACGCGTCTTCCGTACCGTCAGCAACTCCTGGCACCCGGAAAACTGGGGTGAAGACAGCCCATGGATGCGCATCTTCCGCAACGCGCGTAAGCAACTGGGTTAATACCGCTAGCGTATTGTGTTGATGAAAACGAGCCCCCTGTTAATCCAGGGGGCTTTTTTATTTGTGATCGAGGCCGTATCAGAGTGTCGGGAATTACCGACAGACGTGGTTTTGCGGTGTCTCTGAATGACGACACTTAAGTTATTGATTTTAAATGTGTGTTATTGAAGGTCGATTTGCTGTTGCTAATTGGCGACACTATGGTCAAAGAACAGGCAAATTATTTTGGGTGGGTTTTTGCATGTAATTCTTTATATATCATGGTGTTAATAATTTGTTTTGAAAGGTGGCATAGTTCGTGCATAATAATCAGCAGTGGCTCATTCACCTTCTTATGTCAGCCCCTTCGGGAAGCGCTACATAAACTTCGAATGACGCACAAACAGGTGCCTGCCGTCCAACTCCTGATAACAGCTCTGCTTTATCAGCCATCGGGCGAAACGTCGAGTAAGGCACCGCCTCATTCCTTAATAAAGGCAGGCTTTAGAGCCTGCCTTTATTGTTTCTGCCGTGGATGTTTCCGCCATCCTCAGTTAGCATCTTCAGGAGCTAATGGTTGAGGCTATATCTTTGAAGCGATTCTCTCTTTTCCCCCGTTCCTTGCGCCAACTGGTGACGCTTTCCTTTGTGCTGATCATGCTGCCGCTGCTGGTGCTGGCATGGCAGGCCTGGCAAAGCCTGAACGCGCTCAGCGCCCAGGCCGCGCATATTAACCGTACCACCTTGACGGATGCGCGGCGTAGCGAAGCGATGGTCAACGCCTCGCTGGAAATGGAGCGTAGCTATCTCCAGTATTGCGTGCTGGACGATCCTACCCTTGAGCGGGTCTATCAAAATCAACGTAAGCGTTATAGCGAAATGCTTGAGGCGCTCTCCGGCGTGTTGCCGGATGCTGACATCTGGCAGACCCTGCGGCAGAACCTTGCCGACCTGGCCCAACTACGTTGCCATAATAGCGCGCCGGATGCCAAAGCCGCGGCGAGCCTCGAAGCCTTTGCCGATGCTAACAGTGAAATGGTGCAAGCGACCCGCACGGTGATTTTCTCCCGCGGCCAGCAGCTACAGCAGGAGATTGCCGAGCGCGGGCAGTTCTTCGGCTGGCAGGCGCTGGTTCTGTTTCTGCTGAGCCTGACGCTGGTCTTGCTGTTTACCCGCATGATCATCGGCCCGGTGAAGGGCATTGAGAAGATGATCAATCGCCTGGGCGAGGGGAAATCGCTGGATGATGCGGCGCTGTTCACCGGCCCGCGCGAACTGCGGTCGGTTGGTAAACGGATTATCTGGTTGAGTGAACGTCTGGCGTGGCTGGAGTCCCAACGCCACCAATTTCTTCGTCATTTGTCACATGAACTGAAAACGCCGCTCGCCAGCATGCGTGAAGGAACGGAACTGCTGGCGGACCGGGTCGCGGGGCCGCTGACGACGGAACAGCAAGAAATCGTTGAGATCCTCGATAACAGCAGCCGCAATCTGCAAAAGCTGATCGAACAGCTGCTCGACTATAATCGCAAACTGGCCGATGGCCCGGTCGAGCGGCAGAAAGTGGATATTGCCGAACTGGCGCAGACCGTCGTTTCCGCGCATAGTTTACCGGCAAGAGCCAAGATGATGTCTACCGAGCTTGCGCTGGGTGAACGCTTCTGCCTGGCGGAGCCGACGTTGCTGACCAGCGTGCTTGATAATCTGTACTCCAATGCGGTGCACTATGGCGCTGAATCCGGTAACATTCGGATTCATAGTTACCGCCACGGCGAGCAGGTTCGTATCGATGTCGCCAATAGCGGCGAGCCGATCCCCGCCGCCGAAAGAAATATGATTTTCGAGCCTTTTTATCAGGGAAGCCACCTGCGTAAAGGGGCAGTAAAAGGCAGCGGTCTGGGGTTAAGTATCGCCCGCGACTGCGTACGGCAAATGCAGGGAGAGCTGAGCCTGGTCGATGATAATCCCGGGTTCATCTGTTTTCGCATCTCGCTCCCCGCCGCTGAGCCGGGAAAAACCAACACATGAATCAACATTGGGTGAATATGTCCCACTTTTTCGCATTGCGCCGTCCATTACGGGGATGGCTGCTGTCGGGCCTATGCTGCCTGACGCTGGCGGGTTGTTCCGCCGCTATGTCGCCGCGCGCCGCTGACGGCAATGCGCCGCCCGAGCTGCCGGAACATCAGGTGGCGGATTTTCTCTCCGTAGATTGCGCCAATATCTGGTCGCTGGAAAACGATGCCAGTGATAAAAACCCGCTGTACTGGCTGCGCGGCATTGACTGCGCGGATCGCCTGGCGCCGGTACAGGCCCGCGCCGAAGCCAAATTGCATAACGATGATAACTGGCAGGATGCGTTGAAACGCGGCATTCTGCTGGCCGACGCCAAAATTACCCCCGACGAGCGTCGCGAAATGGTTGCCCGCATCGACAGCTTTAGCCCGCAAATCGCCGCCCAGGTTCGTCCGCTGTACCGGCTGTGGCGCGACGGCCAAGCCCGCCAATTGCAGTTATTTGAGGAGCGATCCCGCTACGGCAAACTCCAGCAATCAAGCGATGCTGAACTGGAAACCTTGCGTCAGCAGGAGCAACAGCTACGTAGCCAACTGGAGCTGACCACCCGCAAGCTGGAAAACCTTACCGATATTGAACGCCAGCTCTCCAGCCGTAAGCCCGGCGGCAATTTTAATAGCGGTAGCGATAAGGTACCGGAGGTGATCCATGACGATCCGTAAACCCGCCCACCTGCTGCTGGTGGACGACGATCCGGGGCTGTTAAAGCTGCTAGGGATGCGTCTGGTCAGCGAAGGTTACAGCGTGGTCACGGCGGAAAGCGGGCCCGAGGCGCTACGCGTGCTGACGCGCGAGCGGGTGGACCTGGTGGTGAGCGATTTACGCATGGATGAAATGGACGGCCTGCAGCTGTTTGCTGAAATCCAAAAGGCGCAGCCCGGCATGCCGGTCATCATCCTGACTGCCCACGGCTCCATTCCTGACGCCGTTGCCGCTACCCAACAAGGGGTGTTTAGTTTTCTGACTAAACCGGTCGATAAAGACGCGCTGTATAAAGCGATTGATGATGCTCTCGAGCAGAGCTCGCCGGCCACCGACGAGCGCTGGCGACAGGCGATCGTCACCCGTAGCCCACAGATGCTGCGGCTGCTGGAGCAGGCCGGTATGGTGGCGCAGTCGGACGTTAGCGTGCTGATTATCGGCCAGAGCGGTACCGGGAAAGAGATTGTCGCCCAGGCGATCCACAACGCCAGCCCGCGCCACGAAAAACCGTTTATTGCGATTAACTGCGGCGCGTTGCCGGAGCAATTGCTGGAGTCCGAACTGTTCGGCCACGCGCGCGGCGCCTTTACCGGCGCGGTCAGCAACCGCGAAGGGCTTTTTCAGGCCGCCGAGGGCGGTACGCTGTTCCTTGATGAAATCGGCGATATGCCCGTCGCGCTGCAGGTGAAGCTACTGCGCGTCCTACAGGAGCGTAAGGTGCGCCCGCTGGGCAGCAACCGCGATATCGATATCGACGTGCGCATTATCTCGGCGACCCACCGCGATCTGCCGAAGGCGATGGCGCGCGGTGAGTTCCGTGAAGATCTGTTCTATCGGCTCAATGTGGTTAACCTGAAGATCCCGCCGCTTTCCGAGCGCGCGGAGGATATCCCGCTACTGGCCAATCATCTATTGCGCCAGTCCGCCGACCGTCACAAACCCTTCGTGCGCGCCTTCTCCACCGATGCGATGAAGCGGCTGATGGCCGCCAAATGGCCGGGCAACGTGCGCCAGCTGGTTAACGTGATTGAACAGTGCGTGGCGCTGACCTCATCGCCGGTGATCAGCGATGCGCTGGTGGAGCAGGCGCTGGAGGGTGAGAATACCGCGCTACCGACCTTCGTCGAGGCGCGTAATCAGTTTGAGCTCAACTACCTGCGTAAGCTTTTGCAGATAACCAAAGGCAACGTGACGCATGCCGCGCGGATGGCCGGGCGCAACCGCACCGAGTTTTACAAACTGCTGTCGCGCCACGAGCTCGACGCCAACGACTTTAAAGAGTAGCCCCGCGGCATAGCGCAAGCTATGATACGGTAAGCAACCGGTTACGCGACAAAGACAGGAAAACCATGAAAAAGATTGATGCGATTATTAAACCGTTCAAATTGGATGACGTGCGTGAAGCGCTGGCGGAAGTCGGTATCACCGGTATGACGGTGACGGAAGTCAAAGGGTTTGGTCGTCAGAAAGGGCATACCGAGCTGTACCGCGGCGCGGAATATATGGTGGATTTTCTGCCGAAGGTGAAAATTGAAATCGTGGTGACGGACGATATCGTCGATACCTGCGTCGATACCATCATTCGTACCGCCCAGACCGGTAAAATCGGCGACGGTAAAATCTTTGTCTTCGACGTGGCGCGGGTGATTCGTATCCGTACCGGTGAAGAAGACGACGCGGCGATTTAATCCTCGCCGCTCGCTGCAGTATTGCCGGGTGGCGCTGCGCTTACCCGGCCTACAAATCCCCGCGTCGTTGGGCTTACAGAACCTTATGCGGGCCGAAACATTCGTAATGAATGTTGTCTTTATTGACCCCTAATTCTACCAGCTGCTTCGCCGCAAACTGCATAAACGCTACCGGGCCGCAGAGATAGAATTGCATCTGCGGGTCGCGAATATTTTCCGCCAGCGGCGCTAAATCCATCAAACCTTCGCTATCAAAACGTCCTGCCTGACGGTCGGCCTCGTTCGGGCTGCGGTACCAGACGTGAGAGGTAAACTTCGGCAACGCCGCGCCAAGCGCCTTCACTTCGTCCGCAAAGGCGTGAACGTCACCGTTTTCTGCCGCGTGGAACCAGTTCACCTGGCCCTGATGATGGCTTTTCGCCAGCGTATCCAGCATCGCCAGCATTGGCGTTTGGCCGACGCCGCCGGAGAGCAGGGTCACCGGCGTCTGCGCTTCCACGTTGAGGAAGAAGTCGCCTGCCGGCGCGGCTAAGTAGACTACGTCGCCTTCGCTGGCGTGGTTATGCAGCCAGTTGGACACCTGGCCGCCATTCTCGCGTTTCACCGCGATGCGATAGCCTTTACCGTCCGCTCTGCGGGTCAGAGAGTATTGACGAATTTCCTGATATTCGAAGGCTTCCGGCTTCAACCAGATAGCCAGATACTGTCCTGGCTGGTAATCGGCGACCGGCTGGCCGTCGACAGGCTCCAGTTCAAAGCTGGTAATAAGCTGGCTGCGCGGGGTCTTCTTAACAATGCGGAACGCGCGGGTACCTTCCCAGCCGCCATTTTTACTGGCGTTATCCTGATAGATCTCCGCTTCGCGGTTGATGAAGACGTTCGCCAGCACCCCGTAAGCTTTGCCCCAGGCGTCGAGTACTTCCTGGCCTGGGCTAAACATTTCGTCGAGGGTCGCCAGCAGATGGCTGCCGACAATATTGTACTGCTCCGGTTTAATCTGGAAGCTGGTATGTTTCTGGGCGATTTTTTCGACCGCCGGCAGCAGGGCCGGCAGGTTGTCGATATTACTGGCGTAGGCGGCGATAGCGTTGAACAGCGCTTCGCGCTGATCGCCGTTGCGCTGGTTACTCATATTGAAGATCTCCTTAAGCTCCGGATTATGAGTAAACATACGGTCATAAAAATGCGCGGTTAGCTTTGGGCCGGTCTCTACAAGCAGGGGAATAGTGGCTTTGACCGTGGCGATGGTTTGAGCGTCGAGCATAGCAGCTTCCTTAAATGTTATCCTATTGATGCATTTCAAATGCATCTTATATAAATAACCCTGCTATGTAAATGGTTCTTTATCACTTTGCCGCAAAGCAGTTACAACATGAAGAATTTGCATCACAAACCTGAAAAGAAATCCGTTGATAATGTTTGATGCGTTATTGCTCAAAGCCTTGTGTGCTGTGGAGCCAATCGTTTGCGTAAAATCCTTTGTCAAGACCTGTTATCACAGAATGATTCGGTTATACTGTGGGCCGTTGTCCATCAGGACCGCCTTTTTAGGCCAAAATTTTATCGTTAGCTGAGTCAGGAGATGCGGATGTTAAAGCGTGAAATGAACATTGCCGATTATGATGCCGAACTGTGGCAGGCTATGGAGCAGGAAAAAGTACGTCAGGAAGAGCACATCGAACTGATCGCCTCCGAGAACTACACCAGTCCGCGCGTGATGCAGGCTCAGGGTTCCCAGCTGACTAACAAATATGCCGAAGGTTATCCGGGCAAGCGCTACTACGGTGGCTGCGAGTACGTGGATATCGTTGAGCAACTGGCTATCGACCGCGCGAAAGAACTGTTCGGCGCCGACTACGCTAACGTGCAGCCGCACTCCGGCTCGCAGGCTAACTTTGCCGTCTACACCGCACTGCTGCAGCCAGGCGATACCGTGCTGGGTATGAACCTGGCGCAAGGCGGCCACCTGACCCACGGCTCTCCGGTTAACTTCTCCGGTAAACTGTACAACATCATTCCTTATGGTATCGATGAGTCCGGTAAAATTGACTACGAAGACATGGCGAAGCAGGCCCAGGAGCACAAACCGAAGATGATCATCGGTGGCTTCTCCGCTTACTCCGGTATCGTTGACTGGGCGAAAATGCGTGAAATCGCTGACAGCATCGGCGCTTATCTGTTCGTCGATATGGCGCACGTAGCGGGCCTGATTGCCGCCGGCGTTTATCCGAACCCGGTTCCGCACGCCCACGTTGTTACTACTACCACCCACAAAACCCTGGCGGGTCCGCGCGGCGGCCTGATCCTGGCGAAAGGCGGTAGCGAAGAGCTATACAAGAAACTGAACTCCGCCGTGTTCCCAAGCGCGCAGGGCGGCCCGCTGATGCACGTAATTGCCGCGAAAGCGGTGGCGCTGAAAGAAGCGATGGAGCCAGAGTTCAAAGTTTATCAGCAGCAGGTTGCCAAAAACGCCAAAGCGATGGTGGAAGTGTTCCTGAACCGCGGTTACAAAGTGGTTTCCGGCGGTACTGAAAACCACCTGTTCCTGCTGGATCTGGTAGATAAAAACCTGACCGGTAAAGAAGCTGACGCCGCCCTGGGCCGCGCCAACATCACCGTTAACAAAAACAGCGTACCGAACGATCCGAAGAGCCCGTTCGTGACTTCCGGTATCCGTATCGGTTCTCCGGCTGTGACTCGCCGCGGCTTTAAAGAAGCGGAAGTGAAAGAGCTGGCTGGCTGGATGTGCGACGTTCTCGACAATATCAACGACGAAGCTGTTATTGAGCGCGTCAAAGGTAAAGTGCTGGATATCTGCGCCCGTTTCCCGGTTTACGCGTAATCTTGCCGCGTTAAGATAAAAAAGGCCGCGATTGCGGCCTTTTTTGTGTCTGCTGGTTATCGACGATCCAGCGAAATCGAACCCGGTCCGGTTATCGCCAGCAGCAGGAAGGCCCCGGCGATACTGACGTTCTTATAGAAGTTAATCATATTCGGCAATACCGCATCGCCGGTCATATCCCAGTAATGATGGCCGATAACCGCGGTACCCAGGGTGTAAAAAATAAAGATCACCGCCAGCGGGCGGGTGAAGAAACCTAAAATAATCAGTATAGCGGCGGGTACCTCCATGATGACCGCGATGATCGCCGCCAGCGTCGGCATCGGCGCGCCGGAAGAAGCCATATATTGTACCGTTCCGCTAAACCCCATCAGTTTCGGATAGCCAAAAATAATGAACAGCAGCACGATCGCAATACGTGCGATTAACAGCAGGACAGGGCGGGAAGAGCCAAAGTCAAAATAGCGTAGCGTGTTCATAATCAGTCCTTTATCACAGGCGTGTGATCTAAACGTAATACACATTTTTACTCCCCGCCACGCTGGGAAAATAATATTGTTACACCTCGTTGAGCGGCGATTAAGTCGATACGCGGGAAACACTCTGATGCCCGGTTATCGGATTTTTTTTCATACTGCCCACCATATTGCACACTCATCGCGTGACAATGCTCACGATTTTAAGAGAAATGTACTTAACGACCATGAAGATAGTGAGACATGGGTTTGCTCAGTATGCGCTTTATCGCCAGACTAGAGCTTCCATTCGGGAGGGAATCATGGTCTTGCACTCCACGCGCTGGCTGGCGCTAAGTTACTTCACCTACTTTTTTAGCTACGGTATTTTTCTACCATTCTGGAGCGTCTGGCTGGCAGGCGTAGGCCTGACGCCGGAAACCATTGGCGTGTTGCTCGGCGCCGGGCTGGTGGCGCGTTTTCTGGGCAGTCTGTTGATTGCGCCGCGGGTCAGCGATCCTTCTCGTTTGATTAGCGCCTTGCGAATCCTCGCGTTGCTGACGCTGCTATTTGCTCTCGCCTTCTGGGTCGGCGGCCAGGTAGCCTGGCTGATGGTGGTCATCGTCGGATTCAACCTCTTTTTCTCGCCGCTGGTGCCGCTAACCGATGCGTTAGCCAACACCTGGCAAAAACAAATCACCATGGATTACGGCCGGGTGCGGTTGTGGGGATCGATTGCTTTCGTCATTGGTTCTGCGCTGACCGGTAAACTGGTGAGTTTGTTTGATTATCGGGCGATCCTGCTGTTGTTAAGCCTGGGCACGGCCTCGATGCTGTTGGGCATGTTGCTGAAACCTTCAGTGATGCCGCAAGGGGAGAGCCGACATCAGGAGGCGGCCGGACTATCGGCGTGGCTTAGCCTGGTGCGGCAAAGCTGGCGTTTTCTTGCCTGCGTCTGTCTGTTGCAGGGGGCGCACGCCGCCTACTACGGCTTCAGCGCGCTATACTGGCAGCAGGCCGGTTATTCAGCTTCCGCCGTCGGCTATTTATGGTCGCTTGGCGTCGTCGCCGAAGTGGTGATTTTCGCCTTGAGTAAAAAAGTCTTCCGTCGCTTTAGCGCCCGCGACCTGCTGCTGCTCTCGGCGGTGTGTGGGGTGGCGCGCTGGACGATTATGGGCTGGACGACCGCGCTGCCATGGCTACTGGTCGCGCAGATCCTTCACTGTGGTACGTTTACCGTCTGCCATCTGGCGGCCATGCGCTATATCGCCGCGCGGCAGGGAAGTGAGGTTATCCGCCTGCAGGCCGTTTACTCGGCGGTGGCGATGGGCGGCAGCATCGCGGTGATGACGGTGTTTGCTGGTTTCCTCTACCAGCACCTGCATCAGGGCGTCTTCTGGGTGATGGCGCTGGTGGCGCTACCGGCGCTGGTCGTGCGACCGAAGGCGGTGAGCGCCTAATCCTCAAGCATTTTGCAAATCTGCTGCCGCTGGTGATCGCTAAAATTCTCTTCAGCATGAAACAGCGGCGGCGAAAACAGCGGTAGCGCGGTGGTGTAAGGCGTGACCACCAAGGTCACATCCTTCGGCGCGCCTTGTTGCTGAAACTGGGTCACGCTTAAGTACTTAATATTCAGCGGCAGCAGCGTCAATTCCCGCAATTGCATTTCCAGCGCCTGTTCCAGTTCGCTATTTTCCCGCGTCAGCAGCACCACCTGCTTTTCATGCAGGTCGGCTTTTTGCATCAACCACGCGCCGAAAATAACCGCGATTAAGCTGACCTCTTCCTGATTAAATTGAATATGATAGGCCGCTTCGAAATCGCGTAATGCCTCCTGGGTGGTACGCATCAGGCGCGGATACAGGCGTCCGATCTCCTCCGGTAAAGCGTTATCAATACCGATGGCGAATACGCTGCGGTTCAACGCTTGCGAAAGATGAATATAGAGTTGGTCGCTCAACCCTTGTTCATCGCTGAATGGCCGTCCCGCCAGATCCTGGAAACGATGGATCAAGCGGGAGATCGCCAGATGCAGGCGTCTGTCCTGTTGATGGCCGTCGTGAATGGGATCCGGTGTTTTCAGTAACATAAACAGCAGGGTCAGAAAATGTTGTTCGCCGGCGTGGGGCGTGGCGCTGACCCGGCGCTGCCAGTGGCGAACGATTTCGGCGGCGAGGTTAAATTCCGCCGCGGCCTGCGCCCAGTTGCGCTGCTCACGGGTGAAATCCGGCGACTGGCCCAGATGATGTTGTAGCAGGCAGTACTGAAGATACAGGCGCAGGAACTGACCGTCCCGGCAGTCGAACTGCCGATTAAGCGTGCGCGCGCAGCGATTCACCAGCGCCTGAAGATTGGTATCATCATATAAGGTTCGCGCGATACCCTGCTGTTTAAGCTGCGTTTTTAACGCCGGGGTAAAATGGTGGTGAACGAAGTGCGGGCACAGGCGCAGCCCACGCCGGAGAGCGTGCAGCAGGCACAGGCGTTGATCGAGCGCGGCGCCTTCAATCCGATAGCTGCCGTCCATCTGCGACGCGAGAGTCAGTCGATGATAACGCTGAATTTCGCGCCCCGTCTCCGCGATATCCTGTTGGGCCGTCGCCTCATCCACCTGGTTGAGCCTGACCAGCTGTTGCGGCGTGACGGATTGTCCCGGAAGATAGAACATCAGGAGCACCTGGCTACGGCGCTGTGGACTGGAAAGCGCAGATGGTGGTTCAATCACTGTCATCATCTGGTAAGTTCCAGTTAGGGTTTCAGCTAAGAATAGCCAAAGGATGCAGGGTGAGCAGGGCGGACCGCGGCCTTTAGATCAGGATTGCTGGCGAAGTTCACAGAATTTTTCACGCGAGGAACAGATGAAGAGAGTGAAACACTGCGTCGGTGCGGCATTTTTCATGGTTTTATCATTGTCAGCCGTTGCGCATCCGCACAGCTTCATTAATTTGCAGAGTGAAGCCGTGGTGAAAGACGGTCTGTTGACCGGCTTTAACATGCGCTGGACGATGGACGAAATAACCTCAGCGGATCTGCTCTATGATGCCGGCAATGCAAAGCCGGGCAGCGAAGTATGGAAAAAACTCGCGGCGGAGGTCATGGCCAACGTACTCGGCCAGCACTACTTCAGCGAACTGTGGCATAACGGCCAGCGGGTTAAGTTTGCTAACCGTCCGGATGGCTACGGCCTTGCACGGAGCGGGCTGCAGGCGGTACTCACCTTCACCTTGCCGTTGGCGACGCCGGAA
The DNA here is from genome assembly GCF_032601985.1 of Klebsiella sp. 141203. Lineage (NCBI taxonomy): Bacteria > Pseudomonadati > Pseudomonadota > Gammaproteobacteria > Enterobacterales > Enterobacteriaceae > Klebsiella > Klebsiella sp. 141203. The sequence continues at coordinate 1,566,088 of NZ_JAQIRL010000001.1, read as the reverse complement.
CCTGTTGCCGGACAAACCTTTACGTTATCCACCTTCGATCCGACCTACTACGTCGATATGTTTTATGAGCAGGATAGCGATTTTTCACTGCCTGCCGCGCTGCGGGCCTCCTGCAAGGCCACGGTAATGACGCCGAAACCCAACGACAAAATGTTGTCTTATGCGCAGTCGCTCGATAAAGAGGACGCGCCGCCGGAAGACATGGAACTGGGTAACTACTTCGCCCAGAAGGTGACCTTGAAATGTCAGTAGTTTTTACGCCGCGAGCGCGGGCGCCGCGCTGGAAATCACTCTGGCCGCTGGCGCTGTTTCTGACGCTGAGCGTCGTGGGCGGTATCTGGTTGTGGCTCGCCTGGCCGCAGGTACTGTTGCAAAGCGCGGTCTGGCAGCGTTCACTGAATCTTGAGCTCAGCCAACTGCTGCAGGCGGTGGCGGATAATCCGTCAGCGGCGGGGCTGTCGCTGCTCGGGTTCAGCTTTGTCTACGGCGTACTGCACGCGCTTGGCCCCGGCCACGGAAAAATCGTGATTACCACCTGGCTTGCCACCCATCCCTCAAAGCTGAAATCGAGTATTGCGCTGACGCTGGCGGCATCGCTGTTGCAGGGAATGGTGGCGATAGTACTCGTGGTGGTGGTATTGACGCTGCTGCAGCTTCCGGCGCGTCAACTGCATCTCAGCAGCTTCTGGCTGGAGAAGGGCAGTTATCTGCTGGTCGGCGCATTGGGGCTTTTACTGTGCTGGCGGGCATTGAAAAAACTGCGAGTCTTGCTGCGGCGGCCAACGTTTACCGCTTTTACCCCGCATCACGTCCATGATGAACATTGCGGCTGCGGCCATCAGCACCTTCCGGCGCCGGATCAACTACAGAGTGGCGACGACTGGCGCGCCAGGCTGGCGATTGTGCTGTCGATGGGCATGCGTCCCTGCTCGGGAGCGATTATGGTGCTGCTGTTCAGCAAGGTGATCGGCTTCTTTGGCTGGGGCATGGCTGCCGCGCTGGTGATGGCAGCGGGAACGTCGCTGACCATAAGCGGGCTGGCGCTATTGGTGCATGGATTCCGCCAGTTGGCTATCCGCCTGAGTCGCCATCAGGCGCCGGCGATGTGGAAACAGGTTGGCTGGGCGACGCTGGCGCTGGCCGGCGGCGTGGCGCTGTTGACGGCGGCTGTCGTGATGTGGAGTAGCGCGATCCCGCCGGGCGGCGGCTTGCGGCCGTTTTAGGGGATAAAAAAAGGAAGCCGCAGCTTCCTTTTTACATTCAGTGAGAAATTAACGCTTCAGCGCTTCGCTCAGCTGCTCGCGCATGTTCGCCAGCATCGCCTTCACGACGCGCGGGTTACCGGCTACGATGTTGCCGGTCAGCATATAGTTATGACCACCGGTGAAGTCGCAAACGATGGCGCCTGCTTCACGAGCGATCAATTCGCCTGCGGCGAAATCCCACGGTTTGAGGGCGATTTCAAAGTAACCGTCAACGCGGCCAGCGGCAACGTAGGCCAGATCCAGCGCGGCGGAACCGGTGCGACGGAAGTCAGCGCATTCGGTGAACATGTTGCCGAGGATGTTCATGTAAGCGGTAGCGTGCTGCTTCGCTTTGAACGGGAAACCGGTGGCGATGATGGTACCGTCGAGATCGCGAGCGTTGCTGCCGCGCAGACGGTAACCGTTCAGCTGCGCGCCCTGACCGCGGGTGGCGGTGAACAGTTCATTACGCATTGGATCGTAAACCACCGCGACTTCAGTACGGCCTTTAATGCGTACGGCGATGGAAACAGAGAAGTGTGGCAGACGTTTAACGAAGTTGGTGGTGCCATCCAGTGGATCGATAACCCATTGAATATCCTGATCTTCACCAGCGTGCTCGCCGCTTTCTTCGGTGATGATGGTGTGCTGTGGGTAAGACTTGCGAATGGTTTCGATAATAATCGCTTCTGCGGCTTTATCGACGTTAGTCACAAAGTCATTGCTGCCTTTCTGGCTGGTTTCTACGGAATCTGGCGTTTCGTAGTGCTTGGCAATTAAATTACCCGCCTTGCGCGCTGCGCGCACGGCAATGTTCAGCATCGGATGCATCGGTATCTCTCACTGGATGTTAAAGAACGGGAAAAAACGGCGCATATAGTAACAGCGAATTCTGCTTATGTCTCCGTTTTATGTTAGCATGCACGAATAATCTTTAGCCGAAGAACCATAATGCTGCAAAATATTCGAATCGTACTGGTAGAAACCTCACACACCGGCAATATGGGCTCCGTTGCCCGCGCGATGAAAACCATGGGCTTAACTAACCTGTGGCTGGTCAACCCGCTGGTGAAACCTGATTCCCAGGCCATCGCGCTGGCCGCTGGCGCCAGCGATGTGATTGGCAACGCGCAGATCGTCGATACCCTTGATGAAGCGCTGGCGGGCTGTAGCCTGGTGGTTGGCACCAGCGCGCGCTCCCGCACGCTGCCGTGGCCGATGCTGGATCCGCGCGAATGCGGTCTGAAAAGCGTCGCCGAAGGTCAGCATGCGCCGGTCGCGCTGGTCTTTGGTCGCGAGCGCGTTGGCCTGACTAACGACGAACTGCAGAAGTGCCACTATCACGTGGCGATCGCCGCCAACCCCGAGTACAGCTCGCTGAACCTGGCGATGGCGGTGCAGGTTATCGCCTATGAAGTGCGGATGGCCTGGCTGGCGACTCAGGAGCAGGCGCAGCCGGCGATTGAACATGAAGAAACGCCGTATCCGCTGGTCGATGATTTAGAACGTTTTTACGGCCACCTTGAGCAGACTCTGCTGGCGACCGGTTTTATCCGCCCGAATCATCCGGGGCAGGTGATGAACAAGCTGCGTCGTCTGTTCACCCGCGCGCGTCCGGAAAGCCAGGAGCTGAACATCCTGCGCGGGATGCTGGCGTCTATTGAGCAGCAGAATAAAGGTAAGTAAGCGCGTTAACGCCGGATGGCGCTTTGCTTATCCGGCCTACGAATCCACATCGCTGTTGTAGCCCCGGAGCGGCTCGAAATCAATAACGGCACGGAAAGCCAAATACCTGACTAAAACAGTCAAGTAAATAGTTGACCAATTTACTCGGGAATGTCAGACTTGGCCCTGCTATGCAATACCCATATTAATAAAAAGCCCGGGCAGGGGCGAGTTTGAGGTTAAGTAAGACATGAGACTGACATCTAAAGGGCGTTATGCCGTGACCGCAATGCTTGACGTTGCGCTCAACTCTGAAACGGGCCCGGTTCCGTTGGCAGATATTTCAGAGCGTCAGGGAATTTCGCTTTCCTATCTGGAACAGCTGTTCTCTCGCCTGCGTAAAAATGGTCTGGTATCCAGCGTTCGTGGGCCAGGCGGCGGTTACCTGTTAGGTAAAGAAGCTGGCAGCATCGCCGTAGGCGAAGTGATCAGCGCCGTAGACGAATCCGTTGACGCCACCCGTTGTCAGGGTAAAGGCGGCTGCCAGGGTGGCGATAAGTGTCTGACCCACGCGTTGTGGCGCGATCTGAGCGAACGTTTGACCGGTTTCCTCAACAACATCACCCTGGGCGAACTGGTGAATAACCAGGAAATCCTCGATGTTTCTGGTCGTCAGCACAATCATGAATCTCAGCGTACTACGCGTTCTCAGGACGCCATTGACGTAAAACTGCGCGCCTAGCACGAGGCTTAGTTTCAGCTTGCGGCTTACGGGCTGCAAGGTGAAACGGCAGGGTAGATAGCAATAATAAAGATTTTCAGAATCAGGCCGGGATGTTGAGACATCTCGTGTACTCGGTCGTACATCAAGCCGGTTGCCTGGTTCCTTGCATTGAGTGATGTACGGAGTTTAAGAGCAATGAAATTACCGATTTACCTCGATTACTCCGCAACAACGCCGGTGGACCCGCGTGTTGCCGAGAAAATGATGCAGTTCCTGACCCTGGACGGGACCTTTGGTAACCCGGCCTCACGTTCTCACCGTTTCGGTTGGCAGGCTGAAGAGGCGGTAGATATCGCCCGTAATCAGATTGCCGAACTGGTCGGCGCCGATCCGCGCGAAATCGTCTTTACCTCCGGCGCAACGGAATCCGATAACCTGGCGATTAAAGGTGCAGCCAACTTTTATCAGAAAAAAGGCAAGCACATCATCACCAGCAAAACCGAGCATAAAGCGGTACTGGATACCTGCCGTCAGCTTGAGCGCGAAGGTTTTGAAGTGACCTACCTTGCTCCGCAGAGCAACGGTATTATCGATCTGAAAGAACTGGAAGCGGCGATGCGTGACGACACCATCCTGGTTTCCATTATGCACGTGAACAACGAAATCGGCGTGGTGCAGGATATCGCTACCATCGGCGAGATGTGCCGCGCCCGCGGTATCATTTACCACGTTGACGCCACCCAGAGCGTGGGCAAGCTGCCTATCGATCTGAGCCAGCTGAAAGTTGACCTGATGTCCTTCTCCGGTCACAAAATTTACGGCCCGAAAGGTATCGGCGCGCTGTACGTACGCCGTAAGCCGCGTATCCGCATCGAAGCGCAGATGCACGGCGGCGGCCACGAGCGCGGCATGCGTTCAGGCACCCTGCCTGTCCACCAGATCGTCGGTATGGGCGAAGCTTACCGTATCGCCAAAGAAGAGATGGAAAGCGAAATGGCGCGCCTGCGCGGCCTGCGTGACCGTCTGTGGAACGGCGTGAAAGATATGGAAGAAGTTTATCTGAATGGCGACCTCGAGCAGGGCGCGCCGAACATTCTCAACGTCAGCTTCAACTATGTTGAAGGCGAGTCGCTGATTATGGCGCTGAAAGACCTGGCGGTTTCCTCCGGTTCAGCCTGTACTTCCGCGAGCCTTGAGCCATCCTACGTGCTGCGCGCGTTAGGCATGACTGATGAACTGGCGCACAGTTCTATTCGTTTCTCTTTAGGTCGTTTTACTACCGAAGAAGAGATTGACTACACCATCAAACTGGTTCGTAACTCCATCGGCCGTCTGCGCGATCTTTCTCCGCTGTGGGAAATGTTCAAGCAGGGCGTGGATCTGAACAGCATTGAATGGTCACATCACTAATTCGGCACCGATAAGGAGAATTCATCATGGCATACAGCGAAAAAGTCATCGATCATTACGAAAACCCGCGCAACGTCGGCTCTTTCGACAACAGCGACGACAGCGTCGGTAGCGGTATGGTTGGCGCACCGGCGTGCGGCGACGTCATGAAGTTGCAGATTAAAGTCAACAATGAAGGTATCATTGAAGACGCGCGCTTCAAGACCTACGGCTGCGGTTCCGCTATCGCTTCCAGCTCCCTGGTCACCGAGTGGGTGAAAGGTAAATCGCTGGACGAAGCGCAGGCTATCAAGAACACCGATATCGCCGATGAACTGGAACTGCCGCCGGTGAAAATTCACTGCTCTATCCTGGCGGAAGACGCGATTAAAGCCGCGATTGCGGATTACAAAAGCAAACGTGAAGCAAAATAATTAAGAGTTGAGGTTTGTTATGTCGATTACCTTAAGCGACAGTGCAGCAGCGCGAGTCAATTCCTTCCTGGCGAACCGCGGTAAAGGCTTTGGCCTGCGTCTGGGGGTAAGAACCTCCGGCTGTTCAGGTATGGCTTATGTACTGGAATTTGTTGACGAGCCGGCGGCAGAAGACACCGTGTTTGAAGACAAAGGCGTGAAAGTCGTGATCGACGGTAAGAGCCTGCAATTCCTCGACGGCACTCAACTGGACTTCGTCAAAGAAGGCCTTAACGAAGGGTTTAAATTTACCAACCCGAACGTGAAAGATGAGTGCGGTTGCGGCGAAAGCTTTAACGTATAATCGGTAATCCCCAACCCCACCGCGGTCACGCCGCGCGTGGGGTTTTAGTTTAGATGCATGACCCTGAGGTTACTATGGACTATTTCACCCTCTTCGGGTTACCAGCCAGCTATACCCTCTCGCTTGAACAACTGGCTGTCCGGTATCAGGATCTGCAGCGCCAGTACCATCCGGATAAATTTGCCAGCGCGCCCGCTGCGGAACAGCTGGCTGCGGTTCAGCACTCCGCCACCATTAACCAGGCCTGGCAGACTCTGCGTCATCCGCTGACCCGTGCGGAATATCTCCTTTCGCTGCACGGTTTTGACCTCGCCAGCGAGCAGCACACCGTCCGCGACACCGCGTTCCTGATGGAACAGCTGGAACTGCGCGAAGAGCTCGATGAAATCGGCCAGGCGAAAGACGAAGCGCGGCTGGAAACCTTTATCAAACGGGTAAAAGCGCTGTTTGATACCCGCCATCAACTGATGGTTGAACAATTGCAAAACGAGACCTGGGATGCGGCGGCTGATACTGTACGCAAGCTCCGTTTTCTCGATAAACTGCGCAGCAGTGCTGAAGAACTCGAAGAAAAACTGCTCGACTTTTAATTTTCGGAAGCAATTATGGCCCTATTACAAATTAGTGAGCCTGGTCTGAGCGCCGCGCCGCATCAGCGTCGATTGGCGGCAGGTATCGACCTTGGCACCACCAATTCTCTGGTTGCTACCGTGCGTAGCGGCCAGGCCGAAACTCTGCCCGACCATCAAGGCCGCTACCTGCTGCCGTCGGTCGTGAACTACCACGCCTCTGGACTGACCGTCGGCTATGAAGCCCGGCTCAATGCCGCTCAGGATCCGGTGAACACCATCAGCTCGGTGAAGCGAATGATGGGGCGTTCCCTCGCCGATATTCAAACCCGCTATCCGCACTTGCCGTACCAGCTGCAGGCCAGTGAAAATGGACTGCCGATGATCCAGACCGCCGGCGGCCTGCTGAACCCAGTGCGGGTCTCCGCCGATATCCTGAAAGCGCTGGCCGCCCGGGCGACCGAAGCGCTGGCGGGCGATCTCGACGGCGTGGTCATTACCGTTCCGGCCTATTTCGATGACGCTCAGCGTCAGGGAACCAAAGACGCGGCGCGTCTGGCGGGCCTGCACGTGCTGCGTTTGCTCAATGAGCCGACCGCGGCGGCTATCGCCTACGGCCTCGATTCCGGCCAGGAAGGGGTGATTGCGGTTTACGATCTCGGCGGCGGTACCTTTGATATCTCCATTCTGCGCTTAAGCCGCGGGGTGTTTGAAGTGCTGGCGACCGGCGGTGATTCCGCTCTCGGCGGCGATGATTTCGACCATCTGCTGGCCGACTATCTGCGCGAGCAGGCGGGCCTCAGCGACCGTAGCGATAACCGCCTGCAGCGTGAGCTGCTGGATGCCGCCATTGCGGCGAAAATCGCCTTAAGCGACGCCAACGTGGCGCACGTCGAAGTCGGCGGCTGGCAGGGCGATATCACCCGTAGCCAGTTTAACGATCTGATTGCCCCACTGGTAAAACGTACCCTGATGGCCTGCCGTCGCGCGCTGAAAGACGCCGGCGTTGAAGCGCAAGAGGTGCTGGAAGTGGTGATGGTCGGCGGTTCCACCCGCGTGCCGTTGGTGCGTGAGCGCGTTGGCGAATTCTTTGGCCGTACCCCGCTGACCTCTATCGACCCGGACAAAGTCGTCGCCATCGGCGCGGCGATTCAGGCGGATATTCTGGTCGGCAACAAACCGGACAGCGAACTGCTGCTGCTTGATGTTATCCCGCTGTCGCTTGGGCTGGAAACCATGGGCGGCCTGGTAGAGAAAGTGATCCCGCGTAATACCACCATTCCGGTGGCCCGCGCGCAGGAGTTTACCACTTTCAAAGATGGCCAAACGGCGATGTCCATTCACGTGATGCAGGGCGAGCGTGAGCTGGTGCAGGATTGCCGCTCGCTGGCGCGTTTCGCGCTGCGCGGTATCCCGGCGCTGCCGGCGGGCGGGGCGCATATTCGCGTCACCTTCCAGGTTGATGCCGACGGTCTGCTGAGCGTTACAGCGATGGAAAAATCGACCGGCGTGGAAGCCTCAATCCAGGTGAAACCGTCTTACGGCCTGACCGATGGCGAAATCGCCAACATGATTAAAGATTCGATGAGCTACGCCGAACAGGATATCCAGGCGCGTATGCTGGCTGAACAGAAAGTCGAAGCCGCTCGCGTACTGGAGAGCCTGGAAAGCGCGCTGGCCGCCGACGCCGCGCTGTTAAGCGCCGCAGAGCGTCAGGTTATCGATGCCGCCGCGGAGCAAGTTCGCGCCGCCGCGGCAGGCGAAGATGCCGACGCGATTAAAGAAGCCATTAAAAATATCGACACACAAACCCAGGAATTCGCCGCACGCCGCATGGACCAGTCGGTCCGCGCTGCGCTGAAAGGCCAATCCGTGGACGAGGTTTAAAATGCCAAAAATTGTTTTTCTGCCCCACCAGGACCTGTGTCCGGATGGCGTAGTTGTGGAAGCTGAGAGCGGTGAAACCATTCTGGATGCGGCGCTGCGTAGCGGTATCGAGATTGAACACGCCTGTGAGAAATCCTGTGCCTGCACCACCTGCCACTGCATCGTGCGTGAAGGTTTTGACTCGCTGGCGGAAAGTAGCGAAGATGAAGACGACATGCTGGATAAAGCCTGGGGGCTGGAACCTGACAGCCGTCTGAGCTGCCAGGCGCGCGTCACCGACGAAGATCTGGTCGTTGAGATCCCGCGTTACACCATCAACCACGCACGCGAGCACTAATATGGCACTGAAATGGACCGACAGCCGCGAAATCGGCGAAGCCTTGTATGACGCTTACCCGGATCTCGACCCGAAAACCGTTCGCTTCACCGATATGCATCAGTGGATTTGCGACCTGGAAGAGTTCGATGACGACCCAAACGCATCCAATGAAAAAATTCTGGAGGCGATTCTGCTAGTCTGGTTAGACGAAGCCGAATAATTTTCGCCTCAAGCGGAAAAATTTTAACGGGCTGCCATAGGGTGGCCCGTTTGCTAATAAGGATAAAGATAATGACCGAAGCCATGAAGATTACGCTTTCTACTCTGCCTGCCGATGCGCGCTGGGGAGAAAAAGCGACCTGGAGTATCAATAACGACGGTATCGCCTTACATCTCAACGGTAAAGACGACCTGGGGTTAATCCAGCGCGCGGCGCGCAAAATTGACGGCATGGGTATCAAGCACGTCGCCCTGAGCGGCGAAGGCTGGAATACCGATCGCGCTTGGGCCTTTTGGGCCGGCTATAAAGGGCCGAAAGGTCAGCGCCAGGTCGAATGGCCGACCCTGGACGACGTGCAGCGCAGCGAGCTGGATAACCGTCTGACGATTATCGATTGGGTTCGCGACACCATCAACGCGCCGGCAGAAGAGCTGGGGCCAGAACAGCTGGCCCAGCGCGCCGTCGATCTGCTGTGCGGCGTGGCGGGCGAAAAGGTCAGCTATCGCATCACCAAAGGCGAAGATCTGCGCGAGCAAAACTATCTTGGCCTGCATACCGTTGGCCGCGGCTCCGAGCGCCCGCCGGTCCTGCTGGCGCTGGACTATAACCCGACTGGCGATAAAGACGCGCCGGTATACGCCTGTCTGGTCGGCAAAGGCATCACCTTCGACTCCGGCGGCTACAGCATCAAGCAAAGCGCCTTTATGGATTCGATGAAATCCGACATGGGCGGCGCGGCCACCGTGACGGGCGCGCTGGCTTTCGCCATTACCCGCGGTCTGAACAAACGTGTGAAACTGTTCCTGTGCTGCGCGGATAACCTGATTAGCGGCAACGCCTTCAAACTTGGCGATATCATTCATTACCGTAACGGCAAAACCGTTGAAATCATGAACACCGACGCCGAAGGCCGCCTGGTGCTGGCGGATGGCCTGATCGACGCCTCGGCGCAGAAGCCGCAGCTGATCATCGATGCCGCCACCCTGACCGGCGCGGCGAAAACCGCGTTGGGTAACGACTACCACGCGCTGTTTAGCTTTGACGACGCGCTGGTGAACCGACTACTGGCGAGCGCGCAGGCGGAAAATGAAGCCTTCTGGCGTCTGCCGCTGGCCGAATTCCACCGCAACCAGCTGCCGTCTAACTTCGCTGAGCTGAACAACACCGGCAGCGCGGCGTATCCGGCCGGCGCCAGCACCGCGGCGGGTTTCCTGTCCCACTTCGTGGAAAACTACCACCAGGGCTGGCTGCATATCGACTGCTCCGCGACTTACCGTAAAGCTGCGGTTGAACAGTGGTCGGCGGGTGCCACGGGCCTTGGCGTGCGCACTATCGCTAATCTGCTGACGGCTGAGTAATGGCCTTGCCGGGTGGCGCTACGCTTACCCGGCCTGGAAAACCGTAGGCCCGCGCGGACGGGCGATTTTTGAAGTAGCGAATCTATGTCTGATACTAAAAATGAATTAGAAACTCTGCTGGAGAAGGCGGCGACCGAGCCTGCTCATCGTCCGGCATTTTTCACCGCGCTGCTTGAGGCCACCGTGTGGGTGCCGGGTAGCGCGGCGGACGGCGAGCAGATTGTCGAAGATAGCGCCCTCGATCTAAAGCATTGGGAAAAAGATGACGGCACGTCGGTCATTCCGTTCTTCACCTCGCTGGAGGCGCTACAGCAGGCGGTAGAAGAGGAACAGGCCTTCGTGATGATGCCGGCGCGCACGCTGATGGCGATGACGCTGGGCGAATCGCTGTTTCTCAACCCGAAGCTGCCGAGCGGCAAAGAATTTACCCCGCGGGAAATCAGCCATCTGCTGGGTGAAGAGGGCAGCCCGCTCAGTACCCAGACGGTACTGGAAGGCGGCGAAGCGCTGCTGCTGTCTGAAGTCGCCGAACCGCCGGCGCAGATGGTGGATTCGCTGACCACGCTGTTCAAAACGCTGAAGACCGTCAAGCGGGCGTTTCTGTGCTCGATTAAAGAGAGCGCCGACGCGCCGGCAAACTTGTTGATCGGGATTGAAGCGGAAGGGGATATTGAATCCATTATCCAGACCACCGGCAGCGTGGCCACCGATACCTTGCCGGGCGATGAACCTATCGATATTTGCCAGGTGGTAGAAGGCGAGAAGGGCATCAGCCACTTTATGATTGCCCATATCACGCCGTTCTATGAAAAGCGCTGGGGCAGCTTCCTGCGCGATTTTAAGCAGAACCGGATTATTTAAAGCCAACCGGGTAGGGCGCAGCCACTACCCGGATATTTTACCTTTACTGCGCCGGCTCGATCGGCAAATCCGTTCTCGCGCCCCATTCGCTCCACGAACCATCGTACAGGCACACGCCGTTGACGCCGAGGGTGGTCAACGCCAGTACCACCACTGCCGCCGTTACCCCGGATCCGCAGCTGGCGATAATCGGTCGTGAAAAATCAACGCCCTGACGCTTAAAGATATCGTTCATCTCATCGACTGTCTTCAGTTCGCCATTAATCACCAGCTCGGTCCACGGGACGTTAAGCGCGCCGGGGATATGCCCGCGGCGTAAGCCCGGACGCGGTTCATCCGCCAGTCCGTTAAAACGCGCCGCCGGACGGGCATCGACGATCTGCGCCGATCCTTCATGGCTGACCAGCAGCACATCGGTTAAGCGTTTGATCACCTCAGGATCGAAGTTCACCTCAAATTCGCCTTCTGGCAGGTCCGGTTCGCCTTTCTCCAGCGGCAATTCATCGCGGCGCCAGCCTTCGAGGCCACCGGCGACAATCGACACTCTTTCGACGCCGAAGGTACGTAACATCCACCAGGCGCGCGGCGCTGAGAACAGATTGCCTTCATCATAAACCACCAGGTGCTTATCGCTGCTGACGCCAAGCTCGCGCATCGCCACGGCGAAGGTTTCCGCCCGCGGCATCATATGCGGCAGCGGGCTGGTGTGGTCAGACAGCGCTTCGATATCAAAAAAAACCGCGCCGGGGATATGCCCGTCGCGGTATTCCGCCGCCATATCGCGCAGCGCTTCTTGACCCGCCGGCGCCATCCGCGCGTCCAGAATTTGAATCTGCGGGTCATCAATATGTTCCGCCAGCCAGTCGGCCGCAACAAAGAATGAGGTGGACATGAGTGCCTCCGTTTTATTATCGATCGATGAATTGTCGGCGTTTTATAAAGGGCTGACAAGTTAAGGTCTCGGGATTGGGGAGGTGGTCACGTAGTTTTCTGATTCATCGGTGGTTTCTATGCTGGTAGCTGTTGAGAATCGCCGTGATGGCGCATAATAGAACGTTATTGATTGCATCAGGCTCTGGGCCGAGGGGTTAGAAGGATGAAACCATTTCGTTTAGCGGCGCTTTCGTTGGCGCTCCTTACCGCACTATCATTAAGCGGCTGCGATAACAGCGGTGAGCCGCAGGCCGTGTCGGCGGCCGATAAAGGCGCTACCGATAGCGCGAAAAAGCCGGATAGCGCGCAGCTGGCGACGTTAAAAGAAAAAAGCCAGGGCAAGGCTTTGACGTTGCTCGATGCTTCTGAAGTGCAGCTAGATGGCGCAGCGACGCTGGTGCTGACCTTCTCCATTCCGCTCAAACCGGATCAGGATTTTTCCCGCAGCGTCCATCTGGTCGATAAGAAAAGCGGCAAGGTTGACGGCGCGTGGGAGCTGGCGCCGAATCTCAAAGAGCTGCGTCTGCGCCACCTCGAGCCAAAGCGTGAATTGATCGTTACCGTTGATCCAACGCTCATTGCCCTCAATGACGCCACCCTCGGCAGCCCTTTTGAAAAAACCATCGCCACTCGCGATATCGCGCCGAGCGTCGGTTTCGCCAGCCGCGGTTCGCTGCTGCCGGGGAAAGTGGTCGCCGGGCTGCCGGTGATGGCGCTGAACGTCGACAATGTCGATGTCAATTTCTTCCGTATTAAGCCGGAATCACTCTCGGCCTTCGTCAGTCAGTGGGAATACCGTAATTCGTTAAGCAATTGGGAATCTGACGAACTGCTTAAGATGGCCGATCTGGTTTATAGCGGCCGCTTCGATCTCAACCCGGCGCGGAATACCCGTGAAAAGCTGCTGCTGCCGCTTAACGACATCAAGCCGCTCCAGCAGCCAGGCGTCTATGTGGCGGTGATGAACCCGGCGGGTCATTATAGCTACAGTAATGCGGCAACGCTGTTCACCCTCAGCGATATCGGCGTCTCCGCGCATCGCTACCATAACCGGCTTGATGTCTTTACCCAGAGCCTCGAAAACGGCGCCGCGCAGTCGGGTATTGAAGTGCAGTTGCTAAACGCCAAAGGGCAGACGCTGGCGCAGGCGAAAAGCGATAGCCAGGGCCATGTTACTCTGCAAACCGATAAAGAAGCGGCGCTGCTGCTGGCGCGAAAAGACGGGCAGACTACGTTGCTTGACCTTAAACTGCCGGCGCTGGATCTGGCGGAGTTCTCCATCGCTGGCGCCCCTGGCTTCAGCAAACAGTTCTTTATGTTTGGCCCGCGCGATCTCTATCGCCCGGGGGAAACGGTTATCCTTAACGCGCTGTTGCGTGACGGCGATGGAAAACCGCTGGCGGAGCAGCCGGTGAAGCTGGAAGTGGTGCAGCCGGATGGCCAGGTGATTCGCTCTGTGATGAGCAAACCGGTCAATGGCCTGTATCAGTTTACTTATCCGCTCGACAGCGGCGCGGCCACCGGTATGTGGCACATTCGCGCCAGCACCGGCGATAATCAACCCCGCGAGTGGGATTTCCACGTCGAAGACTTTATGCCCGAGCGCATGGCGCTGAATCTGACGCCGCAGGCCGCGCCTATCGCCCCGGATGCCGACGTCGCCTTTAGCGTCAGCGGCGCTTATCTCTACGGCGCGCCGGCCAGCGGCAATCAGCTGCAGGGCAAACTATTCCTGCGCCCGCTGCGCGATGCCGTCGCTGCGCTGCCGGGCTTCCAGTTCGGCGATATCGCGGAAGAAAACCTCTCCCGTAGCCTCGATGAAGTTCAGCTGACGCTGGATGAAAAAGGCCATGGAGAAGTGACGACTTCGAGCCAGTGGCAGGATAGCCACTCGCCGCTGCAGGTGGTGTTGCAGGCCAGCCTGCTGGAGTCAGGCGGCCGTCCGGTGACCCGCACCGTACAGCAGCCGATCTGGCCTGCCGAGGCGCTGCCGGGGATCCGCCCGCAATTTACGCTGAAGGACGTTTACGACTACCGCACTGATACCACGGTGAAACAGCCGGTGGTCGATGAAAACAGTAACGCCGCGTTTGACATCGTCTATGCCGATGCCAAGGGCGAGAAAAAAGCGGTCTCCAGTCTGCAGGTGCGGCTGATCCGCGAGCGGCGCGACTACTACTGGAACTGGTCCGATAGCGAAGGCTGGCAGTCGCAGTTTGATCAAAAAGATCTGCAGGAGGGCGAAACGTCGCTGGATCTGCAGGCCGGGCAGACTGGTAAAGTGAGTTTCCCGGTGGAGTGGGGCTCGTATCGCCTGGAGGTGAAAGGGCCGGACGACGTTGTCAGCAGCGTGCGCTTTTGGGCGGGCTATAGCTGGCAGGATAACAGCGAAGGCGCCGGCGCGGCGCGTCCTGACCGCGTAACGATGAAGCTCGATAAACCAGGCTATAAACCGGGTGACACCATCAAGCTGCATATTGCCGCCCCGGCGGCGGGTAAAGGCTACGCGATGGTGGAATCCAGCGAAGGGCCGCTGTGGTGGCAGGAAATTGACGTCCCGGCGGAGGGGATGGATCTGTCTATTCCGGTTGATAAAGCCTGGAATCGACACGATCTCTACCTCAGCACGCTGGTGGTTCGCCCCGGCGATAAATCGCGCTCGGCGACGCCGAAACGCGCGGTCGGCTTGCTGCATCTGCCGCTGGGCGATGAAAACCGCCGTCTGTCTCTGGCGCTGGAGGCGCCGGATAAAATGCGCCCGAACCAGCCGCTGACGGTGAAAGTGAAGGCCAGCGTGAAAGAGGGCGAGGTACCGAAACAGGTTAACGTTCTGCTCTCGGCGGTGGATAGCGGGGTGCTGAATATTACCGATTATGCCACGCCGGATCCGTGGAACGCGTTCTTCGGCCAGAAACGTTACGGCGCGGATATTTATGACATCTACGGTCAGGTGATCGAAGGGCAAGGGCGATTAGCCAGTCTGCGCTTCGGCGGCGATGGCGACGAGTTAAAACGCGGCGGCAAACCGCCGGTTAATCACGTGACGATCGTCGCTCAGCAGGCGCAGCCGGTAGTGTTGGACGATCGGGGTGAAGGCTCGGTGACATTACCCATCGGCGATTTTAACGGCGAGCTGCGGGTGATGGCGCAGGCATGGACGGCAGATGACTTCGGCAGCAGCGAAGATAAAGTGGTGGTAGCCGCCCCGGTTATCGCGGAACTAAATACCCCGCGTTTCCTCGCCAGCGGCGACGCCACGCGTCTGGCGCTGGATCTCAGCAATCTGACCGACAAACCGCAAACCCTGCAGGTACATCTTACCGCCAGCGGGTTGGTCACGTTGACCGAGGGCCAACTGCCGCCGGTACAACTGGCGCCGGGCGCCCGCAGCACGCTGTTTATACCGGTGACCGCGTTAGCGGGATTCGGCGATGGTCAGGTCAATGCCACCATCAGCGGCCTGAACCTGCCGGGCGAAACCTTCGCGCCGTTGCAAAAACAGTGGAAAATCGGCGTGCGTCCGGCGTTCCCGGCGCAGACCGTCAATAGCGGCGCGGTGCTACAACCTGGCGAAAGCTGGCTGGCGCCGGCGGCGCAGAGTCAGGGGTTCGCCCCGCAAACGCTGCAGGGCCAACTGCTGCTCAGCGGTAAACCGCCGTTGAATCTCGCCCGCTATATTCGCGAGCTGAAAGCCTATCCTTACGGCTGCCTTGAGCAGACCGCCAGCGGCCTGTTCCCTTCTTTATACACCAGCGCGGCGCAGCTAAAAGCGCTGGGGATCAGCGGCGATAGCGATGAAAAACGCCGCGCGGCGGTCGATGTTGGTATCTCGCGCCTGCTGCAGATGCAGCTGGAAAACGGCGGCTTTGCGCTATGGGATAAAGCCGGCCCGGAAGAGTACTGGTTAACCGCCTACGCCATGGACTTCCTCGTCCGCGCGGGCGAGCAGGGCTATAGCGTGCCGGTCAACGCCCTTAATAAGGGCAACGAGCGCCTGCTGCGCTATCTGCAGGAACCGGGTTTGATGACCGTGCGCTACAGCGACGATGCCCAGGCCAGCCGCTTTGCCGCTCAGGCATATGCCGCGCTGGTGCTGGCGCGCCAGCAAAAAGCGCCGCTCGGCGCCTTGCGTGAAATCTGGAGCCGTCACGAACAGGCGCGTTCTGGATTGCCGCTGCTGCAACTCGGTATTGCGCTGAAAACCATGGGGGATGCGCCGCGCGGCGATGAGGCCATGAAGCTGGCGGTTACCACGCCGCGCCAGGATGAGAATCGCTGGCTGGGCGATTACGGCAGCCAACTTCGCGATGATGCGTTGAAGCTGGCGCTGCTGGAAGAGAATAAGCTGCTGCCAGAGGTGCAAAACCAGCTGTTGAGCAGCTTGTCGGAAGAGGCCTTCGGTCAGCGCTGGCTGTCGACCCAGGAAACCAACGCGCTGTTCCTTGCCGGGCGTACGCTTGCCGACCTGCCGGGCAACTGGCAGGCGCAAACGTCGCTGCAGGCGGAGCCGCTTGCCAGCGACAAAGCGCAAACCCGCAATCTCGACGGCGATCGGCTGGCGGCGCTGCAGGTGACGAATACCGGCAATCAGCCGCTGTGGCTGCGCCTCGATAGCAGCGGTTATCCGCAAAGCGCGCCGCAGTCGGGAGGCAACGTGTTGGGGATTGAACGCGCTATTTTCGATACCCACGGACAGCAGAAATCGCTGACCTCGCTGCGCAGCGGCGAACTGGTGCTGGTCAAGCTGGAGGTGACCGCCAAACGTAACGTTCCTGACGCGCTGGTGGTCGATCTGCTGCCGGCTGGACTTGAGCTGGAAAACCAGAACCTGGCCAATAGCAGCGCCAGCCTGCAGGAGAATGGCGAAGCGGTACAAAACCTGCTTAACCAGATGCAGCAGGCGGATATTCAGCATATCGAGTTCCGCGATGACCGCTTTGTCGCCGCCGTCGCCATTAATGAAGGTCAGCCGGTGACGCTGGTCTATCTGGCGCGGGCGGTGACGCCGGGCACCTATCACGTTCCGCAACCGCAGGTGGAATCGATGTATGTACCGCAGTGGCGGGCAACCGGAACGGCCAGCGGCCCGCTTACCGTTACGCCGTAAATGCGTGCATTACCTCGCATAAAACGTCGCTGGCGCTGGCTGGCGGCGTTTATTTTTCTAGTGTGGCTGGCGCTATTGGCGGCCGATCGTCTGTGGCCGCTGCCGCTGCATGAAGTCACGCCTGCCCGCGTGGTGGTGGCGGAAGACGGCACGCCGCTCTGGCGCTTTGCCGATGTGCAGGGCGTCTGGCGTTATCCGGTCACCATCGACGACGTTTCGCCGCGCTATCTGCAGGCGCTCATTCAGTATGAAGACCGCTGGTTCTGGAAACATCCGGGGGTCAATCCCTTCGCGGTGCTGCGCGCCGCCTGGCAGGATCTCACTTCCGGGCGGGTGGTTTCTGGCGGCAGCACGCTCACCATGCAGGTGGCGCGTCTGCTCGACCCTCATCCACGCACCTTCGGCGGCAAGCTACGCCAGCTATGGCGGGCGCTGCAGCTGGAGTGGCATCTGTCAAAAAGCGAAATTCTTGCCCTGTATCTGAACCGCGCGCCGTTTGGCGGCACCCTGCAGGGGATCGGCGCGGCTAGCTGGGCTTATCTTGGTAAACCGCCCGCTCAGCTTAGCTACGGCGAGGCGGCGCTACTGGCCGTGCTGCCGCAGGCGCCGAGCCGTTTACGCCCGGACCGCTGGCCGCAGCGGGCGCAGGCGGCTCGCGATAAGGTGCTGGAGAGGATGCTCAGCCAGGGCGTCTGGCCGCAGCGAGCGGTACATGAAGCGATGGAAGAACCTGTATGGCTATTCCCACGGCAGATGCCTCAGCTGGGGCCGCTGTTTGCGCGCCGGGCGCTGGCGACAAGCGGTGATGAAAAGGTGACGACAACGCTCGATGCCGGGCTCCAGCGGCAGCTTGAAGATCTGGCGATGAACTGGAAATCACGTCTGCCGCCGCGCAGCTCACTGGCGATTGTTGTCGTCGATCATACTGATATGAAAGTCCGCGGCTGGGTGGGATCGGCGGATATCCGCGATGATAGCCGCTTTGGCCACATTGATATGGTCTCGGCGGTGCGCTCGCCGGGGTCGGTGCTGAAACCCTTTATCTACGCGATGGCGATGGATGACGGGCTGATTCACCCGGCATCGCTATTACAGGATGTGCCACGGCGCTTTAGCGATTATCGCCCCGGTAATTTCGACAGCGGGTTTCATGGCCCGGTGAGCGCCAGCGAGGCTCTGGTGCGTTCGTTGAATCTGCCGGCGGTGCAGGTGCTCGAAGCCTATGGACCAAAACGCTTTGCGGCTAATTTACGCAATGCCGGGCTCCCTCTGATGCTACCCGCCGGCGCCGAACCGAATCTGTCGCTGATCCTCGGCGGCGCCGGGGCGCGGCTGGAAGATATTGTCGCGGCGTACGGCGCTTTCGCCCGCCATGGCAAGGCGGCGCGGCTGCGCATGAAACCCGACGACCCGCTGGTGGAAAGAGCGCTAATGTCGCCGGGCGCGGCGTGGATCACCCGGCGGATATTGGCAGGCGAAGCCCAGCCGTTACCCGATGCGTCGCTGCCGCAAGCGGTGCCGCTGGCGTGGAAAACCGGTACCAGCTACGGCTATCGCGATGCGTGGGCGGTAGGCCTCAACGCGCGTTATTTGATTGGCATCTGGACCGGACGGCCAGACGGTACGCCGGTGGTGGGGCAGTTTGGTTTTGCCAGCGCCGTGCCGCTGTTAAACCAGGTCAATAATATGCTGCTGGCGCGTCCGTTAATGAGCCGTGGCGGGCTGCCGGTCGACCCGCGTCCACAGTCGGTCAGCCGCGGCACTATCTGCTGGCCCGGTGGGCAGGATCTGCCGGTTGGCGATAGCAACTGCCGCCGGCGCTTAGCCAGCTGGCTACTGGATGCCAGCCAGCCGCCGACGCTGCTGCTGCCGGGTCAGGAGGGCGTGCGCGGTATCCGCTTCCCGGTATGGCGCAACGCAGCAGGAGAAAGGGTCGCCGCGGATTGTCCGGGCGCGACAGAAACTTCTGTTGATGTCTGGCCGCTGCCGCTGGAACCCTGGCTGCCGGTTAGCGAGCGCCGCCGGGCGCGGCTGGGCATGGCATCGAGGACGTGTCCGCCGCTGCAAACTCAGGATGCCGCGCCGCTGGTGCTTTCCGGCATTCGCGAAGGGGCGGTGATAAAACGGCTCCCGGGCGAGGCGCGGGTGATGTTACCCGTGCAAACGAGCGGTGGAGAAGGGCGGCGCTGGTGGTTTATTAACGGCGAACCGTTAGAGGCGACAGGCGCAAGAACGACAATTACGCTAGATAAACCTGGCGAGTGGCAACTGGTGGTAATGGATGAGGCAGGGCAAACGGCAGCCGCCAGTTTTACCTTACAATAAACAGGGTAAATCTGTTGTTGGCGGTTTGTGTTGCTAATACTCATCTTATTTTAACAAAATGTTACCTTCATCCGTAGGCATCGCCGACGTTGCTCATTATAATGCGCGCCAGGCCATACGATCGTATGTGCAACAACAGAACATTTAATTAGAGGTAATCATGGCTATTGAACGTACTTTTTCCATCATCAAACCAAACGCGGTGGCAAAAAACGTTATTGGCAGCATCTTTTCTCGCTTTGAAGCTGCAGGGTTCAAAATCGTCGGCACCAAAATGCTGCATCTGACCGTTGAGCAGGCTCGCGGCTTCTACGCTGAGCACGAAGGCCGTCCGTTCTTCGACGGTCTGGTTGAGTTCATGACCTCCGGTCCGATCGTGGTTTCCGTACTGGAAGGCGAAAACGCGGTTCAGCGTCACCGTGACCTGCTGGGCGCCACCAACCCGGACAACGCCCTGGCTGGTACCCTGCGCGCTGACTACGCTGACAGCTTCACCGAGAACGGCACCCACGGTTCCGACTCTGTAGAGTCTGCGGCTCGCGAAATCGCGTTCTTCTTTGCTGAAGGCGAGGTTTGCCCGCGTACTCGCTAATCTCCTGCGTCTTTCACGCCACAGCTTTGTTGGCTTCATTCGCGCACCCCGGTCACATAGTTATCTATGCTCCCGGGGATTTGCGAACTCGCCGCCTCGCTGTGACCTGAAATACTTTGGAGATACGACCCTCGTCTTTTCGACCGTCGCGGCGTGGCCTGACAATCGAAAAGCCTTAGAGGATTGAGCAGTCAGTTACAGATTTTTTTATCATTGCTTTGTGCAAACGTGGCAATGATGCGCCAGAATTTGTAGAATATAGCGCCCCCGGACGAGCAGTCGCTCTCCGGGGCGTTTCTTTTTCAACCCACCTGGGGCCATAACGTGTAATAACGAGGCCGGAAAAATTATGTCTGAACAAATTGTCACACCTGATACCGCCGCTCTGACGGTGCCGAATAAAGATGCCAAAATCAACCTGCTGGATTTAAACCGTCAGCAGATGCGCGAGTTTTTCAAAAACATGGGCGAGAAGCCTTTCCGCGCCGATCAGGTGATGAAATGGATGTATCACTACTGCTGCGATGACTTTGATGAAATGACCGACATCAACAAAGTCCTGCGCGGCAAACTGAAGGAAGTCGCCGAGATCCGCGCCCCGGAAGTCGTTGAAGAGCAGCGCTCCAGCGATGGCACCATCAAATGGGCGATTGCCGTTGGCGATCAGCGCGTTGAAACGGTCTACATCCCGGAAGAAGACCGCGCCACGCTGTGCGTCTCTTCACAGGTTGGCTGTGCGCTGGAATGTAAATTCTGCTCCACCGCTCAGCAAGGCTTCAACCGTAACCTGCGCGTTTCCGAAATTATCGGCCAGGTCTGGCGCGCGGCGAAAATCGTCGGCGCGGTGAAGACTACCGGCGTGCGTCCAATTACCAACGTGGTAATGATGGGTATGGGCGAGCCGCTGCTGAATCTCAACAACGTCGTTCCGGCGATGGAAATCATGTTGGATGATTTCGGTTTTGGTCTCTCCAAACGCCGCGTGACCTTGTCCACTTCCGGCGTGGTGCCGGCGCTGGATAAACTCGGCGATATGATCGACGTTGCGCTGGCGATTTCTCTGCACGCGCCGAATGATACCATCCGTGACGAAATTGTACCGATTAACAAAAAGTACAATATTGAGACCTTCCTGAACTCGGTGCGCGGCTATATTTCGAAGTCCAACGCCAACCAGGGCCGAGTGACCATCGAGTACGTCATGCTGGATCACGTCAACGACGGTACCGAGCACGCCCACGAACTGGCGGCGCTGTTGAAAGATACGCCGTGCAAGATCAACCTGATCCCATGGAACCCGTTCCCGGGCGCGCCGTATGGCCGTAGTTCTAACAGCCGTATCGATCGTTTCTCCAAAGTGCTGATGGAATATGGTTTCACCACCATCGTGCGTAAAACCCGCGGCGACGATATCGATGCTGCCTGCGGCCAGCTGGCGGGCGATGTTATCGACCGCACCAAACGTACGCTGCGTAAGCGTATGCAGGGCGAAGCGATCGACGTTAAAGCCGTCTGATAAGTTATGCAGCGCACAGCTTTCGCTGCGCGCTGCATAAATATGTCGAATTGCCAGGCGAAATACGCTGATTCGGTTAATAATTACGGTGCGTTTTTGTCGACTTTGAGGCAGTATGTAGCGGTACAACAACCGCTTAGCATTCAATATTGATAAGTCTCTGTGATAGTCGCCCGGACAGCCTTATACTGTCGGTTGACGTTGAGCAGTGTCTCGCGGCGCAGGCTCTTTCCCGCGCTGAACTTTAAATTTCACGTACCAGTAGTTGTAGCGAATGAATACTGAAGCCACTCAAGACCATCAAGAAGCAAACTCTACGGGCGCGCGCCTGCGTAACGCCCGCGAACAACTCGGACTCAGCCAGCAAGCGGTGGCTGAACGCTTATGCCTGAAGGTTTCCACGGTTCGTGATATTGAAGAAGATAAGGCGCCAGCCGATCTCGCTTCGACCTTCCTGCGCGGCTATATCCGTTCCTACGCTCGCCTCGTACATATCCCGGAAGAAGAACTGCTGCCGATGATGGCGAAGCAAGCGCCAATTCGCGCCGCCAAAGTGGCGCCGATGCAGAGCTTCTCGCTGGGTAAACGTCGTAAAAAACGCGACGGTTGGCTGATGAGCTTTACCTGGCTGATTTTGTTTGTGGTTATCGGCCTGAGCGGCGCATGGTGGTGGCAAGACCACAAAGCGCAGCAG
Organism: Klebsiella sp. 141203; assembly: GCF_032601985.1. Classification (NCBI taxonomy): domain Bacteria; kingdom Pseudomonadati; phylum Pseudomonadota; class Gammaproteobacteria; order Enterobacterales; family Enterobacteriaceae; genus Klebsiella; species Klebsiella sp. 141203. Next base: position 1,543,908 of record NZ_JAQIRL010000001.1, on the reverse strand, counting down.
GAAGAGATCACCAGCATGGCCGATCAATCCACCAGCGACCTGAACGGCAGTCAGTCAATTCCGCTGGATACCAGCTCGGCGAATAACGCGCCGGATACGACGGCAGCCAATACCAATAGCGCGCCGGTCGATACCTCCACCGCACCTGCGCCAAGCGCACCAGCGGCTACCTCCGCGCCGGTGGATAACAACGCCGTGGTCGCCCCTTCGCAGGCTAACGTCGATACCGCCGCCGCCGCGCCGGCTTCGCCAGCCCCGACCTCCGCGTTGCCGACCGATCAGGCGAATGCCGCAGCGGCGGCTTCCGCTCAGGATCTGGTAATGAACTTTAGCGCCGATTGCTGGCTGGAAGTGAGCGATGCGACCGGTAAAAAACTGTTCAGCGGCCTGCAGCGTAAAGGCGGGAACCTGAACCTGAGCGGTCAGGCGCCATATAAGCTGAAAATCGGCGCCCCGGCTGCGGTACAAATCCAGTATCTGGGCAAACCAGTCGATTTGAGTCGTTTTATCAGAACTAACCAGGTTGCGCGTCTGACCCTAAATGCCGAACAATCACCGGCGCAGTAACAGACGGGTAACGCGGGAGATTTTTCATGCATAACCAGGCTCCGATTCAACGTAGAAAGTCCAAACGCATTTACGTTGGTAATGTGCCGATTGGCGATGGGGCTCCCATCGCCGTACAGTCGATGACCAATACTCGCACCACCGATGTGGCCGCGACGGTAAATCAAATTAAAGCGCTGGAGCGCGTGGGCGCGGACATCGTCCGCGTTTCCGTCCCGACGATGGACGCAGCGGAAGCTTTCAAGCTCATCAAACAGCAGGTCAACGTGCCGCTGGTCGCCGATATCCACTTTGACTACCGTATTGCGCTGAAAGTCGCGGAATATGGCGTTGATTGCCTGCGCATCAACCCAGGCAACATCGGTAACGAAGAGCGTATCCGCATGGTCGTGGACTGCGCGCGCGACAAAAACATTCCTATCCGCATCGGCGTCAACGCCGGTTCGCTGGAAAAAGATCTGCAGGAAAAATACGGCGAGCCGACGCCGCAGGCGCTGTTAGAGTCCGCCATGCGTCACGTCGATCATCTCGATCGTTTGAACTTCGATCGGTTCAAAGTTAGCGTAAAAGCCTCTGATGTCTTCCTCGCCGTTGAATCCTATCGCCTGTTGGCGAAGCAGATCGATCAGCCGCTGCATCTCGGGATCACCGAAGCCGGCGGCGCGCGTAGCGGCGCGGTGAAATCCGCAATCGGTTTAGGTTTGCTGCTGTCTGAAGGGATCGGCGATACCCTGCGCGTGTCGCTGGCCGCCGACCCGGTGGAAGAGATCAAAGTCGGTTTCGATATCCTCAAGTCGCTACGCATCCGCTCTCGCGGTATTAACTTCATCGCTTGCCCGACCTGCTCGCGTCAGGAATTTGACGTCATTGGTACGGTGAACGCGCTGGAACAGCGTCTGGAAGATATCATCACTCCGATGGATGTTTCGATCATCGGTTGCGTGGTTAACGGCCCAGGCGAAGCGCTGGTTTCCACCCTCGGCGTCACCGGCGGCAACAAGAAAAGCGGCCTGTACGAAGACGGCGTGCGCAAAGACCGACTGGACAATAACGACATGATCGACCAGCTGGAAGCGCGTATCCGTGCGAAAGCTACCATGCTGGATGAAGCGCGTCGTATTGAAGTTCAGCAGGTTGAAGCAAAATAACGTGTTGGGAAGCAATACGCTTCCCGTGTATGATTGAACCTGCGGGCGCAAGGCGCCGGGGTTCATTTTTATATATAAAGAGAATAAACGTGGCAAAGAACATTCAAGCCATCCGCGGCATGAACGATTATCTGCCGGGCGAAACCGCTCTCTGGCAGCGCATTGAAGGCTCACTGAAGCAGGTGCTCGGTAGCTACGGTTACAGCGAAATTCGTTTGCCGATTGTAGAGCAGACCCCGTTATTCAAACGCGCGATCGGCGAAGTGACCGACGTGGTTGAAAAAGAGATGTATACCTTCGAAGACCGCAATGGCGATAGCTTGACGCTGCGTCCGGAAGGAACGGCGGGCTGCGTACGTGCCGGCATCGAACATGGTCTGCTGTACAATCAAGAACAGCGTCTGTGGTACGTGGGGCCGATGTTCCGCCACGAGCGTCCGCAGAAAGGGCGCTACCGTCAGTTCCATCAGATTGGCGCGGAAGTCTTTGGCCTGCAGGGCCCGGATATCGACGCTGAGCTTATCATGTTGACCGCGCGCTGGTGGCGCGAGCTTGGCATTTCCGATCACGTCAGCCTCGAACTGAACTCCATCGGCTCGCTGGAGGCGCGTGCCGCCTATCGCGACGCGCTGGTTGCCTATCTGGAACAATTCAAAGATAAGCTGGATGAAGACTGCAAACGCCGCATGTATACCAACCCGCTGCGCGTGCTGGACTCTAAAAATCCGGAAGTACAGGCGCTGCTGAACGATGCGCCGGCGCTGGGCGATTATTTGGACGACGAGTCCAAAGAACACTTCGCCGGTCTGTGCGCGCTGCTCGACGCGGCCGGAATTCGCTATACCGTCAACCAGCGTCTGGTGCGCGGGCTTGACTATTACAATCGCACCGTATTTGAGTGGGTCACCACCAGCCTCGGTTCGCAGGGCACCGTCTGCGCCGGCGGCCGTTACGACGGTCTGGTTGAGCAGCTTGGCGGTCGCGCGACGCCGGGCGTTGGCTTTGCGATGGGCCTGGAACGTCTTGTTTTACTGGTTCAGGCCGTCAATCCGGAATTTAAAGCCGATCCTGTTGTCGATATATACCTGGTAGCCTCCGGTACCGATACTCAGTCCGCAGCAATGCGTCTGGCTGAGCAGGTTCGCGATGCGCTGCCCGGCGTTAAGCTGATGACTAACCACGGCGGCGGTAACTTTAAGAAGCAGTTCGCTCGCGCTGACAAGTGGGGCGCGCGCGTCGCGCTGGTGGTCGGTGAGTCAGAAATTGCTGACGGAAACGTGGTAGTGAAGGATTTACGCTCAGGTGAGCAAACTACCGTAACGCAGGATAGCGTTGCCGCGCATTTGCGCACACTTCTGGGTTAATTTCCCGGAAACCATTAGTCAGGAGAAGGACTGCGTGGAAACTTTCAACAACGAAAACGAGCAGGTCGACGCCCTCAAGCGTTTCTTTGCCGAGAACGGTAAAGCGCTGGCCGTCGGGGTGATTTTAGGGATCGGCGCGCTGGTTGGCTGGCGCTACTGGACTTCCCATCAGCTGGATTCGGCCCGGGATTCCTCTTTGGCCTATGAGAATGCCATTTCCGCGCTGAAGTCAGGTTCGCCTGAAACGCTGACCGCGGCGGAGAAATTCGCCGCCGACAGTAAAAACACCTATGGCGCGTTCGCATCGCTGGAGCTCGCGCAGCGTCTGGTCGATAAAAACGATCTGCAGGGCGCGGAGAAGCAGCTGCAACAAGGGCTGGCTGCCGCCTCTGATGATAATCTGAAATCAGTTATCAATATGCGTCTGGCGCGCGTACAGCTGCAGCTCAAGCAGCCGGATGCGGCGCTGAAAACCCTGGAAGGCATTAAAGGCGAAGGCTGGACCGCTATCGTCGCCGATTTGCGTGGTGAAATTCTGCTGAGCAAAGGCGACAAGCAGGGCGCCCGCGCGGCCTGGGAAGCAGGCGTGAAAAGCGATGCATCGCCAGCGCTCAGCGAAATGATGCGTATGAAAATAAATAATTTGTCCATCTGAGAGGGACTCGATGCAATTGCGTAAATTACTTTTGCCAGGGCTGCTTTCCGTCACCTTACTGAGCGGTTGCTCGCTGTTTAACAGCGAAGAAGATGTGGTGAAAATGTCACCGCTGCCGACGGTGGAAAATCAGTTTACGCCGTCCACGTCCTGGAGCACTTCAGTTGGCGATGGTATCGGTGATTTCTATTCCAACCTGCACCCGGCGTTTGCCGACGGCGTTGTGTATGCGGCTGACCGTAAAGGCACCGTGAAAGCGCTGCACGCTGAAGACGGTAAAGAAGTCTGGTCAGTGAACCTGGCGGAAAAAGACGGCTGGTTCTCGCGCGCTCCGGCGCTGCTCTCCGGCGGGCTGACCGTTTCCGGCGGCCACGTTTATGTTGGTACTGAAAAGGCGCAGCTGTTCGCGCTGAATACCAGTGACGGTACCGTCGCGTGGCAGAGCCGTGTTGCGGGTGAAGCGATTTCTCGTCCGGTCGTTAGCGATGGCATGGTACTGGTGCATACCAGTAACGGTCAGCTGCAGGCGCTGAACGAAACCGACGGCGCGGTGAAATGGACCGTGAACCTGGACATGCCTGCGCTCTCCCTGCGCGGTGAATCCGCTCCGGCTACCGCCTATGGCGCGGCGATTGTCGGCGGCGACAACGGTCGTGTCAGCGCCGTGCTGATGCAACAGGGGCAGATGATTTGGCAGCAGCGTATTTCTACGGCCACCGGCCCGACTGAAATCGACCGTCTGAACGATGTTGACACCACGCCGGTTATCGTTAATGGCGTTGTTTATACGTTGGCTTATAATGGCAACCTGACCGCGCTGGATCTGCGCAGCGGCCAGATTATCTGGAAACGCGAACTGGGTTCAGTGAACGATTTCATCGTTGACGGCAACCGTATCTATCTGGTCGATCAGAATGACCGCCTGCTGGCGCTGACCACCGATGGCGGCGTAACGCTGTGGACCCAGAGCGACCTGCTGCACCGTTTGCTGACCGCTCCGGCGCTGTATAACGGCAGCCTGGTGGTAGGCGACAGCGAAGGCTACATGCACTGGATTAATCCGGAAGACGGCCACTTTGTGGCGCAGCAGAAAGTCGATAGTTCCGGCTTCCTGACCGACCCGGTTATCGCCGATGGTCGCCTGCTTATCCAGGCCAAAGACGGTACGCTGTATTCGATCACGCGTTAACTCGCGCGGTAGTATCGCTTTAATAAACGGCTCCTGGCAGACAGGGGCCGTTTTGATTTTTTAAAAAACCTCGTAAAATGAGGTTGTATTGCAATTTGTATGAGGCATTTAACATGATACCTGTGGTCGCGCTTGTCGGGCGCCCTAACGTTGGAAAATCCACGCTCTTCAACCGCTTAACGCGCACTCGTGACGCGTTGGTCGCGGATTTCCCGGGGCTGACTCGCGACCGTAAGTACGGTCGTGCTGAAGTGGAAGGCCGCGAATTCATCTGTATCGATACCGGTGGTATCGACGGTACGGAAGAAGGCGTGGAAACCCGGATGGCGGAACAGTCTCTGCTGGCGATTGAAGAGGCCGACGTGGTGCTGTTTATGGTTGATGCGCGCGCGGGCCTGATGCCGGCGGATTCCGCGATCGCCAAACATCTGCGTTCTCGCGAAAAACCGACCTTCCTGGTGGCGAACAAAACTGACGGCATCGACGTCGATCAGGCGATGGCCGACTTCTGGTCGCTGGGGCTGGGCGATATTTATCCGATTGCCGCTTCGCATGGCCGCGGCGTCACCAGCCTGCTGGAACACGTGCTGCTGCCGTGGGTAGATGAGGTTAATCCTCAGGAAGAAGTGGATGAAGACGCCGCATACTGGGCGCAGTTTGAAGCCGAGCAAAACGGCGAAGAAGTTGAAGAGCCGGAAGACGACTTCAACCCGCAAGATCTCCCGATTAAGCTGGCGATCGTCGGTCGTCCAAATGTCGGTAAGTCAACGCTGACTAACCGTATTCTCGGCGAAGACCGCGTGGTGGTTTACGATATGCCGGGTACAACCCGCGACAGTATCTACATCCCGATGCAGCGCGATGAACGCGAATATGTGCTTATCGATACCGCCGGCGTGCGTAAGCGCGGCAAAATTACCGACGTCGTGGAGAAATTCTCGGTCATCAAGACGCTGCAGGCGATTGAAGACGCCAACGTGGTGATGCTGGTCATTGATGCCCGTGAAGGCATCTCCGATCAGGATCTGTCGCTGCTGGGCTTTATTCTTAACAGCGGTCGTTCCCTGGTTATCGTGGTTAACAAATGGGATGGCCTGAGCCAGGAAGTGAGAGAGCAGGTGAAAGAGACCCTCGACTTCCGTCTGGGCTTCATCGACTTCGCCCGCGTGCACTTTATCTCCGCTCTGCACGGCAGCGGCGTTGGCAACCTGTTCGAATCGGTGCGCGAAGCTTACGACAGCGCCACCCGTCGCGTGGGTACCGCCATGCTGACCCGCATTATGACCATGGCGGCAGAAGACCATCAGCCGCCGCTGGTACGCGGTCGCCGCGTGAAGCTGAAGTATGCGCATGCCGGTGGTTATAACCCGCCGATCGTGGTGATTCACGGCAACCAGGTGAAAGACCTGCCGGATTCCTACAAGCGTTATCTGATGAACTACTTCCGTAAATCCCTGGATGTCATGGGAACGCCGATCCGCATTCAGTTCAAGGAAGGGGAGAACCCGTTTGCCAATAAACGTAATACCCTGACGCCGAACCAGATGCGTAAGCGTAAACGCTTGATTAAGCATATCAAGAAAAGCAAATAATGCAGAAACCCGCCGCTGGCGGGTTTTTTTATCTACCCTATTCAACGCTTCGCCGGGTCAGCAACGCTGACGTATGACGTGATAAACTCATGCTATTCATTATGAGAAGGAGACGCCATGGAACTCAATTGCCCCATTTGTCATGCCCGGTTGGAAGCACAAGGCAACAGCGCGCATTGCGCGCACTGTGAGAAAGATTTTGCTTTAGAGGCGCGCTGCCCGGACTGCCATCAGCCGCTGGAAGTGCTGAAGGCGTGCGGCGCGGTGGATTATTTCTGCCAGCACGGCCACGGGCTGATCTCGAAAAAGCGCGTCGAATTTGTGCCTGTCTAATCGCTAACGCAGCCTTCACCATTACGCCAGAGTTCAACCAGCGCCTGCGGCGCGCGCTCTTCCGGGATGAGAATGATCAGGCTGTGATAGTGCTGGGCGCTGATTATCTGAATGCGAAAAAAACGCTGGTCGCCGCTACCCGGAGAATCCGGCTGCCCCGGCGGCTTGCCCAGCGGCAACGACTGCTGCAGTATTGCGGCGATGCGCTGTTTTTGTTGCTCGTTAAGCTGCGCCACGACAATCTTACGCATGCCGCTCAGCGTCGGGATCCAGGCGACGCCGCCCTCGCGCGCCAGTTCAATAATTGCGTCATCGCTGAGGTCGGCCTCGTTCATGATGTGACTCCAACGCCCTCCCAGGCCTGGCGAATCGCCTCGGCGACCGTTTTACCAAAACGTTTTTCGCCATGTTGAATCGTCAGTCCGGCAAAGGCTGAAAAATCGGCGTCTTTGGCCAGTGACTTATCACAAACTGCGTCGTACCAGGCATATCCCGCTTTTTCCCATGCAAAACCACCCAGCGCGCTGGCGGCGAGATAGAAAGCATGATTAGGAATGCCGGAGTTAATATGCACGCCGCCGTTATCCTGCTGGGTATGCACAAAATCTTTCATATGGGCGGGTTGCGGGTCTTTACCAAGAATGGGGTCATCATAGGCGGTTCCCGGGTGCGACATCGAACGCAGTCCTTGGCCGTGAATACCTTTCGCGAGGAGCCCCTCGCCAATTATCCAGTCTGCTTTATCTGCCGTTTGCTGGCGTTGATATTGCTTGACCAGTGAGCCAAAAACATCGGAAAGCGATTCATTGAGCGCGCCGGATTGTTCGAAATAGATAAGCCCGGCTTCGCTCTCCGTAACGCCATGGCTTAACTCGTGCGCCACCACATCAATCGCAATAGTAAAGCGATTAAAGATTTCACCATCACCGTCGCCAAACACCATTTGCTGCCCATTCCAGAAAGCGTTTTGATATTCGTGACCATAGTGGACGCTGCCGGTCAGCTTCAATCCGCGGTTGTCCAGCGAATCACGATGATAGCTCGTCCAGAAAAACTCATGGGTGATGCCGAGATAGTCGTAGGCTTCATCCACGGCGACATCGCCGTTGGAAGGCTGTCCTTCAAAGCGCACCTGGAATCCTGGAAGTTCCTGAGTCTGCCTGGCATCGTAAATGTCGCGCTCAAGCTGGCCTGGCGTGGCGACATGGGCGGCGGCGGGGCGGCCCGGCACGTGCGTCATCAGGGTTTGTACATGGCTCAGCGTTTGCTGCGCGCAGCGCTGCTGCTGAACGGAACCATGATCGACAATGCGGCGTAAAATGTAGGGTGGAATCACGAAACGAGGACAAGTATCTGGCATATCACGCTCCCTGGCCGGATGAACGGTTTTAAAAGGGCATGACAGCAGTATAGTTATCCCCGCATGATACGGGGGGATAATCAGACTTTTTTGCGGGCGCGCGTTTTTTTCACTGGAGTGATGGTTGTCACTTCGCTCTCGACCCAACCATCTTCCAGCCGGGTAGTCACGACATCGCCAGCCTGCACCTGTTTGATTTTTTTCAGCACTTTGCCGTCACCGGCTGAGGTGACGCTATAGCCGCGAGCCAGCGTCGCCAGCGGACTGACGGCTTCCAGATGCGTCACGGTATTGCCGAAACGCTCGCGCTGCTCGCTCAGTCGGGCGCGAATATTTTCCGCCAGACGATACTCCAGTTGCTGAATACGCGACTGCGCGCGATGGATGCGCGGCTGCGGGTTTTGCTGATTCAACCGCTGCGCGGCGCGCTGCTGACGCTGGTCGGCACGTTTGAGCTGGCTTTCCAGCGCAAAGCGCATCCGCTGTCGCAGGCGTTCCAGCTCGGTTTGCTGACGCGCTAAGCGCAGCTGAGGATGTTGCTGCTGTAAGCGGTGAAACAACTGCGTAAAGCGGCGCTGGCGGTTGGCGAGGAAATAATCCATCGCCATCTCCAGGCTCTGCTGGCCTGACTGTAGCTGACGCAGAAGCTCCTGCTGATTGCGGCTGACGATCTCTGCCGCCGCAGAGGGCGTCGGCGCCCGTAGGTCGGCGACGAAATCGGCGATGGTGACGTCGGTTTCATGGCCGACGGCGCTCACTACCGGAATGCGGCTGGCGAATATTGCCCGCGCCACCCGTTCGTCGTTAAAGCTCCATAAATCTTCCAGCGAACCGCCGCCGCGCCCGACGATCAGTACATCGCATTCCTGCCGCTGGTTGGCTACTGCTATCGCGCGCACGATTTGCCCCGGCGCATCATCGCCTTGCACCGCCGTCGGGTAGATAATCACCGGCAGCGAGGGATCGCGGCGTTTCAAAACATGTAAAATATCATGCAGCGCGGCGCCGGTTTTGGAGGTGATGACGCCGACGCAGTGCGCGGGAGAGGGGAGCGCCTGCTTGTGGCTTTGATCGAATAAGCCTTCCGCCGTCAGGAGCGCCTTGAGCTGCTCATATTTCTGCTGCAGCAGGCCTTCACCGGCGGGTTGCATGCTTTCGACGATGATCTGGTAGTCGCCGCGCGGCTCGTAAAGGGTAATGTTGGCGCGAACCAGCACCTGCTGGCCATGCTGCGGGCGAAACGTGACGCGGCGGTTGCTGTTGCGAAACATCGCGCAGCGCACTTGTGCGTTATCGTCTTTTAAGGTGAAGTACCAGTGGCCGGAAGAGGGCTGGCTGAAGTTAGAGATTTCGCCGCTTATCCAGACCTGGCCCATTTCGCGTTCCAGCAGTAAGCGAACCGTCTGATTCAGGCGGCTGACCGTAAATATTGCAGGGGATTGAGATGGCAACATGTGAGCAAGATCAAATTCTAAATCAGCAGGTTATTCAGTCGATAGTAACGCGCTGAGAGGGGATCGCAAGTATTATTTGCAAAAAAGGGTGGATGCAATCGGTTACGCTCTGTATAATGCCACGGCAATATTTATCCACCCTGGTCGAGATATTGCCCATGCTACGTATCGCTAAAGAAGCCCTGACGTTTGACGACGTCCTCCTTGTTCCCGCTCATTCTACCGTTCTGCCGAATACCGCCGATCTCAGCACGCAGCTGACGAAAACTATTCGTCTGAATATTCCTATGCTCTCCGCGGCGATGGATACCGTAACTGAAGCGCGCCTGGCGATTGCCCTGGCCCAGGAAGGCGGCATCGGCTTTATTCATAAAAACATGTCCATCGAGCGTCAGGCTGAAGAAGTCCGTCGCGTGAAGAAACATGAATCCGGCGTGGTAAGCGATCCACAGACCGTTCTGCCGACTACCACCCTGCGCGAAGTGAAAGAGCTGACCGAACGTAACGGTTTCGCCGGTTATCCTGTAGTGACCGAAGACAACGAACTGGTCGGCATTATCACCGGCCGCGACGTGCGTTTTGTTACCGACCTGAATCAGCCGGTCAGCGTTTATATGACGCCGAAAGAGCGCCTGGTCACCGTGCGTGAAGGCGAAAGCCGTGAAGTGGTCTTTGCTAAAATGCACGAAAAACGCGTAGAAAAAGCGCTGGTAGTGGATGATAGCTTCCATCTGCGCGGCATGATCACCGTAAAAGATTTCCAGAAAGCGGAACGTAAACCGAATGCGTGTAAAGACGAGCACGGTCGTCTGCGCGTTGGCGCGGCCGTTGGCGCTGGCGCCGGTAACGAAGAGCGCGTTGACGCGCTGGTTGCCGCAGGCGTTGACGTTCTGCTGATCGACTCCTCTCACGGTCATTCCGAAGGCGTTCTGCAGCGTATTCGCGAAACGCGCGCTAAATATCCTGACCTGCAAATCATCGGCGGCAACGTGGCGACCGGCGCGGGCGCTCGTGCCCTGGCGGAAGCTGGCGTCAGCGCGGTGAAAGTGGGTATCGGCCCTGGCTCCATCTGTACTACCCGTATCGTTACCGGCGTAGGCGTTCCGCAGATCACCGCCGTTTCCGACGCGGTTGAAGCGCTGGAAGGCACCGGTATTCCGGTTATCGCCGATGGCGGTATCCGCTTCTCCGGCGATATCGCAAAAGCGATTGCTGCAGGCGCCGCCGCGGTGATGGTTGGCTCCATGCTGGCCGGTACCGAAGAATCCCCGGGTGAAATCGAGCTCTATCAGGGTCGTTCTTACAAATCCTACCGCGGTATGGGTTCCCTGGGCGCGATGTCCAAAGGTTCCTCCGACCGTTACTTCCAGAGCGATAACGCCGCTGACAAACTGGTGCCGGAAGGTATCGAAGGCCGCGTTGCCTATAAAGGCCGCCTGAAAGAGATCATTCACCAGCAGATGGGCGGCCTGCGCTCCTGTATGGGTCTGACCGGTTGTGGTACTATTGACGCACTGCGTACCAAAGCAGAGTTCGTGCGCATCAGCGGCGCGGGCATCCAGGAGAGCCACGTTCACGACGTGACGATCACCAAGGAATCCCCGAACTACCGCATGGGCTCCTGATTTTCATCGCCCGGCTACGCGCCGGGCGATTTTTATTCAATCATCGCTACTTCTCTGGAATTAACGTCAATGACGGATAACATTCATAAACATCGCATTCTTATCCTGGACTTCGGTTCTCAGTACACCCAGCTGGTTGCGCGTCGCGTACGTGAATTAGGGGTCTATTGCGAGCTCTGGGCTTGGGACGTGACCGAAGCTCAAATCCGCGAGTTCAACCCGAACGGCATTATTCTTTCCGGCGGCCCGGAAAGCACCACCGAAGACAACAGCCCGCGCGCGCCGCAGTACGTCTTCGAAGCCGGTGTACCGGTATTCGGCGTATGCTACGGCATGCAGACCATGGCCATGCAGTTGGGCGGCCACGTTGAAGCTTCCAACGAGCGCGAGTTCGGTTACGCGCAGGTGGAAGTGCAGACCGACAGCGCGCTGATCAAGGGCATCGAAGATGCGCTGAGCGCTGACGGTAAGCCGCTGCTGGACGTGTGGATGAGCCATGGTGATAAAGTCACCGCTATCCCTTCCGACTTTGTGACCGTCGCCAGCACTGAAAGCTGCCCGTTCGCCATCATGGCTAATGAAGAAAAACGCTTCTACGGCGTACAGTTCCACCCGGAAGTCACCCACACCCGTCAGGGGCTGCGTATGCTGGAGCGCTTCGTGCGCGATATCTGCCAGTGTGAAGCGCTGTGGACGCCGGCGAAGATCATCGACGACGCGGTTGAGCGTATTCGTCAGCAGGTGGGTGAAGATAAAGTCATCCTCGGCCTGTCCGGCGGCGTTGACTCTTCCGTTACCGCGATGCTGCTGCACCGCGCCATCGGCAAAAACCTGACCTGCGTATTCGTGGATAACGGCCTGCTGCGCCTGAACGAAGCCGAGCAGGTTATGGATATGTTCGGCGACCGTTTCGGCCTGAACATCGTGCACGTTGCGGCGGAAGACCGCTTCCTGACCGCGCTGAAGGGCGAAAATGATCCGGAAGCGAAGCGTAAAATCATTGGCCGCGTCTTCGTTGAAGTGTTCGACGAAGAAGCGCTGAAGCTGGAAGACGTGAAATGGCTGGCGCAGGGCACTATCTACCCTGACGTGATCGAATCCGCCGCTTCCGCGACCGGTAAAGCGCACGTCATCAAGTCTCACCACAACGTGGGCGGGCTGCCGAAAGAGATGAAGATGGGCCTCGTTGAACCGCTGAAAGAGCTGTTCAAAGACGAAGTGCGTAAGATTGGTCTGGAGCTGGGCCTGCCGTACGACATGCTGTTCCGTCACCCGTTCCCGGGGCCGGGCCTTGGCGTTCGCGTACTCGGCGAAGTGAAGAAAGAGTACTGCGACCTGCTGCGTCGCGCGGACGCTATCTTCATTGAAGAACTGCGTAAAGCCGACCTGTATGACAAAGTGAGCCAGGCATTTACCGTGTTCCTGCCGGTTCGCTCCGTCGGCGTGATGGGCGATGGCCGTAAATACGACTGGGTCGTCTCCCTGCGTGCGGTAGAAACCATCGACTTTATGACCGCGCACTGGGCGCACCTGCCGTATGATTTCCTTGGCCGCGTCTCCAACCGCATCATCAACGAAGTTAACGGTATTTCCCGCGTGGTGTACGACATCAGCGGTAAGCCGCCAGCGACTATTGAGTGGGAATGATTTCGCGTCTGGCAACAGCCTGCACGTAAAAGCAGTCAAGTACCTCTAAGCCCGCGTAAATGCGGGCTTTTTTGTTTTTGTATCTGGCACTTTCTGGCAGCTTTTAGCCACGGGAAGCACTGTTTTTTCAATGGAATTTTTGATGGTACTCTCTGATTTAGAATTCAGGTTTGAAAAAGTACCATGTGATAAATTTCGGTTGGGTTATCGCAGATATTCTTACACAGTTTGAGAGCACCGTAGGCCAGTTCCCCTTGGGCTGCCAGATTTGCCCCGAATTGCTGAAAATTGGCTGCGCCAAATACCGGGAGTTTAATCACGCTGAAGGCTACCGGGTTTTGTATTCCGTAGACGGTACGTTAGTGACCGCGCATGCGATCCTGGCACATCGTCAGGACGTCCAGCAGCTGCTGTTTAAGCGTCTGATCGTGGCCTGATAGTCCTAAATGTGTGTGTTTTACAGAGGCTTTTTCATACCCTCTCTTCACTTTGTCTCTGACTTATACGTACAACCTGCCGCCGCTGCAGCCAGCCGATTCTCAGCGCCAGCCCCAGTACGACCAGCGATAAGAGACCCGAAATAGCAAGGCTCCTTTCTATCCCCAGATGTTGATTTAGCCAGGCATAGGCAAATGGCGAGACGGCGGCCAGCAGTTGCGCTGGGATCAGCAGCCGTCCGGTACGCCGCGCGTAATCTTCCGCTGCGAATAGCTGCAACGGTAATGTTGCCTTAAATACCGTTGTCAGGCCGTTAATTGCCCCGTAGGCGAAAACAAAACCGCCAACGGTCCAGCTTAGCGAGGTGGCGTTGAGGCCCAGTAAAAAGCAGAGCGGCAATAGCGCTGTGGTCAACAGCGTTAGCCGGAGTGGGGTGAGTCGCGCTCCTGAAATCACCTCAAGAAAGCGGGCGCCGGTCTGTCCGATGCCCCATAGTACGCCTATTGTTACCGGCAGACCGTAGCTGGCGATAAACTCAGGCAGATGGGTGGATGTGCCGTTAGAAATAAAGGTGACCAAAGCGATAAGCGAGGCGTACAGCAGGCCTGTGCGCTGGTCGCGGCGGGAAAGCGGCACTTTCTCCTGATGAGCGCTCCGGTCGGGCAAGCGTTGATTAGGCATCCGCCACAGCAGTAGTGCGCTAAACAGGCCAAACAGGCTGTAGATTACCAGCGCTCCACGCCATCCCATTAGCGCGAGCAGCGCGGTGCCCAGCGGCCAGAATATCGCTGAGGCCAGTCCTCCAGCCAGGGTCACCCGTGAAATAGTCATTCTCGCGCGTTGACCATACAGGTTAACCAGCGCGGCGAACAGCGCATCGTATAGCGCCAGCCGCATACCGACACCGGCCAGTAGCCATGCGACGTACCAGAAGATCAGGCTGTCTGCCTGCGACATAGCCAGGCAGCTTGCCGCGATGGTTAATGAACCGATGAACACCACCCGCTGACCGCCAAACCAGGCCAACAGGCGGGCGATAAAAGGCGAGATCGCCGCCATCATCAGCATGGCGAAGGTCAAACCGAGATAGATCTCCGTTCCGCCCCAGCCAGTATCACTAGCAATAGCGCCGGCAAAGGTACCGGGCATATAAAAAACGATCCCCCAGTTGATGAGCTGGTTGCCGCCGGCTGCGAGAGTAAGGGAAAGAGGCGCGGTGGCAGGCAAGGTTGACGTTTTCATTGAATTCCAAAGCGTTATGCAGTTGTCGGCAGCATATCGCGCGCGCTATTGTGCAGGCAGTCCCTGGGGCTTATAGCCTGCATAAGAGAAACTTTGTGATGACGATGCTGAATTTGGTAAATCTGACGACCTTTCGGCTGGTGGCGCAGCGCGGCAGTTTTTCCGCCGCCGCTGATGTACTGGGAATATCGCAGCCGGCGGTAAGCCTGCAGGTTCGCCAGCTTGAGCAGTTCCTGAAGACGCGGTTGGTTGAGCGTACCGGCCGAGGGATCAAAGCCACTGCCGCCGGATTGGCGCTACTGGCCCATAGTGAAATTATTGAGCAGGCGGTGAATACGGCGGTGCAGTCGGTGGCTGAGTTTAACCATGAAGTGCACGGCACGATGAGCTTCGGTACCGGGGCGACGGCCTGTATTCATTTGCTGCCGCCGCTATTGCGCCATCTACGCGAGAAGCATCCGCTGTTAACGGTTGGCGTCACGACCGGTAATACGCTTGACATTGTACGTGCGGTGGAAGAAAGCCGGCTTGATCTGGGATTGGTGACCTTACCTGCCAGCGGCCGCAGCCTGGCGGTAACGCCAGTGCTGGAGGAAGAGTTTGTATTTATTACTGCCAACGATGATGAACCGCTAGTGGGGCAAGTGACGCCTTCACTGCTACAGGCACTTTCGCTAATAGCATTTGAAGCCGGCAGCGGGACCCGTGGGCTAATCGATGGCTGGTTTCGCGCTGCCGGGGTAAACTCGGCGCCGGTGATGCAACTCGGTAGCATTGAGGCTATCAAGCGTATGGTGCGTGCCGGTCTGGGATACAGTATCGTACCGAAGATGGCGGTGGCGGATGAAGATGACCGCACCGGAATACGTATACAGTCGCTATCGCCGCGGCTCTATCGCCAACTGGGCGTGGTGATGCGTCAGGATAAAGTTATCAACAAAGGGATAGCGGAGATGCTGCGTCTGCTGCAACAACTAAAAATTTTGCCGTAGGCGTTATTCCTGGGCTGGAGTCGTTGGCGTCGCCGGAGCGTCAATGGTGATGGTCGATTGCTGCGACTCTTGTTTGTCCTGATGATGGTACCAGGCACCGATAGAGGAGTAGACAAAGCGTCCAAAGAAGAAGAGAAAACTGATAAGTAGTACGATACGGGTCATGCGACGGTTAAATCGATGTCGTTTACGCATACTGGGTGCCTGACTCACAAAAGGTTCCTTGAAGTATACCCGAAGACGGGCGATGGGGGTATTAAGTCATAGTATAGCGGTGGGGTCAATTGTCGGCGGTGTAAAAATCGTAGTGCTAAAACATTACTTAATGTTATATAAGATGAACATCGTATTTACACAGATTTTGGTTGTTGAACGAGGTCGCAAAAAAATAAGTTTTATTAATATTAGCTAAATAGTTTATTGATTTGCGTCAATTGCTTGATTCCATTGCTCACTAAAATCGTCCATCTGTTCCGCATCGTTATTACTTTCGCGGTTAGCCTGGTCGGGTTGGATGCCTGTCTGAATATACTCCGCAGGAGTTGGGGTAATCTGTCGAGCATCTATGAGTATTATTAAACTATACAAACGATATCAGGATAAATGGTGGGCGCTACCGCTCATCCTGCCTACGCTGCTGTTGCCGCTGGCGCGCGCCGCGAATACATTTGCAAATCTTAACGGTCATACCGTCTTCCTGTATTACCTTCCACTGGCGCTAGTATTAAGCCTGATGCTTTTTTTTGGCTGGGCGGCGCTGCCGGGCATCGTTATCGGTTTGCTGCTGACCATTACGCGCGGCATGACCTTTGAGCAAGCCATCGGTGTGTTATTTCATTTTTTGATCCCCGCGGTGCTGTGCTGGGGCGGGTATCGTATTTTCGTTCCGCGCCGTCAGCAGATTTCACACGGCAATGTTGCCCTGATGCCGCATCGGTTGTTCTGGCAAATGCTGCTGCCTTCGGTGATTTTTCTCATTATTTCTCAACTTGCTGAGTATCTTGGCCTGCATCCGCGTGCGGCGGAACTGGTTGGGACGACGCCATTTAGTTTACGATCGTTAATCACTTTTCAGGCGCTGATGGTCGGTTGTCTGACCGGCGTGCCGCTGTGCTATTTTTTGCTTCGCGTTATTCGTAATCCGCTACACTTACGCGGCTTTATATCCCAGGTACGTTTACAAATTGACCAAAAAATAAAACCGCTGGAAATTATTGTCTGGGCAATAGTATTGTTAATAATACTGGCTTTATTATTCATGCCGTTAAATGCCAACAGCACGATATTTAGCACAAATTATACACTTTCATTACTTATGCCGGTCATGCTATGGGGAGCGATGCGTTTCGGTTATCGTTTTATTTCCCTGGTGTGGCCGCCGATATTAATTCTGGTTATCCATTTTCATTACAGCTATCTGCCATTTTCCCCGATCTACAATAACCAGCTGGCGATTACCTCCTCCAGCTACCTGGTTTTCTCCTTTATTATCGCTTATATGGCGATGCTGGCGACGCAGCAGCGGATGATCCACCGTCGGGTTCGTAGGATGGCCTTTCTCGACCCGGTCGTTCATATGCCAAATTTACGGGCCCTGAGCCGAGCGCTAAACCACTCGACCTGGTCGGTACTGTGCTTTTTACGCATGCCGGAGCTGGAGTTGCTTGGTCGGCACTATGGCGTGATGCTACGCATTCAGTATAAGCAGCAGCTGTCGGAATACTTAAGTCACATGCTGCAGCCGAATGAAATGGTCTATCACCTTTCGGGCCATGATCTGGTGGTACGCCTGAATAGCGACGATCATCAAAAACGCATCGTGATGCTGGATGAGCGGATTAAGCAGTTCCGTTTCATCTGGGATGGTATTCCGCTGCAGCCGCCCGTCGGGATCAGCTATTGCAACGTGCGCTCTCCGGTCAAACATCTGTATTTACTGCTCGGCGAACTGAATAATATTGCCGATATGTCGTTAACCAGCGGCCACCCGGAAAACGTGCAGCGCCGCGGCGCCGTTCACGTCCAGCAGGGATTAAAAGAACGCGTGTCTATGATGAACCAGATCCTGCAGGCGCTGGAGCAGAATCGCTTTCGGCTGATGGCGCAGCCCATTATCGGCATGCGTGGCGATAGCTATCATGAAGTCCTGTTGCGTATGGTGGGCGAGCAGGGCGAACTGGTTGCGCCGGATAATTTTTTGCCCGCGGCGCACGAATTTGGCCTGGCTTCTCGCATCGACAGCTGGGTTATCGACAATACGCTGGCTTTTATGAACGATAATCGACATACGCTGCCAGGCATGCGTCTGGCCATCAATCTGTCGCCAGTCTCGGTCAGCCGCAGCCGGTTCCCGGACGAAGTCGAGGAAATGTTGCATCATTATAATATCGAGCCGTGGCAGCTTATTTTTGAACTGACGGAAAATCACTCGCTCAGTAATCCGGAGCAGGCGCAACAAACGCTCGCGCGGTTGCAGGAGTTGGGATGCCGGGTGGCGATTGATGATTTCGGGACCGGCTATGCCAGCTATGCGCGGCTGAAAACGCTCAACGTCGACATGCTGAAAATTGATGGGAGCTTTATCCGTAATCTGGTGACCAGTAGCCTGGATTATCAGGTTGTGGCGTCGATTTGCCGGTTGGCGCAAATCAAAAATATGCAGGTAGTGGCGGAGTATGTGGAATCGCCGGAGATCCGCCAGGCGGCGATTTCTCTGGGGATTGATTATATGCAGGGCTATGACATTGGTATGCCGGTTCCGATAGAACAGTTGGCCTGTGCGGCTGAAGTCGCATAAAAAACGGCCGGGCGTATGACCCGGCCGTTTTAGTCAAAGATGTCAGCTTTACGCTTCTTCTTCAGTAATTTTCAGCAGCCATTCCGGCACGCCTTCCCAATACTGTTGCTCTTTTTCCAGATCCAGCAGTACCAACGCGTTCTGGCTAAACCAGTCGTGCGGGAAAATTAAGGTCCAGTGGTTGGCTTCCGTCTTCAATGTCAGTTTTGGCGGCGTCGTCGTCGCCTGACGCTGATTGTTCAGTAACACGCCCAGACGCAGTAGTTGGATAAGCGGCAGGAACTGTTTTTTCTTGAACAAGGTAAAACGCGGCAAATCATCCAGCTTGATAGCCTTGCGATGATAGCGCACCAGCGTGGCCATCAGCATCTGCTGCTCCTGATTAAAGCCCGGCAAGTCGCTATTTTGCAGGATATAGGCGGAGTGGCGATGCATACCGCTGTGGTTAATGTTCAGCCCCACTTCATGTAGCATTACCGCCCACTTCAGCAGGGCAGACAGATGCGGATTCGCCAGTTTCGGGTTTTGTTCCTGCCACTGTTCCAGCATCTGAGTGGTGGTCTCCAGTACCCGGCGGGCCTGTTCGCGATCGATATTGTACTGGTTCGCCAGGCTTTGGGCCGTTCGGCTGCGAATATCCTGGTGGCGGAAGCGGCCTTCCATCTCGTACAACACGCCTTCGCGCAGGGCGCCGTCGGACAGGCGCAGCTCTTTGATCGCCAGCGCGTCGAATACCCCGCACAAAATCGCCAGGCCCGGAGCGAATACCGCTTTGCGGTCTTCCGACAATCCCGGCAGGCTTAATGAATCGAAGTTTTTATTCTTCAGCAGCTCACTAACCAGCATTTCCAGGCGATCAGGCGTAATAAATCCGTCTTTTTCCCCCATGGCGATCAGCACTTCATGCGCGGCTTTGATGGAGCCAGAGGCGCCCAGCGCCACGTTCCATCCCTGAATACGGAACTGCCATGCCAGCGTTTCCAGCTTCTGCACCGCCGCCAGGCGCGCGCGCTGGAAGTTTTCTTTATTGATAACGCCGCCGGGGAAATAGGCCTGGGAGAAGCTTACGCAGCCCATACGTCGGCTTTCCACCAGGCGGGGTTCGAAATCTTCGCCGATCACGAGCTCAGTCGAGCCGCCGCCGATGTCGATAACCAGCTTACGACCGCGCTCCGGTTGCGTATGCTCAACGCCCATAAAAATCAGACGCGCTTCTTCGTTACCGGAGATTATCTCGATGGGATAAGGAATAACTTTTTCCGCTCGTTTGAGAAAGTCCGCCGCGTTGGCCGCCTGGCGCAGGGTATGCGTCCCGACGATACAAACGCTGGAAGGGGAGAACCCTTGCAGACGTTCAGCAAACAGCGACAGGCAGTTCAGTCCGCGAGTAATCGCTTCTTCGCTCAACACCGAGTTTTCATCCAGGCCATCGGCCAGGTGGACGCGTTGCTTCAGGCGACCGATGATCTGCATTGCCCCGTCGACGACACGGGCGATCACCATATGAAAACTGTTCGAACCAAGGTCGACCGCAGCGAACTCCTGCGGCCGAGGGGTTTTTTCGTTTATTGGCATAGGTTAATCGGGTTGTTCGAGTGATTTGAGATAATCGTAAATCGCCATCTGTGCGCGTACTTTGCGACGATTGCCGCGCGGCACGTAGCGATTACTCAGTTCTTTATCAAGATAGCGCGCTTTTACGGTATCGTTGAACAGGATATCGAGAATATCCAGTACGCGTTGCTTCAGACGCGGGTCCAGCAGCGGTACGGCGACTTCGATACGATAGTCGATATTGCGCGTCATCCAGTCGGCGGAGGATAACCACACCTGTTTATCACCGCCGTTTTCAAAACAATAGACCCTGTCGTGCTCAAGGAAACGGTCAACGATACTAATCACGCGAATATTTTCGCTTATTCCCTCAAGACCGGGGATCAGCGAGCACATGCCGCGGATAAGCAGGTTCACCGGCACGCCGGTGCTGGAGGCGGCGTAGAGTCTGTCCACCAGCCCTTTATCGACCAGGTTATTTAATTTAAGCGTAATTCCGGACGGTTGCCCATTCTGCGCATTGGCGATTTCGCGGTCGATCATTTCATACAGCAGACGACGCGAGTTCTGCGGCGACACCAGCAGGTAGTCGAAGCTAACTGGCCGGTAAGGGTTTTCGATAAAGTTAAATACGCGACGAACTTCATTGGTGATGCGCGCGTCGGCGGTGAGAAGTGAATAGTCGGTGTAGATACGAGCGGTTTTCTCGTTGAAGTTGCCGGTGCCGATATGCGCATAACGCACTACCTCATCGCCTTCTTTACGCGAAATGAGGAATAGCTTGGCGTGGATCTTCAGCCCCGGCGCCGAGAAGATAACGTGTACGCCGGCTTCTGTCAGACGTTTGGCCCAGTGAATATTGGCCTCTTCGTCGAAGCGAGCCTGCAGTTCAACCACCACGGTCACTTTTTTACCGTTGTGGGCGGCGTGGATCATCGAATCGATAATCCGTGAATCCTTAGCGACGCGGTAGATATTGATTTTGATCGCCAGCACGCTTGGGTCGAACGACGCCTGACGCAGCAGTTCAAGCACATGCTCGAAGGTATGGTATGGGTAGTAGAGCAGTACGTCGCGTTCGCGGATAGCGTCAAAGCCGTTGCGGAATTTATCGAACCACAGATGGCGCAGGCGCGGCATCGGTTTGTTGACCAGATTGGCCTTGCCAACATTCGGGAAACCGATAAAGTCTTTAAAGTTGTGATAACGCCCGCCCGGCAGCATTGAATCGTAGTTGGAGATGGAGAGCTTATCGCGCAGCATTTCAACCATCGCGTCCGGCATATCGCGCTGGTAGACAAAACGTACCGGCTCGGCGGTTAAGCGCTGCTTCAGGCTGGAGGACATCAGCTCCATCAGGCTCGATTCCATTTCGTGTACCAGATCGTACTCGGCATCGCGGGTCATTTTCATCGAGTATGCATTCAGGGCATCGTAGTCAAAGAAGCCCTTAAAGATATCATCCAGGCAGTAACGCAGAATGTTATCCAGCAGAATCATTGGCTTGCGGCGTCGCGGCGTTTCCGGCGGCAGGTTCACAAAGCGCGGCACCTTATCAGATGGAATCTCCAGCAGCGCATAATTAATGGTGTCGCCGCGGATAATCTCCACCGCCAGATAGGTGTAATCATCTTTCAGGAATTGAACCAGGTCCGTCTCGCGGTTGATCAGAATCGGCGAAATATGCTGGCGAAGATACTGTTTGAAGTAGTTGCGCAGCCAGGACTGCTGGTTAACGGACAGCTGGCGTTCGTTAATCAGGAAGATCTGATTACGCGCCATTTCCAGCAGCAGTTCATTGTAAAGACCATCAAATTCCTGATCGGCCTTTAGCACGCGGGCCTGGATTTTGCCTAACAGATGACGTGAATGGGCGGTACTACCTTGTTCTTCACTGATAAGAATGCGTCGCTTAAGTTCGGCGAAGCGCACTTTGTAAAACTCATCAAGGTTGTTGGAGTAAATTCCTAAGAAGCGCATGCGCTCGATAAGCGGGTTGCTCTTGTCCGCCGCTTCCTGAAGTACGCGCTCGTTAAAGGACAACCAGCTGAGTTCTTTTTCGATGTATAGCTTTTCCTGGCCCATTACAACTCACACTCCGGATCATTGACGTCGCTTTTTCATTATGGCGAGCTTTGCCATTGAATGTCCAACTATGTCAAAGCAATATGACAGTTTTCTTTCAATCAGATGTCAGGAAAAAGCGGACGCGTTTGTTTGCTTACGTTATGTTCAGTCAGGGGCGAAATGGAGGGCGAAACGATGTGGGAAACGCGGGCGCTGGAGCTTAACAACCAGGATATCTGGCACTGGCCGTCGGCCTGCCGGTTGATTGAATACGCACTTGAGCATGATTTTAATACCGTGGTGGTGGGGCAGGCCGAGCTGTTTGGCAAGCTGGTTTCGCCACAGGGGTATACGCCTTTTGACTATAACGACCGGTTGTCGAGCCAACAACGAGCGCGCTGTATCTATCTCAATCGCCTGGCGTTACGCTGCCGTGAACAGGGGTTGCGATTTTATCTGCAGGCGAAAGAACTTAGCTTTCCAACCGAACTGTTATTAGCGCATCCGGAACTGCTGGATACCCCGCGCGGGGTGCGTTTCGATGTCGATTTCTGGAGCCGCTGGTTAACTGACAAAATCCGCGCCGTGTGCCAAAGCGTGCCAGCGCTCACCGGTTTGATTATCGCGCTCTCCAGTACCGACGGCTTATTACCAATCTCTCACCCGCAGTGGGCCAGACAACACGACGATCCCCGCCAGCCCGCGCAAAGCTTGATGCTGTATCGCCGCTGCTTTAATGCCCTGAGCCAGGTGGTAGCCGCGCAAAATAAACATCTGGTACTGCGCGTTTTCCCGGCCAGCAATGACGATCTCAGCGCCGTGCTGGATGCGATTGAACCGCTGCCGCCTGCGGTTTCGGTATCGATAAAACTCACGCCGGAACGTTTCTGGCCTGCATTCCCTAATAATCCGGCGCTGCTGGCGGTGCAGACGCGAGATGTATGGATCGATATCGATCTTGCCGGCGAGGAAGTGGGATGGGGAGTCATGCCGTTTTTACGTATTGATGAGCTACAGGGGCGACTGCTGTGGTGCCAGAGCCGCAATCCGCGCATTACCGGCGCTATCTGCAAAACCAGTTGGGAAAGCATCGATAATCACTGGATCCCTGCGACGTTAAGCGAATGTAACCTCTTCGCCTGCAGCCAATTGCTGGGCGAAGGGGCGGCAAAAAATCAGCAGCAGTTACTGGTGCAATGGCTGGCGCAGCGTTACGGCTGGTGTCCGCCAGCCGATGTCGCGCAGCAGTTCCAGTCGCTGCTTGAGCAGGCGACGCAGACACTCTATCAGTCAATATATGTGCGAGACCATGTGTTCCATCGCCATAGCCAATTGCCTGAAAGCTACGGCCAGGCGGTGTGGAGCCTTTACGGACAACTGGCGCGCAGTCACTGGTTACCCGGTTCGGCGCACGATATCCACTTCAAGCGTGACGATCCGCAGAAATCGATGGCTAATCTCACGCAAATCGCGCAAGAAAAAGATGACGTCGCAGCCAGCGCGCAGCAGTTGGGGAAAGCGGCGCAAGCGTTCGCTCTCACGGCGGATTTTCCCGCCGCGCTGGCGCTTCGGTGGCGTGAAGAGTGGCAGGGACTGGCGCTTTATTGCCAGACATTTACCCACGCGCAAAAGGCCTTCTTTACTCTGCACTTCGCCCGAGAGGTGGAAAACAGCTGGAGCATGCGGGAAATTTGTCATATCAACGTACAGGCGCTGTATCGCTGCGCATCGGAAATGGAAACGCTTTGTCAGCAGACAGGAGAGGCCTCGCCGGCGTTTTACGTGATGTTCGATCCCGTACGAGCACGTCATCTGGCTGATAGCCTGAGCACCGAACTGACGGCGCTCAGATAGCCGTATTAAAGCGTGCGGTGTAGCGCTTCAACCAGGCACAGTATCGCCATTGCCTGGCCGTAGGGCATGGCGGTCAGGGGAATGTTACGATAGTGGTCGAGGTCGCGGCCCATCGCTGTGCCAAACGACACCTGCGTTAGCTCTCCTTGCGGTGAGATATGTTCGATTATACCCCGGCAGGCCCGCTCGGCGACCGGCAGAAACGCGTCGTCGAGGTAGCCGAGGCGCACCGCCTTAAAAATACCCGCGGCAAACCCCGCCGTCGCAGAGGCTTCCAGATAACTATCGGGGTCGTTGAGCAGTGTTGGCCATAGGCCGTTTTCGGCCTGGCAGCGGGCAAGGGCGCTGACCTGAATCTGCAGAGTATTTTGCAACTGGCGGTAAAAGGCGTCGTGCTCGTCGAGCGCGAGCATCTCCAGTAGCTCCGGTATCGCCAGCGTTATCCAGCTATTGCCGCGAGCCCACAGCGCGCCGGCGAAATGGTGTCTGCCGTTGAAATGCCAGCCGTGAAACCACAGGCCGCTTTGGCGGTCGCTTAAATAGTGCAGGTGCTGCAAAAACTGAAATTTCGCCTCTTCTACCCAGCGCGATTTAGCAAACATTTTGCCGAGCATCGCCAGCGGCAGCACCGCCATCATTAGCGTATCGTCCCAGATTTGTTGATGATGGGGAGCCTCATAGGTGACGTGCTGCAGGCAGCCTTCATCGGTACGCGGCATCTGGCGATATATAGCGTCTCCCCAGCTTTCCAGATAGGCGCGCCAGTCGCTGCGAGGCGTCTGTTGATAGCGCAGCGCCAGGGTTAAAAACGGGCAAGCGGTATTGATGTTTTTCTCCGGCGTGCCCTCGGCGAAACGGGCGCTAAACCAGCCGTCGATAAGTTCACCAGCCCGAAGCGATCCTGTCAGGTGCTGGTAGCGAAACAGGCCAAACAGGGCGATGCCATGCGTCCACTCCCAGCCGTCCCAACCTTTGGTATCAACCACCCGGCCATCCGCCAGCCGCTGCAAATACTCGCCGCTATCATCGGTAATCGCGGTTAAGTTGCCGATTAGCGCTTCGATGAGTGACTGTAATTCAGGACGGTTGTTTTTCTGCGACATAGTGATTTCCTTGAGTAGAAACAGCGGCGTGTTGCCAGCGATCGTTGTGATGTGGATGGCCGGTCAATAGCTCGATGGTTTCGCGTGCCAGCGGGCTGGCATCCTGTGGATGACCACCGGCGCGCAGACGCTCCAGTTCGCTAATCAGGATTTGATGTCGCGGCTGGCTCAAGCGAAAACGAAACGCGCCATACATCGCCAGTAAGGCCAGCAGGCCGGGGCCAACGAGGAATACCCACCAGATACCATTCAGCGCGGCGGTATTCTGCGTTTCGGCGCCTTTGGTGAATCCAAAGGTTTCCAGCGCCAGGCCGACGATAAACAGCGCCAGCGCCTGGGAGAATTTGCGCGTCAGCATCATCACCCCCGCGTAGATCCCTTCGCGGCGCACGCCGGTGTAGGCTTCATCGATATCGGGCAGGAAATTGTAGACATTCCATGGGATGAGATAGGTGCCGCCGCGGGCGATGCCCATCACGATTGCGCCGCCGAGCAGCAGCCAGGAAAGATGGCTGAAAGAAGCGGTTAGTTGGCTGAACCACAGTAGCGCGCAGAGGATCAGCGCGATGGCGACCTTATAGGCGTTGCCGTTGCCGACGCGGATGCAAAGCCAGGTAAATAAAGGGATCGCGAAGAATTGAAACAGCGTCATCAGACTCATGGCCTGCGAAGCCAGCGAGGTGCCGACACGTAGCACGTAGGTCATGTAGTGCATAAACAGCGAGCCGAAAATATCCAGCGCCACCGCGCCGCCGACGTACATCATGATATGGATACGGAAGGTCCGCAGACGGAAGGTCGAGGCCATTTCCCGATACAGCGAGCGCAGCGTTTTACCTAAACCTTGCTGCGTCTGCGGTGGTGGGAGATGCTCACGTTCCCAGGTACCGCGCCAGACGAAGATCCACGGCAAGGCAAAAAGCAGGGCAAAGATAATGC
This sequence comes from Klebsiella sp. 141203, assembly GCF_032601985.1. Classification (NCBI taxonomy): domain Bacteria; kingdom Pseudomonadati; phylum Pseudomonadota; class Gammaproteobacteria; order Enterobacterales; family Enterobacteriaceae; genus Klebsiella; species Klebsiella sp. 141203. The sequence goes on along the minus strand of NZ_JAQIRL010000001.1, from coordinate 1,517,988 downwards.
CGATATAGAGAAACGCCTGCGATTTATCGGCGACGTGGGCCATGATTTGCCCGGGGATTAGCGCCGCGAGAAAGGCTGTCGCCTGAGCAAATAGCATTCGTGCCCCGGACATTTTCGAGCGCAAATCATAGCGCGCGGTCATCTCTGCAGGCAGGGTATCGTAAGGCACCATCAGCAGGGTGAAGACGGTGCTGAATAGTAGATAGGTACCGAGGTACCAAGCGTAGCCAAAACCACTTATCCACATCAGAGCGAAACAGAGCGATAGCGGCGCGCCGACAATAAAGAAGATCCGTCGCCGTCCCCAACGGGTGCGAATGTTGTCGGTAATGTAGCCCATTACCGGGTCGGTGATGCCGTCCCAAATCTTGGCGATGGCGAAAATAGAGGCCGCGGCGGCGGGCGAGAGCCCGGCGACTTCAATATAAAAGTAGAGCAGCCACAGGCCGGTGATGGTCATCGCGCCGCTGCCGAAAATATCGCCCATCCCCCAGCAGAGGATATTGCGGGTTTTGACTTCTCGTTGCGGGGTTACTGTCCTCGTCATGCGCGTATCTCTTTTATCAGGGATGAGAGGTTGCACAGTAAAAGAGGGAGATGGGGGCGAAAATCCCGATAGACGGTTTTTCGTACCGTTCTGCGAGCAGCATGCCAAATGGCGACAAAATGAAATAAACCCCGCGATGCGCCTCACGTTTTCTGTGGTTGAATCAGGCCTTAAATGTGATGCGGACCCTTTTTTCATTTTTGTCAGGGGTAAAGTTTGCGGGTGTTATCACGTTTTGCCCCTGGTCGTGACGGCGATTGTGAAAGGGTACGCAGATATTTCCGCGATATCGCTTTCGACCCTACGCTGAGGGTGAGAGAGATGGTGAGATAGCCTCCACGTTGATTTTCCAGGACATGCTATGAACATTTATCTTTCGCAGCGCCATCCCCATGCGGATGGCGTGACGCCTGATACCGAACTCTTTCAACAGGCGCTGGACGAACTGGCGCAGGCGGGCGGCGGCCGGTTGGTGGTTGATTGCGGCAGGTACGCGCTCGGCGGTTTACGGATAGGCTCGAACACCTGTCTGTGGCTGTCGCCGGGCGCCGAGCTTATCGTTAGCGAAAACTATGATGACTTTGCCCAGGCGACGGCGCTGAGCCGGGCGGAATCTTCAGATCGGGCCTTTCTGTATGCTGTGGATGCGCAGAATATTACCATCTGCGGCGGCGGTGAGATTTACGGCAGCGCTGACGGCTGGTTTTCCCGTCGCGTTGATGCCATGGGTTACCGCACGCCAGCCACGGCGCGCCCGAGGATCATTTTGCTGGAAAATTGCCTTCGCGTCCGGCTGGAAAACATCACCGTACGACATGCCCCGATGTGGACAATTCATCTGGTCTCCTGCACGGGCGTGGTGGTTGACGGTGTCACCGTTGACAATGATTTGACGATGGCTAATACCGATGCGCTGGATATCGACAGCTGCCAGCAGGTACATATCGCCAATAGCTATTTCAGCGCGGCGGATGATGCCATCTGTCTGAAGACCACCGATAAACCTGAGCGCATCCAGCGACCGTTGCGTCAGGTAACCATTGTTAACTGCACGCTGCGCTCGAAAAGCTGCGCCTTTAAAATCGGTACTGAAACCTGGCAGGATATTGAGGATGTGCTGGTGAGTAACTGCACTATCTTTGACTCCAATCGCGGCATCGGCCTGATATCCCGCGACGGCGGGCGGCTACGGCGGATGATTTTTAGCAGCATTGCTTTTGATTGCGTGAGCGCGCCGGCCTGTCACTGGGGCGAGGCGGATCCTGTTTTCCTTTCCGCGCGCCGCCGCGATCCGGCGATTGAACCCGGCGAAATCTCACAGATCCAGTTCCGCGGGCTGGTTGGCGAGTGCGAAGGCGCGATAAACCTACATAGTGAAACGCCAGGCCAGATCCGGCGTATTCTGTTTGACGGCGTGCAGCTAACCCAGAAGCTGAACCTGGCAGCGGAGCAGGGGCTTTATGATATCCGCCCGCCGTGCAATCCGATGTCGCCGACCGGGATGGGGATTGATAACGCCTGGTGTTTGAATCCGCAAAGCGGCCGCGTTTGGGGTGTTGAGCCTTATCCCGGCGGTTTGCCGGTACTGTATGCTAACGGCGTAGCGGGTCTGACACTGCGCGAGTTTGATTATCAGCGCCCGACACCCTTACCGGCAGCCTGGAACCCTAACGCGCTGTGTCTGGAAAACGGCGATAATTAGCGAGGAAATAAGAGAGGAAGGTGCCCCGGCGAATGCTCCGGGGCAGGTCGAACTTATTCTTCGGCGGCATAGCCCTGCGGCGGCAGCTTGCGATTATCCAGCCACGCAGAGTTAGCTTCCATACGCAGGCGGCCATCAACAAACCAGCTCACCACCAGCGGGTAGATGTCGTGCTCCTGCGCCTGAACGCGGGCGGTAACGTCATCTTCGCTGTCTTCCGGAAATACCGGCACCCGAGCCTGTAAAATCACCGGCCCGCCGTCGAGTTCGTCGGTGACGAAATGTACCGAGGTGCCATGTTCCTCATCACCGTTTTCCAGCGCCTGGCGATGAGTATGCAGCCCCGGATATTTCGGCAGCAGAGAAGGATGGATATTCAGCAAGCGCCCCTGATAGTGGCCAACAAAGGCCGGACTAAGGATACGCATGTAGCCCGCCAGCACCACCAGATCGGGTTGGAAGACATCGATTTGCTGCATCAGCTCGCGGTCGAAGGCTTCGCGGCTATCAAACGCTTTCGGCGAGAGCGCAAAGGCTGGAATACCGGCCTCGCGGGCGCGCTCAAGGCCGAATGCTTCGGCCTTATTGCTGAATACCGCACGCAGGGTGCCGTTGATTTGCTTCCGGGCGCAGGCATCAATAATCGCCTGTAAATTACTGCCGTTACCGGAAATCAGCACCACAATGTTTTTCATTCAATGACCACGCGTTGTTCGGCATCGGATGCCTTGATGTAACCGATTTTCCAGGCGTTTTCACCCTGCTCGTTCAGCAGGGCGATGGCTTTATCCGCCTCGGCTGCCGGCAGAGCGACCAGCATGCCGACGCCGCAGTTAAAGGTGCGGTACATTTCGTGGCTGCTGACATTACCGGCGGTTTGCAGCCAGTTGAAGACTTCCGGCCACTGCCAGGAGGACTCGTCAATCACCGCCTGGGTGTTGTCCGGCAGTACGCGCGGGATATTTTCCCAGAAGCCGCCGCCGGTCAGGTGAGCGATAGCATGGACGTCGACGTTGGCAATCAGATTCAGAATCGATTTGACATAAATGCGGGTCGGCGCCAGCAGATGGTCGGCCAGCGGTTTGCCGTTGAGGTCGGTGGTTTGTGGGTCAACGCCGCTGACTTCGATAATCTTACGCACCAGCGAGTAGCCGTTAGAGTGCGGGCCGCTGGAGGCAAGGGCGACCAGTACGTCGCCGTCAGCCACTTTGCTGCCGTCGATGATTTCTGATTTTTCTACCACGCCGACGCAGAAACCGGCCACGTCGTAATCTTCACCGTGGTACATACCCGGCATTTCCGCCGTTTCGCCGCCAACCAGCGCGCAGCCGGACTGTAAGCAGCCTTCGGCGATGCCGCTTATCACGCTTGCTGCGGTATCCACGTCCAGTTTACCGGTCGCGTAGTAGTCGAGGAAAAACAGCGGCTCGGCGCCCTGAACTACGAGGTCATTGACGCACATGGCGACCAGATCGATACCGATAGTGTCGTGACGTTTAAGGTCCATCGCCAGACGCAGCTTGGTGCCGACGCCGTCGGTACCGGAGACCAGTACCGGTTCGCGGTATTTCTGCGGCAGAGCGCACAGCGCGCCGAATCCGCCCAGTCCGCCCATCACTTCCGGGCGACGGGTTTTCTTCACCACGCCCTTAATACGGTCGACGAGAGCGTTGCCTGCATCAATATCCACGCCGGCATCTTTATAGCTGAGAGAGGTTTTATCGGTCACTGCGAAGTCTCCACGCGTTTGCGGTAGCAAGAAAAATCGGCGCAATTCTAACAGGGAAAGCAAACGTTTGCGAGCCTGCTTTACACTCGATTTAAAACGGCTTACAGATGAGCAAATTTGATACTGTTCACGAAAATGAAACCGGGTACAGTCTTCTGCTTGCCTCGCCTTTAATGAATGATCATTATGCCAATGAAACCGGTTTCTGTTTGGTGAAAAGCGCATAACGATCGTCTATAGGGAGAGTATATGTCCGGATTCAAAGAAGGTTTTCTGTGGGGCGGCGCGGTTGCGGCGCATCAGCTTGAGGGCGGCTGGCAAGAAGGAGGGAAGGGGATTAGCGTCGCTGACGTGATGACCGCAGGCGCCCATGGGGTGCCGCGAACGATCACCGACGGCGTACTGCCCGGCCATAACTATCCCAACCATGAGGCGATTGATTTTTATCATCGTTATAAAGAAGACGTGGCGCTGTTTGCCGAACTGGGATTTAAGTGTTTCCGTACTTCAATTGCCTGGACGCGCATTTTTCCGCTGGGCGATGAGCTGGAACCCAATGAGGCGGGCCTGCAATTCTATGACGATCTGTTCGACGAGTGCCTGAAATATGGTATTGAACCGGTGATCACGCTCTCCCATTTTGAGATGCCTTACCACCTGGTGACTGAATACGGCGGCTGGCGCAACCGTAAACTCATTGATTTCTTCGTCCGCTTTGCGAAGGTGGTGTTTACCCGTTATCAGCACAAAGTGAAGTACTGGATGACCTTTAACGAGATCAACAACCAGGCCAACTTCCATGAAGATTTCGCCCCCTTTACCAACTCCGGCCTGAAGTATCAGCCCGGAGAAGACCGTGAGCCGGTGATGTTTCAGGCCGCCCATTATGAACTGGTGGCCAGCGCGCTAGCGGTGAAGGCAGCACGCGAGATTAATTCGGACCTGCAGATTGGCTGTATGATCGCGATGTGTCCTATCTATCCGCTCACCTGCGCGCCGGACGACATCATGATGGCGATGAACGCTATGCATCGTCGTTACTGGTTTACCGATGTGCACGTGCGTGGCCGCTATCCGCAGCATTTGCTCAACTACTTCGCGCGCCGTGGTTTTACGCTGGATATCACCGACGCCGATCGCCTGGCGTTAAAAGAGGGCTGCGTCGACTATATTGGCTTTAGCTACTATATGTCCTTCGCCACCAAAGCGACTGACGATAATCCGCACCTGGATTACGACGAAAGCACCAGCCTGGTCTCCAATCCCTACGTCAAGAAATCGGATTGGGGCTGGCAGATTGACCCGGTTGGTCTGCGCTACTCGCTCAACTGGTTCTGGGATCACTATCAGCTGCCGCTGTTTATCGTTGAAAACGGCTTTGGCGCCATTGACGTGCGTGAAGCTGACGGCAGCGTGGACGACCAGTACCGTATCGAGTATCTCAGCGCCCATATTGCCGAAATGAAAAAAGCGGTGGTGGAAGATGGCGTCGATCTGATGGGGTATACCCCGTGGGGCTGTATCGATCTGGTCTCCGCCGGTACCGGCGAGATGAAAAAACGCTATGGATTTATCTTTGTCGATAAAGATAACGACGGTTGCGGCACGTTGGCCCGTAGCCGTAAAAAATCCTTTGCCTGGTATCAGCAGGTTATTGCCAGTAACGGCGAAAACCTATAGCCGCCAGCAAGCGTCACGTTGCTAAAGATAAAAGCCGAAGGGGAACCTCCGGCTTTTTTTGTTTGTTTTATAATGTGTAACAATCCATAAATCACTTTGTTTGATATACGTCAAGCAAGATGGGTATGGCGCAATCCGCAAAAAGCGGTATAATCCCGCGATTTTTTTTGTGGCTGCCCCTCAGAGGAGAAAGAGAATGAAGATCGTGGAAGTGAAACATCCACTCGTCAAACACAAGCTGGGCCTGATGCGTGAGCATGACATCAGTACTAAACGCTTCCGTGAACTCGCCTCAGAGGTTGGTAGCTTACTGACCTACGAAGCAACCGCCGATCTCGCTACCGAGCGTGTCACTATCGAAGGCTGGAACGGTCCGGTCGAAGTTGAGCAGATCAAAGGTAAGAAAATTACCGTGGTGCCTATCCTGCGTGCCGGTCTGGGTATGATGGAAGGCGTGCTGGAGCACGTGCCGAGCGCGCGTATCAGCGTTGTTGGTATCTACCGTGATGAAGAAACGCTGGAGCCGGTTCCTTATTTCCAGAAGCTGGTTTCAAACATTGACGAGCGTATGGCGCTGGTGGTTGACCCGATGCTGGCAACCGGTGGTTCGATGATCGCGACCATCGACCTGCTGAAAAAAGCGGGCTGCTCGAGCATTAAGGTGCTGGTGCTGGTGGCGGCGCCGGAAGGCATTGCCGCGCTGGAGAAAGCGCATCCTGACGTCGAGCTGTACACCGCCTCCGTCGACCAGGGCCTCAACGAGCACGGATACATTATTCCGGGCCTCGGCGATGCTGGCGATAAGATTTTCGGTACCAAATAAATGATGAAGTGATAAAAAGCCGACTTTGAGAGTCGGCTTTTTTTTGAATAAATCACGCCCACAACAAATAACAAACGACTCTCAGAGGATAATATTATGACGCGCCGTGCAATCGGGGTGAGTGAAAGACCGCCGCTTTTACAGACAATCCCGCTTAGTTTGCAACATCTGTTCGCCATGTTTGGCGCAACGGTTCTGGTGCCTATCCTGTTCCACATTAACCCGGCTACTGTACTGCTGTTTAACGGCATCGGTACGCTGTTGTACCTCTTTATCTGTAAAGGCAAAATTCCGGCCTATCTGGGGTCGAGCTTCGCCTTTATCTCCCCGGTGCTGCTGTTGTTGCCGCTGGGTTATGAAGTGGCGCTCGGCGGTTTCATTATGTGCGGCGTCCTGTTTTGCATCGTCTCCTTTATTGTCAAAAAAGCCGGTACCGGCTGGCTGGATGTGATGTTCCCGCCGGCGGCGATGGGCGCCATCGTGGCGGTTATCGGCCTGGAACTGGCGGGCGTGGCGGCGAACATGGCCGGGCTGCTGCCGGCTGACGGCCAATCGCCCGATAGCAAAACCATTATTATTTCGATGGTGACGCTGGCGGTGACGGTTTTTGGTTCCGTACTGTTCCGCGGCTTCCTGGCGATTATCCCGATTCTTATCGGCGTGCTGGTGGGCTATGCGCTCTCCTTTGTGATGGGCGTTGTCGATACGACGCCTATCGCCGAAGCGCACTGGTTTGCACTGCCGACCTTCTACACCCCGCGCTTTGAGTGGTTTGCCATTTTCACCATTTTGCCTGCCGCGCTGGTGGTGATCGCCGAGCACGTGGGGCACCTGGTGGTGACCGCCAATATCGTTAAGCGCGACCTGATCCGCGATCCGGGTCTGCACCGCTCGATGTTCGCCAACGGGCTGTCGACGATTGTCTCCGGTTTCTTTGGCTCAACGCCAAACACCACCTACGGGGAAAATATCGGCGTGATGGCGATTACCCGCGTATACAGTACCTGGGTTATTGGCGGCGCGGCGATTATCGCGATTCTGCTCTCCTGCGTCGGCAAGCTGGCGGCGGCGATCCAGATTATCCCGGTTCCGGTGATGGGCGGCGTTTCTCTGCTGCTGTACGGGGTGATCGGCGCATCCGGTATCCGCGTGCTGATCGAATCAAAAGTCGATTACAGCAAAGCGCAGAACCTGATTCTGACCTCAGTCATCCTGATCATCGGCGTGAGCGGCGCCAAAGTACATATTGGCGCGGCGGAGCTGAAAGGCATGGCGCTGGCGACGATCGTCGGTATTTGCCTGAGCCTGATCTTTAAACTGATCAGCGTTCTGCGTCCGGAAGAAGTGGTGCTGGACGCCGCGGATAGCGAAGAAGCGAAATAACGATCCTCATACCGGGCAGCGATCCTGCCCGGTTCTCTCCTGACCTAAAACTGTGTTAAACTCTTCGCGTTTTTCTGTAAGCCTATGTTGAGGTCCATCTGAACGCTCCGGCACAGCTCTCTTTGCCACTGTATCTTCCTGACGACGAAACGTTCGCGAGTTTCTGGCCGGGTGATAATCCTTCCCTACTTGCCGCTCTGCAGAACGTGTTGCGGCAGGAACACAGCGGATACATCTATATCTGGTCACGCGAAGGCGCGGGGCGTAGCCATCTTTTGCATGCCGCCTGCGCTGAGCTATCCCAGCGTGGCGATGCCGTCGGCTACGTGCCGTTGGATAAGCGCACGTGGTTCGTGCCGGAAGTGCTGGACGGCATGGAGCAACTGGCGCTGGTGTGCATCGATAACATCGAGTGCGTGGCCGGGGATGAGCCCTGGGAAATGGCTATTTTCAACCTCTATAACCGTATTCTCGAATCAGGTAAAACTCGCCTGCTGATCACCGGCGATTGCCCGCCGCGACAGCTGCATCTTGGCTTGCCGGATCTCGCCTCGCGCCTTGACTGGGGGCAAATCTATAAGCTACAGCCGCTGTCGGATGAAGATAAGCTGCAGGCGCTGCAGTTGCGCGCCAGACTGCGCGGTTTCGAGATGCCGGAAGATGTCTGCCGTTTCCTGCTCAAGCGTCTGGATAGAGAAATGCGCTCGCTGTTTATGACGCTCGATCAGCTCGATCACGCGTCAATTACCGCTCAACGAAAACTGACGATCCCATTTGTTAAAGAGATCCTGAAGCTTTAGGCCGAAAGCGACGCCAGTTCCTGCTCTGCCAGCCCGGTTAGCTGCGCCACCAGCGCGGGGGCGAGACCGCTACGTAACATCGCGGCGGCGATACGCTGTGCTTCTTCTTTACGGCCTTCTTGCCGGCCCTCTTGCCGTCCCTGAAGCAAACCGCGCTCCAGCCCTTGCTGCTCGAGATATTCTGCAATAGTCATCAGCGTCTCCTTATGTTGCGGCGTCCGGCGCGCCAGCTCACGAATAAACTTTATCGGTTCGCGGCTATTTCCCGCGAGCACCAGGTAGTGCATTAGCGCCTGCACCTGTGTTTGCGTGGCTAATCCAGTCAATAATAATTCGCCCAGCTTGTCGAGTAACTGCGCCAGATCGCGTTGTCGAATATGTTTTTGCAGTAATTCCAGCGTTGCCATACGTTGATGAGTGGCGATTTCATCATCCGGTATGACGGTGATATCCGCCAGTGGAAATTCGCCGTGGTAGAGTGTGGTCGCCAGCTCCGGCGCGGCAAACTCATCCAGCCAGCGCATTGAAAACGGATAGGGCGTCACCAGGCCGTGATAGAAAAGCACCGGGATCACCAGAGGGAGTTTTTCGTGTCCGGCATCAAGGTGGCGCTGCATGACGGCGACGGCATAGCGCATCAGGCGAAAGGCCATATGTCGGTCGGGGCTACTTTGATGTTCGATCAGCGCGTAAATATAGCCGTCGCCCGCGGTGGTTTGCAGCGAGTAGAGAATATCGGAATAGTAAGGTCTGAGATCTTCTTCGACAAAATTACCCGATTCTAAATGTAGCGTACGCAGATCGCAGATCTCCTTTAGTGCTTCAGGCAGATACAACTGGAGAAAATCGCGCGCGGTATCCGAATGGGAAAGATAGGTTTTAAATACTGCGTCATGCGGTGTGGAAATAGCTTTATTCATTGGCAATCCGTCCAGTGGATTCAGGTGATGGACGGACAGTAGCACTACTGCGCAAGGGGAGGGGATTGGCCTGTTTTTTCTGGAAGCGGCCACGAAAAAAATCGCGCCGCGGGCAACACCGGCGGCGCGTAGGGGGTTAGCTGACGATTTCCAGCACCTGTTCCGGCGGGCGGCCGATACGCGCCTGACCGTGGCTGACCACGATGGGCCGTTCGATGAGTTTCGGGTTCTCGACCATAGCCTTAATCAACGCCTCTTCGCTGAGCTGTGGGTCGGCGAGATTGAGCGACTTATACAGATCTTCTTTCTGGCGCATCAGTTCGCGGGCGCTGCTCATATTCAGCATTTTCAACAGCTGGCGCAGCGTCGCGGCATCCGGCGGCGTCTCCAGATACAACACCACTTCAGGGTCGATGCCGTTGGCTTTCAGCAGGCTGAGCGTGTCACGGCTCTTCGAGCAGCGAGGGTTGTGGTAAATTTTTACCGCGTCAGACATGTGGTCTCCTTACATTTTCTGATAGGGGCGGAATCTTTCCTGCAGCTGGCGCAGCTGGTCGATGCGAGCGTCGTAGCGCGCCTGCTGCAAACTGCCCAATTTCACTTGCGAACTGGCGCTGCTCAGCAGCGAGATGGCCTGGTCAAGTCTACCGGCCAGCGCCATGCCTTCGGCCCGCGCCGCCAGCTCCTGGTCGCGATGACCCAATGCGCCTTCCGCCTGCGCCAACAGGTCCCAACCGTTGCCGTCATCCTTGTTATTAAAGGTGTAGCGGTTGAGAATGGTCGCGGCTTCCGCCGGCTGTCCGCCCTGCAGATAGGCATTGGCCAGGTTCAGCTGCAGGACCGGATCGGTGCGGATCTCTTTGGCGTTTTTCAGACGGTTAATCGCGTCGGTAGTCTTTTTCTGCCCAAGATCGATATCGGTGGCGAGATCCAGATACCAGGGATTTTGCGGGTCGGCGCCGAGCAGCGGCTGGAGCGCTTTGCGCGCCTGATCGTAGTTATTGCTCTCCATGGCCAGTAGCGCGCGGCCATACTGCGCGGCGTGCTGTTCGCGGATATTCCCTTTTGACCAGGCGTCAAGCAGATCGCTGCCGAGCTTATTTTCCCCGGAGTTGTACATACCGAGGGTACGGGCCTTAGCGAGATAGAAATCCGCCGACGACTGGACTACTACCGGGCGCATCTGATTGGCGCGGTTACGGGCATCGGCCAGACGGCTTTCCGGCAGTGGGTGAGTGAGCAGCATTTCCGGCGGGCGGCTGGAATAGCGGGATTCGTCGAGTAATTTACCCATAAAAGCCGGCATCGCCTGCGGATCGAACCCGGAGCGCTGCAGTACCTGAATACCGATGCGGTCGGCTTCTTCTTCATTCTGACGGGTGAAACTAATCATTCCCTGCTGGGTGCCGGCCAGGGTGCCGGTTAATGCCGCCATCCCCGCCTGCGGGCTGGCCATCGCCAGCAGAATAGAGCCCAGCGCGCCGACCCAGGTTAGCGGCGCGCTACGTTTTTGATCTTCCATCGCGCGCGCCAGATGGCGCTGGGTGACGTGGGAGATTTCGTGCGCCATTACCGAGGCAAGCTGGCTTTCGTTATCCGCGTAGCGGAACAGCGCCGAGTGCAGCACTACGTTGCCGCCGAAGAAAGCAAAGGCGTTAATCTGATCGTTATTAATCAGATAAAAGTGGAACGGCGTACGCACTGAGTTAGCGTGGGCGACCAGGCGCATGCCCAGCCCGTTAATGTATTGCACCAGTAGCGGGTCGTTTATCAGCGGCGCGCTACCGCGCAGCTGGCGCACGTAGTAATCGCCCATCTGCATTTCCTGCCCGATGGAAAGCGTGCTTCCTGCCGAGGTGCCCATATCCGGCAGCGTATCCGCCGAGTCAGCGGCGGCAGGTAATATCGTCCCCAGCGTCAACGACGCGACGGCGGCGGCCACCAGCGTTTTCTTTAACTGCCTGAACATAACCTCTGTCCTGTAATGTGGGTGTGCCAGTTTGACCGGTTGCGCGGCCCAATGTTCCCGTGCCGCAGATTCTGCGAGTTTAGCTGTGGTTGATGGCGTTGAAAATATGATATTCGCACAGTTGTGCAGGTTTGTGTCATAGCCAATAAAAAGCGAAGTCTTTTTTGTGACACTTAGATACAATTCCCCGGATTGTGGCGATTTGCGCTTCAGGGAAGGGTTTATGCTTGAGATGTTAATGCAGTGGTATCGTCGTCGTTTCAGCGATCCGGAAGCGATAGCGCTGCTGGTTATTCTGCTGGCCGGCTTCGGCATTATGTTCTTTTTCAGCGGGCTGCTGGCGCCGCTGCTGGTCGCCATCGTGCTGGCCTATCTGCTGGAATGGCCGACCGTTCGCCTGGAGCGTATCGGTTTGTCGCGAACCTGGGCCACGTCGTTGGTGCTGGTGCTTTTTGTCGGTATCTTGCTGTTGATGGCCTTTGTGGTGATGCCGGTGGCCTGGCAACAGGGTATTTATCTCATCCGCGATATGCCAGGCATGCTGAATAAGCTTTCCGATTTCGCCGCCACGCTGCCGCGGCGTTATCCGGCATTGGTGGATGCCGGCATCATCGATGCGATGGCGGAAAATGTGCGCACTCGCATGTTGACCGTGGGGGATTCGGTGGTGAAGTATTCGCTCGCCTCGCTGGTGGGCCTGCTGACGCTGGCGGTTTATCTGGTCCTGGTTCCGCTGATGGTCTTCTTCCTGCTGAAAGACAAACAGCAGATGCTGAATGCCGTACGCCGCGTATTGCCGCGTAATCGCGGCCTGGCGGGGCAGGTGTGGAAGGAGATGAACCAGCAGATTACCAACTATATCCGCGGCAAGGTGCTGGAGATGATTGTCGTCGGCGTCGCCACCTGGATAGGCTTCATTCTCTTTGGTCTCAACTACTCGCTGCTGCTGGCCGTACTGGTAGGATTCTCGGTGTTAATCCCGTATATCGGCGCTTTTGTGGTCACCATTCCGGTGATCGGCGTGGCGTTGTTCCAGTTCGGCGCGGGCACTGAGTTCTGGAGCCTGTTTGCCGTATACCTGATTATTCAGGGGCTGGATGGCAACCTGCTGGTGCCGGTGCTGTTCTCGGAGGCGGTGAATTTACATCCGCTGGTGATTATTCTGTCGGTAGTGATTTTCGGCGGGCTGTGGGGTTTCTGGGGGGTATTCTTCGCGATTCCGCTGGCGACGTTAATCAAAGCGGTGGTTCACGCCTGGCCTGACGGAATGGTTATTGAAGACGAGTGACACGCTGATTGACGCAAAAAAACGCCGGGCGATTTATTATCCCCCGGCGTTTTTCATTTAGACGTTATGCGTTTTCTTTCAGCCAGTTCAGCACGACATCGTGGTGATTGCTGGTTTTGAAGTTATCAAACACATGTTCAATCTTGCCGTCAGCATCAATGAGGAAGCTAATACGGTGAATACCGTCGTAGGTTTTCCCCATAAATGATTTTTCGCCCCAGACGCCGAACTGTTCGCAGACCTGATGATCTTCATCAGACAGCAGCGTAAAGTTCAGCAGCTCTTTTTCGGCAAAACGGGACAGCTTTTCTGGTTTATCAGTGCTGATACCCAGAACTTCGACGCCCGCTTTTTTCAGGTCGTCCATGTTATCGCGTAAACCGCACGCTTGTACGGTGCAGCCCGGGGTCATGGCTTTCGGGTAAAAATAAACCAGAACACGCTGTCCCTGGAAGTCGGTTAAATTTACTTCCTCGCCGTCCTGGTCCGGTAAGCTAAATTTCGGTGCGATATCACCGGCTTTCAGTGGGGTCATTGGTTAAACTCCATCCTGTTCATCATGCTGTGAATAATTAACGATGTTAATACTGCCTTGTGCGCTCAGTTCTGTACATAGGGCTTTGAACGCTTGCTCGATATTTGTCGTGTTTTGCGAGGCAGGACTGTGTGCGGTGATTTGAATAAATAGCTGAGCGGCGTCTTTATCTTCGCCCGGTTGAGTACGGGAGACCAGTTCGGCGATATTCATATTCCACGTGTCGCACAGCGCGGTAAAGCGCTCAATGATATGCGGCGAGTCCGGCACCTCTACCTGGATCCAAACCGTATTTGGCATCGCCTGCGGCGGCCGGGCGGAGGTGCGCTTCATTACGATCAGCAAATCCAGCTCGGCTCCTTTTAACGGCAGCGTTGATTCGATCAGGTTAATCGCGTTCCACGAGCCGGAAAGCAGCATTATAAACGTGAACTCGTCGCCGAGCATGGCCAACCGGCTGTCTTCAATGTTGCAGCCGCAGCTGCTGACGTGGCGAGTGATTGTGTTTACGATGCCGGGGCGGTCTGCGCCCAGAGCGGTAATCACCAGATAGTGTTGTAATGAGGCTGTCAAACCTGTTCTTCCTTTAAAAAGGTGAGGTAACATTAGGAAAGCATAAAAAAAACCGGCGTACAACATCCCAGATGGCGTTGGGTCTCTTGCTTTTATTGCGGCACCAAACGTAACATTGAGAATCTTGTCCCACTTCTGCTCTGAGGATGGCCCATGTTCACGGGAAGTATTGTAGCGCTTGTCACGCCGATGGATGATAACGGTAATGTCTGCCGGTCAAGCCTGAAAAAACTGATTGATTACCATGTCGCCAACGGAACCTCGGCGATTGTTTCGGTAGGGACTACCGGCGAATCCGCAACGTTAAGCCATGAAGAGCATGGCGACGTCGTGATGATGACCCTTGAACTGGCCGATGGCCGCATCCCGGTCATTGCTGGTACCGGTGCAAATGCAACCGCAGAGGCGATTAGCCTGACCAAACGTTTCAACGATAGCGGCGTTGTCGGCTGCCTGACGGTCACTCCTTATTATAACCGTCCGACTCAGGAAGGCCTGTTCCAACACTTTAAAGCTATCGCTGAGCATACTGACCTGCCGCAAATTCTGTATAATGTGCCGTCCCGTACCGGTTGCGATATGCTGCCGGAAACCGTTGGTCGCCTGGCGGAAATTAAAAATATTGTCGGTATTAAGGAAGCAACAGGGAACTTAAGTCGCGTTCACCAGATCAAAGAGCTGGTTTCAGACGACTTTATTCTGCTGAGCGGCGATGACGCGACCGGCATGGACTTTATCCAGCTCGGCGGCGTCGGCGTCATTTCCGTCACGGCGAACGTCGCCGCCCGTGAAATGGCGGACATGTGCCGACTGGCGATGGCGGGTCAATTCGCGGAAGCTCGCGCGATTAACCAGCGTCTGATGCCGCTGCATACAAAATTATTTGTCGAACCCAACCCGATCCCAGTCAAATGGGCTTGTAAGGCGTTGGGACTTGTAGCGACCGACACGCTGCGCCTGCCGATGACGCCGATTACCGAAGCGGGTACGAAAGCGGTTACCGCAGCGCTGAAGCATGCCGGTTTGCTGTAGAGTTTAGGGAGATTTGATGGCTTACTCAGTACAGAAGTCGCGCCTGGCGAAGGTTGCGGGTGTTTCGCTGGTTTTACTCCTCGCGGCCTGTAGTTCTGACTCGCGCTATAAGCGTCAGGTTAGCGGCGACGAGGCTTATTTAGATGCCGCGCCGCTCAGTGAACTTCACGCCCCGGCGGGGATGATCCTGCCGCTGCAGACTGGCGACTACAACATTCCGGTTGCCGCCAGCACCGGTGCGGTAGGTAAAGCGCTGGACATTCGTCCTCCGGCTCAGGCGTTAGCCCTGGTCAGCGGCGCGCGTACCCAGTTTAACGGCGACACTTCCACCCTGATGGTTGAAAATAGCCGTAGCGGTTCTTTATGGGCGCAGGTTGTCAGCATCGTACAGGCGAAAAACTACACCATCACCAAGCGTGACGATGCAGGCCAGACGCTGAATACCGATTGGGTAGAGTGGAACCGCCTTGATGAAGACCAGCAGTACCGTGGCCGTTATCAAATCTCCGTTAAGCCGCAGGGCTATCAGCAGGCGGTGGTGGTGAAGCTCGTGAACCTGGAGCAGGCGGGCAAGCCCGTGTCTGACCCGGCTTCTCTGCAGCGCTACAGCACCTCGATGCTGAACGTTATCTCCTCCGGTCTTGATTCCAACGCCACCAATGCGCAGAATGCGGCGCAGAGAAGCGCTGGCGCGACCTTTGACGTGCAGAGCGCGGCGGATGACACCGGCTTGCCGATGCTGGTGGTGCGCGCGCCATTCAACATGGTATGGCAGAAACTGCCGGCCACGCTTGAAAAAGTGGGCATGAAGGTGACCGACAGCACTCGCTCCCAGGGCAGCATGGCGGTAACTTACAAGCCGCTGTCTGACAGCAGCTGGCAGGAACTGGGCGCAACCGATCCGCAGTTGGTCTCTGGCGACTATAAACTGCAGGTCGGCGATCTCGATAACCGCAGTAGTCTGCAGTTCATCGACCCGAAAGGCCACACCCTGACGCAGTCGCAAAATGACGCCCTGGTAGCCGTATTCCAGGCCGCATTTAACAAGTAATAAAAAGGGCTGGAGCAATCCGGCCCTTTTTAATGTATAGTGACGCAAACGTGTGCGTAGCCGCAAAGTCCGGTAATTTGCCTGATTTTGCCTACGGGCGGAAAGGTAATTTTTTGGCTTAATATCACTGGAGTGGTGAAAGATGAAAAAGCAAGCTGAGTTGTATCGTGGCAAAGCGAAAACGGTATACAGCACCGAAAACCCGGATCTGCTGGTACTTGAATTCCGTAACGATACGTCAGCAGGGGATGGCGCCCGCATCGAGCAGTTCGATCGTAAAGGCATGGTGAATAACAAATTCAACCATTTCATTATGAGCAAGCTGGAAGAAGCCGGTATCCCGACCCAAATGGAAGCGCTGCTTTCCGATACTGAATGCCTGGTGAAAAAGCTGGATATGGTGCCGGTTGAATGCGTGATTCGTAACCGCGCTGCGGGTTCGCTGGTGAAACGCCTGGGTATTGAAGAAGGTATCGAACTGACTCCGCCGTTGTTCGATTTGTTCCTGAAAAACGACGCCATGCACGACCCGATGGTCAACGAATCCTACTGTGAGACGTTCGGCTGGGTGAATAAAGAAAACCTGGCGCGCATGAAGGAGCTCAGCTACAAAGCGAACGACGTACTCAGCAAGCTGTTTGATGATGCCGGTCTGATTCTGGTCGACTTCAAGCTGGAGTTTGGTCTGTTCAAAGGTGAAGTGGTGCTTGGCGATGAATTCTCTCCGGACGGTAGCCGTCTGTGGGATAAAAACACCCTCGATAAAATGGACAAAGATCGCTTCCGCCAGAGCCTCGGCGGCCTGATCGAAGCTTACGAAGAAGTGGCCCACCGTCTGGGCGTCAAGCTCGACTAATCCCCTCCGCGCCGGAAGAAATCATTCTTCTGGCGCTCTTATTCGTTGTTTCCTGTGGTAATCCTCCGCTGAACCGCCTACGATCTCTCATATTCGTAACATGATGGAATAGAGGTGCTTATGCGCTGGCAAGGGCGTCGTGAAAGCGACAATGTGGAAGACAGACGTAGTGATTCAGGTTCGCCGCTGGGCGGCGGCGGTGGCGGTTTTCGCATTCCAAGCGGTAAAGGCGGCATCGTCCTGCTGATTATCGTTCTGGTGGCGGGTTATTATGGCGTGGATTTAACCGGCATGCTGACCGGCGAACCGATGCCGCAGCAGCAAACCTCCACCCAGCGTTCCATCAGCCCGAAGGATGACGAAGCGGCGAAGTTCACCTCCGTTATTCTGGCCACCACCGAAGACACCTGGGGGCCTATTTTCGAAAAGATGGGGCGGCAATATGTTCAGCCGAAGCTGGTGATGTATCGCGGCGCGACCCGTACCGGTTGCGGCACCGGCCAATCGGTGATGGGGCCGTTCTACTGCCCGGCGGACAGCACGGTCTATATCGACCTGTCATTCTATGACGAGATGAAAAACAAACTCGGCGCTGACGGCGACTTCGCGCAGGGCTACGTGATTGCGCACGAAGTCGGCCACCATGTGCAGAAGCTGCTCGGCATTGAACCTAAGGTCCGTCAGATGCAGCAGCAGGCTTCGCAGACCGAAGTGAACCGCCTGTCGGTGAAAATGGAGCTGCAGGCAGACTGCTTTGCGGGCGTCTGGGGCAATAACATGCAGAAACAGGATGTGATGGAAACCGGCGATCTGCAGGAGGCGCTCAATGCCGCTGAGGCCATCGGCGACGATCGTCTGCAGGAGCAGAGCCAGGGCCGCGTGGTGCCGGATAGTTTCACCCATGGGACTTCCCAGCAGCGCTATACGTGGTTCAAACGCGGTTTCGATAGCGGCGACCCTGCGCAGTGTAATACCTTCGGCAGCGCGCTTCGCTAACGTTTGCCGATGGAAACGCTGCTTGACCTGACCGCGCAGATGGCGCGCGAGGGTATTCGTCGCCTGCTGGTGCTCAGCGGCGACGAACATTGGTGTCTGGCGCAGGCCGTTGAGCTGCGAGAGCGACTGGACGGCGATAGTCTATGGGTCGGCGCGTTGCCGCAGCAGGAACCCTGCGTAGCGCCGGGCGCGCTGAAAACGCTGCTCGGGCGCGAATTTCAGCATGCCTTTTTCGACGCTCGCCACGGTTTTGACGTGGCGGCTTTTGCCGCGCTTGCCGGCACGCTGCGCGCCGGCAGCTGGTTAGTGCTCCTGGCGCCGGATTTTGCCCGCTGGCCTGAGCAGGCGGATGGCGATTCGCTGCGCTGGAGCGATACGTCTGAACCGATCGCCACCCCTAACTTTGCCCACCGTTGTGTTCAACTCTTTAACGCGGATCCTGAGGTCGCCCTGTGGCGACAGGGCTACGGCTTACGGTTGCCGGAGGCCGTGCCGCGCAGGCACTGGCATGCTGCCGATGGTTACCCGCAGGCCGAACAGGCCGCTATTCTCAATTCGCTGACGTCGTCGCCCCCACACATTGCCGCCGTCACCGCCGGGCGCGGGCGCGGTAAATCTGCGCTGGCGGGAATGTTGATTCATCAGCTAGCTGGCTCCGCCATCGTCACCGCGCCAACGCGCGACGCGACAGAGGTCATCGCCGCTTTTGCGGGACAGAAGATGCGCTTTATGGCGCCTGATGCGCTGCTGGCAAGCGACGCAAAAGCCGACTGGCTGGTGGTCGATGAGGCCGCCGCTATCCCGGCGCCGACGCTACGCCAGCTGACGGCGCGTTTTCCCCATACGCTGTTAACGACGACGGTTCAGGGCTATGAGGGGACCGGTCGTGGCTTCTTGTTGAAGTTCTGCGCCAGTTTCCCAACGCTACGGCGGTATCATCTGTCGTCGCCGATTCGCTGGGCGCCGGGTTGCCCGCTGGAGTCGGTTATCGATCGGCTATTGTTGTTTAACGATGAGGCGTTTCTCCAGGCGCCGCACGGGGAACCGCAGCTAGAGACGTTAAGCCAGCGTGCCTGGCGCGAACAGCCCTCGCGCCCATCAGAGGCTTATCAACTGCTTTCCGGCGCGCATTACCGCACTTCGCCGCTGGATTTGCGCAGGATGATGGATGCGCCAGGCCAGCATTTTACCGTGGCTCGCTGCGCGGATGGCGTCGCTGGCGCGGTGTGGCTGGTGGAAGAGGGCGGTCTCGAACCTGAGCTTAGCCGCGCCGTCTGGGCCGGATATCGCCGCCCGCGCGGCAATCTTGTCGCCCAGTCATTGGCCGCGCACGGCGGTAGCCCGCTGGCGGCGACGCTGACCGGCAGACGCGTCAGCCGTATTGCCGTACATCCAGCGCGCCAGCGCGAAGGACAGGGGCTGCGTTTAATCGCCCATGCCGTCAAGCAGACGCATGGCTGTGACTATCTCTCCGTCAGCTTTGGTTTTACCCCTGAACTATGGCGCTTCTGGCAGCGCTGCGGGTTTCTGCTGGTGCGTATGGGAACGCATCGCGAGGCGAGCAGCGGCTGTTATACGGCGATGGCGCTTTATCCGCTCAGCGAAGAGGGGCGGCAGCTGGCCTGGCGTGAATATCAACGGCTGGCGCGGGATGAGCGCTGGCTAAGTCAGTGGCGTGATGAACGCGCTCCGGTGACGGCGGATGAAACAACTATGCTTACTGAGGAGGACTGGCTGGAGGTCGCCGGTTTTGCCTTTGCGCATCGTCCGCTGTTGACGGCGGTCGGGAGTCTGAACCGGCTCTTACAGGCGACGCCGCTGCCGTTAGTGGCGCTTCGTGCGCGATTAGCGCAGCAGGATGAGGCAACGCTGTGCGCAAACCTTGGTTTATCCGGTCGAAAGGCGCTACTGGCGCGACTGCGGGAAGAGGCGGCGGCGGCCATGGCGGGACTCGATCCTGCCCGCGCGCAACAGCTGGAAGAGTGGGTCAGGAAGCTGCAATTTTTTTAACTAACTCATTCAGTTAAATGGCATGGTCATATTCCCTGCGCGGCGTAAACTGCCTTGCATCAACCAGGAGCCAGATTCCTGTTTATCTGAGACATCAGGAGACAACCATGAAACACGATCACTTTATTGTTCAGAGCCCGGCGACGCCTGCGCAACAGTTGCTGCTGCTGTTTCATGGCGTGGGCGATAATCCGGTTTCGATGGGGCAAATAGGTAGCTGGTTTGCACCGCTGTTTCCCAACGCGCTTATTGTCAGTATTGGTGGCGCAGAACCCTGCGGTCCGGCGCCGGCGCGGCAGTGGTTTTCGGTGCAAGGCGTGACGGAAGAGAATCGTCAGCAACGCATCGATGCCATTATGCCGACCTTTATTGAAACGGTGCGCTACTGGCAAAAACAGAGCGGTTTAGGCCCGCAGGCAACGGCGCTGATCGGTTTTTCGCAGGGTGCGATTATGTCGCTTGAGAGTATTAAAGCCGAGCCAGGGCTGGCGTCACGGGTGATTGCCTTTAACGGCCGTTACGCGACGTTGCCGCAAACGGCGACTACGCAAACCACCGTGCATCTGATCCACGGCGGCGAGGATCGGGTGATCGATCTGGCGTGGGCGGTTTCCGCGCAGGAGCGGCTGCAGGAGCTGGGGGGAGATGTTACGCTGGATATCGTTGAAGATCTCGGACATGTCATTGATGATCGCAGCATGCAGTTTGCTCTCGACCGTCTGCGGTATACCGTACCGAAGCACTATTTTGATGAAGCGTTGAGCGGCGGTACGCCGAAAGATGACGATATAATCGAAATGCTGTAATGGCCCCGCGGTACAACGTCGGCTGGTATAGGTAGATACTGTTATCGGTTTACAACTTTTTTAAGGTTTTTCCCGGACGCGGCGCGTTGCGCCTTCTCCGGGCTACCAAATCGCACAGCGCTGTAGCCCCGGTAAGCGGCAGCGCCACCGGGGAATTTTGAGGCCGCCAACACCGGCAGTTTCAGTTCGCAATGGTACGGGCCGTAGCCCGGGTAAGGCGTCAGCCGCTACCCGGGAATGCATCCAGCCTGCGCGATGACGGGGAGCGCAGGTTTACTTCTTCGGCTGGTCTTTGTTCGGCCAGTCGTCGTCGTCATCCCACTTGCTATTGAAGTCGCGATGCGGCGGCAGATCCGGTTTGTTGTCGAGATACTTTTTCGGGTCGACGCGATTAAGATCTTTAATCACGTTGATCATTACCCCGACTAAAAATACTAACACCAGAATCCACCAGTGGTTGATAAGCCATTCCATGCTGTGTCCTCTTTTTACCCCGCAGCGGCGCTGCGGGGTAATCGTTATTGTCGTCAGGCGACCAGTTGTTCCATGATGCGTTGATACATCCGCGCCAGCAGCTGCAGGTCGGCGGCGTTGACGCATTCATTAATTTTATGAATGGTCGCATTCACCGGGCCCAGTTCAACTACCTGCGCGCCCATGCGGGCGATAAAGCGTCCGTCAGAGGTACCGCCGGTGGTTAGCAACTGCGGTTTTACTTCATTATAGTGCTCAATGGCGTTCACGACCGCATCGACAAGATTGCCGCGACCGGTCAGGAATGGCTGGCCGGAAAGCCACCATTCGACGGTATAGCGCAGCTGATATTTTTCCAGCAGCGCGATGATGCGCGCCTTGATCATCTCGTCGGTCAGCTCGGTGCTGAAACGGAAGTTGAACTGAACGAACATATCGCCAGGGATGACGTTGTTACTGCCGGTGCCGGACTGCACGTTGGCGATTTGCATGCTGGTTGGCGGGAAGTATTCGTTGCCTTTATCCCATTCGATAGCCACCAGCTCCGCCAGCATCGGCGCCGCGCGGTGTACCGGGTTATCGGCGAGATGCGGATAAGCGACGTGGCCCTGGACGCCGTGAATCGTCAGGTTACAGGTGAGTGAACCGCGACGGCCGTTTTTCACGACATCGCCAACCACTTCGGTACTCGAGGGTTCGCCGACCAGGCAGTAATCAAGACGCTCGTTACGCGCCATCAGCGCTTCGACCACTTTAACCGTGCCGTGGGTGGCGCTGGCCTCTTCATCAGAGGTGATGAGAAACGCCAGACGGCCTTTGTGATTCGGGTACTGCGCGACAAAGCGCTCGGCGGCGACAACCATCGCCGCCAGCGACCCTTTCATATCCGCCGCGCCGCGGCCAAACAGCATGCCATCGCGGATAGTCGGTTCAAACGGCGGATTGATCCAGCGGTCGGCGTCGCCTGCCGGCACCACATCGGTATGGCCGGCAAAGGCCAGCGTTTCACCCTGTCCACGCCAGGCCCAGAAATTTTGCGTATCGCCGAAGTCCATCGCTTCAACGGTAAAGCCGATCGCCCGCAGGCGTTCAATCATTAACGCCTGGCATCCCGCATCATTGGGGCTAAGGGAAGGGCGGCGAATAAGCTGCTGAGCCAGCTCAATGACCGGGCAAGACATAGACTACACCTCGTTAATAAATTTTTCGTAGTTTGCTTCGCTAAAGCCCAGCAGCATAGGCTGACCGGGCGCGCAGAGCAATGGGCGTTTGATAATTGCCGGCATTTCCAGCATCAACGCCGCCGCCGCATCGGCATTATCGATCCCAGTGCGGACCGATTCATCGAGTTTGCGCCAGGTGGTGCCGCGGGTGTTAAGCAGCGCTTCCCAGCCTAATTCGGCAATAAAGGTATTCAGCAATTCGCGGTCCAGTCCGTCAACACGATAATCGTGGAAGCGATACTCTATCTGATGGGCTTCCAGCCAGCGGCGGGCCTTTTTAATGGTGTCGCAGTTTTTGATGCCGTACATGGTCAACATAATTAAACCTTCACGTTAAAAGAATATGTTTCTCAGTTTTTTCCGAATATATAAGCTTTGTTAAATAATACGTGAATCGGCTGGATAAATATAACTTTTCAGCCTTGTCTGATTAAAATTTGTTCTTTTTCTCGGCAGACTAAGATAATGAATTACAGGAATTCTGATATTAACAAAATGTTGCGTAATGTTGCTCCATGTCACATTAAATTTACATGAACCGGCTTATGGTAGCCGCAAGCCAGAGTATTCAAGGCTTGTGGCGACAAGAAAAGCGATTAGAGCGATAGATCGGACGAACTTCTCCTGAGCGGGGAAATTATCTAAAATCGCCATAATAATAAGAGAGGCTATTATGATTGAACATGAACTGGGGAACTGGAAAGATTTTATCGAAGATATGCTGCGTAAATAAAATCTGGCTTTGTCGGTACTGAAGACAATGTTTGACCCATGAAAAAGGCGACTGTGACAGTCGCCTTTTCTGTTATTTGCAGGTTTATTCCGTCCTCTCTTTCAGCGGGAAGCGGCGGCGTACCAACACGAAGAACAGCGGTACAAAGAAGATGGCCAGCACGGTGGCGGAGATCATGCCGCCCATGACGCCGGTACCAACAGCGTGCTGGCTGCCGGAGCCCGCGCCGGTACTGGTGGCCATTGGTAGCACGCCAAAGATAAACGCCAGTGAGGTCATCAGTATCGGGCGTAGACGCTGGCGGCAGGCCGATAGCGTGGCGGTCAGCAGATCTTCACCTTTCTGGTTGAGTTCGTTGGCGAACTCAACAATCAGGATGGCGTTCTTGGCCGACAGGCCGATGACCGTCAACAGACCTACCTGGAAGTAGACATCGTTTTCCAGGCCGCGCATCCAGGTCGCCAGCAGCGCGCCGATAACCCCCAGCGGCACCACCAGCATCACCGAGAACGGTACCGACCAGCTTTCATATAGCGCCGCCAGACACAGGAAGACCACCAGCAGAGAAATGGCATACAGGGCAGGCGCCTGAGCGCCAGACAAACGCTCCTGATAGGACATCGCTGTCCATTCCAGGCCGAAACCGTTCGGGAGCTGGTTGGCTAACTCTTCCATAATGGTCATGGCGGTTCCGGTGCTGACGCCAGGCGCGGCTTCGCCGACGATCTCGACCGCTGAGTAGCCATTGTAACGTTCGAGGCGCGGCGAACCTGTTTCCCAACGCGAGGTGGCGAAGGCGGAGAACGGTACCATGGTGCCGCTGTTGTTACGCACATACCACAAATTGATATCGTCCGGCAGCATGCGATATTTCGCCGCCGCCTGGACGTAGACCTTCTTCACGCGTCCGCGATCCATAAAGTCGTTTACGTAGCTCGAACCCCAGGCGGTCTGTAGCGTATCGTTAATATCATCAATGGAGACTCCCAGCGCTTGGGCTTTACGCTGGTCGATATCAACCTGTAGCTGCGGGCTGTCGTCCAGGCCGTTGTGGCGCACGCGGGTGAGCTGGTCGTTGTTCGCCGCCAGCTCCAGCAGCTTATCGCGCGCTGACATCAACGCCTCGTGGCCGTTACCAGCGTGGTCTTCAAGCTCCATATCGAAGCCGGCGGAGCTGCCGAGACCGCTGATGGCCGGCGGGCTACTGGCAAAGACGCGCGCTTCTTTAATTTTGTTGAAAGCCTTGGTCGCGCGCTCAATGATAGCGAATGAGGAGCCAGTGGTTGGGTCGCGTTGGTCCCAGTCTTTCAGGCGCACAAACATACGAGCAACGTTCTGGCCGTTGCCGCCGGGGCCGGAGCCGACGGTTGCAAATACCGACTCGACGTTACTCTTCTCGTTATTGAGGAAATAATCTTCCGCTTTCTGCACCACCTTCAGCGTCTGCTGTTGGGTGGAACCGCTCGGGAGCTGTATCGAGGTGGTGAACATACCGCGGTCTTCCAGCGGCAGGAATGAGGTCGGCAGATGCAGGAACAGCAGCACCATGCCGCCGAGCAGCAGGACATAAATCAAAATCCAGCGCAGCGAGCGGTGGAGAATTTTGCCCACGAAAGTTTCATAGCGGCTGGCGCTGCGGTTGAAGGTGCGGTTAAACCAGCCGAAGAACCCTTTTTGACCATGCACCTCGCCTTTATGAATCGGTTTTAACAACGTGGCGCACAGCGCCGGGGTGAGGATCATCGCTACCAGCACCGACAGCACCATTGCTGAAACGATGGTAATGGAGAACTGGCGGTAAATGGCGCCGGTGGTGCCGCCGAAGAAGGCCATGGGGACGAATACCGCCGATAGCACCATAGCGATACCGACCAGCGCCCCCTGGATCTGTTTCATCGATTTTCGCGTCGCTTCACGCGGCGAAAGACCTTCTTCGCTCATAATGCGCTCGACGTTTTCAACCACGACGATGGCATCATCGACCAGCAGGCCGATAGCCAGCACCGTCGCGAACATCGTCAGGGTGTTAATACTGTAACCGCAGGCGTAGAGCACCGCGAAGGTGCCCAT
This sequence comes from Klebsiella sp. 141203, assembly GCF_032601985.1. Lineage (NCBI taxonomy): Bacteria > Pseudomonadati > Pseudomonadota > Gammaproteobacteria > Enterobacterales > Enterobacteriaceae > Klebsiella > Klebsiella sp. 141203. The sequence goes on along the minus strand of NZ_JAQIRL010000001.1, from coordinate 1,492,788 downwards.
CAATACTACCGGCACGGCGATGGTCGGGATAAGAGTCGCGCGGAAGTTCTGCAAGAACAAATACATGACCAGGAACACCAGCAGAATCGCCTCCAGCAGCGTTTTCACTACATCGGTAATCGAGGCTTTTACAAAAGAGGTGGTCTCGTAGGCGACTTTATACTGCAGCCCGTGCGGAAAATATTGCGACAGTTCATCAAGACGGGCGATAACGCGCTCGGCGGTGGCCATTTCGTTGGCGCCGGAGGCGAGCTTAATTCCCAGCCCCGAAGCGGCCTGACGATTATAGCGGCTCAGATAATCATATTTTTCTGCGCCCATTTCGACGCTGGCGACGTCGCCCAGCGTGACTTCCGAACCATCCTGATTAACGCGCAGGGTAATATCGCGGAACTGCTGCGGCGTTTGCAGCAGCGATTGCGAGTTTATGGTGGCGTTCAGCGCCTGCTTATCAACCGACGGCGTACCGCCCAACTGGCCGACGGCAATCTGCGCGTTCTGCGATTCGATGGCGTCAGTTACATCTTTCGCCGTCATCTGATAGCTGTTGAGTTTCGCCGGATCGAGCCAGATACGCATTGAGTACTGCGAACCATAGGCGTCGATATCGCCGACGCCGTTGACGCGGCTTAGAGGATCCTGCACGTTACTGGCGACGTAGTCGGCAATATCCTGCTTATCCATGCTGCCGTCGGTAGAGACAAACGCGAGAGTGAGAATGTTGGTGTCGCCGGTTTTGCGCACCGTGACCCCCTGATTCTGTACCGCCTGCGGCAGTTTACGCATCGCCGATTGCAGCTGGTTTTGTACCTGCTGTACGGCTTCATCCGGGTCGGTACCGGCGGTAAAGCTCAGGGTAACCGTTGCCTGACCGGTGGCGCTACTCTGCGATGACATGTACATGAGGTTATCAAGGCCGGTCATATTCTGTTCGATAACCTGGGTGACGGTATTCTCCAGCGTTTGCGCCGAAGCGCCGGGATAATTGGCCGTCACTCGGACGTTAGGCGGCGCCAAATCCGGATATTGTTCTACGGGGAGCGACAAAATTGCCAGCGTGCCGGTCAGGACTAATAAAATAGCCAAAACCCAGGCAAAGATGGGGCGATCGATAAAGAAATTCGCCATCGGAATCAGGACCTCATTGTGTACATTTTTTGTTATTTCGCAGCCTGTGATACTTTATAGATAACCCCGCAGGCAATCGTGGAGAAATTAAGGAGATAGTGTAATTTATCATGTGTCTTTTATGAGAGCGTAAAGAAACGTCTGTCGCTCCTCTCTGAATTTATATGCGCTTATCACGTCTTTTCTGTCATTCCGCCAAAGCCGCTTATTATTGCTCAGCTAAATGAAACAAAATTTCATTCAGGTCAATATTTTTGATCTAAACCGGATTCTGGTGAGAAAAGCCGATTTCTGGGCAAACGACCATTGTCCCACGGTCATGATGTCAGGTAATAAACAGTCATACTAAATGAGGGGTTATTAGCGATAAGCCGGAAGGATGTATGAACCACTTTATTATGAGCGATAGTCGCAAATGCATCGGATGCAGGGGCTGCGAAGTGGCCTGCGTGATGGCGCATAATGGCGAACAACATGTCTTGACCCCACAGCGCTTTTTGCCGCGCATTACCGTGATTAAAAACCAGAAACAGCGTAACGCGGTAACCTGTCGTCACTGTGAAGGCGCGCCCTGCGCGCGTAGCTGTCCTAACGGCGCCATTAGCCGGCAGGAAGACAGCGTATTGGTGCAGGAAGAAAAATGTATCGGCTGTAAATCCTGCGTGGTGGCCTGTCCCTTTGGCGTGATGCAAATCGTCGTCACGCCAAACGGCAGAGCGACGGCGCACAAATGCGACTTATGCCATGGTCGCGAAGCCGGGCCAGCCTGCGTGCAGAATTGTCCGGCGCAGGCGTTACAGCTGGCGAACGATTCCGCGTTAAGCGAGATGGCGAAAGCGCGGCGGCTGCGGGCGGCGCGTGCGGATGCGGCGTCCTGGCAACATCGGACTTTGACCGCCTTAGCGCCGACTACCGGCGATAAAGCCAGCCAGATGGCGGCCACGCCCGCCCGCGGCGAGGCGGATAAACTGGCGGCTGACGCGCGTAAACAGCACTTTGGCGAAATCTATTTGCCGTTCAGCGCCGCCCAGGCGCAGCGGGAAACGCAACGCTGTCTGAAATGCGGCGATCGCAGCATCTGCGAGTGGACCTGTCCGCTGCATAACCATATTCCGCAGTGGATCGAGCGGGTAAAAGCCGGCGACATCGCCAGCGCCGTTGAGCTTTCCCATCAAACCAACTGCCTGCCGGAAATCACCGGTCGCGTCTGCCCGCAGGATCGTCTGTGCGAGGGGGCCTGCACGCTGCGCGATGAGAGCGGCTCGGTGACGATCGGCAATATCGAACGCTATATCTCCGACCAGGCGCTGGCCGGCGGCTGGCGCCCAGACCTTTCGGCGGTAAAAGCCAGCGGCAAGAAGGTTGCCATCATCGGCGCCGGGCCTGCGGGCCTGGCCTGCGCCGACCTTCTGGCGCGTAGCGGCGTGGCGGCGGTGGTGTTCGATCGCCACCCGGAAATCGGCGGCCTGCTGACTTTCGGCATTCCGCCTTTCAAACTGGATAAATCATTGCTGGCGCGTCGGCGCGAGATTTTCAGCCAGATGGGCATCCGCTTTGAACTGAACTGCGAGGTGGGAAAAGACATCAAACTCGCTCAACTGCTTGCAGATTATGACGCGGTTTTCGTCGGCGCCGGTACCTATCGCTCGATGAAAGCCGATCTGCCCAACGAGGAGGCGCCGGGCGTGTATGAGGCGCTGCCGTTCCTTATTGCCAACACCAAACAGGTGATGGGGCTGGAAGCGCTGGCCGATGAGCCTTATATCGATACCGCCGGGCTGAAGGTTGTCGTGCTGGGGGGCGGCGATACGGCGATGGACTGCGTGCGTACCGCGCTGCGCCACGGCGCGCAACAGGTCACCTGCGCCTATCGTCGTGATGAAGCCAATATGCCGGGGTCGAAAAAAGAAGTCAAAAATGCCCGGGAAGAGGGGGCGAGCTTTGAATTCAATGTTCAGCCGATCACCCTTGAGCTCGGCGAGGACGGCCGGGTCAGCGGCGTGCGTTTTCTGCGCACCCAGCTTGGCGAACCTGACGCACAGGGGCGTCGCAGCCCGTCGCCGATCCCCGGCAGCGAATTTGTCATGCCTGCCGAAGCGGTCATTATGGCGTTTGGTTTCCACCCGCATTCGATGCCGTGGCTGGAAGCCGCAGGGGTACAGCTGGATAGCCGCGGGAGGATCAAGGCGAGCGTGGAGAGCCGCTATCGTTACCAAACCAGTAATCAGAAGGTCTTCGCCGGCGGCGACGCGGTACGCGGCGCGGATTTGGTGGTGACGGCGATGGCGGAAGGGCGGCATGCCGCGCAGGGGATCATGGACTACCTGGGCGTCGCTTCCGCACTGACGCACTAACGACAAAGCAGGCTCCGCGGCGTAGTATGACCGGGTTATTTCACGCTGCGGAGTTTGCATGTCACTTAATATCCACGTCATTAAAGATAAAATTCTCTCCGAAAACTATTTTCTGCTGCGCAACATGACCTATGAGTTGACGCGCCGCGACGGCAGCGTCGTGCGTCACAAACGCGAAGTGTACGATCGCGGCAACGGTGCCACGGTTCTGCTTTACAACCCCAGCAAGCAAAGCGTGGTACTGGTGCGCCAGTTCCGCGTCGCCACCTGGGTTAACGGCAACCCGGATGGCATGCTGATTGAAACCTGCGCCGGACTGCTGGATAACGACGCGCCAGAGGTATGTATCCGCAAGGAGGCGATCGAGGAGACCGGCTATCAGGTCGGCGAGGCGCGCAAGGTCTTCGAACTTTATATGTCGCCCGGCGGCGTGACCGAGCTGATTCATTTTTTTATTGCCGAATACAGCGAAGCGCAGCGCGCTAACCGGGGCGGCGGCGTGGATGATGAAGATATTGAGGTACTGGAACTGCCGTTCGTCCGGGCGCTGGAGATGGTCGCCAGCGGTGAAATCCAGGATGGCAAAGCGGTGATCCTGCTGCAATACCTACAAAATTCCGGCCTGATGTCGCGGGATCTCTGATAAATCTGATTGAGCAAAACCCCGCCAGTGCTGATGATAATGATGAATTAGAAATCACTCTGTCAGTCATACTTCGGGATTGTGCCGCTCATGCTTTATCGGGTTTTAATACTGCTTTTTTTCGGTTTTCTGCCGACATCGTTGGCGTGGGCGGCGCCAGCCCAGCAGCTGTTTGGAGACTGGCTTGTCACCTGCAACAATCAAAATTATTGCGTCACGCGTAATGTCGGGCTGCATCATGGATTGGTGATGACGCTAAGCCGCAGCGCGGGAGCGGCCACTGATGCCGCTTTGCGCATTGAACTTGGCGGCGTTGGTAATCCGGTTGCCGCGCTGGCGGCCATCGGCCCGCGGCTGCAGCTAGATGAAAAACCGCTGCATTTTGACGGTAAACATTGGCAGATTGCCGATAAGCTAATTAAAACCAGCGATAGCGTCAGCATCGACGCTTTCCTGCAGCAGGCCCAGGAGGGGAAAGAAATTACCCTGCAAAACGGTCTGCAAAGTATTTCATTAAAGGGCCTCAAGGCCGCGCTGCTATTTATTGATAATCGGCAAAAGCGGGTCGGCAGCGAAACCGCGTGGGTCGGCAAAGGTGAAGAACCACCGCTCAGCGTACCGCCAGCGCCGGCATTGCGAACCGTCGGCCAGGCGGAAGTGGCGCAATCGCCGCTTAGCCGCGACGAACTTAATGAGCTGATCGACTACGGCAATGAGCGGATGAACGCCAGCCCCTGTTCGCTGGATCCTTTCCGCCGGGAAATCCGCGTCACCGCGCTGACCGATGAGAAAGTTCTGCTGATGACCAGTTGCGAAGCGGGCGCCTACAACACCGTCTGGCTGGCGTGGCTGGTGTCGCGCAAAACGCCGCATCTCTCCCGCCAGGTGCGCCTGGCGCTGCCTTTCCAGCCTCCGGGCAATGCGCCGCGGGATATAGAGCTGATTAACGCCAGCTTCGATGAGCAGCGTCATGAACTGGTGACCTTCGATAAAGGCCGCGCGCCGGGCGATTGCGGAATCCAAACCCGCTGGCGTTATGACGGCCAGCGGTTTAATTTGACCCGCTACGCTCAGCAACCGCAGTGCGATAACTGGCAGGGGCCAGATGCCTGGCCCACACTATGGATCACCCGTTAAGCACTTTGCGGCTGACTTCGACAATATGTTCAGCGGTAAAGCCGAAGAACGGGAACAGCTTGTCGGCAGGCGCCGATTCCCCGTAGCGGGTCATACCAACAATTGCGCCTTTCAGGCCGACATATTTATACCAGTAGTCGGCAATACCGGCTTCGATAGCGACGCGGGCGCTAACATCGGAAGGCAGCACCGACTCGCGCCAGGCCTCATCCTGAGCATCGAAAACGTCGGTGGAAGGCAGCGACACCACCCGCACGTTTACGCCGCTGGCCAGCAGCGTCTCCGCCGCCTGAACGGTAATCTCGACTTCCGAACCGGTGGCGATAAGGATGAGATCCGGCTTGCCGCCCGCGTCCTTCAGAACGTAACCGCCGCGCGCAATTTCCTGCACCTGTTCCGGCGTACGGGCCATTTGCGCCAGATTCTGTCGCGAAAGGATTAACGCGGTAGGGCCGTCATTGCGCTCGATGGCCGCCTGCCAGGCGACGGCGGTTTCCACCTGATCGCACGGCCGCCAGGTACTAAAATTGGGCGTCAGGCGCAGGCTTGCCAGTTGCTCCACCGCCTGATGCGTTGGGCCGTCTTCGCCAAGGCCGATTGAATCATGGGTGTAGACCATAATCTGGTGCGCTTTCATCAGCGCCGCCATGCGCGCGGCGTTGCGCGCGTATTCGACGAACATCAGGAAAGTCGAGGTATAGGGAATAAAACCGCCGTGCAGGGCGATGCCGTTAGCTACCGCGGTCATACCGAATTCGCGTACGCCGTAGTGGATATAATTACCCGCCTGATCCTCTTTGATCGACTTAGAGCCGGACCAGATCGTCAGGTTACTGGGCGCCAGGTCGGCGGAACCACCGAGCAGCTCAGGCAAATCCGGGCCGTAGGCATTAAGCGCATTTTGCGAAGCCTTACGGCTGGCGATTTTCGCCGGTTCCGACTGTAGCTTCGCCACATAATCGTGGGCCGTTTTTTGCCAGTCAGCCGGGAGCTCACCTTCCATGCGGCGTTTCAGTTCAGCCGCCAGTTCTGGATACTGCTGCTGGTAAGCGGCGAATTTTTCATTCCACGCATGTTCTGCTTTCTCGCCGCGCGGTCGCGCATCCCAGCCCTGATAAATTTCTTTCGGGATTTCAAACGGCGGATATTTCCAGCCCAGCTGTTCGCGGGCCAGCGCGACCTCTTTTTCCCCCAATGCCGCGCCGTGCGACTCTTCGGAACCGGCTTTATTCGGTGAACCAAAGCCAATTATGGTGCGGCAAATAATCAGCGAGGGTTTGTCTGTTACCGCCTGCGCTTGCTGGATTGCCTGCTTCACCGCCTGCGGATCGTGACCGTCTATATCGCCAATCACGTGCCAGTGGTAGGCGCGAAATCGCTCGGCGGTATCGTCGGTGAACCAGCCTTCAACGTGGCCGTCAATAGAGATACCGTTGTGATCGTAGAACCCGATCAGCTTGCCTAACCCCAGGGTGCCCGCCAGCGAACTGGCCTCATGTGAAATCCCCTCCATCAGACAGCCATCGCCCATAAACACCCAAGTGTAGTGATCGACGATGTCGTGGCCGGGACGGTTAAACTGCGCCGCCAGCGTGCGTTCGGCGATAGCCATCCCGACGGCGTTAGCCAGCCCCTGGCCGAGCGGCCCGGTGGTGGTTTCCACGCCGGGGGTATAGCCATGTTCCGGGTGGCCCGGCGTTTTCGAATGCAGCTGGCGGAAGTTTTTCAGCTCATTCATCGGCAGATCGTAGCCGGTCAAATGCAGCAGGCTATACAGCAGCATCGAAGCATGGCCGTTAGACAAAATGAAACGATCGCGATCGTACCAGTGCGGATTTACCGGGTTGTGTTTGAGAAAATCGTTCCACAGCACTTCGGCGATATCCGCCATCCCCATCGGAGCGCCGGGGTGACCGGAATTGGCTTTCTGGACGGCGTCCATACTCAGGGCGCGAATGGCGTTAGCAAGCTCTCTTCGGGACATAGTCGTTTACTCCGTGACAAAGGATGACAGTTTTGCTGCTAGCAGATCTTCCAGTTTGCGTTGATCGACGGCGAACTGGCGAATACCTTCCGCCAGTTTTTCTACCGCCATCGGATCCTGGTTATGCTCCCAGCGGAATTCCGCTTCGCTCATCGGAACCGGGCGCGGCAGTATCTGATGAGCGGGGATGAGTTTGCGTACTACCGGCGCGTCGCTGGCCTGCAGCTCTTGTAACAAGGCCGGGGATATGGTGAGGCGGTCGCAGCCGACCAGCGCGAGGATTTGTTCGGTACGGCGGAAGCTGGCGCCCATCACGATGGTGTTGTACTTATGGAGTTTGAAATAGTCGTAGATATTGCGCACCGATTTCACCCCCGGGTCTTCATCAACCACGTAAGGATCTAACGGCTGACGCGCCTGATACCAATCGTAAATACGCCCGACGAAGGGCGAAATCAGAAACACGCCGGCTTCAGCGCAGGCGCGAGCCTGGGCGAAAGAGAACAGCAGCGTCAGGTTGCAGTGAATCCCTTCTTTTTCCAACACCTCCGCGGCGCGGATCCCTTCCCAGGTGGAGGCTAGTTTGATCAGGATCCGCGACTTATCGATCCCCATTTCCTGATAGAGAGCGACCAGATGGCGCGCTTTCTCGATACTTTTTTCACGATTGAAGGAGAGACGGGCATCGACTTCGGTGGAGACGCGCCCTGGGATGCTTTTGAGTATTTCCGCACCAAAATTGACCGCCAGTTTATCGCAGGCATTGGCGACCTGCGTCTCGCGGTTGCCGCCCTGTTTTGCAGCCCAGGCGAGGGCATCATCGATAAGCCCGGCGTAGTTTTCCAGTCCGGCAGCCTTTAAGAGCAGCGAAGGATTGGTGGTGGCATCTTCCGGCTGATAGTGGCGGATAGATTCAATGTCGCCGCTGTCGGCGACCACGGTGGTGAACTGTTTGATACTGTCTAGCTGATTCATTAAAAAGTACTCCTGGAACAATAAGTTGCATGAGTTCTTGTCGTTATGCGGTAGAGATGGTGATGAGGTACATAACTAAAAAGCATAGCAGACGGGGCTATCATTGACCGTGAAACTAGGTTACATAAATATTATAAATTGATAACAACCAGACCTTTGTGATGGCAAGAGTATGGCGGCCTTCAAAGTTTAAACCGCCGTCAGGCGCGATACTAAGCATCGCCTTAAGGCGGGCCGACGGCTCGCCATCACGCTTCACCCCCTACGATTCGATACGTGAAAGGAACCATAAAATGGATGAGCAGTTGAAACAAAGCGCCCTCGATTTCCACGAGTTCCCGGTACCCGGGAAAATTCAGGTGTCGCCGACTAAACCTCTGGCGACCCAACGCGATCTGGCGCTGGCATATTCGCCGGGCGTTGCCGCGCCGTGCCTGGAAATTGAGAAGGATCCTTTGGCCGCTTACAAATATACCGCTCGCGGCAACCTCGTGGCGGTGGTCTCTAACGGTACCGCCGTCCTCGGTTTAGGCAATATCGGCGCGCTGGCCGGAAAACCGGTAATGGAAGGAAAGGGCGTTCTGTTTAAGAAATTCGCCGGCATTGATGTGTTTGATATTGAAGTCGATGAGCTGGATCCTGACAAATTCATTAATGTCGTTGCCGCCCTGGAGCCGACATTTGGCGGCATCAACCTCGAAGATATTAAAGCGCCGGAATGTTTCTATATTGAACAGAAACTGCGTGAACGCATGAATATTCCGGTGTTCCACGACGATCAGCACGGTACGGCGATTATCAGTACCGCGGCAATTCTCAACGGTCTGCGGGTGGTGGAGAAGAATCTCTCCGATGTGCGGATGGTGGTCTCCGGCGCGGGAGCGGCGGCTATCGCCTGTATGAACCTGCTGGTGGCGCTGGGAATGCAGAAACACAATATCGTGGTCTGCGACTCGAAAGGCGTTATCTATAAAGACCGCGAAGCCAACATGGCGGAAACCAAAGCGGCCTACGCGGTGGAAGACGACGGGAAACGTACCCTCGACGATGTCATCGATGGCGCGGACATTTTCCTCGGCTGCTCCGGGCCGAAAGTTCTGACTCCGGAGATGGTCAAGAAGATGGCGCGCTCGCCGCTGATCCTCGCGCTGGCGAACCCGGAGCCGGAAATCCTGCCGCCGCTGGCGAAGGAAGTGCGCGACGACGTGATTATTTGTACCGGCCGTTCCGACTATCCAAACCAGGTCAACAACGTGCTGTGCTTCCCGTTCATCTTCCGCGGCGCGCTGGATGTCGGCGCGACGGCGATAAACGAAGAGATGAAGCTGGCGGCGGTTCATGCTATCGCCGAGCTGGCGCATGCCGAACAGAGCGAAGTCGTGGCTTCCGCCTATGGCGACCAGGACCTCAGCTTTGGCCCGGAGTACATTATTCCGAAACCGTTCGATCCGCGTCTGATCGTCAAGATCGCCCCAGCGGTCGCTAAAGCGGCGATGGAATCCGGCGTGGCGACGCGGCCGATTGCCGACTTCGATGCCTACATCGAGAAGCTGAGCGAGTTCGTTTATAAAACCAACCTGTTTATGAAGCCGATCTTCTCCCAGGCGCGCAAAGAGCCGAAGCGCGTGGTGCTGGCGGAAGGTGAGGAGACCCGCGTGCTGCACGCTACGCAGGAGCTGGTATCTCTGGGGCTGGCGAAGCCAATCCTCATCGGTCGTCCGAGCGTGATTGAAATGCGCATCCAGAAACTGGGTCTGCAGATCAAACCGGGCGTGGACTTTGAAATCGTCAATAATGAATCCGATCCGCGCTTTAAAGAGTACTGGAGCGAGTACTATCAGCTGATGAAGCGCCGCGGCATTACCCAGGAGCAGGCGCAGCGGGCGGTCATTAGCAACACTTCGGTCATTGGCGCGATTATGGTTCATCGCGGTGAGGCGGATGCGATGATCTGCGGAACCATCGGCGATTATCATGAGCACTATCGCGTGGTTCAGCCGCTGTTTGGCTTCCGCGACGGCGTCAGCACCGCCGGGGCGATGAATGCGCTGCTGCTGCCAAGCGGCAACACCTTTATCGCCGACACCTACGTCAATCACGATCCATCGCCGGAAGAGCTGGCGGAGATCACCCTGATGGCGGCGGAAAGCGTGCGTCGTTTTGGTATCGAACCGCGCGTGGCGCTGCTGTCGCACTCTAACTTCGGTTCAGCTGATTGCCCGTCCGCCAGCAAAATGCGCAAAACGCTGGAATTGGTGAAAGCGAGCGCGCCGGATCTGATGATTGACGGCGAAATGCACGGCGACGCCGCACTGGTCGAAAGCATCCGTAATGACCGTATGCCGGATAGCCCGCTGAAAGGGGCGGCTAATATTCTGGTGATGCCGAATATGGAAGCCGCGCGTATCAGCTACAACCTGCTGCGCGTCTCCAGTTCGGAAGGGGTCACCGTCGGGCCGGTACTGATGGGTATCGCTAAGCCGGTGCATATTCTGACGCCTATTGCCTCCGTGCGCCGTATCGTCAATATGGTGGCGCTGGCGGTCGTGGAAGCGCAGACCCAGCCGCTATAAGCACAATAAAAAAGTAAGCCCCGGTATGCCGGGGCTTTTTTGTCTCAGAAGACCTAAATTAGATCCACTCTTTGACTTTAATAAACTCGCTCAATGCGGCTTCCGGGCTGCCTTCTTGCGGGTGGTAGTCATACTCCCAGCGCACCAGCGGCGGCATCGACATCAGAATAGACTCCGTACGCCCGCCGGTCTGCAGGCCGAACAGCGTGCCGCGATCCCACACCAGATTGAATTCCACATAACGCCCGCGGCGATAAAGCTGGAAATCGCGTTCGCGTTCGCCATAAGGCGTGGTTTTTCGGCGCTCAACGATCGGCAGGTAAGCGTCGGTAAAGCCGTTGCCCACCGCCTGCATAAAGGCGAAGCAGTGGTCGAAATCCGGCGTATTTAAATCATCAAAGAACAGGCCGCCAATGCCGCGCTGCTCATTGCGGTGCTTAAGGAAGAAGTAATCATCGCACCACTTTTTATAGCGCGGATAGACCTCGTCGCCGAACGGCAGGCACAAATCGCGGGCGGTACGATGCCAGTGGATGGCGTCTTCTTCAAATCCGTAATAAGGCGTTAAATCAAAACCGCCGCCGAACCACCACACCGGATCGGCGCCGGGCTTCTCGGCAATAAAAAAGCGAACGTTAGCGTGGCTGGTCGGCACATAGGGGTTGCGCGGATGCACCACCAGCGAAACCCCCATTGCTTCAAAGCTGCGCCCGGCCAGTTCCGGGCGGTGGGCGGTGGCAGAGGCGGGCATCGCATCGCCGTGGACGTGAGAAAAATTAACTCCGGCCTGCTCAAAGATGCCGCCGTCACGTAAAACCCGGCTGCGTCCGCCGCCGCCGCCTTCACGCTGCCAGCTATCTTCAACAAAATCCTTGCCGTCAACGGCGGAGAGTTTGGCGCAAATGGCATCCTGCAGCTGAAGAAGGAAGGCTTTGACCTGCTGTACATCGGGTTTCATTAACGTCTCTTCGAATGCGCTTTCTGGTTATCGAACCAGTGGAAATAACTAATAATGCCGGAAGCAATAGCGTTAGCAATCTTCTGGCGAAACGCGGTTGTGCCGAGTAGCTTCTCTTCATTTGGGTTGGTAATGAACGACGTTTCGACTAGCACCGAGGGAATAGAAGGGGACTTCAGCACCACAAAGGCCGCCTGCTCTGTATTGCGGCTGTGCAGCTTATGCACCGGCTTAATCTTTTTCAGAATATGCGAGCCAAGCGTCAGGCTGTTCTTAATGGTGTCGGTTTGCACCAAATCGAACAATACCTGCTGCAGCAGATGGTCCTTATCCGTCGCTTTTTTACCGGCGACCTCATCGGCGCGGTTTTCGCGCTCGGAGAGATATTTCGCCATGGCGCTACTGGCGCCGCGGTTGGAGAGCGCAAAGACGGAGGCGCCGGCCGCACTCGGGTTGGTAAAGCCGTCGGCGTGAATCGACATAAACAGATCGGCGCCGTGTTGGTGGGCAATCTCAACGCGATCGTACAGCGGAATAAAGGTATCGCCGCTACGCGTCAGACGGGCATCGATGCCGTTGCTGCGTAAAATGCTGCGCACATTTTTGGCAATGGCCAGCACGACGTGTTTTTCTTTCGAACCGTTGTGGCCAATTGCCCCCGTATCGATGCCGCCATGACCGGGGTCAAGCATCACCAGGCGCTTGCTGCCTGCTTTCTTTGCGACGGGTTTGCTGTGTCCATTGGAAGTTTTTAGCGGCTGTTCTTTGGCTTTGGCTTGGGAAGCAACGCCGGTTAGCGTCATCGCAGCCAGTCCTGCCTTCAGCACCTGACGGCGCGAAGCAAGTATTTTTAATGGTTTAAAAGTGCTCATTCGGCCTGAATTGTAAACAAGTGATGTCCAATGTTATATCGTATCGCGTTTCCCGTTACGACCACTCAAAATAAGAATTGTTTTACTTTTCATTTCAATACATGACAAAGCCATATTATGCCATTTTTTGCCGATGATTTCGCCTGATATTGGCTATCAGTCATATTCGCGCCATAATCACTGTTTTTAACCGTAAATGGTGGGGAATACCATGGAGATTCGCGTTTTTCGCCAGCAGGATTTCGAAGAAGTAATCACCCTTTGGGAGCGCTGCGATCTTCTGCGCCCATGGAACGATCCGGAAATGGATATCGAGCGTAAGCTCAACCACGACGTGAGCTTGTTTCTGGTCGCTGAAGTGAACGGTGAAGTGGTAGGGACGGTAATGGGCGGTTACGACGGACACCGCGGTTCCGCTTACTATCTTGGCGTACATCCGGAATACCGCGGCCGCGGTATCGCTAATGCGCTGCTCAATCGGTTGGAAAAGAAGCTGATCGCCCGCGGCTGCCCGAAAATTTCAATTATGGTGCGTGACGATAACGAAGTGGTGCAGGGGATGTATGAGCGTCTCGGTTACGAGCACTCGGATGTACTCACCCTCGGTAAACGCCTGATTGAAGATGAAGAATACTGAATTTATTCCTGCCGATTATGATACCCAGGGCCGTTTACGGCTGCCGCTGTTGTTTTGGGGCGTGCTGTTGCTGCAGGCGCGCACCTGGGTACTGTTCGTTATGGCCGGCGCCTCCCGCCAGCAGGGAGATGCGCTACTGAGCCTGTTCTATCCCGATCACGATAACTTCTGGCTGGGGTTACTGCCCGGCGTACCGGCGGTAGCGGCATTTTTGTTGAGCGGTCAGCGTCAGCGTTTCCCGCGGCTCTGGCCGCTGATGCGTTGGCTGCTGATTGCCTCGCAGGCGCTATTGCTGGCCTGGCAGCCGTGGCTGTGGCTAACCGGCGAGGCGCCTTCCGCGCTGACCATCGCCCTGCTGGCGGCCGATATTTATGCGCTATGGTGGCTGATAACCAGCCGCAGGTTGCATGCCTGTTTTCGCCTTGAAGCGCTTTAATGGCACTTTTTGCCGATCGCGTACTCCAACATGCGTTGAATTAATCAGAAAGGATTGAGTTATGAAATCGCTACGTCTAATGCTCTGCGCGCTTCCGCTGGCGCTAACCGGCTGCTCAACGATGAGCGCGGTGAACTGGTCGGCTGCCTATCCGTGGAACTGGTTTGGTTCCTCTAACGAGGTCACCGAGCAGGGCGTGGGTAAACTGACGGCGTCGACGCCGTTGAATGAACAGGCGATTAGCGACGCCCTCGGCGGCAGCTACCGTCTGCGCAGCGGAATGAAAACCACGGATGGCAAAATCGTTCACTATTTTGAAGCGCTAAAGGATGACAAGCTGGCGCTGACCATCAACGGCGATGGCGGTACGGTGAGCCGCATTGACGTGCGCGATAGCGCAATTCCCGCCGCCAGCGGCGTGAAAATCGGTACCCCGTTTAGCGAACTGTACAGCAAAGCGTTTGGCAACTGCGAGAAAGGCGCTCCTGATAACGGCGCGGTGGTGGAATGTAAAGCCGCAGGGAGCCAGCACATCAGCTATGCCTTTACCGGCCACTGGAGCGGCCCGGATGAACTGATGCCGTCCGACGATACCCTGAAGAACTGGAAAGTCAGCAAAATTATCTGGCGTCGCTAATTTGATCTGAAGAGACACGTGGGCGGATAAAAACGGTTACAATGGCGCGTTAGCAACGCGATAGCGTTGTGGTTGCATCATTTCAGGAGGAGCGATGTCTCAGGTTCAGAGCGGCATTTTGCCGGAACATTGCCGCGCGGCGATTTGGATTGAAGCCAATGTCAAAGGGGACGTTAATGCCCTGCGCGAAGCGAGCAAAATTTTTGTCGATAACGTGGCCACCTTCCAGGCTAAATTCCCTGACGCCAAACTCGGCGCGGTGGTCGCTTTCGGCAATACCGTCTGGCGTCAGCTGAGCGGCGGTGAAGGCGCGGAAGAGTTAAAAGATTTTCCGGTTTACGGTAAAGGGCTGGCGCCATCCACGCAGTATGACGTATTGATTCATATTTTATCTGCCCGTCATGAAGTGAACTTTTCCGTCGCCCAGGCGGCGGTGGCCGCTTTCGGCGACGCCATTGAAGTGAAAGAAGAAATTCACGGTTTCCGCTGGGTGGAAGAACGCGATCTGAGCGGCTTTGTCGACGGCACCGAAAACCCGGCAGGCGAAGAAACCCGCCGTGAAGTCGCGGTGATTAAAGACGGCGTTGACGCGGGCGGCAGCTACGTATTCGTGCAGCGCTGGGAGCACAATCTTAAGCAACTGAACCGCATGAGCGTGCCGGATCAGGAGATGATGATTGGCCGTACCAAAGACGCCAACGAAGAGATCGACGGCGACGAGCGCCCGATTACTTCGCACCTGAGCCGCGTGGACTTAAAAGAAGATGGCAAAGGCCTGAAAATCGTCCGCCAGAGCCTGCCGTACGGTACCGCCAGCGGCACTAACGGCCTGTACTTCTGCGCCTACTGCGCGCGCCTGTATAACATTGAGCAACAGCTGCTGAGCATGTTCGGCGATACCGACGGTAAGCGTGATGCGATGCTGCGCTTTACAAAACCGGTGACCGGCGGTTATTACTTCGCGCCGTCGCTGGAGCGTATCCAGGCGCTGTAATTTTTCCCCCTAACCCTAACCCTAACCCTAACCCAGAGGGTTAGGGTGTAAGCGAATCCAGCATACGTACAGCCGCTTTCAGCAAAGCTTTGCCAGTTGCTTATTCTCTTTTCTACTTCCAAATCGCCAAACGGTATATAAAACCGTTACTCCTTTCGTACTCGTTATAAATATGATGATCATCAGTAAATGATCATTTTTGATAAGGGTGCGCAATGGCCGTTAAATCACTGAAAAAAGGATATCTGGCGCTGGCGGCTTCCATGCTGCTGGTGGCGCAGGCGCAGGCGACTGAACTGCTGAACAGTTCCTATGATGTTTCCCGCGAGCTGTTCGCCGCCCTTAATCCGCCTTTTGAGCAGCAGTGGGCAAAAGAAAACGGCGGGGACAAGCTGACCATCAAGCAGTCCCATGCGGGCTCTTCCAAGCAGGCGTTGGCGATTCTGCAAGGTCTGAAGGCTGACGTCGTGACCTATAACCAGGTGACGGACGTCCAGATTCTGCATGATAAAGGCAACCTGATCCCGGCAGACTGGCAGAGCCGTCTGCCGAATAACAGCTCACCGTTCTATTCGACCATGGCTTTCCTGGTGCGTAAGGGCAACCCCAAAAATATTCATGACTGGAACGATCTGGTGCGTTCTGACGTGAAGCTGATCTTCCCGAATCCTAAAACTTCAGGCAACGCGCGTTATACCTATCTTGCGGCCTGGGGGGCGGCGGACAAAGCCGATGGCGGCGATAAAGCCAAAACCGAACAGTTCATGACCCAGTTCCTGAAGAACGTCGAGGTATTCGATACCGGCGGTCGCGGCGCGACCACCACCTTCGTCGAGCGCGGGCTAGGCGATGTGCTGATTACTTTTGAATCGGAAGTTAACAACATCCGTAAACAGTATGAAGCGCAGGGGTTTGAAGTCGTTGTGCCGAAGATCAATATCCTCGCCGAATTCCCGGTAGCGTGGGTAGACAAAAACGTTAAGGCCAACGGTACTGAAAAAGCGGCGAAAGCCTACCTGAACTATCTCTATAGTCCGCAGGCGCAGACCATCATCACCGATTACTACTATCGCGTGAACGACCCGAAAGTGATGGCGTCGCTGAAAGATAAATTCCCGCAGACCGAACTGTTCCGCGTGGAAGACCAGTTCGGCAGCTGGCCTGAAGTGATGAAAACCCACTTCGTCAGCGGCGGCGAGCTGGACAAACTGCTGGCAGCGGGGCGTCAGTAATGTTGGCTGTGTCGTCCAAGCGCGTGCTGCCGGGCTTTACCCTGAGCCTTGGCACCAGCCTGCTGTTTGTGTGCCTGATTTTACTGTTGCCGCTCAGCGCGCTGGTGATGCAGCTGGCGCAGATGAGCTGGGCGCAGTATTGGGAGGTGATTACCAACCCGCAGGTGGTCGCCGCCTATAAAGTCACGCTGCTGTCTGCTTTTGTGGCGTCGATTTTTAACGGCGTGTTCGGCCTGCTGATGGCGTGGATCCTTACCCGCTATCGTTTCCCGGGCCGTACGCTGCTCGATGCCCTAATGGACCTGCCGTTCGCGCTGCCAACGGCAGTGGCGGGCCTGACGCTGGCCTCGCTGTTTTCGGTTAATGGCTTGTACGGCGAGTGGCTGGCGAAGTTTGATATCAAAGTGACCTATACCTGGCTTGGCATCGCGGTGGCGATGGCCTTTACCAGTATTCCGTTTGTGGTGCGTACCGTGCAGCCGGTGCTGGAAGAATTAGGGCCGGAATATGAAGAAGCGGCGGAAACCCTCGGCGCGACGCGCTTACAGAGTTTCCGCAAAGTGGTGCTGCCTGAACTGTCGCCAGCTCTGCTGGCGGGGATTGCGCTGTCGTTTACCCGCAGCCTTGGCGAGTTCGGCGCGGTGATCTTTATCGCCGGCAACATCGCATGGAAAACGGAAGTGACTTCGCTGATGATTTTCATTCGTTTGCAGGAGTTTGATTACCCGGCGGCGAGCGCGATTGCCTCGGTGATCCTCGCGGCTTCGCTGCTGCTGCTGTTCTCTATCAACACCCTGCAGAGTCGCTTTGGTCGACGCGTGGTAGGTCACTAATGGCGGAAGTTACTCAATTGAAGCGCTATGACGCGCCCCGGATCAACTGGGGCAAATGGTTTCTGATCGGCGTCGGGATGCTGGTATCCGCCTTCATCCTCGTGGTGCCGATGATTTATATTTTTGTCCAGGCTTTCAGTAAAGGGTTAATGCCGGTGCTGGAAAACCTGGCCAATCCGGACATGCTGCACGCCATCTGGCTGACGGTGATGATCGCGTTGATTACCGTGCCGGTGAATCTGGTGTTCGGTACGCTGCTGGCCTGGCTGGTGACGCGCTTTACCTTCCCTGGCCGCCAGCTGCTGCTGACGATGCTGGATATCCCGTTCGCCGTCTCGCCGGTGGTGGCAGGTCTGGTTTATTTGCTGTTTTACGGCTCCAACGGCCCACTCGGCGGCTGGCTTGATGAGCACAACCTGCAGATCATGTTCGCCTGGCCGGGCATGGTGCTGGCGACTATCTTCGTCACCTGTCCGTTTGTGGTCCGCGAGCTGGTACCGGTGATGATGAGTCAGGGGAGCAACGAAGATGAAGCGGCGATCCTGCTTGGCGCTTCCGGTTGGCAGATGTTCCGCCGGGTGACGCTACCCAATATTCGCTGGGCGCTGCTGTACGGCGTGGTGTTGACCAATGCCCGCGCGATTGGCGAATTTGGCGCGGTGTCGGTCGTTTCCGGCTCGATCCGCGGCGAAACGTTGTCGCTGCCGCTGCAAATTGAATTACTGCAGCAGGACTATAACACCGTCGGTTCGTTTACCGCCGCGGCCCTGCTGACGTTAATGGCTATTTTGACCCTGTTTTTAAAGAGTATGTTGCAATGGCGTCTGGCCAATCAGGAAAAACGCGCGCAACAGGAGGGAAATCATGAGCATTGAGATTGCCAATATTAAGAAATCGTTTGGTCGCACCCAGGTGCTGAATGATATCTCGCTGGATATCCCTTCCGGGCAAATGGTTGCGCTGCTGGGGCCGTCCGGCTCCGGTAAAACCACCTTATTGCGGATTATCGCCGGGCTGGAGCATCAATCCAGCGGCCATATCCGTTTTCACGGTACCGACGTGAGCCGGATGCACGCCCGCGATCGTAAAGTGGGCTTTGTTTTCCAGCACTATGCGCTGTTTCGGCATATGACGGTATTCGATAACATCGCCTTTGGCCTGACCGTGCTGCCGCGCCGTGAGCGTCCCAATGCGGCGGCGATTAAAGCCAAAGTGACCAAACTGCTGGAGATGGTGCAACTGGCCCATCTTGCCGACCGTTATCCGGCGCAGCTTTCCGGCGGCCAGAAGCAACGCGTGGCGTTAGCGCGCGCGCTGGCGGTCGAGCCGCAAATTCTGCTGCTGGATGAACCCTTTGGTGCGCTGGATGCGCAGGTGCGTAAAGAACTGCGCCGCTGGCTGCGCCAGCTACATGAAGAATTAAAATTCACCAGCGTGTTTGTTACCCACGACCAGGAAGAGGCGATGGAAGTCGCCGATCGGGTAGTGGTAATGAGCCAGGGCAACATCGAACAGGCCGATGCGCCTGAACGCGTCTGGCGCGAACCTTCGACCCGTTTTGTGCTTGAGTTTATGGGCGAAGTTAACCGCCTGCAGGGCACCATTCGCGGCGGCCAGTTCCACGTCGGCGCCCACCGCTGGCCTTTAGGCTATACCCCTGCATATCAGGGGCCGGTCGATCTGTTCCTGCGACCGTGGGAAGTAGATATCAGCCGCCGTACCAGCCTGGATTCGCCGTTGCCGGTGCAGGTGCTGGAAGCCAGTCCGAAGGGGCACTACACCCAATTAGTTGTCCAGCCTCTGGGGTGGTATGACGAACCGCTGAGCGTGGTGCTGGCGGGCGATGAGGCCCCGTCCCGCGGCGAACGCCTGTTTGTCGGCTTGCAGAATGCGCGCCTGTATAACGGAACCGAGCGCATCGAACCGCGCGGCGAACTTGCTCTGGCAGAGTCGGCCTGATAGCTTAAATCCACGTGCTTTTGCCGGGCGGCGCAGCGCTGCCCCGGCTGACAGCCCGGAGCGCATGACGCGGCCGGGCTTTTTATTGGACAGCTGAAGTGAACACATTAGAACAAACAATCGGCAACACGCCGCTGGTGAAATTACAACGTCTGGGGCCGGACAACGGCAGCGAAATTTGGCTTAAGCTTGAGGGCAACAACCCGGCGGGCTCGGTAAAAGATCGCGCTGCGCTATCGATGATTGTCGAAGCGGAAAAGCGCGGTGAAATTAAACCCGGCGATGTATTGATCGAGGCGACCAGCGGTAATACCGGTATCGCGCTGGCGATGATTGCGGCGTTAAAAGGCTATCAGATGAAACTGCTGATGCCGGACAACATGAGCCAGGAGCGCCGTGCCGCGATGCGCGCCTACGGCGCTGAACTCATCCTGGTCACCAAAGAGCAGGGGATGGAGGGCGCTCGCGATCTGGCCGCCGCGATGGCCGAGCGTGGCGAGGGTAAGCTATTGGATCAGTTCAATAATCCGGATAACCCTTACGCCCATTACACCACCACCGGCCCGGAGATCTGGCGCCAGACGGACGGGCGTATCACCCACTTTGTTTCCAGCATGGGCACCACCGGTACCATTACCGGCGTATCGCGTTTTCTGCGCGAACAGGCGAAGCCGGTAAGCATCATTGGGCTGCAGCCGGAAGAGGGCAGCAGCATTCCGGGGATCCGTCGTTGGCCGCAGGAATATATGCCGGGCATTTTTAATGCCTCGTTGGTCGATGAGGTACTGGATATCCACCAGCAGGATGCGGAAAACACGATGCGCCAGCTGGCCGTACAGGAAGGGATCTTCTGTGGCGTCAGTTCCGGCGGCGCGGTTGCCGGGGCGTTACGTATTGCTCGCGCCAATCCGGGCGCGGTGGTGGTGGCGATCATCTGCGATCGCGGCGATCGCTATCTCTCAACCGGCGTGTTCGGCGAAGAACACTTCAGCCAGGGGGCGGGTATCTAAACGCGCTATCACGGCCCCCATGTCAGGCATGGGGGCCGGTTAACTAAAGTGCGTGTTTCGCTACCAGCTTATCCAGAAACGCCCATAGTTTTTGATTCATCTCGCGATAATCCCATTGCCTCATTTCATCTTCGCTGCGAATAAAGCGCCTGCCTTTTGCGGCGGCAAGTTCATGTTGCGAGTGGGTAATTAATAACTCGATGACCTCCGCGTCAAACTCCATATGGCACTGAAAACCGTAGACCCGATCGCTATATTTGACGATTTGCCTCGGGCACCCTTCGCTGGAAGCCAGGACTTCCGCCGCAGGCGTCAGGCCCGGCATATCGTTGTGCCAGTGACCGACTACCACCGATGGTCCGAAATGGGCGATGTTGTCATCCTGCAGTCCGGCGGTGGTCATGATGATAGGATAGTGGCCAATCTCTTTTTCCGGGCTTTGCATCACCGGCGCACCCAGCGCTTCGCCGATGAGCTGCGATCCGAGACAAATCCCGACCACGATACGCCCGGCGGCAATCGCCTGGGCAATCAGGTTTTTCTCGGTATGGGCATCAAACCATGGGCACTCGGCAAGCGTGGTGCGTGGTGATTGCGGGCCGCCAAGTACCACCAGCATATCAAAACCCTCGGCACTAGCCGGCAGCGGATCCCCTGCATAAACCCGCGACCAGCTGGCCTGATAGCCGCGCGCGTTAACCCAGCGCAGATAGGCGCCGGGCGCTTCAAAAACTTCATGGACGATAAAGTGGATCCGCATAACAACTCCCGTGTTTAACAAGGTAAGACCAGCGATAAATCGTGTGCAAGTTGTTCAATTTGCGCCTCGGTTAAGGCGCCCAGCGACAGGCGCAGACCGTGCGACGGTGTTTTCACGCCAAAGGCTTCACCTTCACGCACCAGCCAACCGGCCCGCGCCAGACGCAGCGCCAGCGGCTGGCTGGCGGTTGATAGCGGCAGCCAGAAATTAAGACCATCGCCAGGCGGATAATCACCAACGCCGTGGTGGGCCAACGCGGCGGCGAGCCGCTGATTTTGCTGCTGATAATGGCGCTGGCTCGCAGTCAGAGAAGCGGCAAAAGCGCTATCATTCAGGCAGGCGAACGCCAGCTCTTGCAGTAAATGGCTGACCCACTGGCTACCGGCGTTCAGGCGCAGGCGCAGCGCCGCCGAGGTTGTCGGGTCGCTGGCGACTATTGCCAGCCGCAAATCCGGGCCCAGGGTTTTAGACATTGAGCGCACCAGCGCCCAACGCTGAATGCCTTCGGGTAGCGGATTGTGCCAGCGTGTCGCTGAGAGCAGGGCGAAGTGATCGTCAACAATCGCCAGCGTCTGCGGATAGCGGGCGAGCACGGCGCGAATCGCTTGTGCGCGCTCCGGCGTCAAACTGCAGCCAGTCGGGTTGTGAGCGCGTGGAGTCAGTATTACCGCGCGTGCGCCGTTGCGTAGGGCTTCTTCAAGCCGCTCCGGACTCATGCCTTCACCGTCCACGGCGACAGGGCTGGGCTGGAAACCGGCGTAACGCAGCATATTGATGCTGCTCAGAAAGCAGGGGTCTTCTACCGCGACGCTGTCGCCGGGGAGCAGCAGCGCGCAGAGCAGGCGTTCCAGGGCGTCAATCGCGCCGCTGGTCAAGTTGATGTCAAATTCCTGGCCGATATCGCGACTGACCCACTCCCGGGCCCAGCCAGCCAGCCGTGGCTCAACGGCGGCATCGCCATATAAGTGCGGGGTCTGCGCCAGCTGCGGAAGAAAACGGCCAATATCCGGCAGACATCGTGGATCCGGATTGCCGCCGGAAATATCAATCAGCGATGTCGTTGGATCGCCGCCCTCGACCGCATTAAGCGTATTGCGCGCCTTAATGGCCGTGCCGTTGCGCCCCTGACTGACGGCGAGCCCTGAAGTCACCAGCCGCTTGTAGGCCGCCGCCACCGTATTGCGGTTGACTGCCAGTTCGCCTGCCAGTTCGCGCACCGGCGGCAGCGCCTCGCCGGGTTGCAACGCGCCGCTCTGCACCAGATGACGGATGTTATCGAAAATCTCGCTTGCGGTTTTTCCGGTGAACATTATTGACCTATGACAAAATGAATTTTAGCATAGGACGAATGATAATCAGAGTATGACCCGCTGTCCAGCGGGGGGAGAAAGGATGAGTCAGCAAGACGAAATACAGTCCGTGCTCTTTAACGACCACAGCCGGGCGCTGGAGGTTGATATTGTGGCGGTGCAATCGCAGGTGGTATACGGCAGCGTTGGCAACAGTATCGCGGTACCGGCAATCAAGCAGCATGAATTACGGGTGATGGCGGTGCCGACGGTGTTATTCAGCAATACCCCACATTACGATACTTTCTACGGTGGAGTGATCCCGGAAGAGTGGTTTAGCGGCTATCTGAGGGCGCTGGAGGAGCGTGATGCGCTTCGCGAACTGCGGGCGGTAACCACCGGGTATATGGGCAGCGCCGGGCAAATTGCGCTGCTGGCGCAGTGGCTGCAGCGGATCCGCGTGCACCATCCCGACCTCTGTATTCTGGTTGACCCGGTGATTGGCGATGTGGATAGCGGCATCTACGTAAAAGCGGAGATCCCCGAGGCTTATCGCCGCCACCTGTTGCCGCTGGCGCGGGGTATCACGCCAAATCTGTTCGAGCTCGAAACCCTCAGCGGCATGCCGTGCCACAACCAGCAGGAAGCGGTGGTCGCCGCGCGAAGTCTGCTTTCCGATACGCTAAAGTGGGTGGTGATTACCAGCGCGCCTGGACTGGATGCTTCGACTATTAACGTGCTGGTTGTCACCGACGACGCGGTCGAAGTGGTCGTCCATCCTCGCGTCGAAACTGACCTTAAAGGCACCGGCGACCTGTTCTGCGCCGAACTCATCAGCAACCTGGTACGCGACATGCCGTTGGGCGACGCTACGCGCGCCGCCGCTCAGCGCGTGCTGGCGGTAATGACCTGGACCGAGAGTCAGGGCTGCGATGAACTCATTTTACCGCCGTCTGGAGCGCAATAACGATGCATAGCTATCGGTTAGTGGTACGCAGGGAGGGAAGAACCGTCGGCCATTATGAGACGACGGGAATGAACGCGCTGGAAGATGCCTGTAGGGCGAGGTCGTTGTTTGAAAGCGATCCTGGCTACCAGTGCGAGCTATGGGTCGCGGATAGCGAACGGCGTATTCTGGAAAGTAGCCCGCAGGGGATGAAGATCCTGGCGAGTGAAAAGTGCTACCGGCCGGCATAAAAAAATGGCGCCTTCAGGCGCCATTTTCTCGGCAAGCAAGAATTACTTCTTGATGCGGATAACCGGAGTTTCACCAACGGTGACGCTACCGGACAGTTTGATCAGCTCTTTGATCTCGTCCATGTTGGAGATAACAACCGGAGTCAGGGTAGACTTGGCTTTTTCTTCCAGCAGCGGCAGATCGAATTCGATAACCGGGTCGCCGACTTTCACGCGCTGACCTTCTTCAGCGATGCGCTTGAAGCCTTCGCCTTTCAGTTCAACGGTATCGATACCGAAGTGAACAAACAGCTCAATGCCGCTATCGGATTCAATAGAGAAAGCATGGTTGGTTTCAAAAATTTTACCGATGGTACCCTCTACCGGCGCAACCATTTTGTTGCCAGTAGGTTTGATGGCAATGCCATCACCCACAATTTTCTCCGCAAAAACCACATCCGGCACGTCTTCG
This sequence comes from Klebsiella sp. 141203, assembly GCF_032601985.1. NCBI lineage: Bacteria > Pseudomonadati > Pseudomonadota > Gammaproteobacteria > Enterobacterales > Enterobacteriaceae > Klebsiella > Klebsiella sp. 141203. The sequence continues at coordinate 1,468,729 of NZ_JAQIRL010000001.1, read as the reverse complement.
ATGTTGACGATCTCGCCAGAGAGCGGAGCAACAATCTCAATAGTTCCGGTGTCTTTTTTGTCATCAGAAACCAGAGATTTCAGTTTATCGAACAAACCCATGATCTTCTCCTAAGCAGTAATTTGGGCCGCGCATCTCGTGGATTAGCAGATTGTTTTTTCTTCAATGAACTTGTTAACCAGCGTCATTAACTCGTCCGTCGTCGGTTGAGCAAGAGCCTGCTCTGCTAATACTTTCGCATCTTCGAAGTTCGTGTTACGAATAATCTTCTTGATGCGCGGGATGGAAATGGCGCTCATAGAGAATTCGTCCAGCCCCATACCCAGCAACAGAAGTGTAGCACGTTCATCGCCCGCAAGCTCACCACACATACCAGTCCATTTGCCTTCTGCATGAGAAGCATCAATAACTTGCTTGATCAGAGTCAGCACAGACGGTGACATCGGCTGGTAAAGATGCGAGATCATATCATTACCACGGTCAACTGCCAGAGTATATTGCGTTAAATCATTGGTTCCGATACTAAAGAAATCAACTTCTTTGGCTAAATGACGAGCAATGGTCGCGGCCGCCGGGGTTTCCACCATCACGCCGATCTCAATCGATTCGTCAAAAGCTTTACCTTCGTCACGCAGTTCCTGTTTGTAGATCTCAATCTCTTTCTTCAGTGCGCGCACTTCTTCAACAGAGATGATCATCGGGAACATGATGCGCAGTTTACCGAAAGCGGAGGCACGCAGGATAGCGCGAACCTGGTCGCGGAGGATCTCTTTACGATCCATCGCGATACGCACGGCGCGCCAACCGAGGAACGGGTTCTCTTCTTTCGGGAAGTTCATGTACGGCAGCTCTTTATCGCCGCCGATGTCCATGGTGCGAACGATAACGGCCTGTGAGCCGCACGCTTCAGCCACCGCTTTATAGGCTGCGAACTGTTCTTCTTCAGTCGGCAGAGAATCGCGGTCCATGAACAGGAATTCAGTACGGTACAGGCCTACGCCTTCCGCGCCGTTGCGCTCAGCGCCGTCTACGTCGCGAACGGTACCGATGTTAGCGCAAACTTCAACCTGATGACCGTCGAGAGTGATGGCCGGCAGATCTTTCAGTTTCGCCAGTTCTGCTTTTTCTTCAGCAACCTGCGCCTGCAGCGCACGCAGCTCTTCGATTTTTTCGTTGCTTGGGTTAACCAGAACCTGGTTGTTAACCGCATCAAGAATCAGATAGTCGCCGTTTTTCACCTGGGAGGTGACGCTTCCGGTACCGACGATTGCCGGCAGTTCAAGGGAGCGCGCCATGATAGAGGTGTGGGAAGTACGGCCGCCCGCGTCGGTGATGAAACCCAGAACCTTATTCAGGTTCAGCTGTGCGGTTTCCGACGGGGTCAGATCGGCGGCAACGAGGATGACTTCATCCGCGATAGCGCTCAGATCGATGATTGCCAGGCCCAGAATGTTGCGCAGCAGACGTTTACCGATGTCGCGTACGTCAGCGGCACGCTCTTTCAGGTATTCGTCATCCAGCTCTTCCAGTGCAGTTGCCTGTCCTTCGATAACTTCATTGGCTGCCGCATCGGCAGTCATGTGCTTATCTTTAATCAGGGCTATGATTTCCTGCTCAAGCTCCTCATCTTCCAGCAGCATAATATGCCCTTCGAAGATGGCTTCTTTTTCTTCACCGAAAGTTTCACCAGCTTTGGTTTTGATGACCTCCAGCTGGGCGGAGGCCTTGGTGCGGCCGTTCAGGAAACGTTCAACTTCCTGATCAACCTTATCGGCAGAAATTTTCTTCCGGTCGATGACAATTTCATCTTCTTTCAGCAGGAGAGCCTTGCCGAAAGCGATACCCGGGGATGCTAAAATGCCTGAAATCATAACCCTACCTTACTTGTGACTGATATTAAAAAGAACCCGTGAACTTACTCGAGTTCAGCCATCAGTTTAACCAGATGCTCAACTGCTTTTTGCTCATCTTCGCCTTCAGCGGAGATGGTCACAACGGTACCCTGAGTCAGGCCCAGAGTTTGCAGTTTGAACAGGCTTTTTGCGCTGGCGCTTTTGCCGTTGGAGGTTACAGTGATCTCAGAAGTGAAGCCTTTCGCTTCTTTAACAAACTGAGCAGCAGGGCGGGTGTGCAGACCGTTCGGAGCGGTAATGGTAACTTCTTGCTGGAACATTATATTTCCCCAACTTATAGGTTTAGTGTTGTGGACCTAAAGTCTAGCCTAACGACCAAACTTTAGCCTGTATTGTTAGCGCCGGCGTTACGTGTGTGGCTAAGGCGTCAGCAGCGAAACCGCTGAGAGGACCTTAAGTCCGTTGACGTCTAGCACTTCATTAAACATTATGCCGCGAAAGGAAGACTTGAACCAAATCATAAAATCGATTCAGCCTGCGGAAATCCAAATCTGAATAATTTCGCGCTTCAAAATAAATGTGCTGGTTAAATACCAGACCCTACGAGGTGAATCAATGCCAGGAGGGGTAAAACTTTGACGTATGCCACAAAAAAGCACCCGAAAAGGTGCTTTTTTACACGGTTTTTACAAACTGGCACTACTGTTGCAATTCTTTCTCGGTGAAGAGATCTGCGAACAGCGCCGTGCTTAAATAACGCTCACCGGAAGACGGTAGGATAACCACAATATTCTTATTGGTAAAGGCTTCATCTTCCTGCAGCTTTAACGCCGCGGCGACAGCCGCGCCGGAAGAGATACCGGCCAGAATGCCTTCTTCTTCCATCAGGCGACGGGCGGTGGAGATAGCCTCTTCATTGGTAATAGCGACCACTTTATCGACCAGTTTCAGGTCGAGGTTGCCCGGGATAAAGCCGGCGCCGATGCCCTGAATTTTGTGCGGGCCAGGTTTCAGCTCTTCGCCAGCCAGCGCCTGAGTGATAACCGGCGAGTCGGTCGGCTCAACGGCGACGGTAATCAGATCTTTTTTGCCTTTCGTGCCTTTAATATAACGAGAAACACCGGTCAGAGTACCGCCGGTACCGACGCCGGAAATAAAGACGTCAACCTGGCCATCGGTGTCTTCCCAGATTTCCGGGCCGGTGGTTTTTTCGTGAATTTCCGGGTTCGCCGGGTTACTGAACTGCTGCAGCAGCAGATACTTTTCCGGGTCGCTGGCGACAATCTCTTCCGCCTTCTGGATGGCGCCTTTCATGCCTTTCGCGCCTTCGGTCAGCACCAGGTTAGCGCCCAGCGCTTTCAGCAGCTTGCGGCGTTCCACGCTCATGGTTTCCGGCATGGTCAGCGTCAGTTTGTAGCCGCGAGCGGCGGCGACGTAGGCAAGGGCAATACCGGTGTTGCCGCTGGTTGGTTCAACCAGTTCCACACCCGGTTTCAGTACGCCGCGCTTTTCAGCATCCCAAATCATATTGGCGCCGATACGGCATTTAACGCTAAAGCTCGGGTTACGAGATTCTACCTTGGCCAGGATTCGGCCATTACCGATGCGGTTCAGTCGTACCAGCGGCGTATGACCGATAGTCAGGGAGTTGTCTTCAAAAATCTTACTCATGGCCCGTCCTTAACTGTATGAAATTTGGGGGTACGGCTTCAGCATACCCGCTTAAACAATATCCGGAAGTAAGGATTTAGCATATCTATATGCTGAAGGGAAATAATGATGAGCAAGAAGGAATAAGACGGAAATAAGGGGCGGCGTGAACCGCCCCGAAAGAGACAGCTAAGCGCGCTATTTCCACATCGCGTGCTTATCGCGGTAGCAATCCACCCACATCGCCGTCGCGCCGCAGATAGCGACTGGCAAAATCACCAGGTTGAGAACCGGGATCATGGTGAACAGGCTGGTCAGCGCGCCAAACTGCATGTTAATGACCTTCCGCGAGCGCAGCGCCTCGCGCATGGTTTTAAACGGCACTTTATGGTTATCGAACGGATAGTCGCAGTACTGAATGGCCAGCATCCAGGCGCTAAACAGGAACCACAGTACCGGCGCGACGGTTTGACCAATGCCGGGGATAAAGTACAGCAGCAACAGAACGATGGCGCGCGGCAGGTACCAGGCAAACTTTTGCCATTCGCGTTTCATAATGCGCGGGACATCTTTCATAATGCCGAATATGCCAACGTCCGGCGGCGTGGCGCCGGTCAGCCGCGCTTCGAGCTGTTCCGCCAGCAGGCCGCTAAACGGCGCGGCAATCCAGTTGGCGATAGTCGAAAAGAAGTAACCAAATACCAACAAAATAGAGATAACCGCCACCGGCCACAGTAGGTAGTTTAACCACTGAAGCCATTCAGGCACATGGCTCATTAATGAAGGGATCCAGCTATCGAGGCGGGTAAACAGCCACCAGAACGCGCCGCCCATCAGAATCACGTTAACTAATAAAGGCAGGAACACGAAACGTCGAATCCCTGGCAGCCTGATGAGTTTCCAGCCTTGTGAAAAATAGTAGACGCCGCTACGTGGGGTAGTTGCGGATGATGAAACCATAGTCAGGCGATGCTCCTTTTTTAACATTCAGTGTGAATGCCCGCTTATTTTATCGGGTTGCCAGACAATAACCAGTTAGGAAATGTTCGAAAAAACAGCAAAAAGCACGATTTAGTTCATCTTTATGGGGTGAAAGGGGCAGACGCACTTGCACTTGATGTAATCGGCAAATACTCTTAGTGAGTAAATGTTTGCCGTGGTGGCAAGGTGTTAGAACAACAGAGAATATAATGATGCAGGATTTGCGTCTGATATTAATCATTGTTGGCGCGATCGCCATAATCGCTTTACTGGTACATGGTTTCTGGACCAGCCGTAAAGAGCGTTCCTCGATGTTCCGCGATCGCCCACTGAAACGTATGAAGTCTCGCGACGATGAAACATCGGAAGGCGATGACTTTGATGACGATGTTGAAGGCGTAGGTGAAGTTCGCGTTCACCGGGTTAATCACGCCCCGAATGGCGCATATGGGGAGCAAGAAGCACCTCGTCAGGCGCCGCAACACCAGTATCAGCCTCCGTACGAGCGTCAGGTGCAGCAGCCTGTGCGTCAGGACGAGCCGGTGCATCAGGCGCCGCCGCACGCGCCGCGCCCGCAGCAGCCTGTTGCTCCGCAGCCGCAGGCCCAGCCGCCGCATCATGTTGCCCCTGCTCAGCCGGTACATCCAGCGCAGCCGGTCCATCAGCCACAGCCGGTACCGCCGCAATACCAGCAGCCGGTGCAGCCTGCGCCGCAGCAGCCTGTAGCGCAACAGCCGGCGCCAGTCCAACAACCTGTTGCTCAACAACCTGCGCCGGTTCAACAGCCAGCCGCGCCGCAGCCGCAACCGGCCCCTGAAGCGCCAGCCGCTGAACCTCAGCAGCCCGCCGCCGCGCCGCAGCCAAAAGAGCGCAAAGAGACGGTCATCGTGATGAACGTCGCCGCGCATCACGGTTCGCAGCTTAATGGTGAATTGCTGATCAACAGCATCCAGCAGGCCGGCTTTAAGTTTGGCGATATGAATATTTTCCATCGCCATTTAAGCCCGGACGGTAGCGGACAGGTATTGTTCAGCCTGGCGAACATGGTTAAACCTGGCACCTTTAATCCGGATGCGATGGTGGATATGACCACGCCGGGCGTGACTATCTTTATGCAGGTGCCGTCGTTTGGCGACGAGCTGCAAAACTTTAAACTGATGCTGCAGTCGGCGCAGTACATCGCCGATGAAGTTGGCGGCGTGGTGCTTGACGACCAGCGTCGGATGATGACGCCGCAGAAACTGCGTGAGTACCAGGATCGTATTCGCGAAGTAAAAGAGGCTAACGCCTGATTTCTACGCGCTAGCGTGTCGTCTGCTTAATCTGAACCCCCGCCCGTCGGGGGTTTTTTATCATTGATGGTGCGATATGGAACCAATCGAACAAAAACTGACTGAACTGCGAACCACCCTTCGCCATCATGAATATCTGTATCATGTTATGGACACCCCGGAGATTCCCGATGCGGAATATGACCGGCTGATGCGCGAACTGCGCGAACTCGAAGCGCAACATCCTGAACTGATTACCCCTGACTCGCCAACCCAGCGCGTTGGCGCGGCGCCATTGGCCTCTTTTAGCCAGATTCGCCATGAAGTACCAATGCTATCGCTGGATAACGTCTTTGATGAAGAGAGTTTCCTCGCCTTTAACAAACGCGTGCAGGACCGTTTAAGCGATACGGCGGATCTGACTTGGTGCTGCGAGCTCAAGCTCGATGGCCTGGCGGTCAGCATCCTCTATGAAAACGGCGTGCTGATGCAGGCGGCGACCCGTGGCGATGGCACCACCGGCGAGGATATTACCTCCAACGTGCGCACCATTCGCGCTATTCCGTTGAAGCTACGCGGCGACAATATCCCGGCGCGTCTGGAAGTGCGCGGAGAAGTGTTCCTGCCGCAGGCTGGATTTGAAAAAATTAATGAAGAAGCCCGCCGCACCGGCGGTAAAGTGTTTGCTAACCCGCGCAATGCCGCTGCGGGCTCGTTGCGCCAGTTGGACCCGCGTATTACCGCGAAGCGACCGCTTACTTTCTTCTGCTACGGCGTTGGCGTGCTGGAAGGCGGCGAACTGCCGGCCAGCCACTCTGCCCGTTTACAGCAGTTTAAGCAGTGGGGGCTACCGGTGAGCGACCGCGTGATGCTGTGTCATTCTCCAGAGGAAGTGCTCACTTACTATCGCCAGGTTGAAGAAGATCGTCCGAAACTTGGTTTTGATATTGACGGCGTGGTAATTAAAGTCGATTCGCTGGCGCTGCAGGAGCAGCTTGGTTTCGTCGCCCGTGCCCCGCGCTGGGCGGTAGCCTTTAAATTCCCGGCCCAAGAGCAGATGACTTTTGTCAACGATGTGGAATTCCAGGTTGGCCGTACCGGGGCGATTACGCCGGTAGCGCGCCTTGAACCGGTGCACGTGGCCGGGGTACTGGTCAGTAACGCCACGCTGCATAACGCCGACGAAATCGAACGTTTAGGTCTGCGTATTGGCGACAAAGTGGTGATTCGCCGCGCGGGGGACGTGATCCCGCAGGTCGTCAACGTAGTGCTTTCTGAACGCCCGGAACATACGCGTGAAATCATCTTCCCAACCCATTGCCCGGTATGTCATTCCGATGTTGAACGCGTGGAAGGGGAAGCGGTGGCGCGCTGTACCGGCGGGCTTATCTGCGGCGCACAGCGTAAAGAAGCGCTGAAGCACTTTGTCTCCCGACGGGCGCTGGATGTCGACGGTATGGGCGATAAAATCATCGATCAGCTGGTTGAGAAAGAGTACGTCCATACGCCAGCCGATCTGTTCCGTCTCAGCGCGGGCAAACTAACCGGGCTGGATCGCATGGGGCCTAAATCGGCGCAAAACGTGGTCAACGCGCTGGAGAAAGCGAAAGAGACGACTTTCGCCCGCTTCCTGTATGCGTTAGGTATTCGCGAAGTCGGTGAGGCGACCGCCGCGGGACTGGCGGCGCATTTTGGCACAATTGAAGCGCTGGAACAGGCTTCAATTGAGGAGCTGCAGAAGGTGCCTGACGTCGGGATTGTCGTCGCCACGCATACTTTTAACTTCTTCGCCGAAGAGAGCAACCGCGAGGTCATCGCGCAACTGCGCGCTGAAGGCGTCCGCTGGCCGGCGCCGGTGGTGGTGAAGGCGGAAGAAATTGACAGTCCGTTTGCTGGTAAAACCGTGGTATTAACCGGTAGCCTGAGCCAGCTGTCGCGCGATGAAGCCAAAGCGCGGCTGGTCGCGCTGGGGGCGAAAGTCGCCGGCAGCGTGTCGAAGAAAACCGATCTGGTGATTGCCGGCGAAGCGGCGGGCTCTAAGCTTGCGAAGGCGCAGGAGTTAGGCATTGAGGTTATCGACGAAGCCGAAATGATGCGCCTGCTGGGAGAATAACGTGGATAAAGCGCAGCTCATCGAGATTGCTAATACCGAGATGCCATTTGGCAAATATAAGGGGCGCCGTTTGATCGACGTCCCGGAAGAGTATTTGCTGTGGTTTGCCCGTAAGGATCAATTCCCTGCCGGGCATCTCGGCGAGCTGATGGCGTTGACCTTATTAATCAAGACCGAGGGGCTGACGCAACTGGTGCAGCCCCTGAAGCAACCGCGTTAACCTGCCGTAGCGCGGGATTTCTCCTGCGCCTGTTGGGCGTCTGTTTGCGCTTTATAGCGACGAGCCAGCACGGCGCAGACCATCAGTTGGATCTGATGGAAGATCATTAGCGGCAGCACCATTATCCCCAGAATCGATGCCGGGAACAGGATATTCGCCATCGGTATCCCGTTCGCCAGGCTCTTTTTCGAGCCGCAGAAGACGATGGTAATTTCATCCGGCTTGCTAAAGCCGCAGCGGCGGGCGACAAAAACGTTGATCGCGATGACAATGGCCAATAGCACCAGGCTGACAACGACGATAAACAACAGCGACCCTACGCCCACTTTATGCCAGATTCCATTGACGACGGCTTCGCTAAAGGCTGAGTAGACCACCAGCAAGATCGAGGTCTGATCGGTTTTGCCAATCCATTTTTTATGTTTCGCCACCCAGCTACCGATCCACGGGCGCGACAAGTGTCCAAGAACAAACGGCAGCAGCAGTTGCAGCATAATCTTACCGACCTGTTCCAGATCGCCGCCAGCGCCATGCAAATGCATCAACAGTCCTACCAGCAATGGCGAGACAAAAATACCGAGCAGACTTGACGCTGAAGCGGAACAGACCGCCGCGGCGACGTTACCGCCGGCGAGCGAAGTAAAAGCAATAGCTGACTGTACGGTCGCCGGTAAGATACAAAGGTAAATAAAACCGCTATAGAGCATCGGGTCGACCTTAATCGGCGCCCACCACGCAAACAGAACCCCCAGAACCGGAAAAACAATAAAGGTGCTGCACATCACCCATAGGTGTAAACGCCAGTGGCTGCCGCCGGCGATAATGGCTTCACGCGACAGCTTGGCGCCGTGCATAAAGAATAACAGCGCAATGGCGGCGGTAGTGAGATGCTCGACGAAAGGGACGAATTCGCCGCGCGCCGGGAAGAACGAGGCCAGCAGAACCACGGTGATCAATGTCAGTGTAAATGGATCAAGAATGCGGAAAAGTTTCATAAACGCTCCTGAAATTCGATGCCGCTATTGTGCTTTCTTTGTTTTGAGAAATAAAATTGATTTATTGCATCTATTCATGAATAAAACAGATGAATTATTCGTTACGTCAGTTAAAGGTCTTTGTCACCGTCGCCAGGGCGCGCAGTTTTAGCCGTGCCGGGGAAATTATTGGTCTTAGCCAGTCGGCAGTGAGCCATAGCGTTAAGGAACTGGAGCACCAGACCGGCGTACGTTTGCTCGACAGAACGACGCGTGAAGTGGTGCTCACCGAAGCAGGCCATCAGCTGGCGGGCAAGCTTGAGCGTTTGCTTGATGAACTCCATGTGACCCTGCGCGAAGCGGGGCGGGTAGGGCAGCAGCTGACGGGGACCGTGCGCGTCGCCGCCAGCCAGACCATCTCGGCGCATCTGATCCCGCAATGCATCGCTCATAGCAATCGCCGCTATCCGGATATTGATTTCGTACTGCATGACAGGCCGCAGCAGTGGGTGCTGGAAAGTATCCGTCAGGGAGAGGTTGATTTTGGTATCGTTATCGATCCGGGGACGGCGGCAGACTTGCAGTGCGAGTCCGTATTGGCGGAACCTTTTCTGTTGTTATGTCGTGAGGATCACCGCTTTTCCCGGCAGTCATCGGTCAACTGGCAGGAGTTGCAAGGGGAGAGGCTGGTATTGCAGGACTATGCTTCCGGCAGTCGGCCGCTGATTGATGCCGCGCTGGCGCGTTTCGCCATCAAAGCCGATATCGTGCAGGAGATTGGTCATCCGGCGACGCTATTCCCGATGGTGGAATCGGGGATTGGTATTAGCGTACTGCCGGCGCTGGCTTTACCCTTGCCGCAGGGCAGCCGTTTGCAGGTAAAAAGATTAACCCCGGTTGTGGAACGCCAATTGATGCTGGCGCAGCGAAAAAACCGTTCGCTGTCGACCGCGGCGCAGGCGCTGTGGGAAATCGTGCGAGAAGAGGGCGCAAACCTGACATCAGCCAGAATTGAGGACCCGCTGTATCAGCGCTGAAGTTTTTTGCCTGGGCGGCGCTCCGTCGCAGGTGTCTGAGTTCTGCGCATAGCAAAAAGGCGCCTTTAGGGCGCCTTTTTACATTGGTGGGTCGTGCAGGATGACTCGGCTTCGCCTCGCCCTTCGGGCCGTCGCCGCAAGCGGCGCCGTTGTCTCACTGCGTTCGACCCGAACCTGCTGCAGGTTCGAATCTTAAAGTTCTGCGCATAGCAAAAAGGCGCCTTTAGGGCGCCTTTTTACATTGGTGGGTCGTGCAGGATTCGAACCTGCGACCAATTGATTAAAAGTCAACTGCTCTACCAACTGAGCTAACGACCCGAAGTGGTGGGTGATGACGGGATCGAACCGCCGACCCCCTCCTTGTAAGGGAGGTGCTCTCCCAGCTGAGCTAATCACCCACTTCGGTACTTCACATTTTGACAGAAAATCCAGCTGGCGAGAAAGTGGTGGGTGATGACGGGATCGAACCGCCGACCCCCTCCTTGTAAGGGAGGTGCTCTCCCAGCTGAGCTAATCACCCACTTCTCAATTTTCTGTTCTACACGGCGGAGACTACTTTAAGTAGTTGGTGGGTGATGACGGGATCGAACCGCCGACCCCCTCCTTGTAAGGGAGGTGCTCTCCCAGCTGAGCTAATCACCCCCGCTGTGTGGAGTCGCATTATAGGGAGAGTTGAAATTGAGTCAACGCCTTTTCTAAATAATTTGTTTGTTCGTCGTAAAATTAAACAAAGCGATCGCAAAATCAGCTTCGGCGTATGATTTATAAACAAAAATGGTAAAGCGTGATGTTGAGGCGGGATCTACATTGAGGAATCAGCCTGTGGTGTTAGAATATTCCCCTATCAATTCCAAGAACACTGCCGGCTATCGGCATCTTTATTAAACGTAAGGCCATTTCATGAAAATCAAAACTCGCTTCGCGCCAAGCCCAACAGGCTATCTGCACGTTGGCGGTGCGCGTACTGCTCTCTATTCCTGGCTTTTTGCACGTAACCACGGCGGTGAGTTTGTGCTGCGTATTGAAGACACCGATCTCGAACGCTCCACCCCGGAAGCAATTGAAGCCATCATGGATGGGATGAACTGGCTGAATCTGGAATGGGACGAAGGCCCGTATTTCCAGACTAAACGTTTCGATCGCTATAACGCGGTTATTGATGAAATGCTGGAAGCAGGCACAGCATATAAATGCTACTGCTCGAAAGAACGTCTCGACGCGCTGCGTGAAGAACAGATGGCTAACGGTGAAAAGCCGCGCTACGACGGTCGCTGCCGCCATGATCATCAGCATCACGCCGCCGACGAGCCGTGCGTCGTGCGTTTTGCCAACCCGCAGGAAGGTTCGGTTATCTTTGACGACCAGATCCGCGGGCCGATCGAATTCAGCAACCAGGAGCTGGACGATCTGATCATTCGCCGTACCGACGGCTCCCCGACCTACAACTTCTGCGTCGTGGTGGATGACTGGGATATGGCGATCACCCACGTGATCCGCGGCGAAGACCACATCAACAATACCCCGCGCCAGATCAACATTCTTAAAGCGCTGAATGCGCCGGTGCCGGTGTATGCGCACGTATCGATGATCAACGGCGATGACGGTAAAAAACTTTCCAAGCGCCACGGCGCGGTGAGCGTGATGCAGTACCGTGACGACGGCTACCTGCCGGAAGCGCTGCTGAACTATCTGGTGCGCCTGGGCTGGTCTCATGGCGATCAGGAGATCTTCACTCGCGAAGAGATGATCGAGTTCTTCTCGCTGGGCGCGGTGAGCAAGTCTGCCAGTGCGTTCAACACCGATAAACTGCTGTGGTTAAACCATCACTATATCAACACGCTGCCGGCGGAATATGTGGCGACGCATCTGCAGTGGCACATTGAGCAGGAAAATATCGATACCCGTAACGGCCCGCAGTTGTCCGAGCTGGTTAAGCTGCTGGGCGAGCGTTGCAAAACGCTGAAAGAGATTGCCCAGAGCTGCCGCTACTTCTATGAAGAGTTCGCCGAGTTCGACGCCGATGCGGCGAAGAAACACCTGCGCCCGGTGGCGCGTCAGCCGCTGGAAGTGGTTCGCGATAAGCTGGCAGCCATTAGCGACTGGACGGCGGAAAATGTCCACCATGCGATTCAGGCGACCGCCGATGAGCTGGAAGTGGGTATGGGGAAAGTGGGCATGCCGCTGCGTGTGGCCGTGACCGGCGCGGGTCAGTCTCCGGCGCTGGACGTCACCGTTCACGCGATCGGTAAATCCCGTAGCGTTGAACGTATCAACAAAGCGCTGGCGTTTATCGCCGAGCGCGAAAGCCAGCAGTCCTGAGGCCGAGCGTAAGCTAAAGCAAGCGGCAGGTTAATCCTGCCGTTTTTTTTCGCCGCTATTTTGTCGCGGGGCTAATACCTAACCGCGCCAGGAAGCCACTAATGCCATCGCGGGCAAGTAGATCCCGAAGGTGAGTTTGTTCTGCGGCGGTCATTAACTGCAGCGTATCGGCGATTTGCCGCCATACCGCATCCGCTTCATTGATAAAGTAGCCGCCGGGCTGTTCGGCGAGCTGATACTCTTCATTCAGATGACGAAATGCCGGAATATTGGTCAGAAAATCAATCACTGGCCGGTCGATGACAATCAAACGTGCACGCCCGCCTTTGACGCCGGGAATCGCCTCGGTTCGCCACTTTTGTTCTCGCGCCCAACGGTTGACCGTTTGTCTGGCCAGACCCAGAACCTCGGCAAGCTCCGCGGGCGTCATTTTTTCTTTTAGTTTCATCATTCTTATTTTACTGGCCGCGTATTCCAAGACGGTTTAACAACCCGGTAATGCCTTCGCGTAGCAGCAGCGACATTAGCTGCTTCTGTTCGCGATGAGTCATCTCTTTGCAGAGCGTAAGCAATAAGGGTTCGAGATCGGTCTCAGCGACCGAATAGGGCGAGGGCGTTTCCGCTACGCGCTGGGCATTGCGGATAAACTCCCGTACCTGCTCGTTAACGTGTACGAGACGCGCTTTGCCTCCCTGTACGCCAGGCCGCGGAGAAGTTTGCCACCCCTCTTTACGAACCCATTTATTAATCGTCTGTCGGCTAAAGCCAGTTAGATGCGCAATTTCTTCCGGAGTCATTCGTTCCTTGAGCATACTATTTCCTGAGTAAATATGTGGGAATTAGTGCTTCATGTTATAGCATCCTTTTACAGGAAATAGTGACATGTTTAACGCCTGCCTGCGATAAGGCTCGCATTGTCAGCTATTTGCCTGCTTTTTCAGCGATTGAATCAGGAGGGGTAATTTTGCCGTTGACACCTGGCGAAGGAATTCATATTATGCCGCCCGTCAACACGACACGCTTTACGTTACGGGGCTATAGCTCAGCTGGGAGAGCGCTTGCATGGCATGCAAGAGGTCAGCGGTTCGATCCCGCTTAGCTCCACCAAATTCTGCACCCAGCGGATTTGGTTCGTAAAGAGGTCCTGTGGGGCTATAGCTCAGCTGGGAGAGCGCTTGCATGGCATGCAAGAGGTCAGCGGTTCGATCCCGCTTAGCTCCACCAAAATTCGAACCCTCGCTACGGCGGGGGTTTTTGCTTTTGGCGCCGTCAATGTAAATGACGTTAAGCTTACGTCAGCGTGTATCGAGCAAATAAAAACCAACGTAATTTAGGAATTTTTCTCGGTTTATTTTCTTGCCTGCCATTATTAACCAACATACTATTTTCTGATTGCTTATAATTTTTTAGCCGCAGAGGTGTTGATTAACAATAATGACTGACATATTTAACATCAAAGTTAAAAAAACTCTGCTGGCGTTAATTGTTTGTTTGATTTTTATTCCGCTTTCTCGATTAATTTCTCCGCAAACCCTTATCGACGGAAAACAAATTTATCTGGCATGGCTACCATTAAGCGTCATGTACGCAACCATTTGTATTTTCGGTCGTTACGCCGTTGCTCCTTTGATTGTTGCGTTTGCAATTACTAATACATTTATAATAGATCTAACTTATACGCAGGCCGCTATCCTGTTATTCTGTCAGTTATTTTCCGTCTTTTTCACCTTCGCAATCATGCGCTCGTTGTCGGGGAAAAAATGGCGTAGCGGAAGGCCGGCCAAGCGCCATATTGGTCGCCGTATCTTCTGGGGCGGCTTCTTTGCCCCCATCCTGCTTAAGCTGACGATGTATCTGGCGGGGCGCTTCTTCGCTTTCCCGCTTGCCGTTTCCAGCTACTTTAGTACCGCCTCGATTATCTATTCCGTTATTGATATCCAGGCGTTGATATGTGCCGCCTTAATCTTTACGACCGCTTTCTATTATCCGATGAGAATGATAGTTAGCCCACGTTATCGGCGGGTGTTTTGGGCCCGTCATTGTCAACCGTGGCTGGTGAAAGAAAAAAGAACCTTTACCGTGTATTGGTTTATAGCATTAATCGCAATCATGCTGGTGCTTTGCGCGCCTTTTGATTCCGATTTAATTGCCGGATATCTGGTGCCAATTATTTTCATTCTCTACTTCGTTGGTATTGGGCGGCTGGGGCATGAGTTAATTCGCATTACGTGGGCTATTTCGGCATTCTTTTTAGTGGCCTATAACAAAAACTTTCTGCAGGGTGTTCAATCGGGGTACTCCTTGTCATTTGTCCTGTCGGTGCTAATTTCATTCACGATTTGTTTGTTTTACATGACGGATATTTATTCGCGTAGCGACAGAATTAAACAACGCTGGCGCGATCGGGCTGAAGAGGATCCGTTAACCGGGTTACCCAATCTGCGGGCTCTGGAGGGACATTTGCGCCAGTCGCCGCGGGTGGTTATTAGCAGTCTGCGCATCGAAAACCTGGACTTCCTTAGCCGCCATTACGGCATGATGATGCGCGTAGAGTGCAAACGGCAAATAGCCCGCCGCCTGCAGCCGCTCCTGGATCACCGCGATAAAATTTATCAGCTCCCGGGTAGCGAGTTATTGTTGGTGATAGAAGGGCCGGATCCGGCTGCGCGGCTAAATCACATTGTCGCGATGCTTAACCACGCAAAATTTAACTGGCATAACCACGCTCTCGATTTAGAGTTTGGCGCGGCGTGGGGCAGCTACAGCGGCATTGAGACGGAATTACATCCCATGCTCGGCCAGCTTAGTTGGCTATCGGAGCAGGCTGGCGCCGTGCAGCGGGTGCTGGCGTTAGATACCGCGCAGGAAGAGGTTTCCGATCAAACGACCGAACAGGTGCGGATGCTGACGAAAATTAAACAAGCGCTGAACGAGCGTAATCTTCTGTTATATGCGCAGCCGATTCAGAATGCAGAAGGGGAAGGCTATTACGAAATCCTCACCCGTATGCGCTGCGGCGAGACGATTATCACCCCCGATCGTTTTATTCCGCTTATTGCACAGTTCAACCTCAGTCAGCGCTTCGATATGCTGGTGCTGGAAACGCTGTTCAGCCAGCTTGATCAACATCCCGGCCGACGTTTCTCCGTTAATTTGCTGCCGTATACGCTGATGCAAAAAGATAGCGCCGCACAGATTATCGCGCTGTTTAAGCGTTATCGCGTTTCGCCTGCTTATATCACGATTGAGATAACCGAAGAACAGGCGTTCTCGAATGCGGATACCAGCATGCATAATATTCAGCTGCTGAGCGAGTTCGGTTGCGCTATCGCTATTGATGACTTCGGTACCGGTTACGCTAACTATGAGCGTCTGAAAAGCCTGCAGGCGGATATCGTAAAAATTGACGGCTGCTTCGTGCACGAAATCGAGAGCGACCAGCTTGATGCGATTATCGTGAAATCCATTATCGAAATCGCGAGGGCGAAACAGTTAACGGTCGTCGCAGAGTACGTAGAGACCCAGGCGCAGAAGGCGATGTTACTGGCGCTGGGCGTCGATTATTTGCAGGGCTACTTGATTGGCAAACCACAGCCGTTAAGCGAATTGAAGGCGTAAAAAAGCCGGGCGATGCTACAGCCCGGCTTGTTATTTTATTAACGTCTGTTTGAGATTACAGTACCAGCGCAGCGATAGAGGCTGACAACACGCTGACCAGCGTGGAACCGTAAACCAGTTTCAGACCAAAGCGAGAAACCACGTTACCTTGCTCTTCATTCAGGCCTTTAATCGCCCCGGCGATGATGCCGATAGAAGAGAAGTTGGCGAAGGAGACCAGGAAGATGGAGATGATACCTTCCGCACGCGGGGAGAGCGTCGCTGCCACTTTCTGCAGATCCATCATCGCCACGAATTCGTTAGACACCAGTTTGGTCGCCATAATACTGCCGACCTGCAGCGCTTCGCTCGCCGGCACGCCCATTACCCACGCAACCGGGTAGAAGATGTAGCCAAGGATCCCCTGGAAGGAGATGCTGTAACCAAACCAGCCGGTAACGGTGGCGAACAGGGCGTTAAGTGCGGAGATCAGCGCGATAAAGCCGATCAGCATCGCCGCAACGATAATCGCTACTTTAAAGCCTGCCAGAATGTATTCGCCCAACATTTCGAAGAAGCTCTGACCTTCGTGCAGATTGGACATCTGCAGGTTTTCTTCGCTCTGCTCAACGCGATACGGGTTAATCAGCGACAGGACGATAAAGGTGCTGAACATGTTAAGCACCAGCGCGGCAACCACATACTTCGGCTGCAGCATAGTCATATAGGCGCCGACGATGGACATCGAAACGGTAGACATCGCGGTTGCCGCCATGGTGTACATACGGTTGCGAGACATTTTGCCGAGAATATCTTTATAGGCGATGAAGTTTTCCGACTGGCCGAGGATCAGCGAGCTGACGGCGTTGAAGGATTCCAGTTTGCCCATGCCGTTAACTTTCGACAGCACGGTACCGATAGCGCGGATGACAATCGGCAGAATGCGAATATGCTGTAAAATACCAATCAGCGCGGAAATAAAGACGATTGGGCACAAAACCTTCAGGAAGAAGAAGGCCAGACCTTTATCGTTCATGCTACCGAATACGAAGTTGGTGCCTTCGTTGGCGAAACCGAGAAGTTTCTCGAACATCTCAGAAAAGCCTTTCACGAAACCCAGACCGACATCGGAGTTCAGGAAGAACCAGGCCAGCAAAACTTCAATAACAAGTAATTGAATAACATAACGAATGCGGATCTGCTTACGGTTGTGACTGACCAGCAAGGCCAGTATAGCCACCACAACGATCGCGAGGACAAAATGCAAGACGCGGTCCATATTTGCTCCAAATATGAGGCAGGTTAAATTTCCGTGCACATTCTATGCAACAAGCCTAAATAAAACGAGATCGAATCCACACTATTGCAAGGATATGTGACCAATAACAAAAATAGTGATCAATCGTACATTTTTGTTATGTTATGCAAAGGTATTAAAAGTTGCATTAATGTACTAATCTGATGAAAGGCGCGTTGTCCACATCTTCACGCCCGTTTTGTTGTTTGGCCTACTATCGTTCCCTCCTATCAAAGCAATCATTATCACCTTTCTAAATGAACTTGATAATCATTCGCATTTTGATAGCATTAAACATAGCAAAGGCTATATTTCCAGGGGCAGAAAATGACTAGCAGTCGCGTTGAGAATAGCAGCGGTCGCGCAGCGCGCAAGATGAGGCTCGCACTGATGGGGCCCGCATTCATTGCTGCCATCGGCTACATCGATCCGGGTAACTTCGCCACGAATATCCAGGCTGGCGCCAGCTTTGGCTATCAATTGTTATGGGTAGTGGTATGGGCGAACCTGATGGCGATGCTGATTCAGGTGTTATCGGCCAAGCTCGGTATCGCCACCGGTAAAAACCTCGCGGAACAGATCCGCGACCATTACCCACGCCCGGTGGTGTGGTTTTACTGGGTACAGGCGGAAATTATCGCCATGGCGACCGATCTGGCTGAATTCATCGGCGCGGCCATCGGCTTTAAGCTGCTGCTCGGCGTTTCCTTATTACAGGGGGCGGTGCTGACCGGCGTCGCCACCTTCCTGATCCTGATGTTGCAGCGTCGCGGGCAGAAACCGCTGGAAAAAGTCATCGGCGGGCTGCTGCTGTTTGTGGCGGTGGCCTATGTGGTCGAGCTTATCTTCTCGCAGCCGGCGATAGCGCCGCTGGCCAAAGGTATGATTATTCCGAGCCTGCCGAATGGCGAAGCGGTATTCCTTGCCGCCGGGGTTCTCGGGGCGACGATTATGCCGCACGTTATTTATCTGCACTCGTCGCTGACGCAAAACCTGCACGACGGCTCGCGCAAAGAACGCTATAACGCCACGCGTTGGGACGTGGCGATTGCGATGACCATTGCCGGCTTCGTTAACCTGGCGATGATGGCGACCGCTGCCGCTGCGTTTCACTTCAACGGCCACACCGGAGTGGCCGATCTCGACCAGGCTTATTTAACTCTCGAGCCGCTGCTTAGCCATGCCGCCGCGACGATTTTTGGTCTCAGTCTGGTTGCCGCCGGTCTCTCGTCGACTGTAGTCGGAACGCTTGCCGGGCAGGTCGTGATGCAGGGGTTTATCCGCTTCCATATTCCGCTGTGGTTTCGCCGGACAATTACCATGCTGCCATCGTTTATCGTGATTTTGATGGGGCTGGACCCGACGCGTATCCTGGTAATGAGTCAGGTGTTGCTGAGCTTCGGGATTGCGCTGGCGCTGGTGCCGCTGCTGATTTTTACCAGCGATGCGCGGTTAATGGGCGATCTGGTAAACAGTCGGTGGGTAAAACGCATCGGTTGGCTGATTGTGGTGATTGTGGTGGCGCTGAACGGCTGGCTGATTATTGGTTCCGCATTAGATTAAGGCGGACAACAAAAAAGGGAGCTTTCGCTCCCTTTATCAATTAGTGGTGCCCGTGGCCATGTCCTCGACCACCGCCCCAGCCACCGTGACGACCGCCCCAATCGCCACGGCGATCGTTCCAGCCTTCGCGATAACCGCGCTCGTAAGCACGACCGCGATCCCAGCCGCGTTTATCCCAACCGCGATGCCAGCCGTTATCATGGCGATGCCAGCGATGATCGCGCCATTCATAATGACGACGCCAGTAGTCACGGTCGCGCCAGCCGCCACCGTCCCAGTAGTTACCGTAACCGTCACGATCGCCAATTTGTAATTTTACCGATGGCAGCAGGGTGATTTCACCAGCATTGGCGATAACCGGCGCGCACGCCAGCAGTACCGCAGCCAGAATCAGTGACCTGAACATACTCTTCTCCTCACGATCGGGTCTTAAATGACCTGTTAACCAGATATTACGAGCCGGTAAAGAGGCGTAGCATCAGGGAACTCTTAAATCGCAAGAAATAGCATTTTTTGCCAAAGTAAAAATGAGTTTACACCGCAAGGATCGCGTCAATGGCGGCGCACTCTTCAGCGCTGAACTGGCGGTTGCTTAACATGCCCACGGCATCGTCCAGTTGCGCTGTCTTACTGGCGCCGATCAGCACTGACGTCACCTTATCTTCACGCAGTACCCAGGCTAACGCCATCTGTGAGAGCTTCTGTCCGCGGCGCCCGGCAAGGGCGTCAAGCTGGCGGACTTTTTCCAGCCGCTCGGCGGTGAGCTGTTCCGGCTGTAAAAAACGGCTATTGCTGGCTGCGCGCGAGTCTGGCGGAATACCGTTTAGATAGCGGTTGGTCAACTGGCCGCCAGCCAGCGGTGAAAACGCTATACTTCCCACGCCTTCGGCCTGCAACATCGCTAATAATCCTTCTTCCACCCAACGTTCAAACATCGAATATTTGGGTTGGTGAATCAGGCAAGGCGTGCCGAGATCGTTGAGGATAGCGAGAGCCTGACGCGCCAGCTCGAGCGGGTAGTTCGATAAACCAACGTAGAGCGCTTTTCCCTGGCGAACCAGATGATCCAGCGCGCGCATGGTCTCTTCCAGCGGCGTTTCCGGGTCCGGGCGGTGGTGATAAAAGATATCGACGTACTCAAGACCCATCCGCTTCAGGCTCTGGTCGAGACTGGCGACCAGATACTTGCGCGATCCCCAGTCGCCATAAGGACCATCCCACATGGTATAGCCGGCTTTACTGGAGATGATGAGTTCGTCGCGGTAGGGCAGAAAATCTTCTTTCAGGATCCGCCCAAAGTTGCTCTCAGCCGATCCCGGCGGTGGACCGTAATTGTTCGCCAGGTCGAAGTGGGTAATACCAAGGTCGAAGGCGTGACGCAGCAACTGGCGGCTGACCTCTACCTGTGTTTCATCGCCAAAGTTATGCCACAGGCCGAGAGATATCGCCGGTAGCTTCAGGCCGCTGCGCCCGCATCGGCGGTACTCCATGGTCTGATAACGCGTGTCGCTTGCCTGGTAAACCATACTTCCTCCGCATCAAAACAGGGTGTGTATACGTTTACACTAATCAATGTTGTACGCGGAGTATATGGGGAAAACGCGTAAATTTTGCTTTCCACCCTCTTTATTGCTCACAATCTGGACAGGTAAAGCGCATATCTAATACTCAGATTACCTGCACAATAACAAGGATTATGGATATGCAACCGACTTACACCATTGGCGATTATCTGCTGGATCGTCTCGTAGATTGTGGTATCGATCGCCTGTTCGGCGTGCCTGGTGATTACAACTTACAGTTTCTCGATCACGTGATAGCCCATCAAAATTTGGGATGGGTCGGCTGTGCTAACGAACTGAACGCGGCCTACGCCGCTGACGGCTATGCGCGCATAAAAGGCGCCGGCGCGCTGCTAACCACCTACGGCGTAGGGGAGTTAAGCGCGTTGAATGGGGTGGCCGGTAGTTATGCAGAACATATCCCTGTACTGCATATTGTGGGCGCGCCTTCTACCGGCGCGCAGCAGCGCGGCGAACTCCTGCACCATACGCTCGGCGATGGCGATTTCACCCATTTCTCGCGGATGAGCGAACACATTACCTGTACTCAGGCGACGCTAACGGCTGGCAACGCCTGTCACGAAATTGACCGGGTATTAAGCGACATGCTGACCCACCACCGCCCTGGGTATCTGATGCTGCCTGCCGACGTGGCGAAAGCCCGCGCGGTGCCGCCGGCCCGCGCGCTGGTGATTAAGGGCCCGGCGGCCGATGAAAACCAGCTTGCCGGCTTCCGTGAGCACGCGGCCAAACTGTTACGCAGCAGTCGCCGCGTGTCGCTGCTGGCGGATTTTCTCGCCCAGCGTTACGGCCTGCAAAACACACTACAGCAATGGGTTAAGTCCGCGCCGATTACCCACGCCACCATGCTGATGGGAAAAGGGCTGTTTGACGAACAAGGCTCAGGTTTTGCCGGGACCTATAGCGGGATCGCCAGCGCGCCGCAGACTCGCGAGGCGATGGAAAGCGCCGATGCCATCATCTGCGTGGGTACGCGCTTTACCGATACGATTACCGCCGGCTTTACCCATCATTTGCCAACGGAGAAAACCATCGAAATCCAGCCGTTTGCCGCACGGGTTGGCGATCATTGGTTCAGCCGGATCCCGATGGATCAGGCGCTGGCGGCCCTCATTGATGTTTCTGGCAAGCTGTCCGCGGAATGGAGTGCGCCAGATATCATCGCGCCCGACGCTTCCGGCGCGCCGCAGGGCAATCTGACGCAGAAAAGCTTCTGGAGTACGGTCGAGAAACAGCTGCGGCCGGGCGATATTATTCTTGCCGATCAGGGAACCTCGGCATTCGGCATCGCCTCATTAAAACTTCCCTCGCAGGCGACGCTGCTGGTGCAGCCGCTATGGGGCTCTATCGGTTTTACGCTACCTGCCGCTTACGGCGCGCAGACAGCCGCCGCGGACAGAAGGGTGGTATTAATCATTGGCGATGGCGCCGCGCAGCTCACTATCCAGGAGATGAGCTCGATGCTGCGCGATAAGCAAAAACTGTTAATTTTGCTGTTGAATAATGAGGGCTACACCGTCGAGCGCGCGATTCACGGGCCGGAACAGCGCTACAACGATATCGCGTTGTGGGACTGGAGCCGCTTCCCTGATGCTTTTGCGCCGGATACGCCTTCCCGCTGTTGGCGGGTATCGCAAACCGGCGAGCTGGCGGAGGCGATGGCCGATAGCGTTAACTCCGATAAGCTAACGATGGTCGAAGTCATGCTGCCAAAAATGGATATTCCTGATTTCTTACGCGCTGTCACTCAGGCGCTGGAAAATCGCAACAACCGCAGCTAATCGCCGCGGCGCCTGGCAATCATCAACGGCTTCCCGGCCAGCAGTAGCCAGGCCGGAAGCATCACGATACACAGCAGCGGCAGCAAGGTGGTATCCGGTACCACCACTGCCGCCATAAACAGGCTCAGCCAGCCATCGCGGGTGACGACCAGCACCAGACCGAGGATCGCGCAGGAGATGGTAATGGCGGCCGGTACCGCTTCAACGTGCGCATGCAGCATTAGCCCCAGCGAGACGCCGACAAACACCGCCGGGAAAATACGCCCGCCGCGAAAGCCACAGGCGGCCGCCAGCACCAGCGCCGCCAATTTCACCACGGCAATGAGCAGAAAATCACCGGCGCCAAGCGTCTGGCTGGAAGCCAGTTGCTGCATTTCGTCCAGGCCTTTAAACAGCGTAATATGGCCGCCAATAACGCCCAGGATCCCCAGTAAAAAACCCCCGATGCCGAGCATTAACACCGGATTTTTCAAGCGGTGGACGAGCGCGTGCAGACGCGGCAGACACCACACGGCGACCATGCCGACGGCGATGGCGATAAGCGTGACAATCGCGCCGCTGATGATATCGACGATGCGCAGGTGCGGATAGTGCGGGATTGGTAGGGTGAAATTGGGATGGAAAAAAATACCGGTCGTCAATGCGCCTGCCGCCGCCGCCAGCAACGGCGCGAACAGCCGGTCCCATAACGGAACGTCGCTGCTGCTATTGAGCGTTTGCGAAAAAATAAGCGCCGCGGCAACCGGTGTACCGAACAGCGCGCCGATGGTTCCCGACGCGGCAAGAATTGTCCAGTCCAGCGAACTTACCCGCGGAAACAGACGCGAGCCAAGGGCGACGGCAAGCGCGATATTGACGACCATGATCGGATGTTCCGGCCCGAGGCTAACGCCGCCGGCGAGGCCGAGAATCAACGCCGCCAGTAACCCCGGTAGCGCGCTGGTGGCGATGGGCGCGCCGATTAAGGATTCGGTTGCCGGATCTGGCCCACCATGTCCAGGACTGAAACGGACCACCAGCCCCACGGCAATCCCGGTGAGAGTGAGGATGGCTATTATCCATAGCGGACTATCGGCGGCAATGCCGACATGTGCCGGCAGGTCGCTCCACAAGATGCTCTGCAGAATTGCGGCGATCTTCATCGCCACAATCAATACCAGGCTGGAAGCGATGCCAATAATAATGGCCGGTATTGATAACAACAGCATCGTTCTGGCGCGCGGGTGCAGCATGAAGGGTTCCTTTTAAATGTCCTGAAGCGCTACTTTGCCTGTCTCTGTAAAGAGCTTCGGCGCAAATGGTGCTGAAACGATAAACTTAAGGCCAAACCTGACGTTGCGTGTATGAAATAAGATGCCGTGTTACATAGATTACAGTCTAATTGTGACCAATGTCGCTAAACTACCGGCGGCTGTACGTTGGTCGTTGTTGTTATGTCGCCATGAATTTACAGTGTGCGAAAAGAATTATTTTGACTTTAGCGGAGCCGTAACGGAATGACAAAATTTGCTTTAGTAGGAGACGTCGGTGGAACTAACGCCCGTCTGGCGTTATGTGATATCGCAAGCGGGGAGATTTCCCGCGCTAAAACTTATTCCGGGCTCGATTACCCAAGCCTTGAGGCCGTTGTACGCGTCTATCTCGACGAACAAGCCGTGAAGGTTGATGATGGTTGCATCGCCATTGCTTGCCCCATCACCGGCGACTGGGTGGCGATGACCAACCATACCTGGGCTTTTTCTATTGCCGAGATGAAAAAGAACCTCGGATTCGCGCATCTGGAAATCATTAATGATTTTACCGCGGTGTCGATGGCGATCCCGATGCTCAAAGCCGAGCATCTGATCCAGTTCGGCGGCGCGCAACCGGCGGAAGGTAAACCGATCGCAGTCTACGGCGCAGGCACCGGTCTTGGCGTAGCGCACCTGGTACACGTTGATAAACGCTGGGTGAGCCTGCCGGGCGAGGGCGGCCACGTTGATTTCGCGCCGAATAGTGAAGAAGAGGGCATTATTCTCGAAGAGCTACGCAGCGAGTTGGGCCACGTGTCCGCCGAACGCGTTTTGTCCGGCCCTGGGTTGGTTAATCTGTATCGGGCGATTGTTAAATCCGATGGTCGTTTGCCGGAAAACCTACAGCCGAAGGACGTCACTGAACGTGCGCTGGCGGATACCTGCATTGATTGTCGCCGCGCGCTGTCGTTGTTCTGCGTCATTATGGGGCGCTTTGGCGGCAATCTGGCGCTGACACTCGGCACATTCGGCGGCGTGTACATCGCGGGCGGCATTGTCCCGCGTTTCCTTGAATTCTTTAAAGCGTCGGGTTTCCGCGGCGGATTTGAAGATAAAGGGCGCTTTAAAGCCTATGTGCAGGATATACCGGTCTATCTCATCGTTCACGATAACCCAGGCCTGCTGGGCTCCGGCGCGCATCTGCGCCAGACGCTGGGGCACATCCTTTAAGTCGCTTTCAGTCGGGCGGCGTCTGCCGCCGCCCATCTCACTACAGATTCATCAACTGGCGAAACTCTTTCACCTTACTGCGGCTAACCGGTACCTGAAATTCAAGGTCGCGTAGCCGTAGGACGTAGGTGTTGTTGAACCATGGCTCTATTTCGCGAATTTTATTCAGATTGACGCAGTACGAGCGGTGGCAGCGAAAGAAGTGCGCAGCCGGCAGCTTGCTGCAGAATTCAGTGATGTTCATCGGCATGACGAATGATTCACGGCGCGTATAAACGAAGGTCATTTTTTCATGCGCTTCCGCGTAATAAATATCGTGAATGCTGGTGACGATGATCCGCTCGTCTTTAATCAGATTAATGGTGTCGTTTTCGCGGGTTGGGTTGTGCGCGGGCGCGCCGCTCACCGCCACCTGCTGCTGTTGCTGCCAGGCGCTGGACAGCTTCTGCAGCATGTTAATAATCCGCGATTCCTGATAAGGCTTAAGGATGTAGTCAAACGCTTCCAGTTCAAAGGCTTCCACCGCATGTTCTTTCCACGCGGTGATAAAAACGATAAACGGCTTATGCGCGAACTGGCTAATATTTTGCGCCAGCAGTACGCCGTCCAGAGAGGGAATATTGATGTCGAGAAAGATGGCATCGACTTTATTGTGCTGCAGGAATTTCAGCACGTCGAGACCGTCGTCAAAGGTGCCGACGATCTCCATCTGGCTGTGAGTATTAATCAACCAGGTGAGTTCCTGCTGCGCCGGGAACTCATCCTCAACAATAATGACTTTCATGTTTTCTCCGCTCATGGCAACAGCGATACCGGTTCAGTCGCCGGGGCGTGCTGGTTGGGGACGTAGAACGCAATCTCCGTTCCCGGCGTCAAGCGGCGGATATGCAGCCCTTCGCCGTAGAGCAGTTTCACCCGATGATGAACATTCAGCAGGCCAATTTTATTTCCCGGCATCTCGTCGGCTTCGACGCGGGCCACCACCGCCGGGTCAATGCCGTTACCGGTATCCCGTACGCTAATGCGCACCCGGTTTCCGCATTCGTTGATGGCGATGGTCACCACGCCCTTGCCCCGACAGGGTTGAATGCCGTGGACAATGGCGTTTTCTACCAGAGGCTGAATCAGCAGGCTGGGGATGACGCAGCTGACCTCTTCGTCAATATCATAAATCACCGTCAGCTTGTCGCCGAAGCGGGCCTGCTCGATCGCGATATAATCCTTAATTTGGTACAGCTCGCGCTTGATGTCGATCTGCTCGTCATCTTTTAACTCAATGTTATAGCGTAAATAGCGCGATAAATTGAAAATCAACTGTCGCGCGGTATCCGGATTCATGCGGATGGAAGAGGAGATGGCGTTAAGCGCATTAAACAGAAAATGGGGATTAATT
Source organism: Klebsiella sp. 141203 (assembly GCF_032601985.1). Classification (NCBI taxonomy): domain Bacteria; kingdom Pseudomonadati; phylum Pseudomonadota; class Gammaproteobacteria; order Enterobacterales; family Enterobacteriaceae; genus Klebsiella; species Klebsiella sp. 141203. Next base: position 1,442,635 of record NZ_JAQIRL010000001.1, on the reverse strand, counting down.
TTACTTTGCAGGGCGCGTAGTTCCGCTTTATTGGCCATTTCACGCAGCTGTTCGGCCCGCGAGACCTCAAGCTGGGTGGAGATAATTTGCGACAGGCCGATCGCCATCTCCTGCAGCGAGGAGGTTATACGATGCGCGTGGCAGTAGTAAATTTTCAGCGTGCCGGTCACTACGCCTTTCTCGCGTAGCGGAATCACCAGCATGGAGTGGATCTCCGGTGTTCTGTAGGCTTCATCGTTGTTTTTAATGATGATGGTGTCGCTTTCAATGGCTTTGCGGGTGGTTGGGCTGATATCGTTGTTGCGATCGTTATAGTTATTTTCCCCGTAGCCAACGTAGGCCAGCACCCGGTCAGTGGTTGTAATCGCGACCGCGTCGGCATTGATGTCCCGGCGAATGATATCGCAAACCTGGCGCAGCGATTCGCTGTTGACGTGGCGGAACAGCGGCAGCGTTTTGTTGGCGATATCCAACGCCAGTTTTGCCTGGCGCGCCGCGCTGGCTTCTTTCTCGCCTTCCACGCTTTGGACCAGCAGAACAATAAAACCGATGCAGATGCTGCCAAGGATCATCGGAATACCGATTTTGGAGACAATATCGATCCCCAACGCCAGCGTCGGCGCCCACAGCACTACGAGGATCATGGTTAGCGTTTCGCACAGCATCCCGGCCAGAATCCCCACCTTCCAGCGCTGCGCTTTCGGGATTTTGCGGTTGATAAGCCCGGAAAGTAACCCGGCGACAATACTGGTGATAAAGCAGGGGATGGCAGTCACGCCGTCAATATCAATGAGATAGCGGTGTACGCCGGCAATCACGCCAACAATCGCGCCGACCCACGGCCCAAACAGGATCCCACCGGACATCACCGCGATAATCCGTACGTTAACCAGCGAACCTTCTACCGGAACGCCGGACCAGGTGCTAAATAGCGCAAACATGGAGAAAATGGCGGTGACCGCCAGCAACTCGCGAGGCGTATGTGCCGATTTATGCAGCAGTTCGCGGAACAGGCGTAAGCGGATAAGAAAAAAGAGGCAAATGAGCATTAATGCCGCGCGGTCAAAAACCGCCAGCAGCATATTAAATATATCGTGCATGGATGCGCCCAGGATTCGCGGGAAAGCAATATGATAGAAAACCTCACGCCAGAAGGCTAGCAGCAGAGATAAATGAGGAACAAGCATAAAAATTAAAGGGGATAAGTCGCTCACTCCAGCTATCAGGGCGTTGATGAGTAACGATGATACATTTGAGTATTATAAATGATATCAATATGTTGATTGTTTATTTAAGCGGCGCTCGTATTGGGAAAACGTTCTGCCGCATACCGATGCGGGATGACCCGTTTTATGCGTGGGCGATTATTTTTTATCAACCCTCTCGACAGCGTGTTTTTTTTCAGGTTATTTTCTAAGCGAGCCACATCGGTGGCCGCGTCGCTCGGACGGTCCGGGCGCTAACGTTAATCTGAGGAATCTATGGCTGAATTCAGTCCTGAACGCCGTTTTACGCGTATCGATCGTCTCCCTCCGTATGTTTTTAACATCACTGCCGAACTGAAAATGGCTGCGCGTCGGCGCGGCGAAGATATTATCGATTTCAGTATGGGCAACCCGGATGGCGCCACGCCACCGCATATTGTTGAAAAACTGTGTACCGTCGCCCAGCGTCCGGATACCCACGGTTACTCTACTTCTCGCGGTATTCCTCGTCTGCGCCGCGCGATTTCGCGCTGGTACCAGGAGCGCTATGACGTGGATATCGACCCGGAATCAGAAGCCATCGTGACGATTGGTTCGAAAGAGGGGCTGGCGCATTTGATGCTGGCGACGCTCGATCACGGTGATACGGTGCTGGTGCCAAACCCCAGCTATCCGATTCATATTTACGGCGCGGTTATCGCCGGGGCGCAGGTCCGTTCCGTCCCGCTAGTGGAAGGCGTGGATTTCTTCAATGAACTGGAACGCGCGATCCGCGAGAGTTATCCGAAGCCAAAAATGATGATTCTGGGCTTCCCGTCTAACCCAACCGCGCAGTGCGTCGAGCTCGATTTCTTCGAGAAGGTGGTGGCGCTGGCGAAACGCTATGATGTGCTGGTGGTGCACGATCTGGCCTACGCCGATATCGTCTACGATGGCTGGAAAGCGCCGTCGATTATGCAGGTGCCCGGGGCGCGCGATGTGGCAGTCGAATTCTTCACCCTGTCAAAAAGCTACAACATGGCTGGCTGGCGTATCGGCTTTATGGTGGGGAATAAAACGCTGGTTAACGCGCTGGCCCGCATTAAAAGTTACCATGACTACGGTACCTTTACGCCGTTGCAGGTGGCGGCGATTGCCGCGCTGGAAGGCGATCAGCAGTGCGTGCGTGATATTGCGGAACAATATAAACGTCGCCGTGATGTGCTGGTGAAAGGGCTGCATGAAGCCGGCTGGATGGTTGAATGCCCGAAAGCGTCAATGTACGTGTGGGCCAAAATTCCGCAGCAATATGCGGCGATGGGTTCGTTGGAGTTCGCCAAAAAGCTACTGCAGGAGGCCAAAGTGTGCGTCTCGCCGGGAATCGGCTTTGGCGACTATGGCGATACTCATGTGCGTTTCGCATTGATCGAAAATCGCGATCGTATCCGGCAGGCTATTCGCGGCATCAAATCCATGTTCCGCGCCGATGGACTGCTACCGGCAGCCAGTAAAACGGTAGCTGAACATCACGAATAAAAAATGGGAGCCGTCTGGCTCCCATCTCTTTACTGCATACCAGGTTAAATCATCAGGGCGAAGGTACCGGCCCAAACGATGACCATAAAAGAAATTCCCATCAAAAAGTATTTCACGACATGTCACTCCGCATTTTGGCGAAACGCCTAAATGAATTTAACTTTAACCCTCGCAGGATTGTCGCAGATAAAACCAGACTATTCTGGCGACTGCGGCAGCCCGAAATTCTGTGCGTCAACTGCTCCAGATGGCGCTAATGTACGCTTAAAAAATGGTGGAAACAAGATCCATTTTTTTATTAATTTTTAGTTACTTACGACTGTCGTGAATAGGCGACACATTAATTTCATTCGGTAATAAATTCAATTACGGCGACGAAGATTTTAAGTAATACCCTGACATTCTGTAGTTATTTGATTTTGGGATTTTTTCTATTGGCGAAGAGGGGCAGAAATCACTTTCTGCACCCTAAACGATGAGGTTAGCGGGCGGCCGTCGGCGCGCGCCATTGATGCGGATAACGTGCGGGAACAAAACGCAAGGTAAGCGCCATTAAGAGGAAAACGCAGATGGCATGGAATTCCCAGTCTAGCTGGTAGTTTCCGCTCAGGCTGCGTAGCAGCCCTGAAAGCCACGGCGATAACCCGGCGATAATAAAACCGATGCCCTGCATAAACGCCACCAGTCTACCGGCGACGGCAGGCTGCGGCGAATGGTCCAGCGCCAGCACCAGACATAGCGGGAAGGCGCCGCCCAGTCCTACGCCGCAGCTCACGGCCCACAACAGCGGCAATTGTTGTGGCCACCAGATGAAACCGCAGAACCCGAACAGTTGTAGCGCAAGCGCCAGCATCAGCAGCTTACGGCGATCTTCATGGCGAGCGAGCATCGGTAGTACCAGCGCGCCGGCGGTCTGGCCGACGGTCATCAACGCCAGAAGCGTGCCGCTAAACTGAGCGCTGTGGCCAAGCTGCATATAATAGGGTGGTAACCAGGCAATCAGGCTGGCGTAGCCGCCATTGATCAGCCCGAAATAAAGGCCAAGCGTCCAGGCCCGGTGGTGACGAAAGACCGACGGCGCGGTTTGCGCCGATGCGGCCACCGGCGCGGCGGGCAGCATTTTGCAGAGCGGCAACCAGCCAATGACCGCGGCCAGAGCCGGTAGCGCCCACCACGCCAGCGCGTGGTGCCAGAGCGCGCTATGCTGCGCAAGCCAGGGAGTGATCGCGGCGCCAAGCCCGCCCCCGCCCATCAGCGCCGCCGACCACAATCCCATCACCTGCGGCGTGCGGCGATGAAAAAGACGTTTAATGACGCTGGGTATAATCGCCTGAATCACGCCGATGCCAATCCCGCCGAGCAGCGCGCTGCTAAGCAGCAGGCCGCTTTGCGGCGCCAGCTCGCGCAGGATTGCGCCAATGCCTATCGCCAGCAGACTTAACGCGATACTGCGGTTTTCACTAACGTGGCGATTAATCCATCCACCAGCGAGCGCCAGCACGCCCATCGCGACGACCGGAAGCGCGGTCAACAGTGAAACCAGGGTAAAGCTCATGCCGGTTGCTCGCTGCAGTTGCGGCAGCAATGGACCTATCGAGGTCAGTAGCGGGCGCATATTAATGCCGATCAGCACCAGCACAAATAACGTCAGCATATTGCGTTGCGTCTGGCTCATTACGCTTTACTCGCCCAGCGCTGATACAGGGCCAACCCTTCGGGTTGCGGGCAATGGTGAATGGGGAGTGATTGGCTGTCTAACGGCTGCTGCAATTGCTGATAGATAGCGGCGGTAGAGAGATTGAAGCGCTCGCCATCCTCATTGCTGTTGGCAAAATAGACTTCGCGCACGCCGGTTAAATACATCGCGCTCAGACACATCGGACAGGGTTGTCCGCTGGCGTAAACCACGCATTCGCGCAATACCTGATTGCCCAGACGTAAGGAAACGTCGCGGATGGCATTGAGTTCAGCGTGCGCGGTAGGATCGCCGCTCTGGTGCAAGGTATTCACCGCTTCGGCAATGACTTCACCGTTGCGCACAACGACGGCGCCGAATGGGCGGCCACCGTTTTCAACATTTTTGGCAGCAAGCGTAATGGCGCGCTGAAGATGGTTAGCATGAGTAGACATGAGCGGCTCCTGTAGAGGTCGGGTAGAAGAACTCAATCGGCGGCAGGCTGGAGATTGAATTCTGCTACAGGGTAGCGAGCTGATGCCATAAGCTAAAAGACTTATTTATAATTGAGTTAATCAGATTAACTTATGGGTTGAGAAATACCCGGGTGTTCTACCAGGTATATCCGACGCCGAGGATGCCATACAGCTCGCCGCTGTGCTGGACAATGGGACTATCGGCGATATCGTCATCATAGCGTTCGTAGTTTGCCGCCACCATACCGACCCAATGCGGGCTAAAGCGGTAGCTGGTTATGATGGCGACCATTGGCGATACCGTCGTGCCGGTATCCCACTGCGGGCGCTCGGGCGTTGCCTCGCCCGCAGAGACGCCGCCAAAATAGTAGTTCGCCATGTTATGACTACGCACCATCAGCCCCATACCGGGCATCACCAGCAGATTGTCTTTAACGATCGGGAAATCGGCCCATAACAGCAGCTCCTGGCCGTTGCTGCGGCCGCTGATATCGGAACTGATGCGCGCGCTTATCAGCGCGTATGGCGTGATCCAGGTAGCGCCAATACCGCCCTCCAGCTCGCCTTTACGCTCGTCCATTCCCTTGAATGCCGCATCGTCGCTGGGATCTAAATTACCGAAACGCCAGCGCCCGTAGCCATAAAGCGCGATATTGTCATCAAGGTGAAAATAGTAGCGGGCGCGATCGCCCAGATACATTAACTGGTCGCCAAAATACAATCCTCCGGGAATAAAGTGGGTTTCATTGTCCTGCTTTTGGTAGCGCGCGGTACCGCTAATCGCGGCGCCGCCGAGAACCCAACCTTTGGGTACCGGGCTATTCGGGTTATCGGCGGAAAAAATGTCGATCGAGCCGAGGTCGACCTCAGCGCGGGTGGCACCACAATACAAAGCAAGCGAACCGAGAATGGCTATGGGATATCGGGATAGTTTCAGCATGGGCTCATAGTTGGCACGGGATGATGAAGTCGATGTGAATCGAGCATGATAAACAATAGACGATAGCGAATGCGGTAGGGGGAGATTTTTTGTTTTTTATCGTACTTTTTCTGTTTTGCTTTTGGGGGGAAAGCAGAGTGAGCCAGTATCGACACTATCCATAATGGCGGATTATTCGCGTGAATAATCCGCACAAAAAATGAATGTTATGAATTAAGAATCAGTTCAGAGAGTGAAGCCATCGAATGATTTTCGTTGGTGACGATGCCTTCTTTTTTTAATTTTTCCATAATGGATTTAAAGGCGAGCTGTTTACTACTTTCTGTCGCGTTAAGTAGGTCGCGGTTAAAGGCGGGATTCGATTGAATGATATAATTAATGAATTCGAGCAGCAGTTTATTCTGTGGCGGCGTTGATGGCTCATTAATGGTTTTTTCATTATATGAATTCATCGCAGCTTCAGAATACTCAAGCGGACGACTGCTGATGGTGTGCTCGTAAATTTTTTCAATTTCTTTGCTGGTAATGTACAGCTTGCTGAGCTCAATCGTTGGCTTATCATCATTATCAGGAATGAAATTGCAGTAGATGACGTTTTTAGCCGGGGAGATAATGCTAAGCGTTTCTTCTTGCTGAATGTTATCCGGATTCTCCAACACATCCATTAAATTTCTTGAGTGAGTGTGCCATAAACCAGAAACGGAAACGTTGAGCTTAATTTTGGCAATGGCGCTGTCGTGATCGGCATCAATGACCGACACATTTTCATTCAGGGTGATGATATTGTTTATTTTAGAGTGCTGAGACCAGGGCTTATTGGCTTTGGTAATATCATCAAAACCGCCGTAGCCGTATGACGAGTCGCCAACCCCCTGATTCCGGGTCAGGGCGCTATTGAGCGTGCCGCGATTCTTTTTCAGTTTCAGGCACAGGCTGATAGCGCCGATATCGTGCCAGTGAAGTAAATCTTCCAGTTCGCACTGCAGGAGTTTTTGCGCACGAGCGATAGAGCAATACTCCAGCGGTGGGAGATTGTTCAACTTCCAAATGTTTCTTTCTATCTTATTCATGGCATTAATTTAATATAAATGTTTTTAATGGTCTGCGTTTCTGATTAACATAACGCGAGCGTTGTTATTTGGCTGCGCAATCATTTTCATCAGAAACTATTCATCAGGGAAATGTATGTTCACGGTTTGGAACATTTATACGACGAAGGGTGGTGGTTAAAATACCCTCTGCGGATGATTATAATCACTATTTTATAAATAACAAATAGAGTAATGCTTAATTAACGATAAAGACAATGTAAACCATAATAAATTACTCTAAAACTGAATGCGTTAGATGTTAATGATTGTATCGATAAAAAAAGACGCCGCAGCGCCTTTTTATAATAATCATCGCAGGCTCAAATTAGCGAGCACTCTTCTGAAGAGTAAAACCGCCATCCCCCACCTGGGCCGTGGCATACCACGCCATTAATTCCTCGGTACCCGGCGCGCCTTCGGCTGGCGCCCATGGCGCGGAATCTTGTTCGGCTACCGGCTGATAGCCTCCGTGCTTGACTTCAAAGATGATACCGCCGCAATCGAGCGACAATACCGCATGCCAGGTGCCGGCCGCCATTTCCAGCGCCGTGCACTCTTCGCCTAATACTACACGCTGGGTCACGGTCCCTTGTTCATCGAAGTTCAGCACCACAAAACGGCCGCTTAACGGCAGCAGCAGCTCAAAAGTATGAGGATGACGGTGTGGGCGAATGTAGGTTCCCGGCTCCATGGCAATGGCCAGACGCTGTACCGGATCGCTTAATTCCGGATGAAAATTCCGATGCGCCCGTAGACGGGGAGCCGCGGCTGCTGCTGCGCTCTGCTGCTGCATATCACTGATGGTGATTTGTTTCATGTATACCGCCTGCTAAAACTGATAACAAAGGCTTACGCCCGTTGGCACGACTCAGGTATCGGGAGTTTTGCGCGAAACAGCGCAGATTCCTCTCCCGGTTGCCTGATTATGCACATTCAGCGCCATTAGCATAGGGTGATTCATCAATTTCATATTGATGAATATATTTAAGTGATTTCTTATTTTTGCAGTGGTGTTGCTTAATTTTATCTCATCTCAATCATTATTCTTTTCTTGTTGGCGAAGGTATGTGGCATAAAAAACGGGGAATAAATGATGTATTCCTTCTTCCGTGGTAACGCGGTTTTTTATCTCTAAGATGGTTAAGGGCATAAGTGTCCCTCCTGAAGTTTTAACAGGTAAAGGGTAACAATCAGGGACACTTTTATGTGTGTTTAAGATGCTGTTCCGTAGAAATGCGTATGCGTGGAATTTGGCGTTAAGTCTTATGTGACGTGGGTTTTGAGGGGGGAACTGGCAGAGGGGTAATCGTTAGGATTGTCCCCTGCAGGAATCGAACCTGCAACTAGCCCTTAGGAGGGGCTCGTTATATCCATTTAACTAAGGGGACAAGGCGGCGGGATTATAGCGTTTTTTCCGCCGCCCGTTAAGCGCATTGCGATTAATTGCTTAATTTGCAGCCGTTTAGCCCTTTTTATCTGCTTCGGCCTTCGCTTTGGCTTTCTGTTCCTGAGTCATGTCGTTGCGAATCTGGGCGTGGCTTAGCAGGGCGAAGATAAAGGTGCCGCCGCAAATGTTGCCGGCGAGCGTCGGCAGCGCGAACGGCCAGAAGAACTCCTGCCAGGGCAGGGCGCCGCTGAAAATCAGATAGAAAATTTCCACACTGCCGACGACGATATGCGTGGTATCCGCAAGCGCAATCAGCCAGGTCATCAGGATGATGACGATGACTTTCGCCGAGCCGGCTGCCGGGAACATCCAGACCATTGTCGCCACCAGCCAGCCGGAAATAATCGCGTTGGCAAACATTTCGGTTGGCGTGTTTTCCATTACTTTCTGGCTGATGCTGTGAAACGCCTCACGAGTGGCGTCATCGAAAATCGGCATGATATTAAACGCCCAGGCGGCGATAGCCCCACCCAGTAAATTACCTAATAACACCACGCCCCACAGGCGCAGCAATAGCGCAATATTACCGGCGCTGGGTTTATGCATAATCGGCAGTACGGCGGTGACGGTATTCTCCGTAAACAGCTGCTGGCGGGCGAGAATGACGATAATAAAGCCAAAGGTGTATCCCAAATTCTCCAGCAGATAACCACCGGGCAGGGCGCTGAGGTGAACGTGAAAAATTCCTTTGGCGACCAGCGAGGCGCTTATCGATAAGCCGGCGGCAATCGCTGACCACAGTAGCGCCATAGCATCGCGCTCGAGCTCCTTTTCACCCTCCTGGCGAATCACCTCATGTGTAGCCATTGCCTGTGAAGGCAGACGCTCTTCATCCACTTCTATTTTCTCGCCATGTTGCTTCTCTTCGCTTTCAACTTCTCGTTCATCGCTATCATGTGTGCCGGTGGCGGTATTTTGTCGGGTCATGGCAGCTCTCCCTTTGTATTTGTTACTAAGCGTAGAGAGAAATCAGCGCGGCGGCACAGGATATGCTCCTAAATTCAGCGCAATGGCAAGAATAGCAATACGAATATTGCAAAATATGTATAGAATCGGGAAGCTACATTGATGCCAAAGAAGGCTATGCTGAAAGCAGCTACCCAACGATAAAATGCTAATGGGGGCGCCGTCCCGGATGCCTCCAGCGATAGCCAGAATTAACAGGGAGAAACCTATGAATTATCGCCTGTCGGCGCTTGCGCTTGGCGCCACATTGCTGGTGGGATGCGCCAGTTCCAGCACTGACGATCGGTCGCAGGGGCGTTCAGATCCGCTTGAAGGGTTTAACCGTACCATGTTCAACTTCAACTTTAATGTCGTTGATCCTTATGTACTGCGCCCCGTTGCCGTCGCCTGGCGTGATTATGTGCCGCAACCGGCGCGTAATGGTTTAAGCAACTTCACCAGCAACCTTGAAGAACCGGCGGTAATGGTCAACTCCTTCCTGCAGGGCGATCCCTATAAAGGCATGGTGCATTTCACTCGCTTCTTCCTTAACACCATTCTTGGGATGGGCGGCTTGATCGACGTGGCCGGTATGGCGAACCCGCAGCTGCAGCGCGTTGAACCGCATCGTTTCGGTAGCACGCTGGGCCACTACGGCGTGGGCTACGGCCCGTACGTACAGTTACCGTTCTACGGCAGTTTCACCCTGCGTGATGAGGGCGGCGACATGGCCGATGGTCTGTATCCCGTACTCTCCTGGCTGACCTGGCCGATGTCCATCGGTAAATGGGCGGTAGAAGGGATTGAAACCCGCGCTCAGCTGCTGGATTCCGACGGCCTGCTGCGCCAGTCTTCCGATCCGTACATCCTGATGCGTGAAGCCTATTTCCAGCGGCACGACTTTATCGCCAACGGCGGTAAGCTGACGCCGGCAGATAACCCGAACGCGCAGGCGATTCAGGATGAGCTGAAAGATATCGATTCGCAGTAATCCACGCGGGTCAGAAAAGAAAAAGGGTGAACATGATGTTCACCCTTTTTTATATCGTTTGCTTATCAGAAGCGGTAGTTGAAGTTCGCGCCGTACAGCCAGGCAGTACCTTCAGAACGGAAGGTGTAAGGACCTTCTTTAATTTCTACGTGCTGACCGTGCATGTAAGAGACACCAACATCCACTGAAGCATCTTTATTGAACGCATAGGTGGTACCGGCGCTCAGCCACAGGCGATCCTGATCCGGGATAGAGATGGAGCGGGTGCCAGCCGGGATCGGGCTATCATCGAAGGCGATACCGGTACGGAAGGTCCAGTTATCGTCATAATAATAGGTGGTACCCAGCGCGATGCGGTAAGCATCTTTAAAGCCTTCATCTTTATAGAACAGCGTCTGGCCATTGCTGCCGGTGGCCTTCAGCTCCTGGAACTGGCTCCAGCTGGTGTAGGTCAGGCTATAGTGAACCGCCCACTGCGGCGCGACGCGGTTATAACCCGACAGCTCCCACATCTCCGGCAGATTGAGGGTCAGCGCGCCGTTAGTGGTACGGCCATCGGTACCGGCCGGTAGACCGAAGTTGCCGAGGATCTGGTTATACGCGGACGGCAGATCGCTCTTATAGTTGCCGTCAAAGTCGATTTTAACTTCAGAGCGGTAGGTGAAACCGTAGCGGTTGTTTTTGTCCAGCTCATACAGGATACCGGCGTTCCAGCCGAAGCCCCATTCGTTGCCGTTCAAATGCGCAATCTGAGTGTCGGCAGGGATCTGCGAGACCCGGCCAGCCAGCGCTGGCGGCAGCTTGCCGGAACCGGCAACGATCTGTCCTAAATCACCGGCGTAGCGTTCGATTTTCGCTTTCGCATACACCGCATCAAACCCTAAACCAAAGCTCCAGTTGCTGTTCAGGCGATAGGCGCCGCTTAAATTGAGGTTAACGGTGGTGAGATCGGTTTTACCACCCATACTGCCGGCAGCATAGTCATCAGCGAATTCAGTCGCGAGACCATAGTTAGAGGTAATAGATGCGCCCCAACCAAACTGATCGTTAATTGGCGAAACAAAGTGGAAGTTTGGTACCCATGCCGTTGGGGCAATATTGTCTGCATTCAGACTTTTACCGGTCGGCGAGGTACCAGAAACATTAACGTCCGGGTCGACGAAGACGGCGCCTGCCGACATCATCGGGCGGTCAAACATCATGATTAACGCGGGGTTACGGCTGGCGTTGCCCGCATCGTCAGCGATTGCCCCTTCACCGGAATAGGCACGACCAAGGCCGGATGCAGAGAATTCATTTAACTGGAATCCTGCGGACCAGGCTTGGGTTGAAACAAGTGCTACAGCCACTGCAAGGGCAGATTGGGTAAAGCGGGTTTTCTGGCTCATGCCCATAACCTCATTGAGTTATTTTTATTTAAACTATGTTACATGCCGTAACAGAAGCGCGAAGTGTAGGGTCTGCTTTACGACAGAGAAATCAGACCAGTGGCCTGAGTATAGGTCTGACCAGATGAGTTGTTGCAAGTTTGTTTATAAGATTTTTCAATTGTGATAACAGAAACGCGATCCAGCTGGCAAAATTGCCCCGGTGCGTCATATCCAATTTGGGGCATTTTTGTTTTGGATCATTTTTAAGTGTGATTTCTGTCACTTAAACGTTTTCCTGCCATTAACAACTGGAGGGCGAACGAGGGCGGGCGTAAAATACGCGCATTATTTGTCTGGCACCGAAGGTGCATATACAGAGGAAATCTACGATGAGTAAATGTAGCGCTGATGAAACCCCGGTTTGCTGCTGTATGGATGTTGGCACCATTGTGGACAACACCGACTGCACCGCCTCCTACAGCCGCGTGTTTGCTAACCGCGCTGAAGCGGAAGCGACGCTCGCCGCGCTGAGCGAAAAAGCCCGCAATGTGGAGTCTGAACCGTGCAAAATTAACTCGACGTTCACCGACGTTGACGGCGGCGTGCAGCTGAATATCGATTTTGTTTTTAGCTGCGAAGCGGAATCGCTGATCTTCCAGCTGGGTTTACGTTAATCCTCTCTCGTAACGCCTCTTTCCAGAGGCGTTATCTTTTCTATTCAATGTGTTTTGGCTCCCACTTTTTCTCTTCCCCGATTGGCTTAATGTAAAAAATTAGTTAAGACTAGTTATCAGGTCAGACCACTTGGTTTTATCGGTTAACAGGGGAGAGTTATGAGTCAGGCATTACCGCTTATCACCCGTCAGGGCGATCGCATTGCCATTGTCAGCGGTTTACGTACCCCATTTGCCCGTCAAGCGACGGCGTATCACGGCGTTCCGGCCGTTGATCTGGGAAAAATGGTCGTCGGCGAAATGCTGGCGCGCAGTGAAGTTCCCCCGGAAGTGATTGAACAGCTGGTTTTTGGCCAGGTCGTGCAGATGCCGGAAGCGCCGAATATTGCTCGAGAAATTGTCCTTGGCACCGGAATGAATGTGCATACCGACGCCTATAGCGTCAGCCGCGCTTGCGCCACCAGTTTCCAGGCGGTAGCCAATATTGCCGAAAGCCTGATGGCCGGCACTATCCGCGCGGGCATTGCCGGCGGCGCTGATTCCTCCTCCGTTCTCCCTATTGGCGTGAGTAAAAAACTGGCCCGCACCCTGGTGGATGCCAATAAAGCGCGCACGCTTGGTCAGCGGCTAAAACTCTTTTCCCGCCTGCGTTTGCGCGATCTTTTACCGGTGCCGCCTGCGGTTGCGGAATATTCAACCGGTCTGCGGATGGGCGACACCGCTGAACAGATGGCGAAAACCTGGGGCATCAGCCGTGAAGATCAGGACGCGCTGGCGCTGCGTTCGCATCAGCTTGCCGCCCGCGCCTGGGAAGAGGGAAAACTGGCCGCCGAGGTGATGACGGCCTATGTGCCGCCTTATCGCGAGCCGCTGGAACAGGACAACAATATTCGTAAAAATTCAACCCTGGCGGATTACCAGAAGTTACGTCCGGCGTTCGATCGTAAACACGGCAGCGTGACGGCAGCAAACAGTACGCCGCTTACCGACGGCGCCGCCGCGGTGATCATGATGACCGAATCCCGGGCCAAAGAGCTGGGGTTAACGCCGCTGGGCTATCTGCGTAGCTATGCTTTCACCGCTATTGATGTCTGGCAGGATATGCTGCTGGGCCCTGCGTGGGCGACTCCGCTGGCGTTGGATAGGGCGGGAATTACCCTTGCAGACCTTACGCTAATTGATATGCATGAAGCTTTCGCCGCGCAGACGTTGGCGAATTTACAATGTTTAGCCAGCAATCGTTTCGCCCGGGAAGTTCTGGGGCGCCCACAGGCGACCGGGGAAGTCGATGCCAGCAAGTTCAACGTGCTGGGTGGTTCCATCGCCTACGGACACCCCTTCGCGGCGACCGGTGCGCGCATGATCACCCAGACGCTGCATGAACTCCGGCGCCGCGGCGGCGGATTTGGTCTGGTTACCGCCTGCGCGGCGGGTGGTTTAGGTTCCGCTATGGTTCTGGAGGCCGAATAATGGAAGCGGCAACAGCTTTTACGCTTGAAATTCGCCCGGATAATATCGCCGTTATCACCATCGACGCGCCCGGCGAAAAGATGAATACCCTGAAAGCCGAGTTCGGCGGCGAAGTGCGGACGATTATCCGTCAGCTCCGTGAGAACAAAGCGCTGCGCGGCGCCGTATTTATCTCCGCTAAACCCGACAACTTTATCGCCGGCGCGGATATCAACATGATTGCTCGTTGTACCAGCGCCTCAGAAGCCGAAGCGCTGGCGCGCCAGGGCCAGCAGATCATGGCCGAGATCAACGCGCTTTCTATCCCGGTGATTGCCGCCATTCACGGCGCCTGCCTTGGCGGCGGCCTGGAGCTGGCGCTGGCCTGTCATGGGCGAGTCTGTAGCGATGATGATAAAACGCGCTTGGGATTGCCGGAAGTACAACTGGGGTTGCTACCGGGCTCCGGCGGCACTCAACGCCTGCCGCGGCTGATTGGCGTCAGTACGGCACTCGAAATGATCCTCACCGGTAAACAATTGCGTCCGCGTCAGGCGTTGAAAGCCGGGCTGGTGGACGATGTTGTCCCGCAATCGATATTGCTGCGGACCGCGGTTGAGCTGGCGCTACAGGGCCGGCCGGCGAGCCGAACTGTACCGGTGCGCGAACGGGTACTTGCCGGGCCTCTGGGGCGTCAGCTGCTGTTCCGCATGGTGGCGAAAAAGACCCGGCAAAAAACGCAGGGTAATTACCCGGCGGCAGAACGTATTTTACAGGTGATAGAAAACGGGCTGGCGCACGGCTGCAGCAGCGGTTACGCCGAAGAGGCGCGAGCGTTTGGCGAACTGGCGATGACGCCGCAATCGCAAGCGTTACGTTCTATTTTCTTTGCCAGTACCGATCTGAAAAAGGATCGTGGCGCCGAGGCTGACCCCGCTGCGCTGAATAGCATCGGTGTGCTAGGCGGCGGTTTAATGGGGGGCGGTATTGCTTACGTCACCGCCTGTAAAGGCGGGCTGCCGGTACGCATAAAAGACATTCAGGCGAAAGGCATCAATCATGCGCTTAAGTACAGCTGGGATCTGCTGGATAAGCAGGTGCGTCGCCGCTATCTGCGCGCCAGTGAACGCGATCGTCAGCTGGCGCTGATTTCCGGCGCTACGGATTATCATGGCTTTGCCCATCGCGATGTGGTCATCGAAGCGGTGTTTGAGGATCTGGCGCTCAAGCAGCGGATGGTGGGCGAGATCGAACAATGCTGCGGGCCGCAGACGATCTTTGCCTCCAATACCTCATCGCTACCGATCGGCGAGATCGCGGCTCAGGCCGCCCGGCCAGAGAAGGTAATTGGTCTGCACTTTTTCAGCCCGGTCGAAAAAATGCCGCTAGTTGAGGTTATCCCGCACGCAACGACCGATGAGCAAACCATCGCCACGGTGGTGAAGCTGGCGAAGTTGCAGGGGAAAACGCCGATCGTGGTTGCCGACCGTGCCGGTTTTTATGTTAACCGTATTCTGGCGCCCTATATCAATGAAGCCATGCGCCTGCTGCTGGAAGGTGAGCCGGTCGAACATATTGATAATGCATTGGTAAAATTTGGTTTCCCGGTTGGACCTATTCAGTTGCTGGATGAAGTCGGCATTGATACCGGCACTAAGATTATCCCGGTACTGGAGAGCGCTTTTGGTGAACGTTTTAGCCCGCCTGCAAACATCATTGACGCGATTTTGAAGGACGATCGCAAAGGGAGAAAAAATAATCGCGGTTTCTATCTTTATGAGACAAAAAGGCGTAAAAGCAAAAAACGGGCTGACCCGGCTATTTACCCATTATTGGCAGTAGCAAGTCCGCAGGCGCGTTTGTCTGCTCAGCAGGTCGCTGAACGCTGCGTGATGATGATGCTCAACGAGGCGGCGCGCTGTTTTGATGAACAGATCGTACGTAGCGCGCGTGATGGCGATATTGGCGCCGTCTTTGGTATAGGTTTTCCGCCGTTTCTCGGCGGCCCGTTCCGCTATATGGATAGCCTCGGCGCGGGTGAAGTCGCCGCAATCTTGCAGCGTCTGGCCGCACAGTACGGCCCTCGTTTTTCTCCGTGCGACACCTTATTGCGCATGGCCGAGCAGGGGGCGACCTTTTGGCCCACTGGTGAACGGACGACCTAAGTTATGGTCAAAAGAAGGTAAATCCAACGTTGGCTGGCGCTGTTGATTGGCGGTTTTGTAAACAAATATTGACTATACTTACGCCATTGAGGTAAAAAACAGCGTTTCATTCGTTGGATGGATCAGGCACAATGCCCGGCCACCGGGTCGCCTGCGTATTGTTTACGCAGAGCGAGTTGCGGTGATTCTGGTTAACAAAAGCGGTGCAATATGCAAGTTTTTATCATGCGTCACGGCGACGCTGCCCTCGATGCAGCCAGTGACTCCGTTCGTCCCTTAACCGTTTGCGGTTGTGACGAATCTCGTCAGATGGCAACCTGGCTGAAAGGTCAAAAAGTGGATATTGAGCGGGTGCTTGTCAGCCCTTACCTGCGTGCAGAGCAAACTCTGGACATAGTAGGGGAGTGCATGAACCTGCCGAAAGATGTCGACGTGATGCCGGAACTCACGCCATGCGGCGATGTTGGGATGGTTAGCGCTTACCTTCAGGCGCTGGCGAATGAAGGCGTGAAAACGGCGCTGGTCGTTTCACACCTGCCGCTGGTGGGGTACCTCGTCTCAGAGCTGTGCCCGGGGGAAACGCCCCCGATGTTTACTACTTCAGCGATTGCCTGCGTCACCCTCGACGCCGACGGCAAGGGCGAATTCACCTGGCAGATGAGCCCCTGCAATTTGAGAATGGCGAAAGCCATCTAAGGCTTTCCCCCCTCGGAGCTTCCGCTTACGGAAGCTCCGGCGGCAACCACTCTTCAACTTCAATCAGTACTAATAGCGCGGCATCGCCGCCGTACTCTTTTGGTGCCTGATGGAACGCCATAATATGCGGATGTTGCGCCAGCCACAGCGGCGTTTGCTGCTTGAGGATATGTTTGCCGTGTCCGTGCATCACGCAGGCGCAGAAGATATGTTCGCGGCGGCAGGCGGCAATCAGCGCGCCTAATTCTTGTTTCGCCTGCTGCTGGGTTAAACCGTGCAGATCGAGAAACAGCTCCGGCGAATAGTCGCCGCGGCGCAGCTTTTTCAGCTCAAAATGGCTGACATCCGCGCGCACGTACTTCATCGCGCCTTCCGTATTGAGCAACGGCTGAAATTCGTCGGAAAAATAGTGGCTGTTATCCACCTGTTCCTGCAGCAATCGCTTAGGCGGAACCTCGCTGAGCTTCTTGCGCTGCGGGCGGTGTACGATAGTGTCCTGTTTAATTTGCCGGGTGCCGGTCATTAGCTGGCGGAACAGCGCCTGATCCTCCGCGCTTAGCGGTGTTTTCTTTTTCATTGCCCAATCTCACTATTTCTTTTCGCTAGTTTACCCGACTCGCCCGCGCTTCAGGCAAGGAAAACCTATTTTTCCCCACCCCGGCTGCGCAAGAATGCTGATTTATCGCCGCCGTCGTGGCAAACTAGCCGCCGAATTTATAGCAGAGCGTGCCCTGGAGGATTGCGTGGATAAAATTTTTGTTGATGAAGCGGTCAATGAGTTGCAGACCATTCAGGACATGCTGCGTTGGGCGGTAAGTCGTTTTAGCGCCGCCAACATCTGGTACGGTCATGGTACCGATAACCCGTGGGATGAGGCCGTACAGCTGGTATTACCCTCGCTGTACCTGCCGTTAGATATACCGGAAGATATGCGCACCGCGCGCCTGACTTCCAGCGAAAAACATCGTATCGTCGAGCGCGTGATTCGCCGCGTCAACGAACGTATTCCCGTCGCTTACCTGACCAACAAAGCGTGGTTCTGCGGACATGAATTCTATGTCGATGAGCGCGTGCTGGTACCGCGCTCGCCGATTGGCGAACTGATCAATAACCAGTTCGCCGGGCTGATAAACCATAAACCGCAGCATATTCTCGATATGTGTACCGGGAGCGCCTGCATTGCCATCGCCTGCGCCTATGCCTTCCCGGAAGCCGAAGTCGACGCTGTCGATATCTCCCCGGACGCGCTGGCCGTTGCGGAACATAACGTTGAAGAACATGGCCTGATTAACCAGGTTACGCCGATCCGCTCCGATCTGTTCCGCGATCTGCCAAAGCTGCAGTACGATCTGATCGTGACCAACCCGCCGTACGTTGATGAAGAAGATATGGCCGATCTGCCCGATGAATATGAGCACGAGCCGGTTCTGGGTCTGGCTTCCGGTAGCGATGGCCTGAAGCTGACGCGCCGTATTCTTGGCTGCGCGCCGGATTACCTCAACGATGACGGTATTCTGATTTGTGAAGTCGGTAACAGCATGGTACATCTGATGGAGCAGTACCCGGACGTGCCGTTCACCTGGCTTGAGTTTGATAACGGTGGTGATGGCGTCTTTATGCTGACTAAACAGCAGCTCATTGACGCGCGCGCGCATTTCGGCATTTATAAAGACTAAAAAAACAACACGCAAACATAACGAAAAGAACGGAGCCGTGATGGCAGGAAATACAATTGGACAACTCTTTCGCGTCACCACCTTCGGCGAATCGCACGGCCTGGCGCTGGGCTGCATCGTCGACGGGGTGCCGCCAGGCATTCCGCTGACCGAAGCCGACCTGCAGCACGACCTGGATCGCCGTCGCCCTGGGACATCGCGCTACACCACCCAGCGCCGCGAACCGGACCAGGTGAAAATCCTCTCCGGCGTCTTCGAAGGCGTGACCACCGGCACCAGCATTGGCCTGCTGATTGAGAACACCGATCAGCGTTCCCAGGACTACGGCGCTATCAAAGATGTGTTCCGTCCGGGACATGCGGATTACACCTACGAGCAGAAATATGGCCTGCGCGACTATCGCGGCGGCGGGCGTTCGTCTGCGCGTGAAACCGCGATGCGCGTGGCGGCCGGGGCGATTGCCAAAAAATTCCTCGCGGCCAAATTCGGTATTGTGATCCGCGGCTGCCTGACGCAGATGGGCGATATTCCGCTGGCTATCAAAGACTGGGATCAGGTTGAGCAGAACCCATTCTTCTGCCCGGATCCGGATAAAATCGACGCGCTGGATGAACTGATGCGAGGCCTGAAAAAAGAGGGCGACTCTATCGGCGCGAAGGTGACGGTCGTGGCTGACGGCGTACCGCCGGGTCTCGGCGAGCCGGTATTCGACCGCCTGGATGCCGATATCGCCCACGCGCTGATGAGCATCAACGCGGTGAAAGGGGTAGAAATCGGCGATGGTTTTGAGGTGGTTAAACTGCGCGGCAGCGAAAACCGCGACGAAATCACCAAAGCCGGCTTCCAGAGTAACCACGCCGGCGGCATTCTTGGCGGTATCAGCAGCGGCCAGCAAATTGTTGCTAACATCGCGCTGAAGCCGACCTCCAGTATTACCGTTCCCGGTCATACGATTAACCGCTTCGGCGAAGAAGTCGAAATGATCACCAAAGGGCGTCACGATCCGTGCGTCGGCATTCGCGCGGTTCCTATCGCCGAGGCCATGCTGGCTATCGTGTTAATGGATCACTTTATGCGTCAACGCGCGCAGAATGGCGACGTGACGACATCAATTCCACGCTGGTAACCGATGAAAAATACCGTTATCGCACTGCTGGCGCTTTTGGCCAGCACCGCCAGCCTGGCGGCGACGCCGTGGCAGAAAATATCCCAGCCGATTAGCGGCAGCGCCCAGTCTATTGGCGCGTTTGCCAATGGCTGCATCGTCGGCGCCCAGCCGCTACCGCTGAACTCCCCTGATTACCAGGTGATGCGTACCGATCAGCGTCGCTACTTCGGCCACCCGGATCTCGTGCAGTTTATTCAGCGACTGAGTTTGCAGGCGCACAATAAAGGTATGGGGACGGTGCTGATTGGCGATATGGGCATGCCTGCCGGCGGGCGCTTTAACGGCGGCCACGCCAGCCATCAGTCGGGCCTGGATGTTGATATTTTCCTGCAACTGCCGCAGACCCGCTGGACCTCCGCGCAACTGCTGAAACCACAGGCGCTGGACTTAGTCGCCCGCGATGGCAAGCGGGTGGTACCCTCACTGTGGAGCCCGCAAATCAGCAACCTGATTAAAATGGCTGCGGAAGATAACGATGTGACGCGTATTTTCGTCAATCCGGCTATCAAACAGCAATTGTGCCTTGATGCCGGTAACGATCGCCAATGGCTACGCAAAGTTCGCCCGTGGTTCCAGCATCGCGCCCACATGCACGTGCGCCTGCGCTGCCCGGCGGGCAGCCTCGAGTGCGAAGATCAAGCGCCGCCGCCGGCTGGCGATGGCTGCGGAGCCGAGCTGCAAAGCTGGTTTGAACCGCCTAAACCTGGGTCAACCCCACCTGTGAAGAAGACGCCGCCTCCGCTGCCGCCTTCCTGCCAGGCGCTACTGGATGAGCATCTTCTCTAATGGATAGTTTTGCCGAGCTGTTTATGGTGTCGCCAATGGTGCTGGTGGCGCTCTTTTTTGTCGCGATTCTTGCCGGATTTATTGATTCCTTAGCCGGCGGCGGCGGGTTGTTAACCGTCCCGGCGCTGATGGCGGCGGGTATGCCGCCCGCTCAGGCGTTGGCGACCAACAAGTTACAGGCCTGCGGCGGTTCCATTTCCGCGACGCTCTATTTTATCCGTCGTAAGGTAGTGAATCTCGCCGATCAGAAACTCAATATTCTGATGACTTTTATCGGCTCGACGGCGGGCGCGCTGCTGGTGCAGCACGTGCAGTCCGATATTTTGAAGCAAATCCTGCCGCTGCTGGTGATTGGCATCGGGCTGTACTTTTTGCTGATGCCTAAGCTCGGGGAGTCCGATCGTCAGCGTCGCCTGTATGGCTTGCCGTTCGCGCTGGTCGCTGGCGGCAGCGTGGGTTTCTACGACGGTTTTTTTGGCCCCGGCGCCGGTTCGTTTTATGCGCTGGCCTTTGTGACGCTCGCCGGGTTTAATCTCGCGAAATCAACCGCTCACGCCAAACTGCTAAACGCCACCTCTAATGTTGGCGGCCTGCTGCTGTTTATTATTGGCGGCAAAGTGATTTGGGCCACCGGTTTTGTGATGATGGCCGGACAGTTTATCGGCGCTCGCGCCGGTTCGCGGCTGGTGCTGAGCAAAGGACAGTCGCTGATTCGGCCGATGATCGTCATCGTCTCCGCGGTGATGAGCGCTAAACTTCTTTACGACAGCCACGGGGCTGAGATTTTGCAGTGGTTGGGAATTCACTAATGCAACAGCAACACCATTATCAGCAGTTGGTCGAGATCTTCGACGGCTGCTTCGCCGATGATTTTAATACCCGTCTGATTAAAGGCGACGACGAACCGATCTATCTTCCTGCAGATAGCGAAGTGCCATACAACCGGATCGTGTTTGCTCACGGCTTTTACGCCAGCGCGCTGCACGAAATATCCCACTGGTGTATCGCCGGCAAGGCGCGGCGCGAGCAGGTGGATTTTGGTTACTGGTACTGCCCGGACGGCCGCGATGCGATGACGCAAAGCAAGTTCGAAGACGTCGAGGTCAAGCCACAGGCTTTTGACTGGTTGTTCTGCACGGCGGCGGGATTTCCGTTTAACGTCAGCTGCGACAACCTCGAAGGCGACTTTGAGCCTGACCGCATCGCCTTTCAACGGCGAGTGCATGCTCAGGTGATGACCTATCTGCAAGAGGGGATCCCTGAGCGTCCGGCACGCTTTATTCGCGCGCTGCAACAGTATTATCAAACGCCGCCGCTGACGGCAGAACAATTTCCGTGGCCGGAAGACCTGCACTAAAGCCACGTTCTACAAATGAAAGAGGAAAGACGATGATCGCGGAGTTTGAATCACGCATTCTGGCGTTAATTGACGATATGGTAGACCACGCCAGTGATGACGAACTGTTTGCTGGCGGTTATCTGCGCGGCCACCTGACGCTGGCGGTGGCTGAGCTGGAAGGGGAAGGGGAGCACTCGGCACAGGCGATTAACGACAAAGTCGCCAGCAGCCTGGAAAAGGCCATCAGCGCAGGCGAACTGTCGCCGCCGGATCAGATTCTGGTGCAAGGGATGTGGAATAACCTGTACCAGCAGGCGAAAAATCAGGCCTGATAAATGATGTCATCCGGATGAGGCGTTAGCCGACATCCGGAAACTCTCCCCGGTGGCGCTGCGCTTACCGGGGCTACCTGGCTGTAGATACTGTTATCGGTTTGCAACTTTTATCTTGAGAAAGCATTTATCTCGTTTCGCTCCAGAGTATCTTGCGCTCCCGGTTAATTCTTCTGCAATATGTTTTCCGTGGCGCAGAGAGCGCACAGGGCCTTCCGGGCTACCAAATCGCACAGCGCTGTAGCCCCGGTAAGCGGCAGCGCCACCGGGGGTTTTTAGGCCACCAGCGCCGGCAGTTTTAGCCAGCGTAGTGAATAAATTTACGGCAGACCGCACGGACCGTAGGCCGGATAAAGCGCAAGCCGGCGTTATTTTACCGCTTTTCCCTTCAGCAGTTTTCTCACCCATAGCCGATTCGGATTTAGCGCCGCGAGGGTTTCGCTATCCAGCGGTAGCGGTTCTTCACTCATCTGCGCGGCCAGTAGTTCGGCGCTCAATGGCGCGGTGCACAGCCCACGTGATCCCAATGCCGCGAGCATAAACAGATTGTGGTAGACCGGCGCGCTGTCGACATTTTCCTGCTGTTCGTGAAGCGTGGCGTACTGCGTCAACGTTTTCTCATAATCCGGAACGTTGCCCACCATCGGCAGGTGATCGCGGGTGGCGCAGCGTACGCCGCAGCGAGCGTCGTTGCCGCTAACATCCACCTCTTTTGCCCATGCCGCCTGCGGGAAACAATCAATCAGGCGCTGGCGATTTTGCCACTGATCTTCGGCGCTGAAATCGGTATCCGTCTTGCCGCGATGATAGCTGGCGCCAATACAATGTTGCTGATTCACGGGATTCTGCGGCGTCAGATAGCCGTCATAGCATAACACCTGGCGCAGGGCGGAAAGCCCCGGCGTGGTGGGGATATGGCTAACCTGGCCACCGACCGGATAAGCCGGCAACTGCCCGGTCTGGGCAAAATCAGTCAGGCGATGTCCGTTCGCCAGTACTACCGCCTGATGACGATGCTGCTGATTGAGCAACCAGCCGTCGCCCTCCGCGCTGAGCGTTTCGACGGGATAACCGTAGTGGCTGCGTAGTCCCTGCGTCGCCGCCAGCGACAGCAATTCTGCCGTCAACTGCTGCGGGCACAGCCAGCCGCCGGCCGGATAGGTGATGCCGCCGCAGCCGGTATCAACGCCGGTAAGTTCAGCAACTTGCTCCGCCGTTACCGCGCGGGCGACCTCTTCTGGTAAATCTGACGCCAGCATTTGGGTGATTTTCTGCGTGCTTTTTTCATCCCAGGCGAGTTGGGTTACGCCGCACCATTGATGATCGAATTCCACTGGCAACGCGTCGTAAACGCGGCGCGCGAAAGTGAACGCCGCCGGGAAAAAGCGCGCCAGCGAAGGGTCGTGCTGGCTTAATAGCGGATACAGCGCGCCCTGGCGATTGCCGGATGCGCCGCTGGCGGGCGCATCGTCAGCGCAGTACAACGTCACCTGCCAGCCGCGGCGCAGCAGCGCTAGCGAGAGCAGGGCGCTGGCGACACCTCCGCCGATTACCGCCGCTTCGCGCGATTGACTACCGCTGCGGGCAAACCATGGCGTCCGCGCCAGCGTCGGAACGTCAGCGGTCAATTCGCCGATTAACATTTCGCGCTTGCGGCCAAAGCCTTTGCGCTTTTGCATGCTAAAGCCGGCCTCCTGCAGCCCGCGGCGCACGAAGCCTGCGGAGGTAAAGGTCGCCAGCGTGCCGCCGGGGCGGGCCAGGCGCGCCATGGCGGAAAACAGCCCCGGCGTCCACATATCCGGGTTTTTCGCCGGCGCGAAGCCGTCGAGGAACCAGGCGTCGACCTGGCGGTTGAGCGAATCATCAAGCTGGTCGGTAAGCACGTTGATATCGCCAAACCATAAATCCAGCGTGACGCGGCCATCGTCGAGCAGCAGGCGGTGGCAGCCAGCGATTGGCAGCGGCCACTGCGCCTGTAGCTGTTCAGCCCATGGCGCCAGTTCCGGCCAGTGTTGGTGCGCCAGGCGCAGGTCGTCGGCCTTCAGCGGAAATTTTTCAAAACTGATGAAATGTAATCTTTGCAGCGTAGCCTGCGGATTATCGCGACGAAAAACAGCAAACGCCTGCCACAGCGTCAGGAAATTGAGCCCGGTGCCGAAGCCGCTCTCCGCGACGATAAACAGCGGACGCGGGTGGGTTGGGAAACGGCTATCAAGCTGGTTGCCGTTGAGAAAAACGTAGCGCGTCTCTTCCAGACCGTTGTCATTAGAAAAATAAACGTCGTCAAAATCTCGGGAAACAGGTGTACCCTCAGCGTTGAATTCCAGGTTGGCGGGTTGTATGGCGTTTTGTTTCACGTAAGTTACTCGAATCACAAGGCGTAGCGCGATCTTAACGATGTGTGCCAGAAGGCGCAAATTTATACACAAAATGGCTGATCGGACTTGTTCGGCGTACAAGTGTACGCTATTGTGCGACTCGAAACTTAAAATAGTGCGACTTACAGAGGTATTGAATGAAACGTGCAGTGATTACTGGCTTGGGCATCGTTTCCAGCATCGGTAATAACCAGCAGGAAGTCCTGGCATCTCTGCGTGAAGGACGTTCAGGGATCACTTTCTCTCAGGAGCTGAAGGATTCAGGAATGCGTAGCCACGTATGGGGCAACGTCAAACTGGATACCACGGGCCTCATTGACCGCAAAGTAGTGCGCTTTATGAGCGACGCATCCATTTATGCTTATCTGTCCATGGAGCAGGCGGTAGCCGACGCCGGTCTGGCGCCGGAAGCATACCAGAACAACCCGCGTGTCGGCCTGATTGCAGGTTCCGGCGGCGGTTCCCCGAAATTCCAGGTCTTCGGCGCCGATGCCATGCGTAGTCCGCGTGGTCTGAAAGCCGTGGGCCCATACGTTGTGACTAAAGCGATGGCTTCTGGCGTATCCGCCTGCCTCGCCACGCCGTTTAAAATCCACGGCGTCAACTACTCTATCAGCTCCGCTTGCGCCACTTCCGCACACTGCATCGGTAACGCGGTAGAACAGATTCAGCTGGGCAAACAGGACATCGTCTTTGCCGGCGGCGGCGAAGAGCTGTGCTGGGAAATGGCTTGCGAATTCGACGCCATGGGCGCGCTGTCCACTAAATACAACGATTCTCCGGACAAAGCGTCCCGTACCTATGATGCGAACCGCGACGGTTTCGTTATCGCGGGCGGCGGCGGCATGGTCGTGGTTGAAGAGCTGGAACACGCGCTGGCGCGCGGGGCGCATATTTATGCGGAAATCGTCGGTTACGGCGCGACTTCCGATGGCGCGGACATGGTTGCTCCATCTGGCGAAGGCGCAGTGCGCTGCATGCAGATGGCGATGCACGGCGTTGATACTCCGATCGACTACCTGAACTCCCACGGCACTTCTACTCCGGTAGGCGACGTGAAAGAGCTGGGCGCTATCCGCGAAGTCTTCGGCGACAACAGCCCGGCTATCTCCGCCAC
The DNA here is from genome assembly GCF_032601985.1 of Klebsiella sp. 141203. Lineage (NCBI taxonomy): Bacteria > Pseudomonadati > Pseudomonadota > Gammaproteobacteria > Enterobacterales > Enterobacteriaceae > Klebsiella > Klebsiella sp. 141203. The sequence continues at coordinate 1,417,200 of NZ_JAQIRL010000001.1, read as the reverse complement.
CAAAGCGATGACCGGCCACTCTCTGGGCGCCGCAGGCGTACAGGAAGCCATCTACTCTCTGCTGATGCTGGAGCACGGTTTTATCGCGCCAAGCATCAACATCGAAGAGATGGACGAGCAGGCTGCCGGCCTTAACATCGTCACCAAACCGACCGATGCTCAGCTGACCACCGTGATGTCCAACAGCTTCGGCTTCGGCGGCACCAACGCGACCCTGGTTATGCGTAAATACAACGCCTAATCGGTAAGAGTCAGCAAAAGGGGAGCCCGAGGCTCCCCTTTTTTTGACGTCTTGACAGCGCCCGGCAAGAGCAGGCAAATTGCTCGCCATCATTCTCATTCCATCTTCTCGCCTTGCTCTGCAAAACTGGGGTAACGCATGTCCGCAGCGACAAAAACGATAAACAACGCTTCAGAGAATCTTTCGCTATTTCGCATTACCTTTGCGGTTTTTCTGACCTATATGACCGTGGGGTTACCGTTACCGGTTATCCCGCTATTTGTGCACCACGATCTCGGCTTTGGCAACACACTCGTCGGCGTGGCCGTCGGCATCCAGTTTCTCGCCACGGTCTTAACCCGCGGTTATGCCGGGAGACTGGCCGATCAGTACGGCGCGAAACGCTCGGTGCTGCAAGGAATGTTGGCTTGTGCTCTGGCCGGCTGTGCCTGGCTGGCGGCGGCGCTGCTGCCGGTGCCGGTGATGGCCAAATTTGGCCTGCTGGTGCTGGGACGTTTGATTCTCGGTTTTGGTGAAAGCCAACTGCTGACCGGCAACTTAAGCTGGGGACTAGGGCTGGTTGGCCCGCGGCGTTCCGGTAAAGTGATGTCGTGGAACGGCATGGCGATGTACGGGGCGCTGGCGGTGGGCGCGCCGCTGGGGCTGCTGATTTACAGCCGCTTCGGCGTGGCGACGCTGGCCTGCGTTACGATGGCGCTGCCGCTGCTGGCGTGGGCGATTAACGGCACGGTCCGTAAAGTTCCCGCCCACGGCGGCGAACGTCCTTCGCTATGGAGCGTCATCGGTATGATCTGGCGTCCGGGGGTTGGCCTCGGTCTGCAGGGCGTCGGATTTGCGGTGATCGGCACCTTTGTTTCGCTCTATTTCGCCAGCCACGGCTGGGCGATGGCCGGCTTCACGTTGACCGCGTTTGGCGGCGCTTTTGTCCTGATGCGTATTCTGTTCGGCTGGATGCCGGATCGCTTCGGCGGCATTAAGGTGGCGATAGTTTCACTGCTGATTGAAGCTATCGGCCTGACGCTGCTGTGGCAAGCGCCGGGCGCCTGGGTGGCGCTGGCGGGCGCGGCTTTGACCGGTTGCGGTTGCTCGCTTATCTTCCCGGCATTGGGCGTTGAGGTAGTCAAACGGGTTCCGGCTCAGGTTCGTGGCACCGCGCTGGGCGGCTATGCCGCGTTTCAGGATATCTCTTACGGCGTCACCGGCCCGCTGGCTGGCCTGCTCGCGACCTCGCTTGGCTATGCTTCCGTGTTCCTGGCCGGGGCGATTTGCGCGGTATTGGGGATTGTGGTCACTCTGTTGACGTTACGTAAATAAATACATAACGGCGGCTATCAGGCCGCCGTTATTCTTTTAGGCTTACAGCACCAGCCACAGCAGAATAATCACTACCAGCAGCGCAATTGCCACCGTCCACGCTTTTTTGCTATACACCGCATGGGGGGCGGGCAGCGGCTCGACCGGGGTAATTGCCATTGTCGCCTGGGCGCGGGCCACGCGTAGCGCAAAGACTTTATTTAATAGCGTTAGCACCTGTGGGCTGGTTAAGGTCGTCGTTGGCGTTACCTGCCAGCTGCTTTGCGCGAAATCGGTGATTTTCTGCCACTCCTGCGCCTCCAGCGGTTGCTTAAGCGCTGCCTGCAGCGAATTCATCGTCGGCGCGGTTTGCGCGCTCAGCGTTTGTCGCGCCTGCAGCCAGTATGAGAGCGGGGTGAAGTGGGTGGCGGGGATCAGCTCGCCGGATTTCACGCCGCACAGCTCAAGCATTGATTGCCAGATAAGCTTGCTCGATTCGCCGGTTGCGGCGGCCAGTTTGGTCACTAACTGATTCAGGGTGTTATGTTCCGCCGGCAGCAAAGGGCGCAGCGTCGGCGTCCGCTGCTGCGGCTGCGGGATCGCCAACTGGCCGTTTTGCAGCAGATGCAGCACGTTCTCCAGCTGCGCCTGGGTTAGCGCATGCAGCACGGTTTGACCGTGATTCTGGCGGATATAATCGCTCACCGCCTGACGGTTATTTCCCTGAGTCAGCAGTTCGCTGAGCTGGGCGAGAATTTGCCGATGGTGGTGGTTTTGCTGAGCGATACTTAAGCGCTGATTCAGGTTGCTCTCAGCCGCGCTGAAATGGCTCGCCAGCAGCGGCGTGTCGCCTTTCAGACCCAGATCGTGCTTCACGCAGGCCCACACTTCGGCGTTTTGCTGCGATGTCAGCGTCACCAGACGCGTTATCAGCCGCTCCAGAACGGTGCGTTGCTGCATGGTGAGCGCATTTGGGCCCACGGCGGATGCGCCGGATGGGCCAGTCCCCGGAGGGCGATCGGACATACCTGAAACGGGTGGTGTCATGATGAATCCTTACCGTAGTACTGTACTTAAGCCGGGTGATGATGTTCCTGGCGGCCAGATTATGGCACACTTCCCCGGTTTACTCTCGTTCTCAGACAGGTACTGAACCGTGAAAATCCTCGTTGATGAAAATATGCCCTATGCGCGTGAGCTTTTTAGCCGTTTGGGAGACGTACAGGCCGTTCCCGGTCGTCCCATTCCGCAGGAAGCGTTAACCGACGCCGACGCGCTGATGGTGCGTTCCGTCACTAAGGTGAATGAAGCGCTGCTCTCCGGTAAGGCGATTAAGTTTGTCGGCACCGCCACCGCAGGTACCGATCATGTCGATCAAGCGTGGCTGCAGCAGGCGGGGATTGGCTTTTCCGCCGCGCCGGGCTGCAATGCGATCGCGGTGGTGGAGTATGTTTTCTCGGCGCTGCTGATGCTCGCCGAGCGCGACGGATTCGCGCTGGCTGATCGTACCGTCGGTATCGTCGGCGTCGGCAACGTTGGCGGGCGTTTGCAAAAACGTCTGGAAGCGCTGGGAATTAAAACATTACTCTGCGATCCGCCGCGCGCCGATCGTGGCGATGAAGGCGACTTCCGCACCCTGGACGAGCTAGTGCAACAGGCGGATATCCTGACTTTCCACACGCCGTTGTTTAAAGACGGGCAGTATAAAACGCAGCATCTGGCCGATGAAGCGCTGATTAGCCGCCTGCAGCCGGGGACTATCCTGATTAACGCCTGCCGTGGTCCGGTGGTGGATAATGCGGCGCTGCTCAAGCGCTTGCAGGCCGGGCAGCAGCTGAGCGTGGTGCTCGACGTCTGGGAACCCGAACCGGATCTGAATACCGAGTTGCTGGCGCGTGTCGATATCGGTACCTCGCATATCGCCGGTTATACCCTTGAAGGCAAAGCGCGCGGCACCACTCAGGTGTTTGAAGCCTATAGCGCGTTCATTGGTCATCCGCAGCAGGTGGCGCTGGATACGCTACTGCCAGCGCCGGAATTTGGCCGCATCACTCTGCACGGCCCGCTCGATCAGGCGACGCTGAAAAGGCTGGTTCATTTGGTGTATGATGTGCGCCGCGATGATGCGCCGTTGCGTAAAGTGGCAGGCATTGCCGGCGAATTCGACAAGCTGCGCAAAAATTATCAGGAACGCCGCGAATGGTCGTCCCTGTACGTACAGTGCAGCGATGAAAAAGCAGCGACGCTGCTGCGTCAGCTCGGTTTTAATGCCGTACATCATCCTGTTCGTTAATATCTTCTTAATGCCCCTGTTGGATAATCCGGCAGGGTCGCTATTTTCTGGAGTACACCACCATGTCTGAAGGCTGGAATATTGCCGTACTGGGCGCAACCGGCGCCGTAGGCGAAGCCCTGCTTGAAACCCTTGCTGAACGCCAGTTTCCGGTAGGCGAAATTTATGCGCTGGCGCGCAATGAAAGCGCGGGCGAACATCTGCGTTATGGTGGCAAATCGGTCATCGTGCAGGACGCCGCCGAATTTGACTGGACCCAGGCCCAGTTGGCCTTCTTCGCCGCGGGCGTCGAAGCCAGCGCGGCGTATGTCGAAGAAGCCACCAACGCCGGTTGTCTGGTTATCGATCTTAGCGGCCTGTTTGCGCTGGAGCCGGACGTGCCGCTGGTGGTGCCGGACGTCAACCCGTTCGTGCTCGGCGACTACCGCAACCGTAACGTGATTGCGGTACCAAACAGCCTGACCAGCCAGCTGCTGACGGCGCTGAAACCGCTTATCGATGATGGCGGCCTGTCGCGTATTACCGTTACCAACCTGCTGTCTGCCTCGGCGCAGGGGAAAAAAGCGGTCGATGCGCTGGCGGGGCAGAGCGCGAAACTGCTGAACGGTATTCCGATTGATGAAGACGATTTCTTTGGTCGCCAGCTGGCTTTCAACATGCTGCCGATTCTGCCGGATCGCGAAGGTAGCGTGCGCGAAGAACGACGTATCGTCGATGAAGCGCGCAAAATTCTGCAGGATGACGGCCTGATGATTTCCGCAAGCGTCGTGCAATCGCCGGTCTTCTATGGCCATGCGCAGATGGTGAATTTTGAAGCGCTGCGTCCGCTGGCGGCCGAGGAGGCGCGCGACGCCTTTACCCGCGGCGAGGATATTGAGCTTTCCGAAGAGGGCGAATTCCCGACGCAGGTCGGCGATGCTTCCGGAAACGCGCGTCTGTCCATCGGCTGCGTGCATAACGATTACGGCATGCCCGAGCAGATTCAGTTCTGGTCGGTGGCCGATAACGTCCGCTTTGGCGGCGCGCTGATGGCGGTGAAAATCGCCGAGAAACTGGTTCAGGAGTATTTGTACTGATGTCTGAACCACAGCAGCAGCCGGTGTATAAAATCGCGCTGGGCATCGAGTACGACGGCAGCAAATACTACGGCTGGCAGCGGCAAAACGAAGTGCGCAGCGTGCAGGAAAAGCTGGAAAAGGCGCTGTCGCAGGTAGCGGCCGAACCGGTACACGTATTCTGCGCCGGGCGTACCGACGCCGGCGTTCACGGTACCGGCCAGGTAGTGCACTTTGAAACCCGCGCCCAGCGTAAAGACGCCGCCTGGACGCTGGGCGTAAATGCGAATTTACCTGGTGACATCGCCGTGCGTTGGGTGAAGCATGTTGCGGACGATTTTCACGCCCGCTTCAGCGCGACGGCCCGTCGTTACCGCTACGTCATCTATAATCACCGCCTGCGTCCGGCGGTGTTGAGCCAGGGGGTGACGCATTATTACCACCCTCTGGATGCCGGGCGGATGCATCGCGCCGCGCAGTGTTTGATTGGCGAGAATGACTTCACCTCGTTTCGCGCGGTGCAATGTCAGTCGCGCACGCCGTGGCGTAACGTGATGCATATCAACGTGACCCGTCATGGCGCTTATGTGGTGGTAGATATCAAAGCGAACGCTTTTGTTCATCATATGGTAAGGAACATCGTCGGCAGCCTGATGGAAGTAGGCGCCGGAAACCAGCCAGAGAGCTGGATTGCAGAACTGCTGGCGGCGAAGGACCGGACTCTGGCTGCCGCGACGGCGAAAGCGGAAGGATTGTATCTGGTGTCGGTGGATTATCCGGCCCATTTCGACCTGCCGGTGATGCCGATGGGCCCGCTGTTTTTGGCGGACTAATATCAGCGCCCCCGTAACAGGGGGCGGTTGTCACTAAAGGCTAAGACAAATATGGACCTGATTCATTTTTTGATTGATTTCATCCTGCATATTGATGTGCACCTTGCGGAGCTGGTCGCGCAGTATGGCGTCTGGGTTTACGCCATCCTGTTCTTGATTCTGTTCTGCGAAACCGGCCTGGTGGTGACGCCGTTCCTGCCCGGAGATTCTCTGTTGTTCGTCGCCGGCGCGCTCTCCGCGCTGCCAACGAACGATCTCAACGTACACCTGATGGTTGCGCTGATGGTCATTGCCGCCGTTGTTGGCGATGCCCTGAACTACACCATCGGTAGATTGTTCGGCGAAAAGCTGTTCAGCAATCCGAACTCGAAGATTTTCCGTCGCAGCTATCTCGACAAAACCCATACCTTCTATGAACGCCACGGCGGCAAAACCATCATCCTCGCGCGTTTTGTGCCGATCGTCAGAACCTTTGCGCCGTTTGTGGCGGGAATGGGTCACATGTCCTATCGTCATTTTGCGGCGTACAACGTGGTTGGCGCGCTGCTGTGGGTACTGCTGTTCACCTACGCCGGGTATCTGTTTGGTGATTTACCGATCGTACAGGAAAACCTGAAGCTGCTGATCGTGGCGATTATCGTCCTGTCGGTACTGCCTGGCGTTATCGAAGTGATTCGCCACCGCCGGGCGGCGGCAAAGCAGGCTAAATAGGCCCTTAGCGGCATTTTCGCCGGGCGTTGCTATGACGTCCGGCGCGCAAAGTGTGAGCGGTTCGACCACTTTTTTATCCCATGTTACGGGATGTTATGATTTAATGTGCAACATTCATGGTCTGTGAGGGGCAAAAGTGGCATTATGCGCCCCTTGCGACAAAACTGGCATCGACCAGGTTCAGGTAGAAAGGTTATCAATGAGCTGGATTGAACGAATTAAAAGCAATATAACCCCCACCCGTAAGGCAAGTATTCCTGAAGGTGTATGGACCAAGTGCGACAGCTGCGGTCAGGTACTGTACCGCGCAGAGCTGGAGCGCAACCTGGAGGTTTGCCCTAAGTGCGATCACCACATGCGTATGTCGGCGCGCAACCGCCTGCATAGCCTGCTGGACGAAGGTTCTCTCGTGGAGCTGGGTAGCGAGCTCGAGCCAAAGGATGTGCTGAAGTTCCGCGATTCGAAAAAGTATAAAGACCGTCTGGCCTCTGCACAGAAAGAGACCGGCGAGAAAGACGCGCTGGTGGTGATGAAAGGCACCCTGCACGGCATGCCTGTCGTGGCGGCGGCGTTTGAATTCGCCTTTATGGGCGGGTCGATGGGTTCCGTTGTCGGCGCGCGTTTCGTCCGCGCGGTTGAGCAGGCGCTGGAAGACAACTGCCCGCTGATCTGCTTCTCCGCCTCCGGCGGCGCCCGTATGCAGGAAGCGCTAATGTCTCTGATGCAGATGGCGAAGACCTCCGCGGCGCTGGCGAAAATGCAGGAGCGCGGTTTACCGTACATCTCCGTACTGACCGACCCGACCATGGGCGGCGTCTCCGCGAGTTTCGCGATGCTGGGCGATCTTAATATCGCCGAGCCGAAAGCGCTGATCGGCTTCGCCGGTCCTCGCGTTATCGAGCAGACCGTGCGTGAGAAGCTGCCGCCGGGGTTCCAGCGCAGTGAGTTCCTGATTGAAAAAGGGGCGATCGACATGATTATCCGTCGTCCTGAAATGCGTCTGAAATTAGCCAGCATCCTGGCGAAACTGATGAATCTTCCTTCGCCGCAGGCCGATGCGCCTCACGAAGGCGAGGTGGTACCACCGGTACCGGATCAGGAACCAGAGGCCTGATAATGCAGAGGGCAGGGCCGACAGGCGCTGCCCTTTTTTTTACCGTTAACTTTCGCGGACATCATGGAAAAAGATCCTATTCCTCAGGCCACGTCGCCCCTGGCTACGTGGCTTTCTTATCTGGAGCATCTGCACAGTAAAGCCATCGACCTGGGGCTTTCGCGGGTGAGCGAAGTCGCCGGACGGATGGCGATACTAAAACCGGCGCCGTTTGTCTTTACCGTGGCGGGTACCAACGGCAAAGGCACCACCTGCCGGACGCTGGAATCCGTGCTGATGGCGGCGGGCTATAAAGTTGGCGTGTATAGTTCGCCGCATCTGGTGCGCTATACCGAACGCGTGCGTATCCAGGGCGCCGAGCTGCCGGAAGCGGCGCATACCGCCTCATTTGCCGAAATCGAAGCGGCGCGCGGCGATATCTCGCTGAGCTATTTTGAATTTGGCACGCTGTCCGCGCTATGGCTGTTTAAGCAGGCGCAGCTGGATGTAGTTATCCTGGAGGTGGGCCTCGGTGGACGCCTGGACGCCACGAATATCGTCGATGCCGACGTGGCGGTGGTCACCAGCATCGCGCTGGATCATACCGACTGGCTGGGGCCGGATCGTGAAAGCATTGGCCGTGAAAAAGCGGGTATCTTCCGCGCCGGTAAACCGGCGGTGGTGGGCGAACCCGATATGCCGCAGACGATCGCCGACGTGGCGAATGAAAAGGGCGCGACGCTGCTGCGCCGCGACCATGACTGGCGCTATAGCGTGACGGACCAGTCATGGAACTTTTCCGATGGTCAGGGCGAGTTGGCAGGGCTACCGTTGCCGCAGGTTCCATTGCCCAACGCCGCGACGGCGCTGGCGGCGCTGCGCGCCAGCGGGCTTAACGTCGCTGAACAGGCGCTGCGCGACGGCATTCATCACGCCATGCTCCCGGGCCGCTTTCAGATTATCAGCGACGCGCCGCGGGTGATCCTCGATGTCGCGCATAACCCGCATGCGGCGGCTTATCTCGCCGGGCGTCTCAAAACCTTAGCGAAAACGGGGCGCGTACTGGCGGTTATTGGTATGCTGCATGATAAAGATATCGCCGGAACCCTGGCGAATCTGGCGCCTGAAGTAGATGCGTGGTACTGCGCGCCGCTGGAAGGGCCGCGCGGCGCCACGGCGGACCAGCTGATTACGCATCTGCGCGCAGGGCAAAGTTATGACAGCGTAGCGCAGGCGTGGCATGCCGCTATGGCGGATGCCAAAGCCGAAGATACGGTGCTGGTGTGTGGTTCCTTCCACACGGTAGCGCATGTAATGGAAGAGATAGACGCGGGGAGAATCGGTGGCGAGTAAGTTTCAGAACCGTTTAGTCGGGACGATTGTACTGGTAGCGCTGGGGGTAATTATTCTCCCGGGGCTGCTCGACGGTCAGAAAAAACATTATCAGGATGAGTTTGCGGCGATCCCGTTGGTGCCGAAGCCGGGCGATCGCGATGAGCCGGATATGCTGCCGGCGGCTACCCAGGCGCTGCCTTCGCAGCCGCCGGAAGGCGCCGCGGAAGAGGTGAGAGCGGGAGACGCCGCGGCGCCATCGCTGGATCCGTCGCGCATCCCGGTGAACAACAATAGCTTCGATGAAGTCCAGGAGCCGGTGGTGGCCGCCAAGCCGCAGCCGAAACCACAGCCGAAGCCGGTTGAGAAGCCGCAGCCGCAGCAGGTCGCGCAGACGCCGCCGCCGGCGAAACCGCAGCCGCAACCACAGCCGCAACAGCAGCAGGCCGCTATTCCGGCGCCGACCGGAAAAGCCTATGTGGTGCAGTTAGGGGCGTTGAAGAATGCCGATAAGGTTAACGAAATCGTAGGTAAGCTGCGTTCCTCGGGCTTTAAAGCCTGGACATCGCCATCCACGCCGGTTCAGGGTAAAATTACCCGTATTCTGGTGGGGCCGGATGCGTCGAAAGACAAGCTGAAGGGGCAACTCGGCGAGCTGCAGCAGATTTCTGGCCTGAGCGGCGTGGTCATGGGGTATAGCCCGAATTAAAAAATGACATCCGCTCTGATTGGGCGAGCTGGCAGGCGGGTTAACCTGCTGAAACCCTTGCCGGATACGCCCTGAAGAGGCGTCAGGCAGTATGGCGTTGAATGTTTTTTCAGCGCCATTTTTATTTCTGTAGGGCACGGAAATCCCTACGCAAACGTTTTCTTTTTCTGTTAGAATGCGCCCCGAACTGGACGACAGGGCGTAAAATCGTGGGATGTATATGGTCTGGATTGATTACGCCATTATTGCGGTAATTGGTTTTTCCTGTTTGGTTAGCCTTATCCGCGGCTTTGTTCGTGAAGCGTTATCGCTGGTGACATGGGGATGTGCCTTCTTTGTCGCCAGTCATTACTACACTTACCTGGCTGTCTGGTTCACGGGCTTTGAAGACGAACTGGTCCGAAATGGGATTGCTATCGCGATATTGTTTATCGCAACGCTTATCGTCGGCGCTATCGTTAACTATGTGATAGGCGCTCTGGTAGAGAAAACCGGTCTGTCAGGAACAGACAGGGTGTTGGGGATCTGTTTTGGCGCCCTGCGCGGCGTGCTTATCGTCTCCGCTATTCTGTTCTTTCTCGATAGCTTCACCGGTATGGCAAAAAGTGAAGACTGGCAAAAGTCTGAGCTTATCCCGCAGTTCAGTTTCGTTATCAGATGGTTCTTTGACTATCTGCAGAGCTCGTCAAGTTTCTTGCCCAAAGCATAAGCGTTGGGATGTAGCTTAACGAGGAAAAGACGTATGTGCGGTATTGTCGGTATCGCCGGTGTTATGCCGGTAAACCAGTCGATTTATGACGCGTTAACGGTGCTTCAGCATCGTGGGCAGGATGCCGCGGGCATCATCACCATTGATGCAAATAACTGCTTCCGTTTGCGTAAAGCTAACGGACTGGTGAGCGATGTGTTCGAAGCGCGCCACATGCAGCGTATGCAGGGAAATATGGGGATTGGCCACGTCCGTTACCCAACGGCAGGCAGTTCCAGCGCTTCTGAAGCGCAGCCTTTTTACGTTAACTCGCCCTACGGCATTACGTTGGCCCATAATGGCAACCTGACCAATGCCCACGAGCTGCGTCAAAAGCTGTTTGAAGAAAAACGCCGCCACATCAACACCACCTCCGATTCCGAAATTCTGCTCAATATCTTCGCCAGCGAGCTGGATAATTTCCGTCATTACCCGCTGGAAGCCGATAACATTTTCGCCGCGATTGCCGCGACGAACCGCCAGATTCGCGGCGCGTACGCCTGCGTGGCGATGATTATCGGCCACGGTATGGTCGCCTTCCGCGACCCGAACGGTATCCGTCCGCTGGTGCTCGGCAAGCGCGATATCGGCGATGGCCGCACCGAGTACATGGTCGCCTCCGAAAGCGTGGCGCTGGATACACTGGGCTTTGAATTTCTGCGTGACGTCGCGCCGGGAGAAGCGGTCTACATCACCGAGAAAGGCCAGCTGTTTACCCGCCAGTGCGCGGAAAACCCGGTCAGCAACCCATGCCTGTTCGAATACGTCTATTTCGCGCGTCCGGACTCCTTTATCGACAAGATTTCCGTCTATAGCGCCCGTGTGAACATGGGCACGAAGCTTGGCGAGAAAATTGCCCGTGAGTGGGAAGATCTGGATATCGATGTCGTTATTCCGATCCCGGAAACCTCCTGCGATATCGCCCTGGAGATTGCTCGTATCCTCGATAAACCCTATCGTCAGGGCTTCGTCAAAAACCGCTATGTTGGCCGTACCTTTATCATGCCGGGCCAGCAGCTGCGCCGTAAATCCGTGCGCCGTAAGCTGAACGCCAACCGCGCCGAATTCCGTGATAAGAACGTGCTGCTGGTGGATGACTCTATCGTTCGCGGCACCACTTCTGAACAGATTATCGAAATGGCGCGCGAAGCCGGCGCGAAGAAAGTGTATCTGGCCTCCGCTGCGCCGGAAATTCGCTTCCCGAACGTTTACGGTATCGATATGCCGACCGCCAACGAGCTTATCGCCCACGGTCGCGAAGTTGACGAGATCCGTCAGATCATCGGCGCTGATGGCCTGATTTTCCAGGATCTGGACGATCTGATCGAAGCGGTACGCGCTGAGAACCCGGACATTCAACAGTTCGAGTGTTCGGTCTTTAACGGCGTGTACGTCACCAAAGACGTTGACCAACAGTATCTCGATTATCTTGATTCTCTGCGTAACGATGATGCCAAAGCGGTCCAACTGCAAACCGAAGTTGAAAACTTAGAGATGCATAACGAAGGCTAATTGGTCCCTTGTCGCTGGCCCGCCGTCTTTCGAAGACCGCGGGCCTTTTTATTTTTACCCGCCAGGTTGCGTCGGGGACTATAATCCGGCAAAGTCTGCGGCATTACGCGCAAGAGGAATACATCGTGAAACGACTCATTATCGGCATTTCCGGCGCCAGCGGCGCGATTTACGGCGTACGCTTGCTACAGGTTCTGCGTGATGTCGCCGGGGTCGAGACCCATCTGATAATGAGCCAGGCAGCACGTCAGACGCTGTCGCTGGAAACCGACTACTCGCTGCGGGAAGTGCAGGCGCTGGCCGATGTGGTACACGACGCGCGCGATATCGCCGCCAGCATCTCCTCCGGCTCGTTTAAAACCAGTGGGATGGTTATTCTACCGTGCTCGATGAAAACGCTCTCTGGCATCGTCAATAGCTATACCGACGGTCTGCTGACCCGCGCGGCGGACGTGGTGTTAAAAGAGCGCCGCCCGCTGGTGCTTTGCGTACGCGAGACGCCGTTCCACCTGGGGCATCTGCGTTTAATGGTGCAGGCGGCGGAAATGGGCGCGGTGATTATGCCGCCGGTGCCGGCCTTCTATCATCGTCCGCAGACGCTGGACGATGTGATTAATCAGACGGTTAATCGGGTTGTCGATCAGTTCGATATTGAGCTGCCGCAGGACCTGTTTACCCGCTGGCAGGGCGGAGCATGATGCACCTGTTTGGTGCATTTTATTTACCTTTGCCTTCCGCTGGTGCATTTTTGTTGTCCTGATCAAATCCTCGACATTTAATTTGTTTTTTTGCGTTTTGCCGCTGCGGTTTATCCGCCAATGCTGGTATCTTCCCTCTTAAGACAATCTTGCAACTTTATATTAACAAATTTAACGCTGTTACCGGCACGCACCGGGAAAATGGCATAAAACCTGCAAGAACCGTCGGCAACATACATAACCAGACAGCGCACAACATAACAACATCACGACACTTAAGGGCTTTCTATGAAGAAGACGATCCTGGCTCTCTCGTTAATCATGGGAATCAGCAGCGCCGCCAGCGTATCTGCGGCGCTGCCGCAAAGTATCCGCATCGGCACCGATACCACCTATGCGCCTTTCTCGTCGAAGGATTCGAAGGGCAACTTTATTGGCTTTGACATCGATCTGGGCAATGAACTGTGCTCGCGCATCAAGGTGAAGTGCACCTGGGTGGGCAGCGATTTTGACGCGCTGATCCCCTCGCTGAAAGCGAAGAAAATCGACGCGATTATCTCGTCGCTGTCGATTACCGAAAAACGCCAGCAGGAGATTGCTTTCTCTGACAAACTGTACGCGGCAGATTCTCGTCTGATCGCGGCAAAAGGCTCGCCGATTCAGCCTACGCTGGAGTCGCTGAAAGGCAAGCATGTTGGCGTACTGCAGGGCTCTACTCAGGAGGCCTATGCCAACGAACGCTGGCGCAGCCAGGGCGTGGATGTTGTCGCCTATGCTAACCAGGATCTGATCTATTCCGACCTCGCCGCAGGGCGCCTCGATGCGGCGCTGCAGGATGAAGTCGCGGCCAGCGAAGGTTTCCTCAAACAACCTGCCGGTAAAGATTACGCCTTTGCCGGTCCTTCCGTTAAAGACAAAAAATACTTCGGCGATGGTACCGGCATCGGCCTGCGCAAAGAAGATGGCGAGCTGAAAGCCGCGTTCGACAAAGCGCTGGGTGAAATGCGTAAAGACGGCACCTACGACAAAATGGCGAAGAAATACTTCAACTTTAACGTCTACGGCGATTAAGACTGTAGCGGTCTGGTTATGCCAGGCCGCTCCATTGCGACGCGGTTATTGTTGCCCTTGATAGGTGCAAGCGGTTGACGGCTTGCACCAGAATGGGGCGATAGCAGTTTTTCTTTGTTCAGAAAATGCATAGTTAAGCGTTTCTGATGCAAAAAAATCTGCTTTCCTGCGCATTTTGCTTTGCCTTGGCAGGGCGAATAATGGCACGATAACTGGCGTAAGTGCTTCTAATAAACCCGTTAGAATGACAGTCTGTTGAGGATAATTATGAAAAAACTGGCGTTGTCTCTTTCTTTGGCGCTGGCCCTTTCCAGCGTTTCCACGGTATTCGCAGCCATTCCACAGAAAATCCGTATTGGTACCGATCCTACTTATGCGCCGTTCGAATCGAAGAATGCGCAGGGGCAATTGATCGGTTTTGACATCGATCTGGCGAAAGAGCTGTGTAAGCGTATTAATACCCAATGTACCTTCGTTGAAAACCCGCTGGATGCGCTGATCCCCTCGTTAAAAGCGAAGAAAATCGATGCGATTATGTCCTCGCTGTCGATTACCGAAAAGCGCCAGCAGGAAATTGCCTTCACCGACAAACTTTATGCCGCTGACTCCCGTCTGGTGGTGAAAAAGGGCAGCGATATTACGCCAGACCTGAGCAAGCTGAAAGGCAAGCGCATTGGCGTGCTGCAGGGCACCACTCAGGAAACCTACGGCAACGAGCACTGGGCGCCGAAAGGCATTGAAATTGTCTCCTATCAGGGCCAGGACAATATCTATTCCGACCTGACCGCGGGCCGTATTGACGCTGCGTTCCAGGATGAGGTCGCCGCCAGCGAAGGTTTCCTCAAACAGCCGATTGGCAAAGATTATCAGTTTGGCGGCCCGTCCATTAAGGATGAGAAGTTGTTTGGCGTCGGTACCGGCATGGGCCTGCGTAAAGACGACACCGAGCTGCGTGAAGCGCTAAATAAAGCTTTCGCCGAGATGCGTAAAGACGGCACTTACGACAAGCTGGCGAAGAAATATTTCGACTTTAACGTGTACGGCGACTAATCATCGTTAGTACCTCGCCGCACGCGTTTTCACGTGCGGCGATCGATGACAGACAGGGCAGACAGCATGCTGTACGGGTTCTCACAGGTTATTTTTCAGGGCGCGCTGGTCACCCTCGAGCTGGCGCTTAGCTCGGTGGTGCTGGCGGTCCTTATCGGGCTGGTGGGCGCGGGGGCGAAACTATCCGCCAACCGGCCTATGGCGCTGGTGTTTGAAGGCTATACCACGTTGATCCGCGGGGTGCCGGATCTGGTGCTGATGCTGCTGATTTTCTATGGGCTACAGATCGCCCTTAACAGCATCACCGATGCATTAGGCATGGCGCAATTTGATATTGATCCGATGATTGCCGGTATTATCACCCTCGGCTTTATCTATGGTGCGTACTTCACTGAAACCTTCCGCGGCGCGTTTCTGGCGGTGCCGAAAGGCCATATTGAAGCGGCGACGGCATTTGGCTTTAGCGGCTGGCAGACGTTCCGCCGTATCCTGTTTCCGGCGATGATGCGCTATGCGCTGCCCGGTATCGGCAACAACTGGCAGGTCATTCTCAAAGCCACTGCGCTGGTGTCGCTGCTCGGTCTGGAAGACGTGGTGAAGGCAACGCAGCTGGCGGGCAAAAGTACCTGGCAGCCGTTCTATTTCGCTATCGTCTGCGGGGCGATCTATCTGGTGTTTACCACGATTTCCAATGGTGTGCTGCTGCTGCTTGAACGCCGCTACTCCGTGGGTGTGAAGAGGGCTGACCTGTGATTGAAATTATTCAGGAGTACTGGAAATCCCTGCTGTGGACCGACGGTTACCGTTTTACCGGCGTGGCGATCACCCTGTGGCTGTTGATTGCTTCAGTGGTGATGGGCGGCATCCTCGCGGTGTTTCTCGCCATCGGGCGCGTATCGAGCAATAAATACATTCAGTTTCCGATCTGGCTGTTTACCTATATTTTCCGCGGTACGCCGCTGTACGTGCAGCTGCTGGTGTTTTACTCCGGGATGTATACGCTGGAAATCGTCAAAGGCAGCGATCTATTGAATGCGTTTTTCCGCAGCGGCCTGAACTGTACGGTGTTGGCATTGACCTTAAATACCTGCGCCTACACCACCGAGATTTTTGCCGGGGCGATTCGTTCGGTGGCGCCGGGCGAGATTGAAGCTGCGCGGGCTTACGGCTTTTCGTCTGTTAAGCTGTATCGCTGCATTATTTTGCCCTCTGCGCTACGTATTGCGTTACCCGCGTACAGCAACGAAGTCATTCTGATGCTGCACTCGACGGCGCTGGCGTTTACCGCCACGGTGCCGGATTTGCTGAAAATCGCGCGCGATATTAACTCGGCGACCTATCAGCCGTTTACCGCTTTCGGTATCGCCGCGGTACTGTACTTAATTATTTCGTATGTGCTGATTAGCTTGTTCCGCAAGGCGGAAAAGCGCTGGCTGCAGCATATCAAACCTTCTTCGACGCACTGAGAAAGCCATGACCGACAATAAATTAAGCGTTATCGATCTGCATAAACGTTACGGCGAGCACGAGGTGCTGAAAGGCGTCTCGCTGAAAGCGAAGGCCGGAGACGTGATTAGTATTATCGGCTCATCGGGTTCTGGTAAAAGTACCTTCCTGCGCTGCATTAACTTTCTTGAGAAGCCAAGCGAAGGAACGATTATCGTCAACGGGCAGAATATTGGCCTGGTGCGCGATAAAGACGGCCAGTTGAAGGTAGCGGATAAAAACCAGCTGCGTCTGCTGCGCACGCGACTGACGATGGTGTTCCAGCACTTCAACCTGTGGAGCCACATGACGGTACTGGAAAACGTCATGGAGGCGCCGATTCAGGTGCTCGGCCTTAACAAACAGGAAGCGCGCGAGCGGGCGGTGAAGTATCTGGCGAAAGTCGGCATCGATGAACGCCAGCAGATCAAATATCCGGTACATCTTTCCGGCGGTCAGCAGCAGCGCGTGTCCATCGCGCGGGCGCTGGCGATGGAGCCGGACGTACTGCTGTTTGATGAACCGACATCGGCACTGGATCCGGAGCTGGTGGGCGAAGTGTTGCGTATTATGCAAAAACTGGCGGAAGAGGGGAAAACCATGGTGGTCGTCACCCACGAAATGGGCTTTGCCCGCCACGTCTCTTCACACGTGATTTTCCTCCATCAGGGAAGAATCGAAGAAGAGGGGCATCCCGACGAGCTATTCGGCAACCCGAAAAGCCAGCGCCTGCAGCAGTTCCTTAAAGGTTCACTGAAGTAATCGCTCATTCCCGGCGGCTTTGCTCGCCGGGAATGACTTAACGTTCCAGCCGGTAGATCCAATCATCGTAATCCACACCGTTGAGGTGCCAGGCGTTTTCCAGCACCTGAATGCGTACAAAACCGTGCGTTTCCAGCAGCCGCGACGACCCCAGGTTATCTCCCAGCACCCAGGCATTAATGGCGTTGATGCCAAGGATGGTAAAGCCGTAATCACAAATCGCGCGCAGCGCTTCGCTGGCGTAGCCCTGACCCTGCGCTTGCGGCAGTAGCGCGTAGCCGACGTCTGCCTCGTGGGGGTTTTTCGTACTGATGCGCAGACCAATATCTCCCAGCGGTGTGCCGGCAGAATCGCGCAATACAAAGACGCCGGCATCTTCGCAGCGGCATTCAAACACGCTGCGTAGCGCCGTTTCGCTTAACACCTCACCCATGTAACGCATGACGTCAGGATCCTGACGCAGACGCAGAAAAAAGGGCCAATCGGCCGGAGTGAAGCGGGAAAGCAACAGGCGGGGCGTGGTTATCGTAGTCATAAAGCGGTTAATCAGCTAAAACGAAAGCCTACTTTACCACCATACTGCGCCGGGTAACATGCTCGCCCTCGCGAATCAGCCTGCGGGTGGCGTGGCGCTCAGACTTTGCAGGTAGCGCTGCACGCGGTGATTTTCCGGTGAACGGCGAAGCTGGAGCGCCAGGTTGAGGCTATCCAGCAGTTGGGCGTTAGCCACCATCGGCGAATCGGCGGCGATGCGCTTTTCCGCGACTAACCATTCAACGACCGATTTCCAGCGCCAGAGAGGGGAATTGCCTTTCACACGTTGTACGGGGCCGGGAAAGCGCCCGCTGCCGCGAGCGCCCTCTTTTAATAGAGCGATCGCCTGGCGGGAGACGCCGATAAGTTCGGCGATATCGCTCAGCCCGACCAATGTCGAATCGATGGACTCCACGCGGATATCTGGCAGCGCGGCAGTTTCTACATCGCGGATGGCGGACAGCGCCGCCTGCTCCAGCGATTGGCCCTCGCGATCGAACTCCAGGTAAACCGCAGTACCGTAAAAGCAGACCAGCGCGTCGCAACAGCCTGCGGCAAAGAGCGCATCTTCCAGTCCTGGCGTTTGACTGGTGACGCCGGACAGCGTCAGCGTAAAATTAAATATCGGCATCGTTTAGCGTTCCTTATGCGTGATGCGCCCGGTAGCCGGGATGGGACACCGTTCGACCATTCTGATTATTTGCCGGGCGTGGTTTTCAGGGACGGCGGGCGTCGACCAAATGCTCATCATATATTCACGGTGTTCAGCCACGCCGCAGACGAGGCGGCCAAAGCAATGAGCGCTTTTACCTGCAGGCAGCAATATCCACCCCCGCGCCAGCGCCGTGGCGATCGCCATCCTGATATGTTTGTCCGGATGTTCCTTCATCGTTAAATCCTGCTCACAATAAAAAGAGTGTTGACGGTTGTCAACGTGTTTTGAGGATATATTCCTCGTCAGGACGTTATGGCAGGAGAAGAATTTTGCGGTTGGAATGCGCTTCACAAGAAGCGTAGCAAGGAGGACGAGGAACAACGATTTGCGAGGCGGCTTCCGCCCAAGGGAAGAGAACGGGGAGCCATTGCTCCCCGTTTATCGACTTAGCTCAACACATCCTTCAGAGCCTCTTCCAGATCGTACCAGCGAAAGCTAAAGCCGGCGGCTTCCAGGCGTTTAGGCAGCGCGCGCTGGCCGCCGAGCACCAGTACCGAGGATTCCCCCATCAGCAGGCGAATGGCGGCGGCGGGAACGCGAAAAATCGCCGGGCGATTGAGCGCGTGGCCGAGAGCGTGGGCAAACTGTTCGTTACGCACGGGATAGGGCGAGACCATATTGAACGGGCCGCGCAGATCGTTATCCAGCAGCCACAGAATACCGTTCACCATATCATCGATATGGATCCACGCCAGATACTGGCGACCGTCGCCGATAGGGCCGCCCAGGCCAAGCTTAAACGCGGGCGTCATTTTGGCCAGGATCCCGCCGCGCGGCGCTAAGACGACGCCGGTGCGCAACAGGCACACGCGCGTGCGATCGCTTTGTGCCTCACAGGCGATTTGCTCCCAGCGGGCGCAAAGTTTATGGGTAAATTCGTTGTGCGGTGGCTCTTCCTCGGTCACCACGACTTCACCGAGGTCGCCGTAATAGCCGGTAGCGGAACCGCTAATCAGCGCTGACGGTGGGGTTTCGCTGGCTTTAAATAACGCGACCAGCTGGCGGGTGATGTCCCAGCGGCTGTGACACAGGCGCTCTTTTTGCTCTGCCGTCCAGCGCTTATCGGCGATCGGTTCACCGGCGAGATTGATAACGGCGTCAAAGCCATCGAGGTTGTTTTGCCCATCGAAACCGCGCCACAGCGTGACGCGGGGATCGAGACGGGCTTTCGCGCGTTCAGGAGTGCGGGTGGAAACCGTGAGCTGGTGCCCAAGTTCCAGCAGCCTGGGAATAAGATGCCGACCAATGAGCCCGGTACCGCCAGTGAGCAGGATTTTCATACCGCCTCCCTAACAAACGTTTTAGCGCCGCCAGCTCATGGTCATCGATACTGAGTCGGCATAGCGCAGCGCGTGAAGTTTATCGATCTCTACTTCAGCATAAGTGACCCAGTGATGTTCGCATGCGATATTGAGCACATCCTGGGTTAATTTTTCCAGCAGCGAGAAGCGGTTATTCTCGATATGGCTGATGATGCGCTTAGTAATGGTGCGATAGTTCAGAGCATCGTTGATGTCTTCGCTGTCGCGAGCCTTATCGGCCGGATAGTGAATCACCACATTCACCAATACATCCTGTCGGTTGGCGATCTCTTCCTCTTTGATTCCAATAAAAGTACGCAGGCGCAGGTTCTTAATACGAATAATGGCGTCTGGCTGAGACATTGCAGGCTTCCTCCGTGTAGTAATTTCCGCAATCATACATGAAAGCACGCCCTGCGAGCAGGGGATTAATACTGTTGCGTTTTGAGTAGCGCTTGTTGCGTTGCCGGGCGCTGGCGGATGCGTTCAAACCAGTTATGCACCGCTGGGAACTGGCTAAGATCGATGCGTTGGCGCGAGTGGGCATTAATCCATGGCCAGCAGGCGATATCGGCGATACTGTAGTGCTCGCCGCCCAGCCATGGACTGGTTTCAAGACGCCGGTTCATTACGCCATAGAGGCGCTGGCTTTCGACCTGATAGCGTTCAATGGCGTAAGGGACAGCCTGAGGCGCGTGATGGTTAAAGTGGTGGTTTTGCCCAAGCATTGGCCCCAGACCGCCGACCTGCCAGAATAGCCATTGCAGGGTAGTATGCCGCTCGCGCAGCTCGCCGCTTAGTAATTTTCCCGATTTCTCCGCCAGATAGAGCAGGATCTCTCCGGACTCAAACAGGCTTAACGGCGCGCCGCCGTCGACCGGAACGTGGTCAACGATCGCCGGGATCTTATTATTTGGCGAGATAGCCAGAAACTGCGGGCGAAACTGTTCACCTTTGCCGATATCGACGCGTATCAGGCGATAGGCCAGCTGCGCCTCTTCCAGAAAAAGGATGATTTTGTGGCCGTTGGGGGTGGGTGCATAGTAAAGATCGATCATGAGGTCTCCCGCCATCGAAGGTCGCAAACGTTTCGAGTATAGGCGACCTGCGCCATCGCGGGGCAAAGATTATATTGCGAAATCCTCATGCGGCTGCCAGTGACATCTTATAGCAGACCAGCTATGTTGATTTATCTCCCCCTGGCTTCATTGAGGATGTCATGAATCAGCCTGTTATTACCCTGTGGTCCGATGCCGATTTTTTCTCCCCCTATGTGATGTCCGTGTATGTGGCGCTGCAGGAAAAAAGCCTGCCGTTCACCCTTAAAACCGTCAATCTCGACAGCGGCGAGCATCTGCAGCCGGGCTGGAAGGGCTACTCCGCGACACGGCGCGTGCCGCTGCTGGAAGTGGATAATTTTTCGCTAAGCGAATCCTCGGCCATTACCGAATACCTTGACGAACGCTTTGCGCCGCCGGAGTGGGAGCGCTTGTATCCGCACGACCTGCAAAAACGCGCGCGGGCGCGGCAGGTGCAGGCCTGGCTGCGAAGCGATCTGATGCCCATACGCGAAGAACGTTCTACCGACGTGGTGTTTGGCGGCGCGAAGAAGCCCGCGCTTAGCGCCGCGGGGCAAACCAGCGCGGCTAAACTCTTTGCGACCGCCGGCGCGCTTTTGGCGCATGGCGGGCAGAATCTATTTGGCGAATGGTGTATTGCCGATGCCGATCTTGCGCTGATGCTAAACCGTCTGGTGCTGAACGGCGACGAGGTGCCGGAAGCGCTGGCGGACTACGCGACCTTCCAGTGGCAGCGGGCGTCTGTTCAGCGTTATGCCGCACTGTCGGCTAAACGTAGCGGCTGATAAGCGCAGGCAGTTCCGTTATCATAGACAGACCGTATTGTCTGGTAAGGGGTTGATATGAAACTGATGTTCGCATCCGATATTCACGGTTCGCTGCCTGCGACCGAACGCGTTCTGGAACGCTTCGCGCAGAGCGGGGCGCAGTGGCTGGTTATCCTCGGCGATGTGCTCAATCACGGGCCGCGCAACGCGCTGCCGGAAGGGTATGCGCCGGCGCAGGTCGCCGAGCGGCTGAACAGCGTCGCGCAGCGGATTATCGCCGTCCGCGGTAACTGTGATAGCGAAGTCGATCAAATGCTGCTGCATTTCCCCATTACCGCCCCCTGGCAGCAGGTGCTTAGCGAACGCTACCGCCTGTTTCTGACCCACGGTCATCTCTATAGTCCGGATAATTTGCCGCCGCTCGCCGCTGGCGATGTACTGGCTTATGGTCATACTCATATTCCGGTTGCCGAGAAACGCGGCGATATTTTCCTCTTCAATCCTGGTTCTGTGAGCATCCCGAAAGGCGGCTTTGCCGCCAGCTACGGCATGCTGGAAGATGATCGGCTGCAGGTTTTCGCACTCAAAGATAATCAGGTTATTGCAGAGGCCGCGATTTACCCGTAATTTACCCCTCAATCGTAAAGACGCGCCGCGAGAGCGCTTAAAAGTAAGGTTTCCTGATGGCGGAACAGAAGCATTTGGCAAGCACAGAATGGGTCGATATTGTTAATGAAAACAATGAGGTGATAGCACAGTCCAGCCGCGAGCAAATGCGCGCGCAGTGTCTGCGTCACCGCGCGACCTATATTGTGGTTCATGATGGGATGGGCAAAATTCTGGTGCAGCGCCGTACCGAGAGCAAAGATTTCATGCCGGGTATGCTGGATGCGACCGCCGGCGGCGTGGTGCAGGCGGATGAACAGCTGCTGGACTCGGCGCGCCGCGAAGCGGAAGAAGAGCTGGGGATTGCGGGCGTGCCTTTTGCCGATCATGGCCAATTCTATTACGAAGATAAACACTGCCGTGTCTGGGGCAGCCTGTTTAGCTGTGTTTCTCATGGCCCGTTCGCCCTACAGGAAGAAGAGGTTAGCGAAGTATGCTGGCTGACGCCGGAAGAGATCACCGCGCGCTGCGATGAGTTCACCGCCGATTCGCTGAAAGCGCTGGCGCTGTGGATGACCCGTAATGCGGGCAATACCGGCCACGAACGCGACGAGCCGGAAGAAGACGAAGCGTAATTTCCTTTACGGGTTAGCGTCAAAAAAAAGGCAGCCATTTGGCTGCCTTTCTTGTCTCAGCGGAAGATTAGTTCTGCTGCTGAGAAGACTGAATCGCCGTCAGTGCGATGGTGTAGACGATATCGTCTACCAGCGCGCCGCGGGACAGGTCGTTTACCGGCTTACGCATACCCTGCAGCATCGGCCCGATGGAAATCAGGTCAGCGGAACGCTGTACGGCTTTGTAAGTGGTGTTACCGGTGTTCAGATCCGGGAAGATGAACACGGTCGCGCGGCCAGCTACCGGAGAGTTCGGCGCTTTGGACTTCGCTACGTCAGCCATCACTGCGGCATCATACTGCAGCGGACCGTCGATCATCAGGTCAGGACGTTTTTCCTGCGCCAGACGAGTTGCTTCGCGTACTTTTTCTACATCGCTACCTGCGCCGGAGGTGCCGGTGGAGTAGGAGAGCATCGCCACGCGCGGTTCGATACCGAAGGCAATCGCGGAATCAGCGGACTGAATCGCGATTTCCGCCAGCTGTTCTGCAGTCGGATCCGGGTTGATCGCGCAGTCGCCGTAAACGTAAACCTGTTCCGGCAGCAGCATGAAGAATACGGAAGAGACCAGCGAGCTGCCCGGCGCCGTTTTGATAAGCTGCAGCGGCGGACGGATGGTATTGGCGGTGGTGTGAACCGCGCCGGATACCAGGCCGTCAACTTCGTCTTGTTCCAGCATCAGGGTGCCGAGAACGACGTTATCTTCCAGCTGCTCGCGCGCAACCGCTTCGGTCATGCCTTTGTTCTTACGCAGTTCGACCAGACGCGCCACGTAGCTTTCGCGAACCACTTCCGGATCGACGATTTCAATACCAGCGCCCAGCTCTACGCCCTGAGAGGCCGCAACGCGGTTGATCTCATCCGGGTTACCCAGCAGCACGCAGGTAGCAATACCGCGCTCGGCGCAGATGGCCGCCGCTTTAACGGTACGCGGTTCGTCGCCTTCCGGCAGAACGACGCGTTTGCCCGCTTTACGCGCCAGCTCGGTCAGCTGGTAGCGGAAGGCCGGCGGAGACAGACGACGGCTGCGCTCGGAGGTCGCGGTCAGCGATTCGATCCAGTCGGCGTTGATATAGTTGGCAACGTATTCCTGAACTTTCTCGATGCGCTCGTGATCGTCAACCGGTACTTCCAGGTTGAAGCTCTGCAGGCTCAGAGAGGTCTGCCAGGTGTTGGTGTTAACCATGAATACCGGCAGGCCGGTGGCGAAAGCGCGTTCGCACAGTTTGCTGATGCGCGCGTCCATTTCATAGCCGCCGGTCAGCAGGATGGCGCCGATTTCTACGCCATTCATCGCCGCCAGGCAGGCCGCGACCAGTACGTCTGGACGGTCTGCGGAAGTCACCAGCAGAGAACCCGGACGGAAGTGCTCCAACATGTGCGGAATGCTGCGCGCGCAGAAGGTTACGGACTTCACGCGGCGAGTATTGATGTCGCCTTCGTTGATCACGGTCGCATTCAGGTGATGCGCCATGTCGATAGCGCGCGTGGCGATCAGATCGAAGCTCCATGGCACCGCGCCCAGCACCGGCAGCGGGCTGCCGTTCTGCAGCTGCGCCGGGTCGATCTTCACGACTTTCGCTTTAGACGAGTCGTCGAAGATTTCGGACAGGTCAGGGCGGGTACGGCCTTGTTCATCAACCGGAGCATTCAGTTTGTTAACGATAACGCCAGTGATGCTGGTGTTTTTCGCGCCGCCGAAGCTGTTGCGAGTCAGTTCAATACGCTCGTTCAGCTGTTCTGGGGTATCGGTGCCCTGAGACATCACGAAGACGATTTCCGCGTTAAGCGTTTTTGCGATTTCGTAGTTCAGAGACTGAGCGAACTGGTGTTTACGGGTCGGGACCAGGCCTTCAACCAGCACCACTTCAGCATCCTGAGTGTTGGCATGGTAGTTGGCGATGATCTCTTCCATCAGCACGTCTTTCTGGTTGCTGGACAGCAGCGACTCAACGTGGCTCATGTTCATCGGCTCAGCGGCAGTCGTCGTTGAAGAGCTGGCGCGAACGATGGTGGTAGTCTGGTCTGGAGTATCGCCACCGGAACGCGGCTGGGCGATAGGTTTAAAGACGCTCAGGCGAACGCCTTTGCGTTCCATAGCGCGGATAACACCGAGGCTGACGCTGGTCAGGCCTACGCTGGTTCCGGTAGGGATCAGCATGATAGTACGGGACACGATATATCCTCTTTCGTTACCGCCAGTTTTAGGCGGGATACAAAACAGCACCGCCAGCTTACCGTCATGCTTCAAGTGGCAACTCGAAGACGTCAGGGTTATCGCTGGCGGTGTGGAATTAAGCGGTCAGACGGTGTGCGTCTTGAGCGATCACCAGCTCTTCGTTGGTCGGGATAACCACGGCAGGGCGGGTGCCTTCTTTGTTGATGAAGCCAGACTTGCCGAAACGGGCAGCCAGGTTACGTTCGTGATCAACTTCGAAGCCCAGAACGCCGAGTTTACCCAGGGACAGTTCACGAACCATCGCGGCGTTTTCACCGATACCACCGGTGAAGACAACGGCGTCCAGACGACCGTCCATCAGCGCAGTGTAAGAACCGATGTACTTCGCCAGGCGGTGACAGTAAACGTCCATTGCGCGCTTAGCGTCAGCTTTATCCGCGTAGTTGTCTTCAACGTAGCGGCAGTCGCTGGTGACTTCGGTCAGACCCAGCAGGCCGGACTCTTTGGTCAGCATTTTGTTGATAGCATCTACGCTCATTCCCAGCGCGTCGTGCAGGTGGAAAATGATTGCCGGGTCGATATCGCCAGAGCGAGTACCCATCACCAGACCTTCCAGCGGGGTCAGACCCATGGAGGTATCAACGCATTTACCGTTACGGATAGCGGAAACGGAACCGCCGTTGCCGAGGTGGCAGGTGATGATGTTCAGTTCTTCAACCGGCTTGTTCAGAACCTTAGCGGCTTCCTGAGTCACATAGTAGTGGCTGGTGCCGTGCGCGCCGTAACGACGTACGCCGTGCTCTTTGTACAGGCTGTACGGCAGGGCGTACAGGTAGGACTCTTCCGGCATGGTCTGATGGAACGCGGTGTCGAACACGGCAACGTTCTTGTCTTTCAGATGCGGGAAGGATTTCAGCGCTTCAGCGATACCGATCAGATGCGCCGGGTTGTGCAGCGGTGCGAAGGAAGCGGAGTCTTTGATGCCCTGAATAACGGAATCGTCGATGACAACGGAACTGGTGTATTTTTCACCGCCGTGAACGATACGATGGCCAATTGCGGTCAGCTGTGCTGACAGTTCTGGTTTTTGTGCCAGAATAGTGTTAACGATAAAGTTCAGCGCTTCACTGTGAGCGGCGCCAGCGCCTAACTCAGCTTCGTGTTTGCCGCCGTCCATTTTCCATTTGATACGGGCTTCAGGAAGATGGAAACATTCGGCTAAACCGGAGAGATATTCGTCACCGTTAACGGCATCCAGGATAGCAAATTTCAGGGAAGAGCTACCGCAGTTCAGAACCAGTACTAACTTACTCGACATGGAAGTACCTTTTATGATACGTGGCTAAAAAAACATCAGTGTGTCACAAAGCGTAGCGCAGGATGACATCGACATTTATGATTAACATCATGCCTTGTTCTGTTTTCTGGCACGATGAGGGAAGTACATATGATTTTATGTCATTTTGCATAATTTTCCGCCAGCAGCAGAATATGCGATAATTTGACTAACCTGGTAAAAGGGTCTAACCGCCCTCTCAGGTGGGCACAGGATACCTGATTGCCGCACCCATTGCCAAAATCTTTTGAACGTTGTCATGCACAGTTGGTGTTTTGCACGAAAATTTTAAGTTTTATATGTAAAGTTGAGGTATAGCCATGTCGACCCCTGAGAATCGCCCCGTTAGCTTTTTTAGCTTGTTTCGTCGCGGGCAGCACTATGCGAAGACCTGGCCCCTCGATAAACGGCTGGCGCCGGTGTTTATCGAAAACCGCATTATTCGCGCCACTCACTACGCGATTCGCATCATGCCGCCGGTTGCGGTCTTCACCTTATGCTGGCAGATAGCGCTCGGCGGGCAGCTCGGCCCGGCCGTCGCCACCGCGCTATTTGCCTTAAGCCTGCCGATGCAGGGGCTGTGGTGGTTGGGCAAGCGTTCCGTGACGCCATTACCGCCATCAATATTGAACTGGTTTTATGAAGTGCGCGGCAAATTACAAGAGGCCGGGCAGGCGTTAGCGCCGGTTGACGGCAAGCCGGATTACCAGGCGCTGGCTGACACGCTTAAGCGCGCCTTCAAACAACTGGATAAAACTTTCCTTGATGATTTGTAATTCCATACGGAAAACGCATATAAAAGAAGGCGCATGATTTATGCGCCTTCTTTATTTCACGCCGTAAGTGCTACAGGAGTCAAAAATGGAAATGACCAATGCGCAGCGTCTGATTTTGTCCAATCAGTACAAGATGATGACTATGCTCGACCCGGACAACGCCGAACGTTACCGCCGTCTACAGACCATCATCGAGCGTGGATATGGGCTGCAAATGCGCGAGCTGGACCGCGAATTTGGCCAACTGACGGAAGAAACCTGCCGGACTATTATCGATATCATGGAGATGTACCACGCGCTGCACGTCTCGTGGACCAACCTGAAGGATGCCTCCGCTATTGATGAACGCCGGGTCACCTTCCTTGGTTTTGATGTCGCCACAGAAGCCCGCTATCTCGGCTACGTGCGCTTTATGGTCAATGTAGAAGGGCGCTATAGCCACTTCGACGCAGGAACTCACGGCTTTAACTCGCAGACGCCGATGTGGGAAAAATACCAGCGTATGCTGGCCGCCTGGCACTCCTGCCCGCGCCAGTATCACTTGAGTAGCAACGAAATTAACCAAATTATTAATGCCTGATGGAGGTGCCCGTGCAGTGTAAAGGTTTCCTGTTCGATCTCGACGGGACGCTGGTGGATTCTTTGCCGGTAGTCGAGCGTTCATGGTGTAAATGGGGCGATCGTTTCGGCATTCCACACGATGAGATTCTCGGTTTCATTCACGGTAAACAGGCCATCACTTCGATTCGTCATTTTATGCCGGGGCGCAGCGAAGAGGATATTCAGGCCGAGTTCCGCTTTCTTGAGCAGATTGAAGCCACTGATATCGAAGGCATTGTCGCACTGCCGGGCGCGTTAAGCTTGCTGAATACGCTTAATGAAGCGGGGATCCCATGGGCTATCGTGACTTCGGGTTCCATTCCGGTCGCTCACGCCCGCCACCGCGCGGCAGGTCTGCCGATGCCGAAAGTGTTTGTCACCGCCGAGCAGGTGAAGAAGGGGAAACCGGCGCCGGATGCCTATCTGCTCGGCGCTGAACTGCTGGGGATACCGGCGCAACAGTGCGCGGTGGTTGAAGATGCGCCGGCGGGGCTGCTTTCCGGGCTGGCTGCCGGATGCCGCACCATCGCCGTCAACGTTCCGGCGGATGCGCCGCGTCTTGATGAAGCCGATCTGGTGCTGACAACCCTCGAGAGCTTGCGCATTGAGCGGCAGGCGGACGGCAATGTTCAGGTGAATCTTAAAGCATAATCTCATGATTTAGCCCCGCGTCGCCGGGGCTTTTTTATGCCACAATTCCGGCTCCCTCTTCAGACAAGGATAAGTTGTGAACGGTGAATTGATTTGGGTGTTATCGCTACTGGCCATCGCGGTTGTCTTGTTTGCAACCGGCAAGGTGCGCATGGATGCCATCGCGCTGATGATCATTGTTGCGTTTGTGCTTAGCGGTACGTTAACCCTCAGCGAGGCCTTCTCCGGCTTTAGCGATCCGAACGTTATTCTCATTGCTGCGCTATTTATCATTGGCGATGGCCTGGTGCGCACCGGCGTGGCGACTAAAATGGGCTCCTGGCTGGTCAAGGTTGCCGGCAATAGCGAAACCAAAATGCTGGTCTATCTGATGCTCACCGTTGCCGGGCTGGGCGCGTTTATGAGCTCAACCGGCGTCGTGGCGATATTTATTCCGGTGGTGCTCAGCGTCTCGTTGCGCATGAATACCTCGCCATCGCGGCTGATGATGCCGCTAAGCTTCGCCGGGCTGATTAGCGGCATGATGACCCTGGTGGCGACGCCGCCGAACCTGGTGGTCAACAGTGAACTGCTGCGCGAGGGGTTGCATGGATTCAGTTTCTTCAGCGTGACTCCGATTGGTCTGGTGGTGCTGGTGTTAGGTATCGTCTATATGCTGGTGATGCGTTTTATGCTGAAGGGCGAAGATGACAGCGCCGCTCGCGATGGCCGCAAGAAAAGCACCTTTCGCGATTTAATCAAAGAGTACCACCTCACCGGTAGGGCGCGCCGGCTGGCGATTCGTCCGGGCTCGCCGATGATCGGTCAGCGGCTTGATGATTTAAAGCTGCGTGAACGCTACTGCGCCAACGTTATCGGCGTTGAGCGCTGGCGGCGTTTTCGCCGGGTGATTGTCAACGTTAACGGGGTATCGGAGTTTCGCGCCCGCGACGTGTTGCTTATCGATATGTCGGCTTCCGATGTCGATCTGCGGCAGTTTTGCGGCGAACAGATGCTTGAGCCGATGGTGCTGCGTGGCGAATACTTTTCCGACCAGGCGCTGGACGTCGGCATGGCGGAAGTCTCATTAATCCCTGATTCAGAGCTTATTGGTAAAACGGTGCGCGAGATGGCCTTCCGTACCCGTTTCGGTCTGAATATCGTCGGCCTGAAGCGCGATGGCACAGCGCTCGACGGCGCGGTCGTCGATGAACCGCTGCAATTAGGCGACATTATGCTGGTGGTCGGCAACTGGCGGCAGATAGCCATGCTGGCAAAACGCGGCCGTGATTTTGTGGTGCTGAATATGCCGGTTGAGGTCAACGATGCGTCGCCCGCTCACAGCCAGGCGCCGCACGCCATATTCTGCCTGGTGTTGATGGTAGCGCTGATGCTTACCGATGAAATTCCCAACCCCATTGCCGCAATCATCGCCTGCCTGTTGATGGGCAAGTTTCGCTGCATCAATGCGGAGAGCGCCTACAAGGCGATTCACTGGCCGAGTATCATTTTGATCGTGGGGATGATGCCGTTTGCCCTGGCATTGCAGAAAACCGGCGGCGTGGATTTGGTGGTGCAGGGGTTAATGGACGTCGCCGGGAGCAAAGGCCCCTACTTGATGCTGGGTTGTCTGTTTGTGATGTGTGCGGCGATTGGTCTGTTTATCTCTAACACCGCGACGGCGGTGCTGATGGCGCCGATTGCTCTGGCGGCGGCGAAATCGATGGGGGTATCGCCGTATCCCTTCGCCATGGTGGTGGCGATGGCGGCTTCGGCGGCCTTCATGACCCCGGTCTCTTCACCGGTTAACACGCTGGTGCTCGGACCCGGTAAATATTCGTTCAGTGATTTTGTCAAAATCGGTGTGCCCTTCACCGTACTGGTGATGGTGGTCTGCGTGCTGCTGATCCCGGTACTCTTTCCGTTTTAATTCATTCAGGCCGGGCAGGGGATGCCCGGCCCGTATATTAAAGCGGTGAATCCTGGCTGATTTCATCAAGCGACAGCTGGAAGCTCGGGACAAACACCTGCATAAAGTAATCCATCTCCGGGCTGCGGCGCGACTCCAGCGTTTTTTCCAGCCGACCTTTAGCCAGCAGGAATTCGTTATTGCCGGCGGAAAGCTCTTCAAGACATTTCAGATAGGCGCACAGGGCGTCGGCCTGCTTCACAATCGACTGCTCTTCTTCACTGTAATGGTGCTCATCAATCAGGGGCTCAAAGATATCGCGCAGCTCATCGGGAACCATATCGACCAGTTTTTGCTGAGCGATTTTCTCAATCGCCTTATATTCCTGGGCAATCTGCGAATTGAAGTATTTCACCGGCGTGGGCAGATCGCCGGTGAGTACCTCGGAGGCATCGTGATACATCGCCAGCAGGGCAATACGTTCGGCGTTGACCTGGCCGCCAAACTTGCGGTTCTTAATCGCCGCCAGCGCGTGGGCGACCATCGCCACCTGCAAACTGTGCTCGGAGACGTTCTCGGTACGCACGTTGCGCATCAATGGCCAGCGGTTAATTAGTTTCAGGCGGGAGAGGTGGGCAAAGAAATGACTCTGACTCATAGGAACCCTTAAGCGGTGACAACATCAGGTTCCATTGTGCGCAGGGATCGCCGCCGGATGCAAATACCGGCGGCGGCGCGATTAAAGCTGATGATAGCCGGAGAGGAAACGGCCAAAGCGGGAAATCGCCATTTCCAGGTCATCTTCACGCGGCAGGGTGACGATACGCACGTGATCCGGCCACGGCCAGTTAAAGGCGGTACCCTGAACCAGCAGCACTTTCTCCTGTAGCAGGAAATCGAGCACCATTTTCTGGTCATCGTGGATATTAAAGCGTTTAGCATCGATTTTCGGGAACATATACAGCGCGCCTTTCGGCTTGACGCAGGAGACGCCCGGGATCTCGTTGATTAACTCCCAGGCGCGGTTGCGCTGCTCATACAAACGCCCGCCCGGAATGATAAATTCGCTAATGCTCTGGTAGCCGCCCAGCGCGGTTTGGATAGCGTGTTGCGCCGGGACATTCGCGCACAGACGCATTGAGGCCAGCATTTCCAGCCCTTCGATATAGCCTTTGGCGTGCTTTTTCGGCCCGTTCAGCACCATCCAGCCCTGGCGGAAACCGGCGACGCGATAGGTCTTCGACAGTCCGTTGAAGGTGACGGTCAGCATATCCGGCGCCAGCGCGGCGATAGAGTGGTGTTCGGCGTCGTCATACAGGATCTTGTCGTAGATTTCGTCGGCGAAAATAATCAGGTTGTGCTGACGGGCGATCTCGACTATCTCCTGCAGCAGCTCTTTGGAATAAACGGCGCCCGTTGGGTTATTCGGATTAATGATGACGATCCCGCGGGTGCGTGGCGTAATTTTGGCGCGGATATCGTCGAGGTCCGGGAACCAGTCTGAAGATTCGTCGCACAGATAGTGCACCGCTTTGCCGCTGGAAAGCGAGACAGCCGCGGTCCACAGCGGGTAGTCCGGGGCCGGAACGAGCATTTCGTCGCCGCTGTTGAGCAGCGCCTGCATGGCCTGGACGATTAGCTCTGAAACGCCGTTACCGATATAGATATCTTCCACGGTAACATCGCGCATTCCGCGCGCCTGGTAGTGCTGCATAATTGCTTTACGGGCGGAATAGAGACCTTTTGAGTCGCTGTAGCCCTGGGCGGTCGGCAGATTGCGGATAACGTCGACGAGGATTTCGTCAGGCGCATCAAAGCCGAACGGCGCCGGGTTGCCGATATTCAGCTTGAGTACCTTGTTGCCTTCTTCTTCAAGGCGTTTTGCTTCTTTTAGAACCGGACCGCGGATGTCGTAACAGACATTCTCTAACTTGCTGGATTTTTCGATAGGGGACATGAACCTTTGACCTTTTAGCTGTTATCGCCACTCCCTGCCGTGGAAGTCAGCACGGAACAATGTACTCCGCATCCCCGCTGTTTTGAAGGGTTAACAGGAGAAGATTTTGCGAATAGTATTTTTTTAGAGTAATGAATTTATCTGTGTAATGGCGTTATTCTTTATATAATGTGCCTGATATGGGTTTTTGAATGGTTTTATGTTGCGCATATTGCGCAATTGTATGGATGTTTATCTGGTTTGTTGCTGAAGGAAAAAGCGGCTTGCCTGAATTTTAACCGCTAAAAGACACTATGCTAATAAGAAAGAGGGCGACGACAACTGTAGCAACTATGTTAATTTTTTTTAATAAAACATGCCAATTAATGAATCAGGTATATTTGATTGCATGGATTATTTCGGCTTTTGTTAATTTAATTATAGTGCTGCAAAAATGTTTAAAATTACCTTAGATAATACTGATTAGCGCTTATAAATATTGTGGTTTTCGGTTAGGATATGACGGTTAATATCGACGTATAAACCTCTGTTTAACGGCGTGATTTTATTAATATATTGTTATTGCAGACTTTTTTGTTTGTGTTCCAGCAAGCGTTGTTATCTGTGTCGGGCTTCCGGTCGTAACGACATTTGTTATTGCAGACTTTGTTTGAGATTCATCACATAACGTAAGTCTCAGTAATTAAAAATGCGTAGAGCTACGAACAAAATATTACTCAAATTTTTCGCACATTTGTCGCGAACGAGTGCTTTCACATGCAATGACGTTCTTCCAGTTGTCACCCGCGGCAATTGTCCGCTCGGCACGAGGCTCATGGAATAGCCGGAAACCTGGATACAGCATCAACAAGGCAGGCCAGCATTAGCGCCTGTAAGTGAAGAAATATGATAAATGCAAATCGTCCGATACTAAATCTCGATCTCGATCTGCTGCGGACCTTCGTCGCCGTCGCCGATCTGAGTACCTTTGCGGCGGCCGCTGCCGCGGTATGTCGTACCCAGTCCGCCGTCAGCCAGCAGATGCAGCGACTGGAGCAACTGGTTGGCAAAGAGCTTTTCGCTCGTCATGGGCGTAATAAAT
This sequence comes from Klebsiella sp. 141203, assembly GCF_032601985.1. Classification (NCBI taxonomy): domain Bacteria; kingdom Pseudomonadati; phylum Pseudomonadota; class Gammaproteobacteria; order Enterobacterales; family Enterobacteriaceae; genus Klebsiella; species Klebsiella sp. 141203. Next base: position 1,384,170 of record NZ_JAQIRL010000001.1, on the reverse strand, counting down.
TACTGACTGAGCAGGGGATCCAACTGCTCAGCTACGCGCGCAAAATACTGCGTTTTAATGATGAAGCCTGCATGTCGCTGATGTTTGGCAGTTTGCAGGGGACGTTGACTATCGGCGCCTCCGATGAAACGGCGGATACCATCCTGCCTTATCTGCTCAATCGAATCGGCAGCTTCTATCCCAAACTGACGCTGGAAATTAAGGTCCTGAATTACGCCGATATCGTTGCGAAGTTGGGCAGCGGCGAGATTGACCTGGCGTTAACCACTCATCAAACCGGCGAATTTGATGTCCTGACGCTGCGTACCTCGCCGACGCTGTGGTATTGCGCCGCGGATTACGTACTGGCGCACGGTGAATCTGTTCCGCTGGTGCTGCTCGAAGAGTCCGGGCCGTTTCGCGAAGATATCATCTCGGCGCTGAATGCCGCGCAGGTCCCCTGGCATCTGGCGCATGCCGCCAGTTCTCTGGCCGGGGTGAAGGCGGCGGTGAAAGCGGGGCTTGGCGTCACCGCGCGTCCGGTAGAAATGATGAGTCCGGAACTGCGCGTGCCGGGTAAAAGCGATGGTTTGCCAGGCTTACCGGATACCCACTATGTGCTGAGCTGCAATCCACAGCGGGAAAACGAGCTGGCGCAGGCGATTTTTCAGTCCCTGAGCCAGGACCATAATCCGTGGAACACGGAAACGCTGTATACCCCGGAAGGGGGAGACGGATCTCTGGTTTCATAAAGCGAAATTATCATATATCGATCACAATAATCCGGTAACAAAATGTAAGTGTAAAAAAGAGCCGCCGATCGACAAAATGAGGTCAGTGGCTCTTTTTTTTTATATTTTACAAGGATTTTAAGCAGTTTAATAATTTATTGATATATGAATCAATGAGTTGGATTGAAAGCGACCATTGTTTCCCTATTTTTAGCTGCAGTTTCAATACTTCCTGCTAATGTTAAAAAACCGGACGGATTGTTGCCGTTTTCCAGATGTAATTAACAAAAGCGTGTCACAGATCAAGAAAATACCCCTACTTGGGGGGAGGAATCGCGGCCAAATCCTGTCAAAATAGATTGGCGAAACTGATTTACGTCTAAAACGGACACGATTCAACAACACTAAATCCGAATGATATGCAAGGTTATTACGCAACAAAGGGCATTTAATGTTAATGAAAAGATTCCAATGTAAATTAATGTAGTTAAAACTTTTGTTAAAGTTGACAAAAGGTTAAAGAAAGGGGTAAAAAGCCACGGCATTTGGGCTTCCTCATCAACCAGGGACGCTTTTTTGCAAGGTCATTTTTTTATTCCTCCCGTGAAACGCTGTGGCGTTCATCTGCCATCAAGAGCAGAGGGTTTTGGCGCTACACTTTTTTGGTTAAGCAATGCGTATGTCAACATCCACTGAAGTCATCGCTCATCATTGGGCATTCGCTATATTTCTCATCATCGCTATCGGTCTGTGCTGCCTGATGCTCGTCGGCGGCTGGTACCTTGGCGGTCGCGCGCGCGCGCGTAGCAAAAACACGCCGTTTGAATCGGGGATCGACTCCGTTGGTTCGGCCCGCTTACGTCTTTCTGCGAAGTTTTATCTGGTCGCCATGTTCTTCGTTATCTTCGACGTGGAAGCCCTGTATCTCTACGCATGGTCAACATCCATTCGCGAAAGCGGCTGGGTTGGCTTTGTGGAAGCCGCAATTTTCATTTTAGTGCTACTGGCTGGTCTGGTTTACCTCGTTCGCATCGGCGCACTGGACTGGACGCCTGCGCGTTCCCGTCGCACGCTGGTTAACCCGGAAACAGACAGTCCCACTAACCGTCATATGCAGTAAAAGCGAGGCAATAAGATGGATTATACGCTCACCCGCATAGATCCTAACGGTGAGAACGACCGTTACCCCCTGCAAAAACAGGAGATCGTAACTGACCCCCTGGAGCAAGAAGTCAATAAAAGCGTGTATATGGGGAAACTCGAACACGCGCTGCATGACATGGTGAACTGGGGCCGTAAGAACTCGATTTGGCCGTACAACTTCGGCCTGTCTTGCTGCTATGTAGAAATGGTGACGTCATTCACTGCGGTGCATGACGTTGCGCGTTTTGGCGCGGAAGTACTGCGTGCCTCTCCGCGTCAGGCCGACCTGATGGTGGTCGCCGGTACCTGCTTCACCAAAATGGCCCCGGTTATTCAGCGCCTGTACGATCAGATGCTGGAGCCGAAGTGGGTTATCTCTATGGGCGCATGCGCTAACTCCGGCGGGATGTACGATATCTACTCCGTCGTCCAGGGCGTGGACAAGTTTATTCCGGTTGATGTTTACATCCCGGGCTGTCCGCCGCGTCCGGAAGCTTATATGCAGGCGCTGATGCTGCTGCAGGAATCCATTGGTAAAGAGCGCCGTCCTCTCTCTTGGGTGGTTGGCGATCAGGGCGTCTATCGCGCCAACATGCAATCCGAGCGCGAGCGTAAACGCGGCGAACGAATTGCGGTGACCAATCTGCGGACTCCGGACGAGATTTAACTTGCGCCTGCGGGCGGGAACCAGACTTCGCAAATCAATCTACAAAAGCAGCGAAGCCTCGCCCGGCAGTCACCACGGACCTTTTGCAATGGTGAACAATATGACTGATTTAACCGCGCATGACGCCGCACCAGCCTGGCAAACCCGCGATCACCTTGATGACCCGGTGATCGGCGAACTGCGCAACCGTTTTGGGCCGGATGCCTTTACCGTTCAGCCTACCCGTACCGGCGTTCCGGTGGTATGGGTGAAGCGCGAACAGCTGCTCGAGGTGGGTGATTTCCTGAAGAGATTGCCTAAACCTTACGTGATGCTGTTTGACCTGCACGGCATGGACGAACGTTTACGTACACACCGCGATGGCTTGCCAGCCGCGGATTTTTCCGTTTTCTACCACCTGATCTCAGTAGACCGCAACCGCGATATCATGCTCAAGGTGGCGTTGTCTGAAAACGATCTGCATCTACCGACCTTCACCAAACTGTTCCCTAACGCCAACTGGTATGAGCGTGAAACCTGGGAAATGTTTGGCGTGACCTTCGACGGTCACCCGAATCTGCGCCGCATCATGATGCCGCCGACCTGGGAAGGCCACCCGCTGCGTAAAGACTATCCGGCGCGCGCCACCGAATTCGATCCGTTTGAGCTGACCAAGGCCAAGCAGGATCTGGAAATGGAAGCGTTAACCTTCAAGCCGGAAGAGTGGGGTATGAAGCGCGGTACCGAAAACGAGGACTTTATGTTCCTTAACCTCGGCCCGAACCACCCGTCCGCTCACGGCGCATTCCGTATTATTCTGCAGTTGGATGGCGAAGAGATTGTCGACTGCGTGCCGGACATCGGCTACCACCACCGCGGCGCGGAGAAGATGGGTGAACGCCAGTCCTGGCACAGCTACATCCCGTACACCGACCGTATCGAATACCTCGGCGGCTGCGTCAACGAGATGCCGTACGTGCTGGCGGTGGAAAAACTGGCCGGGATCACCGTGCCGGATCGCGTGAACGTGATCCGCGTGATGCTGTCCGAACTGTTCCGCATTAACAGCCACCTGCTGTATATCTCGACCTTTATTCAGGACGTCGGCGCGATGACCCCGGTCTTCTTCGCCTTTACCGACCGTCAGAAAATCTACGATCTGGTCGAAGCGATCACCGGTTTCCGTATGCACCCGGCATGGTTCCGCATCGGCGGCGTCGCCCACGACCTGCCGCGCGGCTGGGATCGCCTGCTGCGTGAATTCCTTGAGTGGATGCCTAAGCGCCTGGATTCCTATGAGAAAGCCGCGCTGCGCAACACTATTCTGATTGGCCGCTCCAAAGGCGTTGCCGCCTACACCGCGAAAGAAGCGCTGGAGTGGGGTACCACCGGCGCAGGCCTGCGCGCGACCGGTATCGGCTTCGACGTGCGTAAATGGCGTCCTTATTCTGGCTACGAAAACTTCGACTTTGAAATCCCGACCGGCGGCGGCGTTTCCGACTGCTACACCCGCGTGATGCTAAAAGTGGAAGAGCTGCGCCAGAGCCTGCGCATTCTCCAGCAGTGCCTCGATAATATGCCGGAAGGCCCGTTCAAAGCGGATCACCCGCTGACTACGCCGCCGCCGAAAGAGCGCACGCTGCAGCACATTGAGACCCTGATTACGCACTTCCTGCAGGTTTCCTGGGGCCCGGTGATGCCGGCCAACGAATCCTTCCAGATGGTTGAAGCGACGAAGGGGATTAACAGTTACTACCTGACCAGCGACGGCAGCACCATGAGCTACCGTACCCGTATTCGTACCCCGAGCTATGCGCACCTGCAGCAGATCCCGGCGGCGATCCGCGGCAGCCTGGTATCCGACCTTATCGTCTATCTGGGTAGTATCGATTTTGTTATGTCAGACGTGGACCGCTAATTATGCACGAGAATCAACAACCACAAACCGAGGCTTTTGAGCTGAGTGCGGCAGAGCGTGAGGCTATTGAGCACGAAAAGCACCACTACGAAGACCCGCGTGCGGCGTCCATCGAAGCGCTGAAAATTGTTCAAAAACAGCGCGGCTGGGTGCCGGATGGCGCGATCTACGCGATCGCCGATGTGCTGGGGATCCCGGCAAGCGACGTCGAAGGCGTGGCGACATTCTACAGCCAGATCTTCCGCCAGCCGGTTGGCCGTCACGTGATCCGCTACTGCGACAGCGTGGTGTGCCATATCACCGGCTTCCAGGGGATCCAGTCCGCTATCGAGAAAAAGCTGGACATCAAACCGGGTCAAACCACCTTTGATGGCCGCTTCACGCTGCTGCCAACCTGTTGCCTTGGCAACTGCGACAAGGGGCCGACCATGATGATTGATGACGACACGCACAGTTATCTGACGCCGGAAGCGATTCCTGACCTCCTGGAGCGGTATAAATGAAAACCATTATTCGTACTGCCGAAACGCATCCATTAACCTGGCGTCTGCGCGATGACAAGCAGCCGGTGTGGCTGGACGAGTATCGCAGTAAAAACGGTTATGAAGGGGCGCGCAAGGCCTTAAGCGGTATGGCGCCGGATGAAATCGTCAATGCGGTAAAAGACGCCGGCCTGAAAGGGCGCGGCGGCGCGGGCTTTTCCACCGGTCTGAAGTGGAGCCTGATGCCGAAAGACGAGTCCATGAACATCCGTTACCTGCTGTGTAACGCCGATGAAATGGAACCGGGTACCTATAAAGACCGTCTGCTGATGGAACAGCTGCCGCACCTGCTGGTGGAAGGCATGCTGATCTCCGCCTTTGCGCTGAAGGCCTATCGCGGTTACATCTTCCTGCGCGGCGAATATATCGAAGCGGCGCAGCATCTGCGTCGTGCGATCGCCGAAGCCACTGAAGCAGGCCTGTTGGGGAAAAATATCCTCGGTACCGGTTTTGACTTCGAGCTGTTCGTGCATACCGGGGCAGGGCGCTATATTTGCGGTGAAGAGACGGCGCTTATCAACTCCCTGGAAGGCCGCCGCGCGAACCCGCGCTCCAAGCCGCCGTTCCCGGCGAGCTCGGGCGTATGGGGCAAACCGACCTGCGTCAACAACGTTGAAACCCTGTGCAACGTGCCTGCCATTCTCGCCAACGGCGTGGAGTGGTATCAGAATATTTCAACCAGCAAAGATGCCGGCACCAAGCTGATGGGCTTCTCCGGGCGCGTGAAGAATCCGGGCGTCTGGGAACTGCCTTTCGGCACCACCGCGCGCGAGATCCTCGAAGATTACGCCGGCGGCATGCGCGATGGCCTGAAGTTTAAAGCCTGGCAGCCGGGCGGCGCCGGTACCGACTTCCTGACCGAAGCGCACCTCGATTTGCCGATGGAGTTTGAAAGCATTGGTAAAGCCGGTAGTCGTCTGGGCACCGCGCTGGCGATGGCCGTCGACCACGAGATCGGCATGGTTCCGCTGGTGCGCAACCTCGAAGAATTTTTTGCCCGCGAATCCTGCGGCTGGTGTACGCCTTGTCGCGACGGCCTGCCGTGGAGCGTGAAGATCCTGCGCGCCCTGGAGCGCGGCGAAGGCCAGCCTGGCGATATCGAAACTCTTGAGCAACTGTGTCGATTCCTCGGGCCGGGTAAAACCTTCTGCGCGCACGCGCCGGGCGCGGTTGAACCGCTGCAGAGCGCTATCAAATATTTCCGCGAAGAATTCGAGGCTGGCATTAAGCAGCAGTTCAGCAATACCCATGCAATTAACGGTATTCAGCCGAACCTGCTTAAGACGCGCTGGTAATCTAAAGGTTTTTTATTTTTGGAAGCACGCAAATGGCTACGATTCATGTAGACGGCAAAGAATACGAGGTCAACGGAGCGGACAACCTGCTAGAGGCTTGTCTCTCTCTTGGTCTTGATATTCCATACTTTTGCTGGCACCCGGCGCTAGGGAGCGTCGGTGCTTGCCGCCAGTGCGCGGTGAAGCAATATCAGAACGCGGAAGACACGCGTGGTCGCCTGGTGATGTCCTGTATGACTCCGGCATCTGACGGCACCTTTATTTCTATTGACGACGGCGAAGCGAAACAGTTCCGCGAAAGCGTGGTGGAGTGGCTGATGACCAACCACCCGCACGACTGCCCGGTCTGCGAAGAGGGCGGCAACTGCCACCTGCAGGATATGACGGTCATGACCGGTCATAGCTTCCGCCGCTATCGTTTCACCAAGCGTACCCACCGCAACCAGGATCTGGGGCCATTTATTTCTCACGAAATGAACCGCTGCATCGCCTGCTACCGCTGCGTTCGCTACTATAAAGATTATGCCGATGGCACCGATCTGGGCGTTTATGGCGCTCATGACAACGTCTACTTCGGCCGCCCGGAAGATGGCACGCTGGAAAGCGAGTTCTCCGGTAACCTGGTTGAAGTTTGCCCGACCGGCGTCTTCACCGATAAAACGCACTCTGAGCGTTACAACCGTAAGTGGGACATGCAGTTTGCGCCGAGCATCTGCCAGCAGTGTTCCATTGGCTGTAACATCAGCCCTGGCGAACGCTATGGCGAGCTGCGTCGTATCGAAAACCGTTATAACGGCACCGTTAACCGCTACTTCCTCTGCGACCGCGGTCGTTTCGGCTATGGCTACGTAAACCTCAAAGATCGTCCGCGTCAGCCGGTTCAGCGCCGCGGCGACGATCTGATCGCGCTCAACGCCGAACAGGCGATGCAGGGGGCGGCGGATATCCTGCGCCAGTCGAAGAAAGTCATTGGTATCGGTTCTCCGCGCGCCAGCATTGAAAGCAACTTCGCGCTGCGTGAGCTGGTCGGTAGCGAAAACTTCTATACCGGCATCGCTAAAGGCGAACAAGCGCGCCTGCAGATGATGCTCAAAGTGCTGCGCGAAGGCGGGATCCATACCCCGACGCTGCGCGATATCGAATCCTACGATGCGGTACTGGTGCTGGGCGAAGATATTACTCAGACCGGCGCGCGCGTTGCCCTGGCGGTACGCCAGGCGGTGAAAGGGAAAGCTCGCGAAATGGCGGCGGCGCAGAAAGTGGCCGACTGGCAGATTGCGGCAATTCTCAACATCGGACAGCGCGCCAAGCATCCGTTATTCGTCACTAATATCGACGACACTCGCCTGGATGACATCGCGGCGTGGACCTACCGCGCGCCGGTGGAAGATCAGGCGCGTCTGGGCTTCGCTATCGCCCATGCGCTGGATGACAGCGCGCCGGCGGTTGATGGCCTGAGCCATGACCTGCAGGGTAAAGTCGATGTTATCGTTCAGGCGCTGGCCGGGGCGAAAAAACCGCTGATTATCTCCGGTACTAACGCCGGTAGCATGGAAATCATTCAGGCTGCCGCCAACGTGGCGAAAGCGTTGAAAGGCCGCGGCGCCGATGTTGGCGTGACCATGGTCGCCCGCGCGGTGAATAGCGTCGGTCTGGGCATGATCGGCGGCGGCTCGCTTGAAGAGGCGCTGGACGAACTGGAAAGCGGCGCCGCAGACGCGGTTATCGTGCTGGAAAACGACCTGCACCGTCATGCTTCCGCCGCGCGCGTCGACGCTGCGCTGGCGAAAGCGCCGTTGGTGATGGTGGTTGATCATCAGCGCACTGCGATTATGGACAAAGCTCACCTGGTGCTCTCCGCGGCAAGCTTTGCGGAAAGCGACGGTACCGTTGTTAACAACGAAGGCCGCGCCCAGCGTTTCTTCCAGGTTTACGACCCGGCTTACTACGACGCGAAAACCGTGATGCTGGAAAGCTGGCGCTGGCTGCATTCGCTGCACAGCACCGTCAACAACCGTCAGGTTGACTGGACGCAGCTGGACCACGTCATCGATGCGGCGATTGCGGCGCTGCCGCAGCTGGCGGGCATTAAAGATGCCGCGCCGGATGCGACCTTCCGCATTCGCGGCCAGAAGCTGGCGCGTGAACCGCACCGCTACAGCGGCCGCACGGCGATGCGCGCCAATATCAGCGTGCACGAACCGCGCCAACCGCAGGATAAAGACACCATGTTCGCCTTCTCAATGGAAGGGAACAACCAGCCGTCCGCGCCGCGTTCGCAGATCCCGTTCGCCTGGGCGCCGGGCTGGAACTCCCCGCAGGCATGGAACAAATTCCAGGATGAAGTGGGCGGTAAACTGCGCCACGGCGATCCGGGCGTACGTCTGATTGAAGCTTCCGCCAGCGGGCTGGAGTATTTCACGGCGGTTCCGGCCAGCTTCCACGCGGAAGAGGGCAAATGGCGTATCGCGCCGTACTATCACCTGTTTGGCAGCGATGAGCTGTCTCAGCGTTCTCCGGTGTTCCAGAGCCGGATGCCTGAGCCATACATCAAGCTGAACCCGGCGGATGCCGCAAAGCTTGGCGTTAACGCCGGGGCGATGGTTTCCTTCAGCGTAGAAGGCCAGACGCTGAGTCTGCCGCTGGTTATTTCTGAAGGGTTGACCGCGGGACAGGTTGGCTTACCGATGGGCATGCCGGGCATCGCGCCGGTACTGGCCGGGGCGCGTATTGATTCACTGCAGGAGGCGCAAGCATGAGTTGGTTAACGCCGGATCTTATCGACATTCTGTTAAGCATCCTGAAGGCCGTGGTCATTCTGCTGGTGGTCGTCACCTGCGGCGCGTTCATGAGCTTCGGCGAGCGTCGTCTGCTCGGCCTGTTCCAGAACCGCTACGGACCTAACCGCGTGGGCTGGGGCGGTTCGCTGCAGCTGGTCGCCGACATGATCAAGATGTTCTTCAAAGAGGACTGGATCCCGCGCTTCTCCGATCGCGTGATCTTTACTCTGGCGCCGGTTATCGCCTTTACTTCGCTGCTGCTGGCCTTTGCTATCGTGCCGGTTAGCCCGTCGTGGGTGGTCGCCGACCTCAACATCGGTATTCTGTTCTTCCTGATGATGGCAGGCCTGGCGGTGTACGCGGTCCTGTTCGCCGGTTGGTCGAGCAACAACAAATACTCGCTGCTGGGGGCGATGCGTGCTTCCGCGCAAACGCTGAGCTACGAAGTGTTCCTCGGTCTCTCCCTGATGGGCGTGGTGGCGCAGGCGGGGTCATTCAACATGACCGATATCGTCAACAACCAGGCGCATCTGTGGAACGTCATCCCGCAGTTCTTCGGCTTCGTGACTTTCGCCATCGCCGGCGTGGCGGTGTGCCACCGTCACCCGTTTGACCAGCCGGAAGCGGAGCAGGAACTGGCCGATGGTTACCACATTGAATATTCCGGTATGAAATTCGGTCTGTTCTTCGTCGGTGAATACATCGGGATTGTCACCGTTTCAGCGCTGATCGTGACGCTGTTCTTCGGCGGCTGGAATGGCCCGTGGTTACCGCCTTTCATCTGGTTCGCGCTGAAAACCGCGTTCTTCATGATGATGTTCATTTTGATCCGCGCATCATTACCGCGTCCGCGTTATGACCAGGTAATGTCCTTTGGCTGGAAGGTATGCCTGCCGTTAACGCTGGTCAACTTGTTGGTAACGGCGGCTGTCATTCTCTGGCAGGCGCAATAAGGGGTGAATTGAACATGACCTTAAAAGAATTATTGGTAGGGTTCGGCACCCAGGTCCGCAGTATTTGCATGATCGGGATGCACGCCTTCGCCAAACGTGAAACTCAGATGTACCCGGAAGAGCCGGTATATCTGCCGCCGCGCTATCGTGGCCGTATCGTGCTGACGCGCGATCCGGACGGTGAAGAGCGCTGCGTTGCCTGTAACCTGTGTGCGGTAGCCTGCCCGGTTGGCTGTATCTCTCTGCAGAAAGCAGAGACCAAAGACGGCCGCTGGTACCCGGAGTTCTTCCGCATCAACTTCTCACGCTGCATTTTCTGCGGCCTGTGCGAAGAAGCGTGCCCGACCACGGCGATTCAGTTGACCCCGGACTTCGAACTGGGCGAATACAAACGTCAGGATCTGGTGTACGAAAAAGAGGATCTGCTGATTTCCGGTCCGGGCAAATACCCGGAATATAACTTCTACCGGATGGCGGGTATGGCAATCGACGGCAAAGATAAGGGCGAAGCGGAAAACGAAGCTAAGCCAATCGACGTCAAGAGCCTGTTACCGTAAGGAGAGGGGCAATGGAATTCGCTTTTTATATCTGTGGCCTGATAGCCATCCTCGCAACCTTGCGGGTCGTCACCCACACCAATCCGGTGCACGCGCTGCTGTACCTGATCATTTCGCTGTTAGCGATTGCCGGGGTGTTTTTCTCGCTCGGCGCTTACTTCGCCGGTGCGCTGGAAATCATCGTTTACGCCGGGGCCATTATGGTGCTGTTCGTGTTCGTGGTGATGATGCTCAACCTGGGCGGCACCGAGATCGAACAGGAACGCAAATGGCTGCAGCCGGGGATCTGGATTGGCCCGGCCATCCTTTCCGCGGTGCTGCTGGTGGTAATCGTTTACGCCATCCTGGGCATTAATGACCAGGGTATCGACGGTGCGGCGATCAACGCCAAAGAAGTGGGTATTGCGCTGTTTGGGCCGTACGTCCTGGCGGTGGAGCTGGCCTCCATGCTGCTGCTGGCGGGCCTGGTTGTTGCCTTCCACATTGGCCGCGAAGAGCGCGCCGGTGAGGTGCTGAGCAACCGCGTGAACGACAGCGACAAAAGAAAAACGGAGGAACACGCATGATCCCCTTAACACATGGACTGATCCTCGCCGCCATCCTGTTTGTGCTCGGCCTGACTGGTCTTGTGATCCGCCGCAATCTGCTGTTTATGCTGATTAGCCTGGAAATCATGATTAACGCCGCCGCGCTGGCATTCGTGGTCGCGGGAAGCTACTGGGGCCAGACTGATGGTCAGATTATGTATATCCTCGCCATCAGCCTCGCGGCTGCGGAAGCGAGTATCGGTCTGGCGCTGCTGCTGCAGCTCCATCGTCGCCGCCAGAACCTGAACATCGATTCAGTAAGTGAGTTGCGTGGATGAACATGCTTGCCTTAACCATTCTTCTGCCATTGATTGGCTTTGTGCTGCTGGCCTTCTCCCGCGGACGCTGGTCGGAAAATCTTTCCGCTACCGTGGGGATGGGCTCGGTAGGCCTGGCGGCGCTGGTGACGGCGTACGTCGGCGTCGACTTTTTCGCTAACGGCAAACAGGCGGTCAGCGTACCGCTGTGGAACTGGATGTCGGTCGGTGATTTCAACATCGGCTTCAACCTGGTGCTGGATGGCCTGTCTCTGACCATGCTCTCCGTGGTTACCGGCGTCGGCTTCCTGATCCACATGTTCGCCTCCTGGTACATGCGCGGCGAAGAGGGCTACTCTCGCTTCTTCGCTTACACCAACCTGTTTATCGCCAGCATGGTCGTTTTGGTGCTGGCCGATAACCTGCTGTTGATGTACCTGGGTTGGGAAGGCGTGGGTCTCTGTTCTTACCTGCTGATCGGCTTCTACTACACCGATCCGAAGAACAATGCCGCGGCGATGAAAGCGTTCGTGGTCACCCGCGTCGGCGACGTGTTCCTCGCCTTCGCGCTGTTCATTCTTTATAACGAACTGGGCACCCTGAACTTCCGCGAAATGGTTGAGCTGGCGCCGCAGCACTTCGCTAACGGCAGCACCACGCTGCAGTGGGCGACGCTGATGCTGCTCGGCGGCGCGGTCGGTAAATCCGCTCAGCTGCCGCTGCAAACGTGGCTTGCCGATGCGATGGCGGGCCCGACGCCGGTCTCTGCGCTGATCCACGCCGCTACCATGGTGACCGCGGGCGTGTACCTGATTGCCCGTACCCACGGCCTGTTCCTGATGACGCCGGAAGTGCTGCATCTGGTCGGTATCGTTGGCGCAATCACGCTGGTGTTGGCGGGCTTCGCCGCGCTGGTGCAGACCGACATCAAACGCGTGCTGGCTTACTCCACTATGAGCCAGATTGGCTACATGTTCCTCGCGCTGGGCGTCCAGGCCTGGGACGCGGCGATCTTCCACCTGATGACGCATGCGTTCTTTAAAGCGCTGCTGTTCCTGTCGTCAGGTTCGGTGATCCTCGCCTGCCATCACGAACAGAACATCTTCAAGATGGGCGGCCTGCGCAAATCCATTCCGCTGGTTTATGTCTGCTTCCTGGTGGGGGGCGCGGCGCTGTCCGCTCTGCCGCTTATCACCGCAGGCTTCTTCAGTAAGGATGAGATTCTGGCTGGCGCGATGGCCAACGGCCATATCAATCTGATGGTAGCGGGCCTGGTCGGCGCCTTTATGACCTCGCTGTATACCTTCCGTATGATTTTCATCGTGTTCCACGGTAAAGAGCAAATTCACGCGCACGCAGGGAAGGGGATTACCCACCATCTGCCGCTGATTGTGCTGCTGATTCTGTCCACCTTCGTTGGCGCGCTGATTGTGCCGCCGCTGGAAGGCGTACTGCCGCAGACCACTGAGCTCGCTCACGGTAGCGTGATGACGCTGGAAATGACCTCCGGAATTATCGCTATCGCCGGCATCCTGATCGCCGCATGGCTGTGGCTGGGCAAACGTACGCTGGTGACTTCCATCGCCAACAGCGCGCCTGGCCGCTTCTTCGGTACCTGGTGGTTCCATGCCTGGGGCTTCGACTGGTTATACGACAAAGTGTTCGTGAAACCATTCCTCGGTATCGCCTGGCTGCTGAAGAGCGATCCGCTGAACTCGTTGATGAATATCCCGGCGATTCTGTCCCGCTTCGCAGGTAAAGGCCTGCTGGTGAGCGAGAACGGCTATCTGCGGTGGTATGTGGCTTCAATGAGCATTGGCGCGGTGGTAGTGCTGGCTCTGCTGATGGTACTGCGTTGATTTGAGCGCGCGGTTTTGCCCGGTGGCGTTTCGCTTACCGGGCCTACGAAACCGTAGGTCGGGTAAGCGAAACGCCACCCGACACAACAAACCGCACTCAAACGTGAATGTAGTCGAATTCGTTGAAAATCGGTCCTGAACGGGACTTTAACAAGGAATAAAAATCGCCATGTTATTACCCTGGCTAATATTAATCCCCTTTATTGGCGGCTTCCTGTGCTGGCAGACTGAACGCTTTGGCGTGAAACTGCCGCGCTGGATTGCGCTGATTACCATGGGACTGACGCTGGTGCTTGGCCTGCAGCTGTGGATGCAGGGCGGCTATTCTCTGACGCAATCCGCGGGTATTCCGCAGTGGCAGTCGGAATTCGTGCTGCCGTGGATCCCACGTTTCGGCATTAGCATCCATCTGGCAATTGACGGTCTGTCGCTGCTCATGGTGGTGCTGACTGGCCTGCTCGGCGTGTTGGCGGTGCTCTGTTCCTGGCGCGAAATCGAAAAGTACCAGGGCTTCTTCCACCTCAACCTGATGTGGATCCTGGGCGGCGTCATCGGCGTATTCCTCGCCATCGACATGTTCCTGTTCTTCTTCTTCTGGGAAATGATGTTGGTGCCGATGTACTTCCTGATCGCGCTGTGGGGTCACAAAGCCTCTGACGGTAAAACGCGTATCACGGCGGCCACCAAGTTCTTCATCTATACCCAGGCGAGCGGCCTGGTGATGCTGATCGCCATTCTGGCGCTGGCATTCGTTCACTTCAACGCCACCGGCGTGTGGACCTTCAACTATGAAGAGCTGCTGAAAACCCCGATGTCGCACGGCGTGGAATACATGCTGATGCTCGGCTTCTTCATCGCCTTCGCGGTGAAAATGCCGGTAGTGCCGCTGCACGGCTGGCTACCGGACGCCCACTCCCAGGCGCCGACTGCCGGTTCCGTCGACCTCGCGGGCATCTTGCTGAAAACCGCGGCCTACGGTCTGCTGCGCTTTGCGCTGCCGCTGTTCCCGAACGCCTCCGCCGAGTTTGCGCCAATCGCCATGTGGCTGGGCGTGATCGGTATCTTCTACGGCGCGTGGATGGCCTTCGCCCAGACCGATATCAAACGTCTGATTGCTTACACCTCCGTTTCCCACATGGGCTTCGTGCTGATTGCTATCTACACCGGTAGCCAGCTGGCTTATCAAGGGGCGGTGATTCAGATGATTGCCCACGGTCTGTCCGCGGCGGGTCTGTTCATTCTGTGCGGCCAGCTGTATGAACGTCTGCACACCCGCGATATGCGCCAGATGGGCGGCTTGTGGAGCAAAATTAAATGGCTGCCGGCGATGTCGATGTTCTTCGCTGTCGCCACCCTGGGGATGCCGGGCACCGGTAACTTTGTCGGCGAATTTATGATTCTGTTCGGCAGCTATAAAGTGGTGCCGGTGATTACCGTTATCTCGACCTTTGGTCTGGTATTCGCTTCCGTTTACTCGCTGTCGATGCTGCATCGCGCTTACTTCGGTAAAGCGAAAAGCGAAATCGCGACGAAAGAGCTGCCGGGGATGTCCCTGCGTGAACTGTCTATCATCCTGCTGCTGGTGGTGCTGCTGGTGCTGTTGGGCTTCTTCCCGCAGCCAATTCTCGACACCTCGCATGCTGCGATGAGCAACATTCAGCAGTGGTTTGTTAATTCTGTTTCTACTACAAGGCCGTAATTCGCCATGACAATAACTCCACAACAACTGATCGCACTGCTACCGCTGCTGATCGTCGGCTTGACGGTGGTGGTTGTGATGCTCTCCATTGCGTGGCGACGCAATCATTTTCTCAATGCCACGTTGTCGGTTCTCGGACTTAACGCCGCGCTGGTCTCGCTCTGGTTTGTTGGTCAGAACGGGGCGATGGACGTCACCCCGCTGATCCGCGTTGACGGTTACTCGATGCTCTATACCGGGCTGGTGCTGTTAGCGAGCCTCGCGACCTGTACTTTCGCCTACCCATGGCTTGAGGGTTACAAGGACAATAAAGAAGAGTTCTACCTGCTGGTGCTGATCGCCGCGCTGGGTGGCATTCTGCTGGCCGGCGCTAATCACCTGGCCTCGCTGTTCCTCGGTATCGAATTGATTTCGCTGCCGTTGTTCGGCCTGGTCGGTTACGCCTTCCGCCAGAAACGTTCGCTGGAAGCGAGCATCAAATACACCATCCTCTCCGCGGCAGCCTCGTCTTTCCTGCTGTTCGGTATGGCGCTGGTGTATGCGAATTCCGGTAACCTGTCCTTCCTCGCGCTGGGCAAGAGCCTGGCTGACAACGCGCTGCATGAGCCGCTGCTGCTGGCGGGCCTCGGTCTGATGATCGTCGGTCTTGGCTTTAAACTGTCGCTGGTGCCGTTCCACCTGTGGACGCCTGATGTATACCAGGGCGCGCCTGCGCCGGTATCCACCTTCCTGGCGACCGCCAGCAAGATTGCCATCTTCGGCGTGGTGATGCGTCTGTTCCTGTACATGCCGGTGGGCGACAGCGAAGCGGTACGCGTGGTGCTGGGCCTGATCGCCTTCGCCTCTATCATCTTCGGTAACCTGATGGCGCTGAGCCAGACCAACATTAAGCGTCTGCTCGGTTACTCTTCCATCTCACACCTCGGCTATCTGCTGGTGGCGTTAATCGCCCTGCAGAGCGGCGAAATGTCGATGGAAGCCGTTGGCGTCTACCTGGCCGGTTATCTGTTCAGCAGCCTCGGCGCGTTCGGCGTAGTCAGCCTGATGTCCAGCCCGTATCGCGGCCCGGATGCTGACTCGCTGTTCTCCTACCGCGGTCTGTTCTGGCACCGTCCGATCCTGTCGGCGGTAATGACGGTGATGATGCTGTCGCTGGCCGGTATTCCGATGACCCTCGGCTTTATCGGTAAGTTCTACGTGCTGGCCGTCGGTGTGCATGCGCACCTGTGGTGGCTGGTTGCCGCGGTAGTGATTGGCTCGGCGATTGGTCTCTACTACTACCTGCGCGTTGCCGTCAGCCTGTACCTGAGCGCCCCGGAGCAGCTGAACCGCGATGCGCCGTCAAACTGGCAGTACAGCGCCGGCGGTATCGTGGTGCTGATCTCCGCGCTGCTGGTGCTGGTGCTCGGCGTGTGGCCGCAGCCGCTGATTAGTATCGTGCAACTGGCGACGCCGCTGATGTAATCTGCGCTATAAATAAAAAGAACCGCCGACTTGTCGGCGGTTCTTTTTGCCTGCGATTTATGCCAGTCGATAAACCATAAAATCCTCCGCCAGTAGCGTATTGGCGAAAATCTCCCGGCATTCCGCCAGCATACGCAGGCAGCCTTCGGCATCGTAGCGCGAGCTAAAGTGGGTGGCGATTAGCGTGCCGACCCCTGCTTCTTTGGCAAGCGCCGCGGTCTGCTGACTGGAAGAGTGGCCACGGCTATTGGCTTTCTCCGCCATCGCCTGCTCAAGGGTGGTTTCGTGGACCATCACATCCGCGCTGCGCGCCATCTCCAACGCCTGCGGGCAGGGGGCGGTATCGCCAAAGATGGCCAGCGTTTTACCCGGCGTCGATGGCCCCAGATAGCGGCTACCGTCAATGACCCGGCCATCTTCCAGCTCAACGCGCTGGCCGAGCTTGAGCTGATGAAACAGCGGCCCCGGACGCACGCCATCGGCAATCAGTTGGGCGGCATCGAGCGTTCCGGGCTTGTCATGCTGTTCGATGCGGTAGCCGTAGCACTCCACCGGATGGCTGAGCGGGTACGCGCTGACCCGATAGCCGTCTTCGTCGAAGACCAGACCTGGGCCGACTTCGATGATAGTGAGCGGATAATCGGTCCATGACCCGCTCAGGCGCAGCGCGGTTTCGATGAATTCTTTAATCCCTTTTGGCCCGTAGACCGTCAGCGGCAGCGAATTCCCCTGCATCGAGCGGCTGCACAACAGGCCGGGCAGGCCGAACAGATGATCGCCGTGCAGGTGAGTGATGAAAATTTTATTCAGTTTGCCTGGGTGGTAAGGGGTATGGAGAAACTGATGCTGGGTGCCTTCGCCGCAGTCAAACAACCACATTTCAGCGCTGGTGGGTTGTTGCAAATTCAGTATTATCGACGTCATATTACGCGTACGGGTCGGCACGCCGGCGGATGTCCCCAAAAATGTTAATTCCATCGTCCAGTGTCCTCAGGCGAGTGGTAAAGCATCAGTATATCAATAAGGAGTCACAAATGATGACCTGGCAGGATTTACATCACAGCGAGCTCACCGTTGCTCAACTATACGCCTTGCTGAAGCTGCGCAGCGCGGTGTTTGTCGTCGAACAACGCTGCGTCTATCAGGATATCGACGGCGATGATTTAGTCGGTGAGAACCGTCATCTGCTCGGCTGGCGCGACGGAGAGCTGGTGGCCTACGCGCGGATCCTCAAAAGCGAAGAGGAGTTCGAACCGGTGGTGATTGGCCGGGTTATCGTTAGCCCGTCCGTGCGCGGCGAGAAGCTGGGCTACCAGTTGATGGAGCAGGCGCTGGCCAGCTGCCGGCAGAACTGGCCGCAGAAGGCGATTTATCTGGGGGCGCAGGCGCATCTGCAGAAATTTTATGCCAGCTTTGGTTTTGTGCCGGTGACAGAGGTATACGATGAAGATGGTATTGCCCATATCGGTATGGCGCGTGACATCACAACTCATTAAGAAGCTAAATAGTAATAGCGTATCGCTATCAATTATCTATACTTTTCCTCCTGTAGCGAATCCAGTGTCTGGCGTTCGCCGGGCCTGTTAAGGTTCGCTCCCTCATGATGGGTACTGCTATTTATCGCAGCTACCCTTTATAATGTGGGGTTTTTAATTTCGTGGAGGTTCGCGTGCTGTCTGTTTCCACCGCGCTGGAAAGCCTGTTGGGTTGTCTGGCTGAAGATTTCCCTCCGTCGCCCGGCACGCGAATTTTTGATATCCCATTCCCGTTAAACGACGCCTTCGACCCGTTATTGTGGTGCGCGCATCAGCCGTGCTGGCCGCAATTCTATTGGCAGCAGCGTAACGGCGATGAAGAACTGGCGGCGCTGGGGGCGGTAACCACCTTTGCCTCTTTGTCCGCGGCGCATGATTTTTTATGCGCGCAGGGGCGGGAAGATCTGCGCATCAGCGGGCTGAACGCGTTCGACCCGCAGCAGGGCAATCTGTTTCTGCCGCGGCTGGAGTGGCGCCGCCTGGGCGGCAAAGCGACTTTGCGGCTGGTGGTACACAGTGCGACCTCGCTGCTTGACGACGCGGCCGCCGCGCGGGCGTTTCTCCAATCATTAAATAGCGAGCAGGCGACGGCGGCATCGATGCCGCCGCTGCAAAGCGAGCAGCATGCGCCGGAATACCCGCAGTGGAGCGAGCTGATTACGCAGGCGACGCAGGCAATCGGCGCCGGCGAAATGGATAAGGTTGTGCTGGCGCGGGTCACGGATTTACGCTTTAGCGCGCCGCTGCAGGCGTTTGCCATTATGGCGGCCAGTCGGCGCAGCAATCTTAACTGTTTTCACTTCCTGATGGCCTTTTGCCCGCAGCAGGCGTTTCTCGGCTCCACGCCGGAACGGCTGTGGCGGCGACGCGGCGCGCTGCTGCGCACCGAAGCGCTGGCGGGTACCGTCGCTAATCATCCTGATGACGTTCGGGCGCAGCAGTTGGCCGATTGGCTAATGAAAGACGATAAAAACCAGCGGGAAAATATGCTGGTGGTCGAGGATATCTGCCAGCGTTTGCAGAGCGAGTCGCCGACGCTTGACGTTCTGCCGCCGCAGGTCGTACGCCTGCGCAAGGTGCAGCATCTGCGGCGCTGTATCTGGTGCGAACTGGCTGAGCCCGACGACAGCCGCTGCTTGCTGCAGTTGCAGCCTACCGCCGCGGTGGCGGGGCTGCCGCGCCAGGCGGCGCTGGCCTTCATCCGCCGCCATGAACCTTTCACCCGCGAATGGTATGCCGGCTCCGCAGGCTATCTTTCACTGGCGCAAAGCGAGTTTTGCGTGGCGCTGCGCTCGGCAAAAGTCGAAAACGACACCCTGCGGCTGTATGCCGGGGCCGGTATTGTCAGCGGATCTGACCCGCAGCAGGAGTGGCAAGAAATAGAAAATAAAGCGGCGGGATTACGAACGTTATTACTTTCAGAAACGTAGAGAGACGACGTATATCAAAACGGCGCAACTCTGCCTTATCTATACTTAGCATCAATATTTGATACCGGACAATTTCATGTCAGTAAGCGCATTTAACCGACGCTGGGCGGCGGTGATCCTTGAAGCTTTAACCCGCCACGGCGTGCAGCACATTTGCATTGCCCCAGGCTCGCGCTCGACGCCCTTAACCCTGGCGGCGGCGGAAAACCGCGCTTTTATTCATCATACTCATTTTGACGAACGTGGCCTTGGTCACCTGGCGTTGGGACTGGCGAAGGCTAGCCGCCAGCCGGTGGCGGTGATTGTGACCTCCGGAACCGCGACCGCGAATCTCTATCCGGCGCTGATTGAAGCGGGCCTGACGGGTGAAAAACTGATCCTGCTGACCGCCGACCGCCCGCCGGAGCTTATTGACTGCGGCGCCAATCAGGCCATCCGCCAACCGGGAATGTTTGCTTCTCATCCTGCGCAGACCGTTTCTTTACCGCGACCTTCGCAGGATATTTCCGCCCGCTGGCTAGTCTCGACTATCGATCAGGCGCTGGGCGAGTTGCATGCCGGTGGGGTGCATATCAACTGCCCGTTCGCTGAGCCGCTATATGGCGATATGGACGATACCGGGCTGGAGTGGCAACAGCAGCTCGGCAACTGGTGGCAGAGCGATAAACCCTGGCTACGTCAGGCGCTGCAGATGGAGAGTGAGAAACAGCGCGACTGGTTCTTCTGGCGGCAAAAACGCGGCGTAGTAGTCGCGGGCAGGATGAGCGCCGCGGAAGGTAAAAAAGTGGCTGAATGGGCGCAGACCCTCGGCTGGCCGCTGATTGGCGATGTCCTGTCGCAGACCGGGCAGCCGTTACCGTGCGCCGACCTGTGGCTTGGCAACGGTAAAGCGGTCAGCGAACTGGCGCAGGCGCAAATCGTCGTGCAACTCGGTAGCAGCCTGACCGGCAAACGCGTGCTTCAGTGGCAGGCGACCTGCGAGCCGGATGAATACTGGCTGGTGGATAATCTGCGCGGTCGTCTCGACCCGGCGCAGCACCGCGGTCGCCGTCTGCTCTCAAGCGTTGAGCGCTGGCTCGAACTGCATCCGGCGGAGAAACGCCAGCCGTGGGCGACGGTGATCCCGCAGCTTGCCGGGCAGGCGTGGCAGGCCGCGGTCGCCAGCAACGAGCCTTTTGGCGAAGCGCAGCTGGCGCAGCGCATTCGGCGCTATTTGCCGGATCAGGGACAGCTGTTTGTTGGCAACAGTTTAGTGGTACGCCTGATAGACGCGCTGGGGCAACTGCCGGCGGGTTATCCGGTCTATAGTAATCGCGGCGCCAGCGGCATCGATGGCCTGTTGGCGACAGCCGCCGGCGTGCAGCGCGCGAGCGCCCGGCCTACGCTTGCGATCGTCGGCGATCTTTCGGCGTTATACGATCTCAACTCGCTGGCCCTGCTGCGCCAGGCGTCGGCGCCGCTGGTGCTGGTCGTGGTCAATAATAACGGCGGGCAGATTTTCTCTATGCTGCCGACGCCGCAGGACGAGCGCCGCCAGTTCTATTTAATGCCGCAGGACGTTGATTTCAGCCACGCGGCGGCGATGTTTGGCCTGGCTTATCACCGCCCTGATGACTGGCAGTCGCTGGATGAGGCGCTGGCAGGCGCGTGGCGCCGCGCCGGGGCGACGGTAATTGAGCTGGCGGTTAACGAGACCGACGGTACGCAGACTCTCCAGCAACTGCTGGCGCAGGTAAGCCGCCTGTGACGCTCAACGCGACGGTTGAAAGCGGCCAGCCGGGTTATCCCTGGCTGGTATTCCTGCACGGCTTTTCCGGAGACCGCGACGAGTGGCGTACGGTTGGCGAAGCGTTTCCGGCCTGGCCGCGTCTGTATCTCGATCTGCCGGGGCACGGTGGCTCGGCGGATATCGCGGTCGATGGCTTTGCCGAGGTCAGCGAATTACTGCAGGCTACGCTAAATAGTTACAACATCCTGTACTACTGGCTAATTGGCTACTCCCTGGGCGGCCGGGTGGCGATGAACTTCGCCTGCCAGCCGCGCGCGGGCCTGCGCGGCCTGATCGTCGAGGGCGGACATCCGGGCTTGCAGGACGAAGCGTCGCGGCAGGCGCGGCGCGGCAATGATAGCGCCTGGGCGGAACGTTTCCGCCGCGAGCCGTTAGCGCAGGTCTTCGCCGACTGGTATCAGCAGCCGGTCTTCGCTTCGCTGGATGCGGCGCAGCGTGAGTCATTGGTCGCCCTACGTCGCCGCAATAACGGCGCTACGCTGGCGGCGATGCTGGAGGCGACCTCCCTTGCGGAACAGGCCGATTTGCGCGCGTCTCTGCAGGCTCGCGATTTTCCTTTTCACTACCTGTGCGGCGAACGCGACGCCAAGTTTCGCGCTATCGCGCAAGCGCTCGCCGCCGATACCCATATCATTCACCATGCCGGACACAACGCGCACCGGGACAACCCCGCTGCGGTGATTGCCTGTCTGGCGCAGATTCTGGCAAGTTAACTGAAGGACATTCTATGATCTCTCTTGATGAAGCAATGCTCTACGCCCCCGTTGAATGGCACGATTGCTCAGAAGGCTATACCGATATTCGTTATCAAAAATCGACTGACGGGATTGCTAAAATCACCATCAATCGTCCGCAGGTGCGCAACGCCTTCCGTCCGCTGACCGTCAAAGAGATGATTCAGGCGCTGGCGGATGCCCGCTATGACGACAATATCGGCGTCATCGTGCTGACCGGTGAAGGCGATAAAGCTTTCTGCGCCGGCGGCGACCAGAAAGTCCGCGGCGACTACGGCGGCTATCAGGACGACTCCGGGGTTCACCATCTCAACGTGCTCGACTTCCAGCGCCAGATCCGCACCTGCCCGAAACCAGTAGTGGCGATGGTCGCCGGTTACTCTATCGGTGGCGGCCACGTACTGCACATGATGTGCGACCTGACCATCGCGGCGGATAATGCCATCTTCGGCCAGACCGGGCCAAAAGTCGGCTCCTTTGATGGCGGCTGGGGCGCTTCCTATATGGCGCGTATCGTCGGGCAGAAAAAAGCGCGCGAAATCTGGTTCCTGTGCCGTCAGTACGACGCCCAGCAGGCGCTGGATATGGGGCTGGTGAATACCGTGGTCCCGTTGGCGGATCTGGAAAAAGAGACCGTGCGCTGGTGTCGTGAAATGCTGCAAAACAGCCCGATGGCGCTGCGTTGCCTGAAAGCGGCGCTGAACGCCGACTGCGACGGCCAGGCCGGGCTGCAGGAGCTGGCGGGTAACGCCACCATGCTGTTCTACATGACGGAAGAAGGGCAGGAAGGACGTAACGCCTTCAACCAGAAACGTCAGCCGGACTTCAGCAAATTTAAACGGAATCCATAATGCGCTTTTCGCAGGTTTACCGCTGGCAGATACCGATGGACGCGGGCGTGGTTCTGCGCGAACGGCGGTTAAAAACCCGCGATGGGCTGTTCATCCGCCTGCAGGAGGATGAACGCGAAGGCTGGGGGGAAATTTCTCCCCTGCCGGGATTCAGTGACGAAACGCTGGAAGAGGCGCAAATGGCGCTGCTGGCGTGGGCGCGGGCCTGGCGCGACGGCGCTGAGCCGCTGCTTCCCATGCAGCCCTCCGTCGCTTTTGGTATTAGCTGCGCGCAGGCAGAGCTTGGCGGCGAGCTACCGCAGGCGGCGGATTATCGCGCGGCGCCGCTCTGTTCCGGCGACCCGGATGAACTGTTCGCCAAACTGGCGGCGATGCCCGGCGAGAAAGTCGCTAAGGTGAAAGTGGGGTTGTGGGAGGCGGTACGCGACGGCATGGTGGTGAATCTGCTGCTGGAAGCGATCCCCGATCTGCAGCTGCGGCTGGATGCCAACCGGGCGTGGACGCCGATCAAAGCGCAGCAGTTCGCCAAATATGTTAATCCGGCCTATCGCCAGCGCATTGCCTTTCTCGAAGAACCGTGCAAAAGCCGCGACGATTCGCGTGAATTCAGCCAGCAGACCGGTATTGCTATCGCCTGGGATGAAAGCCTGCGCGAGGCGGATTTCCGTTTTGTCGCCGAGCCCGGCGTGCGCGCGGTGGTGATCAAACCGACGCTGACCGGCAGTTTACAAAAGGTTCAGCAACAGGTCGCCGCGGCGCATGCGCTGGGGCTGAGCGCGGTGATTAGCTCGTCGATCGAGTCCAGCCTGGGGTTAACGCAGCTGGCGCGGATCGCCGCCTGGCTGACCCCGCAGACTATCCCCGGACTCGATACGCTGGCGCTGATGGGCGCGCAGCTGGTGCGGGCGTGGCCGGAAAGTACGCTGCCAATTTTCAATGCTGATGAGCTGGAGCAACTGCTGTGATGTTTTCCGATTGGCCGTGGCGCCACTGGTGTCAGTTACGCGGCGCGTCGCAGGCGCTACGCCTGAATGACCAGGCGTTGACCTGGCGTGAGCTATGCGCGCGGATTGACGCGCTGGCGTCTGGTTTTGCCGCGCAGGGCGTAATGGAGGGTCAGGGCGTGGCGCTTAGGGCCTACAACCAGCCGGAGACGCTACTCGCCTGGCTGGCGCTGCTGCAGTGTGGGGCGCGGGTGCTGCCGCTTAATCCGCAACTGCCTACGGTATTGCTGCAGGAACTGCTGCCTGCGTTAACCGTACAGCATCAACTGGTGCTTAACGGTGATACGCTGCCGGGGAATTTACCGGCGTTAACTCTGCAGGCGGCAGAAGGCGCCTGGGCCGTTTGCTGGCATGGCGAACGGTTGGTGTCGATGACGTTAACCTCCGGCTCAACCGGCCTGCCGAAGGCGGCAGTCCATAGCGCCAGCGCCCATTTGGCTAGCGCCGCTGGCGTGCTGGCGCTGATGCCGTTTGCCGGGGAGGACGACTGGCTACTGTCGCTGCCGTTGTTCCATGTCTCCGGGCAGGGGATCATCTGGCGCTGGCTGCTGGCGGGCGCGCGGCTGACGGTGCGTGACAAACAACCGCTGGAGCAAGCGTTACAGGGCTGTACCCATGCTTCACTGGTACCGACTCAGCTATGGCGTCTGCTGAATGGCGATGCCGATGTTTCACTCAAGGCGGTGTTGCTTGGCGGTGCGGCGATTCCGGTCGAGCTGACCGAAAGGGCGCGAGCGCAGGGGATACGCAGTTTCTGCGGCTATGGCCTCACTGAATTCGCCTCCACGGTCTGCGCCAAAGAGGCCGACGGCGAGGCGGATGTGGGCGAAGCGCTGCCGGGAAGGGAGGTAAAAATTGTCGCCGGCGAGATCTGGCTGCGGGCGGCGAGCATGGCCGCGGGCTACTGGCGGGATGGTCAACTGTTGTCATTAACCAATGATGAAGGCTGGTTTGCGACGCGCGATCGCGGGGAGTTACGCAACGCCAGGCTGTCGATTATAGGACGACTGGATAATCTCTTTTTTAGCGGCGGCGAAGGCATTCAGCCGGAGGAGGTTGAGCGCGTGATACTCGCCCATCCGCAGGTTCAGCAGGTGTTTATTGTGCCGCAGGATGATGTCGAATACGGCCAACGCCCGGTGGCGGTGGTTGAATGCGAGGACGGCTGCGAAATGGCCACGCTGGCGGCATGGAGTGCAGAACGGTTAGCGCGTTTCCAGCAGCCGGTACAGTGGCTACGGCTGCCGGAAACGTTAAAGAACGGCGGGATTAAGATTTCGCGCCGGGCGCTGCGCGAATGGGTCAATTCGCCGGTTTAGCCGATATTCGCCTCGGCGCGGCGCTGGCGCTGTTTACGTCTCAGACGCAGCAGCGGCGGCACCACCAGGACGGCGACAGCCAGCATTAGCAATGTTTTGGTTACGCCGCTTTCCCAGAGGATAGCCAGATTACCGTTGCTGATTGACAGCGCGCGGCGCAGGTTCTGCTCCAGCATCTCGCCCAGCACAAAACCGAGGATCAGCGGCGACATCGGGAAATGCATTTTACGCATGATGTAGCCGAGCACGCCGAGACCAACCATCAGCAGCAGGTCAAAGGTGGTGCTGTGCACCGCATAGACGCCAACGGCGGAAACGGCGGCGATGGCTGGTACCAGGAACCACAGCGGTATCGTCAGCATGCGGGTGAACAGGCCAATCAGCGGAATGTTCATAATAAGCAGCATCACGTTGGCGATAAGCAGCGCGGCGATAAGTCCCCAGACAATATCCGGCTGTTCGGTGAACATCGCCGGGCCGGGCGTAATGTTATATAGCGTCAATGCGCCCATCATGACCGCGGTGGTACCGGAGCCAGGCACGCCGAGCGTCAGCATCGGAATAAACGAACCGCAGGCGGAGGCGTTATTAGCGGCTTCCGGCGCCGCCACGCCGCGAATATCCCCCTTGCCGAAGTTATCGCTGTTGCCGCTGATTTTTTTCTCCGTCATATAGGTAATGGCGCTGGCGATGGTCGCCCCGGCGCCGGGCAGAATACCGACGAAGAAACCCACGACGGAAGAGCGTAGGGTCGCGCCGACGCACTGCGCGGCCTCTTTGGTGTTAAACAGCATGCGCCCGGTTTTACGCACCAGCGTTTGCCCGCCGCTGGTGCTCTCCAGCATCAACAGGATCTCGGAAACGGAGAACAGGCCGATAACCACCACTATAAACTGAACGCCATCGGAGAGATGGACGCTGTCGAAGGTAAAGCGGTAAACCCCGGTGTTGGCATCCACGCCCACCGTCGCCAGGCCCAAACCGATTAACGCCGCGAGGAACGACTTCAGCGGGTTTTGCGCCATCATGCTGCCGAGGCAGGCGATGGCAAACACCATCAGCGCGAAATATTCCGCCGGGCCGAACGCCAGTGACCACTGGGCGAGAAGCGGCGCGAACAGAATAATGCCGCCGATCGCGATAAGCGAACCGAAGAAAGAGCTAACGGCGGAAATAGATAGTGCGACGCCGCCGCGCCCTTGCTGCGCCATGGGATAGCCATCAAGCGCCGTCATGATGGCGGCGGCATCGCCGGGCACGTTCAGCAGGATAGACGAAATACGCCCGCCATATTCGCAACCGATATAGACCGTCGCCAACAGGATCAGCGCCGATTCCGCAGGCAGGTGCAGGGCAAAGGCCAGCGGCAGCAGAATGGCGACGCCGTTAATCGGCCCGAGGCCGGGCAGCAGCCCGACGATGGTTCCGACAAAGCAGCCGATGAGGGCAATAAGCAGATTTTCCGGCGTCATGGCGACGGCGAAACCCTGCGACAGATAGATCCAGGTATCCATAAGCTTCTCCGTTAATTTAACCAGACGCCAAGCGGCAGGGTCACATCAAGTAAGGTATCGAAGGCGTACCATAACGAGACGCCCATCACCACGCCGGCAATGCCTGCCGCCGGTAGCGTGGCGCCGAATAGCAGGCCGATCACCGCCGTCAGCAGCGCAGTGGCTAGCGGAAATCCCAGCCATTCAAATCCCCAGGCATAGACCACCAGCACCACGACCATGGTTAACAGCCGTTGCAGGACATGTCGTCCCGGCCACTCGATGGCGTCCGGGCGACGCAGCAGCATCAGCGCCGAACACAGCAGCATCAGGCCGATAATGCCCAATGGGAAAGGGCGCGGGCCGACGGGTTCATACGAGTATTCGCTGTGGATCTGCCAGGCGATAAACAGGCCGCCGATGCATAGCAACAGCCAGACTCCGGCAAAGATACGATCGCTCATTAGCGCCTCCGCGGATTATTTAGCCAGACCAAAGGCTTTCGCCTGTTCGCGATAATCGCTGACCTGCTGTTTTACATAGGTATCGAGCTCCTTGCCGTTCATGTTGAATTCAAACAGGCCGCGCAGTTCACGTTGCTTTTTGAACTCATCGGTTTGCTGCAGTTTAGTGAATTCATCAACCCACCACTGATAGTCGGCATCGCTTACCTTCGGGCCCATAAAGAAGCCGCGAATAATCGGCCACACCAGGTCATAGCCCTGCTCTTTAGCGGTAGGGACATCGGCCAGCGCGCCCGGCAGACGTTCGTTGGAGAAGACCGCCAGGACGCGGATCTTATTTCCCTGCAGGTACGGCACCATTTCACTGAGATCGCCGGAGACCGCCTGCACATGGTTGCCGAGCAGCGCGGTTACCGGCTCGCCGCCGCCCTCGAAGGCGACATAGCGCATCTTGTGCGGATCAACGTTGGCTTTTTGCGCCAGCAGCGCCGCTTTCATCCAGTCCTGGCTGCCGATGGAGGCACCGGCGCCAATGACGATAGTGGCGGGATTTTTCTCCATCGCAGTCATGAATGACTTCAGGTCTTTCCATGGCGAATCGGCGCGCACGGCAATCATGCCGTAGTCGGTACCGACGCTCGCCAGCCATCGCACGTCATCAACGCCGTAGCGACCGAATTTCCCCTGCGACAAATTCAGCAGCGAGCCGCCGGAAAAGGCAACCACGGTTCCGGCTTCCGCCGGACGCTGGGCGACGATGGCGTTGTAGGCCACCGCGCCGACGCCGCCGGGCATATAGGTGACGCGCATCGGTTTCTCGATCGCGCCGGTTTCCATCATGCTTACCTGAATCAGCTTACAGGTAAGGTCAAAGCCGCCGCCGGGTTTGGCGGGCGCGATACATTCGGTGCGGGACGGGGCTTGCGCCGCGAAAGCGGTGGTTGTACAGAGGCACAGCGCGATGGCGCTAAGATGGCGGAAAAATGGCGTTTTCATAGGCTTCCTCAGTAGGGACAGGGAATGTTTTTCTGATTATGTGAACCGACATGTGGCGATTCGGTTGCGTGATTGTTAAAACAGTTACCTTTCATTTCCCTTTCAATGCGGCAGCAACTTTACAGGATGTGATATGCGTCTCTTATTAGCCGAGGATAACCGTGAGCTGGCTCACTGGCTGGAAAAGGCTCTGGTGCAGGGCGGTTTTGCCGTGGATTGCGTTTTTGATGGCCGGGCGGCGGATCATCTGCTGCAAAGTGAAAAATATGCGCTGGCGGTGCTGGATATCGGTATGCCGGGCCTGGATGGCCTCGAGGTGGTACAGCGGTTGCGTAAGCGCGGGCAAACGCTGCCGGTGCTGCTGTTGACCGCGCGCAGCGCGGTAGCGGACCGGGTGAAAGGGCTGAACGTCGGCGCCGATGATTACCTGCCTAAACCTTTTGAGCTGGAGGAGCTCGACGCCCGTCTGCGGGCGTTGCTGCGACGCAGCGAAGGGCAGGTGCATGAGGTACAGCAGCTTGGGGAGCTGGAATATCGTGATGAAGGCTATTTTCTGCTGCGTGGTGAGATGTTGTCCCTGACGCCGCGCGAGCTGGCGCTGTTGAAAGTGCTGATGTTTCGCCGTACCCGTCCGGTTTCCCGCCAGCAGCTATTTGAACAGGTGTTTAGCCTCAGCGACGACGTCAGCCCGGAAAGCATCGAACTTTATATTCACCGCCTGCGCAAGAAACTCCAGCAGGGTAACGTGCGTATCACTACGCTACGCGGGCTGGGTTATCTGCTGGAGCGTGAGCCGCATGAGCTGGGGTAAACCGCAGTCGCTGTATGCCCAACTGCTGCTGTTCCTCGGCCTGCCGCTGGCGCTGTTGTGGGGGCTATCGGCATTCAATAGCTACGTGAGCGCGCTGCAGGCGGCGACGCAGGCCTACGATCGTACGCTGCTCTCCTCGGCGCGCACCGTGGCGGAGCGGCTGGTAGTGCGCGGCGGCCATCTGGAGGTCAATGTGCCCTGGGTGGTGCTGGACAGCTTTGAACTCAACATGAACGACCGGCTGTATTACAAGGTGGTCGATCCGCAGGGGAAAGTGATTTCCGGTTTTGACGATCTGCCGGCGATGCCGCCGGCCACTTCACGAACTCAACTCTATCCGGCGCTGGCATGGTTTTATCATACCGAATACCGCGGTCAGGCAATCCGCGTGGCGCGCCTGCTGCAGCCGGTCAACGAAGGCGGCATCGTCGGAATGGCGGAGATTTATATTGCCGAAACGCTGCAGTCGAGGCGCTGGCTGGCCGGGCAACTGCTGTTTTCATCCTGGGTGTCACAAGGCTTATTAGTGCTGTTGACGTTGGTACTGGCGGGGTGGTTACTGCGCCGCGTTCTGCGGCCAATGCGTCAACTCTCGGCGCTGATGGTGCGCCGCGAACCCGGCCTGCTGACGCCGTTACCGGAATTGCTGCCGTGGTCGGAAACGCGGCTGCTGATCGTGGCTTTTAACCGCTATATCGACCGCCTGCGGGTGATGATCTCCCGGCAGGAACGCTTTAGCGCCGACGCTTCGCATCAGTTGAAAACGCCGCTGGCGGTCCTGAAAACTCAGGCTTCGGTGGCGCTGGCCAGCGACGATCCGCGTCTGTGGCGCGAGAGTTTGCAGGCCATGCGCGCGACGCTGGATGATACGATTTTACTCACCGAACGTTTGTTGCAACTGGCGACGGTAAAACGCCGGGAGCAGGGCGAGCAGGCGTTTGCCGCGGTCGATCTGCAGGAGGTCGTGCACCATAGCTGTTTTTCGCGCATTGCCCAGGCGCGCAGTAAAAACATCGATCTGGGTTATGAGGGCGAGCAGTCGCCGGTGAACGTTTTGGGTGATGGCGTTTTGTTGGGGGAACTGTGCGCCAACCTGCTCGACAATGCGATTCGCTACACTCCGGCACGTGGGACGGTGACGCTGAGTCTGCATCGCGATGGCGAAGCCGTCACGCTGAGCGTGGAGGATAGCGGCCCGGGTATCGATGAAAACCTGATTAACCAGGCGCTGACGCCGTTTCGACGGCTGGAGAATGGTGGCGGCATACCCGGCGCCGGGCTGGGCCTGGCGCTGGTAAACGATATCGCACGTCTGCATCGTAGCCGCCCGCAGCTGTCGCGCAGCGAAAGCCTGGGAGGATTAAAGGTGACGCTGCGTCTGCTGACCGTGGCTTAAAGCAGCCCTTTCTGGCTGAGGGTGAGGCGGGTCGCGGCATTAAGATCGTAGTGTCGCAGGTCTTCGCCCTTCACCCACGCGTAATCGTCGAATTCCTCGTTGATCGTGACCTCGCGGTTGGCGCTTATGCAATCGAAAATCAAATAGATCATGTAGATCTCTTCCTGGCGACCATCGGCATAGGTTTTCACACGGGTATCATCGCGGAAGCTCCATGGCGTGATACGGGTCAACTGCAGTTTTTCGCCAAGCTCCTCGCGGACTTCACGTCGCAGCGCCTCTTCAATAGTTTCCCCCGGCTCCACGCCGCCGCCGGACAGCGCCCACTGTCCGGGAAAAACCCCGCGGTCGGCAGCCATCTTGCACAACAGGTAATGGCCATCATTTTGGATTAGCGGGCAAACAATCGTCCTTTGACGCATGATTTTTCTCCTTCGCAGTGAGTCGGGCCGGGTATCGAGGAAACAGTTTGCGAGGGGCCTCGGCAAACCGCAAGGGAAATACGGCGCTGGCTCTACAGAGTGCTAAGTTAAGCGAAATGCTTGAGTTGCTGCAAAAGCATATCCGGCAACGCGATATGATGGAACTGCAGGAGCAACTAGCCAGCCTGTTGGCGCTGGGATACACTAGCCGCAGGCAGCTCAGGACGCGGCTTCACTATTTATTGCAGGCAGGAAATGCCGCCGATCCGGTCGCCTTTTTACGTAATCTTGCGCAAAATGTCCCCAGACGGCCGCATAAGGAGACGCTAATGAACATTGCCCAGTTTCTGGAACAACGCGGCCATCAGCAAGGCCATCAGCAAGGCCTTGAGCAGGGCCTGCAACAAGGTCTTGAACAGGGAGAACAATTGGCTGCGCAACGTATTGCCCAAGCGATGCTGGAAAACGGGCTTGACCTGGCGCTGGTGGCGAAGCTGACGGGGCTTGCGCCGGAGCGTCTGGCCCTGCTCGCCCATTAATTTTTCTGCTTCCTTCAAACGGCCTGCGCGACGGCGATCGCGCAGGTTAATATAGATTTATTTAATCAATACAACTCAATTCAATATAATTCTGATGAATTTAAATTCGGCAGAATTTGCATTCTTTCGCAACTGCGCGTCGGTATTGATGTAAAAAGACGCAACTGGTTACACTCTTGTGAAAAATCATTTCGCCAGGTCATTGATTCCTGACGGGTGCGCAGTAGAATTTTCTGGTTTTTTCGGGACTTCTTTGATTCTTCTTTTCTGGATAGAGTAAATAATGAAAAAGAGCATTTTTATGGCCCTGGCCGGGGTAATGATGGTT
Organism: Klebsiella sp. 141203; assembly: GCF_032601985.1. Lineage (NCBI taxonomy): Bacteria > Pseudomonadati > Pseudomonadota > Gammaproteobacteria > Enterobacterales > Enterobacteriaceae > Klebsiella > Klebsiella sp. 141203. The sequence continues at coordinate 1,352,649 of NZ_JAQIRL010000001.1, read as the reverse complement.
TCCTCGGCGGCCCATGCTATTAGCGTTACTGGCGAAGCCGGCGAGCACTATACCAACCTCGGCGTTGGCTTCGGTACCGAATCCACCGGCCTTGCTATTTCCGGCAACTGGTTGCATAGCGATAACGACGGCGACGCCGCGGGTTTAGGTCTGGGTCTGAATATTCCGCTGGGACCATTCCTGGCGACCGTGGGCGGCAAAGGCATCTACACCAATCCGAAGCAGGGCGATGAAGGTTACGCGGCCGCGGTCGGCGGCGGCCTGCAGTGGAAAATTGGCGATAGCTTCCGTCTGTACGGCGACTATTACTACTCGCCTGATTCCCTCTCCAGCGGCATCGAGAGCTATGAAGAAGCGAACGTCGGCGCCAGCTGGACCATCATGCGTCCGCTTAGCATCCAGGCAGGTTATCGCTACCTGAACCTGGCGGGCAAAGACGGCAACCGTGATAACACCATCGCCGACGGTCCGTACATCGGCGCCAGCGCCAGCTTCTAATCCTCCGGCGCGGCCATCCGCCGCGCCAAATTTCTTCGTCGCCAGCCCGCGCCTTTGCGCTATAGTAATTCGACTTATCAGGCTGGAGTTCATAATGCTACAAGTGGAAATGCTGTCCACCGGCGATGAAGTGCTGCATGGGCAGATTGTCGATACCAATGCCGCCTGGCTGGCGGATTACTTTTTTAATCAGGGTTTACCGTTAACGCGCCGCAATACCGTCGGCGATGACCTCGACGCGCTGGTGGCTATTCTGCGCGAACGCAGCGAACAGGCGGATGTGCTGATCGTGAATGGCGGTCTGGGGCCGACCAGCGACGATCTTAGCGCGCTGGCGGCCGCGACGGCGAAAGGCGAAGGGTTGGTCCTCAACGCTGAATGGCTGGAGACGATGACGCGATTCTTTGCCGAACGCGGTCGGCCAATGGCGGAAAGCAATCGCAAGCAGGCGGAAATCCCCGCCAGCGCCGAAATGATCAATAATCCGGTGGGCACCGCCTGCGGGTTTGCCGTACAGCTCAACCGCTGCCTGATGTTTTTCACCCCCGGCGTACCGTCTGAATTCAAAGTTATGGTCGAGCAGGAGATCGTACCGCGCTTACGTGCGCGCTTCACGCTTCCGTCGCCGCCTGTCTGTCTGCGTTTAACCACCTTCGGACGTTCGGAAAGCGAGTTGGCGCAAAGCCTCAATCACCTGCAGCTCCCCCCTGGTGTGGTGATGGGCTACCGCTCGTCAATGCCGATTATCGAGCTAAAACTAACCGGTCCTGCCGAGCAGCGCGATGCCATGCTGGCGCTGTGGCCAGAAGTGCGTAAGGTAGCCGGAGAGAGCCTTATCTTCGAGGGCACGGAAGGGTTACCGGCACAGATCGCGCGCTGCCTGCAGGAGCGTCAGCTTAGCCTGACCTTGAGCGAACAGTTCACCAGCGGCCTGCTGGCGCTGCAGCTGAGGCGGGCGAACGCGCCGCTTCTCGCCAGCGAAGTGGTGCCGGCGCAGGAGGAGACGTTAGCGCAATCGGCGCGCTGGGCCGCCGAGCGGCGCGTAAACCATTTTGCCGGACTGGCGTTGTCGGTCAGCGGTCAGGAGGCCGATTACCTGAACTTTGTGCTGGCGACGCCGGAAGGTACGCACGCGCTGCGGGTTAAGTTCAGCGTGAATCGTCATGGGCTGGCGGTGCGACAAGAAGTGTGCGCCATGATGGCGCTGAATATGCTGCGCCGCTGGCTCAACGGTAAGCCGGTCAGCGGCGAGCATGGCTGGATTAACGTCGTCGAGACGCTGTTTATCGACTGACTCAGGCAGGCGCCCCCAGCGCCTGCGCCAGCAGAGTAATGGGATGTTCGCAGCGCTTGCTGGTGGACATCTCTATCTGCCATTTGCAGGTTTCGCAATCGGTAATCACTACGTCCGCGCCGCTCTCTTCAATCTGGCGAAATAATGGCGCGCCAATGGCCTGCGCCGACAAATAGTTTTCCGACTTAAAGCCGAAGGTGCCGGCGATACCGCAGCACTGCGAATCCAGTACTTCCAGCTGTAGGCCCGGGATTTGGCGCAAAAGCTCAAGGGTGTATAGCGACCAGCCCATTTTTTCCATATGACATGGGGTGTGATAGACCACCTTCAGCGGCAGCGGGCGCAATGGAAGGGTTTTGCCGGCATTGAGCTGTTTCCAAATCCAGCGGGTCGCTAACTCCACCCGATCCCGCAGATCGCTGTTATCGATATCCAGGAGATGGGGATATTCATCGCGCAGGGTAAAAGTACAGGTTGAAGAGGTGGCGATGATCGGCAACGCGTTTTCGCGCATGGCGGCGACGTTGCTGTGCGCTTGCTTGCGCGCTTTGTCAAAAAAGCCGTTGGCGATAAGCGGGACGCCGCAGCATTTTTCTTTCGATAAGAGCTGCACGCCGGTACCCAGCGCGTTGACGACGCGAATCAGATCCTTACCCAATTGCGGGTGGTTATAGTTGACGTAGCAGCCATGGAAGAAAGCCACCTGCTCGCTGTACTGCGCCTGTTTGGCGGCGAGCTGGCGATAAGCGCGGCGGAAGGTGCCGAAGCCATATTTCGGCAGCGTGCGGCGATGGTCGATTTTCAGCGCGGTGTCGAGCAGGCGGCGCACCGGTTTTAACCCCGTAGTGGCGTTGACCAGCGGCGCGAAAGGCGTGGAAAGGGTGCCCATCAGATCGGTATGGCTGAGGATGGCATCGCGCAGAGTCGGTTTTTGTTGGCTGTACTGCGCACGCGCGCGTTGAATAATATCGCCGATTTTCACATCAGACGGACAGGCCACCTCGCAGCGTTTGCAATTAATACAATATTTCAGCGCATCGTCGTACAGCGCGCCATCTTTCAGACGCAGACGTTCGCCGTCCGGCCCCGCCTGTTTCGGGCCGGGATAGCGCGGATTTACCCGGCTCACCGGGCAGGCGGTGGTACAGACCGTGCATTTTATGCAGCTTTCAAAGCGGGTATCGTTCATGACCGGCCTCCTGCAAGGGTGTGGATCTGTCTGGCGGCATGCAGCGCGGTGACGGCGCAAACGCCGCCGCCGCAGCCGAGTTGAATGGCATCGAAACCGCCGAGCAGCGAGCCGATAGCGAAAAGATTACTCAGCGGCTGGCCGAGCAGGTGTGGGCGTAGCATGGGGTCCGTCTTCAAACCAAAGCGCTGCCACGGTTGTGACGCGAAGAAATCACGCTGATACCAGCTATCGCGCGCCAGCGTTTGCTGCAGATCGAGGCCGAGGATCGGTTCGCGCACGCTATCACGCGTGGCGACGAGTCCGTTACTGAAAAAGCTTCCGCTCGCCAGCACGGTAAAGCGCGGGCGCAGCGCGATATCGCCGTGATTTCGCGTCCAGACGGCCTCGACGGCGCCCTGCTGATGGCTGATTTTCACCACTTCGTCACCGGCAAGCCAGGTACCACCGGTGCGGATGAACTGACGCTGAAGCTGGCTATGCAGGCGCATCCCCGGCACCGAAGGCGGCAGCGTCGGCAGCAGGCGCAGCGAGCAGGGCAGATGTTCCTGTAGCCAATGCCAGAGGCGATTATCCGCGAGCCCAAAACAGGCGGGCATTATCAGCAGTTCGTACTCTTGCGCTAGCGGCAGCAGCGCGGACTGCAGGGCAGGCCACAGGTTTTCATCATCAAGCACGCGGGCGATGTTGGCGGCACGGAACTCCGTAGGGTTATCGCGCAGCACATCAAGCAGCGGTAAATCAATCTCCGCGGCGGAGGCGTCCACTCCGCTCTGTCCGAGGGCGGCGGCGGCCAGGTGCGGTTGAAAATCGGCAAAACCGCTAATCCCCACCATGCATACGCGCTGCTGCGCGATGGGCGCCAGCGGAACCTCTTCGGGCGACAGCCACGCCGGGCGCAACGTTCCCAGCGGCGTCACCCGCAGATGCGGTCGGCGCGCTTCGCCTTGCATGTTCGCGCCGCAGGCGGCCAGCAGCGCTTCGGCCTGCCTGGCGTATTCGAACACCGCGTCGGCACCGAGACGGGAGTAGGGGTGTTCAGGAAGCTGAACGGCCAGTTGCTGAAGACCTTGTGCGATATCAGTGACGGTATCGCCGTTCGGCAGCGCCGAGAGCAGGTCTAATGAAGCAGAGGAAAAGTGCAGCGCGCTTTGCCCGCGGCTGATTATCACGCAGCGTAGGCCGTACTGATTCAGCGCCAGTCCGCACAGTAGCCCGGCCAGCCCGCCGCCGACGATTGCGCAATCAAATTTCATCCTGATGTTCCTTTTGCAGTCCGCATAAGCCGAGGTAGACCCAGCGGGTAAATTCACTTTCGCGCAGCGCGTCACCCCAGGCGATGGGCTGAACGCCTTTCCAGCGTTCATTGAGAAATTCCGACAGCTGAGTTAACGACTGCGCCGGTGTGGCGACGTTGAAGCGCTGTAGCAGCCCGGCGGCGCGGCAGGCGCACAGTTCCCCCTGGCAGGTGCCCATACCGACTCGGGTACGACGGCGCAGGTCGAGCAGATTCTTCACCGCCAGATTCTCTACCGCGTACTGCACTTCCCCGGCGGTGACCGCTTCACATTCACAGACCAGGCTGCGGTGCTGGCGGCTGTCGCCGAGCCATGCCGGGGTGCGGTCGCCGTGGCGATAGACCGCCGACCCGCGCAGCGGCGTCGGTAGCGAGATAATCTTTTTCAGCGTGGTTTCTGTGGCTTCCTGCGAGCCCGGCAGCGGACGCTCCGCGGTGCGGCACGGCTCAGTATTGCCGAGTTTGCGGCAGACGGCGTCGCTGGCCCATTCCGCCATCAGACGGTAGGTCATCAACTTACCGCCGGTGATGGTGATAAAGCCTTCCATACCGTCGCGCGCGGCGTGGTCGAGCAGCACAATACCGCGGCTGACGCTGCGCCCACTGGGGTCGTCATCGCTGGCGACCAGCGGACGGACGCCGGAGTAAGCGCGTAGCACCCGGGTGCGCCCCATGATCGGCGCCAGTTTTTCCCCTTCGCGCAGCAGCGTATCGACCTCTTCCGTCGTCACCCGGTTATCGTCAATTTCGTCATAAGGAATATGCGTCGAGGTGGTGCCAATCAGCGAGATGGTATCGCCGGGCACCAGAATATCGGCATCCGCCGGCTTGCGGCAGCGGTTAATCACCTGATTATTAATACGATGGTCGAGGATCAGCAGCGAGCCTTTTGCCGGGAACATGGAGATGCGCAGATCGGCGTATTCCGCGATGCGTTGGCCCCAAATTCCGGCGGCGTTGACCACCACCTGTGCGCGCATGCTACGCGCTTCGCGACGTTGATGATCGTAGATCTGTACGCCGTACACACGATCGCCCTGACGTAGCAGGCCGGTAACCTCGCAGCCGGTGAGGATCTGCGCGCCGTGTTCGCGGGCGTCGAGCATATTAGCGGCCGTCAGGCGGAACGGATCGACGGTGCCGTCCGGTACCTGTACGGCGCCAAGCAGCGTCGGGTTGACCGCGGGTTCCAGACGCAAAGCTTCAGCGGGGGTAAGCGGTTTGGCATCGATACCGGCCTGCTGACAGGCGTTGATGAAGGTTTGCTGCCAGGCCATGTCATCTTCAGGCAGGGTGATAAACAGCCCGTTGGTGGGTTCAATGCAGTGGCGGGCGATGCGACGTAAAATGCGATTCTCGCTGATACATTCGCGTGCGGATTCGCTATCGGTAACGGCATAGCGCGCGCCGCTGTGCAACAGACCATGGTTGCGGCCGGTGGCGCCGGTGGCGATATCGTGCCGCTCAATCAACGCCACACGTAACCCGCGCAGGGCGCAGTCGCGGGCGATTCCCGCGCCGGTGGCGCCGCCGCCAATAATCAGCGCATCAAATTCTTGCGTCTCGGCCATCTTCCGGTCCTCTACTTTCGTTTTACACCATTTAGCCATACCAATAGTGTGGAATGTTTGATTTCGAGCATATTTGCGCGCAATTCGAGCGTTTGCTGTGATTTTGTGCTCACATTGGAAAATTTTGTCATATATCTGTAACAAAATGTGCGATATTTCACAGTATTAGTTCTACGCTTTGCCTACCATCGCGACCTAATTAGAAGTGCGTGAATAAATTAGATTTTTTGCGTCGATGTCAGTGAAACAGCAATGGCCACGGAGGCTGATATGTTAAGTATTTTTAAACCCGCAGCGCATAAAGCGCGTTTGCCGGCGGCGGAAATCGACCCGTTGTATCGTCGATTACGCTGGCAGATCTTTATTGGCATCTTCTTCGGTTATGCCGCTTACTATCTGGTTCGTAAGAACTTTGCGCTGGCGATGCCTTATCTGATTGAGCAGGGGTTCTCTCGTGGCGACCTCGGTTTCGCGCTTTCGGGTATCTCCATCGCCTACGGATTTTCGAAATTCATCATGGGATCGGTCTCCGACCGCTCGAATCCGCGCATTTTCCTGCCCGCAGGGTTAATTCTGGCGGCGCTGGTGATGCTGGTGATGGGCTTCGTGCCGTGGGCGACTTCCAGCATCATGATCATGTTCGTATTGCTGTTCCTTTGCGGATGGTTCCAGGGGATGGGGTGGCCGCCGTGTGGTCGTACCATGGTGCACTGGTGGTCGCAGAAAGAGCGCGGCGGGATTGTCTCAGTGTGGAACTGCGCGCATAACGTCGGCGGCGGCATTCCGCCGCTGCTGTTCCTGCTGGGGATGGCGTGGTTTAACGACTGGCACGCGGCGCTGTATATGCCGGCTTTCGGCGCGATCCTGCTGGCGATTTTTGCCTTCGCGATGATGCGCGATACCCCGCAGTCCTGCGGTCTGCCGCCGATTGAAGAGTATAAAAACGACTATCCGGATGACTATAGCGAAAAGCACGAAGAAGAGCTGACGGCGAAGCAGATCTTTATGCAGTACATTCTGCCGAACAAACTGCTGTGGTACATCGCTATCGCTAACGTCTTCGTTTATCTGCTGCGCTACGGCATTCTGGACTGGTCGCCGACCTACCTGAAAGAGGTCAAACACTTCGCGCTGGATAAATCCTCCTGGGCCTACTTCCTGTATGAGTACGCGGGCATTCCGGGCACCCTGTTGTGCGGCTGGATGTCGGACAAAGTATTTAAAGGCAACCGCGGCGCAACCGGCGTGTTCTTTATGATCCTGGTGACGATTGCCACCGTCGTTTACTGGCTGAACCCTCCGGGTAATCCGGGCGTCGATATGGCCTGTATGATCGTCATTGGCTTCCTGATTTACGGCCCGGTAATGCTGATCGGTCTGCATGCGCTGGAACTGGCGCCGAAAAAAGCTGCCGGCACCGCTGCGGGCTTCACCGGTCTGTTCGGTTATCTCGGCGGTTCTGTAGCCGCGAGCGCCATTGTTGGCTATACCGTCGATTTCTTCGGCTGGGATGGCGGCTTCATGGTGATGATTGGCGGTAGCGTACTGGCGGTTCTGCTGCTCATTATCGTCATGCTTGGCGAGCGTCGTCATCATCAACAACTGAAACAAGCCTAAGGAGCGGCGATGAAAATGAAACTTACCGCGCTAATGAGCGGAATGATTTTGGCCAGTTCAGCGCTGTGCTTCAGCGCGACAGCCGCTGATAAAATTGTCATCGCCCACCGCGGCGCCAGCGGGTATCTGCCGGAACATACCCTGCCGGCGAAAGCGATGGCTTACGCTCAGGGGGCGGATTACCTTGAGCAAGACCTGGTCATGACCAAAGACGATCGGCTGGTGGTGTTGCATGACCACTATCTCGATCGGGTGACTGATGTTGCGCAGCGTTTCCCGCAGCGGGCGCGTAAAGATGGCCGTTTTTACGCTATCGACTTTACCCTGGCCGAGATTAAGTCGCTGAAGTTCACCGAAGGTTTTGAGCCGAAAGATGGTAAGAACGTGCAGACCTATCCCGGGCGTTTCCCGATGGGTAAATCCGATTTCCGCATTCATACCTTTGAAGAAGAGATTGAGTTTGTGCAGGGGCTGAATCATTCGACGGGGAAAAATATCGGTATCTACCCGGAAATCAAAGCGCCGTGGTTCCACCATCAGGAAGGCAAAGATATTGCCGCCAGCACGCTGAAGGTGCTGAAGGAATATGGCTACACCAGCAAGCAGGATAAGGTTTATCTGCAGTGTTTTGACGCCAACGAGCTCAAACGCATTAAGAATGAGCTGGAGCCGAAGATGGGTATGGATCTCAATCTGGTGCAGCTCATCGCCTATACCGACTGGAATGAAACGCAGCAGAAACAGGCCGATGGTAAATGGGTGAACTACAGCTATGACTGGATGTTCAAGCCGGGGGCGATGACGCAGATTGCGCAGTACGCCGACGGTATCGGCCCGGATTACCATATGCTGGTAGCGGAAGGCTCGAAGCCGGGCACGGTGAAGCTGACGGCGATGGTAAAAGAGGCGCACGCCAGCCATCTGCAGGTGCATCCGTATACCGTGCGCGCGGATCAGTTGCCGGAGTACGCCACTAACGTTAATCAGCTCTATGACGTGCTGTATAACCAGGCGGGCGTCGACGGCTTGTTTACCGATTTCCCGGATAAAGCGGTGCAGTTCCTGGACGCGAAACACTAAAAAGCCGGGTGGCGGCTACTCCTTACCCGGCCTACGGTCTGTGCGGCCTGCCTTTAATTTATCCACCATGCTGGCTGAAACTGCCGGTGTTGGTGGCCTCAAAATCGCTGAGACGTTCCCGGCAGGCCGGGGCAGCCCGCATGGATGCGGGCTGAGGGCCGTGTTTTGCACGGACGCAGCCTCGGCCCGACCCGAAGCCTACAGGGATAAGTCGAAGGAACCACGAAGTGGCGATTTTGGCGGCCAGAGCCCGGGAGTACAGAGGGCGGCGGCGACTGGCCGCCCTTTGTGCGCTCCCTGCGCCACGGAAAACATATTGCAGAAAAATTAAACGGGAGCGCAATATCCTCTGCAGCGACATGCGGTAAACGTTTTTCTCAAGCGAAAAAGTTGCAAACCGATAACAGTATCTACGAACTGCGGTTTTGTAGGTCAGGTAAGCGTAGCGCCACCTGACAACACTTACATCTCGATCTCAATATCGCCTTTCGCCCGGCAGCAGCAGGGCAAAATTTCTCCCGGCTGGATAAACGCCAGCGGTTCTGTCAACCAGTCAACCTGGCCTGACACCAGACGCGTGCGGCAGGAACCGCAATAGCCTTCGCGGCACTGATACTCCACGTCGATGTTATGCGATTCAAGAGCGGCCAACAGGGAAGGATGTTCATCCTGACACTCAAGGCGAGTGTCAGAAATCCTCAAGAAAATCCGCTTCATTACAGCTGGAAGTTGCTCAGATCGTCGGCATCGACTTCAGAATCGATCTGGCCGACGAGATAAGAGCTGACTTCCACTTCCTGCGGCGCGACCTGAACGTTGTCGGAAACCAGCCAGGTGTTGATCCATGGGATCGGGTTGGAGCGGGTCTGGAACGGTAGATCGAGGCCCACCGCCTGCATGCGGATATTGGTGATGTACTCGACGTACTGGCAGAGAATATCTTTGTTCAGGCCGATCATCGAGCCGTCGCGGAACAGATAGTCCGCCCACTCTTTTTCCTGCTGCGCCGCCAGCACGAACAGGTCATAGCACTCCTGTTTGCACTCTTCGGCGATTTCCGCCATTTCCGGATCGTCGCTGCCGGAGCGCAGCAGGTTCAGCATATGCTGAGTGCCGGTCAGGTGCAGCGCTTCATCTCGGGCGATCAGGCGAATAATTTTGGCGTTACCTTCCATCAGCTTGCGTTCGGCAAAGGCGAAGGAGCAGGCGAAACTGACGTAGAAGCGGATCGCTTCCAGCGCGTTGACGCTCATCAGGCATAGATACAGTTTCTTTTTCAGCTCGCGCAGATTCACGGTCACGGTTTTGCCGTTGACGGTGTGAGTGCCTTCGCCCAGCAGATGCCAGTAGCTGGTCATTTCGATCAAAGAATCGTAATAGTGAGAGATGCCTTCCGCGCGTTTCTGGATCTGCTCATTGGTCACGATATCGTCGAACACCGTCGCCGGGTCGTTGACGATGTTGCGGATAATGTGGGTGTAGGAACGCGAGTGGATCGTCTCTGAAAAGGCCCAGGTTTCCACCCAGGTTTCCAGTTCCGGGATGGAAATCAGCGGCAGCAGCGCGACGTTCGGGCTACGGCCCTGGATGGAATCGAGCAGCGTCTGATATTTCAGGTTGCTGATAAAAATATGCTTTTCATGTTCCGGCAGCGCCTGATAGTCGATGCGATCGCGCGAAACGTCGACTTCTTCCGGGCGCCAGAAGAAGGAGAGCTGCTTTTCAATCAGTTTTTCAAAGATGTCATATTTTTGCTGATCGTAGCGGGCCACGTTAACCGGCTGGCCAAAAAACATCGGCTCAAGCAGTTGATTGTTTTTCGTCTGTGAAAAAGTGGTGTATGCCATGAGTGGGTCCTGTTGAGATTGTATCGCCCGGCAACACTGCGTTTGCCGGGCCTACAAAACCGTAGGCCGGGTAAGCATCGCGCCACCCGGCAAAAATACCTTAGATCTTACATGCGCCGCTTTCGCAGCCGTCGTCCTGAATTGACGGCGCCAGGTCATCCTGGGCGTCTTCCGCGCCATCACGGGTGTTGTGATAGTACAGCGTTTTCACGCCGAATTTATAGGCGTTAAGCAGGTCTTTCAGCAACTGTTGCATCGGCACTTTTCCGGACGGGAAACGCGTCGGGTCGTAGTTGGTGTTGGCGGAAATCGACTGATCGATGAACTTCTGCATGATGCCGACCAGCTGCAGATAACCGTCGTTATTCGGCATTTCCCACAGCAGTTCGTAGGCGTTCTGCAGATTTTCGTAATCCGGAACGACCTGGCGCAGGATCCCGTCTTTCGACGCTTTGATGCTCACGTGGCCGCGCGGTGGTTCGATGCCGTTGGTGGCGTTGGAGATCTGCGAAGAGGTCTCAGACGGCATCAACGCGGAGAGTGTGGAGTTACGCAGGCCGTGGGTTTTGATGGATTCACGCAGCTGCTCCCAGTCGAAATGCAGAGATTCGCTCACGATCGCATCCAGGTCTTTCTTGTAGGTATCGATCGGCAGAATACCCTGTGCGTAGGTAGTTTCATTGAACCACGGGCAGGCGCCTTGTTCGATAGCCAGTTCGTTGGAGGCCTTCAGCAGATAGTACTGAATGGCTTCGAACGTTTTGTGCGTCAGATTGTTGGCGCTGCCGTCGGAGTAGCGCTTGCCATGTTTCGCCAGATAGTAAGCGAAGTTGATAACGCCGATGCCCAGCGTACGACGACCCATCGCGCCGCGTTTGGCCGCCGGGATTGGGTAATCCTGATAATCCAGCAGGGCATCCAGCGCGCGCACCGCCAGTACCGCCAGGTCTTCCAGCTCGTCGAGGCTATCGATGGCGCCAAGGTTGAACGCCGACAGCGTGCACAGCGCGATTTCGCCATTTTCGTCGTTCACATCGTCCAGCGGTTTGGTCGGCAGGGCGATTTCCAGGCACAGGTTAGACTGGCGCACCGGCGCGACAACCGGGTCGAACGGGCTGTGGGTGTTGCAGTGGTCAACGTTCTGGATATAGATACGGCCGGTAGAGGCGCGTTCCTGCATCATCAGTGAGAACAGCTCAACGGCTTTAATACGCTGTTTGCGGATGCTGTCGTCTTTTTCGTATTTCGTGTACAGACGTTCGAACTCATCCTGATCGGCGAAGAACGCATCGTACAGGCCAGGAACGTCGGACGGGCTGAACAGGGTGATGTCCTCGCCTTTCAGCAGGCGGGTGTACATCAGCTTGTTGATCTGCACGCCGTAGTCCATGTGGCGAACGCGGTTGGCGTCGGTGCCGCGGTTGTTTTTCAACACCAGCAGGCTTTCGACTTCCAGATGCCACATCGGATAGAAGAGGGTGGCCGCGCCGCCGCGAACGCCGCCTTGCGAGCAGGATTTCACCGCGGTCTGGAAGTGCTTATAGAACGGGATGCAGCCGGTGTGGAAGGCTTCGCCGCCGCGGATCGGGCTACCCAGCGCACGAATGCGGCCGGCGTTGATACCGATACCGGCGCGCTGGGAAACGTATTTCACAATCGCGCTGGAGGTGGCGTTGATCGAATCCAGGCTATCGCCGCACTCAATCAGCACGCAGGAGCTGAACTGACGAGTTGGGGTACGCACGCCGGACATGATCGGCGTCGGCAGCGAAATTTTAAAGGTGGACACCGCGTCATAGAAACGCTTGATGTAGTCCAGACGGGTCTCACGCGGATAGTTAGAGAACAGGCAAGCCGCGACCAGAATATAGAGGAACTGGGCGCTTTCATAGATTTCGCCGCTGACGCGGTTCTGCACCAGGTATTTACCTTCCAGCTGCTTAACGGCGGCATAGGAGAAGTTCATATCGCGCCAGTGGTCGATAAAACCGTCCATCTGCTGGAACTCTTCTTCCGTGTAGTCTTCCAGCAGATGATGATCGTATTTACCTTTTTCGACCATGTTTACCACATGGGTGTACAGCGCTGGTGGTTCAAACTGGCCAAACGCTTTCTTGCGCAGGTGGAAAATCGCCAGTCGCGCGGCGAGGTACTGGTAGTCCGGCGCATCGCGGGAGATCAGGTCCGCTGCGGCCTTAATAATAGTCTCGTGGATGTCGGCGGTTTTGATGCCGTCATAGAACTGAATATGTGAACGCAGTTCTACCTGAGAAATCGAAACGTTATTCAGTCCTTCTGCCGCCCAATCTAGTACGCGATGGATTTTGTCGAGATTGATACGCTCGGTGCTACCGTCGCGCTTTGTCACCAGCAGACTCTGATTCATGTGGTTTTTACCTGTCCGTGAGAAAAAATATCCCCCCATTTATCCACAGCCAGTCGTTGTGACTAACTCTGTGGATAAATACTATATGTAGGGGGTTGTCGATAAAAAGAACGCTATATGGTGAGTTATTTTAGTAAGGATTCTTTTGAGTACAAGGGTTGATTTTGACGCTAATTTGAGGTTGCGCAGGCGTAATAATCGCTAAGTCCACGCCGTATAAGGCCTGGAGAAGAAGTCAATAAAACAGAAAAAAAAATCAAAATTTGATCGAGTGCTGATTTCTTCGTCGGAAGGGAAAATTGCGCAGCTTGATGCCGCGCAATCATCATCATAAAAACGTATGACGTTATGCTTTTTTCGCCGTTGTATGCAACATATAGTTAACATCAACGCCCGGCGCCAGCTTGAAGGTATTGGTGAGCGGATTGTAATGCAGGCCGGTGATGTGCTGCTCTTTCAGAGAAGTCTGATCGATCCAGCCGATGAGCTCCGCCGGCTTGATAAACTTCTTCACGTCATGCGTACCTTTTGGCACCATTTTCATCACGTATTCCGCGCCGACCACGGCCATCAGCCAGGCTTTGCCGTTGCGGTTAATGGTCGAGAAGAAGACCTGGCCGCCGGGCTTCACCAGTCGCGCGCAGGCATGCACGACCGACTGTGGATCAGGGACGTGCTCGAGCATCTCCATACAGGTGACGACGTCGTACTGTTGGGCGTGCTTCGCCGCGTGCTCTTCGACGGTCTCCTGCACATACTCCACCTGAACGCCGCTCTCCAGGGCGTGCAGTTTTGCGACCTGCAGCGGCTCGAAGCCCATATCCAGACCGGTGACCGTGGCACCTTCGCGCGCCATGCTTTCGGCGAGGATGCCGCCGCCGCAGCCGACATCAAGCACTTTTTTGCCGAACAGGCCGCCGGAGCGTTCGGCAATATAGCCAAGGCGCAACGGGTTGATGCGATGCAGCGGTTTGAACTCGCCTTCTAAATCCCACCAGCGCGAGGCGACGGCTTCAAATTTGGCGATTTCATTGTGATCAACGTTGGGGGCCACCGACGGTTTTTCGGCATTCATGGGCGCTTTTACTCCTTTTCTGTTCTGACCTGCGAGTATATCAGCAGACTGCCACGAATAAACCGTATTGCTTTACCTCTATTACGACGGCTGTGTTATAATTTGCGACCTTTGAATCCGGGACACAGTAGAGGGATAGCGGTTAGATGAGCGACCTTGCGAGAGAAATTACACCGGTCAACATTGAGGAAGAGCTGAAAAGCTCGTATCTGGATTATGCGATGTCGGTCATTGTTGGCCGTGCGCTGCCGGATGTCCGAGATGGCCTGAAGCCGGTACACCGTCGCGTACTATACGCCATGAACGTATTGGGCAATGACTGGAACAAAGCCTATAAAAAATCAGCCCGTGTCGTTGGCGACGTAATCGGTAAATACCACCCGCATGGTGATACCGCCGTTTATGACACCATCGTACGTATGGCGCAGCCGTTCTCCTTGCGTTATATGCTGGTCGATGGCCAGGGTAACTTTGGTTCTGTCGATGGCGACTCCGCCGCAGCGATGCGTTATACGGAAATCCGTATGTCGAAGATCGCTCATGAGCTGATGGCCGATCTCGAAAAAGAGACGGTTGATTTCGTCGACAACTATGACGGCACGGAGAAAATCCCTGACGTCATGCCGACAAAAATCCCTAACCTGTTGGTGAACGGTTCTTCCGGTATCGCCGTAGGTATGGCGACCAACATTCCGCCGCATAACCTGACGGAAGTGATCAACGGCTGCCTGGCGTACGTTGATAACGAAGACATCAGCATTGAAGGGCTGATGGAACACATTCCGGGCCCGGACTTCCCGACCGCCGCTATCATTAACGGCCGTCGCGGTATTGAAGAGGCCTATCGTACCGGTCGCGGTAAAGTTTACATTCGCGCGCGCGCGGAAGTCGAAGCTGACGCGAAAACCGGTCGTGAAACCATTATCGTGCATGAAATTCCGTATCAGGTGAACAAAGCGCGCCTGATTGAGAAAATCGCCGAGCTGGTGAAAGAAAAACGCGTTGAAGGCATCAGCGCGCTGCGCGACGAATCTGACAAAGACGGTATGCGTATCGTTATCGAAGTGAAACGCGACGCGGTGGGTGAAGTGGTTCTTAACAACCTCTACTCCCAGACCCAACTGCAGGTTTCTTTCGGTATCAACATGGTTGCGCTGCACCACGGTCAGCCGAAGATCATGAACCTGAAAGACATCATTGCGGCGTTTGTTCGTCACCGCCGCGAGGTTGTCACTCGTCGTACTATTTTCGAACTGCGTAAAGCGCGCGACCGTGCGCATATCCTTGAAGCGCTGGCGATTGCGCTGGCTAACATCGATCCGATCATTGAACTGATTCGCCGCGCGCCGACGCCGGCGGAAGCAAAAGCGGGTTTAATCGCGCGTTCATGGGATCTGGGCAATGTCTCCGCGATGCTGGAGCGCGCCGGCGATAACGCCGCACGTCCGGAATGGCTGGAGCCGGAGTTCGGCGTGCGTGACGGCCAGTACTATCTGACCGAACAGCAGGCCCAGGCGATTCTGGATCTGCGTCTGCAGAAACTGACCGGTCTGGAGCATGAAAAACTGCTCGACGAGTACAAAGAGCTGCTGGATCAGATCGCCGAGCTGCTGCACATCCTGGGCAGCGCCGATCGTCTGATGGAAGTTATTCGCGAAGAGCTGGAGCTGGTTAAAGAACAGTTTGGCGATGCGCGTCGTACCGAAATCACCGCCAACAGCGCTGATATCAATATCGAAGACCTGATTAACCAGGAAGATGTTGTCGTGACCCTGTCGCACCAGGGCTATGTGAAATATCAGCCGTTAACCGACTACGAAGCGCAGCGTCGTGGCGGTAAAGGCAAATCGGCAGCGCGTATTAAAGAAGAAGACTTTATCGACCGTCTGCTGGTGGCCAACACCCATGACACGATCCTCTGCTTCTCCAGCCGTGGTCGTCTGTACTGGATGAAAGTGTATCAGTTGCCGGAAGCAAGCCGCGGCGCGCGTGGTCGGCCGATCGTCAACCTGCTGCCGCTGGAAGCTGACGAGCGTATCACCGCAATCCTGCCGGTTCGCGAGTACGAAGAGGGCGTTAACGTCTTTATGGCGACCGCCAGCGGTACCGTGAAGAAAACGGCATTGACCGAGTTCAGCCGTCCGCGTTCTGCCGGTATCATCGCCGTCAATCTGAACGAAGGGGACGAACTGATCGGCGTCGATCTGACTTCTGGTCAGGACGAAGTGATGCTGTTCTCCGCCGCCGGTAAAGTGGTGCGCTTTAAAGAAGACGCCGTTCGCGCGATGGGTCGTACCGCAACCGGCGTACGCGGCATCAAGCTGGCGGGCGAAGATAGCGTGGTGTCGCTGATTATTCCTCGCGGCGAAGGCGCTATCCTGACCGTGACGCAAAACGGTTACGGCAAGCGTACTGCGGCAGCAGAGTATCCGACCAAGTCACGTGCGACGCAGGGCGTTATCTCTATTAAGGTCACCGAACGTAACGGTTCAGTGGTCGGCGCCGTGCAGGTCGATGATTGCGACCAGATCATGATGATCACCGATGCGGGCACCCTGGTGCGTACTCGCGTTTCTGAAGTGAGCATCGTGGGTCGTAATACTCAGGGCGTGATTCTGATCCGTACCGCGGAAGATGAAAACGTTGTTGGCCTGCAGCGCGTGGCTGAACCGGTTGACGACGAAGAACTGGATGCCATCGACGGCAGCGTAGCGGAGGGCGATGATGATATCGCGCCGGAAAACGATGCTGACGACGACATCGCCGAAGACGAAGAGTAATCGTCGCAGGTAAATGTTCTGAAAGGGCCGGGTATTATCCCGGCCCTTTTTGCATTAACATTGCGGCAAAGCCCATTTACCGCTACTTTAACCCCATTCTGTTGAGCCCCTGACGACCGAGCATTACCCCATTGAAATATCTTGCCTCGTTTCATACGACCTTAAAGGTTTCTCGTTATCTGTTCAGAGCGCTGGCGGTTCTGCTATGGATGCTGATTGCTTTTGTCTCCGTGTTTTATATCGTTAACGCGCTGCATGAACGGGAATCGGAAATTCGTCAGGAGCTGAATCTTAACGCCGACCAGGCGCAGCGCTATATCCAGCGGACTGCGGATGTCATTAAAGAGCTGAAGTACGTCGCAGGCAACCGCGCGGCGACCGGGAGCGAGGGCAGCGCGGCGCTTGCCAACAGCGGTAATATCACTATCCCAAATTTTGAACCGCTGTATCCGGATTCCGACTGCAGCGCAATGAGCGGCGCCTGGCGTAATTCGCTGCAATCGCTGGCGTGGTTCATGCGCTACTGGCGCGATAATTTCTCCGCCGCCTACGACCTGAACCGTATTTTTTTAATTGGCAGCGACAACCTCTGCATGGCTAATTTTGGCCTGCGCGATATGCCGCTGGAGCGCGATCAGGCGCTGAAGGTGCTGCATCAGCGTATCGAACAATATCGCGATGCGCCGCAAAACGAGCGCGGCAATAACCTGTTCTGGATTAGCCAGGGCGTGCGTCCGGGCGTCGGCTATTTCTATGCGCTGACGCCTATTTATATGGCCAACCGCCTGCAGGCGATGCTCGGCGTTGAGCAGACTATCCGCATGGAGAGCTTCTTTACGCCAGGCAGCCTGCCGATGAGCGTGACGATTCTCGATGATAACGGCCAGCAGCTCATTTCTCTTGCCGGGCCGGATAACAGCATTAAACCGGAAACCCGCTGGATGCAGGAGCGGATGTGGTTTGGCTATAGCTCTGGTTTCCGCGAACTGGTGCTGAAAAAGAGCCTGCTGCCGTCATCGCTGAGTATTGTCTATTCGGTTTCCGTCGATCAGGTGCTGGAGCGTATCAGGATGCTGATCCTCAACGCTATCGTATTGAATATCCTGACCGGCGCGATCCTGTTCGCGCTGGCGCGCATGTATGAACGGCGGATATTTATTCCGGCGGAAAACGACGCCCAGCGTCTGGAAGAGCATGAGCAGTTCAACCGTAAAATCGTCGCCTCCGCGCCGGTTGGGATCTGTATTCTGCGTACTCAGGACGGCACTAACATACTGAGTAACGAACTGGCGCATAACTATCTGAATATGCTGACTCACGAAGACCGCCAGCGGCTCACGCAGATTATCTGCGGCCAGCAGGTCAATTTCGTCGACGTGTTAACCAGCAACAACACCAACCTGCAGATTAGCTTTGTGCACTCGCGCTATCGTAATGAAAACGTAGCGATATGTGTGCTGGTGGATGTTTCCGCCCGAGTGAAAATGGAAGAGTCGCTGCAGGAGATGGCCCAGGCGGCGGAGCAGGCCAGCCAGTCGAAATCGATGTTCCTCGCCACCGTCAGCCACGAGCTGCGTACGCCGCTGTACGGTATTATTGGCAACCTCGATCTGCTGCAGACAAAAGCGTTGCCGAAAGGGGTCGATCGGCTGGTGACGGCGATGAATAACTCCTCCAGCCTGCTATTGAAGATTATCAGCGATATTCTCGACTTCTCGAAGATTGAGTCTGAGCAGCTCAAAATCGAGCCACGAGAGTTTTCGCCGCGCGAGGTTATGAATCATATTTCGGCGAACTATCTACCGCTGGTGGTGCGCAAGCAGCTTGGGCTGTACTGCTTCATCGAGCCGGATGTTCCGCAAACGATGATAGGCGACCCGATGCGCCTGCAGCAGGTCATCTCCAACCTGCTGAGTAACGCCATTAAATTTACCGATACCGGCTGTATCGTGTTGCACGTCCAGCGCGCCGGCGACTATCTGCAAATTAGCGTACGTGACACCGGAGAGGGGATTCCGGCGAAAGAAGTTGTGCGCCTGTTCGACCCGTTCTTCCAGGTCGGTACCGGGGTGCAGCGTAATTTCCAGGGCACCGGCTTGGGGCTGGCTATCTGTGAAAAACTCATCAGCATGATGGATGGCGACATTGCCGTGGAAACTGAACCCGGCATGGGCAGCCGTTTCACCATCCGCATTCCGCTATATGGCATGCAGCAGATGCCGGCGCTGTTGGCCGATCGGCACAGCAACAGCACCTGCTGGCTGGCGATTCATAACACGTCACTGGCGCTGTTTATCGAATCGCTGCTGCAATATCATGGCCTGACGGTACGGCAATTTGCTGGCCAGACACCGGCCGCTGACGATATTTTATTAACCGATGATGAACTCAGCGAGCGTTGGTCGGGAAGCGCAGCGGTGATCTTCTGCCGTCGCCATATCGGCATCCCCGTTGAGCGCGCGCCTGGGGAGTGGTTGCATAGCGTAACCACGCCGCATGAGCTCCTGCCGTTGCTGGGACGCCTGCTGCATCTGGCGCTGGCGGCGGAAGAGAATGGTCCGGCGCTATCGGCCCACGACGCGCCAACGGTCAGCAATGACGACATGATGATTCTGGTGGTCGACGATCACCCGATTAACCGCCGCCTGTTGGCTGACCAGCTTGGCTCACTGGGTTATCAATGCGTGACGGCCAATGATGGCGTCGATGCGCTTAACGTCCTCAGTAAACAACATATTGATATTGTTCTCAGCGACGTGAACATGCCAAATATGGATGGCTACCGTCTGACGCAGCGGATCCGGCAACTGGAGATGACTCTGCCGGTGATTGGCGTGACGGCTAACGCACTGGCGGAAGAAAAGCAGCGCTGCCTGGAGTCGGGAATGGATAGTTGTCTGTCAAAACCGGTGACGCTGGATATCCTCAAGCACACGCTGGCCACCTATGCCGCACAGGTACGTAAGGCCAGAACAACAAGCTGAAGTCGCACTCCATGGCGTTGAGATCTCCCCGGAGCGCGATGCTTTCCGGGGTGGGGACATAAAGCTTCAGAATGGCCCGGAAACGGCGGCTTGCCGCCATCCGGGAAAAGTGAATTACTCTTTATCCGTTGAGGTGAGAGAGACGGAAGAGAGATAGTTCAGCAGCGCAATATCATTTTCGACGCCCAGCTTCATCATTGCCGATTTCTTCTGGCTACTGATGGTCTTGATGCTGCGGTTCAGTTTTTTGGCGATCTCGGTGACCAGGAAGCCTTCAGCGAACAAACGCAAAACTTCACTCTCTTTTGGCGACAGGCGTTTGTCGCCATAACCGCCGGCGCTGATTTTTTCCAGCAGGCGGGAGACGCTTTCCGGAGTAAACTTTTTGCCTTTCTGCAGCGCGGCCAGCGCTTTCGGCAGGTCGGTCGGGGCCCCCTGTTTCAGCACGATCCCTTCAATGTCGAGATCCAGCACTGCGCTGAGAATAGCCGGGTTGTTGTTCATGGTCAGAACGATAATTGACAGCTCAGGGAAATGGCGTTTGATGTATTTGATCAGAGTGATCCCATCGCCATATTTGTCGCCAGGCATCGACAAGTCGGTAATCAGGACGTGCGCGTCAAGCTTAGGAAGATTGTTAATCAGAGCTGTGGAATCTTCAAATTCGCCAACAACATTCACCCACTCGATCTGCTCAAGTGACTTGCGAATGCCGAACAGTACGATCGGATGGTCATCGGCAATAATTACGTTCATATTGTTCATGTATTAGGCTACCTTGCTACAGCAAGCTCTTGACGTAACCGTCAATGTCGCTGATGTATTTTTCTATACCTTGGGCATCTCTTTCATGAATCAGATGCTCAAGCGCTTCACATAACTGCTTGCCGGGTATCAGATTAAGCATCGCAAACGCCCCTTTGAGGCGGTGAGCGGTCTGCGCCAGCGCAGCGAAATCGCTGATGGTGAATTCAGTATACAATCTCTGAACATCATCCGGAACAGTGTCGGCAAACAGCGCGTAATAACCGCTGGCATGGAGTTCAGCATTTCCTTCATTTCCAGTTGAGGAGGGCTGAATCTCTTCTTGCGCCAGCTGTTGCTCAATCAGCTGCAGGATAGCTTCCTGCATGGCAGTGCTGATATTAAAATTGACGCTCAACTGACCTGGGCCAATTTTGCGTATCCCAACCTCATCATCGCTTAAAAGCAAGCCTGAAGCAGTAAGATTAGACGGATTATCAGTTAAAAAGAGATCGTACTCTTGACTTGCGAGTCTTTCGTCCGGGGTGATGCAACTTGCGCCCCAGCTCTCTAACTGGCGCGTCACGATGCGGCGTACTTCATTGGCGGTAATGTCAATCATCACGACCACATCGTCCAGCAGGTGTTCGCCGGAGTCGCTCTCTTCCTCGCTTGCCGCCATTTTAAGGTGTAGCGAGTAGCGGGTGCCGAGCGATTCCCGCGCCTTAATATTAAGCTGCCCGCCAAGCTTGCGGGTTAAACGGTCGCATAACCAGAAGGTGAGGGCATTAGCCTTGCCGTACTGGTCGGCTTGCGTCTCGTTAAGGAACGGGAAGTGCATATTATCGATTTCATTAGCGCTCACGCCGTTGCCGGTATCAAGGATACGGAAGGTCAGACGATCGTCGGCCGATTCATCTTTGCTCACCTCAAGCGTAACTTTTCCTATTTGCGTCGTGGTAATAGCGTATTGGATCAGCAGTAACAGCGTACGACGCAGCGCATCGCGGTCGCCATAGCGCTGTTCGTTAGCAGGCAGCGCGTTATTGATTAACAGCTGAAGTCCTTTGCGTTTGATCATCGGCAGAACTTCAGGAACCACTTCATCTATTAAGCCCTGGATAGAGAACAAACCGGGAGTGGTTTTCCAGGCGTCGCTTTCCAGTAAGTTCGCCAACTGAATCTCATCGATAAGATGAACCAGTTCATCGGCATGCTGCGCCAGTTTTCGGCTTTCATGAATGCCAATTGCCGCCGCTTCCTGCGCCAGAGTCTGCGCGGGGTCTTTGAGTGCGGCGCCAATATTTTGCATAAAAGCGATGCGCCCCTGCTGATTTTTTTCATACAGTCGCTGGGCTTGCTTAAGCTTTTTATTCACCAGTACTTCTCTATCCTGATCGCGAATAATCAGGATCTGCGTACGAGGAGCTACCTGGCTTCGGTACTGGCGGATTTCATAAAGTTCATTATTGATCGTCGCCTGAATGACCCCTTGATGCTGATCGGCCATGTTGGTGATGTTCTGCAGGTTCAGATGAGGCAACAGATGATCGGCGATCGGGTTGCTGATAATAGTGCGATTGGCTTCCTGATCGTGCACCAACAGGCCCAGCGGCAGCAAAGAGACAATCTCTTCATTAATTGCGCGCTGAGCGCGAAGTTCGCTGTTGGCGGCGGTGGGTGCCGCGCTAACGCTGCCGGGGCTACGGCGACCGCTATAGTTGCGGAAAGTAGTAAAGCCAAACAGGGTTAATGCCAGCAGACCAATGGTGAGCAGCAGCGGCAGTAAAATATTCTGCAGCGATTCCATCAGCAAAGTGCTGAACGGCACGACCCACACCAGCCGCATGCCGGTGGTATTAATGGCGGTGGTTATCTCAATTCGTAGGCCATTGAAGCTGACGCTAACGTTATCAACGGCTTCTTTATCAGGGCTGTTGGCGGCATTCTGCGCCGGATCTGCCTCCAGACGGAAGCTGTCCAGCGACATGCTTGGCGGGATGAGGTCGTTAATCGGTAAATCGAAAGCCACCACCGTTGCCAGGTGGCCCGGTTGGTTAAAGGTGGTACGCAGAGTGAAGTAGTGGCCATTTTGCCAGGTCAAATGGCGCAGCGAAGAAAAGGTTTCACGCTCATCCAGCGTATTTGCCTGCAGCAGCATTTCGGCGCGGCGGGATTCCACGACGCTGCTTATCGTCGATTCTTTAAAACTCGAAGACAGATCTTTCAGCGGCAGGGTAGAGACCAGAATCAGGCTGTTATCCAGCCCGTTGAGGTAGTACATCGACCAGGGGATGGTTTCTGCGCCCCATAGAATATCGAGATAGTTAGAAATCTTCTGCGTCATCTCAAGCGTCGAACTGTCATGAGATCCGAAAATCAGCGCTTCGGTTTTGCGTCGAGGCTTTTCCAGATAGTAGACGTCCTGCTTCAGTCGGGTTTCCTGTAGCCCATCGCTTGAGGTACTGGAGCTGGTGGCGGCGATATTGTCGTAAATCTGCCAGGTGGCGTAACGCCAGGTATCGATGCGTTTATGCAATGCGTGGCTGATATCAACCACCTGGTAACTTCTGTCTTTTAGCCACGTATTGACCGAGCTTTGGATCATCACGCCCATCGTCGCGAGCAAGACGATAACCATCAAAATGAAGAAGCGGGTGATGTTGCCTGGGATCAGGGAGAATTTTTTTTGGGTCATCGCGTAGCAGAGCTGCTCAGTAGTGTTTGTAAACAAGATGTTGCGCCATAGTGACGGGCAGCACAACGAATACTGGCTGGAAGTATAAAGGCTAAAACGGGAAATCCATACAACAGATTGACGCTGAGGGATCTTTTAATGCTGAGATTTGTCTCAAAACCATAGCGACGACGAATATGTACAGTGGAATTGATCTTGTACAATTAACCGGCATTTGTTGCAGATAAATAGCACGAAAAAACAAGAAATTGGCGAAATAGGCTGACTTTCATTCGGAATTGATTGATTAATAGTCGTTATTTTTTTCTGCGTTAGCACAGCCTAATTAAAGATACGTAAAGAAGGGTAAAAAAAACCGGATGCGAGGCATCCGGTTGAAATAGGGGTAAACAGACATTCAGAACTGAATGACGGTAATAAATAAAGTTAATGATGATAGCGAGGATTATTTTAGTCCTCGGAGAAGATTTTGTTTTACCATTCAGTGCTATACATTTACCAGCTTTCAATGATTTGATTTTAAAGATAAATATTATTTTTTTGATTTTTGATGCTTATTTTGACGACCATTATCGTGCCTGAAAAGTTCCTTTGAATTTACAAATTGAAACATCTTGTGCGCATTTTGAAACACCTTAGAAGTTTTCGTATCATATTCTTGTTGGATTATTCTGCATTTTGCAGCACAATGAATACAGCCGACTGATTAGAAGGGTAATCAGTAAGCAGTGGCAATAATAAAAGGCATATAACAAACAGAGGGTTAATAACATGAAAGTTAAAGTACTGTCCCTCCTGGTACCAGCACTGCTGGTAGCGGGCGCAGCAAATGCGGCTGAAATTTATAACAAAGACGGCAACAAATTAGACCTGTACGGTAAAATTGATGGTCTGCACTACTTCTCTGACGACAAGAGCGTAGACGGCGACCAGACCTACATGCGTATCGGCGTGAAAGGCGAAACCCAGATCAACGACCAGCTGACCGGTTACGGCCAGTGGGAATACAACGTTCAGGCGAACAACACCGAAGGTTCTGACAAGCAGTCCTAGACTCGTCTGGCATTCGCTGGTCTGAAATTCGGCGACGCGGGTTCTTTCGACTACGGTCGTAACTACGGCGTTGTTTACGACGTAACTTCCTGGACTGACGTTCTGCCGGAATTCGGCGGCGACACCTACGGTTCCGACAACTTCCTGCAGTCCCGTGCTAACGGCGTTGCTACCTACCGTAACTCTGACTTCTTCGGTCTGGTTGACGGCCTGAACTTTGCTCTGCAGTACCAGGGTAAAAACGGCAGCGTGAGCGGCGAAGACATGACCAACAACGGTCGTGGCGCTCAGAAACAGAACGGCGATGGCTTCGGCACCTCCGTGACTTATGATATCTGGGACGGCATCAGCGCTGGTTTCGCGTACTCCCACTCTAAACGTACTGATGATCAGAACACTCTGGCACTGGGTCGCGGCGACAACGCTGAAACCTACACCGGTGGTCTGAAATACGACGCTAACAACATCTACCTGGCGACTCAGTACACCCAGACCTACAACGCAACTCGCACTGGCGACATCGGTTTTGCTAACAAAGCGCAGAACTTCGAAGTGGTTGCTCAGTACCAGTTCGACTTCGGTCTGCGTCCGTCCGTGGCTTACCTGCAGTCTAAAGGTAAAGACATGGGCCGTTACGGCGACCAGGACATCCTGAAATACGTTGACCTGGGTGCGACCTACTACTTCAACAAAAACATGTCCACCTACGTTGATTACAAAATCAACCTGCTGGACGACAACCAGTTCACTAAAGATGCAAGCATCTCTACTGACAACGTTGTGGCTCTGGGCCTGGTTTACCAGTTCTAAGCAAGCTGAAGTGTTGAAAAAGGCGCCTGCGGGCGCCTTTTTTTATGCCCGGTTTAACCTCGCTGGTATACTCTGGCTGCCTTTGTAACAGGAGCCCGTTTTCATGGATACCACCTTTTTCCGCGCCGCCTTTTTCGGCCTTTGCGTTCTGCTTACCGGCTGTGATTCCGCGACATCCCCGGCCACGCCAAAATCCGCCGCCACCGTGCTCGATGGCAAAACGATGGGGACCTATTGGCGCGTTAGCGTCGTCGGGCTGGATCCGGCGAAAGCCGAAGATTTACGCCATAAAGTTCAGGTGCAGCTCGATGGCGACGATCTGCTGCTTTCGACCTGGAAAAACGACTCCGCGCTGATGCGCTTCAATCATGCCGCCACGACCAAACCGTGGCCGGTGAACGAAGCGATGGCGGATATCGTCACTCTGTCGCTGCGTATTGGCGCAAAAACCGCCGGAGCGATGGATGTTACCGTCGGGCCGCTGGTCAATCTATGGGGATTTGGCCCGGATAAGCAGCCGGTAAAAACGCCGACGGAGCAGCAAATCGCGGCGGCAAAAGCGCGTACCGGGCTGCAGCATCTGACGGTGATTAACCGCGCCGACCAACAGTATCTGCAAAAAGATATTGCCGATTTATTTGTCGATCTTTCCACCGTCGGCGAGGGCTACGCGGCCGATCATCTGGCGCGGCTGATGGAGCAGGAAGGAATTGCCCGTTATCTGGTGTCGGTTGGCGGCGCATTGGTCAGCCGTGGGATGAACGGCGACGATAAACCCTGGCGAGTGGCGATTCAAAAACCGACCGACCGTGAAAACGCCGTCCAGGCGATAGTCGATATCAACGGCCACGGCATCAGCACCTCCGGCAGCTATCGCAACTACTACGAGCTGGACGGCAAACGTATTTCTCACGTTATCGATCCGCAAACCGGGCACCCCATCAACCATAAGCTGGTTTCGGTGACGGTAATTGCGCCGACCGCGCTGGAAGCCGACGGCTGGGATACCGGGCTGATGGTATTAGGGCCGGAAAAAGCGCAACAGGTGGCACACGAGCATGGGCTGGCGGTCTATATGATTGTCAAAGAGGGCGACGGCTTTAAGACCTGGATGTCGCCGCAGTTCCGCACCTTCCTGGTCGGCGAGCAGAATTAAAAAGCAAGAAGCGCAGTTTTTTAGAGCGGAGCAAGGCGCAAAGTAGGGATACACTTACAGCAGGAGCCCGCTATGAAACCGATGATTGCCGATATGACTAACGATGACCGCCGCTGGCAGGCGGTCTGCGAACGTGACGCCAGCGCCGACGGGCAGTTTGTCTTCGCCGTGTTGACCACCGGCGTCTGCTGCCGTCCCTCGTGCCGTTCACGGCGCGCGCTACGGGAGAATGTCCGCTTTTATGCTGATGTCGAAGCCGCAAAGGCCGCCGGATATCGCCCCTGTAAACGGTGTCGGCCAGATAATCTCGACCCCGACCAACAGCGGGTCGAGAAGGTGGCCGCCGCCTGTCGTCTGCTGGAACAAGAGACGCCAATCACCCTTGAGGCGCTGGCGCAGCAGCTGGCGGTCAGCCCGTTTCACTTCCATCGTATTTTTAAATCCGTCACCGGGCTCACGCCCAAGGCCTGGCAGCAGGCCTGGCGCGCGCGGCGCCTACGCGAAGCATTAAGCCACGGCGAGAATGTCACCAGCGCGGCATTAGCCGCCGGCTTCCCTGATTCCGCTAGCTATTATCGCCATGCAAACGAGACGCTGGGCATGACCGCCCGCCAGTTTAAACGCGGCGGCGAAGATGTGGCGATTAGCTGGGTTTGCAGCGATAGCGCCTCTGGCCGGTGCCTGGTGGCGTTCAGCGAACGTGGCGTATGCGCCGTGTTGCTGGGCGATGACGATAAGGCGTTATATGCGCAGCTGGCGAGCTTGTTTCCCGGCGCCCAATTACAGGTGGGTGATGATACGTTTACCGAACGCGTGGCGCAGGTGGTTGCCCATCTGGATAATCCGCAGCAGGCGGTGAATTTGCCGCTGGATATTCGCGGTACCGCTTTCCAGCAACGGGTGTGGCAAGCCTTGCGCCAGATCCCGGCAGGCGAAACCCGCAGCTACCGCGAGGTGGCTCACAGCATTGGTCAACCGCGCGCGGTCAGAGCGGTTGCCGGGGCCTGCGCTGCCAATAAGCTGGCGATAGTTATTCCTTGCCATCGGGTGGTGCGTGAGGGCGGGGCGCTTTCCGGCTATCGTTGGGGAAGCGAACGCAAAGCGCTGCTGCTGGCGCGCGAAGCAAAAATACGGGAGAAATAATGCTCGATCTGTTTGCCGATACACCGCCCTGGCAGGAGCCGCTGGCCCCCGGGGCGATGATATTACGCCGTTTCGCCGTGCAGCGCGCGCCGGCGCTGCTGCAGGCCATCGCCGGAGTGGCCAGCGCTTCTCCGTTCCGCCAGATGGTGACCCCCGGTGGTTATACCATGTCGGTGGCTATGACCAACTGTGGCCAACTCGGCTGGACGACCGATATGCACGGCTATCTCTATGCGCCGGGCGATCCGTTGACCGGCGAGCATTGGCCGCCGATGCCATTGGTTTTTCAGCAACTGGCGGCGGAGGCGGCGCAGGAGGCGGGTTATGCGCATTTTTCCCCGGATGCCTGTCTGATTAACCGCTACCAACCGGGCGCGAAGCTGTCGCTGCATCAGGATAAAGATGAGCATGATTTGCGCGCGCCTATCGTTTCAGTGTCGCTGGGTCTGCCGGCGGTGTTTCAATTTGGCGGGCTTAAACGTAACGATCCGCTGCGCCGGCTGCTGCTGGAGCATGGCGATGTGGTGGTGTGGGGCGGCGAATCACGGCTCTTCTATCACGGCATCCAGCCGCTTAAACCGGGGGAGCATCCGCTGACCGGCGCCTGTCGTTACAACCTCACGTTTCGTCTCGCGGGTCACCGGCAAAAACAAAAATAAGAATTATTCTTGCTGTCGTCGGTAAGCCGTTTAAACTGCTGGCTGTTTGCTTGTCCGGATCGTAGCTTATGGAATTACTTGTTCTTGTTTGGCGCCAGTACCGCTGGCCGTTCATTGCCGTCATGGCGCTGAGTTTGCTCAGCGCGGCGCTGGGTATCGGGCTTATCGCCTTTATTAACCTACGTCTGATTTCCCTTGTTGATACCTCGCTCACCGTGCTGCCGGAGTTTCTCGGCCTGCTGCTGCTGTTGATGGCGGTCACGCTCGGCTCGCAGCTGGCGTTAACCACGCTTGGCCACCACTTCGTCTATCGCCTGCGCGGCGAATTTATTAAACGCATTCTCGACACCCAAATCGAAAAGATCGAAAAAATCGGCAGCGCTTCGCTGTTGGCGGGCTTAACCAGTGACGTGCGTAACATCACCATCGCCTTTGTGCGCCTGCCTGAGCTGGTGCAGGGGATTATCCTGACCTTCGGGTCCGCCGCCTACCTGGCGTTTCTGTCAGGAAAAATGATGCTGGTGACCGCGGTCTGGATGGCGGTCACTATCTGGGGCGGCTTTGTGCTGGTGGCGCGCGTCTATAAGCATATGGCGACCCTGCGCGAGACCGAAGATAAGCTGTATCATGATTACCAGACGGTGCTGGAAGGGCGCAAAGAGCTGACGCTGAACCGCGAACGCGCCGAATATGTTTTTAATCAGCTGTATCTGCCGGATGCCCGCGACTATCGCCACCACATCATTCGCGCCGATACCTTCCACCTGAGCGCGGTGAACTGGTCGAATATCATGATGCTTGGCGCCATCGGTCTGGTGTTCTGGATGGCTAATGGCCTCGGGTGGGCCAATACCGCGGTGGCGGCGACCTATTCTCTGACGCTGCTATTTCTGCGTACGCCGCTGCTGTCGGCGGTGGGGGCGCTGCCAACCTTGCTCAGCGCCCAGGTGGCATTCAATAAACTGCATCAGTTCGCGCTGGCGCCTTATCGCGCCGGTTTCCCCGAGCCGCAGGCGCATCCGCACTGGCAGACCCTGGAGCTGCGCGATGTGTCGTTCCATTATCCTGATAACAGTTTTGCCGTCGGGCCGATTAATCTGACTCTCAAACGCGGCGAACTGGTGTTTCTGATTGGCGGCAATGGCAGCGGCAAGTCGACGCTGGCGATGTTGCTGACCGGGCTGTATCAACCGTTCTCCGGGCAGATCCTGCTCGATGGTCAACCGCTGGCGGCGGAAAAACCAGAAGATTACCGCAAGCTATTCTCGGCGGTATTTACCGATGTCTGGCTATTTGATCGTCTTTTGGGGCCAAAAGGCGAACGCGCCGATCCGGCGCTGGTCGCGAAGTGGCTGGCGTATCTGAAGATGGACCACAAGCTGCAGCTGGAAGAGGGGAAAATCCTCGATCTGAAGCTGTCTAAAGGGCAGAAAAAGCGCGTGGCGCTGCTGCTGGCGCTGGCCGAAGAGCGCGATATCATTTTGCTCGATGAATGGGCAGCGGATCAGGATCCGCATTTCCGCCGCGAGTTTTATCAGGTGTTACTGCCGCTGATGCAGCAAATGGGAAAAACCGTGTTTGCCATCAGCCACGATGACCACTATTTCCAGCATGCCGATCGCCTGCTGGAGATGCGCAGCGGCAAGCTTAGCGAGCTCACCGGCGTTGAGCGCGAACTGGCGACCCGCGACGCGGTCGCGCGTACCGCCTAACGCTTTTGCTGATTACCCGATCCGGGCTTTCTCGCCCGATCGGGCCATATTGCTGGTTTTTGCGGCAGATAAATTGCTGGCGGTTATTATTTCTCCCTCCTCGCGCTATGCTTATGGCTGCGGCCATGCAGGTCGACTTCTATTCTCACAAGGATTGCCTGAGCGATGTCCGTTTTGCATAAAAAAAGCGCCCGATTACGCGATGAAGAACGCGCCCGCCTGATTTGGCTATTAAGTACTGATAAAGCCGTCACCTCCGCGCTGCTGGGGAAACTCACCCTCGCGGAGCGCTATGATGAAGGGACGCTGGCCGATGACCTGGCGGAAGTGGAAGTACTGGTGTCGCATCTACCGCCGCCGGACCTCGCCGATGCCCTGGAAGCGCTGCCTTATGACGCGCGTACCGCGCTGTGGGGGCTGGTTGCCGATGACAAGCGCGGCGAGGTGCTGCTGGAGGCGTCAGAGAGCGTATGGGGCGATCTCATCGACAAGATGAGCGATCACGACCTGATATTTGCCCTGCAATCGCTGGATATTGATGAACAGGTTTACCTGTTGCAGCACCTGCCGCGCGACTTAACCGGCCGCCTGCTGGCGACGCTGCCGCCGGATAAACGCGCGCGCATTCGTCAGATGATGCGCTACGCCGATAACACCGTCGGCGCGATCATGGAGTTTGAGGTGATTACCGTTCGCCCGGAAGCCACTCTGGCGGCGGTACAGCGCTATCTGCGCCGTCTGGGCAAAATGCCGGAAAACACCGACAAACTGTTCGTCACCACCCGTAATAAACTGCTGCTCGGCGAGCTGGAGCTGCAGACAATTCTGCTCAATGATGCGCAAAAGCGCGTTGGCGAAGTGATGGAAGGCGATCCGGTGACTTTCCAGCCGCAGGAAGAGGCGGAAAAAGTGGCGCGTACCTTCGAACGTGATGACTTACTGAGTGCTGCGGTGATTGATGCCGACGGCAAGCTGATGGGGCGTTTGACCATCGATGAAATCGTCGATGTGGTGTACGAAGAGACCGATAATGACCTGCGCCGGATGGGCGGTCTGAGCGAAGATGATGATGTTTTTGCGCCGGTGAGCAAAGCGGTGAAAACCCGCTGGGCGTGGCTGGCGGTGAACCTCTGTACGGCGTTTATCGCTTCTCGGGTGATCGATGGCTTTGAACATACGATTTCGCAGCTGGTGGCTCTGGCCTCGCTAATGCCGATCGTCGCCGGGATAGGCGGGAATACCGGCAATCAGACGATCACCATGATCGTCCGCGCGATGGCGCTGCAGCAGATCCAGCCGGGAAGTTTTACCTTCCTCATCCTGCGCGAGATGGGCGTCGCGCTGATTAATGGCCTGGTATGGGGCGGGATAATGGGCGCTATCACCTGGTGGCTGTATGATGACCCGCAGCTTGGCGGGGTGATGACGTTGGCGATGATGCTCAACCTGCTGATGGCGGCGATGATGGGGGTTATCATCCCGATGGTGATGGTCAAGCTGGGGCGCGATCCGGCGGTCGGCTCCAGCGTGATGATCACCGCGATTACCGATACCGGCGGCTTCTTTATTTTCCTTGGTCTGGCGACGCTGTTTCTGATGTAAGCTGCGCTTTTACGCGCAGGCGGCGAGGGATGAGCGCCATCGCGATAAGCCCCGCCAGTACGCCGATCGCCAGATTACTGGTAGTGACCGTCACGATGACGGTTACCGCCATGACCACCGTTTCCGGCCACGGATTGCCCGCCAGCGCGGTTGGGCGAATGCTCTGCCAGCTGAAGGTTTTCACCGCCACGATCACCATGACCCCGGCCAGCACCGCCATTGGAATTTTGGCCATCACCTGGCTTAGCACCGTCACCAGAAGCAGCAGTACCAGACCGGCCACTATTGTCGATAGGCGGCTACGCGCCTTGCCCATTTCCACGTTAACGATAGTCTGGCCGATCATCGCGCACCCGGCGATGCCGCCATAGCAGCCCGCGAGGATATTGGCGATCCCCAGTCCTGCGCTCTCACGCGACTTATTTGACGGCGTATGGGTGAGATCGTCAACCAGCTTTGCCGTCAGCAGCGATTCCATCAGGCCGACAAAGGCGATACTCAGGGCGCAGGGCCAGATAATTTTCAAGGTGCTTAAATCCAGCGGCACCGCCAGCGCGTTGAAGCCCGGCAGACCGCCGCCCATAGCGCCTTCATCACCCACGGTTGGCAGGAGCTGTCCGCTGGTGACGGTATAAGCGGTAAGGAGGACGATAGCGATAAGCGGCGCCGGCACGGCTTTGATAAAACGCGGCGCCCACAGCACGATGAGTAGCGTCAGAACGAACAGGCCGACGATGAGCGGCTGCCTGCTCCAGAAATGAGGTACCTGGGCGAAAAAAATAAGAATGCCGAGCGCATTAACAAAACCGGTCATCACCGCTGGCGGGATAAAGCGCATCAACCGCGCCATACCGCAGATCCCAAACAAAATTTGAATAATACCAGCCAGAATGACAGCAGGCAGAATATACCCTACGCCATGCTGATGTACCATCGGGCCAATCACCAGGGCGACAGAACCTGCCGCTGCCGTCACCATCGCGGGGCGCCCGCCAAGAACCGACATCGCCAGACAGAGCACCACCGAAGCAATCAGGCTGACCTGAGGGTCAACGCCGGCAATGACCGAAAATGAAATGACTTCAGGAATTAACGCCAGGGCAGTCAGCACGCCAGCAAGGGTCTCACGGGTTATCAACGCCGGAGAGAGTGTGCGGGAAGTTGAGGGCATAAAAGTTCGCGGATGATAAAAAATTTGAATTGAGACAAGCCGCAGTTGACGTGCGCTCCATCACAGAACGGGAGATGATAGCGCGGAAAGGGCCATCATACCAGTACAAAAAGTGATTTTGTGTACACATTTATTAAACATTTTTATAACAGATCTCAAAACTCAACTTAAAATTTAAACAATATTTAAATTTTTGAGTACAGGTGGTACCTTTGATCCCGAGAATCGTTTCACCTGCGCTAAATAAAAAAAGCGAGTAAAAGTAAGGCTCAAATCCGATGAAGAAAAAGATGGCCGTACCCAGCTCACAGGCGGTTGGTTCCAATACAAATCGGACCAACACCCGCCATGAGCAAGAGACGGATGTATTGTTGATTGGCGGCGGTATCATGAGCGCCACGTTGGGAACCTGGCTGCAGGAACTGGAGCCGGATTGGTCTATTACCATGGTCGAGCAGATGACCAGCGTTGCCGAGGAAAGCTCGAACGGCTGGAACAATGCGGGTACCGGCCATGCGGCGCTGATGGAGCTCAACTACACGCCGCAAACCGCCAATGGGATCAATATCGACAAAGCGGTCGATATCAATGAGTCCTTCCATATTTCTCGTCAGTTTTGGGCCCATCAGGTGACCCGCGGTATCCTGACTAAGCCGAAATCCTTTATTAACAGCGTGCCGCACATGAGCTTTGTGTGGGGTGAAGACAACGTTAACTTCCTGCGCGCGCGCTACGCGGCGCTGCAGCAGAGCGAGCTGTTCCGCGGCATTCGTTATTCTGAAGATCATCAGCAGATCAAGGAGTGGGCGCCGCTGGTGATGGAAGGTCGCGATCCGCAGCAAAAAGTGGCGGCAACGCGTACCGAAATGGGCACCGACGTTAACTACGGCGAGATCACTCGCCAGCTGATCGCCGGGCTACAGACGCATGATAATTTCTCTCTCCAGTTAGGTACCGTCGTTCGCCGCTTTAAGCGCAATGCGGACAACAGCTGGACGGTGACGCTGGCGGATGCCAACAATCGTCACCAGAAGCGGACGATCAAAACCAAATTCATCTTTATTGGCGCGGGCGGCGCTGCCCTGACGCTGCTGCAGGAAACCGGTATTCCGCAGGCGAAAGAGTACGCGGGCTTCCCGGTTGGCGGACAGTTCCTGGTATGTGAGAACCCGGAAGTAGTTAATCATCACCTGGCGAAAGTCTACGGCCAGGCGGAAGTTGGCGCACCGCCGATGTCGGTGCCGCATATCGACACCCGTATTATCGACGGTAAACGCGTGGTGCTGTTCGGGCCGTTCGCGACTTTCTCGACCCGCTTCCTGAAAAACGGTTCGCTTTGGGATCTGCTGGCCTCGACGAATACCTCGAATATTCTGCCAATGCTTAACGTCGGGATGGATAACTTCGACCTGGTGAAATATCTGATTAGCCAGGTATTGCAGAAAGATAAAGATCGTCATGCCGCGCTGTGCGAGTACTACCCGGAAGCGCGTAAAGAAGACTGGCGCCTGTGGCAGGCCGGCCAGCGTGTACAGATTATCAAGCGTGATAAGAAAATGGGCGGCGTGTTGCGTCTTGGCACCGAAGTAGTGTGCGATGACGAAGGCACCGTAGCCGCGCTACTGGGCGCTTCTCCTGGCGCGTCGACGGCGGCGCCGATCATGGTGCAGCTGTTGGAGAAAGTCTTCAAAGATAAAGTACAGACGCCGGCCTGGCAGGCGAAGATGAAAGAGATCGTGCCGAGCTACGGCATGCGTCTGGATGGTAATCCGGCCGCTATTGAGCAGGCGCTGGCGTGGACCAGTGAAGTGCTGGGGCTACACTACGAGCCGACGACCGCGGCAGACGACGTGCCGCAGGCCGAACTCAAGCCGCTAACCGGCGGAAAACCGATGGCGGATATCGCGCTATAACAAAAACGGCAGCCCTCGGGCTGCCGTTTTGTATTACCGCTGGCGATTAACGCTCCACGGCATTACCGATAGTTTCTTCAGCTTTCCAGATGCGGTATTTCACTTCAACGTTGGCTGGAGTATAAACCACGATCGGCAGCTTGCTGTTGTAACGCAGCAGGCCTTCATCGCCGAGACCCGCGGTAATAAATTTCTTCTCTTTCTTACCGTCCGGGCAGGCCATCATGGTGGAAACCGGGGACGTCAGCTTATCAAAGACATAGTAGTCATAGCCCCAGCCTTCCAGCGTTTTACTTTCCAGTTGACCGCCCAGGCGATGATGGTTGCAGTCGACTTCCAGCGTCTGGCCAATCATCAGTTCAACTTTTAACGCGGATTCATCCTGCTGCTGCGGCAGCTGAATCACCTGACGCTTCATCCCTTTTTCCGCTTTCGGATAGGGGGCGATTTTCTCCAGCGGCTGTTCAGCGGCTAACGCGCTGGTGGAAACACAGGCAACGGCCAGCAGAGAAACAGCAAGCGTAGCGATTTTTTTCACGGTTGATCATCCTTTATTATCGTTACTAACCAATACAGACTAACATCATTGCCCTGAATGGTAAGAGTTATTTACCATTATTTTCAATATGAATAGTGAAATGCACTAGTAAAGTGAAACGTGCGTCAGCTATTCATCGCGGCTGTTTTTGGCTTCTTCAATAAACTCTTCGTCCAGTAAGTCGGCGTTCCCGGCGTGTTCACGGCCCGATAACAGGTTCCAGCAGGCAATAAACAAGGCGGCAATCAGCGGGCCGATGACAAAGCCGTTGATGCCATAGATTTCCATGCCGCCAAGGGTGGCAATCAGGATCAGATAATCCGGCATTTTGGTATCTTTCCCCACCAGTAGCGGACGCAGAATGTTATCCACCAGGCCGATGACAATGACGAAGAAACCGACAATAAACGCCCCTTGCCACAATTGCCCGGTGGCGAACAGGTAAATCGCCGCCGGCACCCAGATAATGGCGGAGCCCACCGCCGGGATGAGTGACAGAAAGGCCATTAAAGCGCCCCACAGAATGCTGCCATCAAGACCGACGATCCAGAATGCAAAGCCGCCGAGCGCCCCCTGTGCCAGCGCGACGGCGACGGTACCTTTAACCGTCGCCCGCGCGACGGCGGCGAATTTGGCAAACAGGTGCTGTTTGACATAATTGGATAGCGGCAAAGATTCGAGGATTAACAGCACCAGATAAGGGCCATCTTTCAGCAAGAAGAACAGCAGATATAACATAATGCCGAAGCTGACGGTAAAGCCAAACGTCCCTTTACCGATCAGGAAGGCGCTACCGGCCAGATATTGTCCGCCTTTCAGGGCGGCATCGGATAGTTGCTGCTGAATTTGTTCCGCGCTATCGAGATTGTGCTCTGAGAGGAAACTTCTGGCCCAGCTCGGGAGATGGGCAAACAGGTTGGCGACCACCGTCGGAAACTGGGTGTCATTATGCTGTAGCTTGGTGTAGACCACGTTTAGCTCGAAGGCTAGCGACGAAATGATAATCGCCAACGGGGTGAAAACAATAAGACAGATAATGACGACGGTCAGTAGCGCCGCGATACCGTTGCGTTCACCGACGCGCGTACGGATGTTGTTTTTTATCGGATTAAATATCACCGCCAGGATAGCGGCCCACAGGATAGCGGAATAGTAAGGGGAGAGTACGTCAAAAAAGGCCAGGGTAACGATCAGTAAAATAAGGATAAAAAATCCTTTGGGAAGTCCTTTAACTCTCATTGGGTCCGCTCCAGATGATAACGAATACAGTCGAATAATAGATGGAATTTAACAATTTGCCATCAGGATAATCGCAGTCTTAGCGGGAAGGGGAGTACAAGCATTAAAAAACCCGCGCTCTCAGAGAGAGTGCGGGTTCTAAAGGGGACCGATGGTTGTAGCAACCTATCGGTTAAATTTTTTGGTCGGCACGAGAGGATTTGAACCTCCGACCCCCGACACCCCATGACGGTGCGCTACCAGGCTGCGCTACGTGCCGACGCGTGGAGGATAATATTACCCGTTCCCCCATCGAATGCAAGCGACCGACAACTGATTGATTTAAAATTAATCAATCAGTTAGCGATAAAGCGTTTTTCATCCGTCAGCACCTGCAGCAGCAGGCTAAGCTGCGGTTTTTGGTCTTTCACCTTCTCGCCATCGCTGTTCCAGGTGTGATAGGTGCCGTTGTGGTCGAGCACTACGGTCATCGTTGGCGTGGTAATCGCCAGTGTATCGCTATTAGCGGCGGTGACCCAGCTGCGGCGGCGCGCCGGGCTAAACAGGTCTTCGCCCTGCGAATATTCATTCGCTGGCGTTGAGACGTGTAGCAGACGCTGCATCAGCGTCGTCATCACGTCTTTGTTGTCCGTGAGCGCTGAGATCTCCTGCGCTGGGGTTCCCGGCCAGTGGATAACCAGCGGTACCTGCAGATTGCCGCGTGACCAGTCGAATTTACCCTGCTTGCTATCCAGCGGCATACCGTGCCCGGCGGTAACAATCACCACCGTATTATCCAGTTTGCCCGCTTTACGCAGCGCGTCGAGCACGCGGCCAATTTGCGTATCGACGTCGCCCGCGGCGCGCCCGTAGGTGCGGGCAAAATTCTGCTGCTGGCTGTTATCAATATTAGTGCCGTTCAGCGATACCCACGAGAACCAGCGGTTCTCATCCTGGGCGTAGCGATCCAGCCAGCCGATCCATTGGTCGGCCGTTTGTTCATCGCTCTGCGTTTTAGCCGCCGGCAGCGAGAAGTCCGACAGCAGCGCCTGGCGATAAAGCGGGCTGCTGAAACCGTCCGATGAGAACAGGCCCAACTGGTAGCCCTGTTGGTTGAGGGCGGTAATCAGCGCCGCCGGGATCCGCGCCGAGAGCACGCCATCCATATAACCCGGCGATATGCCGTAGAACAGGCCGAACATTCCGCTATCGGTGCTATTACCGGAGCTCATATGCTGGCTAAAGTTGACGCTTTCTTTCGCAAAAGCAGTCAGCTGCGGCATGTTCTTTTCGAAGCGTGAATAGTTGAGGTTATCCACCGTAATGAGCAGCACGTTGTAGCCCGTGCCGAGGTCGCGATAGCGCAGATCGCTCAGCGGATACTGCACCGAGACCGCTTCCGGCGCGCCTTGCTCAACCAGACGGCGCTGATAGTCTTGCGCATCGAGCAGGCCGTGCTTCTCAAGGAAGCGGCGAGCGGTCATCGGATAAGAGAGCGGTAAGTTGGCCCGCTGCATGGTGATCGGGCGATAGAAATTGGCATCCGCCCAGATATAAATCAGGTGGCTGCTGATAAACGAAATAAAGAAAAACCAGGCGACGGGGCGCGCGTAGTGGCGGCGGCGCGTCAGGCTGCGCAGCTTTTGCCAGCTCCAGGTGGCGAAGAGCATCTCAAGCAGGAAGATGATCGGTACGCTGATAAACATCAGCTGCCAGTCGCGAGCCATCTCGTTCTGGTCGGGGTTAATCACCAGTTCCCAGACGACAGGGTTTAAGTGCAGGTGGAAGCGAGTGAAGACTTCGCTATCGATCAGCAGCAGCGTCATCCCGGCGGTGGCGAAGATGACCGACAGGAAGCGCATAAGTCGCTGCGAGCCGACGATAAAGGTCAGCGGGAAGAGAATCAGTACATAGCTGGTGAAAACCAGAAAACTGAAATGACCAACGAGGCTGACATACGAGAATACCCGCCCGGCAAGCGTCGTTGGCCAGTCGGCGACAAAAAGATAGCGGCTGCCGAGCGCCATTGCCAACAACATGTTGAACAGGGCGAACCAGTGTCCCCAGCTGACCATCTGGGAGACTTTTTCTCGGTAGGGCTGACGAAGAGTCACCATATACTGTTGTTCGTTATCCTTAGTGCGCGGGATCGTCGTTAATGGACGATTGCAGCGCCTGGGCGAAAGAACGGGCGATTGCCTGACGCTGCGCCGGCGCGACGCTACTGTTGATCAGGTTGGTCACCATATTGCCCAGCACCATCAGTGATAGGTCAACCGGCGCTTTGTGTGTTTCCAGGACGTTCGTTAGCTCGCTGAGCAGCTGCTCGACCTGTTCATCGCTATAGCGGGATATTTGTGGCATAAACTCAAAATCTGTTTGTTCGTGAAAGGGCAACATATTACCGTAGCAGCAGCTTTTTTTCCGCATTTTTTCGCCACGGCGCAAAAGCGCCCAGCAACGCGAGACTCAAGCGTAAAAGAGGCATCTGCCGGTTGCGTCGTCGTCCCGGTGGTGGTTGAATACCGCCCGGTCTAAAAGGAGAGTTTAACATGAGTCTGGATATCGACCAGATTGCCCTGCATCAGTTGATCAAACGTGATGAACAGAATCTGGAACTGGTGCTGCGCGAGTCGCTGCTGGAACCAAATGCCACTGTCGTGGAAATGATGGCTGAACTGCATCGTGTCTACAGCGCAAAAAGCAAAGCCTACGGCCTCTTTAATGAAGAGAGCGAGCTGGCGCAAGCGTTGCGTTTACAGCGTCAGGGTGAAGAAGAGTTTCTTCCTTTCAGCCGTGCGGCAACCGGCCGCCTGCGCGATGAGCTGGCGAAGTATCCGTTTGCCGAAGGCGGCATCGTATTGTTCTGTCAGTATCGTTACCTGGCGGTCGAGTATCTGCTGGTGGCGGTGCTCAATAATCTGAGCAGCATGCGCGTCAACGAAGAGCTGGATATCAGTTCCACGCATTACCTGGATATCAACCATGCCGACATCGTGGCGCGTATCGATCTGACCGAGTGGGAAACTAATCCCGAATCGACCCGTTATCTGACTTTCCTGAAAGGGCGCGTGGGGCGTAAAGTCGCCGATTTTTTCATGGACTTCCTCGGCGCCAGCGAAGGGCTCAATGCCAAAGCGCAGAACCGCGGTCTGCTGCAGGCGGTGGATGATTTCGCCGCTGACGCGCAGCTGGATAAATCCGAGCGCCAGAACGTGCGCCAGCAGGTGTATGCCTACTGTAACGAACAGCTGCAGGCGGGCGAAGAGATCGAGCTGGAGTCGCTTTCTAAAGAGCTCTCCGGCGTCAGCGAAAAGAGTTTCCAGGAGTTTACCGCTGAGCAGGGCTATGAGCTGGAGGAGAGCTTCCCGGCGGACCGCAGTACGCTGCGCCAGCTGACCAAATTTGCCGGTAGCGGCGGCGGCTTGACCATCAATTTTGACGCGATGCTGTTAGGCGAGCGCGTATTCTGGGATCCGGCAACGGATACGTTGACCATTAAAGGCACGCCGCCGAATCTGCGCGATCAGCTGCAGCGTCGTACCTCAGGCGGTAATTAATCCCTGCTGATTATCCCGGCGGAACATGATGCCGCCGGGTTAACCTTCTACCTGAATAATCCCGACGCCGCTTTGCTTAAGCTTCTGACGTAACTTGTCATCCAGTACGCTGTCGATAACCACTGTGCTGGCAAGATTAAGCTCGCCGATGGCAAACGAGGAGGCGGAATTAATTTTTTCGGCAGAGGCCATCACCACGGTTTCTGCGGCTCTGGCCGCCAGCGCGCGCTTAATGCCCGCCTCTTCATAATCACCGGTGGTAAAGCCCGCATGCGGGTGCACGCCGGTCACCCCCATAAAGAACAGATCGGCATTAATCCGCGCCATCGCCGCTAGCGTCTCGGCGCCGACCGTGACTACCGAATGTTTAAACATTGTACCGCCGAGCAGGATCACCTCGATCCGCGGATGCTCGACCAGCGCCACGGCGATCCCTGGACTGTGCGTCACCACGGTACAAGCAAGGTCGGCGGGGAGCGCGGCGATCATCGCCGTGGTGGTGGTGCCGCCATCGACGATAACCACCTGTCCTGGCTGGATAAGCGCCGCCGCCCGGCGGGCTATCGCCTGTTTGGAAGCCATCTGCACGCTTTTTCTGCTTTCTATTGGCGCAATAGCGGCCGATACCGGCAGCGCGCCGCCGTGGACCCGTTGCAGCTTACCTTCCGCCGCCAGTTCGCGCAGATCGCGACGAATGGAGTCTTCTGAGACCTGAAAGCGCTGGCTTAACTCCCCCGACATCACCTGTTTTTCTGCGGCAAGGATCTGCAGGATATGCTGTTTTCTCTGGCTGGCGAGCATGTTGTTCACTTCACGATTGATCTTGTTTGTGCACGATTATGCATGTTATGTTGCCTGCTGTCACCTTAGAAGGGGAAGAAACATGCACGCAGACGCACCGCGCGTTCGCCACGTTCGCGAAACGCTCTTGTCAGATAACTGGTACACGCTGAAAAAATATACCTTCGAGCTGTTGCGGCGGGACGGGCGCTGGCAGGAGCAGAGCCGGGAAGCCTACGACCGCGGCAACGGCGCGGTTATTCTGCTCTATAACCGCCATAAGCAGAGCGTGGTGCTCATCCGCCAGTTTCGTTTTCCGGTGTGGATCAACGGTCACGACGGCTTTCTGATCGAAGCCGCCGCGGGATTACTGGATAACGCCTCGCCGGAAGAGCGCATTATCGCCGAAGCGGAAGAGGAGACCGGATTTCGCGTTACCCGCATCGAGCCGGTATTCACCGCGTTTATGAGCCCGGGGTCGGTTACCGAGAAGCTGTACTTCTTTATTGCCGAATACTCCGCGGACGATCGCCGTGGCGATGGCGGCGGGCTGGCGGCGGAAGGAGAGGATATTGAAGTGCTGGAGTGGCCGCTGGCGCGGGCGTTACGGGCCATTCGCGATGGTGAAATCGTGGATGCGAAAACCATTATGCTGCTGCAGCATCTGGCGTTAAATGCCGATACGCTCCTTGCCGGTTAAGCGGCAAGGAGCCGGCAAGATTAGCGCAATTCGCGGGCAATGGCGCTGTACATCAGCGCCGCTTCCAGCGGCTGTGCGTTAAAGGACGGTTCCGCCTGTGGCCAGGTTGACCACTGCACGATCACCAGATGTTCCGCACGGTTCACCATAATCACCTGGCCGTAGATCCCCAGCGCCCACAGCGAGCCTTTCAGCCCTTCCTGCGGCGTTGGCTGTACGTTTTGCGCATTGGCCGGAATAGCGTTATTCCACCATTGATAGCCGTAGATACCTTCCGGATGCGCTGCTGAAACCGAGTTCAGCGCTTTTGTCC
Organism: Klebsiella sp. 141203; assembly: GCF_032601985.1. Lineage (NCBI taxonomy): Bacteria > Pseudomonadati > Pseudomonadota > Gammaproteobacteria > Enterobacterales > Enterobacteriaceae > Klebsiella > Klebsiella sp. 141203. The sequence continues at coordinate 1,311,261 of NZ_JAQIRL010000001.1, read as the reverse complement.
AGCTTGCGGCTTGATCGAACCAGCCTGCGGGCACCAGCTGTTTACCGTTGCTCAGGCGGCCATCGCGGGCGACAAACTCGCCAAAGCGACCCCAGTCTTCGAGGGTGGCGTTAAAGCCGTGGGCGCCGACATCATGTTGACCTTTTTTGTAAGCATGCCATACGCCATCGTGGGCCATGCCCGCAGGCTGCCACAATGATTGTTCAAGCCAGGCGGCCAGCGACATACCGGTCGCGCGCTCCAGCACATCGCCCAGCAGCCAGGCGCCGCCGGAAGAGTAGGACCACTGCTCGCCTGCCGGGTGTTTGCGCGATAGCGTCGACACAATTTTACGCACGCAATCATAGGCGCCGGGCTGCGCTTCACACTGGGTCAGGCGGGCGAAGTGCGACTGTGGATTGGTGTAATCTTCATTCCATTCCACGCCGCTGGTATGTTGAATGAGCTGCTTGAGCGTCACGCCGTCCCAGGCGGTGCCTTTCAGTTCGGGTTCATAAACGGTAATCAGGTCATCGAGGGAGTGGATTTTACCCTGTTGAATGGCGATACCGACCAGCGTCGAGACGACCGATTTGCCCACCGAGCGCGAGGTCCACAGCGTGGTGTCGGTATTACCTTCGGCGAGATATTTCCAGGCGACTTTACCCTCTTTCAGCACCAGCATACCGCTGACGTTTTCGCGCTTCAGGTAATCTTGCAAATTCCAGGTGTGGCCGTTGAGCGTGTAGCGGGCATCGGTCAGCTGTTTTTTTGCGCGCTCCAGCGGGACCGAGTCGCCGTGACGGAAAACATCGCCAGCATAGTTGCGATAGTCATTACGAAAGCCAACGACGCGTGACGCCTGATCCCAGGTGAGCATGTCTTTGGCTGCGGGTAGCGTTTGATCGTAAGGCGTGGGGCAGACATCCAGCGTCAGGCCGCCGCAGTTTTGCGCCATTGCCGCCGCCGGTAGCGCCGCCAAAATTAAAGCCAGAGCCAGTGGTTTTCTTATCATTTTCATTTCCTCGTTTGCCATAGATTCGCATCGCAGTATATAAACCGGCGCGCGGCGGCTAAAATCACTCTATGGGGGATTTTCCCCCGAAAGGGAGAGAAGGATGAAAACCCTGCAGTATTCTTTTGCACAGATTGAAGCCTTCGCGACAATTGCTGAGACCGGCAGCCTGTCGCGGGCGGCGATCCGTTTAGGGAAAGACCGTACGACGCTTCGCGATCTGCTGGATTACCTGGAAGATGCCTTGGGCTACCGGCTATTCAGCCGTGAAGGGCGTAGCCTGACTTTAACCGCCGAGGGCGAGCAGCTTTTTCGCCAGGCGCATTTGTTGTTGCGTCAGGCGCAGGCTTTCGAGTCTTTTGCGCAAACGCTGCCGCAAACGGCCTGGCAGGAGTTACGCCTGGTGTACGATCCCTTCGTGCCGCGTGAATTCCTCCGTTTGCTGGCCGATACGCTTGCCCGGCGGCAGATCCGTTTAAGCTGCTGGAGCGCCTCGCGTCGCGAAGCCGAACAGGCGTTGGGCGATGGCGTCGCGGATATGGCCATTTGCCAGGCGAATAATCGTACGCTGGGTAGCGAAATGGAGTGGCGGGCGCTGGGTACCGTTGATTTACGCTTTTACGCCGCGCAGCGATTGTTCGCTGAGGCCGCAAGGCCGCTGACGTTGCTGAATTTATCGCTCATCCCGCAGTTAGTGATGCACCGGCGTAGCGACGATCAAATCGCCCGCCGGCTGCAGATATCCGGCCATACGCTGTATATGAATGAAATCACCATGTTGCGCCACGCAATGGAGCAGGGGCAGGGCTGGGGGTTTTTACCCGATCATTTACAGCCCGGCGAGTGGCAGGGGGTAGCTGAAATTGCTACCGAGGTCGGTAATCAGGGGCTTAACGTTACCATGGTGATGCTGTGGTTGCCGGGAATGAATAAACACCGCGCGCTGGGAGAGATAGTTGATGACGCGCCAGGGTTATGGCAGCGCAGATAACAAAACGCCCCGGGTCAGAAGACACCAGGGCGTTTGCCATACAACTTGCTATCGGCGATTAAGCGCGAACGAAGTCGATGTGGGTCAGTTTCGGCTTGAACGCGTGACGCTGAACAGCCTGAACTTTAACTTTTTCTTCTTTGCCATCGACAACCAGGGTCAGAACTTCGCCGTAGAACTCAGCTTTGTCCTGCATGTTCCACAGTTTGTCGTGGTCCAGTTCGATAGCAACCGGAGCAGCTTCGCCACCGTAGATGATTGCCGGGAACTTGTTAGCTGCGCGCAGGCGGCGGCTCGCACCCTTACCCTGCTCTTTACGTACTTCTGCGTTGATAGTAAACATTGATGTCTCTCTATATATAAAGCCTGCAACAGGCGACCCAGCAGCAGGCAGATTATCTGCTTTGCGAATGCAAAAGCGGGCGGCATTATAGCCGCCTATCGGCATAGCGGCAATCAAAACCTCAGTTTTTGGCGGATTAACGTAGCTCATTGGCGCGACGGAAACGCCCCTGATAATCGAACACTTTTTCCCGCACCTGCCAGTATTGCCCCTTCATACGGGCGACGACAAAGTCCGGATTTCGCAGTAGCGCCTGCTGGGCAATGATATCCGCCGGGGTTATCCAGCGCAGCGGCACCCCCGGCGTACGGGTATGCGGGCGGATAAACAACTGCTCAAAGGCGGTACGCTGTGCGGGCGTTTGCAAACGGAAGCGCTCACTCACATCGGCGCCGTCCTCATCGTAATAGGTGATTTTTAGCCACGGGCCTTTTTCGTCGCCGCCATGCTGCAGCGCCATGCCGCTGCAGCGCAACACCAGCGCGTCTTTAAGCTTCAGCGCCGCCTTCAGCATGTCGTCCGGGTCGACCAGTACAGTATCGCACTCGCGACAGCGGCGGGCGGCAATGTCATTCTCGGCGTTGCACTGCGGGCAGTTTTTAAAACGAAAGCGGAAGTCGCACTGTTCGCGGTGGCCGTCATCGTCTTCGAACCAGCCCTGGCAGCGGCGGCCAAAATGCTCAATCAACGTGCCGTCGGCGGTGGTTTTCCCCCAAAAAGTATTGGCGAAACCGCAGGCCGGGCAGAAGACCTGCACCGGGACATTATCGCTTTTGCCTTTTGGCGTGCCGACTTCCGGCGCGTACAGGTCGTGAGGATTACCGGCATAGTCGAGGATCAGACAGTCGGTTTTGCCCGGCGCCAGACGTAGGCCGCGGCCAACAATTTGTTGGTAAAGGCTTACCGACTCGGTTGGCCGAAGAATCGCGATAAGATCGACGTGCGGCGCGTCAAAGCCGGTGGTCAGTACCGCGACATTCACCAGATAGCGATACTGCTGCGCTTTAAAAGCTTCGATGATGCGATCGCGCTCCGGCCCCGGCGTTTCGCCGGTAATCAGCGCCGCCTGCGTGGGCGGCAGCAGGCCGGTAATTTCCCGCGCATGCTCGACGGTCGCGGCGAAGATCATCACGCCTTTACGGCTTTCGGCAAACTCAACGATTTGGCTAACGATATGCGGCGTGATGCGCTGCTGTTTTTTCAGCTCGTGGTTAAGGTCAGCTTCGCTGAACAGGCCATTGCTCTGCGCCTGCAGGCGGCTGAAATCGTACTGTACCACCGGCATATCGAGGCGTTCAGGCGGCGTCAGGTAGCCGTGCTTAATCATATAACGCAGCGGCAGCTCGTAGATGCAATCGCGGAACAGCGCTTTCTCGTCGCCGCGTACCATACCGTGATAGTGGAACTGATAGATCCACCCCTTGCCCAGGCGGAAAGGGGTGGCGGTCAGGCCAAGCAGCCTGAGCTGTGGGTTCACCTGTCGTAGGTGGCTGATGATTTGCTGATACTGGCTGTCGTCATCGTCGCTGATACGGTGGCACTCATCGACGATCAGTAAGGAGAATTCGCTTTGAAACTGCTCAAGATTACGCGCCACCGACTGCACGCTGCCGAAGACCACCTTGCCCTGGCTCTCCTTACGCTGCAGACCGGCGGCGAAAATATCCGCTTCCAGCCCAAGCGCACAGTATTTACTGTGATTCTGCGCCACCAGTTCTTTAACGTGGGCCAGAACCAGTACGCGTCCGCGCGCCAGCCGCGCCAGTTCGGCGATCACCAGGCTTTTGCCGGCGCCGGTCGGCAGTACGATGGCGGCGGGCTCATGGTGACGGCGGAACCAGGCGAGCGTGGCGTCAACGGCCTCTTTTTGGTAGGGACGTAGTGTAAAAGTCATCAATTCTCGGGGGTTAATTAACTCGCAAATAGTATGCCATGAATCTTTTCCCTTGAGTGGTGTTAAGAGCCCGTTATACTAACCAATGGAATTCTTCTTTTTCGGGCGAATTGCCCGCTCCAGCATTATTACAGGCTAAAAAAATCTCATGCGACTTGATAAGTTTATCGCTCAGCAGCTTGGCGTCAGCCGTGCTATTGCCGGGCGTGAAATCCGCGGTAGCCGCGTTACCGTGGACGGCGACATTGTGAAAGATGCCTCTTTTAAGCTCCAGCCGGAGCACGAGGTGGAATATGACGGCAATACGCTGACCCAGCAGCACGGCCCCCGTTACTTTATGCTCAACAAGCCGCAGGGTTATGTCTGTTCAACAGACGATCCCGATCATCCAACGGTCCTCTATTTCCTCGATGAGCCGGTTGCCCATAAGCTGCACGCCGCCGGGCGTCTGGATATCGACACCACCGGTCTGGTACTGATGACCGATGATGGGCAGTGGTCACATCGCATTACTTCGCCGCGCCATCACTGCGAAAAAACCTATCTGGTGGAGCTGGAAAACCCGCTGGAAGAGGGCGTCGCCGAGCAGTTTGCCAAAGGCGTGCAGCTGCATAATGAAAAAGATCTCACCAAACCTGCTGTCCTCGAAGTCATCACTCCGACAGAAGTGCGCCTGACCATCAGCGAAGGCCGCTACCACCAGGTAAAACGCATGTTCGCGGCGGTGGGTAACCACGTCGTGGGATTACATCGCGAGCGTATCGGCGACATTACCCTCGATGCGTCGCTGGAGCCCGGTGAATACCGTCCGCTGACGGCGGACGAAATCGCCAGCGTTGGCGCCCCACAAGCACGGAGTAAAACGTGACGACAAAGCAGAATTCTTCATTGGGGATTGTGTTTATTCTTGGTCTGTTGGCCATGTTAATGCCGCTGTCGATTGATATGTATCTGCCGGCGCTGCCGGTCATCTCGTCGCAGTTCAACGTGCCGGACGGCAGTGCGCAAATGACGCTCAGTACCTATATTCTGGGCTTTGCGCTGGGGCAGTTGCTATACGGGCCGATGGCCGACAGCGTTGGTCGTAAACCGGTGATCCTCGGCGGGACGCTGATATTCGCCGCGGCGGCGGTGGCCTGCGCGTTGTCGCAGACCATCGAGATGCTGATTACTATGCGTTTCTTCCACGGCCTGGCGGCCGCGGCGGCCAGCGTGGTGATCAACGCCCTGATGCGCGATATTTACCCGAAAGAAGAGTTCTCGCGCATGATGTCGTTTGTCATGCTGGTCACCACCATTGCGCCGCTGGTGGCGCCGATGGTCGGCGGCGCGGTACTGGTGTGGTTCAGCTGGCACGCGATTTTCTGGATCCTGGCGCTGGCTGCGCTGCTGGCATCGGCGATGATCGCTTTCTTTATTAGCGAGACGCTGCCGGTAGAAAGGCGGCAGAAATTTCATATTCGCACCACGCTTGGCAACTTCGCCACCTTGTTTCGCCACAAGCGGGTGCTCAGCTATATGCTGGCCAGCGGCTTTAGTTTCGCCGGCATGTTTTCATTCCTCAGCGCGGGTCCATTCGTCTACATCAACATTAATCACGTGTCGCCGCAGCACTTTGGCTACTATTTTGCGCTGAATATCGTGTTCCTGTTCATCATGACCATCATTAACAGCCGCTTTGTTCGCCGGGTCGGCGCATTGAACATGTTCCGCGCCGGGCTGTGGATCCAGCTGGCGATGGCGGTGTGGATGGTGGTGTGCGCGCTACTTGATGTTGGTTTCTGGTCGCTGGTGGTGGGCGTGGCGGCGTTCGTCGGCTGCGTATCAATGGTCTCCTCTAACGCCATGGCGGTGATCCTCGACGAGTTTCCGCATATGGCGGGAACCGCATCGTCGTTGGCCGGAACATTTCGTTTTGGGATTGGCGCGATTATCGGCGCGTTGCTGTCGATGGCCACTTTTACCACCGCCTGGCCGATGCTGATTTCTATCGCTTTTTGCGCCGCGAGCTCCATTCTCTTCTATCTGTACGCCAGCCGGCGACGAAAAGTCGCACATTAAGTCACATTTTCAGGGGCGATTTCCGCCCCTTTTTTGATACATATCAACCGAAATCGGCTTCCCTGTTTAGCTATTTGTTTCTTTTATGTAAAATCAATTAGTGTAAAAAGTCGCAATGTTGCGATAAAAAAGTTGTTTTGGATCACAGAAACGGGTACATATAGCCGCGAACTGTTTCCGCAAGGCAACTATAAAGTTCTGGATAATAAGCTGTTAGCCCTGGCCCGATGCGGGTGTAAGCGTTTTCTAAGCTGTTGCAGGACTATTTGTCAACAATGTGTTAATATTGATGTAAATTTATTGTGAAGCCTTTTGCTTCCGGGGAAACCAAGTGAATACACAGCAACTCTCTATCGTACACCGACTGCCGCAGAGCTATCGCTGGCTGGCCGGTTTTGCGGGTTCAAGAGTTGAACCGATTCCGCAAAACGGCGCTGAGGGCGAAAATAGCCTGGTGGCATTAAAATTGCTCAGCCCGGACGGCGAGAAAGCGTGGCCGGTGATGCGCACGCTGAGCCAGGCGCTGAGCGACATCGAAGTGGATTGTTCCATTCTCGAGTGTGAAGGCGAGCCGTGCCTGTTCGTTAATATGCAGGATGAGTTTGCCGCTACCTGTCGTTTGAAAAATTTCGGCGTGGCCATTGCCGAGCCTTTTTCTGGCAACAACCCCTTCTGACCGTCAGCTTAACGCCAGCAGCTGGCGGGTGTACTCCTGACGCGGTGCCGTAAATACGCGCTCGCATTCACCCTGCTCGACGACTTCTCCCTGCCGCAGCACTATCACCTGATGACAGAGCGTCCGCACAACACGTAAATCATGGCTGATAAACAGATAGGCCAGCTGATGCTTTTGCTGTAGCGTCTTCAGCAGCGCCAGGATCTGCGCCTGCACGGTTTTATCCAGCGATGAAGTCGGTTCATCTAACACAATCAGCTGCGGTTTGACGATCAGCGCCCGGGCAATGGCAATACGCTGGCGCTGGCCGCCAGAGAATTCCGCCGGATAGCGCTGTCGCGTCGCGGGGTCGAGTCCCACTTCCTGCATTACCTGAATTACCGCGTGTTCACGTTCCGCGGGCGTCAGCGTCGGCTGGTGAACGCGTAATCCTTCCTCGATAATCTGCAGGGCGCTCAGGCGCGGGTTGAGCGAGGAATTCGGATCCTGAAAGACGACCTGAATGCGTCGGCGCAGCGGCAGCATTTGGCGGCGATTTCGCCCCTGGATCGACTCGCCGGCAAACTGCATTTCTCCGCTGGAGTTAATCAGCCGCAGCAGCGCCAGGCCGGTGGTGCTTTTTCCGGAACCCGACTCTCCCACCAGCCCCAGCGTTTCTCCGGCCCGCAAGGTAAAAGTCAGATGGTTGACCACCCGATTGTGATCGACCACCCGGCGCAGGATCCCTTTGCGGATAGGGAAGGCGACATTGAGATCGCGGGCCTGTAGTAGGATGGGCGCGTCGGCGGGCAGCGGCACCGGTTTGCCGGTCGGTTCGCTATCCAGCAGGCGGCGGGTATACGGATGCGCGGGCGCCTGAAACAGCTCCCGGCAGCCGTTTTGTTCGACGCAGCGTCCGTTTTGCATCACCGCCACCTGGTCGGCAAGCTGGCGGACAATACTCAGATTGTGGGTGATGAACAACATCCCCATGTTGAGCTCATGCTTCAGTTCGCGCAGCAGTTGCAGAATCTGCGCCTGTACCGAGACGTCCAGCGCGGTGGTCGGTTCATCGGCAATGAGCAGCTCCGGGCGCGTCAGCAGCGCCATGGCGATCATTACCCGTTGGCGTTCGCCGCCGGAAAGCTGGTGCGGATAGTCGGCAAGCCGCCGTGAAGCATTACGGATCCCAACCCGCTCCAGACAGTCGAGGATTTCGCCGCGCGCCGCCTCTTTGCGCATGCCGCGGTGCAGCGAAAGCACCTCGTACAGCTGTTTCTCCAGATTATGCAGCGGATTGAGCGACACCATCGGCTCCTGGAAAATCATCGCGATGCGGTTGCCGCGGATCCCGCGCAGGGTTCGTTCATCGGCGTGCAGCAATGATTGACCGTGAAAGCGAATATCGCCGCTGGGATAGCTGACCGGCGGCGAGGGCAGGAGGCGCAGTACCGACAGCGCGGAGACGCTCTTGCCGGAGCCGGATTCACCGACCAACGCCAGCGTTTCACCCGCGGCAATCCGCAGCGTCAGGTTGCTGACGACCGTCTGGCTTGCTCCCTGCTGGCGGAAGGCGATAGAGAGGTCGTCAATGTCTAATAACGGCTGGCTCATGTTATACCGCCTTACTCGGATCGAAGGCGTCGCGGACCGCTTCGCCGATAAAAATCAGCAACGTCAGCAGCACCGCCACCGACAAAAATGCCGCCATCCCCAGCCACGGCGCCTGCAGGTTATTTTTCCCCTGCAGTAGCAGTTCGCCCAGCGACGGCGAGCCTAGCGGCAGGCCAAAGCCGAGAAAATCGAGCGAGGTCAGAGTGGTTATCGAACTGCACAAAATAAACGGCAGGAAGGTGAGGGTGGCGACCATCGCATTCGGCAGCATATGGCGCAGGATAATATGGCGATCGCTGACCCCCAGCGCCTGTGCGGCGCGAATATAATCGTAGTTACGAGTGCGCAGGAATTCGGCGCGAACCACCCCGACCAGCGTCATCCAGCCAAATAAAACGGTGATCGCCAGCAGCCACCAGAAATCAGGTTGCACCACGCTTGAGAGCAGAATAATTAAAAATAGCGTCGGCATTCCGGACCATACTTCGATAAAACGCTGCCCCCACAGGTCGAGCTTCCCGCCGTAATAGCCCTGTAGCGCCCCGGCAAGTACGCCAAGCACGCTGGAAAAGAGCGTCAGCAGCAGGCCGAATAATAATGAGATCCGCGCGCCATAGAGGATCCGCGCGAATACATCGCCGCCGTTAGCGTCGGTACCCAGCCAGTTGTGCCGGGACGGCGGCGAAGGGAAGGGGCTGTCGGTGGCGAAATTGATGCTGGTGGCGCCGAAACGTACCGGAGCCCACAGCACCCAGCCGTTTTCCGCTAGCCGTTTTTGCAGCCAGGGATCCTGATAGTCGGCGGCGGTGGCAAAATCACCGCCGAAGGTTGTTTCGCTATAGGTTTTCAGCGCCGGTACGTACAAACTGCCGCGATACTGCACCAGCAGTGGCTTATCGTTGGCGATAAGCTCGGCGCACAGGCTACAAATAAACAGCGCCAGGAAGATCCATAGCGACCAGTAGCCGCGGCGATTGTGGCGAAAACGCGCCCAGCGAGCCTGATTAACGGGGGAGAGAAATGACATTAGCGGCCCTCGAAATCGATACGCGGATCGACCAGCGTATAGCTGATGTCGCTGACAATGTTTAATAACAGGCCGATTAACGTGAAGATATACAGAGTGCCGAACATCACCGGGTAATCACGCGACACGGTGGCTTCGTAGCCGAGCAGCCCAAGACCATTGAGCGAGAACATCACCTCAATCAGCAGCGAACCGGTAAAGAACATGCTGATAAAAGTGGCGGGAAAACCGGCAATCACCAGCAGCATGGCGTTGCGGAAAACGTGTTTCCACAGGATCTGTTTTTCCCCGACGCCTTTAGCGCGGGCCGTCACCACATACTGCTTGCGGATTTCATCAAGGAAACTGTTTTTAGTCAGCATCGTCAGGGCGGCGAAACCGCCAATCACCGTCGCCAGCACTGGTAAGGTGATATGCCAGAGATAGTCGGCGATCTTCTGATACCACGGCAGGCTATCAAAATTAGCGGAGACCAGGCCGCGCAGCGGAAAAAGATCGAAATAGCTGCCGCCGGCGAAGATCACGATCAGTAATATCGCGAACAGAAATGCCGGGATGGCGTAACCGATGATGATAAATGTGCTGCTCCAGACGTCGAAATGGCTGCCGTTACTGACGGCTTTACGGATCCCCAGCGGTATCGACACCAGGTAGATAATCAGCGTGCTCCACAGGCCGAGGGTAATAGACACCGGCAGGCTGTCTTTAATTAACTGCAGCACCGAGGCGCTGCGAAACAGGCTATCGCCAAAATCAAAACGCAGATAGTCGCCGAGCATCTTAAAGTAGCGTTCGTGAATCGGTTTATCGAAGCCGTAGCGGTGGGTGATTTCGGCAATCACTTCCGGATCGAGCCCACGTCCGCCGCGATAATGGCCTTCACTGATATTGCCGACGCCGGTACGCGCATGGCTGGCGCTCATACCGCTATCTCCTGCGCCGGGCAACCCGCTGCGGTCGCCGAACTCCACGGCGGCGATCGCCTGATCGACCGGACCGCCTGGCGCAATCTGCACGATAAAAAAATTGATGGTGATGATGGCCCAGAGTGTCGGGATCACCAGTAATAGTCGGCGGAGCAGGTAGGCGCCCATCTTAAATCCTTAACGTCGGTCCGCGGGAAGCCTGGCGGCTTTGTTAACATCGTACCACCAGCCATCAAAACCGGAGGAGTAGGTTGGGCGAGTTTGCGGGAAGGAGAACTTATTCCAGTAGGCCGTCCTGTCCTGCGCCATATACCACATCGGCAGCATGTAATAGTTCCAGGTCAGCACCCGGTCGAGCGCGCGGCCCAGCGGCAGAAGCTTCTGTTTGTTGCCCTGCCAGCGCACGATCTGCGCAATCAACGCGTCGACCGCCGGGTTCTGCACTCCCGGCGCGTTATAGCTGGAGTTAATATAGTCCGAGGCCCACGAAACCTGTAAACCCGTATCTGGCCAGGCGGTGGCGCGCCACAGTGAGGGCATCATGTCGTAATCGCGGCTCCGCAGTCGGCTGTTGGCCTGGGAGTTATCCACCTGACGGATATCCATCGTCACGCCTAAACGCTGCAAATTATGCTGGAACGGTAGTACCCAACTGACGTTGCCGCCGGAGGCGAGCAGCAGCTCAAAACGCAGCGGTTTGCCGGTTTTGGCATTAACGCGCTGACGATTTTTTAGCACCCATCCCGCCTGGTTCAACAGGGCATCTGCTTTAAGTAAATTGGCGCGATCGAAACCATTGCCGTTGGAAACGGGCGGCTGATAAATCCGGGTAAAGACCTCTGGCGGCAAATCTTTTTTCAACGGCGCCAGCAAAGTGAGTTCATCGGCCTTCGGGTAATCACGAGCGGCATATTCTGTATTCTGAAAGTAACTGTTTGGCCGACTGTAGGCGCCGTAAAACAGCGCCTTATTCATCCATTCGAAATCAAATGCAAGGGTGATGGCTTCACGCACCTGGCGGTCGGCAAAGACCGGGCACTGAGTATTAAAAGCCAGCCAGCGGGTATCCTTTGCCGAGGTAGTCGTGCGATCGTCTTTCACTATATAACCGTTGCTAAAGTTGCGCCCGATATAGCGCGTCGCCCAGTTTTTTGTCGAACTCTCCTCGCGCATATCTACCGCTCCGGCTTTGAAGGCTTCGAAAGCGACGTTATCGTCGAGATAGTAGTCATAGCGAATCGTGTCGAAGTTCCAGCGTCCGCGGTTCACCGGCAGGTCGGCGGCCCAGTAGTTCTCGACTCGCGAATAGACAATATATTGCCCCATCCGCCAACTGCTGATGCGATAGGGGCCACTGGCGAGCGGCGGTGTTGAAAGGGGATCGCTCAGTTTATGATGGCGCCAGAATGACGCGGGCATTACCGGCAAGGACAGCAGGCTGAGCATATTTTCTTTGCCCGGCTTGGCCAGTTCAATGCGCACCGTCAGCGGGGCGATGGCTTTGACGGTCGTTCCTTTATAGATAAGACGAAACTGCGGCACCCCTTCGGTCATAAATTTGTGGAAGGTGAAAGCAACGTCGCTGGCGGTAATCGGGCTACCGTCATGAAAGCGGGCTCGCGGGTTGAGGGTAATTTCCATCCACGAGAAATCATCAGTAAAGCGCGCGCGATCGGCAATCAGCGGGTAGTAGCTGCCCGGTTCATCGTCCGAGGTGGTAAACAGAGTGTCATACAGCGCATCGGTACGTACGCCGGGATTACCGCGCAGGGCGTAGCGGTTGAAATTGTCAAAGGTGCCAATGGCGGCAAGCGTAATACTGCCGCCTTTCGGCGCGTCCGGGTTGACGTAATCGAAGTGATGAAAGTCAACGGCATACTTTGGCTCGCCGATAATAGCGAACGCCTCGCTCTCTTTAATGGTTTGCGCCTGGCTACTAAGGCTAAATAAAGCCAGCAGCAGCAGGCCGATGCGCGCAAACATAGTTGAAATATCATCCTCTGACCATTAACCCCGGTAGTTTCGCATCATAAGCGACCCTCAGCGGCTTGTGAAATAATTTGCCGGCTCATCATGGGCGGCAACCAGTTTCTCCAGCGGCAGCGGGCGGCTGAAGCAGTAACCTTGTAGATATTTCACGCCGTGAGCGCGCAGCCATTCCGCCTGCTCCGGCGTTTCTACGCCTTCAGCCACGGTTTTCAGCTGCAGACGGCGGCTTAGCGTTAAGACCGCATCCAGGACGGGAGAGGTGACGGTTTCGGTACCGATCGCCTGTACAAAACCACGATCGATCTTCAGATAATCAAAGTTATAGCGCTCCAGATAAATCAGCGCGCTGTGGCCGGTACCAAAATCATCAATAGCAATTTCGAAGCCCTGCTGATGCAGCCACTCAAAAATGGCCATCGACTGGTTTTTATCGATCATCGAGCGTTCGGTTATTTCCAGCACGACGTCGAAGTAGTTTGCGGGTAACGCGGCGGCAAAACGTTGCATATCTTGCTGAAAATCGGCGGCATGCAGGTGGGTGGGCGAGATATTCAGGCCAAGCTTGGTACCGCGCGGCAAAATACGCTGCAGAGTCGGCGCGTCGCGGGCGATCAACATTAACAGGTGATGGGTAAGCGGCACGATCATTTGCTGCGTTTCCGCCAGATTAATAAAGACGTCTGGCGGGATCTCGCCAACCACCGGATGCCGCCAGCGCATCAGCACTTCAACGCCGCTAATCTGCAGGGTGTCGGCTCTTACAACCGGCTGGTAGACCACGTAGAACTGGTTGTTTTTGATCCCCAGCTGGATTGATTTCCGCGGATCGGATTTGATCGTCAAAATGTAGTAGCTGAGTAAGCCTGCGAGCATACCGCATACCACGCCAAGCAGCAGGGCGAACTGGGTATTCTCGCCAAGCCAGCTGTTGGAAAAGAGATACACTTTTAGCGGTAGCCCCGGAACCTGAATCTGGCGTATCGGCTCATTGGGCAATGATAGCGGGTCGATAATTTTGCTGCTGAAGGTAGAAATTGCAGTATGGCCGATGGCCAGCGCAATACCGTTGAAGTCATTCTGCCGTGCGGTATAGAGGATATAAGGCGTCAGATTAGCATTGATGGATACAAAAATGCCGCTGTCTCGATCGCCGGGACGTTGCACCCACATTGCCAACGCGGCGGTGTCCGGCATCATCGGTGTGCCCTGGAGGATGGCCATATCCAGGGCTTTATTTGTATCAAGCTGCGGTATCAATTGTTTAAACGGTGTGTTCATTGCGCCGGTGGCGGATGAACAGAACGCTTTACCGTTTTTCACCAGCAGGAAGGCGCGTACGTTCGGACTAAAGGCGGCGCTGGCGGCCAGTCCGGAGTCAACATGCTCGCAGGGCTGATCGAGCAGAGGCTGCAGGCCATCGATGGTTTCGCTTAAATCGGCGAAATAACTATTAAGGTAGTGACTGACGTTATTGATTATCTGATCGAAACGTTCAGAGCGGTTGTGGTAGATAACCATAAACTGGATGCTGCCGGCCAGTAGCGCGACGGCAATGCCAATGCAAATACTGGTAAGCCAGATTTTACGTCGGGGTGAAAAGTAGCGGGTTAGCATAGGCCAGAATCTGTCCGTATTATTGAATCATGCCAATGGGGTGCCAGAAGAGTATGGTTCCATTTCCTTTAAAAGGCATAGCTTGTAAAGACATAGCTTATTTTGCGGAGTTCATCGGCGGAAAAGCAAAAAAAACACTGCCGGGGCAGTGTTTTTTCATTTCTCACCGTCAGCCAAGGGATAACCGACGGTAAGAAGAAGGATCAGGAACGACTCAGAACGCGACGCGCTTCGTTATAGCGCTTTTTCCAGTATGGCTCATCCAGGCTTGAGATGGTGACGCCGCTGCTGGTAGAGGCATGTACAAACTGGTTGTTGCCGATGTAGATACCAACATGACGGCCCGTAGAGCCAGCACGGAACAGCACTAAATCACCGGTACGCAGTTGAGTGCGCGAAATCGATTTGCCGGAATCCTGCTGCTCGGAAGTTGAGCGTGGCAGTTCCAGACCAAATTGTTCACGGAAAGTACGCTGCACGAACGCCGAGCAATCGATCCCTTTCCGGGTGCTGCCGCCAAGGCGGTAACGCACGCCTTTCCAGCTAGCATACTGGTCCATCAAGCGGGACTTCACGTCCAGGTTGCTGACCATTTTTTCAAATTCATCCTGAGAGGCTTGCAGTGATGATAAATCTCCACTACCCACAGCATGCGTCTCAGAATGCATATTCTTGGCGGTACTTGTTGAACTACACGCGGAAAGCAGAACCGCAACTGCAATCGCGGGGACGACCCGCAAGATATATCTCAAAATCGGCTGAGATTTGACCATTATGTTTATTTTCCCTTGTTGTCCTTAACGACAATGTCGTTATAAAAAATGCCAAACGTGGTAGAGCCTAGATTCCAGAAAGCAATGAGACAATTCCTTAAGCCTAAAAATGTGGAGTACCGCACATTTTTATTCAGATGATGAATTGTGTTGCTTGGGAAGGCAAAACGAGAAAGAGATTACCCTATCAAACGTGGGATGGCGAGCGGTTTTGCGCGATTTCTTATAAGTATTTTTGCGACAAAAAGTGAATCATCGGCAAAGGGGAAAATAGCGCCTTTTTTGGCTGAAAAATATGCAATATCTTCATTTCAATGATGATTAATGTGACAGGAAGATGATGTCGCGAATAAATCATCAGCAAATATAAAAAAAGGGGTCAGAACGACCCCTTATGGATAATATTAATAAAATGTAAAAATGATCTTATTTTTTTGCTATTCCACCCGGAAGCGAACGGTCAAACCAGGCGATCAACTTATCGGAAAGCGAGGTCATTAATACCCACGGCGCGCCTATCAGCACCGCGCTGAGCGAACCTACGGCAATATCGGTGAACCAATGGGCGCCGATCATCACTCGCGGGAAAGCAAAAACCACAAAAATAACCAGTGCAATGATAAATGCCCGGCGGCCGAAATATCGCCACATAAACGAGGCGAAAATGAGCAACATCATGCCGTGGTCGCCCGGAAAGCTATCTTTTGAAGCGTCTTTGGTTGGCAGTGAGACCATGTCGCTGACTTTCGTAATATCGGTAAAGAACAACGAAGGGCTGGCGCGCTGTACCGGCATCAAATGCTGGGCAAGTTGATTGATAATCACCGCCGCGAGCAACATCACCAGCCCCATAAGGATAATGCGGCGGCGTTCAGCGCTCTGCGCTTTGATCCAAAAATTGAGCATCAGACAGCCCATCGCCAGCAGCGAGCAGGCGTCGAAAGCGCGATTGTTGATGATGGCTAACAGCCAGGCATACGCGTGGTTGGTGCTCACGCCCTGGTTAAAGAAGTGAAAAATAGCCGAGTCAAGCGGGAACCAGAAACCGTGGTTTGCCGGTAGATACCAGGAACAAAATAAGGCCACGCCCGCGGCGTTCAGCAGCAAGATTAGGGGTATACGGTTTTTAGTCATAACGAATGCGATTTTTTTAAACAGCGGCCAAAAATAGCCGCATTAACTTAAACGAAGCTTCAACAGCGAGGACTGCAGGGCATTCCAGTCAACTTCTGACTCGGAAATCAGTTCGATGCGGCTATCCGGCGGCGGCGCGTTTTGGGTTTCGATGTGCAGATCGAGTCCCTGGCGGTTGATTCGCACCAATCCTTCAGCGATACGCATCACGCCTTTCACCCGGCCAACCGGCGCCAGGCGCGCCCATTCCAGCAACCCAACGGTGTCAAATTGGGTATCAGCATCAAAAATCCAGCCGCAGGCATGGTATCCCTGGCCGCTGTTAACACTGCGACGCCAGCGTTGATGCGCCGGTAGATTTAACGCCGCCAAACCCTGCTTTTGTACGTGACTGTGCACGTGGTCCGGGCTTGCCGGCAGCGGCGCGGTGTTACGGCGCGGCAGATCCAGCAGCGCGCGATCGATATTGCCCTGGGTGGCGGTCACCTGCAGGCGCTCGCCGGCGTACTGTTGCCACCAGTTGGCAAAAGCGGCATCGCTTTCCGGCGTCGCACGGTCGCTTTTATTAGCCACGATCACGTCGGCGGCGGCCAGTTGGTCGCGGAAATTCTCATTAGCGACGATCTTCTCTTCCAACAGCTGGCGCGGATCCAGGATGCACAGCGTCGCGCGCAGATCGATCCAGGGTTCATAGACGGCAGCGGTGAGGATATCGAGAATTTGCTTCGGATGGCCCAGTCCGGTTGGCTCAATCAGCAGACGATCCGGCTTTCCCTGACGCAGCAGCGTATTGAGCCCAACCTGCATCGGCAGACCGTTGACACAGCACATGCAGCCGCCGGGGATCTCTTTTAGCAACGCGCCGCTTTCCGCCAGCAGGGCGCCGTCGATGCCGATTTCGCCGAACTCGTTGACCAGCACGGCCCATTTTTCATTTGCAGGCTTGTGGGCCAGTAAATGAAGAATCGAGGTCGTTTTGCCGCTGCCGAGAAAGCCCGTGATCAGGTTAGTTTTGGTCACAATTTCTCCAGCATAGAAATGTAATGTTGTAACAGTTGCGACTATCCTGACGAAAAAAAGGGGAAAAGAGAAGGGTTACTGCGGACAGAAAAGCATTCTGTCCGCTAAACAGCAGAAATTGTTAATTACGCAGCGCGGTAGCCACGGCTTCGCAGGCACCCGATTTAGCCAGTTGATGCCAGGCTGAAGTGATTTCCTCGACAAACAGTGGGTTGCCCGGCAGGTCCTGACCAAATATTTCCTGCAGGTTAAGCAGGGCGCTGACGCGCTCGTCCGGCTGGCTGGTAGCGACCAACTGTTTGATTTTGTCGACCAGCGGGTCGCGCACGTCAATGGCCTGCCCGGCGTCGTCGACGCCGCTTACATAACGCATCCAGCCAGCCACGCCCAGCGCCAGCAGCGGCCAGCGGCTGCCGTTTGCCAGATGAACGCGAATACTATCGAGCATCCTCTGCGGCAGCTTTTGGCTGCCGTCCATGGCGATTTGCCAGGTACGATGCTTTAACGCCGGATTGGCGAAGCGCGTTATCAGGCTGTCGGCATAGGCGACTAAGTCCACGCCGGTAATCGATAGCGTTGGCGCTTGTTCATCCAGCATCAGGCGGCGGGCGGCATGGCGGAAAACATCATCCTGCATGCAGTCGCTAACGTGCGCGTGCCCCGCCAGGTAGCCCAGCCAGGCGAGGAAGGAGTGGCTACCGTTGAGCATCCGTAGTTTCATTTGTTCCCACGGCAGGACGTCGCGGGTCATCTGTACCCCCGCCGTTTCCCAGGCCGGGCGTCCGGCGACAAAATTGTCTTCCACCACCCATTGAATAAACGGTTCGCAGCTGATGGCGCAGGGATCTTCAACGCCCAGCACGGAGGCAATCTCCGCCAAAGATTCTTCGGTGGCGGCCGGGACGATGCGGTCAACCATGGTGCCGGGGAAGCTGACATGTTCAGCAATCCAGCTTGCCAACTCCTGGCTTCGTTTCTCCGCCATACCGAGGACGGCGTTTTTCACGACGTGACCATTGTCGGGAATATTGTCGCAGGAGAGAACGGTAAAAGGGGCGAGTCCGCGTTCGCGGCGGCGATTGAGCGCTTCAACTAAAATACCGGGAGCCGACTGCGGCAGCGTCGGGTTTTCCAGATCGTTAACGATGCGCGGCTGGGTTGGATCCAGTTTACCGGTCGCCGGATCGATGCAATAACCTTTCTCGGTGATCGTCAGCGAAACGATAGCCACCTGCGGTTCGCAAAATTTTTCGATAATCGCTGCCAGAGAATCCAGTCTGGCATTCAGGCATTCATGTACTGCGCCAACCACGATCGGCTGGTTCCCCTCAGCGCCTTTTTCCAGCACCGTAAACAGGTGGTCCTGCGCACGCAGTTGGCTCATCAGCTTATCGCCGCTGAACAGGCTGATTTCACAAATTCCCCAGTCGCCGCCGCTGGCGTTAAGTACCCGGTCGGTCAGCAGCGCCTGATGCGCGCGGTGAAACGCGCCAAAACCCAAATGTACGATACGCGAGCGCAATTGGCGGCGATCGTACTGCGGAAGTTGTACGCTTGCGGGTAGCGCGGCGGTAGCGATAGTTGTCATTTTTATACACCTGATTAACCAATGATTAACATGAGGTAGTGTAAAGTTATATGACAGCAATTTAAATTGGTAAGCCGAATTTATCCGCTTAGTGTGAGCTGGATCAATCAATGATACGGGCGAAATTGACCATTCAGCAGAAGCATGTATGGTAGTCGCCATAAGGTTTCACATTATTGGTATAACAACTTAAAGAGGGCATTGCGATGGAGCAAACCTGGCGTTGGTATGGACCGAACGATCCGGTATCGCTTGATGATGTGCGCCAGGCGGGCGCCACGGGCGTCGTGACCGCGTTGCATCACATTCCTAATGGTCAGGTCTGGCCGGTTGAAGAGATTCAGCAGCGTTTAGCGCTGCTAGCGGAAAAAGGCCTGAGCTGGTCGGTGGTTGAAAGTATCCCGGTTCATGAAGATATCAAAACCCACAGCGGGCAATATGAGACGTGGATTGCCAACTACCAGCAGAGCATCCGCAATCTGGCGGCCTGCGGTATTGATACCGTGTGCTATAACTTCATGCCGATTCTGGACTGGACGCGTACCGATCTGGAATATCAGCTGGCCGATGGCTCCAAAGCGCTGCGTTTTGACCAGATTGCTTTCGCCGCTTTTGAACTGCACATCCTTAAACGTCCGGGCGCCGAAGCTGACTACAGCGCTGAAGAACAGCAGCAGGCTGAAGTTTACTTTAAGGCGATGAGCGAGGCGGATATCGACAAGCTGACCCGCAATATCATCGCTGGCCTGCCGGGAGCGGAAGAGGGCTATACCCTCGATCAGTTCCGCGCTCGTCTGGCGGAGTATGACCACATCGATAAAGCGCAGCTGCGTGAGAACATGGCTTACTTCCTGCGGGCGATTGTGCCGGTGTGCGAAGAAGTCGGCGTGCGTCTGGCGGTTCACCCGGACGATCCGCCGCGTCCGATCCTCGGCCTGCCGCGTATCGTGTCGACGATCGACGATATGCAGTGGTTGAAAGAGACGGTAGACAGCATTTATAACGGCTTTACCATGTGTACCGGATCCTACGGCGTGCGCGCCGATAACGATCTGGTGAAGATGGTGGAAACCTTCGGCGATCGTATCCACTTTACCCATTTGCGTTCTACCTGCCGTGAAGAGAATCCTAAAACCTTCCACGAGGCGGCGCATCTGAATGGCGACGTCAATATGGTGGCGGTGGTCAATGCGATCCTCAGCGAAGAGCTGCGTCGTAAGAAAGCCGGCGATCTGCGCCCGATTCCGTTCCGTCCGGATCACGGCCATCAGATGCTTGACGATCTGCGTAAGAAAACTAATCCCGGTTATTCGGCGATTGGCCGCCTGAAAGGCATGGCGGAAGTGCGAGGCGTTGAGCTGGCGCTGAAGATGACCAAATACCCTGAGCTGCTGTAATCGGGGTGTAGGGTAAAGAAAAAGGACAACCGGTGGTTGTCCTTTTTTGTGCCAGATACTGGCAGCGAGTAGCCTGGATAAGGAGCGCAGCGCCGCCATCCGGGACATTCCCCGGCCTGCGCTACGCTTAGCCGGGCTACCGAACTACCGAACGTCGCGGGTTGTGTAGCCCGGATAAGGCGCGCAGCGTCGCTATCCGGGAAGAGTCCGGCCTGCGCGACGCTGGGCAGGGCAACCGTCAGAGGCGGTAGGTTAGTCCGCGCGGCCCATATAGCGGCACTCTTCGATATGAATGCGGATTTTCTCGCCGCTGGTCAGGTATTCCGGAACCTGAATCACCAGCCCGGTGCTCATGGTGGCCGGTTTGGTGCGCGAGCTGGCGGAGGCGCCTTTAATGCCCGGCGCGGTTTCTACGATTTCCAGGTCAACGGTCTGCGGCAGTTCCAGCGCCAACAGCTGGCCATCCCAGGTCAGAACCTGCATATCCGGCATGCCGCCTTCAGGGATAAACTGCAGCTCTTCTTCGATCTGCTCTTTGGTGAAGGTATACGGGGTATAGTCTTCTTTATCCATGAACACGTATTCGTTGCCATCGACGTAGGAGAAGTCAACGAAACGACGGGTCAGGGTCACGGTATCGACGATGTCGTCGCCCTTAAAACGCTCTTCTACTTTCAGGCCGGTACGCACGTCGGAAAAACGCATTTTGTACAGCGTTGCTGCGCCACGGGCGCTTGGCGACTGAATATCAATATTTTTAACAATCAGCAGTTTGCCGTTGTAATTCAGCACCATACCTTTTTTAATTTCATTCGCTCTTGGCATTGCAGTAATCCTGTCACTTAAAGGGTCAAAAATATCGCGTAAAACTACTCGCGCCGGGCCTTTCAGGCAAGCGGAATTCGCGACTTTTGCTATCTCCCGGCAAATCTTCGAGCGGCGCTGCTGAAAAAGCCGTATCGCCAGCTTCAGCTTTCCTGATAGCCGATATTTTGCTACTGTCCGCCTCCCACTCATTAAGGAGTCAGGTATGGAATGTCGCCCGGACTGCGGAGCCTGTTGCACCGCGCCGTCCATCTCAAGCCCCATTCCCGGAATGCCTGACGGCAAGCCGGCCAACACCCCATGCGTGCAGCTGGATGAACATCTGCGCTGCAAGATTTTTGCCTCGCCGCTGCGCCCTAAAGTCTGTGCAGGTTTACAGCCGGCCGCGGAAATGTGCGGCAGCACGCGTCAGCAGGCGATGGCTTATCTCATTCATCTCGAAGCGCTGACCGCGCCCTAAACGTCTTTAATACGCCACAGGCAGACTTGGGCGATAATTCCCATCATTAGCGCAATCCAGAACACCGCGTGATAGCTCCAGATTTCCGCGACGACGCCCGCCAGCGAGCCGGCGATGATCCAGCCGACGCGCGTGGTATTGGTATACAGCGTGGTCGCCGCGCCCGCCTGACCCGGCATCAGATCCTGAAAATAGAGCATACCGATGCCGGCCAGGATCCCGATGTAAATCGCGTTCAGCGCCTGCATCCCCAGCAGCAGGGCTGGAGTATGGACAGTCAGCATACCGACATAAAACAACAGCCCGGCAAGCGCGGCAATGCGCATCAGCAAGCGCTTACCAAAGCGTTTCGCGTAATAACCGGCAATCAGCATGGTGGGGATTTCCAGCCCGGCGGCGGTCCCCATCATCAGCCCGGCCAGTTTCTCCGGCAGATGCAATTCATTAATAATAAACAGCGGCATATTAATGATATAGAGGCTGTTGGTGCCCCACATTAACGTACAGATGCTGAACAGCAGCAGCGCGTCGCGGCGGTTGGTGCGCGGCGCTTCAAGATGAGCACCGGCGGTTTTGCTCTCTTTACGCATGCTGGGCAGGAAGAACCAGACCATCAGCGCACAGACGATGAACGCCACGGCGGCGCTGAGATACATCACGGTAAAACCAAAACCCATTGCCAGCGCGTAGGCCAGCGGCGGGCCGATCACCCACGCCAGCGATACCTGCGCGCGCAGAATGGAGCTGAACATCACCGCCTCGCGCCCGGTTTTGTCCGCGTGTTCGCGGGCGAGGGCGAACATTTGCGGGTTGGCGGTAGAGCCAAAACTACTGAGAAAGACGCCGACGAACAGCAGAATAAAGTAGTTGCGGTTCCAGGCGAACAGCACGCAGGCCAGCACCCCCAGCAGGCAGCAGGCGACAATCAGCTGCTTGCGATCGCCTTTACGATCCGAACGCCCGGCAAGAAACTGGCTTACCAGAATGCCGATGACCGCGCTGCCGGTAAAAAAGAAGCCGACCATTGCCGGGCGCACGTGCACCTCGTTGGTCAGAAACAGGCTCAGGGTCGGGGTTTGTAAAGCGCCAGCGATCCCGGTCAGGAAGGCGACAATTAAAAAGGCTGAGGATGTCAGGTCAAACCCGCGGCGGGGAAGGGCGGCGCTACTGTTTTGCATGCTGGAATATCGTTGGTTTCAGGAGAGGCGAAGTTTACGCCGACACCCATAAAATAAATAGTGGTATGGCACGAAAAATTAAAAAGGCGTTTCAAATTATGTCGTTCAGCAAAAAGCTGAAGCTCGCGGAGTACTTCACCATTAACTTCAGCAAAAATGTGCGGTATCTCTAAATTCTGTTATCAGTCTTCGGAGTTTACTTGCGCAGTGCGCAAGAAAGGTACAGACTCATTGAAACGTTTCAGCGTCATCAGAGTATTATCCAGTCATCGGGTGGCGTATTTTTTCTCATGTTAGCTGAAACGATTCAATTCAGCGGAGAGGAGAACTATGTTCCAGTTATCTGTACAGGATATCCATCCCGACCAGCAGGCCGCGAATAAAGAAGAGGCAATACGTCAGATTGCTGGCGCGCTGGTTAGCGCGGGTAATGTGGCTGACGGCTACGTTAACGGTATGCTTGCCCGCGAGCAGCAGACCTCCACTTTCCTCGGCAACGGCATCGCCATCCCGCACGGCACCACCGATACCCGCGACCAGGTTCTGAAAACCGGTGTCCAGGTGTATCAGTTCCCGCAGGGCGTGACCTGGGGAGAAGGGCAAACCGCTTATGTGGCGATCGGTATTGCCGCCAGCTCCGACGAGCATCTCGGTCTGCTGCGTCAGTTGACGCACGTCCTGAGCGACGACTCGGTGGCTGAACAGCTGAGAACCGTCACCACCGCAGAAGATCTGCGGGCTCTGCTGATGGGTGAAAAGCAAAGCGAAGCGCTGAAGCTCGACAACGAAACGTTGAGCCTGGACGTGGTCGCCAACGATCTGCTGACGCTGCAGGCGCTGAACGCCGCGCGGCTGAAAGAGGCGGGGGCGGTAAACGCCGACTTCGTCAGCCGTACCATTAACGATGCGCCGCTCAATCTGGGCCAGGGGATCTGGTTGAACGATTGTGCGCAAGGCAACCTGCGCAGCGCCGTTGCCGTGAGTCGCGCTGCCAATGCCTTTACCGCTGATGGGCAGCCGGTAGCGCTGCTGATCACCGTCGCGATGGCCGATGAGCAGCCGACCGCGGTGCTTAATCGCCTGAGCAATCTGCTCATTGATAAAAAAGCGGAGCATCTGCTGAAAGCCGACGCCGCCACGCTGCTGGCGCTGCTGACCAGCGACGACGCCATTGCTGAAGACGTGCTGAATGCTGAATTTGTAGTACGCAACGAGCACGGGCTGCACGCGCGTCCGGGCACGATGCTGGTCAATACGATTAAACAATTCTCCAGCGACATTACCGTCACCAACCTCGACGGTTCCGGCAAGCCGGCCAATGGCCGCAGCCTGATGAAGGTCGTGGCGCTGGGCGTGAAAAAAGGTCACCGTCTGCGTTTTACCGCGCAGGGTGAAGATGCGCAACAAGCGCTGGATGCGATTGGCGAAGCGATCGCCGCAGGCCTTGGGGAGGGCGCATAAATGAGCAGACGTGTAGCAACAATTACTTTAAATCCGGCGTACGACCTGGTGGGCTTCACCCCGGAAATCGAACGTGGCGAAGTGAACCTGGTACGTACCACCGGCCTGCATGCGGCAGGTAAAGGTATCAACGTGGCGAAGGTGCTGAAAGATCTCGGCATCGACGTCACCGTCGGCGGCTTCCTCGGTAAAGATAACCAGGATGGCTTCCAGCAGCTGTTCAGCGAGCTGGGCATCGCCAACCGCTTCCAGGTGGTGCAGGGGCGTACCCGTATCAACGTCAAGCTGACGGAAAAAGACGGCGAAGTGACCGATTTCAACTTCTCCGGTTTTGAAGTGACTCCGGCGGATTGGGAGCGTTTCGTTAATGATTCTCTGAGCTGGCTGGGGCAGTTCGATATGGTTTGCGTCAGCGGCAGCCTGCCGTCCGGCGTGAGTCCGGAAGCCTTTACCGATTGGATGACGCGCCTGCGCAGCCAGTGCCCGTGCATTATTTTCGATAGTAGCCGCGAAGCGCTGGTCGCCGGACTGAAAGCCGCGCCGTGGCTGGTAAAACCAAACCGCCGCGAGCTGGAAATCTGGGCTGGCCGCAAGCTGCCGGAGATGAAAGATGTCATCGACGCCGCCCATGCGCTGCGCGAGCAAGGTATTGCCCACGTGGTGATTTCGCTGGGCGAAGAGGGCGCGCTGTGGGTTAACGCCTCCGGCGAATGGATTGCCAAACCGCCTTCAGTCGAGGTTGTCAGCACCGTAGGCGCCGGTGATTCGATGGTCGGCGGCCTGATTTACGGCCTGCTGATGCGTGAATCCAGCGAGCATACCCTGCGCCTGGCTACCGCCGTCGCCGCCCTGGCCGTTAGCCAGAGCAACGTTGGCATTACCGATCGTACCCAGTTGGCCGCAATGATGGCGCGCGTCGACTTACAACCCTTTAATTGACAGCAGGAGAGGCATAATGAAAACGCTGCTGATTATTGATGCCGGGCTTGGACAGGCTCGCGCCTACATGGCGAAGACCCTGCTCAGCGCCGCGGCGCAGAAAGCGCACCTTGAGCTGATTGATAACCCGAACGATGCCGAACTGGCCATCGTGCTGGGGACCGCGCTGCCGGCTGATAGCGCGCTGAACGGTAAAAACGTCTATCTGGGCGATATTAACCGTGCAGTCGCCCATCCGGAGCTGTTCCTGGGGGAAGCGAAAGACCACGCTAAGCCGTACGTTGCGCCAGCGGCGGTAGCCGTTCCGGCCGCCGCTCAGGGCCAGAAACGTATTGTCGCCGTCACCGCTTGTCCGACCGGCGTTGCCCATACCTTTATGGCGGCCGAAGCCATTGAAACCGAGGCCAAAAAACGCGGCTGGTGGGTGAAAGTGGAAACCCGTGGCTCAGTGGGGGCCGGTAATGCCATTACTCCGGAAGAGGTGGAGCAGGCGGATCTGGTGATCGTCGCCGCCGATATCGAAGTCGATCTGGCGAAGTTCGCTGGTAAACCGATGTATCGCACCACTACCGGACTGGCGCTGAAGAAAACCGCGCAGGAACTGGATAAAGCCGTTGCGGAAGCAAAACCGTACCAGCCATCCGGCAAACCGCAGGCGTCCGGTGAAGGTAAAAAAGAGTCGGCTGGCGCCTATCGTCACCTGCTGACCGGCGTATCCTACATGCTGCCGATGGTGGTAGCGGGCGGCCTGTGTATCGCGCTGTCGTTCGCGTTCGGTATTAAAGCGTTTGAAGTGAAAGACACCATGGCGGCGGCGTTGATGCAAATCGGCGGCGGTTCAGCCTTTGCGCTGATGGTGCCGGTACTGGCAGGCTTTATCGCTTTCTCCATCGCTGACCGTCCGGGTCTGACGCCTGGTCTTATCGGCGGTATGCTGGCCGTCAGCGGCGGCTCCGGTTTTATCGGCGGTATCATCGCCGGTTTTCTTGCCGGTTATGTGGCGAAGTTAATCAGCACCAAGCTGAAGCTGCCGCAGAGTATGGAAGCGTTGAAGCCGATTCTGATCATTCCGCTGATTTCCAGCCTGATTGTTGGTCTGGCGATGATCTACCTGATCGGCAAACCGGTGGCGGGTATCCTGGCCTGGCTGACCCACTGGCTGCAAACTATGGGGACGGCGAACGCAGTACTGCTCGGCGCGATCCTCGGCGGCATGATGTGTACCGATATGGGCGGGCCGGTGAACAAAGCGGCTTATGCCTTCGGTGTGGGTCTGTTGAGTACTCAAACCTACGCGCCGATGGCGGCGATTATGGCGGCCGGTATGGTGCCACCGCTGGCGCTTGGCCTGGCGACGCTTATTGCCCGCAACAAGTTCGACAAATCACAGCGTGAAGGCGGTAAAGCGGCGCTGGTTCTGGGCCTGTGCTTCATCACCGAAGGGGCGATTCCATTCGCCGCTCGCGATCCGATGCGCGTACTGCCTTGCTGTATCGTTGGCGGCGCGGTGACCGGCGCTATCTCGATGGCAGTAGGCGCGAAACTGATGGCGCCGCATGGCGGTCTGTTCGTTCTGCTGATCCCAGGCGCCATCACTCCGGTGCTGGGTTATCTGCTGGCGATTATTGCCGGTACGCTGGTTGCGGGTCTCTCTTACGCGGTGCTGAAGCGCCCGGAAGCGCCGGCAGCGGAAGTTGAAAAAGCGGCATAATATAAGCGTAATAAAAAAGGGCCGATTCATCGGCCCTTTTTTTGTGTCTGGATTCAGGCCACTTCAGCGGTCTGCTGCGCCCGCAGCCAGGCAATTTCTTCCGCCCAGATATCCGGGTTAATGGTTTCCAGAATCAGCGGGATACCATCGAAACGGTTATCCTGCATGATCCAACGAAAAGCATCATGGCCGATATTGCCTTCACCCAGGCTATGGTGACGGTCGACGCGGCTGCCAAAAGCGCTTTTGGCATCATTCAGATGCATGCCGCGCAGATACTGGAAGCCGACGATTCGTTCGAATTCGGCAAAGGTCTTTTCACACTCCTCCGCGCTGCGTAGGTCATAACCGGCGGCGAAAGCGTGGCAGGTATCGATGCAGACGCCAACGCGGGATTTGTCTTCAACGCCGTCAATGATGGCGGCAAGATGCTCAAATTTAAAACCGAGGTTACTGCCCTGACCGGCGGTATTTTCGATAACCGCGGTCACGCCTTCGGTTTTCGCCAGCGCGATGTTGATGGATTCAGCGATACGCGCCAGGCATTCATCTTCCGGGATCTGCTGCAGGTGGCTGCCCGGATGGAAGTTGAGCAGCGTTAATCCCAACTGCTGGCAGCGGGTTAATTCATCGATAAACGCCTCGCGGGATTTCTCCAGCGCTTCTTCGACCGGGTGACCGAGGTTAATCAGGTAGCTGTCGTGCGGCAGGATCTGCCCCGGGCCGAAGTGATATTTTTCGCAGGCGGCTTTGAATTCGGCAATCGCTTCGTCGGTGAGCGGCGCGGCGCGCCATTGACGCTGATTTTTGGTGAACAGGGCGAAGGCGGTCGCTTCGATTTCGGCGGCGCGGATGGCGGCATTGGCCAGCCCGCCGGAGGCGCTAACGTGCGCTCCAATATATTTCATAAAAAAACTCCAGTTAAGCCGCTGGGGGGAGGGTAATGATAGCGGCTTAACCGGAGAGTTACAGCAATGAATGAATATCGACGAGAAAACTTACTGCTTAGCCAATCAGGTGGTGGATAGCGAAGTTAATCGCGCCGCCGCCAACAATCAGCCAGACGAACAGCATCAGCGCCATCAGCAGCGGCTTCGCACCGGCTTTTTTCAGTGCGCTGACGTGGGTGGTTAAGCCCAGCGCGGCCATCGCCATCGCCAGCAGTACGGTATCGAGGGTGACCAGCATATCGACGACGGCTTTCGGCAGCAGGTGGAAGGAGTTAAATACCGCCACCAGAATAAACAGAATGGCAAACCACGGAATGGTGATTTTGCTCTTTTCGCCGTTACCGGCTGGCGCCAGCTGTTTTACACGAGCGGCGATGAACAGCAGGAACGGAGCCAGCATCATCACGCGCAGCATTTTGGCGATAACCGCGGCATTTTCGGCATCCGGGCTAACCGCGTGACCGGCGGCAACGACCTGGGCGACTTCATGCATGGTGGAGCCCATATAGATGCCGTAAGTTTCCGGAGTGAACCAGTGCGCCAGCAGCGGATACATCGCCGGGTAGAGGAAGATGGCGATAGTACCGAAGATAACCACTGTCGCCACGGCGACCGTCACTTTACTGGCTTCGGCTTTGACGACCGGCTCGGTGGCCAGAACCGCCGCGGCGCCGCAGATGCTGCTACCGGCGCCGATAAGCCAGCTGGTGTGTTTATCGAGCCCGAAAACCTTCTGCCCGAGGAAACAGGCGATAAAGAAGGTGCTGGACAGCGTCAGCACGTCAATCAGGATCCCGCTGACGCCGACGTCAGCAATCTGGGCAAACGTCAGACGAAAACCATAAAGAATGATCCCCAGGCGCAGCAGATACTGCTTGGCGAAAATCACCCCGCCGTCGCAGGACTGCCAAATTTTGGGATAAACGGTGTTACCGACCACCATGCCGAACAAGATAGCCAGCGTTAGCGCGCTGAAGCCCGCGCCGGCGATTGCAGGGAAACTGCCTGCCCACAGGGCGGCGCCGGTCAACGCGGCGGTCAGCGCCAGGCCTGGGACGAAATGCCACAGGGTGCGATGTTTAGTGGGTAAAGTGAGTGCTGTCATAACCTTCTCCTTTGTCTGGGCAAAGAATACGACTGACTGGTTTAAAAATAAAATTGATTATATATTTATAATCTATCGGAATAAGTGATAAACCCTTCATCCTTCGCGCTGCAGATGTGTTGGCTGCGTTTACTCACCCCAGTCACTTACTGATGTAAGCTCCTGGGGACTAATGAGGGACATCCTTGTCCCTCACCGGAGGTCAGCCTTTGGCTGGTCAAATTCGTTCCTGACGAATTTGTCGCTCACTTGCCGCCTTTCTGCAGCACGAATGATTTTGGGTTATACCCTTCATCCTTCAGGCCACAGCCCTGATGATTTATGTCACCATAGCGTTGACGGTTATCCAGATTGGGCTAATAAACAGGTGAGTTATGCATATCACGCTACGGCAACTGGAAGTTTTTGCTGAGGTTTTGAAAAGCGGGTCAACGACTCAGGCATCACAGATGCTGGCGCTGTCGCAGTCGGCGGTGAGCGCGGCGCTGACCGAACTAGAGGGGCAACTTGGCGTCCAGCTGTTTGACCGCGTCGGCAAACGGCTGGTGGTCAACGAGCACGGGCGTTTGCTCTATCCGCGCGCGCTTGCGCTGCTGGAGCGCGCCGGGGAGATAGAACAGCTGTTCCGTGGCGATAATGGCGCTATCCGCGTTTATGCCAGTAGCACCATTGGCAACTATATTCTGCCGGAAATCATCGCCCGCTACCGCCGCGATTTCCCCGAACTGCCGCTGGAACTGAGCGTCGGCAACAGCCAGGACGTGATTAATGCGGTCAGCGATCTGCGCGTCGATATTGGCCTGATTGAAGGCCCGTGCCACGCGGCGGATATTATCGCCGAGCCGTGGATTGAAGATGAACTGGTGGTGTTCGCCGCCCCTGATTCTCCATTCCTCGAAGGCGAATTGACGCTGCAACGGCTGGCGGAAGCACAGTGGATCCTGCGCGAGCATGGCTCCGGCACGCGGGAAATCGTCGACTACGTGCTGTTATCGCATCTGCCCGCGTTCCAGTTAGGCATGGAGCTTGGCAACTCAGAGGCCATTAAACATGCGGTCCGTCATGGGTTAGGCATTAGTTGCTTGTCGCGGCGAGTAATTGCTGAACAGCTGGCAGCCGGAACGCTGGTGGAGCTCAAGCTGCCGCTGCCGCGCCTGACGCGCACGTTGTGGCGTATTCGCCATCGGCAAAAGCACGTTTCCAAGGCGCTGCAGCGTTTTATCCGTTACTGCGAGGTGTAGCGGTATCCCTTATTGGCGCGTAGCCGTGCCGCACGCAGCTCTCTGGGGTTCTGGCATAATGCCAGCTGCCCATGGGAACGGGTTCCCAGCAGCGAATGTAGTGCGGCGAGCTGTATACTGTAAAATGTAAGGTAAAAATGGCGCTGTTGATGACGATCAGCAGCACCAGCGTAAATCCGGCGATAGCCGTCAGCAGGCGATTTTCATAACTTCCATCGACGGTTTTACCATGCAGCACTCTGCCCATCCGCCAGGCGAATGAAAAAAAGAGCAGCGCGGAGCCGGTAAAATTAGCCTTCAGTAAGGAAATGGAGGCGAAGTCTGGCCAACCGCGCAATTTCAGTAACGGCAGATAGTCGGTTGCTAAATAGAGCGCGTAAATCCCTAATGCCGGCAAAATAAATCCTGCGATCAGCTGTTGCCAGATTCGCTGTGCGCGAGTGGTTTGTGGTTTAGCATTGGTGACTTTTGTTGGTTTCTTCACGGCTAGTTCTCCCGATTAGCAATGGGAGAGGGGTGTTGCACCCTTCTGCCGAAATAGTCGCACCAGTCGCTGTTCCATACGTACATATAAATGGTGTGTTTGCTGTATTGCTTGCACACGCCGTATTGCGGGTTATCCCGATAGTGGTCCATCGTGCGCCAGTCCAGCCAGGTGAAAGCCGCAATATAGATAAGAGAAAAGGCGCAGAAGACTTTGCACAGCCGAACCATCAGCCGCTTTTTCACTCCGACGCCCGCCAGTAGCCCCAGCAGTCCAGCAATCGCAAGAGGAAGCGCGCCGACAAGAAAAGTCTCCCTGTTATCGGTCAGGTAATTCGGCAGCCGCAACCAGTGTTCCAGCACCGTGATACTGGTGTACAGGCCAATAACGAATAGATACAGGCAGAAAATCGCCAGCAGCAGAAAGGCATCGGGGGCCAGACTGCGACGAGTGGGGGAAACCATAAGCTGACTCCTTCAGCATTGTAACAATCCTCGCGTTATTTTGCCGTAAGCTACGATTTTTTGTCTGTTTTTTTATGCGCCAATTCAGGATTACTGCTTTACTAATAATTTGTGTCAGATCATGAAGCTCTCTTATAACTTTGCATTTGTACCGGATGGACGGACGATCGTCTGCTACAATCGCGCCTCATTTTTTGGATGGATAGCATTTTCACATGGTTTCGGAAACTAAAACCACAGAAGCGCCCACGCTCCGCCGCGAGCTAAAAGCGCGCCACTTGACCATGATCGCTATTGGCGGTTCCATCGGTACAGGTCTTTTCGTTGCCTCTGGCGCAACAATTTCACAGGCAGGCCCCGGCGGCGCGCTGCTTTCCTACATTCTGATCGGTCTGATGGTATATTTCCTGATGACCAGTCTCGGCGAGCTGGCGGCGTTTATGCCGGTTTCAGGCTCCTTTGCGACCTACGGTCAGAACTACGTAGAAGAAGGCTTTGGTTTCGCGCTGGGCTGGAACTACTGGTACAACTGGGCGGTGACTATCGCCGTTGACCTCGTTGCCTCGCAGCTGGTGATGAGCTACTGGTTCCCGGATACCCCCGGCTGGATCTGGAGCGCGCTGTTCCTTGGTATCATGTTCCTGTTGAACTGGATCTCGGTACGCGGCTTCGGCGAAGCGGAGTACTGGTTCTCGCTGATTAAAGTTGCCACCGTGATTATCTTTATCATCGTCGGCATCATGATGATTTTTGGCATCTTCGAAGGCACGACGCCGGCGGGCTGGAGCAACTGGGGCATTGATGACGCGCCGTTTGCCGGCGGCTTTGCGGCGATGATCGGCGTGGCGATGATTGTCGGTTTCTCCTTCCAGGGCACCGAGCTCATCGGTATTGCCGCAGGCGAATCGGAAAACCCGGAGAAGAACATTCCGCGCGCGGTGCGTCAGGTGTTCTGGCGTATCCTGCTGTTCTATGTCTTCGCGATTTTGATTATCAGCCTGATCATCCCGTATACCGATCCGAGTCTGCTGCGCAACGACGTTAAAGATATTTCCGTTAGCCCGTTCACCCTGGTGTTCGAGCACGCCGGTCTGCTCTCTGCGGCGGCTATCATGAACGCGGTTATCCTGACGGCGGTGCTGTCGGCGGGTAACTCCGGGATGTACGCCTCTACGCGTATGTTGTATACCCTGGCGTGCGACGGCAAAGCGCCGCGCATTTTCTCGAAGCTGTCGAGAGGCGGCGTACCGCGCAATGCGCTGTATGCGACTACCGTGATTGCGGCGCTGTGCTTCCTGACCTCGATGTTCGGCAACCAGACGGTTTATCTGTGGCTGCTGAATACCTCCGGGATGACCGGCTTTATCGCCTGGTTGGGTATTGCGATCAGCCACTACCGTTTCCGTCGTGGCTACGTGTTGCAGGGTAACGATATTAATAACCTGCCGTACCGTTCCGGGTTCTTCCCGCTGGGGCCGATCTTCGCTTTCGTACTGTGCCTTATCATCACGCTGGGCCAGAACTACGAAGCCTTCCTCAAGGACACCATTGATTGGGGCGGCGTGGCGGCGACCTACATCGGCATTCCGCTATTCCTGGTTATCTGGTTTGGTTACAAGCTGGTGAAAGGTACCCGCTTCGTGCGCTACAGCGAGATGAAGTTCCCGGAACGCTTTAAAGGCTAACTTCATACACTGCCGCTTTCGATAAAGCCCCCTTTTAAAGAGGGCTTTTTTTATGCCTGCAAGGATTACAAACGGACACACTTCTTCATAATTGTATTGATAATTGTAATCATTATCCTTATCATTTCGGAAAATTCAGGATGAAGCCAATCTCCCTATCTTGCCGCTCAACAACGAAAGGCAAGAGGTGACCAGCCACATCGACTGTAAAAAATTTGCACGCGGCCGCCAGAGCAGCGTGTCGACAAGATGTGCAAGCTGCACCCTTTGTTTGATTTGTTGTTGACCTCATGGAGATTTGGTATGTTCAGGTTAAACCCTTTTGCCCGGGCGGGACTGTGCGCGTCCGTCGTAGCATTGGCATTTCCGGCGCTGGCCGCAAATGATGACGAAACGCTGGTTGTCACCGCCGCGGCGACTGAACAGAGCGTCAAAGATGCCCCCGCCAGTATCAGCGTTATCACCCAACAGGACTTGCAGCGTAAGCCGGTGCAGAACCTGAAGGACGTGCTGCGCGATGTGCCTGGCGTTCAGCTCACCAACGAAGGGGATAACCGTAAGGGCGTGAGTATTCGCGGCCTGAGTAGCAGCTATACGCTGATTCTCATCGATGGCAAACGGGTGAACTCGCGTAATGCTGTCTTCCGCCATAACGATTTCGATCTTAACTGGATCCCGGTGGACTCCATCGAGCGGATTGAGGTAGTGCGCGGCCCGATGTCTTCCCTGTACGGTTCCGACGCGCTCGGCGGCGTGGTCAACATCATTACCAAAAAAATCGGCCAGAAATGGACCGGTACCCTCAGCAGCGATGCCACCATTCAGGAACACCGCGATCGCGGTGACACTTACAACGGCCAGTTCTTCACCAGCGGTCCGCTGATTGACGGCGTGTTGGGCATGAAAGCCTACGGCAGTCTGGCGAAACGCAGTAAAGACGATCAGCAATCTTCCAGCAACGCCGCGGGCGAAACGCCGCGCATTGAAGGTTTTACCAGCCGCGACGGCAACGTTGAGTTCGCCTGGACGCCAACGGAGAACCAGGACATTACCGCCGGCTACGGTTTCGATCGCCAGGATCGCGATTCAGACTCGCTCGACAAAAACCGCCTTGAACGCCAAAACTACTCTTTGACCCATAACGGGCGCTGGGATGTCGGCAATAGCGAAGTGAAATTCTACGGCGAGAAAGTGGATAACAAAAATCCAGGGCAGGCGGGTACTATTACTTCTGAGAGTAATGCGGTCGATGGTAAATATGTGATGCCGCTGGGTATGATCAACCAGATCGTCACCCTCGGCGGTGAATGGCGCCACGATAAACTCAAAGATCCGGTAAACCTGAGCAGCGGCGGCAAATCGACTTCCGCCAGCCAGTACGCGCTGTTCCTCGAAGATGAGTGGCGGATCTTTGAACCGCTGGCGCTGACCACCGGCATCCGTATGGACGATCACCAAACCTACGGCGATCACTGGAGCCCGCGTGCGTACCTGGTCTATAACGCCACCGATACCGTGACCGTGAAAGGCGGTTGGGCTACGGCCTTTAAAGCGCCGTCGCTGCTGCAATTGAACCCGGACTGGACCACCAACTCCTGTCGCGGTAGCTGCAGCATTATCGGTAACCCGAATCTGAAGCCGGAAACCAGCGAAAGCTTTGAGCTTGGTCTGTATTACAGCGGTGAAGAGGGCTGGCTGGAAGGTGTTGAAGGCAGCGTGACCGCCTTCCAGAACAACGTTGACGATATGATCGACATCCTGCGCACCTCCAGCGCCAGCGAGGCGCCGGGTTACCCGAACTTCGTCGGCTGGAAGACCGTGAACGGTAAGCGCGTGCCGGTATTCCGCTACTTCAACGTCAACAAAGCGCGGATTAAAGGCGTGGAGACCGAAGTGAAGGTTCCGTTCGGCGAAGAGTGGAAACTGACGGTCAACTATACCTATAACGATGGTCGCGATCTGAGCAACGGCGGCAATAAACCGCTACAGACGCTGCCGTTCCATACCGCTAACGGTACACTCGACTGGAAACCGCTGGAGGATTGGTCTTTCTATGTCACGGCCAACTATACCGGCGAGCAGCGAGCGGTAAGCGCGACGGGTAAAACCCCAGGCGGTTATACCATGTTCGATATCGGCGCCGCGTGGCAGGTCAGTAAAAACGTGAAACTGCGCTCCGGCGTGCTTAACGTCGGCGACAAAGATCTGAACCGCGACGATTACAGCTACACCGAAGATGGCCGTCGCTACTTTATGGCCGTCGATTACCGCTTCTGATAGCGATGAACCGGGCGATGTAAATCGCCCGCAGAGACTCGCGGCTGAAACTACTTCAGCAGGAACTGCGCGTGGAAGCGCAGATGATCTTCTATAAAGGTGGCAATGAAATAGTAGCTGTGGTCGTAGCCGGGCTGGATACGCAGGCTCAGCGGCCACTGTTTCTGTCGCGCCACCTCTGCAAGGACCGCGGGCTGCAGCTGGGCGCCAAGAAACTGGTCGGCGTCACCCTGGTCAATTAAGGTCGGAATGGCATCCCCGGCCTGGCTTGCCTGCATCAGCGCGCAGCTGTCCCACTCCTGCCAGGTCGCTTCATCATCGCCCAGATAAGCGCTGAACGCTTTTTGTCCCCACGGAACTTTGCATGGGTTGACGATCGGCGCGAAGGCCGAGACGCTGGTAAAGCGCCCTGGGTTTTTCAGCGCCATGATGAGCGCGCCGTGGCCGCCCATCGAGTGGCCGCTGATGGCGCAACGGTCGGCGACCTGAAACTGGTGGTTAATCAACTGCGGCAGCTCATCGCGCAGGTAGTCATACATGCGAAAATGGGCCGCCCACGGCGCCTGAGTGGCGTTGAGGTAAAAACCTGCGCCTTTACCGAGATCGTAACCGGCATCATCGGAGACGTCATCGCCGCGCGGGCTGGTGTCGGGCATCACCAGCGCGATACCAAGTTCGGCGGCTATCCGCTGAGCGCCGGCCTTAGTGGTGAAGTTTTCGTCATTGCAGGTCAAACCGGATAGCCAGTACAGCACCGGCGGTGGGGCGGTTTCCGTCGTCGGCGGTAAAAAAATGCTAAACGTCATCGCACAGTTCAGGGTACTGGAGTGATGTCGCCAGCGCTGCTGCCGACCCTCG
Organism: Klebsiella sp. 141203; assembly: GCF_032601985.1. Taxonomy (NCBI): domain Bacteria; kingdom Pseudomonadati; phylum Pseudomonadota; class Gammaproteobacteria; order Enterobacterales; family Enterobacteriaceae; genus Klebsiella; species Klebsiella sp. 141203. The sequence continues at coordinate 1,275,603 of NZ_JAQIRL010000001.1, read as the reverse complement.
TAACAGCGATGTTCTTCAAGCAGTTCCATCCAGGGCTCCTCGGGTATCTATGTGTAATGCTTAATAATACAGATATTTCATTAACCGGTGAGTAACTTTCACTTTCCCGTCGCGCAAAGCTATTGCATCATTAATACGAGTTATAAAGAACATCTCAGAACATCTACAGTACTTATGATTGCGCGCGGTAGCGGCGGGGCTCGCTGGCGTGTCGCATCGACAACGTCCAACCGCAGCGGTAAAAATGAAAGGTTGCGCCAATTTCAATAATTATCGTGACGGCTACTGGATTATGTGCGCCACCTCACGCACAATGAGTGCAAACTTTGCCCTCAGAAGAGCAAAGAGCGCCACACCTGCAGGAGAACCTAAATGTCATCATTGAGTAAAGAAGCCATACTCGTTCATGAAGCGCTGGTCGCTCGTGGGCTGGAGACGCCGCTGCGTCCGCCAGTACAAGAAATTGATAATGAAACGCGCAAGCGTCTGATCGCCGGGCACATGACTGAGATTATGCAACTGCTGAATCTTGATCTCAGTGACGACAGCCTGATGGAGACTCCGCATCGCATCGCAAAAATGTACGTTGATGAGATTTTCTCCGGTCTGGATTACGCCAGATTCCCGAAAATCACCGTTATTGAAAACAAAATGAAAGTTGACGAGATGGTGACGGTTCGCGATATCACGCTGACCAGTACCTGTGAACATCACTTTGTGACGATTGACGGCAAAGCGACCGTTGCTTATATCCCGAAAGATTCGGTAATCGGCCTGTCGAAAATTAACCGCATCGTGCAGTTCTTTGCCCAGCGTCCACAGGTGCAGGAGCGCCTGACGCAGCAGATCCTTACCGCGCTGCAGACTCTGCTCGGTACCAGTAACGTCGCGGTATCCATTGATGCGGTGCATTACTGCGTGAAAGCGCGCGGCATCCGCGATGCGACCAGCGCCACGACCACCACTTCGCTTGGCGGTCTGTTTAAATCCAGCCAGAATACCCGCCAGGAGTTCCTGCGCGCCGTACGTCACCACAATTAATTCGGAGCAGGGTGCATGGAGAGAAACGTCACGCTGGACTTCGTTCGCGGCGTCGCCATCCTCGGCATTCTGCTACTGAATATCACCGCCTTCGGCTTGCCGAAGGCGGCCTATCTGAATCCGGCCTGGGCCGGGAGTATTTCGCCGAGCGACGCCTGGAGCTGGGCAATCCTCGATCTGTTTGCGCAGGTAAAATTCCTCACCCTGTTTGCTCTGCTGTTCGGCGCCGGATTGCAAATGCTGCTGGTGCGCGGTAAACGCTGGATCCAGTCGCGGCTAACGCTGCTTGCCCTACTTGGTTTTATTCACGGTCTCTTTTTCTGGGACGGAGATATTCTGCTGGCCTATGCGTTGGTGGGGCTAATTGCCTGGCGCATGGTACGCGATGCCCATCACGTTAAATCGCTATTTAATACCGGCGTAGTGCTTTATCTCATCGGTATTGCGGTGCTGGTATTGTTGGGATTAATTTCCGGCAACGGCGCCAGTCGGTCATGGGTGCCCGATGCCGCGAATGTGCAGTATGAGCAGTTCTGGAAGCTCAAAGGCGGTATGGAGGCGGTGAGCAATCGCGCGGATATGCTGTCCGATAACCTGGTGGCGCTTGGCGTGCAGTACGGCTGGCAGCTGGCGGGGATGATGCTAATGGGCGCGGCGCTGATGCGCTGCGGCTGGTTGAAAGGGCAGTTTAGCCTTAGTCACTACCGCCGCGTCGGGGCTGTGCTGATTATTACCGGAATGATGGTAAATGTGCCGGCCATCGCCGCGCAGTGGTACTTGCAATGGGACTACCGCTGGTGTGGTTTTCTGCTGCAGGCGCCGCGTGAACTTGGCGCGCCGTTACAAACCATTGGCTATGCCGCGCTGGCGTGGGGATTCTGGCCGCAATTATGCCGCTTTCGTCTGGTCGGGGCGATTGCCTGCGTTGGGCGGATGGCGCTCAGTAACTATTTAGTGCAAACCCTGATCTGCACCACGCTGTTCTATCATCTCGGCCTGTTTATGAAATTTGACCGTTTTCAGCTGTTGGCCTTTGTGCCGGCGGTGTGGGCCGTTAATCTCCTCTTCTCGCAGTTTTGGCTGCGTCATTTCCGCCAGGGGCCCGTTGAGTGGCTATGGCGACAGTTAACCCTGAGAGCCTCAGGGACATCATCCAGAGATACATCTGTATAACGATCTCGATCACAATCATTAACAAAATGGATGTAACCGTTTCCAGCGGTGTGACCTCACTCACGTAGCGCGGCGCGCGTCGCTGCCAGAATAGCCACCTTGCTGAACACAGGAGGTGGGTGTGACGTATTGCAATGCGATAAAGGCGGGTATGTATGATCACCATTCGTGATGTCGCCCGTCAGGCGGGGGTTTCGGTAGCAACGGTTTCGCGGGTGCTGAATAACAGCGCGCTGGTGAGCCCGGATACCCGGGAGGCAGTGATGAAGGCGGTCGCGCAACTGGGCTATCGGCCGAATGCCAATGCCCAGGCGCTGGCGACCCAGGTTAGCGACACCATTGGCGTGGTGGTGATGGATGTGTCAGACGCCTTTTTCGGCGCGCTGGTGAAAGCGGTGGATACCGTCGCGCAGCAGCATCAGAAATATGTGCTAATCGGCAACAGCTACCATGAAGCTGAAAAAGAGCGTAACGCCATTGAGGTGCTGATTCGCCAGCGCTGTTCGGCGCTTATCGTGCATTCGAAAGCGTTAAGCGATGCCGAACTTGGCGACTTTATGCAGCATATTCCGGGCATGGTGCTGATAAACCGCATTGTACCGGGTTTCGCGCACCGCTGCGTGGGGCTCGATAACGTCAGCGGCGCGCTAATGGCTACGCGAATGCTGCTCAATCACGGCCATCAGCGGATTGGCTATCTCTCTTCCAATCACGGCATTGAGGATGATGAACTGCGCCGTGAAGGGTGGAGTAAAGCGCTGCAGGAGCAGGGCATTATCGCGCCGGATAGCTGGGTGGGCTCGGGTTCGCCGGATATGCAGGGCGGCGAAGCGGCGATGGTTGAACTGCTGGGGCGTAATTTAGGCCTGACGGCGGTGTTTGCCTATAACGACAGTATGGCTGCCGGCGCGCTCACCACCCTCAAGGATAACGGCATTGCCGTGCCGCAGCATCTCTCGCTGATTGGTTTTGATGACATTCCCATTTCCCGTTACACCGATCCGCAGCTGACCACGGTGCGCTATCCCATAATGTCGATGGCTAAACTGGCTACCGAACTGGCGCTACAAGGGGCGGCAGGAAAACTCGATAGTGAGGCCAGCCACTGTTTTATGCCCACGCTGGTGCGGCGCCATTCGGTGACGCAGAAGCAAAGTGTGGGGCCGATCACTAACTGAATCTATCAATCGATGTAACCGCTTTCAATCTGTGAGTAAATTCACAGTATATTAACATTCCGCTGTTTATGATGGCAGCGTTGACCAGTCCGAACCAGGCTGTGCTGATGATGCGTTTAAACATCATCTTAAACAATAGGTTAGGCACTTGATGAAGCCGTTTTTCTGGAGCGTTACCCTACACGGAAGACAGAATTAACGTTGTGAATATCGTTGTGCGGTAACCCTAATGTAACAACTCCCGCCAGCTATCTTCACGCCAAAAAAAACGATGCAAAATAATAAAACCGGAGATTCCATGAATAAGAAGGTCTTAGCTCTGTCCGCCGTCATGGCTGGCATGCTTTTCGGCGCCGCAGCGCATGCCGCGGATACCCGTATCGGCGTTACGATCTACAAGTATGACGACAACTTCATGTCCGTCGTGCGTAAAGCTATCGAAAAAGACGGCAAATCTGCGCCGGATGTGAAACTGCTGATGAATGACTCGCAGAACGATCAGTCCAAACAGAACGATCAGATCGACGTGCTGCTGGCGAAGGGGGTGAAGGCGCTGGCCATCAACCTGGTTGACCCGGCGGCGGCGGGTACGGTTATCGACAAAGCGCGCGGGCAAAATGTGCCGGTGGTGTTCTTTAACAAAGAGCCATCGCGCAAGGCGCTGGATAGCTACGATAAAGCCTACTATGTAGGTACCGACTCCAAAGAATCCGGGATTATCCAGGGCGATCTTATCGCCAAACACTGGAAAGCGAACCCAAACTGGGATCTGAACAAAGATGGTCAGATTCAGTTTGTCCTGTTGAAAGGCGAGCCGGGCCACCCGGACGCCGAAGCGCGTACTTCCTACGTCATCAAAGAGCTGAATGAAAAAGGGCTTAAAACTCAGCAACTGGCGTTAGATACCGCCATGTGGGATACCGCGCAAGCGAAAGATAAAATGGACGCCTGGCTCTCCGGCCCGAACGCTAACAAAATCGAAGTGGTCATCGCTAACAACGATGCGATGGCGATGGGCGCGGTAGAAGCGCTGAAAGCGCATAACAAGAGCAGCATTCCGGTGTTCGGCGTCGATGCCCTGCCTGAAGCGCTGGCGCTGGTGAAATCCGGCGCGATGGCCGGTACCGTGCTGAACGATGCCAATAACCAGGCGAAAGCGACTTTCGATCTGGCGAAGAACCTGGCTGACGGCAAAGAGCCCGCTGCTGGCACCAACTGGAAAATTGAGAATAAGATTGTCCGCGTACCGTACGTAGGCGTCGATAAAGACAACCTCAGCCAGTTTATCGGTAAATAAGTTTTACATGCATTGCGGGCGCGTTCAGCGCGCCCGATTATTCCTGATACCGAAGCCGATTTTGCTGCGATATAACTTATCGTCGCGGATCGTCACGAACGCAGCCAGGTATAACTATGGTCAGCAATAATAGCGTACAGTCGGGCGAATATTTGTTGGAAATGAGCGACATCAACAAATCCTTCCCCGGCGTTAAAGCTCTTGATAATGTCAACCTGAAGGTTCGTCCGCACTCTATCCATGCATTAATGGGGGAGAATGGCGCGGGTAAATCGACATTATTAAAATGCTTATTTGGGATCTATCAAAAAGATTCCGGCAGTATTCTTTTTCAGGGAAAAGAGATCGATTTCCATTCGGCGAAAGAAGCGTTGGAAAACGGTATTTCTATGGTGCACCAGGAATTAAACCTGGTACTTCAACGTTCGGTCATGGACAACATGTGGCTGGGACGCTACCCCACCAAAGGCATGTTTGTCGATCAGGATAAAATGTATCGCGATACCAAAGCGATATTTGATGAGCTCGATATTGATATTGATCCGCGCGCTCGCGTGGGAACTTTATCGGTATCTCAGATGCAGATGATTGAAATAGCGAAGGCATTCTCTTATGACGCCAAAATCGTCATTATGGATGAGCCTACCTCATCGCTGACCGAGAAAGAGGTCAATCACCTGTTTAAAATAATCCGCAAGCTGAAAGAGCGTGGCTGCGGTATTGTTTATATCTCCCATAAAATGGAGGAGATATTTCAGCTCTGCGATGAGATTACTATCCTGCGCGATGGTCAGTGGATTGCCACCCAGCCGCTGGAAGGGCTGGATATGGATAAGATCATTGCGATGATGGTTGGCCGTTCGCTGAACCAGCGTTTTCCGAATAAACAAAACAAACCGGGCGAAGTAATCCTTGAAGTTCGTAACCTGACCTCGCTGCGCCAGCCGTCAATTCGCGATGTCTCATTCGATCTGCATAAAGGTGAAATCCTCGGCATTGCCGGACTGGTGGGCGCTAAACGTACCGATATTGTTGAAACGCTGTTTGGCATCCGCGAAAAGGCCAGCGGCACCATTACCCTGCATGGCAAAAAAATTAATAACCATAGCGCTAACGAGGCGATAAACCACGGCTTTGCGCTGGTGACCGAAGAGCGTCGCTCGACGGGAATTTATGCTTACCTCGATATTGGTTTTAACTCGCTGATATCAAATATCAAGAAGTATAAAAACAAGGTCGGCCTGCTGGATAATTCGCGGATGAAAAGCGATACCCAATGGGTTATCGATTCCATGCGGGTTAAAACCCCGGGCCATCAAACGCAAATCGGTTCGCTTTCCGGTGGTAACCAGCAGAAGGTGATTATCGGCCGTTGGTTATTAACCCAGCCGGAAATATTAATGCTTGATGAACCGACCCGCGGAATTGACGTCGGCGCGAAATTTGAAATTTACCAGCTGATTGCTGAACTGGCCAAAAAAGATAAAGGCATCATTATTATCTCTTCTGAAATGCCGGAGCTGCTGGGAATTACCGACCGTATTCTGGTTATGAGTAACGGGCTGGTTGCTGGAATTGTTGAGACCAAAACCACGACGCAAAATGAAATTCTGCGTCTTGCATCATTGCACCTTTGAGATCAGGGGCTTTCCATGAGTGCGTTAAATAAAAAGAGTTTCCTCACTTACCTGAAAGAGGGTGGGATTTACGTTGTCCTTTTGGTCTTGCTGGCCATTATTATTTTCCAGGACCCGACCTTCTTAAGTTTGCTGAACTTAAGTAACATCCTGACGCAATCCTCGGTACGTATTATCATCGCGCTCGGCGTCGCCGGGCTGATTGTCACCCAGGGGACCGACCTTTCCGCCGGACGTCAGGTGGGTTTGGCGGCGGTGGTAGCGGCTACCATGCTGCAGGCGGTGGATAACGCCAACAAGGTGTTCCCGGAGATGGCGACCATGCCGATTCCGTTGGTGATTCTGCTGGTCTGCGCGATCGGCGCGGTGATTGGCTTGATTAACGGTATCGTCATTGCCTATCTCAACGTGACGCCGTTTATCACTACCCTGGGTACGATGATCATCGTTTACGGTATCAACTCCCTGTACTACGACTTTGTCGGCGCGTCGCCTATTTCCGGTTTCGACAGCCACTTCTCGCAGTTTGCCCAGGGCTTTGTCGCTTTAGGTTCATTCCGCCTGTCGTACATTACTTTCTACGCGCTGATCGCTATCTTCTTCGTGTGGATCCTGTGGAATAAAACCCGTTTCGGTAAAAACATCTTCGCTATCGGCGGCAACCCGGAAGCGGCGCGTGTCTCCGGTGTTAACGTGGCGCTGAACCTGCTCATGATTTATGCCCTGTCCGGGGTGTTTTACGCCTTCGGCGGGCTGCTGGAAGCCGGACGTATCGGTTCGGCGACCAACAACCTCGGCTTTATGTACGAACTGGATGCGATTGCCGCCTGCGTGGTGGGGGGCGTTTCCTTCAGCGGCGGCGTGGGTACGGTTTTCGGCGTGGTGACCGGGGTTATTATCTTTACCGTCATCAACTATGGTCTGACCTACATCGGCGTCAATCCGTACTGGCAGTACATTATTAAAGGGGCGATTATCATCTTCGCCGTGGCGCTGGATTCACTGAAATACGCGCGCAAGAAATAAGATTGAACGCATCAAAAACCCGCGCCTGGCGCGGGTTTTTTTATACCTCAAATCGACGAAACGACGGCGGCTATTTTTCTTTCTGTAGCTCCAGTAACTGCTCGGGCGTGACCGCCGGGTAGGATTGCGCATCCTCCGGAACTTCATGCTGCTGCGCCGGGATGGGGATCAGCGGCCCGAGGAAACGCGGCTCGCGTTTGAAGATATAGAGATCCGCCAGCGCGCCAAACCGGGCGCCAAACTCGCGCAGACGCACGGTCCACATATCCTTCGGCGAAGGCACCGCATAGCACTGCGCCTGAATCCCCATATGCAGGGCGATAAACAATGCACGCTCGCAGTGGAAGCGCTGGGTGATAATAATAAAATCATTGGTATCGAACACTTTGCGGGTGCGCACGATCGAATCGAGGGTGCGGAAACCGGCGTAGTCCAGCACGATATCCGCCGGATCGACGCCGGCTTTGATCAGATCCCGGCGCATGGTCATCGGTTCGTTATAGCTTTGCAGGGCGTTGTCACCGCTTAACAGCAGATAATTAACCTTACCGCTATTATAGGCGTTGAGCGCGCCCTGGATCCGGTAACGATAATACTGATTGATCACGCCGGTGCGATAATATTTGGCAGTACCCAACACCACGCCAACCTGGCGGTAGGGGAGATCCTGCAGCTCATCGTAAATATAGGGCGCGGTTTTCCAGCTCATCCAGCGGTCAAGACCCAGCACGGTCAACAGCAGCAGGCCGAGCAGGACTAACAGGCTGTATAACACACGCTTTAACATGAACTTGACTCAATGGTGGACGAGGGAAGCTTCAGGCTACTTTACCCGCCGGGTAAGCGCAAGAAACCATCGTTTAATTGCGGGGATTTTCAGCAATATGGCAGATTACCGAATCCAGGCCGGAGAAGCCAAAGGCGCATCCGGCAATCTGCTCAGGCTAGCAGGCTGATTAACCTAACAGCACGCGGTCGATATTCTGACAGCCTAACGCTTTCAGGGTTGCGACGGTCGCATCCCACTGGATAAGCGATGCATCGGCTTTCTCGGCCAGCAGCGCGCGCTGGATATCCGGATAGTCGTAACCGTTAAGGCTCAGCAGGTTCAGCGCGCCCTGCAGCGGCGGTAGCGTCGGATTGAACGCCGCGTTTTCCGCGTAGCTGCCGCAGAAAATGGTGCCGTCTTTCAGCTCCAGCGCCACGCCGGAAGGGGAGTTGCTGTACGGCGCGTGGCAGCGGTTCGCCGCCTGAATAGCCGCCTGCGTGAGCGCATCGCCGCTGAGAGGGAAGCCGTGATCCTGCTCATCCATCAACAGAGTTTTGATTTCCAGATCTTTCGGGCCAAAGGCGTCCGGCAGATAGTGCTGCAGGGAGTGCGCTTCGCGACCCGGCAGATGAATGCGCAGCGCCAGACCGCTGTTCAGTTCATTCATAAACTGGCGGCAGTGGCCGCAAGGCGTGTAGTTGACGGTAATGGCGCGCAGGGATTTTTCGCCGCGTAGCCAGGCGTGGCTGATGGCGCTCTGTTCCGCGTGGACGGTCTGTTGCATGGTGGCGCCGAGGAATTCCATGTTGCCGCCGAAGTACCAGCGACCGCTCACGCCGCGGGCGATAGCGCCAACGTTAAAGTGAGAAAGATCGGCGCGGGCGCAGGCGGCGGCAAGCGGCAGTAGCGCAAAGGCCAGCGCGTCTTCATCCAAACCTGTTGCTTGTTGTAGCGTCGCCACCTGATCGGCTTCGAGCAGCGCCGGGAAGTGCGGGTCTGCGAGCATCGGGGCGATGGCCGCCTGCAGGTCTGCCGCCAGATTAGTCAAAGCAGCTTGAAAACGAGAGTGCATAGCGTTGCCTCATAACAATGTAATGGGAAGCTAGTGTACGGGCCCGCACGGGACCCATATGTGACATGGGTCTCATTGTTTATGCAACGATAACTTGTTGCATTTATAAATGTGATATAAATCACATTTATCCGACAACAGCGACGATCACCGGGAACAGAAAAGGCGCGACCAGCGAGGTAATAATTCCGCACAGTACCAGCGCCAGAGAGCTAAACGCCCCTTCCTGGTAGTCCAGTTCGGCGCAACGCGCGGTGCCGAGGGCGTGCGAGGCGGTACCCATCGACAGGCCGCGGGATGCTTTAGTATGAATACGCATGGCGTTAAGCAGCGTATGGCCGAACACCGCGCCGAGGATCCCAACGAAAATGACGCACACGGCGCTAATCGCTGGAATACCGCCAATACTGCCGCTGACCGCCATGGCAATTGGCGTGGTGACGGATTTTGGCATGATGGAAGCGGCGATTTGCGGGGTGGCGCCCATCAGCAGAGCGACGGTAGTACCGGTGATCATCGCCACGCAGCTACCGATAAAGCAGATGGTGATGATGGATTTCCAACGCGCGCGGATCTGGTGCAGTTGCTCATACAGCGGAAAGGCCAGCGCGACCACCGCCGGCTGCAGCAGATCGTTAAGGATTTTGCTGCCGGCAAAATAGCGTTCATAAGAAATACCGGTGACCAGCAGAAAAGGAATAATGACCACCATGGCGACCAGCAGCGGGTTGAGCAGCGGAAATTTAAACCGCGCCGCCAGCTTGCGGGCAAGGAAAAAGACAATCAGCGTTAACGGTAGCGACCACCACATTTCATGGATCATTTTTTACTTCCTTTTTGCCCGATGATTTTGCGTTCACCGTGGACCAGATGCGAGCTCCAGCTCACCACCAAAAAGACTAATAAAGTACTGACGGCGCAGGAGACCGCCACCGGGCCCAGCTGCGCGCGCAGCAAATCCCAGTACTGCATTACGCCAACGCCGATAGGCACGAACAGCAGCGCCATGTAGCGAATCAGAATGTTGCAGCCGGGGTTGACCCACTGCGGCGGCATAATTTGCAGCGCCAGCAGCACGAACAAAATCAGCATGCCGATAATGCTGCCGGGGATGGTGATGGGCAGCAGCCCGGCGATAAAAATGCCTGCATACAAGCAGGCGTAAATCAGGACGAAAGCTCGCACATACTGCCAGATAATATTCAGCGACTTACTCATGGTAATAACCCTTGATGAACTGCCATTCATCATACAATTAAACCCTGAAATGTGCTACCGATCACATCATGAATTCTACGCATCGTCAGCATAGAAAATGGGAACAGCGGCCTTATTCTGCGAGGTAGTGCAGAAAACGAGTGAGCGCCAGCGACGGTACTTCGCTTTTGCGCCAGAACACCCCAACGCTACCTTTTTGTTCAATACGCGGCAAATTCAGAATCGTCAGCTGCCGATGTTCGGCGTAATGCTGCGCCAGCCGCAAAGAAAGAATAGAGATCATATCGCTGCTTTGCAGCAAATTGTTGGTGACATTCATTGAGGCTGACTCGATAGTATTCTCCGGCAGCATGACGCCGTTATCGACCAGCGCGTTATCAATGCTCTGACGAATGGGCGTGCCGGTGGGCCAGACTATCCAGCGCCAGACGGCGAGATCCGCCCAGCTCAAACGCGGCATGCTAGCCAGCGGATGGTCCGGACGGGCGACGAAGCACACCGGTTCGGTATACAGCACACGATAGTTGAGCGGCAGTTCCAGCGCGCGGCCGCCAACACGTCCGACGACCACATCGACCACGCCGGAGAGCAGGTCGTGCAGCAGCGGGGTCATCACTTTTTCTTCGATATTCAGATGCAGGGTCGGCATCTCTTTAAGCAGGGCGAGGATGGCCTGCGCCACGCAGTCTGTCGCCACCGGCGAGCAGCCGATCATCAGGCTGCCGACCAGCCCACCTTGTTTAAAGCGCTCAATCTCATACTGCGAGCGCGACATGTCGTTGATTAGCCGCTGGGCGTGCTGGAGCAGCAGTTTGCCGCCTTCCGAAGGGCGCAGGCCCTTACTGTGGCGCTCAAAGAGCGGCATGCCGACTTCTTCTTCAAATTGCGTCAGCCACTTAGAGAGTGCGGGCTGGGTAATATTCATCATTTTCGCGACCTGCGTGAGATTGCCTTGCTCACCCAGCGCCACCAGCATTTTCAAATGCTGCAGCTTCAACTTTTGCGTCCAGTTCGCCATCAGCCGATAACCTCCAGGTTATGTCTATGCCCGAAAAGCCATTGTACATTTCATCGCCATGGTTACAAAATCGCAACATAAAAGAAATAAATACAACATCTACCCTGACCTGCACTGAGGCATCATTATGGCTCAACGACGTGAACTACAGACGTTACTTAACGCAGCGCCGGTTGGCGCCCTGCAGTGGCGTGTGATTATCTGCTGTTTTCTGGTGGTCATGCTTGATGGTTTCGACACCGCCGCCATTGGTTTTATCGCCCCCGATATCCGCGTTCACTGGCAATTGAGCGCCAGCGACCTCGCGCCGCTGTTTGGCGCCGGGCTATTGGGATTGACCGCCGGGGCGCTGCTCTGCGGCCCGCTTTCCGACCGCTTCGGTCGTAAACGGGTGATTGAGTTCTGCGTCGCGCTGTTTGGCTTATTTAGCCTGCTCTCCGCATTCTCGACGAATCTTGAGATGCTGGTTATCCTGCGTTTCCTCACCGGTCTGGGATTGGGCGGGGCGATGCCCAACACCATCACCATGACCTCGGAATATCTGCCCGCCCGCCGCCGCGGCGCGTTAGTTACCCTGATGTTCTGCGGCTTCACGCTGGGTTCGGCGCTGGGCGGCGTGGTGAGCGCCCAACTGGTGGCGCATATCGGCTGGCACGGCATTCTGGCCTTAGGCGGGATCCTGCCGCTGCTGCTGGCCGTCGCGCTGCTGTGGGCGCTGCCGGAGTCGCCGCGCTGGCAGGTGCGTCGCGGACTGCCGCAGGCGACTATCGCCAGAACCGTCAGCGCTATCACCGGCGAGCGCTATCCCGAGACCCATTTCTGGCTGGATGAACCGGCGGCCGGGCCGAAAGGCAGCATTAGCCAGCTGTTTGCCGGCCGACAACTGGCGATCACCTTGATGCTCTGGGTGGTGTTCTTTATGAGCCTGCTGATTATCTATTTACTCTCCAGCTGGATGCCGACGCTGCTTAACCATCGTGGTATCGATTTGCAGCACGCTTCGTGGGTGACCGCCGCGTTTCAGGTGGGCGGCACGCTTGGCGCACTGTTGCTCGGCATCCTGATGGACCGTTTCAATCCCTTCCTTGTGCTGGCGCTGAGTTACTGCCTGGGGGCGTTGTGCATCGTGATGATCGGTTTAAGCGAAAACGGTTTGTGGCTGATGGCGCTGGCGATTTTCGGCACCGGCATTGGCGTGAGTGGTTCGCAGGTAGGCCTGAATGCGCTGACCGCCACGCTTTACCCTACTCAGAGCCGCGCGACCGGGGTCAGCTGGTCCAATGCCGTAGGCCGCTGCGGCGCCATCGTGGGTTCGCTCTCCGGCGGCATGATGATGGCGATGAATCTCTCTTTCGACACGCTGTTTTACGTTATAGCGGTACCGGCGGCGATCGGCGCGGTGATGCTCATCATGCTGATGCTGGCGGTTCGCCGTCCTGGATCTGTACCCGACGCGCTGCCCTCTGCCGGTATCGCGAATAAATGAGGAGAACAATAATGACGCCATCTACTCCGCAATCGAACCGCGAACGCCAGCAGTTCTACCAGCATATTGCCGGGCAGAATCTGACGCCGCTGTGGGAATCGCTGCACCACCTGGTGCCGCAAACGCCGAATGCCAACTGCGCCCCGGCGTACTGGAACTATCAGGAAATTCGCCCGCTGCTGCTGGAAAGCGGGCAGTTAATCGGCGCTAAAGAGGCGGTGCGTCGGGTACTGGTGCTGGAGAACCCGCAGCTGCGCGGCCAGTCGTCCATTACCGCGTCGCTGTATGCCGGCCTGCAGCTCATCATGCCGGGCGAGGTGGCGCCGAGCCACCGTCACAACCAGTCGGCGCTGCGCTTTATCGTGGAAGGCCACGGCGCGTTTACCGCCGTCGACGGCGAGCGCACGCCAATGCGCCCCGGCGATTTTATTCTGACTCCGCAGTGGCGCTGGCACGATCACGGCAATCCTGGCGATGAACCGGTGGTCTGGCTCGATGGTCTCGATTTACCGCTGGTCAACTATCTTGGCTGCGGCTTTGCTGAAGATTATCCGCAGGAACAACAGCCAGTGACGCGTAAAGAGGGCGATTACCTGCCGCGCTACGCTGCCAACATGCTGCCGCTGCGCCATCAGGTGGGAAATTCCTCGCCGATTTTTAACTACCGCTACGACCGTAGCCGCGAGGCGCTGCATGACCTGACCCATCTTGGCGAGGCCGACGAATGGGACGGCTACAAGATGCGCTACGTCAACCCGGTCACCGGCGGCTATCCGATGCCCTCGATGGGCGCTTTCCTGCAACTGTTGCCGAAAGGGTTCCGGTCGCGGGTGGCGAAAACCACCGACAGCACCATCTACCACGTAGTGGAAGGTAGCGGCCAGGTGACGATTGGCGAACAAACCTTTGCATTCCAGGCGAAAGACATTTTCGTGGCGCCAACCTGGCACGGCGTATCGTTCAACGCCTGCGAAGAGTGCGTGTTATTTAGCTTCTCGGACCGTCCGGTACAGGAGACCTTAGGCCTGTTCCGCGAAGCGCGTTATTAATAAGAAGGAAAACAATGATGACTCAATACGTTTTTGCCCCCCAGGCGCCGATTAGCATCCCGGTTGTTGGCAGCGATGAGCAATTCCCGGTACGCCGCGTTTACTGCGTTGGCCGTAACTATGCCGCCCACGCCCGTGAAATGGGCTTCGACCCGGATCGCGAACCGCCGTTCTTCTTTTGCAAACCGGCGGATGCGGTTGTGCCGGTCGCAGCTGGCGAAACGCTGGATCTGCCGTATCCGGCGCGGACCGACAACTATCACTACGAGATTGAGCTGGTGGTCGCCATCGGCAAAGCGGGACGCGACATCCCGCTTGAGCAGGCGCAGGAATATATCTGGGGCTATGCCACCGGACTCGATATGACCCGCCGCGACCGCCAGATGGAGATGCGCCAAATGGGGCGCCCGTGGGAAATAGGTAAAGCATTCGATCTTTCCGCTCCTGTCGCGCCGCTGCATAAAGCCGCCGAGGCGCGCGAGGTGAATCAGGCCGGGATCTGGCTGCAGGTGAACGGTGAAGATCATCAGCGTAGCGATATACGCCACCTCATCTGGTCAGTAAATGAAACCATCAGCTATCTCTCGGGCTTTTTTGAACTGCAGCCCGGCGATCTGATTTTCACCGGCACGCCGGAGGGCGTCGGCGCGGTGGTGAAGGGCGATGTGATTACCGGCAACGTAGACGGACTGACGCCTATCGCCGTTCGCGTGGTGTGAGGTGAACAATGAAGCTGTACAGTTTTTTTAATAGCTCTGCCTCATACCGGGTGCGCATCGCACTGGCCCTCAAGGGCATCGATTATCAGAGCGTGGGGGTGAATATCCGCATCGGGGCGCAGAATGCGCTGGACTACCGGCGGCTCAATCCGGTGGGGCTGGTGCCGACGCTTATCACCGATGACGGTGAATCGCTGGGCCAGTCGCTGGCGATAGTTGACTGGCTTGACCGCCACTACCCACAAATGCCGCTGCTGCCGCAGGAGGATCCGGCGCGGATGCGGGTGCTGGAGATGGTCTACGCCATCGCCTGCGATATTCATCCGATTAATAACATGCGGGTTTTACGCTACCTTAGCGACGAGTTGAAGGTCAGCGAAGCGGACAAAAAACGCTGGTATGCCCACTGGATCCAGCAGGGGCTCAGCGCGCTGGAGCAACTGCTGCGGCAGGCGAAATCCGGCGCTTACTGCGTCGGCGATAGGCCAACGCTCGCCGACTGTTGCCTGGTGCCGCAGTGGGCTAACGCGCAGCGAATGGGGTGCGATCTGAGCCATTATCCGCGCTGCCAGGCGGTTTACGATGCCTGTACCCGGCTACCGGCGTTTATCGCCGCCGCGCCGGAAAATCAACAAGACAAAATTCCGGCCTAGGGAGGAGGGAAAATGGCGAAAGTGACGCGAGCAATTATTGTCGGCGGCGGCATTGGCGGCGCGGCGACGGCGCTCTCTCTGGCGCGCCAGGGGATCAAAGTGATGCTGCTGGAAAAGGCGCATGAAATCGGCGAAATCGGCGCCGGTATTCAGCTGGGGCCGAATGCGTTTTCAGCGCTGGATAGTCTGGGCGTCGGCGAAGTGGCGCGCCAGCGTGCGGTGTTTACCGACCATATCACGATGATGGATGCGGTGAATGGGGAAGAGGTGGTGCGTATCGAGACCGGGCAGGCCTTCCGTGACCATTTCGGCGGCCCGTATGCGGTGATCCATCGGGTGGACATTCACGCCACCGTCTGGGAAGCCGCGCTGACCCATCCCGGCGTGGAATACCGGACTTCAACTCAGGTGGTGGATATCCGCCAGACCGCCGATGACGTGACGGTCTTTGATGACAAAGGCAATAGCTGGACCGCCGATATTCTGCTGGGCTGTGACGGCGTGAAGTCAGTGGTGCGCCAGAGTCTGCTCGGCGATGCGCCGCGGGTCACCGGCCACGTGGTGTACCGCGCGGTGATCGAGGCGGCCGACATGCCGGAGGACCTGCGGATTAACGCGCCGGTTCTGTGGGCCGGGCCGCATTGTCATCTGGTGCATTATCCGCTGCGCGGCGGCAAACAGTACAACCTGGTGGTCACTTTCCATAGCCGCGAAAGCGAAGAGTGGGGCGTGCGCGACGGTAGCAAAGAAGAGGTGCTTTCTTACTTTAAAGGGATTCATCCCCGCCCGCGGCAGATGCTCGACAAACCAACGTCCTGGCGCCGCTGGTCTACCGCCGACCGCGAGCCGGTTGCAAAGTGGGGTAACGATCGCATTACCCTGGTCGGCGATGCCGCCCACCCGGTGGCGCAGTATATGGCGCAAGGCGCCTGCATGGCGCTGGAGGATGCGGTAACGATAGGTAAAGCGCTGCAGCAGTGCGACGGCGACGCCGCTCGCGCCTTCGCGCTGTACGAGTCGGTGCGTATTCCGCGTACCGCGCGAATTGTCTGGTCAACCCGTGAAATGGGGCGGATTTATCACGCGGCGGGGGTCGAACGGCAGGTACGTAATCTTCTCTGGAAGGGCAAAACGCAGGATGAATTTTACCGCGGTATCGAGTGGCTTTACGGCTGGAAAGAGGATAACTGCCTCGCACCACGCTAAGGTCTGGTATTGAGATCTTTAAACCGACGCACAGAGGCGCTACCATAGCGCCTCTTTTTTTTCCGGGTAACGATATGCGTGTATTACTGGCGCCAATGGAAGGCGTGCTCGATTCGCTGGTGCGCGAGCTGCTGACCGAGGTTAATGATTACGATCTGTGCATCACCGAATTTCTGCGCGTGGTGGACCAACTGCTGCCGGTAAAATCGTTCTACAGACTGTGCCCGGAACTGCACCATCAAAGTCGCACTCCGTCCGGCACCCGCGTGCGCGTGCAATTGTTGGGGCAATACCCGCAATGGCTGGCGGAAAACGCCGCCCGCGCGGTGGAGCTTGGCTCTTGGGGCGTGGATTTAAACTGCGGTTGTCCATCGAAGCTGGTGAACGGCAGCGGCGGTGGCGCAACGTTACTGAAAGATCCCGAACTTATCTATCGCGGGGCGAAAGCCATGCGCGAAGCGGTTCCCGATCACCTGCCGGTGACGGTGAAAGTTCGCCTCGGCTGGGACAGCGGCGAACGGCGCTTCGAAATCGCCGACGCGGTCCAGCAGGCGGGCGCCAGCGAGCTGGTGGTGCATGGCCGCACCAAAGAGGATGGTTACAAAGCTGAACGCATCAACTGGCAGGCCATCGGCGAAATCCGCCAGCGCCTGACTATTCCGGTGGTTGCTAACGGCGAAATCTGGGACTGGCAAAGCGCGCAGGAGTGCATGGCTGCTACCGGCTGTGATTCGGTGATGATTGGCCGCGGCGCGCTCAACGTGCCGAATCTCAGTCGGGTAATCAAATACAATGAACCGCGTATGCCGTGGCCGCAGGTGGTTGAGTTACTTAAAAAATATACCCAGCTGGAAAAGCAGGGGGATACCGGTTTATATCACGTGGCGCGCATTAAGCAGTGGCTGGGCTATTTACGCAAGGAATATACTGAAGCGCTTGGCGTCTTTAATGAAATTCGCACCTTGCAAACCTCAGCAGAGATAGCGCACGCCATTGCTCGTTATTAGATAAGATGTGTTAATCCGTACGCACTTTATTAATTAGCACTCATTCCTGCACGATGCGACGCGAGCTGTATCACGTTTTTATTCCCTCGCGCTTGAGTCGCCGCAAGAAGTTGATACAGTGCAAACGTTGGATTGCTACTGCTTCGGCAGGCGAAACCTGATTACCTGGCATTTGTCGGGGGTCAGGTTTTTTTGTTTCTGGGGTTCATATGCTAATCGCCAAAGTACTTAATAATAACGTGGTGGTAGTGGTCAACGAGCAGCAGCGCGAACAGGTGGTGATGGGGCGAGGGCTGGCCTTTCAAAAGCGCGTGGGCGACTCGTTGGACGAAAGTAAAATTGAAAAAGTCTTCGCCTTACAAAGCGATGAACTGGTTGGCCGCTTAGGCGAATTACTCAGTCAGATACCGTTAGAAGTGATGACCACCTGCGATCGTATCATCGAGCTGGCCCGCGGGCGGTTGGGAAAGTTACAGGAAAGTTTGTACATCACCTTAACTGACCACTGTCACTTTGCCATCGAGCGGCAGAAAAACGGCGTCGCGATTCGCAACGTGCTGCTGTGGGAGATTAAACGGCTGTATCCGAAGGAGTTCGAACTGGGGCAGGAGGCGAGGGCCATCATCGCCCGCCGGCTGGGCGTCGAGCTTGCCGAGGATGAAGCCGGGTTTATCGCTTTGCATCTGGTGACGGCGCAGCTCAACAGCGAAATGCCGGAAGTGATGCACGTGACGCGGGTGATGCAGGAGATCCTGCAACTGGTGAAGTACCAGCTGCAGCTTAACTACGATGAAGAGTCGCTCAGCTACCAGCGCTTTGTGACCCATCTGAAGTTTTTCGCCCAGCGCATGTTAACGCGAACGGTAGTGCAGGATGACGACGTTACGCTGCACAGTGCGGTGAAAGATAACTACGCCAAAGCGTGGAAGTGCGCGGAAACGGTGGCGAAGCACCTGCAAAAGAATTATCAACGGGCGCTGACCACCGAAGAGATTATGTTTCTTGCCATTCATATCGAGCGGGTAAGAAAAGAGGGGCGTTAATTCCCCCACAAAACTGGATTGTTACTGCATGATGCAGGCAAAACCTGAGCGCGACGCCAACCGGCGTGGTTCTCGGGTTTTTTTATTTTTAATACTCAGTCGCCGGTTGTCTGTGGGCAGCGGCAGTAAGGAAAAGAGCATGGAATATAAAGCACTCGCGCAGGATATTCTTCACCGCGTCGGCGGCAAAGAGAATATTGTGAGTCTGGTTCACTGCGCGACACGTCTGCGTTTTAAATTGAAAGATAATGCTAAGGCCGATGCCGAAGGGCTGAAGGCGAACCCCGGCGTGATCATGGTGGTAGAAAGCGGCGGCCAGTTTCAGGTGGTCATCGGTAACCATGTTCACGATGTCTGGCTGGCAGTACGCCAGCAGGCGGGATTAAGCGACGACAGCGAACCGGTGCCGCAGGAGAAAGCGGCGAAAAGCTCGATATTAAGTCAGCTCATCGATATCATTTCCGGCATCTTTACCCCTTTTATTGGCGTAATGGCGGCGACGGGTCTGCTGAAAGGACTGCTGGCGCTGGCGCTAACCTGCGGATGGCTCACGCCGCAACAGGGGACCTATAAAATCTGGTTTGCCGCCAGTGATGCGCTGTTCTTTTTCTTCCCGCTGTTTCTTGGCTACACCGCTGGCAAAAAGTTTGGCGGCAACCCGTTCATCTCAATGGTGATCGGCGGCGCATTAACCCACCCGCTGATGATTCAGGCCTTTGAAGCCAGCCAGACGGGGGCACCAGTGGAACACTTCCTCGGTATACCGGTGACCTATATCAATTATAGCTCCTCGGTGATCCCGATTATCCTCGCCTCCTGGGTCTGCTGCTGGCTGGAACGTAAGAGTAATGCGGTGCTGCCGTCCGCGATGAAGAACTTTTTTACTCCGGCAATCTGTCTTGCGGTGGTTGTGCCGCTGACCTTTCTGGTGATAGGCCCGCTGGCGACCTGGCTGAGCCACATGATTGCCAATGGCTATCAGGTTATCTACGTTTTTGCCCCATGGCTGGCAGGCGCGGTGCTGGGCGCGCTATGGCAGGTATGCGTTATCTTCGGCCTGCACTGGGGGCTGATACCGCTGATGATCAATAACATGACCGTGTTGGGGCATGATTCTATGCTGCCGATCATTCTGCCGGCGGTGATAGCCCAGGTAGGCGCCGTGCTGGGGATACTGCTGGCCACGCGCGATTCGCGTCAGCGGATGCTGGCAGGTTCCGCGTTTTCCGCCGGGCTGTTTGGCATCACTGAGCCTGCCATTTATGGCCTGACCCTTCCGTTACGTCGCCCGTTTATTTTTGGTTGTATCGCCGGCGCGATTGGCGGCGCGATTACCGCCTTCAGTAATAGCTACGCCTATTCCTTTGGGGTGCCGAACATTTTCTTTCCGGCGCAGATGATCCCGCCCGGCGGCATTGATTTTAGCGTGTGGGGGGGATTAATCGGCACCGGCGTGGCTTTCATTCTCGCCTGCGTATTGACCTTCTTCGCCGGCTTGCCGCGCAGCCAGGCGGAACGCGCGGTCGTCGTCGCCTCTGCGGCGGAAAACGATATTCTGGCGCCGATGTCCGGCAGCGTGCTGGCCCTCGATCAGGTGCCGGATAGCACCTTCGCCAGCGGCCTGCTGGGCAAAGGCGTGGCTATTATTCCGGCGGTGGGCAAGGTCATTGCCCCGTTTTCTGGCGAGGTCGCCTCGCTGTTTCAGACTAAACATGCCATCGGCCTGCTGAGCGACAGCGGCATTGAACTATTGATTCACGTCGGTATTGATACCGTCAAACTCGACGGCGTACCGTTTACCGCCCATGTCAAAGAGGGGGATAAAGTTCAGGCCGGCGATTTGCTGCTGGAGTTCGATCGTCAGGCCATTCTGGACGCCGGTTACGACCTGGCGACCCCGATTATTATCAGCAACAGCGATGATTACCGTAGCGTTGAGATGGTGTCCGCGAGCGTCGTGGATGCCGGCCAGCCGCTGTTGTCCGTCAGCCATTAATCACAGGAGAGAGCGATGAAAACATTCCCGCAGGGCTTTTTATGGGGCGGCGCCACCGCGGCAAATCAGGTCGAAGGCGCATATCTGGAAGATGGCAAAGGTTTATCCACCTCCGACGTGCAGCCGCAGGGGGTATTCGGCGACGTCGTGGAGCGCGTCGCGGGCGACAGCGGTATTAAAGATGTGGCGATCGATTTTTACCATCGTTATCCGCAGGATATCGCGCTGTTTGCTGAGATGGGCTTCAACTGTCTGCGGGTCTCGATCGCCTGGACGCGTATCTTCCCGAATGGCGATGACGCCGAGCCGAACGAAGCCGGGCTGGCCTTCTACGACAAACTGTTTGCCGAGATGGCCGCGCACAACATCACTCCGCTGGTGACGCTATCGCACTATGAGATGCCGTGGGCGCTGGTGAAAAACTATGGCGGTTGGGGCAGCCGCAAGGTGATTGGCTTTTTCGAGCGCTATGCCAGGACGGTGTTCAGCCGCTATAAAAATCAGATCAAACTGTGGCTCACTTTTAACGAAATTAATATGTCGCTGCACGCGCCAATGACCGGCGTCGGCCTGCCGGCCGGTAGCAGCAAAGGCGAAGTCTATCAGGCTATCCACCATCAGCTGGTGGCCAGCGCGCTGGCGGTCAAAGCCTGTCACGAACTGGTACCACAGGGGAAGATTGGCAATATGTTGCTCGGCGGGCTGATGTATCCGCTGAGCTGCAAGCCGGAAGATGTCTTTGAAACGCTGCAGCAAAACCGCAGCTGGCAGTTCTTTGGCGACGTCCAGTGCCGTGGCGCCTATCCGGGCTACATGCAGCGCTATTTCCGCGAAAACGATATTACGCTGACCATCACCGACGGTGACCGGGAAGCGCTGAAAGAGACCGTCGATTTTATCTCCTTTAGCTACTATATGACCGGCTGCGTCACCGCTGATGAAGCGCTGAACCAGCAGGCGCGCGGCAACATTCTCAGCATGGTACCGAACCCGCATCTGGCAAGCTCGGAGTGGGGCTGGCAGATAGACCCGCTGGGGCTGCGTACGCTGTTGAATGTACTGTGGGACCGCTATCAGAAGCCGTTGTTTATCGTTGAAAATGGTCTGGGGGCGAAGGATAAAATTGAAGCCGACGGCAGCATCAACGATGACTATCGCATCAGCTATCTCAACGATCACCTGGTGCAGGCGCGCGAAGCCATTGCTGACGGCGTTGAACTGATGGGCTTTACCAGCTGGGGGCCAATCGATCTGGTTAGCGCGTCGAAGGCCGAGATGTCCAAGCGCTACGGTTTTATCTATGTCGATCGTGACGATCGCGGGCAGGGGACGCTCGAACGGCGTAAGAAGAAAAGTTTTGCCTGGTATCAGGCGGTGATTGCCAGCAACGGCGGTAGCCTGCAGGAATAAGCCATTCGGCGGCCCGGTTGATCCGGGCCGCATGCCGTTTAAGCCGGTTTACGGGCGCGCAGTAAAAAGATCATCGGACGCTCTTTCTCTTCCTCCAGCGCCGGTTGGGCGGCGATTTGTTCGGCGCTCGGGCCCCATTCATCAAGCTGCTCCAGCACAAAACCGGCCGCGATGAGCGCATTAATCCAGCTTGAGAGTTTGCGATGCTGTTTAATCACCCCGTCGGCAAACCAGTTGCTGATGCGTTCGCCTTCCTGCTGATAGTGGCTCACCGGCCAGCGTTTCCGCCCCTGTTCATCCACCTGCCAGCCTTGCTGCAGCGGCGCGGTATAGATGGGATGTTCGGCGGAGAAGACCAGCGTACCGCCGGGAACCAGCGCCTGATAGAGCGTGGCGAACAGCGGCGCGACATCCGGTAAATAGTGCAGCGCCAGCGAACTGTAGACCAGATCGCAGCTATTCGCGGGCAGCGTCAGGGTTTGCAGGTCGGCGCAGCGATATTCGATAGTCTCGCCGGTGGTCATCTCCCGCGCCCGCTCCAGCATCCGGCTGGAGAGATCGAAACCGATTATCTGTTTTGCTCCTTGTTGCTGCGCCCAGCGACAAAACCAGCCGTATCCGCAGCCGAGATCGACCACGCGCTGGCCGTCTAACTGTGGCAGCAGGCGCTGAATTGCCGGCCACTCCGGCGCGCCGTCAAGCCCCTTCACCGAACGGTCAAGGGTGGCGTAACCGGCAAAGAAACCGGGATCGTCATAAATGTTCTGACTCATTGCAACTCCAATAATAACTTTGTTTATTTTTAGCTGACTCATTGTCAATGCACACGCTTTACTTAACGAACGTCATTCAATTAATTTATGATGACCAACCTTTATAAGTAACCCGACCTGAAGAATGAACCTTACATTGAGCAAAAGCGTGCTGGCGGCACTGCCACTGGCCATCGCGCTGGCTGGCTGCGCGCCATCGCATGACATTGGCGGCCCTTTAAAGCAGCAAACTCCGGCATCTCATGTTTCGATGGATCTGCCCGCCGCCGTAAAAAATGGCTGGCCGCATACCGACTGGTGGAAAGATTACCACGATGCCCAGTTGGATAATCTGATTCAGCGCGCGTTAGCCAATGCTCCGGATATGCAAATTGCCGCGCAGCGCATCAAACTGGCCGAAGCGCAGGCGCGAATGTCGCAGGCAAATCTCGGCCCGGAGATGGATTTTTCCGCCGATATCGAACGGCAGAAAATGTCCGCGGAAGGCCTGATGGGACCGTTCGCCACCGATACCGACGGCAACACCGGCCCCTGGTACACCAACGGTACCTTTGGCCTGACCGCCGGTTGGGATCTGGATCTGTGGGGGAAAAACCGTGCGTTGGTGAAAGCGCGTATCGGCGAAGTGAAAGCCCAGGTCGCCGAGCAGGCGCAGACCCGCGAGCTGCTGGCCAGCAGCGTGGCGCGACTGTACTGGCAGTGGCAGACCGAAGCGGCGGTGAAAACGGTGCTGCAGCAGGTCAAAAGCGAACAGAATAATATTGTGAGCGTGGATACCGCGCTCTATCAGCGTGGTATCACTAACTCCGCCGAAGGGGCGGAGAACGACATTAACGTCAGCAAAACCGATCAGCAGCTGGCCGATGTGGCGGGTAATATGAAAGAGATTGAAGCGCGGCTGATGGCGTTAACCAATAGCCAGAGCCAGTCGCTCAATCTGCGTGCGGCGCCGCTGCCCGCGGTCAGCGCGCAGATGCCGAGCCAACTGGGCTATGAACTGCTGGCCCGCCGTCCGGATCTGCAGGAAGCCCACTGGTATATTGAATCCTCGCTAAGCGAAATTGATGCGGCGAAAGCGGCGTTTTATCCGGATATCAACCTGATGGCGTTCCTGCAACAGGATGCGCTGCATTTAAGCGATCTGTTCCGTCATTCGGCGCAGCAGATGGGCGTCACCGCCGGACTGACGCTGCCTATCTTTGATAGCGGCAGGCTGAATGCCAATCTTGATATCGCCAGCGCGCAGAACGGCCTGTCGATCGCTAAATACAACAAGGCCGTAGTCGATGCGGTGAACCAGGTAGCGAAAACCGCAAGCCAGGTAGAGACGCTGATGGAGAAAAACCAGCAGCAGCAGCAGGTGGAGAAAGACGCGCAGCGGGTGGTCAATCTCGCCCAGGCGCGAATGAACGCCGGTATTTTACCCGGCTCCCGCGTGAGTATGGCGAAGCTGCCTGCGCTACAGGAGCGAATCACCGCGCTGCGCCTGCACGGCCAGTGGCTGGACGCCAGCATTCAGCTGACTTCCGCGCTGGGCGGCGGTTATCACCAGACGACGAAATAACGGCGTCAATAGCGGCGCGCGCCGCCGCTATTGATTATCATCCTCTGTATCTTCCGCTTTTCTTTTCGCTTCCCGGCGTTTCAGCCACAGATGGGCTCCGACCACCAGCGCCACTACGAGAATCAGCCAGATCCAGTGTTTGATGTGCTGATCGAGATGATGCAGCCACGGGCCGATCGCCTCGCCGCCGAGATAACCCAGGGTGGTAAAAATCAGCGCCCAAACGATGGCGCCGAAAATATTCAGCGGCAGAAAAATTTTCGGCGGCAAGCGGCTGGCGCCGATCAAAACCGGGCCGATAACCCTAAAGCCGTACATAAAGCGGGTGCCGATAACGAACAGATAGGGATGGCGTTGAATCAGGCGCTGCGCTTTACGGATCCGCGCCTTCTGCCGCGAAAAGCGGCGCAGTAGCTTACCGCCGAACTGGCGTCCGAGGAAATACAACAGCTGATCGCCGATCATGCCGCCTAAGGCCACGGCGATGACCACCAACGAAAACTTCAATAGACCCTGATGCGCCGCCACGCCGCCAAGGATGGTGATGGTTTCACCTTCTGCGATGCTGCCGATAACCAGCGCCGCGTAGCCGTATTGGGAAATCAGGTGATTGATATCCATATAAACATAAACTCCTACTCTTACCAGTCCCTTAATCATACACCTTGATCATTAAAACGCGCTGAAGCGGATTTTTATCGCTGTACACAAAATAATCTACAGAGTGAATTATACTTGGATCAGTGCTGTACGAAGCCGTGACAAGGGGGACGCTATGA
Organism: Klebsiella sp. 141203; assembly: GCF_032601985.1. NCBI lineage: Bacteria > Pseudomonadati > Pseudomonadota > Gammaproteobacteria > Enterobacterales > Enterobacteriaceae > Klebsiella > Klebsiella sp. 141203. The sequence continues at coordinate 1,250,489 of NZ_JAQIRL010000001.1, read as the reverse complement.
ACCATGTCTGGGGACTCTTCTCTCATCCTAATCAAGAGATGAGCGTGATCAAGAGTGAAAATGAGACCGTTTCGCATCACTACACGCACCATGTGCTGGTGATGGCGGCGGTTCCGGTTATCTGCGCCTTTATCGGTACGACGCAGCTCGGCTGGAACTTCGGCGACGGTACGGTGATTAAGCTCTCGCTGATGACCGGGTTGGTATTAGCGGTACTGTTTTACGCCGTGATGCTGGCCGGGGTGGCGGTGATGGGGCGGGTGATCTGGTGGATGGCCAGAAGCTATCCGCAACAACCGTCGCTGAAACGCTGTATGGTCTTTGCCGGCTACGTCGCGACGCCGCTTTTTTTAAGCGGGATCGTGGCGCTCTATCCGCTGGTATGGCTGTGTGCGCTGATAGGCACCATCGCGCTGTTTTACACCGGTTATCTGTTGTATCTGGGGATTCCGACCTTCCTGAGTATTAATAAGGAAGAGGGGCTCAGCTTCGCCAGCTCGACTCTGGCTATCGGGGTGCTGGTGCTGGAAGTGCTGCTGGCGATTACCGTCGTGCTGTGGGGTTACGGGTACCGACTCTTCTAATCAAATGCATTGCCGGCAGAAATGAATAATTATGTCGGCAATGCAGCATTTACTCACGATTCTTATTGGCCTCAGGGCGTTATGACGCGGTATGATGGCGTTTGCCAGCGGCGTAGCTCACTTTACGCCGCGGCGTACGTTCTATAGCGTGCAAAAATACTTTTCAGAATGCCCATGATGCCGAATTTTCGAATTTCTTTGCTCAGCCTGACTTTGCTGCTGGCTGTGCCTTTTGCGCCCCAGGCGATAGCAAAAACCAGTGCGGTAACCGCCGCTTCACAGCCGGATATCGCTTCCGGTAGCGCGATGATCGTCGATCTGGCGACCAAGAAAATCATTTACGCCAGCCAGCCCGATTTGGTGCGCCCGATGGCGTCTATTACCAAAGTGATGACCGCCATGGTAGTGCTGGATGCGCATTTACCGCTGGACGAAATGCTGACCGTTGATATCAGCCAGACGCCGGAGATGAAAGGCATATATTCCCGCGTGCGTCTTAACAGCCAAATTAGCCGCCGCAATATGCTGCTGCTGGCGCTGATGTCCTCGGAGAACCGCGCCGCTGCCAGCCTGGCGCACCACTATCCTGGCGGTTATAACGCTTTTATCCGCGCGATGAACGCCAAAGCGCAGGCGCTGGGGATGACCCATACACGCTATGTTGAGCCGACCGGCCTGTCGGTGCATAACGTCTCCACGGCGCGCGATCTGACTAAGCTGCTGATCGCCAGCGAACAATACCCGCTGATCGGCCAGCTAAGCACCACCAAAGAAGATACCGCCACTTTTGCGCATCCGGCTTATACCTTGCCGTTCCGCAATACCAACCACCTGGTGTATCGCGATAACTGGAATATTCAGTTGACCAAAACCGGCTTTACCAACGCCGCCGGCCACTGCCTGATTATGCGCACGGTGATTAACCAACGCCCGGTGGCGCTGGTGGTAATGGACGCGTTTGGCAAATATACCCACTTTGCCGACGCCAGCCGTTTACGGACCTGGATTGAAACCGGCAAGGTGATGCCGGTTCCGGCATCCGCATTGAGTTATAAAAAGCAGCGTGAAGCGCAGATGGCGGAAGCAATGCTGAAAGGCGGCACGCAGACCGCACAGAACGATTAATTTGTCCTTCCCCGGATTACGCCGTAATCCGGGAATTTTGATATCACTCTGGTAACGTCCAGTCGCCGTCGCCAAGCTGGCGCTGCATGATTAGGGTATCGCGCCAGTCTCCCATCTTATAGCCGACGCTGCGCAGCTGTCCGGCAACGGTAAAGCCAAATTTCTTATGAATGGCAATCGAGCCGGCGTTGTTATGTCCGTCGCCGATAATCGCCAGCATCTGCCGCCACGGCCCCTGTTCACATTGCGCAATGAGCCGCGTCAGTAGCGCGCTGCCGATGCCGCGCCCGCCCATGCCTGACTCAACGTAAATCGACTCTTCCAGCGTATAGCGGTACGCCGGGCGAGGGCGGTAAAAGGTGGCGTAGCAGTAGCCGACGATGGTGCCGCGCCACAGCGCGACCAGCCAGGGAAGCCCGTTATCGCGTACAGTTTTGATTCGCTTACGCATTTCGTCGACGGTAGGCGGGATCTCTTCAAATGAGGCGCGGCCGTTAAGCACGTGCCAGACGTACAGCGCGGCAATCGCATGCGCGTCATCAGGCAGCGCTTCGCGGATCTCTAAGTCGGCGTCTTGTAACTTATCCTTGGCGGACATGGGGGCTCCTCAAGCTAATTGGCCGGAGAGTCTTTTTCTCCGGCCTGCAGCGTAATACAGAAGCCCGGCGGCTGAATAGTCCTGGTGACGATTATTGTGCTTTCGTTGGCTTCTGCGCCTCGCCCCAGTATTTTTGTTTGCTGGTTTTGCCGATACCCGGATTCATGCTGTTGGTGGGATCGTTCTGGCGATAGAAGCGCTTTAAACTCTCCGCCGCTTCATACAGATGGCCGACGTTGTGCTCCGCCGGGTACTGCGCGCCGCGCGCTTTCAACAGATCCAGCATTTTTTCCTTCAGTTCGTGTGCATCGACCCCTTTCTTCACGATGTAATCCTGGTGGAAGACGTGACACATAAAGTGGCCATAGTAGAGCTTGTAGACTAGCTGGCTATCGATTTCCGCAGGCAGATGTTCGAACCATTCGGTGTCATTGCGGCGCAGGGCGATGTCCAGCGCCAGAATATCTTCCACTTCGTCGGCATGTACCGCCTGATAGCGGATCGCCGCGCCGGCGGCGGCGAAGCGGTGCAGGAATGCCTTGCTGCCTTCTTCCGCGGTACAGGCAAAGAAATCGCCTTCGGCCTGCTGGAAATACTCCGTAAGCCACTTCTGCGCTTCTTCGATGCCGTCGCCGGCCATCTTCAGCAGCAGATGATGTTCGTACTTATCGCGCCAGGTTTTCATACGCTCCGGCAGGTGCGCCGGGAAGGCATGACCGAGCTTCTGCATAAAGCGGTCGGTGAAGTGCGGCTTGAACAGGGAGACTTTTTCCAGCATCGCGTCGGTGCGCCCCTTCATGGTGAAGAAGAACGGCATTTTGTCGGTGCCGAGCTTATCGATCATCAGGAAAGTGTCTTTGCCATATTTTTCGGCGATATCGTAAATATCGCGGTGCATATATTCGCCGGCCACCGGCAGATTATTGAATTCAGCGAGGATGTGACGGCGGATTTCGGTGAGCACTTCCGGCTGATTGGTGCCGATATAGAACACCTGCTGGCGTTTTTCCGCCGGAAAAGTATCGAGACGAACGGCGAAGACCGCCAGTTTACCGGCGCAGCCGGAGGATTCGAACAGGCGGTCCGGGTCGGCGTTATAGCGAGCCGGGGTATCGGCGTTGACATCGCGCACGCGGGTGACGTAATCGTGATCGTGGGCGTGACGGCCATCATGCTGCACGTCGGCATCGTTGATACGATCATCGTCGAGGCGGCTCAGGATTTGTTCCGGCGTCGCGCCTAAATCGATTCCCAGATGGTTGACTAATTTCAGCTTGCCGTCGGCGTCAATCTGCGCAAACAGCGACATTTCGGTATAGGCAGGCCCGCGCTGCACCAGTGAACCGCCGGAATTGTTACAGATACCGCCGATAACCGATGCGCCGATGCAAGAAGAGCCGATCACCGAGTGCGGTTCGCGGCCCAGCGGTTTTAGCGCTTTTTCCAGTGAATAGAGGGTGGTGCCAGGGTAGGCCAGCACCTGCTCGCCCTTATCCAGCAGGTGCAGCTTGTCCAGACGCAGCGTGCTGATAATGACAATTTCACGATCGTAATCATTGCCGCTCGGGGTGGAGCCTTCAGTGAGGCCGGTATTCGCCGCCTGCATCAGGATAATTTTGTCAGCCTGGACGCAGGCGCTGAGAACTCGCCATAGTTCAAGCAGGGTACCGGGGAACACCACCGCCAGCGCATCGCCGTGGCCGGAGCGGAAACCTTTTCGGTAACGCTGGGTTTTCGCCGGATCGGTTAACAGATGCGAGGAGCCAACCAGCCGCGCCAGTTCCGCCAAAAAGGGAGGGTTATTTATTGTTGTTGCAGATGACATGATTCACTCCTTGTGGGCACAGGAAAGCTATATCGCTGTTAGCATACCGCTTTGTATGACAATTTGGTGCATGAATGTTTCTATAAATCAGATAAGAACCTTAGCATTCTACGGGCGCGTTGTTTATATATATGGCAAACTGCGGTTTTTGCTGCGTTTTCGCTGGGCTATTAGCACCGAATCAAAGAGGGATACATAATAATGAAATGGTTGTGTACTGTTGGCGTCGCCGTGAGCCTGGCGCTGCAACCCGCGCTGGCCGATGAGCTGTTTGGTAACCATCCGCTGACGCCTGAGGCGCGAGATGCGTTTGTTAGCGAACTGCTGAAAAAAATGACGGTCGATGAAAAAATCGGTCAGCTGCGCCTAATCAGCGTCGGCCCGGATAACCCGAAAGAGGCGATCCGGGAAATGATCAAAGACGGTCAGGTAGGGGCGATTTTTAATACCGTAACCCGGCCTGATATCCGCGTGATGCAGGATCAGGTGATGCAGCTAAGCCGCCTGAAGATCCCGCTGTTTTTCGCCTACGATGTGCTGCACGGCCAGCGTACCGTCTTCCCGATAAGCCTCGGCCTGGCCTCCTCTTTTAATCTCGACGCGGTGAGTACCGTCGGGCGTATCTCGGCCTACGAAGCGGCTGACGATGGTCTTAATATGACCTGGGCGCCGATGGTCGATGTCTCTCGCGATCCGCGCTGGGGCCGCGCCTCTGAAGGGTTTGGCGAAGACACTTACCTGACCACCGTGATGGGTAAAGCGATGGTGGAGTCGATGCAGGGTAAGAGCCCGGCAGACCGCTATTCGGTGATGACCAGCGTTAAACACTTCGCCGCCTACGGCGCGGTTGAAGGCGGTAAAGAGTACAACACCGTCGATATGAGCCCGCAGCGCCTGTTCAATGACTACATGCCGCCGTATAAAGCCGGTCTCGATGCCGGCAGCGGCGCGGTGATGGTGGCGCTAAACTCGCTCAACGGTACCCCGGCCACTTCCGATTCCTGGCTGCTGAAAGACGTCCTGCGCGACCAGTGGGGCTTCAAAGGCATCACCGTTTCCGACCATGGCGCCATCAAAGAGCTGATTAAACACGGCGTCGCCTCCGACCCGGAAGACGCGGTGCGCGTCGCGCTGAAGTCCGGTATCAACATGAGCATGAGCGATGAGTACTACAGCAAATATCTGCCGGGGCTGGTGAAATCCGGCAAGGTGACGATGGCTGAGTTGGATGACGCTACCCGCCACGTGCTCAACGTCAAGTATGACATGGGGCTGTTCAACGATCCGTACAGCCATCTGGGGCCGAAAGCGTCCGATCCGCAGGATACCAACGCCGAAAGCCGTCTGCATCGTAAAGAGGCGCGCGAAGTGGCGCGAGAAAGCCTGGTGCTGCTGAAAAATCGTCTCGATACGTTGCCGCTGAAAAAATCCGGCACCATCGCGGTGGTGGGCGCGCTGGCGGATAGCAAGCGCGACATGATGGGCAGTTGGTCGGCGGCGGGCGTGGCCGATCAGTCGGTCACCGTGCTGACCGGCATCAAAGAAGCGCTGGGCGATAAAGGCAAAGTGATTTATGCCAAAGGCGCTAACGTTACCGACGATAAAGGCATTGTCGATTTCCTTAACCTGTATGAGAAAGCAGTGCAAGTCGACCCGCGCTCGCCGCAGGAGATGATCGATGAAGCCGTGGCGGCGGCGAAACAGTCCGACGTGGTCGTTGCGGTAGTGGGCGAAGCGCAGGGCATGGCGCATGAGGCTTCCAGCCGTACCGATATCACCCTGCCGCAAAGTCAGCGCGATCTGATTAGCGCGCTGAAAGCGACCGGTAAACCGCTGGTGCTGGTGCTGATGAACGGCCGTCCGCTGGCGCTGGTGAAAGAGGATCAGCAGGCTGATGCGCTGCTGGAGACCTGGTTTGCCGGTACTGAAGGCGGGCATGCAATCGCCGATGTGCTGTTTGGCGATTACAACCCGTCCGGTAAGCTGCCGATGTCCTTCCCGCGTTCGGTGGGGCAGATCCCGACCTATTACAGCCATCTGAATACCGGCCGTCCGTACAATCCGGAAAAACCCAATAAATACACCTCGCGTTATTTCGATCAAGCGAACGGCCCGCTGTATCCATTTGGCTATGGCCTGAGCTACACCACCTTTAGCGTTTCCGATGTCAAAATGTCGGCGCCAACGCTGCCGCGCGACGGCAGCGTGACCGCCAGCGTGCAGGTGACCAACACCGGCAAACGCGAAGGGGCGACGGTGATCCAGCTTTATCTGCAGGACGTGACCGCGTCGATGAGCCGGCCGGTGAAAATGCTGCGCGGCTTTAAGAAGGTGAATCTCAAGCCGGGCGAGACGCAAACCGTTAGCTTCCCGATTGATGTTGAAGCGCTGAAGTTCTGGAACCAGCAGATGAAATACGTTGCCGAACCGGGCAAATTTAACGTCTTTATCGGCGTCGATTCCGCCCGCGTTAAGCAGAGCGAATTTGAGCTGCTGTAGTCGCGAGCCCTGTAAAAAGGGATAAACCGGGTGTTACACCTGAAAGGCCGATTAATCGGCCTTTTCTTTTTCGTTAAATGGCCAAATGGACTACGCTTTTCTCTTAAGCTTCTGTAAGCGAAGCGTATAAAAATGAGGGAAGCGGGATGATGATGGCAATGAAATGGTCAGGTGTAATGGCGCTTGCAGCCCTGCTTAGCCTGCCGCTGCAGGCGGCGGAACCGGTGAAGGTGGGCTCGAAAATTGATACAGAAGGGGCGCTGCTCGGCAATATCATTTTGCAGGTGCTGGAAAGCCATGGGGTGAAAACGGTCAATAAAGTCCAGCTTGGCACCACGCCGGTGGTTCGCGGAGCGATTACCGCTGGTGAACTGGATATCTATCCGGAATATACCGGCAACGGTGCTTTCTTCTTTAAAGATGAAAATGACCCGGCGTGGAAAAACGCCAAACAGGGCTATGAAAAAGTTAAGAAGCTGGACGCGGAAAAAAACAAGCTGATCTGGCTGACCCCGGCTCCCGCCAATAATACCTGGACTATCGCGGTGCGACAGGAGGTGGCAGAGCAAAATCATCTTACTTCTTTGGCCGATCTTAGCGCCTATCTACAGAAGGGCGGCGATTTTAAACTGGCGGCTTCCGCGGAGTTTATTGAGCGCGCCGATGCCCTGCCGGCATTTGAAAAAGCTTACGGATTTAAGCTTAATCAGAATCAGCTGTTGTCGCTGGCGGGCGGCGATACCGCAGTGACGATCAAAGCGGCGGCACAGCAAACCTCCGGCGTTAACGCGGCGATGGCCTATGGTACCGATGGGCCGGTGGCGGCGCTGGGGTTACAAACCCTGAGCGATCCAAAAGGCGTACAGCCCATTTACGCGCCGGCGCCGGTTGTGCGCGACGCGGTGCTGAAGGCGTATCCGCAGATGGCGCAGTGGCTGGAGCCGGTGTTCGCCAGCCTCGATGAAAAAACGTTGCAGAAATTAAACGCCAGCATTGCCGTTGAAGGGCGTGACGCGAAGAGCGTGGCCGCCGATTACCTGCAACAAAAAGGGCTGCTGAAGTAAGGACTGGTGACTATTCGTTGTTATAACCGCGTGGCGCTGCTGCTCACGCTACTGCTGTTGGCCGTGGCGGCGCTGCCGTTTGTCACTTATGCCCCTAACCGTCTGCTCTCCGGGGAAGCGCGTTGGCTTTGGACGCAGATGCCGTGGCTGGCGGCGGCGCAGCTGGCGGGGGGGCTGCTGTTATTGCTAATGTGTTGGCTCCCCGGTCGTCTGGCGTTGCTCGGTAGTCTGCTTATTGCCGATTTACTCCTGCCTTTACTAATGTGGGGCGCCGGGCATGTCGCGCTACAACTGGTCCAACAGGGTTCCCCGCTGGCGCGTACTTCTCCCGGTAGCGGATTATGGCTTGCTCTCGCGCTATGCCTGCTGATTGCCAGCGATATTATTCGCCGTTTGACGCCGCGAGCGCTGTGGCGTTGGTTGCTGAATGCGCAGCTTTGGCTGCTACCGTGCCTGCTGCTGTGGCATGGGTCGCTCGATCAACTCTCTTTGCTGAAAGAATATGCTAACCGTGAGGATGTCTTTAATGACGCGCTGCGTCAGCACCTGTGGTTGTTGTTCGGGACGTTGCTGCCCGGATTATTATTGGGTCTATCGATAGGCTTCGCCCTCTGGCGGCGACCGCACTGGCAGGCGCCGGTATTCACCTTCCTTAATGTGATTCAAACTATTCCCTCGGTGGCGCTATTCGGTTTGTTGATTGCGCCGTTGGCCGGGTTGACGCGCCATTTTCCGTGGCTGGGGGATATTGGCATTTCCGGAACCGGTCTGGCGCCGGCGCTGATCGCGCTGGTGCTGTACGCGCTATTGCCGCTGGTGCGTGGGGTGGTGACCGGGCTGCAACAGGTACCGCGCGAGGCGCTGGAAAGCGCGACCGCGATGGGAATGAGCGGCGGACAGCGTTTCCGCCAGGTCCAAATGCCGTTGGCGCTACCAATTCTGCTGCGCAGCTTGCGGGTGGTCAGCGTGCAGACCGTCGGTATGGCGGTGGTGGCGGCGCTGATAGGCGCGGGCGGCTTCGGCGCTTTGGTGTTTCAGGGGCTCCTCAGCAGCGCGCTGGATTTGGTGCTGCTGGGGGTCATTCCGACGATTGCGCTGGCGGTGGTAGTGGACGCCGTGTTTGCGCTATGGGGCGCGTTGCTAAAAGGAGAGGCGCATGATTGAGTTCGACGGGGTGAATAAAGCCTTTGCCGGGCAGCCGGCGGTAAAGGATCTCAACCTGCATCTGCGCGAGGGGGCGTTTTCGGTGTTGATAGGGACGTCCGGCTCCGGAAAATCGACCACTCTGAAGATGATTAATCAACTCGTGGAACAGGATAGCGGAGTGATACGCTTCGCCGGCGAGGATATCCGCCGACAGCCGCTGCTGACGCTACGTCGCCGTATGGGGTACGCCATTCAGTCTATCGGCCTGTTTCCACACTGGACGGTGGCGCAGAATATCGCCACCGTGCCGCAGCTGCAAAAGTGGCCGCGCGGAAAAATTAACGAGCGGATTGATGAACTCATGGCGTTACTTGGCCTGGAACCTCTGCTGCGCGATCGCTACCCGCATCAGCTTTCCGGCGGCCAGCAGCAGCGCGTTGGCGTGGCGCGGGCGCTGGCGGCCAACCCGGAGGTGCTGTTAATGGATGAGCCATTTGGCGCGCTGGATCCGGTCACCCGCGAAGCGTTGCAGCAGGAGATGCTGCGCATTCATCGTCTGTTTGGGCGCACGATCGTGCTCGTCACCCATGATATCGACGAAGCGCTACGCCTGGCGGATCATCTGGTGCTGATGGACGGCGGCGAAGTGGTGCAGCAGGGGGAGCCGTTACAAATGCTGCTGCAGCCGAAAAACGCTTTTGTTGAAACCTTTTTTGGCCGTAGCGAACTGGGCGTTCGGTTGCTCTCGCTACGCGGCGTTGGGGATTACCTGCGCCGGGATGAACGGCTGACGGGCGATGCGCTGAACGTCTCGATGACGTTGCGCGAGGCGCTGTCGCAGTTTGTGGCCCACCGCCGCGACGTTTTGCCGGTGGTCGATGAACAGGGCGAAGCGTGTGGTACGTTGCACTTTGCAGACCTGCTACACGATAGGGGCACGACGTGAAGGCGCTTCGCGATCCGCTGCTGTGGCTGGTGGCGCTGTTTATCGCGCTGCTGCTGGCATTGCCCCACAGCGCGCCGCTGTTTAGCTGGCTGTTTCCGGAGCTGCCGCGCCCGGTGTATCAGCAGGAGAGTTTTCTGGCGCTGACGCTGGCCCACTTTTGGCTGGTGGCGCTCTCCAGTATTGCCGCGACGGTTATCGGCGTGGGGGCGGGGGTTCTCGTCACCCGACCCGCCGGACGAGAGTTTCGCCCACTGGTGGAAACCATCGCCGCCATGGGACAGACATTTCCGCCGGTAGCGGTACTGGCGATCGCGGTTCCGGTGATGGGGTTCGGCTGGCAGCCAGCGCTTATTGCGCTGGCGCTATACGGAATATTGCCCGTGCTGCAGGGAACGCTGGCTGGATTAAGTTCGATATCGCCTGGGGTATTGAATATTGCCGAGGGGATGGGGATGAGCGGTTGGCAGCGGTTGTGTAAGGTGGAGCTGCCGCTGGCGGCGCCGGTAATGCTGGCCGGGATCCGCACCTCGACCATCGTCAATATTGGTACGGCAACCATTGCCTCAACGGTGGGCGCCAACACGCTCGGCACGCCGATAATTATCGGCCTCAGCGGTTTTAATACCGCTTATGTGCTGCAGGGGGCGCTGCTGGTGGCGCTCGCCGCGATCATTATCGACCGCTTTTTTGAACGGCTGAACCAGTGGATCAGCCGACACCACCGCGAACAATAAACGAGTAACCCGCCAGCATGACGCCGCCGATCCCGCCAATGGCCATGCATAAGAAGAGGGTAATGACCGCGATTTTCGCAGGCTTCATGATAGGCTCCTTTTGTTAACGGTGGGATTATACGGTGAAGCGCAGGTGTTAATGAAACATTAATTGCTATTTAGCCAGATCAGATTTTCCCGCTGTTCCCATTCGCGGAGCTGCGCTGCCTGCGGGCTACCCGGCGGCGCGGGGCACCACACCAGCAGGGTACTGTCGGGAAATAGCTGCGGGCGGATCTGACTAAGCGAATGCGCGACAATATCCACCCGCCAGCCCTGCTCGCAGGCGATCCACCCTTCCAGCCACAATTGAGTGGTGTCATCGGTATTCCAACCCACCACCACCGCGTGATGACCGGGGCGCTTCCAGGCGTGGGCGAGACATTGGGCGATGTGGTTGATTAAGATACCATCGAGTAGGCTACGCAGCGCCAGTAAAGTCGGCTGAGGGCTTAGCAGGCGGTGACGAAGCGGATTAAGCAGATGATGCACCAGCATCTGTGCGCTATAGCTGTGGCTGCGCTCTTTGAGCCATAGCCGCACCCGTTGGTAATGACCTTCCTGCAGAAAACCGAGCAAAATTTCCTGCTGTTCGCGCCAGCCGTCTTCGACATCCGCTTCGCGATCGGGCAGCAGATTTTTTACCTTGCCGACCTGAACGCCGGCATCAATCCAGCGCTTAATTTCGCGGATGCGATCGATTTCACTGTCATTGAATAAACGATGGCCGCCATCGGTGCGTTGCGGCTTGATAAGTTCATAACGTCGCTGCCAGGCTCGCAGCGTCACGGGGTTGATATCACAAAGCTGAGCCACTTCGCCTATCGTATACAGCGCCATTTTCTCCTCCCGCCGTGTTCTCCTTATTTAACTGTAGAAGGGGTTTATCAATTGTTCATTTTTTGCGCTTTACGGCGACGGCGAGACGGTGAGAAGTGTGATCGTCACCATGATTTATCATTTTCTTGTATCGCTTCAAAGAAAGTTATAAGCGGTCAGTGTATGTTACGCGCTTTCAAAGGTTGTGTGGTTGGCGGGTATGTACGAGTTCGATCTGGTATTGCTGCTGCTCCAGCAGATGTGCGTGTTTCTGGTCATCGCCTGGCTGATGAGTAAAACGCGGCTGTTCATCCCCCTGATGCAGGTCACCGTGCGTCTGCCGCATAAGTTGCTGTGCTATGTCACCTTCTCGATTTTTTGCATTATGGGGACCTATTTCGGTCTACATATCGAAGACTCTATTGCTAATACACGCGCTATTGGCGCAGTGATGGGCGGCCTGCTCGGCGGCCCGGTGGTCGGCGGTCTGGTGGGGTTGACCGGAGGCCTGCATCGCTATTCGCTGGGCGGAATGACGGCGCTAAGCTGTATGGTGTCGACCATTGTTGAAGGGCTGCTCGGTGGCCTGGTGCACAGCATTCTGATTAAACGCGGACGTCCGGATAAAGTTTTCAGCCCGCTCACCGCCGGGGCGATAACCTTTTTCGCTGAACTGGTACAGATGCTGATAATCCTGCTGATTGCGCGGCCATTCCAGGATGCGCTGCACCTGGTGCAGAGTATTGCCGCGCCAATGATGGTTACCAATACCGTCGGCGCCGCTCTGTTTATGCGTATCCTGCTGGATAAACGGGCGATGTTTGAGAAATACACTTCGGCTTTTTCCGCCACCGCGCTAAAGGTGGCAGCCTCCACCGAGGGGATCCTGCGCCAGGGATTCAACGAAGAGAACAGTATGAAGGTCGCTCAGGTGCTGATTCAGGAACTTGATATCGGCGCTGTGGCGATTACCGACCGTGACAGGCTGCTGGCGTTTACCGGTATCGGCGACGATCATCATCTACCAGGTAAACCTATCTCCTCTTCCTATACACAAAAGGCGATTGATACCGGCGAAGTGGTTTATGCCGACGGCAACGAGGTGCCATACCGCTGCTCAATTCATCCTGGCTGTAAACTGGGCTCGACGCTGGTCATTCCGCTGCGCGGTGAGAATCAACGGGTCATTGGCACCATCAAGCTGTATGAAGCGAAAAACCGCCTGTTTAGCTCGATTAACCGCACGTTGGGGGAGGGGATAGCGCAACTGCTGTCGGCGCAGATCCTCGCTGGCCAGTATGAACGGCAGAAAGCGTTGCTGACCCAGTCGGAAATTAAGCTGCTACACGCCCAGGTCAACCCGCACTTTCTGTTTAACGCCCTTAACACCCTTAAGGCGGTGATCCGTCGCGATAGCGATCAGGCCGGACAGCTGGTGCAGTATCTATCGACCTTCTTTCGCAAAAATCTGAAGCGACCAACGGAGATCGTCACCCTGGCGGACGAAATTGAACATGTGAATGCCTATCTGCAAATTGAGAAGGCGCGATTCCAGGATAATTTGCAGATACGCATGCAGGTGCCTGCGTCGCTTGAGCACCTGCAACTACCGGCATTTACGTTACAGCCGATAGTTGAAAACGCAATCAAGCACGGTACTTCTCAGCATCTTGGCGTAGGCGAAATTACCATTCGCGCCAGTCAGCATGAGCGTTGGCTACAGCTGGACGTGGAAGACAATGCCGGGCTGTATCGGGATAACCCTAATGCCAGCGGGCTTGGGATGAGTCTGGTGGACAGACGACTGCGCACGCGCTTCGGCGCCGACTGCGGAATTAGCGTCACTTGCGAAGCGGAACAATATACCCGCATCACGCTGCGACTGCCTGTGGAGGAGAATGCATGCTAAAAGTTTTAATCGTCGATGATGAGCCGCTGGCGCGGGAAAATCTGCGCATCCTGCTGGAGGCGCAAAGCGATATTGATATCGTCGGCGAATGCGGCAACGCCGTCGAGGCGATTGGCGCAGTGCATAAGCTGCGCCCGGACGTGCTGTTTCTGGATATTCAAATGCCGCGTATCAGTGGGCTGGAGATGGTTGGCATGCTCGATCCAGAACATCGCCCCTATATCGTCTTTTTAACGGCCTTCGATGAGTATGCGGTGAAGGCCTTTGAAGAGCACGCCTTCGATTATCTGCTCAAGCCTATCGAAAACGCCCGGCTGGAGAAAACCCTGAGTCGCCTGCGCCACGAGCGCAGCCTGCAGGATGTATCACTGTTGGATGATGCCCAGCAGGCGCTGAAGTATATTCCCTGTACCGGCCACAGCCGCATCTGGCTGCTGCAGATGGAGGATGTGGCTTTTGTGAGCAGCCGAATGAGCGGGATTTACGTCACCGATAGTGAAGGTAAAGAAGGCTTTACCGAACTGACTTTGCGTACGCTGGAAAGCCGTACGCCGCTGTTGCGCTGCCACCGTCAATATCTCGTTAACATGGCGCATTTGAAGGAGATCCGCCTTGAGGAGAATGGGCAGGCGGAATTGTTAATGCGCGCCGGACAAACGGTGCCGGTCAGCCGCCGCTATCTGAAAAGCCTGAAAGAGGCGATTGGTCTGTAAAAACGCGGAATCATGGTAGACTTAGCGCCAGCATTTTTCATCATGAAGGCATTATGATCAGTAACGATATTTTACGTAGCCTGCGCTACACCCTGAAAACGAATAATAACGGTCTGGTACGCATCTTTGCGCTGGCGGATGCGCCGGTGAGCGCGGAACAACTGGTACCCTGGCTGAAAAAAGAAGACGAAGAAGGGTTTGCGCGCTGCCCGGATGTCGTACTGTCGAATTTCCTCAACGGTCTGATTTACGACAAGCGCGGCAAAGACGAGTCGGCGCCGCCGCTGGCGGTTGAGCGCCGGGTGAATAACAATATCGTACTGAAAAAATTGCGTATCGCCTTTTCGCTGAAGACCGACGACATTCTGGCGATCCTGACTCAGCAAAAATTCCGCGTGTCGATGCCGGAAATTACCGCCATGATGCGCGCGCCGGACCACAAAAACTACCGCGAATGCGGCGATCAGTTTTTGCGCTATTTCCTGCGCGGTCTTACCGAGCGCGAGCACGCCAAAGGCTAAGCGCCAGACGTGACCCGGGCCTGCGCCCGGGCCCTGTCTCTCTTTACTTCTTCACTTCTTTAAAACCCTGCGATTCCAGCAGCTTAGTTGACACGGATAGCGAAACAAACTGCTGTGAGCAGTCGGTGAACATCGAGCCCGGCAGTTTGCACAGCTCGCTGATTTTCGCTTTGCTGAAATCCACGGTCAGATGCTCAAGCGCGTAGGAATCTTTATAGTCGATGGTCTGCTCAACGCCCTGTAGATTACGATACACGCTGCTAATCGGCTCAATAATGGCCCGCGCCTGTTCTTTATTTTCGGCGCCGATCGATTTATAGGGAATAGTGTTGTCGGCATCCTGACGCAGTACTTTGTCGCCATCATAGTGGTAGGTAAAGCTGAGTTCGACGCCGTTAGTATTCAGCGCAAAGGTTTTACTCTCTTCTTTTTTATTATCGCAGCCGGCGAGCGCCGCCAGCAGAACGGATACGGCCAGCACGCCAGCCATCTTGCGGTTAAATTTCATCACGATTCCCTATGTTGAGTGGTATTGCGCGTCCAGAGAGGAACAGACAGTAATGATTATTATGGCGATTACGCATTGTCGCAACAGAAGGCGTGAAGGGAATAAAAAAAGCGCTGCTGGAGCAGCGCTTTTGCGAGGTTTATTTAACCTGCTGACCCGGCTGTGCGCCGCTGTCAGGGCTTAACAGGAAGATATCTTTCCCGCCGGGGCCGGCGGCCATCACCATCCCTTCGGAGATGCCGAAGCGCATTTTACGCGGCGCCAGGTTAGCGACCATCACCGTCAGGCGGCCAATCAGCGCCTGCGGATCCGGGTAGGCGGAGCGGATGCCGGAGAAGACGTTGCGCTTCTCGCCACCAAGATCCAGCGTCAGGCGCAGCAGCTTATCGGAACCGTCGACGAACTCGGCGTTTTCAATCAGCGCGATACGCATATCCACTTTGGCGAAATCGTCAAAGGAGATAGTTTCCTGGATCGGATCATCGGCCAGTGGACCGGTGACCGGCGCGGCGGCGGCTTTAACTTCTTCTTTAGAGGCTTCCACCAGCGCTTCGACCTGTTTCATTTCAATGCGGTTGTACAGTGCCTTAAAGGCGTTAACCTTGTGCGCCAGCAGCGGCTGCTGGATGGCGTCCCAGCTCAGCTCGGTGTTGAGGAACGCTTCAGCGCGCGCGCTCAGCCCCGGCAGAACCGGCTTCAGCCAGGTCATCAGCACGCGGAACATGTTCAGCCCCATGGTGCAGATTGCCTGCAGGTCGGCGTCGCGGCCTTCCTGTTTTGCCACCACCCACGGCGCCTGCTCGTCGACATAGCGGTTAGCGACGTCGGCCAGCGCCATAATTTCGCGGATTGCTTTACCGAACTCGCGGCTTTCCCACGCTTCGCCGATAGCGGCAGCCGCATCGGTGAAGGTTTTATACAGCGCCGGGTCAGCCAGCTCAGCGGAGAGCATGCCGTCAAAGCGTTTATTGATAAAGCCGGCGTTACGTGAGGCCAGGTTGACCACTTTGTTAACGATATCGGCGTTAACGCGCTGGATAAAGTCTTCCAGGTTCAGGTCGATATCATCGATGCGCGAAGAGAGCTTAGCGGTGTAGTAATAGCGCAGACTGTCGGCATCAAAATGGTTCAGCCAGGTGCTGGCTTTGATAAAGGTGCCGCGAGATTTGGACATCTTGGCGCCGTTTACCGTGACATAGCCGTGAACGAACAGATTGGTCGGCTTACGGAAGTTGCTGCCTTCCAGCATGGCCGGCCAGAACAGGCTGTGGAAGTAAACAATGTCTTTACCGATGAAGTGATACAGCTCGGCGCTGGAATCTTTCTTCCAGTATTCATCGAAGCTGGTCGTGTCGCCGCGTTTATCGCACAGATTCTTAAAGGAACCCATGTAACCGATCGGCGCATCCAGCCAGACGTAGAAGTATTTGCCCGGTGCATTCGGAATTTCAAAACCAAAGTACGGCGCATCACGGGAAATATCCCACTGTTGCAGACCGGATTCGAACCACTCCTGCATTTTGTTCGCCACCTGCTCCTGCAGCGCGCCGCTGCGGGTCCACGCCTGCAGCATTTCGCTAAAGGACGGCAGGTCGAAGAAGAAGTGCTCAGATTCACGCATTACCGGCGTCGCGCCGGACACCACGGATTTCGGGTCGATAAGCTCCGTCGGGCTGTAGGTCGCGCCGCAGACTTCGCAGTTATCGCCGTACTGGTCCGGGGATTTACACTTCGGACAGGTACCTTTGACGAAACGGTCCGGCAGGAACATGCCTTTTTCCGGGTCGTAGAGCTGAGAGATGGTGCGGTTTTTAATAAAGCCGTTTTCTTTCAGACGGGTATAGATAAGCTCCGACAGCTCGCGGTTCTCGTCGCTGTGCGTCGAGTGGTAGTTGTCGTAGCTGATATCGAAACCGGCAAAATCGGTCTGATGCTCCTGACTCATCTCGCCAATCATCTGCTCCGGGGTGATGCCAAGCTGCTGCGCTTTCAGCATAATCGGGGTGCCGTGGGCGTCGTCGGCGCAGATGAAGTTGACTTCGTGGCCGCGCATTCGCTGGTAACGGACCCAGACATCAGCCTGGATGTGCTCCAGCATGTGGCCGAGGTGGATAGAGCCGTTGGCGTACGGCAGCGCGCACGTTACCAGAATTTTTTTCGCGACTTGAGTCATAGTGGGCATTACATCTTCTGTTGTAAAAAGGGCTTTTGATGTTACCTGAAAGGCAATAATTTGGTAAGCCCAAAGCTTATTGTGGGGGAATTATTCCCTTTCAGGTAAACTTAACGGACAAGAATCAACTCACAATAACAAAGGAGTCGGGATGAGTTCGCAATCCCAGGCCAAATCCCCCGAACGTCTACGCGCGATGGTCGCCGGGACCCTGGCTAATTTCCAGCACCCAACCCTGAAACATAACCTCACCACGCTAAAGGCGCTGCACCATGTCGCCTGGCTTGACGATACCGTGCATATCGAGATCCAAATGCCGTTCGTCTGGACCCGCGCGTTTGAGGCGTTGAAGGAGCAATGCAGCGCCGAGCTGCTGCGTATCACCGGCGCGAAAGCCATCGACTGGAAGCTCTCTCACAGTATCGCCACCCTGAAGCGGGTGAAAAACCAACCGGGTATTAATGGCGTGAAAAACATCATCGCCGTCAGTTCCGGTAAAGGCGGGGTGGGCAAATCCTCTACCGCCGTCAACCTCGCGCTGGCGCTGGCGGCGGAAGGGGCCAAAGTGGGTATCCTTGATGCCGACATCTATGGTCCGTCGATTCCGACCATGCTTGGCGCGGAAGACAGCCGCCCGACATCACCGGACGGCACCCATATGGCGCCGATTATGAAGTATGGCCTGGCGACGAACTCCATCGGATATCTGGTGACCGATGACAACGCCATGGTGTGGCGCGGCCCGATGGCCAGCAAGGCGCTGATGCAGATGCTGCAGGAGACGCTGTGGCCGGATCTGGATTACCTGGTGCTGGATATGCCGCCGGGAACTGGCGACATCCAGCTGACCCTGGCGCAGAACATTCCGGTAACCGGCGCGGTGGTGGTGACGACGCCGCAGGACATCGCGCTGATCGACGCCAAAAAAGGCATCGTGATGTTTGAGAAAGTAGAAGTGCCGGTCGTAGGCATCGTGGAAAACATGAGCATGCATATCTGCAGCAACTGTGGCCACCACGAACCTATCTTTGGCACCGGCGGCGCCGAGAAGCTGGCGGCGAAGTACCACACTCAGTTGCTAGGCCAGTTGCCATTGCATATCACGCTGCGTGAAGATCTGGATAAAGGCACGCCGACGGTTATTGCGCGTCCGGAAAGCGAGTTTACCGATATCTACCGCCAGCTGGCGGGACGCGTGGCGGCGCAGATGTACTGGCAGGGCGAAGTTATCCCGAGCGAGATCGCCTTCCGCGCCGTTTAAGGCTGGGTGTAACGCATCAGCCAATAATCTCCGTCAGGAGACGCGCCCTGTGCTTCGAGTTTCCAGCCGTGATGCTGGTAGAAGCGCAGGGCGTTTTCATTTCGCGACAGACATTTCAGCGTACCGCTGTGCTTAAATGAGCGCTGAACCTGTTCCAGCAGCAGACTACCGACGCCTTTTCCCTGCCACTGCGGATCCACGAACAGGTTATGCAGGAAGTTGTCGATAACCCACACCGAGGCGAATCCTGCCAGCGTATCGCCGCATTCGGCGACCCATAGCTGCTCGTCTTGTACCACCGCATCAAAATCTTCCAGCCGCCATTGATCGCTGTTAAGCCATGTCCACGAGGCCATACGCGCGTCAAGGAATAGCTGGCGCAGGCGAGGATAGTCGCTGTCGTGACCGGGGCGAATGCGCAGTTGCGGCTGCGTCGATGACTTAGCGATGATAGAAAATCTCGCCGTCATACACCTTCAGGATCTTGCCTTCGGTGTC
Organism: Klebsiella sp. 141203; assembly: GCF_032601985.1. Taxonomy (NCBI): domain Bacteria; kingdom Pseudomonadati; phylum Pseudomonadota; class Gammaproteobacteria; order Enterobacterales; family Enterobacteriaceae; genus Klebsiella; species Klebsiella sp. 141203. Next base: position 1,231,527 of record NZ_JAQIRL010000001.1, on the reverse strand, counting down.
GGTGATCAGGACGTAGTTGCCGCCCATGTAGGTCCAGTGGCTGCCGGCATCCGGCGCAGGCAGGTTACGCTGTTGCCACTGCTTGATGTTGTACTCAGGAGTGAGGTACATCGCCGGCACGGTATCGCCAATATGAAATTGGGTAAAATCAGCGGTGAATTCTTTCATCGCATACTGTTCAATCCCGGAGGCCGGCGCCGCCCAGCTTGCGCTGGCGCTGGCAAGAAGTACGCCCAGAAGCATCATTTTTGTTTTACGCATATTTTCCTCAATATTACCTGGACTCAAAATAGCAGCCTCGTATCATTCCTGAAGCGCTGCTGAAATGGCAAGCACTGGTTTTTTAAAAAGTGTAAGCAAAACACGGCTGAAGTCTTGTGCCGCTTGCGTTGTTGCGCGGTAAATCGCTATTTTGGGAGCATTCTGAAGCTTTGGAGAATTGGCATGTTCAGGCTGGAAGATCTGACCTTATTTGTCCGCGCGGCGGCGTTAGGTAGTTTTAGCGAGGCGGCACGAGAAGCGGGGCAGCAGCCTGCGCAGGTAAGCGCAGCGATCAAACGCCTGGAAACGACGCTTAATATTCGCCTTTTTGCTCGTTCGACCCGTAGCCTGCGCCTGACCCCGGAGGGCGAAACCTGGCTCCCCTATGCCACCCAGATGCTCGATACCCTTCAGGCCGGGCTACAGAAAATTCAGACGCCAGGGGATGAAGTACGCGGCACGCTGCAAATCGCCGTGCCATCCGATCTAGGGCGTAACCTGCTGCTCAAGGTATTTTGCGCTTTTCGCGAACGTCATCCGGCGCTGCGCCTGCGGCTGCACTTTTCCGATCATCTGACCGACGTGTTTAAAGATCCGGTGGATGTCGCTTTTCGCTACGGCTACCACGAAGACGCTTCGTTTATCTCGCTGCCCGTCGCGCCGGAAAACCGTCGGGTGTTGGTTGCTTCACCGCAGTGGATTGCCCGCCACGGTCAAATCAGTAGCCTCGAGGAATTATCCCGGCACAGCGCGCTGTTGTACGTATTACGTGGCCGACCTTTTGATCGCTGGCCGCTGATTTCAGGTAATGAAGTGCATACCGTGGAGATGAACGGCGCGATTATGAGTGATGATGCGGAGGTGATCCGTCGGCTGGCGGTAGCCGGTGAGGGAATCGCTTATAAATCGTTTCTCGATGTCAGCGACGATCTGCGAGAAGGGCGTCTGGTGCGGCTGCTGCCGGACTATCAGGGCGATTTAACGCCGCTGAATATGATTTGTCCGCACCGCAAGCAGCTCTCTGCCGCGGTGCGTTTGTTATATCAAGAGGTGAAATCACATTGTGAAGCGCTTAGTGCTTAACTAAGGTCGCGAAGTAATAGATTAGCGGGATCGCCAGCACCCACAGGCCAATCGGAATTTCACGCCACTTGCCGGCGATCGCTTTGATGACAATGTAAAACAGCAGCCCGCCGGCGATACCGGTGCCGAAGCTGTTGGCGATGAGCGTAATCATCACCATCATTAACACCGGCAGACCGTCGGTGAAGTTCCCCAGATCGACTTTGCGCAGGCCGCTGAACATATTCAGGCCAATCAGAATTAACGCCGGCGCGGTGGCCTCTTTAGGGATCATGAGCGCCACCGGCGTAAACAGCAGCATCAACAGGAACATCACCGCCGCCGCCAGCGCAGTGAGGCCGGTCTTGCCGCCGGCTTCCGCCGCCGCGGATGATTCAATCAGCGCCGTGGCCGCCGGAATACCGACCCACGGGCCCAGCGCGGCGGCAATCGAATCGACCATAAACGGGCGATTAATCTGCGGCATGTTGCCTTCTTCATCCAGCAAGCCCGCCTCGCCGCCGACCGCCAGGGTCGTACCCATGGTCGAGAAAAACTCGGACGCGAAAAAGACGAACAGGAACGGCAGGAAGGCGATATTTAATGCCCCCAACAGATCGATTTGCCCGAACACCGGAGCCAGCGAGTGCGGAACGTCAATAAAGCTACCAGGTAGCTTTGTCACGCCGAACGGAATACCCACCAGGGTGGCGAACAGAATGGCCCACAGTATCGCGCCTGGTACTTTACGCGCCTGTAGCGCTATCGCCAGAAACAGGCCGCACAGCGCCACCAGCGCGCCGGGGGCAAGAAAATCACCGAGCATCAGGGCGTTGGTTTTGGCATTCGCCAACACCAGCCCGGCATTGCGAAAGCCAAGAACGGCAACGAATAACCCGATCGAAGCCGTGAGCCCCAGCTTAATTGACTGCGGTACCGAGCGGGTGACCACTTCGCGCAGGCCGAATTGGGTCAACAGGAAGAAGAGGATCCCCGACCAGCAGGCAATCCCGAGGCCAATCTGCCAGCCAATACCTTCGCTGCCCGCCAGCGTCACCCCCACCAGTACCGAGCCGCCAATGCCCGGACCGACGATAAACGGCAGGTTGGCATAAAACGCCATTAATAACGAACCGGCGACAAAGACCAGGATGGTGCCCGTGGTGGCGGCGCCTTTATCCATTCCGCCAATCGCCAGCAGTCCTGGAATGACCACCAGTAAATAGGCGGCGGCGAGAAAGCCGGTGATCCCGGCCAGGCATTCGGTGCGTAGCGAACCGCCCCGTGCGCGAAGCGCAAAGCGGCGCTCCAGCCAGTGGCTACGGGCAGAAGTATGAAGTGTGTTATCGGCCATGCTCAGGCTCCCTGAGGATTATTGTTGTGATGAGTTGGCGCCGGAGTCTCCCGGCAGGCTATCAACGGGTCAACTATCTGGCGACTGCCGCCGTCGGTGAGACCCAAATCGGTTAGATGCGGCCCGGCATTACAGGCGAGGCAGGTGCCTTCAATCGCCTTAAATACCCGGTATGGCGGCTCCCAGTCGGCGACTTTACTGCTTAAATCTCGCAGCTCGCGGAACTGCCGCGCCAGCTCGGCGGCGGGAAGATCGGAGAGCATACCGGCAATCGGCATCGCCACATGGGCCAGGATCTCGCCCTGTTGCGCCAGCGCCATTCCGCCGCCGGAAGCGATCAGCTGATTTGCCGCTAAGGCCATATCATGAGCATCGCGCCCGAGCACGACCAGGTTATGTGAGTCATGCGAGTAGCTGGTGGCAATGGCGCCGCGCAGCTCCCCCCAGCCTTCAAGCAGGGCGATTTGCGGCGTTGCCTGATGGCGGCCGTGGCGGTGCTTAACCCAAATCAGGCTAAAGCCCGGGGGCAGTTGTACTTCTCCGTCGCGGATCTGTACTTCCACTTCTCCCCATTTCGTGAAGCGCGCGCCGCTGATGTGGCGCAGGCGGGCGACGCCATGGCAAATGCCCTTAATTCGCAGAATAAAGTCTTCAGCGGCGAGGGGCGCTAACTGCAAAGTATCACGCGGCGGCGTCACGCCGGGCGCGGCGGCAAGCGGTGTTAGCAGGTGACCGTTACGAGCGATAAGTTTGCCGCCGACATAGACCTCCTGAGCCTCGAGTTTCTCCAGCGAATCAAACACCACCAGATCCGCGCGTCGTCCCGCGGCAATTAGCCCAAGATCGTTGCGCTGCAGGCGAATAGCGGCATTAAGGGTGGCGAAACGTAGCACATCGACCGTTGGCAAACCGTGTTCAATCAACAGGTTGAGCAGGGCGATAATGCCGCCTTTCTCCAGCAGCATATCCGGCGGTACGTCATCGGTGCAGACGGTGATTTGCGAGGAGAGATGCGGCAGCGTTTTTAACGCCGTAACGATCTCGGGCAATAGATAGGGGTGCGAGCCGCGAATTTCGATAGTCAACCCGGCGCGCAGTTTTTCCAGCGCATCGGCCGCTGAAGTCAGTTCATGATCGGAGGTGACGCCGGCGGCGAGATATGCCTGTAAATCGGCGCCGCTGAGCCCACGGGCATGGCCCTCAATCAGTTTGCCGCTGTTAAGCCCGGCCTGGACAATCTCCTGCATCCGTTCGCTACCGTTCAGCACGCCATGCATATCCATCACTTCCGCCACGCCGCGAACTTCCGGCCAGCCGAGCATGGTTTCCATTTCAGCGCCGGCGAAATCAGCGCCGGACATTTCGAGACCTGGCGTAGAGGGGACGCTGGATGGCGCGGCCACCATCACCTGTAGCGGCAGGTGGCGACTGGCATCAACCGCGTAGCGCACGCCATCGACGCCGAGCACGTTGGCCAGCTCATGCGGATCCCAGAACACCGCGGTGGTACCCTGCGTCAGGACGATTTCGGCATAACGCTCGGGCGGCAGATGCGAACTTTCAAGATGTACATGGGTGTCCATCAAGCCGGGCGACAGATAGCCGCCTTGCAGCGAGCGCACTTCATGGGCGTCGGCGCGGCTGCCGCGCGGATGTACGCTGGCAATCATTTCACCAACGATACCGACGTCAGCGTCGCGGATTTCGCCAGTGGCCATATCGACGATCTGCGTATCGATAAGCAACAGATCAAACGGGGATTCGCCGCGCGCGGCCTGTACGGCGCGACGACGTGCTTCTGCATTGCTGGACATAACAACTCCACCACAAGGATAATGCGGATACTCTAGGGGCACAGCAAACGTTTGCCCAGATGAATAAATTTATCGCCCGATAAGCTCGGGTTATTCTGTATGACCACCGGTAGCGAACCTGACAATGAACGAACCCTGGCAACGTCTGCCCGCGCTCTCGCTGAAGCAACTGCAGTATTTTGTGACCCTGGCTCAGTTGCGCCATTTTACCGATACTGCCAATCGGCTGGCGATTAGCCAACCGGCGCTCAGCAGCGCGCTGCGGCAGATTGAAACCGTGATCGGCGGCAAGCTGGTCAATCGTACCGCCTCGGCGGTCACTCTGACGGAACTGGGGGCGGCGATTTTACCCCATGCCCAGCGGATACTGAGCGTGGCCCAGGCATCTTTTTTTGATATGCAACAGATCGTGGAAGCCGGCGGCGATGGCACGGTGCGTATCGGGCTGGTACCGTCGGTGAGCTCGCTGCTGTTTCCGCTGCTACCGCAGACCTTGGCGCAGGCCTTTCCGCGTCTGCGCATCGAATTTCATGACCAGACCAACGATGCGTTAATGCAGGCGCTGCAAAGCGGTGAGATTGATTTTGGTATCGGCGCGATCGACAGTTCGCTACCAGCTGAGCTACTGGTTTATCCGCTACGCGAGGATCCGTTCGTGGCGGTACTGCACCGCGACGATCCGCTCGCTGCGCAGCCAAATTTACCGTGGAAACAGTTGGTGGGCCGTGATATTGCCGTTTTTTCAAAGGGGAATATCCAGCGGCTGGTGTCGGCGCTGGTGGAAAGCCAGCGTTTGACCTTAACGACGCGTTACCAGGTAGACTATATCGAAACCCTTTATGGACTGGTGCGTTCGCGGCTGGCGGTGGCTATTCTCCCGGCGCTGTATACGACCTATCTGCACGATCCGGCGTTAAAGGTGGCGCAACTGCAGCAGCCGGCGCTGACGCGGACGGTGGCTCTGATGCGTGGGCCGCAGGCGCTACCGCCATCAATCGAAGAGTGTTTTTCTCTGTTACAGTCCGCATTGCGCTAGGGTAGGTGTTTTATGAGTACGTCCACTGTCAAATGGTTGATGTACTCCAGCGAGTGCGAGGACAGCATCCCCAGCAGCCGGTTATGGTGTCCGGCGATAATTAAATCGATATGGCGTTGTCGTACGCACTCTTCGACATCAGCAAAACGGCGGGTTGTCACCAGCGATAGCGTCTGTACCGGCAGGGCGACGGTCGTCGCTAGCTCGTTGAGCAGGGCTTTGGCCTGAATGACCTCTTGCGATACTTCATCATTCTGCAGGCTGTCGGATACGTAATTAAGCGCCCGGTAGTCGGTGCTGATGTGGGCGATGGTAATCCGCATCCCGTTTTCCTGCGCCATCCTGGCGGCGTGTTGTAGCAACGGAACACCATCAAGGCTGCTATTAATCAGTACCAGCGCATGGTGATAAACGGTCATATATACCTCCGCGCAATAAAACAGTCCTGAACTCATTTTGGGCCTGCGGCGAGGGGAACGCAAATCAGAACATGCGAGGCGAATGGATAAAAAAATCCCCCGCGGCCTACCAGGGCGCGAGGGAGATTCAGCGATTATCGCTTACGGGGTGACAATGTTGAACCAGAATTCAAATTTGTCCATGTAGCTCAGCATTTCATCGAGCTTAGCGCCATTGCCGCTAATCTTGACGTCGCCCTTATCTTCAGCCTGCTTCAGCGTTTCCTGTTTCAAAATGATCTTGTTCAGGGTATCGCGATTCAGAGTAATGCTGGCGTCGGCATCGTCCGCTACCGCATTCGCGGTGTGGTTAAGTACGCCATTTTCCAGTTCCAGCTTGTACTTACCGCCGTCTTTACCGAGATCGATGTTGAAGACCGCTTTTGCCGCGCCGGCTTTCTGGCCGTTGATATGTACGCCCAGGTAGTCGAAGAACATTTCTGGGGTCATCGCGCGCACGGTATCCGGACTGGCGGTGTTAGGCGTCGGGAGTTTCTGTACGCCGTTACGCAGTTCCTGTGCGCCGGTCAGGTAGAAGTTGCGCCAGGTACCGGCTTCCGCCTGGTAACCTAACTGCTCCAGGGCATCCGCTTCGAGGTTACGCGCATCGGCATTCTGCGGGTCGGCGAAGACGATTTTACTGGTCACCTGTGCGACCCAGCGGTAGTTCCCCTGCTGATAGTCGGCTTTGGCTTTCTGCATGATGGCATCGGCGCCGCCCATGTATTCAACGAACTTCTTCGCAGCCTGTTGCGGCGGCAGCTCGTCGAGAGTTGCCGGGTTGCCATCGAACCAGCCGAGGTAGTAAACGTAGGTCGCTTTCACATCGTGGCTGACGGAGCCGTAATAACCGCGGCTCGACCACTGTTTCTCCAGCGATTCCGGCAGCTTGAAGTTAGCGGCGATTTCATCGCGGGTCAGCCCTTCGTTGGCCATACGCAGGGTCTGGTCGTTGATGTAACGGTACATGTCGCGCTGGCCTTTCATCAGCTTGATAATGTTGTCGTTACCCCAGGTCGGCCAGTGGTGCTGGGCGATAATGACTTCAGCATCGTTGCCCCAGCGGTCGATCGCGGCGTTAATATATTTTGACCACGCCAGCGGATCGCGGATCTTCGCGCCGCGCAGTGAGTAAGTGTTGTGCAGGGTATGGGTAACATCCTCTGCCGCTTCAATCATTTTCTTCTCTTTGACATACCACAGCATTTCCGACGGCGCTTCGGAACCCGGCGCCATCATGAAGTCGTAGGTCAGGCCATCAATCACTTCCTGCTGGCCGGTTTTGGTGATGTAGTTGGTCGGCTGGAGCAGCGTCACGGTACCCGCCGAGGTGGTGGTGCCAAGACCGGCGCCGACCTGGCCTTTGGCGTCAGGCTTCAGCAGGTTGCCGTACATATAGCTGGCGCGACGGCTCATCGCGGTACCGGCCATAATGTTCTCGGAAACCGCTTCTTCCATGAATCCTGCCGGGGCGTAGATTTTTACTTTGCCGGCCTTCACGTCGGCTTCATCAACCACGCCACGAATGCCGCCGTAGTGGTCAACATGGCTGTGGGTGAACAGGACGGCGACAACCGGCTTTTTACCACGGTTGGCGTAGTAGAGATCCATCGCTTCTTTCGCCGGCTCGGCGCTCAGCAGCGGGTCGATAACGGTGATCCCTTTCTCGCCTTCGATGATGGTCATGTTGGAGAGATCGAGATTACGGATCTGATAAACCCCGTCGGTGACTTTGAACAGGCCGCCGATATTAATCAGCTGCGACTGGCGCCACAGGCTTGGGTTAACGGTATCCGGGGCTTTTTCACCTTCTTTGACGAAGTCATATTTTGCCGGGTCCCAGATAACGTTGCCTTGCTCGCCTTTAATCATGGTCTGCGGTAGCGCGGCGATAAAGCCTTTATGCGCGTTATCGAAATCAGTTTTATCGGCAAACGGCAGTTTATTGTACAGCGCGTTATTTGCCTGCTGAGTTGCCGGAGTGGCGTCCTGCTGCTGAGCAGCTGCGAAGGCGGAAAGCGACAGCGAAGTTAAAACACCGGCTAGAGCCAGATGTTTAGCGATCTGATTTAATTTCATTGCATGGCCTCTTAGATTATTTGTTCCGCTATCAATGTTTAATATCAGCGGATAATTCAAATGCGGACTAATTACTGGCCATTTTAAAGCGAATACTTTGCGTTGATAGTCCCATATGGGACTGGTCATTAGTGAGAAAATAATCATCTCGAATCCGCCATCACTTCGCTGCTATACTCGATACCACGGCAGACGGCGCAGCAAGGGGCATAGCGTGAATTTTCAGGATATCCATAGCTATTATCAACAACTCAACATTGATGCCTTTTTTCCGCAAATAATGGCACAAGGGGAGACCCTGACGGTTGCGGCAAATAAAAAATTAGCAATTCAGCCTGGATATATTTATTTTTGCGCTGAAGGTTCGCTATCAATATTAATGCCGGAGAACGGCCTTCATATTGGTAATTCCATTGAGTATATGCCGATTGGGCTTATGGAAAGATATTGCCCGCTGGCGAAGTTTGAATATATCGGCAGCGCGGCGGTGAAGCTGGTTAAAGTCACTTATGAGATCTTTGACCAAATCTTTTTACACGGCGGTCCTGAACGCGTGCAGGAGCTGGCGACCATTCTTACCTATATGTCGATTTTTACTATCGATCTTCATAACGAACGCCGGCAGATGACCAGCTACCAGACTATCAGACCGATGCTGTTTCGCTATCTCTATCGCCAGAGTACCCATCAGGGGGAAAACGAAGGCCTGGCGCTGTTTATTATTAAGCGCACTAATCTGTCGCGCACGCATGTTTTTCGGGTGCTGGCGGATCTGAAAGCCGGGGGCTATATCACGATGAAGCGCGGCAAACTGGTTTCCATCGACCGACCATTGCCGGAAGCTTACTAGCAAAGAGGGAAAACTCCCGCGACCGAGCGCCGCGGGAGCAGGGTATTATGGCGTAACGATGTCGAACCAGAATTCGAACTTGTCCATATAGCCCAGCATTTCATTGAGCTTATCGGCGTTACCGGTGATTTTCGCGTCGCCGTTATCGACGGCCTGCTTCAGCGTCTCCTCTTTGAGGATGATCTTATTCAGGGTGGCGCGGTTGAGGGCAACAGTGGTATCGGCATCTTTCGCTTCCGCGTTGGCGGTATGGTTCAGTACGCCGTTTTCCAGCTCCAGCTTATACTTGCCGCCGTCGCTGCCGAGATCGATATTAAAGACCGATTTCGCGTTACCCGCTTTCTCGCCATTGATATGTACCGCCAGATAGTCGAAGAACATTTCCGGGGTCATCGCGCGCACGGTATCCGGGCTGGCGGTGTTCGGGGTTGGCCCTTTCACCACGCCGTTACGCAGTTCCTGCGCGCCGGTGAGGTAGAAGTTACGCCACGGGCCGGATTCCGCCTGGTAGCCTAACTGTTCAAGGGCATCTGCTTCCAGATTACGCGCATCCTGGTTTTTCGGATCGGCGAAGACGATTTTGCTGACGACCTGGGCTACCCAGCGGTAGTTACCCCGGTCGTAATCCTCTTTCGCTTTCTTCATGATGGCATCGGCGCCGCCCATGTAATCGACGAATTTCTTCGCCGCTTCTTCCGGCGGCAGTTCGTCGAGGGTGGCCGGGTTGCCGTCGAACCAGCCGAGATACAGCACGTAGGTGGCTTTCACGTCGTGGCTAACAGAGCCGTAATAACCGCGGTTAGCCCAGGTGTTGGCAAGGCTATCCGGTAGTTTGAATTTAGCGGCGATTTCATCGCGAGTCAGCCCTTCGTTAGCCATACGCAGAGTCTGGTCGTTAATGTAACGATACAGGTCACGCTGGCTCTTCAGCAGGTTGACTACGTTTTCGTTGCCCCAGGTCGGCCAGTGGTGCTGAGCCATAATAATCTCGGCCTTGTCGCCCCAGCGTACGATCGCTTCGTTGATGTACTTCGACCACGGTAGCGGTTCGCGGATTTTCGCGCCGCGCAGTGAATAGGTATTGTGCAGGGTGTGTGTCACGTCTTCCGCGGATTCAATCAGTTTTTTCTCTTCGATGAACCACAGCATTTCCGACGGCGCTTCCGAACCTGGCGCCAGCATGAAGTCATAGGTCAGACCGTCAATGATTTCTTTCTGTCCGTCTTTTTCAATGATATTGGTTGGGGCAATCAGGGTCACGGTACCCGCCGAGGTGGTGGTGCCAAGGCCGGCGCCCACCTGTCCGGTAGCCGACGGTTTCAGCAGGTTGCCGTACATATAGCTGGCGCGGCGGCTCATGACATTACCGGCCATAATGTTTTCCGCTACAGCCGCTTCCATAAAGCCGGCCGGCGCGTAGATTTTTACTTTGCCGGATTTCACATCCGCTTCATCAACCACGCCGCGCACGCCGCCGTAGTGGTCAACGTGGCTGTGGGTGTAGATAACGGCGACAACGGGTTTCTTACCGCGGTTTTTGTAATACAGATCCATGCCCACTTTTGCGGTTTCCGCTGATACCAGCGGGTCAACGACGGTAATGCCTTCTTTACCTTCGATGATGGTCATGTTGGAAAGGTCCAGATTTCGGATCTGGTAGACGCCGTCGGTCACCTCAAACAGACCGCTGATGTTAATCAGCTGCGACTGGCGCCACAGGCTCGGGTTGACGGTATCCGGGGCTTTTTCACCTTCTTTAATGAAAGAGTACTGCTGCGGGTCCCACACGACGTTACCCTGTTCGCCTTTAATCACTTCGGTCGGTAGTGCGGCAATAAAACCTTTATGAGCATTGGTAAAATCGGTGTTGTCGGAGAAGGGGAGTTGGTTATAGAGGGCGTCGTTGGCTTGTTTGGTGGCGGCGGTCGCTTCTTTTGCCGCGACTTCCGCCCATGCTGACAAGCTAATCGATGATAGCAAGCCGGCAATGGCTAATCCTTTCACTATAGGGGTCAATTTCATTGGAATCCTCTTACCTTAATGGCGATTCACTCGTTAATTCCGATCTGACATGGTGTTACAACTTGTAACGCTTCTTTGAACTATAACCAATTGTTTACATTGAGCAAGTTAATGATTACAAAAAAAATACATTAGTTAAAAAACTACTCTCTCGTAGGTAAAATGAGATTTATCCAATGGGATTAATGCCGCTTATTTAGCGCGGCGTTTGACGTGTCTGTTATTGCGGGGAAGGGGGAAAAGCAGCCCTTAGGCCGCTTTTAAATTAACAAGGAAGAGACGCTATTTGGCGTAGCCTAAAAATTTACCGTCCTGCATGACGGCAATTTTTCCGGATTGATAGACAATAAAAACGTATAAACCCTGCGAATAGGTTTTCGCGTCAGCATTGCTTTCGTCTAAGGCCGCGGGTTTGCCATCAACTGTCAGCCCGGTTGAGTTTGTGACCAGCTTCATGCCATTGAAGACTTTAACTTTTTTGCTGGACTGCGCTTTCTGCACGGGATATAAAGCCTGCGCATTTTCCAGCGCCTGTTTCTCCGCTGCGGCGTTCACCGCAGCCTGTTTGTTTTGTTCCGCAATATAACAGGCATCTTTACTGATCCCCTGTGCTTCGCACTCGGCCATACGCTGCGCCGGTGAACTGCAACCGGTCGCGATGGCTGCGCTGAGTACCAGCAGCAGCATAGAAACGTGTTTCACTTTCATCATTAACGACCTTAGTGTCGAAATTATTTTTAACATGTTATGCAACAAACTAACTGCAGCGGCGACTACTGCGGTTACTGTGTTCGCTTAGTTCGTGACGCGTAGTAACTATGTCGTATGGTTATTAAGTGAATTGTGATCTAAATCAACCTCCGCACGGATAGCTAAAATTTTGTGTAATCGCTTACATGGCGCAGGAAAAAGGGGCGTCTCTGTGGCAAAAGTACAAGGATGATACAACGACGCGTAATGACGGTATGCAAATCAGCCATTATGATGGCGCTTTCTGCAAGGATCATAAGGGATTATGAAGTGGATACTGTTGAGGAAATAAATGGAACATACTTTTTTGCGGGGCGTTCAAACCTTACCGCCTCAGAACTATTTTTCATGATCTTTGTCTTCAATACTGCTGATCAATTTGGTATCAAAGATGTTGCCTCTGTATATGCACTGTATGCGGGTATAAATGATCAGGCGACACGGGCTAAACCCGGATCGGCAATTCCTGGAACATCCAGACTATCGAAAGGTGCCAGACGAGTATTTGGCAATAGAATGTTCCCATTTGGGTTAAAAATGCCTACATGGATTGGCGGTTATACTCCATGGACTGTAAAAAGGAGGATGGTGAGGAAAATTGGAACGTGGGTGGGACGGACTATTCCCCTCATTGGTGAAGTGATCATTGTGGCTGATGTATCGCAGATCATTTACAACACGATCATTGAATACAATACCATCGCGCGGGGCAACGATAAGCTATGGTAGAAGATATCGAAAAACGCGTCATCAAGTTGTTCACTATTCGTAGTGGGACCTATATCCTCAGGAACAAGAAATACGCTACATACACGGCAGACTCGAGTATTCATTTTGATGTCCAGTTAGATCAAGATGACGTTGAAGAGTTAGTTGAAGACTATGCAAAAGAGTTCAACGTCGACATGTCGAATTTCCATCTTGAAACGTACTATCCCGAAGTCAATTTTTCATGGAATCTATTTAAAAAGCCTGAACCAGTAGATGTTCCAGAGTTCACCATTGATATGTTTATCCAGTCTGCCAAAGCCGGGAGATGGCTGTACGATTAAGGGACATATCGCCGGGAGACATACCGCTTTTACCGTTTACAAGCCTTACCGCTGGCATTACTATCCTGATTAGAGATTAACGGAACGTTAGTCGCCATTTTTTGTACCAAATGACTCGGGGTGCCCTTCTTTGTGAAGGCTGAGAAATACCCGTACCACCTGATCTGGATAATGCCAGCGTAGGGAAGTCAGAGACCGCATGGTCTGCGCTGCTTCCTCATCTGGCGGGAGCAAACCATGCATCAACCGCTAAACCCGGCGCATATCGCGCACCTACAACAGCTTTTCCGCACCTCTTCGCCGCTTGTTCACTGTATGACCAATGATGTGGTCCAGACTTTCACTGCCAACGTGCTGCTGGCTATCGGCGCCTCGCCGGCGATGGTGATTGACCCTACGGAAGCCGCGCAGTTTGCCGCCATCGCCGATGCGCTATTGATTAACGTCGGGACCTTAACCGTTGAGCGCGCCAACGCGATGCGCGCGGCGGCGCAGAGCGCCCGGCAGGCTGGAAAACCCTGGACGCTGGATCCGGTTGCCGTCGGTGCGCTGACGCTGCGTACCGATTTTTGCCATGAGCTACTGGAACTGCGGCCTGCGGCGATTCGCGGCAACGCCTCGGAAATCATGGCGCTGGCGGGGAGCAGCGGCGGCGGGCGCGGCGTCGATACCACCGACAGCGCGGCCGCCGCGTTACCCGCCGCCCAGGCGCTGGCCCGTAAGCTTAATACCGTGGTCGCGGTGACGGGCGAGGTGGATTACATCAGCGACGGCGAGCGCACGCTTACCGTGAGCGGCGGTGATGTCTTGATGACGCGGGTGGTCGGGACCGGCTGCGCGTTATCCGCAGTTGTGGCGGCAAGCGCCGCGATGCCCGGCGATCGGCTGCAAAACGTGGCTGCCGCCTGCGGCCTGCTGAAAATGGCGGGAGGTGAAGCGGCGCGACACGGCGGCCCCGGCAGTTTTATCCCGGCATTCCTCGACGCGTTATACGCGGGGGTGTCGGCATGAAGCGGATTAACGCCTTAACCATCGCCGGCACCGACCCCAGCGGCGGCGCCGGGATCCAGGCCGACCTCAAAACATTTTCCGCGCTCGGCGCTTACGGCTGCTCGGTCATCACCGCGCTGGTGGCGCAGAATACTCGCGGCGTGCAGTCGGTGTATCGTATCGAACCTGACTTCGTGGCGGCGCAGCTGGATTCGGTGTTTAGCGACGTGCGAATCGATACCACGAAAATCGGCATGCTGGCGGAAACCGATATCGTTGAAGCGGTGGCGGAGCGTCTTGCTCGCTACCAGATTGCCAACGTGGTGCTGGATACCGTGATGCTGGCGAAAAGCGGCGATCCGCTGTTATCCCATTCAGCCATTGCGACGCTGCGTCAGCGCCTGCTGCCCCACGTTTCACTGATCACCCCGAATTTGCCGGAGGCCGCGGCACTGCTCGATGCGCCGCATGCGCAAAGCGAGCGCGAGATGTTGGAGCAAGGCAGGGCGCTATTGGCGTTAGGCTGCGGGGCGGTATTAATGAAAGGCGGACATCTGGACGACGCCGAAAGCCCGGACTGGTTGTTCACCCGTGAAGGGGAACAGCGCTTTACCGCGCCGCGCGTGCTGACCAAAAACACCCACGGTACCGGCTGTACGTTATCTGCCGCGCTGGCGGCGCTGCGTCCGCGCTATGCCGATTGGGGACAAACGGTCGCCGAAGCGAAGGGCTGGCTGTCGGCGGCGCTGGCGCAGGCCGATTCGCTGGAAGTGGGGCACGGTATCGGCCCGGTGCATCATTTCCACGCCTGGTGGTAAATGGCAGTGAAACGAGACAGCAGAATCTACTGAAAAAACGCGCTCCCGGCTGGAAAATATGCTAACTCGGTACCAGGCTTAACCTGCCCATAATTTTTGGGTTGGGATAAAACATGCTGGCTGCGGCCAGCACTTACGGGAGATAGCTATGACTGATATTACGCAGTTGCTTGGCAAAGATGCCGACAGCCTTTTACAGCACCGTTGTATGACTATTCCAGCCGACCAACTCTATTTACCGGGAGCGGATTACGTCGACCGGGTGATGGTGGATAACAACCGCCCGCCTGCGGTGCTGCGTAATATGCAGACCCTCTACAATAACGGGCGCCTGGCGGGAACGGGGTACCTTTCCATTCTGCCGGTCGACCAGGGCGTAGAGCACTCGGCGGGCGCGTCGTTCGCCGCCAACCCGCTCTACTTCGATCCGAAGAATATCGTGGAACTCGCCATCGAAGCCGGCTGTAACTGCGTGGCTTCTACCTATGGCGTACTGGCCTCGGTATCGCGCCGCTACGCGCACCGCATTCCATTCCTCGTCAAGCTCAACCATAACGAAACGCTGAGCTACCCGACCGAGTATGACCAGACCCTGTACGCCAGCGTCGAACAGGCGTTCAACATGGGCGCGGTTGCGGTTGGCGCGACGATCTATTTCGGCTCCGAACAGTCGCGTCGGCAGATTGAAGAGATCTCCGCCGCCTTTGAACGCGCGCACGAGCTCGGCCTGGTCACCGTGCTGTGGGCCTATCTGCGCAACCCGGCATTCAAAAAAGATGGCGTCGATTACCACGTGTCCGCTGACCTGACCGGCCAGGCAAACCATCTGGCCGCCACCATTGGCGCTGATATCGTGAAGCAGAAAATGGCCGAGAATAATGGCGGCTATAAGGCGGTGAACTTCGGTTATACCGACGATCGCGTCTACAGCAAGCTGACCAGCGATAACCCGATCGATCTGGTGCGCTATCAGCTGGCGAACTGCTATATGGGCCGCGCCGGGTTGATTAACTCCGGCGGCGCGGCGGGCGGCGAAACCGATCTCGCCGATGCGGTGCGCACGGCGGTGATCAATAAACGCGCCGGCGGCATGGGGTTGATCCTCGGTCGTAAAGCCTTTAAGAAATCGATGAGCGAAGGCGTGAAGCTGATCAATGCGGTGCAGGATGTCTATCTGGACGGCAAAGTCACCATCGCGTAAGGCAAAAATCCGGGCGCGAGGCCCGGATTGATATTTTACTTACCCCGGTCTCCGGGGTTTTTTTATGATTTTACTGCGCTGACGTTCAGCGGTTCAGCCGCTTCGCTGGTAGCAAAACCGGGCTGCTCAACGCGAATAAACGGGCACAGACAAAACGCCAGCAGATAGAGCGCGGTATAGGCCACCACCACGCCGATGGTGCTGAAGTGCGGCAGCAGCACCACCGCAATCGCCGGCGCGAGGAAGTTCGACAGCCCGGCCGACAGGTTATAAACCGAAATCGCCGCCCCTTTATGATTTGGCTCCAGCGCCGGGAATACCGCCGCCATCGGCACAAACGCCGCGACGAAAATCCCCAGCGCAATTGCCGGCACCAGCGCCATGGCGAAGTTATGGCCGAAGTGCTGCGGCAGGTAGTAAAACGCCAGGCTCGACAGCGCCATGCCGATGCAGCCGAACCAGCGCACCACTTTCATCCAGCCCATTTTCTCCGCCACAATCCCCCAGAAGACGTTGGAGAAGATGGTGGTGAAGAAGAACGCCGCCCACACCTGCAGCCATTCGGAAGTGGTGAAACCGAGTTCATCGACGAACATCATCGGCATGACCACCGCGAAGCCGAACAGCGACAGGGTGTTGATAATGCGCACGATGCTGGAGAGCATAATGCTGCGGTTGGTGTAGATAAGGGTCACCGCGCGCCCCAGCTCGGAGAACTTCTCGCGGGTGGTGAGATTCTGCATATGGCGCGGGGTTTCGGTGTTACGCAGCGCCGCCAGGGCAATCAGCCCGCCGGTGACACAGAACGCCAGCGCCAGCCACAGGGTGCCCATCTCGCCAATGTGCGGGATGGTGAAGCTCGGGATATAGCTGCCGAACACGCCGATACCGACGGAGTAGACCGCCCAGAACCAGCCCAGGGCCGAGCTGGAGCTGTCGCTGCGGACGTTATGGATAATGGCGACGATAAACGAGTAGAGGAACAGCGGATAGGCCAGACCGCGGATACCGTAAAACAGCAGAATTAAGGCATAGTTGGCGCGGCCAAGGCCGAAAACGAGGAACAGAACGTGGAACACGCACCACAGCACGAAACCAATAAACATGGTTTTACGCGGGGTGATGATTTCCGCGACCACGCCGGAGACCCAGGCCGAGAGGGCGGCGGCGAGGCCGTAGAGGGTGAAGGCGAAAGAGGCCTGCGCCGGGCTGAAGCCCAGCTCCTTGATGTAGTGCGAGAGGAAGGCGAGTTCAAAACCGTCGCCGGTCATAAACACGGCGATGGCGACGTATCCCCAGATAAGGTTCAGCGGCAGACCGAACCACTGTTTGTTATTAACGGACATGTTAACCTCGATTTCAGGATGCAGAGGAGCGGCTCCGCTGTATAACAGCGGAGCATTATTGTTATTAAATTAAAGAGGTATGTTATTCGCGGATTAGCCGACCGGCCTGTTGTAGCGCTTTGTAGGCCTCATACCTGCGTTGATGCAGCGGACTAAACGCCGTCTCGCTGCGATAGGTTTTATCCACTCTGCTGAACCGCTTCATGGCGTCCGGTAGCGAGGCGGCGACGTTGCCCGCGACGGCGCCGAGGATGGCGGAGCCCAGCAATACGGGTTCGCTGCTGGCGGTGCTGACCACGGTCACGCCGCAGGCGTCGGCCAACAGTTGGCGTACCAGCGGGTGCTGCCCCGCGCCGCCGCTGATAACGATATTTTCGCTCTCAATACCACTGGCGCGTTGGGCATCGAGGATCTGCCGCAGGCCGTAGCCAATTCCGCATAATCCGGCGACGTACAGCGCGGTCAGGTTATCAAGATCCCGCTCCATCCCCAGCCCGGCAATCAGCGCTTTCGCGTGGGGGTCGGCAAGCGGCGCGCGATTGCCGAGAAACTCCGGTACGACATGCAGTCCATCTGCCAGCTGCACCGCCTCCGAAGGCGAGGCAACCTGCGCCAGCACGCGATCCGCCAGCCAGACCGGTAGAGGAACGGCGGCGGCTTTAGCCTGTTCACGCGCTTCGGCCGCCGCCGGATGGAAGCTCAGTAACTGGTCGATAGCCGCGCCGGCGGCGCTTTGTCCACCTTCGTTCAGCCAGTAACCCGGTACCATCGCCGAATAGTAAGGCCCCCAGACCCCTGGAACGAACACCGCTTTCTCGGTGGTGGTCATGGTGCAGGAGGAGGTGCCGAAGACGTAGGCCATATTATTCACCGCGCCGTTGAGTACGCCGACGGTGCCGATGCCGCCTGCGTGGGCGTCGATCATCCCGACCGCCACCGGCGTACCGACAGGCAGGCCCATCTCTTCAGCCGCCGCCGCGGTTAACCCATCACCACAGGGCGTACCCGGATCGACAATGCGCTGGCCGATACGAGCGAAGTCTTCCTCCGCCAGCTCTGCGAGGCCAATCTGGCGAAAGTAGTCGGCATCCCAGCGTTTTTCATGGGCCAGATAGGTCCATTTACAGGTGACGGTACAGACGGATCGGGCCAGATCGCCGGTCGCGCGCCAGGTGAGATAGTCGGCCAGGTCGAAGAAATGACGCGCGGCGGCAAAGATCTGCGGGCGGTTTTCTTTCAACCACAGCAGCTTCGGTGTTTCCATTTCCGGAGAGATAGTCCCGCCGACGTACTGCAGCACCGGATGGCGGGTGGCATTGATGCGTTCCGCCTGTTCGGTGGCGCGGTGATCCATCCAGACGATAATATTGCGATCTGCCTCTTCGCTGGGCCCGACGGCCAGCGGCGCGTCATTCTCCCCGATTACCACCAGCGAGCAGGTGGCGTCGAAGCCGATACCGGCAACCGAGTGCGGAGAGACGGCGGCCTTTACGACCGCGCGTTTGATGCAGTCGCAAACCGCCTGCCAGATTTCGCGGCTGGATTGTTCCACCACGCTGCCGGCGCTGCGGAAGAGGGTGATCTCCCGGGTGGCGTGGGCCAGCAGTTCGCCGCTGAGGTTAAATACCCCGGCGCGCACGCTGCCGGAGCCGACATCGACGCCGATAATGGTTTGAGTCTCGCCATTCATAAAATCGTCCTTTTAGTCACCGATACCGGGGGTTATAAATCAACGCTGTTAGGCAGAATAACCAGGTCGCGTACGGTGACGTTTTTCGAACGGGTGACCATAAACAGCACCGATTCGGCAACTTCGATAGGCTGCATCAGGCTGCCGTTAGCCAGCGCTTCTTCCATTTTCTCTTTCGGCCAGTCATCGAGCAGGGCGGTGACCACCGGGCCCGGCAGTACCGCGCCGACGCGGACGCCGTGCTGGGAAACCTGGCGGCGGGTAGTATGAACAAACGCCTGTACGGCGAATTTTGAGGCGGTATAGATAGGTTCCCAGATAACCGGCACCACGCCGGCGATGGAGCTGGTGAAAATAATATCACCGGATTTTTGCGCGATCATATGCGGCAGCACGCTACGTACGCAGCGGAAGGCGGCGTTAGTATTGAGGTGCAGCACGCGATCCCAGACGTCCGGGTCGCCCTCGGCGACCGGGCCGCCGATGTAAGCGCCGGCGTTGGCGTGGAAGATATCGAGACGTCCGGCAAGTTGCAGGATGCCGTCAATGATCTTATCCACCTGATCGCCCTGCATCAGATCGACCTGTAAAGCAAAAGCGTTTTCGCCAAGCTCTGCCACAATCTTGTTGAGCTTTTCGCCTTCACGGTCGATCAGAACCACCTTCGCGCCCGCGCCAAGCAGGGTTTTCGCGCATTCAAGACCAATGCCGGAAGCGGCGCCGGTGACCGCGGCGACTTTGCCGCTAAGAGAAGTATTCATAGAGGATACGGAGTGGTTCATTTTATAATCCTTCATGTTGTCTGTTTTGCTCATCAAGCGGGACTCGACGAGGTTGAGGAGCGGTTACCTGCTACAACAATCTGGCCTGTCAGAGCAGGAGTAACTAAGTTAAGCTATTGAATATCAGCACCATTTACTTCAATTTGCTGATGTCTGAACGATTATTGAGTGTATACGCTAGCGAGCGTCATGGTTGCTCAATCGATGAAGCTAATGTTGCGCCAGCTTCATCGATTGAGCAAGTGGGGAAATTAACAGCGAAATGAATTTGTGACGCAAGTTGGGAAAATGAAAAAAATCACTATCTACGATCTGGCGGAATTATCCGGCGTTTCGGCAAGCGCGGTGAGCGCGATCCTCAATGGCAACTGGAAAAAACGCCGTATCAGCGCCAAACTTGCGGAAAAAGTGACGCGCATTGCGCAAGAGCAGGGCTACGCGATTAATCGCCAGGCCAGCATGTTGCGTAGTAAAAAATCGCATGTCATCGGGATGATTGTCCCCAAATACGACAACCGCTATTTTGGTTCAGTGGCGGAAGGCTTTGAAGAGATGGCGCGTGAGCGCGGCCTGCTGCCGATTATTACCTGTACTCGCCGTCGACCCGAGCTGGAAATCGAAGCGGTGAAAGCGATGCTCTCCTGGCAGGTGGACTGGGTGGTGGCGACCGGGGCGACTAATCCGGATAAAATTACCGAGCTATGTCAGCAGGCGGGGGTGCCGACGGTTAACCTTGACCTGCCGGGCTCCACCGCGCCGTCGGTGATCTCAGATAACTACGCGGGCGCCCGCGCGTTGACCGATAAAATTCTTGATAACAGTCTCAATCGCCACGGCAAACTGGCGCCGCTGTATTTTGTCGGCGGGCGCAGCAGCGACCACAACACTCTGGAGCGTTTACGCGGATTTCGCGATGCTCATGCGGCGCGCGGCATGAGCGTGCCGGAAGAAAACATTCTTTCTCCGGGCTATTCAAAAGGCAAAGTGGAAGCCTGTATGCAGGCGCGTTTTAAAAGCGCCGATGAACATCTGCAGGGGTTCTTCGTTAACTCGACCATCTCGCTGGAAGGGGTGGTGAGATGGCTGGCGCAGTTGGGGCTGACCGGCGTCGAGCAGCCGCCGATGGGCTGTTTTGACTGGGACCCATTTGTTTATCTATTGGGTCACGATATTGACATGGTGCAGCAGAACGTCCCGGCGATGCTGGAAGCGGTATTCAATATCATCGACGCAGGCGAAGCCAGCCAGCAGCGGGTAGAGATCCCGCCGCTGCTGATTAGCAGCCGCGAGCATCTGGCGTGAAAAACCGCTGGCGCTAGCGCGTCAGCAGCCAGCGGGCGGTATGTTCATCGGTCACCAGGCCGTTAATCCAGCCGCCTTTTAACGCCGCGAGGATCGCCGGGCGCTTGTTCTCGCCACAGGCGACGGCTATCCGCGGGCACTGGTTTTGGCGGATATCGTAGCTGGTGATCAGGCGATTAATTTCGCTGTCGACGACGGAGCCGTCGGCATCGATAAAGCGGCCGAGGATCTCGCCGATGCCCCCGCGCGCCGTCAGTTCATCCAGTTGGACTTTATTAATAAACCCGTCTTTGAAGATCGGGCTTTGGGTACCCAATGGGCCGATACCGACGAAAATAACGTCCGCCTGCTGCGCTGCGGCAGAAACGTTGCTGAACAGGCGGCTGCCGCACCACATCTCATGTTCCTGACGGGTTTGCGCATAGCGCGGCGCGGGCCACTGGTAGTAGTTGGCCTGAATTTTCCGCGCCAGCAGCAACGGCACATCATCGTAGTAGTTGCATTTTCCTTCATCGTTCATTGCGCTAATCAGCGCCACGCAGCGGCTGTTCGGGCTATCGAAATCAATGCGCTGGATGGTTTTTTTCAGCGTTAATCCAGAACCAATGCCGATTATTTTGGCGTTATCGCTCTGCAGGTAGCGGGCCATCAACTGATAACAACCGAAGGAAACGCTATCCAGCGTGCTCTCTTCGTTGTAGGTCGGCACGATATTGCACTCGATGAGTTGATACTTTTCCTGCAACAACTGCGCATAATCGAGGCAGTTCGCCACCGGATGATGCAAGCCAATCGACACAATCCCTTCTTCTTTCGCCGCGGCGATAAGGCGCTGGACCACCGGCCTTGAGGTGCCAAGATGGCTGGCGATTTCGCTCTGATTCTGACCGGCAATGTAGTACATCCATGCGGCGCGGACCTTCTGATCCAGCCTGATGTCGTCTTCTTTACTCACGGTGTCCTGCCTTAAATACGCGGGCGCAGTAGCGCAGATACCCGCATTTTGGCTGCGGTTTTCAAAACAGGCAAGCTTTTGCTCTATTTTGGTCATTTGTAATTTTAATGGGTAATTGCTCTTTTGTGATCCGTAGCTCTTATTTGATTCAAATGATCATCTACAGTGAGCCGCATCACCTCAAGGAGAGCAGAACATGAATACGCAATTCACATGGCTTCACATTGGTCTCGGTTCTTTCCATCGCGCGCATCAGGCGTGGTACCTGCATCGACTGCGGGTTTCCGGCGATTCGCGCTGGCATATCGCGGCGGGAAATATTCGTAACGACGCCGAGCACGTGGTGCAGGCGCTGGCGGAGCAGAGAGGACGCTACGTCCTCGAGACGGTGAGCCCGGAAGGGGAGCGCGAATATGAAGAGATCGCCTCAATTCAAAAATTACTGCCGTGGCAGGCGGGACTGCAGCCGCTGATTGATGAAGGCGCGAACCCGCAGACTAAAGTCATTGCTTTCACGGTGACGGAAGGGGGTTATTACCTCAATACGCAGCATCGCCTGGAAACCAGCAACGCCGATCTGCAGGCCGATTTGCAGGGAGATTGCAAAACCATTTATGGCACCATCACCCGGATTCTTGAAAAACGCATCGCCGACGATGCGGGTCCGCTGACGCTGCTCAACTGTGACAACGTGCGCCACAACGGCGAACGTTTCCATGATGGACTGGTGGAATTTCTGCAACTGACCGGTAAACAGCAGGTTATTGACTGGCTGGCGGAGAACGCGACCTGCCCAAACACGATGGTCGATCGTATCACGCCGCGCCCGGCCGCCGATCTGGCGCCACGTATCAAAGCGCAAACCGGCATCGATGATAAAGCGCCGGTGATGGGCGAAACCTTTATTCAATGGGTAGTAGAAGATAATTTCCGCGCTGAGCGCCCGGCGCTTGAGACGGTGGGCGTGGAGATGGTGGCGTCGGTTATCCCCTATGAAGAGGCGAAGATTCGCATTCTTAACGCGTCACATAGCTGTATTGCCTGGGCGGGAACCCTGTTGGGCCAGCAATATATTCACGAGAGTACGCTTACCGATGCCATCTACGCCATTGCTGAGCGTTACGTCAGCGAAGATGTGATCCCGTGTCTGGGTGATAACGGCATCGACCTGGCAACCTATCGCGACGTGGTACTCAAGCGTTTTACCAACCCCTATATCCAGGACACCAACCAGCGGGTGGCAGCCGATGGATTCTCAAAAATCCCGGCGATGATTGCCCCAACCCTGCAGGAGTGCTACCAGCGCGGCGTGCGCCCGCAGGCTACCGCTATGTTGCCGGCGCTGTTCTTCGTCTTTATGCAGCAGTGGCATAAAGGGGCTTTACCGTATCAGTACCAGGACGGAATTCTTGATGAATCGGCGGTACACGCCATGTTTAATTCGCCTGACCCGATCACCCAGTACGCCGGTGATAAAGCCCTGTTTGGCGAGCTGGCGGAATCGGCGGATTTCCACGCGCTGCTGCGTGAGCAAATCGCCGCCGTCTACGCGCTGACCCAGCAGGAGGCGCCATGTATTTAGGTATCGATCTCGGCACTTCGGAAGTTAAAGCGCTGGTGCTGGATGAAAACAATGCGGTCGTCGCCAGCCATAGCGCGCCATTGACCATTCAACGGCCGCATCCGCAGTGGTCTGAACAATCGCCGCAGGCGTGGTGGGAAGCGACAGAATATCTGATTGCCACTCTGCGCGAGAAGTGCGCGAGCCATTGGTCGGCGATTAAAGCCATCGGCCTTTCCGGGCAGATGCACGGGGCCGTACTGCTGGATGCCAGCGGCGAAGTGATTCGCCCGGCGATTTTATGGAACGATACCCGCTGCGCGCAGGAGTGCGCCGAGCTTGAAGAGATGGCGCCAGAGCTGCATAAGGTGGCTGGTAATCTGGCAATGCCGGGGTTTACCGCGCCGAAACTGCTGTGGGTGCGGCGTCACGAACCGCAGCATTTCGCCCGTACCGCCTGCGTACTGCTGCCGAAGGATTTTCTGCGCTACAAGATGACCGGCAAAAAAGTCTCCGATATGTCGGATGCCGCCGGCACCCTGTGGCTGGATGTCGCGCGACGGGACTGGTCCGACGCGCTGCTGCAAAAGTGCGGCCTGACGCGGCAACAAATGCCGGAACTGGTGGAAGGATGCGACGTTTCCGCCACCCTGGCGGCAGACATTGCCGAACGCTGGGGGCTTAATCCTTCGGTGCTGGTGGCGGGGGGCGGCGGCGATAATGCAGTCAGCGCGATTGGCGTTGGCGCGGTGTCGCCGGGAGACGCTTTTATCTCGCTGGGTACCTCCGGCGTGCTGTTTGTCGTCACCGACAGCTATCGTCCGGCGCCGCAGTCGGCGGTGCATGCTTTCTGTCATGTGCTACCGAACCTGTGGCATCAGATGAGCGTGATGCTCAGCGCCGCCAGCTGTCTGCAGTGGTTCTGTCGTCTGACCGGTACCACCGAAGTGGCGCTACTGGAGGAGATTGCCCAGTTAAGCGCAGACGAAAAAGCCAATGCGCCATACTTCCTGCCTTATCTTTCCGGCGAGCGTACCCCGCATAACGATCCTCTGGCGCGCGGTATGTTCTGGGGAATGACCCATGCCAGCCTGCGCGCTCAACTGGGATATGCGGTGCTGGAGGGAGTGAGCTTCGGTATTGCTGACGGCCTGCGCGTGTTGCAGGAGAGCGGAACCCGTATCGACCAGTGCTCACTGGTTGGCGGCGGCGCCCGCAGTCCGTTCTGGGCGCAACTGCTGGCGGATATCCTGGCGATGCCGGTGGTGACGCATAAAGGTGGGGAAACCGGCGGCGCGCTCGGAGCAGCGCGTCTGGCCTGCCTGGCGGCGGGCAAACCGCTGGCAAGTGTTTGCCATAAGCCGGAAATCTGGCAAACCTGGCAGGCGGATCCGCAGCGTCATCAGGCGCTGATGCCGCGTTACGCCCATTTCCAGTCTCTGTACCTCAACGACCGACATTTTCGACAGCAATAAGACATATGACGCTCCGGCGAAACTGCCGGAGTGATTCTCCTGCACCCTACAACAACGAGGTCACCATGTCCGTTAATCACAAACAGTGGATGGGTCTGCCGCTGAATCTTATCTGGGGATACGTCGCCATCGCCGTGTTTATGACCGGCGACGGTTTTGAACTCGCCTTCCTCTCGCACTACATCAAGGAGCTGGGCTTCAGCCCGGCGCAGGCCTCTTTCGCCTTCACCCTCTACGGCCTCGCCGCCGCCCTCTCGGCCTGGGTTTCCGGCGTGGTCGCGGAAATTATCACCCCGCGTAAAACCATGTTTATCGGTTTCGTGCTGTGGTGCGTGTTCCACGTTCTGTTCCTCGTTTTCGGCCTTGGCCGCGCCAACTATGCCTTAATTCTGCTGTTTTACGGTATCCGCGGTCTGGCCTATCCGCTGTTCCTCTACTCGTTTATCGTCGCCATTATCCATAACGTCCGCAGCGACAGCTCCAGCTCGGCGCTGGGCTGGTTCTGGGCGGTCTACTCCGTCGGTATCGGCGTGTTCGGCAGCTATATCCCGAGCTTCACCATCCCGCACATTGGCGAGATGGGCACCCTGTGGCTGGCGCTGGCGTTCTGTGTCACCGGCGGGCTGATTGCCCTGGCGGCGCTGCGTAACACCGAAACCCCGCGCCATATGCAGAATCTCACCACCCGCGAGAAGTTCTCCGAGCTGGGGCGCGCGGTGACCCTTATCTACACCAACCGCAGCATTATGCTCTCCAGCATCGTGCGCATTATCAACACCCTGTCGCTGTTCGGCTTCGCGGTGGTCATGCCGATGATGTTCGTCGATGAGCTTGGCTTCACCACTTCCGAATGGCTGCAGGTGTGGGCGGCGTTCTTCTTCACCACCATCTTCTCCAACGTCTTCTGGGGGATTGTGGCGGAGAAAATGGGCTGGATGAAAGTGGTGCGCTGGTTCGGCTGCATCGGCATGGCGCTGTCGAGCCTGGCGTTTTACTACCTGCCGCAGCACTTCGGCCATAACTTCGCCATGGCGCTGGTGCCGGCGATTGCGCTGGGGATTTTCGTCGCGGCGTTTGTGCCGATGGCGGCGGTGTTCCCGGCGCTGGAGCCAAATCATAAAGGGGCGGCGATTTCGGTTTATAACCTGTCGGCCGGGCTGTCGAATTTCCTCGCGCCGGCAATTGCGGTGGTGCTGCTGCCGCACTTCAGCACCATCGGCGTGGTGGTGGCTTATACCGCGCTCTATCTGCTGGCGTTTTGTCTGTGCCCGTTTATTCGCGTTGAGCAGCCGGGCTTTGCCCGTAAGGCAAGCGGCGTCAGGGAAGGGGTAGAATATTCATAACGTTGTCAGGGCGGGTATATCCCGCCCTGATGTTTTAACGCAGTAGCATACAGTCCGGCGGCAGACGGCAGCGTAGCGCCTCGCCGAGGATTTCCATCCGGAAAGATTTGCCGCTTAGCGGTTCGCCATCAAGGTTGAAGGTCATTTCATGGGCGGCGGTGACTTCAAACCACGGCGATACGCCGTCGATCAGGTTTGGCGAATTATCGGGATTAGCGAGAGTACTGAACAATGCCGGTAACAGCTCTTCGCCGGTAAAAATACGCAGATGCAGTAGCCCGTCGTTAATTAATGCTTCAGGGCACAGTTGCTGACCGCCGCCGGCCTGACGGCCATTGCCGATGCCGATAACCAGCGCATCGCCCTGCCAGTGAAAGTTCTCGCCGCGAATTTCGCAGCGGTCCGGCTTCAGGGTATCCATGCGCGTCAGGCCATGAATCAGATAGGAGACGCCACCGAGCGCGGCTTTTAGTTTTTCCGGCGTTTCGGTGGTGATGCGGGTACCAAAGCCGCCAGTGGCCATATTGATAAACCCGGCCTCGTTGTTAACGCGTACCACATCAATAGGGACATCGCGCCCGGCTATCGCCAGCTTCAGCGCGCTGGCTAAATCCTGCGGGATGCCGACGCTGGTGGCGAAATCATTGGCTGTGCCGAGGGGGAGTATTCCCAGCGCCATATTGCTGCCGCGCTGGACCAGCGCGGTGGCGACTTCATTAATTGTGCCATCGCCGCCGCCGGCAATTACCGTCGCCACCTTGAGCGTTTCGGCTTCCTCGACAAAACGAATCGCATCGCCTTTCTCCCAGGTCACGCGGACGTGTATCTCGATACCTTCTTCGCGCAGGAGGTTAACGGCTTCGCGCAGTTGGGGTTCATTTGCGCCTTTACCGTTGAGAATTAATAAGCTGGCTGGAAATTGGGTCATCCTTTATCGCCTCATTCTTAGTCGTCATCCTCAGTGTATCGCATGAATGGCGTCATGGAATAAGAAAGTCGGGAAAATGGGATGCATAAAAAATAAGCCCGCGTAAGGGAGATTACGCAGGCTAAGGAGGTGGTTCCTGGTACAGCTAGCATTTATGGGTTATGTTTTTCAGCGAAATGGATGATACCTGCTTCGAACGTAACGGTATGTGATCCGATTCTAATATCCATACATAGTGAAAAAATAACGCCAATAAACTAATTTTTATGCGGATTGCGCGTCGACTCGCCGTTGAAATTACGCATCAGCAAACCATACTCCAGCGCCATATCCTCCGGCAGCGGCAGCCAGACGATATAACCGTCTCCCGGCGCGACCGGCATTGCTTCGCCTTTGGCGTTCTCCATATGTTCGAGCGTAAAGTTGACGTTGCCTTGCGGAGTCATGACCTCCAGGCTGTCGCCGACCGAGAACTTATTTTTCACCGCCACTTCGGCCAAATTACCGTTACGCTTGCCGGTGAATTCGCCGACAAACTGCTGGCGTTCGGAAACCGAATAGCCGTATTCATAATTCTGATAGTCGTCGTGGGTGTGGCGACGCAGGAAGCCTTCGGTATAGCCGCGGTGGGCCAGACCTTCCAGCGTCTCCAGCAGACTGGTGTCGAACGGTTTACCGGCGGCGGCGTCGTCAATCGCTTTACGGTACACCTGGGCGGTGCGCGCGCAGTAGTAGAAGGATTTGGTGCGGCCTTCAATTTTCAGCGAGTGCACGCCCATCTGGGTCAGGCGCTCCACGTGGGCGATTGCGCGGAGATCTTTAGAGTTCATGATGTAGGTGCCGTGTTCGTCTTCGAAGGCGGTCATGTACTCGCCCGGACGTTTGGCTTCCTCAATCATAAATACCTGGTCGGTTGGCGCGCCGATACCGAGAGTGGGTTCAACGTTCTGCACCGGGATAGGCTCATGCTTGTGGACGATATTACCCACATCATCTTCTTTGCCTTCCTGGACGTTGTACTCCCAGCGGCAGGCGTTGGTGCAGGTACCCTGGTTAGGGTCACGTTTGTTGATATAGCCGGAGAGCAGGCAGCGGCCGGAGTAGGCCATGCACAGCGCGCCATGGACGAAAATCTCGATTTCCATTTCCGGCACCTGGCTGCGAATTTCGGCGATCTCGTCCAGCGACAGCTCGCGGGACAGGATCACGCGGGTTAGTCCCATTTGCTGCCAGAATTTCACCGTCGCCCAGTTGACGGCGTTAGCCTGTACCGAAAGGTGTATCGGCATATCAGGGAAGTTCTCGCGCACCAGCATGATTAAACCAGGATCGGACATAATCAGCGCGTCCGGGCCCATCTCCACTACCGGTTTGAGATCGCGAATGAACGTTTTCAACTTGGCGTTATGCGGCGCGATGTTAACCACTACGTAGAATTTTTTCCCCAGCTCGTGGGCCTCATTGATGCCGAGCTGCAGGTTTTCGTGGTTAAATTCATTGTTGCGCACGCGCAGTGAGTAACGCGGCTGGCCGGCGTAGACCGCATCGGCGCCATAAGCGAAAGCGTAACGCATATTTTTCAGCGTTCCCGCCGGGGAAAGGAGTTCCGGTTTAAACATGATGTTCTCGTTCTGATGACAGGTCAGACTCGCCGCACCAGGTACGGCGATTCGGGGGAGTGTCCCCACATTAAGGGCGGGCATTGTAGCGCCGTGGAAAGAGGGAGTAAACCACCTTACACCATGGTGTTGACTTGTCCCGGTAGCTCGGTGTCCGGAATGCGGAAGGTGTACCAGGCAAAGCGAAGACGTTTGCTTAAACTAGAAAAATGCAGATGGTAAAGGCAATCCTCAATGATTTCACTATGTGGGTATAACGTGACAGCAAAATGTGTCCAGCGCGCACTAAGCTTCATGTTGAATAATGACTTATCAAGCTTATTACCGTACAGGCGCGACAGGGTGACCATCGCTTCCAGCGTGCCTTTATTGGCCTCTTCCCGCACCAGCTCTAAATGCTCATGCGCCAGCGTAATATCCTTCACTTCAAAAATATTTAGCAGAAATAATCCCCGGGCCGCTTTATGGCCAAACTGATGCGCGAGCCAGAGATGATCGAGCAGCGCTTTTTCATAAACGGAACGTTTTTCTGCTTCGAATTCTTGTTTGCTCAGTCTCTGATAGCAGATGGCAATGTTGAAATGGATATTTTGCAGATCGTCTTCGAACTCGGTATATCCCCCATTCACGATTAGGCTGTGCGGGTGACTATCGCGCAGCTCAATCTGTTCCTGCAGTATCTCCGCCGCGTGCTGAAAGTAATTCAGGGCGGTAACAGGATCGTAAGGTAGCAGACTATCTTCGGCTTTATCGATGTACTCAAGACCCAGCAGATTCAGTGCGGCGGGTATATTTCTTTGAGCTCCCAGTTCCGCCAGCGGCACGAAATGCTGCGGAAGCCCTAGCCAATGGAAATCTTTAATTACGTCCTGCCAGTTATGGTTGTATTCGATATCGGCAACACTATCCAGCCAGGCTGCGCCTTGTGTTTCATCTTTTTCATACCCGAATAATCCCACATACTGAAAGTAGCCACGATAGATTTTCGGTGCACAGTGCTCTGATTGCTGCGTATTCTGGCAGAGGAAATTATAAATCCACCTGCTGTCCGGGAAATCACGTAGCGCAAACTTTATTGCATAGGCGGTGAAGTAATTGTTGAGCTTAACTTTTTCCGCGATCGAACGCTGAAGGATTCGCCAGAGTGCGTCATTATCTTCCAGATCGCTATAGCAAACCTGCAGCCATTCTAGCGCGTTATGACGAGACTCCGGCAGATGCGCTCGCTGGGCAATGTCCTCGGCTTTGGCGATAATGCGTTCTCGTTCTGATGGAGAGTCGACCTCTTTGATCTCCAGGTCGCGGTGAATATCCCACCAGATCAATAGCTCCAGATGCTCGCGTTCCGCGGCGGAAAGATGATCGCACTCAGGTAATGCCAAAAAGTGGCGGATCTCTTCATGTGAGCCGCCCCAGCGTGGCATGCGAAACGGTATATATTCATCCAGCACGTAGAAAGCGGTTGGGAAAATAGTCAGGCAAGTCGCGAGCCAAATGGTTTGTGCATCAGCGTCATCGCGTTCAGTCAGTAAAAACGGACGCGGTAGAGGGGGGCAAATTGCGTCCGCAAACGACAGCCCGGAATGCGCCATCAACGCGTCCATCTCCTGAGGTGACTGGCGATGATATTCGACAAGTTCTACCATCAATGGCTGTCCTGAAACCTCTGCTCCTCTCAGAAATTCAACCAGCCAGTCCGGCTGGCCGAAGACCTTGGAGTTGGTGCTGGTCAACGCGGCAGCCATCCATTGGCGTGGTTCGCAGTCGATTGCATTGAGGGCGGCAATTACCATCCGTTCGTTACAGGCGGCGGCGCAGATCCACATTGCCTGGGTGGTTTCTTTCGCCCAGCCGTAGCTGCGGTAGAGCCAGGCACGGTGGTTCCAGTATTGCGCTTCTGCAAGCCAGGCATGCGTGGAGCGAGGGCGGGCGCGCTGCCAGTTTTTGATCAGTGCTAACCCTTCCGGCCCGGCCTCGACCAGCGCGTCCATATCATAAAAATGGTTACACATCTGCGTCCAGGCAAGGAAATAACGCTTTTCCGCTTCACGGCTGGTAAAACTATCCGCCAGCGCTTGCATATAAAGCGTATCAAGTTCGTCATATCGCGCATCGCGTAGCAAGCCGGAAATATCTGCGATGGACCATTCGCGTTGTCCGTTATTAAGCGGCATCGTATAATTACACATCTCAAGCATGGCCTTGGCCAAACGGTCGTCCTTTTCCATAACTACTCCTTTTACATTGGGTCGAAAATTTTGAATTCATTCCATGGTAGTTGTCGCCAGCGGCTGAAAGGGTCTTTCAGAAAATGAGTGGCTTCCTGTAAATCACGTCCAACCATTGACGTTGGTATATCATTCAGCTTTAGCCATACCTGACGGGCACGAACGTAGGCGGTGGTATAATCTTCCCAGGAATGAAAACAGTCCTGTGCACGCTGGGCGTTAAGTAGCAGCACCAACCATGCCTGATTTTCGTCACACCAGCCGAGCCCCGCGATACAGCGGGTGAGAAAGGCTGTGCGCATACAGTCAAACGCCAATGCGTCGCGAACCTGGCCCAGAATCGCAAGATGGTGGTAGAACGTGCGTGGTGAATTGCCTATGCCCGAGGGCCAGCGGCGCAAAATATCCGCAACCTGCTGGCGCAGCGCTATATCGTTGAGGTTTTCGTGCAGATTGAGTTCTTTTCTGACCTGCTGAGCCAAATGCTGGCGTTGGTCATCATCAAGGGTAAACTTCAGCGTTACGCCTTTCGAAGGAAGGCCATTTCGTTGGGCAAGAATATCGGCCAGAGATAACGCCCATTGTCGCCGTCGGGTATCATGCCGGAGATCTTTCAGGCGATCCTGTTTTTTCTCCTCGTCGAGGCGGGCGGCAATCTGCGGCTTATTTTTTATGTAATTCAGCCAGCCAAAAAATATTGTGGAAATAATGAGAACGATCCAGAACATTAGTGTTTATCTCCACAGAAAGAAAGGTAACGCGTGGTTTGCAGTGTCAGACTTTCAATTACGAAGGGGATATTGCTGGTGTTTTTGCCGGCAAGCGTAGGGTGCCATTCGTGCTGTGGAAACAGCATTTCCGCCGCGGTCGCCACGTTGGGATCAATCATCTGAAGATAACGCAGCGCATCCGGTGCGCTGTGTAACAGCAACCACTGCAAAGCTACCGGTGGAGCAGGAAAGTGTTTCATTAAATGAAAATTATCATGCAGGACGTTAAGCAAAAAGTTGAAATCATGAATATCGGTAATGAATTTCCAACCAGAATATTCCGGCGTATTTTCATACACAATTCCCATACCTTCGCAATCTTTGTGGCGTTCATGATGAGGATTGATAAGACTGATAAGAGATAAAACATCTGCGACATATTTCTTAATAGGATAACAATTCTGTTTACCTTTAATCTGCTCAATGCTTAGTCCGTCATTATTCACAATCAGGCTTATTGTGACATGAGGAATATTGTGGTTGTCGCGCAGGCTAAACAGGCGCAGCATGCCTTGCTCAATTTGCCTGGCATAATATTCGCCATATCCCCCGGAAAGCGTTCCTTTATCATCGAATTGCCCAACGCAATGCTGCATATGCCAGGATTCATACGCCATTTCACTGCGCAGGTCGGCGTGGGTCGCATCAAGTTCGACAAACCTGCCGTTTTGGACTGATAGCACTAGCTTTAGCGCCTCACTGTTGGAAGGATACCAGCCCTGTTCACGCAGATGCTGCATTTTCAGGTGTTCCGCATCGCGCATAGCCAGCAAGGTAAAACAGTTAATGCGCTGTAGCTTAGCCTCTAAGCGTGTGCCTTTTTGCCGGGAAAGAAACTCCAGAATGTCTCTTTCCATTCCTAGCAGTTGTGGATGCTGGGGGTTAAGGTAATAAAAGCGTTCTTCGCTATCCAGTTTTGGAATCAGCCAGGTGGGTATTTCGCTATGAGTGCCGAAATAGATGGTGTAATCCTCAGCGGAACGTACCGAATATACAGGCGAGAAATCGCCAATCGTCCATCTATAAAAATGATTAGTCAACCAGCTTTGAATATTATCATTATCACCACGCTGTTGGCTGCGGGAAATAATGGCGGATTTGATATGTGGTGCATTTATAATATTTCGTGGTTTATATTTTTTATGAATATTACTCATGGCATTCCTTGCGCAGTTGAGTAGTGATGAAAGGAATATACTATACCACGGACTGTTCCAGTTATTATCTGATTATAACGTAGAGGGCGTGGAAATATTGTGTCTGCGCCGTGAGGTGTTTTTTGGGCTACAGATTCATACACGTTGGTGAACCGGTAACCCTTTCATTGTAGCGAGGAGGAGGCAAACGCAGAGAGGAGCTCTCTATGCCATTCTACAGGCGTCGGCTTCCCAGCGATAGCCGACGCCGTAGACGGCGCGAATAAACGACTGCTCGGCATCCAGCGATTCCAGCTTACGGCGCAGGTTTTTAATATGGCTATCTATGGTGCGGTCGGTCACCACGCGATAATCGTCGTACAGATGATTGAGCAGTTGTTCGCGGGAGAAGACTTTACCCGGCTCCTGCGACAGCGTTTTTAATAGCCGAAACTCGGCGGGAGTCAAGTCCAGCAATTTTTCGCGCCACGAGGCCTGGAAGCGGCTCTCATCAACGATAAGCGGGCTTTGCGCATCCAGCGCCTGCAGAACGCGCTGTGGCTTGCAGCGACGCAGGATCGTTTTCACGCGAGCCACGACTTCACGCGGACTATACGGTTTGCAGATATAGTCGTCGGCGCCGATCTCCAACCCTAGCAGGCGATCGATCTCCTCGATTTTGGCGGTGACCATCACGATTGGCACATCGGAAAAACGACGGATCTCACGGCACAGGGTCAGGCCGTCGGTGCCGGGCAGCATTAAATCCAGCAGGATTAAATGCGGGGGCGTCTGGCGGACATAGGGCAGTACGCGATCGCCATGCGCAATGAGCGTTGGCGCATAGCTCGCGGCCTGCAAATAGTCGATTAACAACTGACCGAGTTTAGGCTCGTCTTCCACGATTAAAATACGCGGCGTGTTTTCATCAATGGGTAATTCGCTCATACGTCCCTCGATAAATCCTGTTCCAGAGGTAATTCTACTTTAATGCTAACCCCGCCAAAAGGCGAATGGCTGGCGTTCAGGCTGCCGCCGTGGGCCGCGACAATGTTCATACAGATTGCCAGCCCAAGGCCGGATCCGCCGCTGGCGCGGTTACGCGAACCTTCGGTGCGGTAAAAACGCTCGCACAGCCGCGCCAGCTGCTCGTCGCTAACGCCGGGGCCGCTATCGGCGAAATCGAGTATTAATCTGCGGCCGTTTTGTTTGGCGCTAATCAGCAGGCGTCCGCCGTGGTCGGTATAGCGCAGGCTGTTTTCCAGCAGGTTATTGAACAACTGCATCAGCCGATCGCGATCGCCGAACACGACAGCGTTATCCGGCAGCGAGACGCCGATAGTTAACCCGCGGCTGGCGAAACGTTCACGGAACGCCCCTGCGGCGACCTCCAGCAGCGCAATTAAATCCACCGACTCTTTCTGGTAGGCTAACGCGCCTTCATCGGACATCGACAACTGATGCAGATCGTCCACCAGCTTGGTGAGCGTGCCGACTTCCGCCTGCAGCGAAGAGATCGAATCCGGGGTGAATTTTCGCACTCCATCCTGAATGGCCTCCAGTTCACCGCGCAGGACCGCTAACGGCGTGCGGAGTTCATGCGAAATATCGGCCATTAAATCGCGGCGCATCTGTTGGTTACGCTCAAGCGTACTGGCGAGCTGGTTGAAATCCTGCGCCAGACGACCCAGTTCATCCCCGCCGGTGACCGTGACGCGGGTAGAGAAATCGCCCGCCGCCAGCTTATGGGTGCCTTCCACCAGCCGTTTGACCGGCGCCAGCAGCCCGCGGGCCAGCGGGAAAGTAGCCAGAGCGGCGAGGAGGGTGGCGAGGGCGACGATCAGCCAACTGGTGCGTTTTTGCTGGCGGTCGAAATTGATATCCGTGTTGCGCGTGAGCCGCTCGACCGGCGAGGCGATCACCGCCCCAACGGTCACGCCGTCGACGACAATGTTGCGCCGGGTGCCGTCCTGCGGTACCGGCGCCCGCGGGCCTACCAGCACGCGCCCTTGTTGATCGACAACCCAAAATTGCGTGCGCCAGCCGTGCGGCGGCATATCGGGCCGCGGGCCAGGCCCGGGCATTGGCCCTGGCTCGCCATGCGGGCCCGGACCACCCGGTGGACGTTCGTCGTTATCGCGCTCGAAGGTGCGCAGTAACTGGAAGATAAACCGATCGTTATTGCGCAAAAACTTCCAGTCGCCGTGCTGCTCGTACTGTTCACTGAGCGCATCGCCGAGCATCGTTAATCGCTGTTCATTACCGCGTTTTATATAGTCGATAAAGCCGCGCTCAAAGCTGATGCGCACCGCCCAGTGCATGCTAATCAGCAGCACGATACAGGTGGCGAAAATAGCCAGGAACAGCTTACCGGTGATACCCGGGCGCCAAAGTTTCACGATTCACTCCTTTTGCGTCGGCGGATGACGGTGTTGCTGCCGACATCGTTCGGTACACGGGAAAAGATAAGTGCCGGGAGGGCGATAATCACCGCCATACTCAGATAGGTGTAGAGGAAAACCTGATGAACGGC
The DNA here is from genome assembly GCF_032601985.1 of Klebsiella sp. 141203. Lineage (NCBI taxonomy): Bacteria > Pseudomonadati > Pseudomonadota > Gammaproteobacteria > Enterobacterales > Enterobacteriaceae > Klebsiella > Klebsiella sp. 141203. Next base: position 1,196,112 of record NZ_JAQIRL010000001.1, on the reverse strand, counting down.
TGGCGCATCGGCGCTGATATGCTGCTGGCCGTACATACCCAGCAAAAGCCCGGCGATGGTCACGCCGATACTCATCGAGAGCTGCATAACCATTGAGAGCAGGCTGTTGCCGCTGCTGGCCAACTCATCAGGCAGGTCTTTTAGCGTCAGGGTATTCATTGATGAGAAACGGCTGGAGTTAATCATACCCTGCAGAAACAGCACCAGCGGCAGCAGCCAGTACCAGCCGGCCAGAGCGACGGCCATGAACAATAAACTCACCAGCGCCAGGCCGAGGGTTGCGAAAACCAGTACGCGGCGATAGCCAAAGCGGTTTACTACCTGCACCACGATGCGTTTCATCCCCATGCTGCCCAGCACCATCGGGATCATCATCAGCCCGGCGTGGAACGGCGAGAAGCCGAGGCCAATTTGCAGGAATACCGGAGTCATAAACGGTAACATCCCGCTACCGATACGCCCGGCAAAGCTGCCGCCAAGACCGAGCGAGAAGGTTTTATTGCGAAACAGATTGAGGCTGAACAATGCGTTAACGTTGCCGCGGGCGTGCCACAAATAAAAAATTATGGCCATCAGGCCACCGGCGACCAGCGCGGCGAGCAGCAGCGGCGAGATACCTAGCCCTTTTTTACCGTCGAGCGCCAGCGTCAGGGTGGCCATTCCCACCGCCAGCAGAATAAAACCAAGGATATCAAAGCGCCGGGTCTGCAGGGTGTAGTTCGGCATCAGGCATAATGTGGCGATAGCGCCGATGATGCCAACCGGGATGTTGATCAAGAAAATCCAGTGCCAGGAAGCATATTCGACCAGTACCCCGCCAAGCGCCGGGCCGAGCAGGGGGCCAACCTGGCCGGGCAGGGTGACGAAGGTCATCGCCGCCATATACTGATCGCGCGGAACGATTTTCATCACCGTTAGCCGCCCGACCGGTACCATCATCGCGCCGCCGACGCCTTGCAGCACGCGGGACATCACCAACTGATCGAGGGTGGTTGCCTGGGCGCAGAACAGCGAGCCGACGGTAAACAACACAATGGCGCTGAAAAAAATATTGCGCACGCCAACCCGGTCCGCCAGCCAGCCGCTGGCCGGTAGCATGACTGCCACCGTTAGCACATACGAGACCACCACCATATGCATGTGCAGCGGGCTCTCCCCAAGGCTTTTGGCCATCGAGGGGAGGGCGGTGTTGACGATGGTGGTATCCAGCGACTGCATAAAGAAGCCGAAGGCCACAATCCATAACTGCCAGCGTACGCTGGCGGGCAGATCTGTCATCTTATTCGTTTACCGGTTGAGCAGACTTGCGCGTAAAACGCAGCCGCAGACGATCAAAGAACAAATAGACCACCGGGGTAGTGTACAGCGTCAGCAGCTGGCTCATGACCAGACCGCCGACGATGGTGATCCCCAACGGCTGCCGCAGCTCTGAACCATCCCCGCCCGACAGCACCAGCGGTAGCGCGCCGAACAGCGCCGCCAGGGTGGTCATCATGATCGGGCGAAAACGTAGTAGGCAGGCCTGGAAGATGGCTTCTTCCGGCGCCAGATTGCCGTTGCGCTGCGCTTCAAGGGCGAAATCGACCATCATGATGGCGTTTTTCTTCACGATGCCAATTAATAGCATGATCCCTATCAGGGCGATTAGGCTGAATGGGGCACCGAACAACTCCAGCGCCAGCAGCGCGCCAACCCCCGCTGACGGAAGGGTAGAGAGGATCGTTAGCGGATGCACGTAGCTTTCGTAGAGGATCCCCAGCACGATATACACCGTAGCGATGGCGGCGATAATCAGGATCACCTGTGAGTTCATCGTCTGCTGGAATACCTGCGCGGTGCCGGCAAAGGATCCACGGACGTTCGACGGCACGCCAAGCTGGGTCATCGCCCGGTCAATGGCGTCGCTGGCTTCCGACAGCGATTTGCCGGTCGGCAGGTTGAAGGAGATGGTCGAGGCGGCCGATAGCCCCTGGTGGTTGACCGAAAGCGGCGCGTTCGCCGGTTGCCATTTGGCGAAATACGACAGCGGAATAGGTTTCCCGTCTTTACTGATGACAAACATATGCTCCAGCGCGCTAACGTCCTGGGTATAAAGCGGATCGACTTCCATTACCACTTTGTACTGGTTGAGCGGCTGGTAGATGGTCGAGATTTGCCGTTGGCCGAAAGCGTTGTTTAACAGGCTGTTGGCATCCTGCACGCTGACGCCCAGGCGTGACATGGTGTCGCGGTCGTAGACCAGATCCATCTCCGCGCCGTTATCCTGTTGGTCCGAGTTAACGTCGGCCAGTTCCGGCAGCGCCGCCAGCGCCTTGCGGATTTTCGGCTCCCATTCACGCAGCGCCGACAGATCGTCCGATAACAGGGTGTACTGGTAGCTGGCGTTCGACTGACGCCCGCCAACGCGGATATCCTGCACCGCCATCAGGAACAGATTCGCGCCGGGCTCTTTCGCCAGCTTTTTTCGCAGCCGGTCGATGATTTGCTGCGCCGTTTCGTGGCGCTGGTCGCGTGGTTTCAGGGTGATAAACATCATACCGCTATTCACCCGCGAGCCGCCGGTAAAGCCGGTCACGTTATCGACAGCCGGATCCTCGCGGATGATCTTCATAAAGTCCTGCAGTTTGCCGCGCATCGCCTGGAAGGAAATACTCTGATCCGCCTGAATTCCGCCCATCAGCACCCCGGTGTCCTGCTCCGGGAAGAAGGTTTTCGGAATGGCGATATACAGCCACACGCTGAGCGCCATCGTACCGAGCAGTACCAGGCCAGTCAGGCGACTATGCTTCAGCACCCATTTTAACGATTTGCCATAGCCCCCCTGAATAGTGACCAGCAGACGGCCAAAGCCGCGATTCCGCGTTGGTTCATGAGGTTTGCCGCTTTTCAGCAGCCAGCCGCACATCATTGGCGTCAGCGTGAGCGACACGGCGAGCGAAATACCGATCGCTACCGATAGCGTGACGGCGAACTCGCGCAACAGGCGCCCCGGCAGGCCACCCATCAGCAGCAGCGGTAAGAACACCGCCACCAGCGACAGGCTCATCGACAGCACGGTAAAGCCGACTTCACGGCTGCCTTGTAACGCGGCCTGCAGCGGCTTCATTCCCGCCTCAAGATGGCGGGAAATATTCTCCAGCACCACGATGGCGTCATCGACAACGAAACCGGTGGCGATGGTCAGCGCCATTAGCGACAGATTATTGAGGCTGAAACCGCATAAATACATGGCGGCGAAGGTACCAATTAAGGACACCGGTACGGCGACGGCCGGGATAAGCGTTGCGCGCCCGGAGCGCAAAAACAGGAAGACCACCAGAATCACCAGCGCGACCGAGATCACCAGCGTTTGTTCGACCTCTTCCAGCGAAGCGCGGATAGTGGGCGAACGATCCTGGGCGATTTGCAAATCAATGGCGGCCGGGATAGTACGCTGTAGCTCAGGAAGGCGGGCGCGGATGCTGTCGACCGTCTGAATAATGTTGGCTTCCGGCAGCTTGCGAATCATTAACAGGATCGCTGGTTTGGCGTTGGTCATCCCGGCGTTACGCACATCCTGCACTGAATCCGTCACTTTTGCCACGTCGCCAAGGCGTACCGCCGCGCCGTTGTTGTAGTGGACGATCACCGGCAAATATTCCGCCGCGGTTTTCAGTTCATCATTGGTCTGCACCTGCCAGCGATGGGTTTCATCTTCCAGCGCGCCCTGCGGGCGACGCACGTTGGCGTTATCAATGGCGCTGCGCACGGCATCCAGTGAGACGCCCTGGTTAAATAGCGCCTGCGGGTTAAGATCGACGCGCACCGCCGGCAGTGAGCTGCCGCCGACGTCGACATCGCCGACGCCGTCAATCTGCGCGATGGTTTGCGCCAGCTGGGTTGACGCGAAATCGTACAACTCGCCCTGCGAATAGGTATCCGAGGTGAGCGTCAGGATCATGATCGGCGCATCGGACGGGTTAGCTTTGCGATACGTGGGGCGGCTGGGCATCCCGCTCGGCAGCAGGCTTTGCGCGGCATTAATCGCCGCCTGCACGTCGCGGGCGGCGCCGTTAATATCGCGATCGAAATTAAACTCCATGATGATGCGGGTACTGCCAAGCGAGCTCGACGAGGTCATTTCATTGACCCCGGCAATGCGCCCCAGCGAGCGTTCCAGCGGTGTTGCCACCGATGAGGCCATGGTTTCCGGCGAGGCGCCGGGCAGCGAGGCGCTAATCATGATCACCGGGAAATCCACCTGCGGCAGCGGCGCGACCGGCAGCAGGCGGAATCCGAGGATCCCACACAGGGTAATCGCCAGCGAGATAAGAATCGTCGCCACCGGACGATAAATGAAGAGAGCGAAAAACTTCACTTACGCCTCCTCTTCACGGCGCGGGAAGCGGCTCTTCATATACAGCGATAACCGATCGAACAGCAGATAAATGACCGGCGTGGTGAATAACGTCAGTACCTGGCTGAGCATCAGGCCACCGACCATACCGATGCCCAGTGGACGGCGCAATTCGGCGCCGACGCCGGTACTAAGCATCAACGGTAGCGCGCCAAGCAGGGCGGCGAGGGTGGTCATCAGAATTGGACGGAAGCGCAGCAGGCAGGCCTGATAAATGGCTTCGCGCGGCGGCATTCCCTGTTCGCGCTCGGCGGCGAGGGCAAAGTCAATCATCATGATGGCGTTTTTCTTCACGATACCAATCAGCAGAATGATGCCGATGATGGCAATCACGTCCAGCTCGCTACCGGCCAGCCATAGCGCCAGCAGCGCCCCGACGCCCGCGGTCGGCAGGGTTGAAAGAATGGTGATGGGATGAATGAAGCTTTCGTACAGTACGCCGAGGACGATATACATGGCGACGACCGCCGCGACGACCAGCCAGACGGTGCTACCGAGCGCCGACTGGAACGCGAGGGAACTGCCCTGGAACTGGGTGCGGATGTCGGTTGGGAAATCCAGCGACTGCTCGGCTGACAAAATAGCCTCTACCGCTTCGCCGAGGGAGTAGTTATTCGGCACGTTGAATGAAATGGTGGTCACCGGGAACTGATCGAGATGGTTAACCGACAGCGGGGTAAAGCGTTGCTCGACGCTGGCGATGGATTTCAGCGGCACGATGCCGCCGTCGCTGCTGGTGAGGCGGATATTATCCAGCGCCGCCAGCCCCGGCGTCGCCTGGGTGTCGTGCTCCAGTACCACGCGATATTGGTTGGCCTGGGTATAAATTGTCGAGATCAGCCGTTGGCCAAAGGCGTTATACAGCGCGTTATCGACATCCGCCATGGAAATACCCAGCCGGCTGGCGCTATCGCGATCGACATTAATATAAGCCGCGAGCCCTTTATCCTGCCAGTCGCTGCTGACGTCGGCAAGCTGGGGTAAGGATTGCAGGCGCGACAGCAATTGCGGCACCCAGTTGCTCAGCGCATCAAGCGAGTTAGCCTGCAGGGTAAACTGATACTGAGTTCGGCTGACTGTGGTATCGATAGTCAGATCCTGCGTTGGCTGGAGATAGAGCTCAATACCAGGGACGCTTGCCACCGATTGCTGTAGACGACTGATGACCGTTTGCACGCGATCGTCGCGTTCATCCAGTGGTTTAAGGTTAATCTGCAGACGCGCGCTGTTCAGCGCCGGATTGGTGCCATCAACGCCGACGAACGACGTCAGGCTTTCAACCGCCGGATCTTTCAGAATCAGATCGGATACCTGCTGCTGGCGTTGCGCCATACTGGCGAACGACACCGACTGCGGGGCCTGTAAGGTGCCCTGAATAATGCCGTTATCCTGGATTGGGAAGAAGCCTTTCGGGATAAAGACCCACAGCAGAATCGATAACGCCAGGGTGCTTAACGCTACGCTCAACGTTAGCCATGGGTGGTTCAGTACCCGGCTTAGCCAGCGGCCATAGACGGCAATCACCCGCTCGAAGAAACGCTCGCTGGCCCGCGAAAAGCGGTTTTGTTTGCGCAGCGATTCGTGGCTTAACATCCGCGCGCACATCATTGGCGTCAGGGTCAGCGAGACCACCGCTGAAATCAGAATCGCCACCGCGAGGGTAATGGCGAATTCGCGGAACAATCGCCCAACGATATCACCCATAAACAGCAGCGGGATCAGTACGGCAATCAGCGAGAAGGTTAATGAAATAATCGTGAAGCCGATTTCCCCCGCGCCTTTCAGCGCGGCGGCGAGCGGTTTTTCACCTTTTTCGATATAGCGGGAGATGTTTTCAATGACCACGATGGCGTCATCGACTACGAAACCGGTAGCGATGGTCAATGCCATTAGCGTCAGGTTGTTAATCGAAAAATCGAGGAACACCATGACCGCGAAGGTGCCGACCAGCGACAGCGGCACGGCGACGCCGGGGATGATTGTCGCCGGGACATTGCGTAAGAAGAGATAAATGATCATCACCACCAGCGCGATGGCCAGCAGCAATTCGAACTGGGTATCGCTGACCGACGCGCGAATATTGGTGGTGCGGTCAGAAAGCACCTGTACCTTAACGGATTTAGGCAGGCTCTCGGTCAGTTGCGGTAGCATCTGGCGGATGCTGTCGGCGGTGGCGATGATGTTCGCTCCCGGCTGGCGCTGGACGTTCATTACGATCGCCCGCTGCTTATTGGCCCACGCCCCCAGCCAGGCGTTCTCGGCGCCCTGTTCGATGGTCGCGACATCGCCAAGACGGATCGGCGCGCCGTTCTGATAGGCGATAATCAGCCGACGGTAATCTTCTGCCGACTGCATCTGATCGTTGGCGGAAAGGGTGACCGCGCGGGCCGGGCCGTCAAGACTACCTTTCGCTGAATTCACGTTGGCGCTGGTAATAGCGGTACGCACGGTTTCGCTGGTCAAACCTAACGCGGCGATCGCCTGGGCATTGAGCTTAACGCGTACCGCAGGACGCTGGCCGCCGGCAAGCGTCACCAGACCGACGCCGGAAACCTGAGAAATCTTCTGCGCCACCCGAGTTTCCACCATATCTTCGACCTGCGTCATCGGCATCGCGCTGGAGGTGACGGCCAGGGTCATGATCGGCGGATCCGCCGGATTCACTTTGCTGTAAACCGGCGGGTTGGGTAAATCAGACGGCAGCAGATTGGTCGCGGCGTTGATGGCCGCCTGCACTTCCTGTTCGGCGACATCCAGCGCCAGGGTCAGCTGGAACTGCAGGGTGATGACCGACGCGCCGCCCGAACTTTGCGAGGACATCTGCTTAAGGCCGGACATCTGGCCAAACTGGCGTTCCAGCGGCGCGGTAATCGATGACGTCACCACATCCGGGCTGGCGCCGGGGTAGAGTGTCACCACCTGAATGGTTGGGTAGTCAACTTCCGGCAGCGCGGAGACCGGCAGGAAGCGATAGCCGATAATCCCGGCCAGCAGAATGGCGACCATTAGTAGCGTTGTCGCCACCGGACGCATAATAAACAGCCTGGAGGGGCCGCCCGTACTGCTCGGGGGTAAGACTTGCATCAGGCGCCCGCTCCGTTTTTACCACTCTGGCGGGCGGCAGGTTGTTCCGGCGCGGCGCTGTGAGCATCGACGACTTCGACCTTAGCGCCTTCGGTCAGGCGGTCGATACCATCGGTCACCACCCGGTCTCCCGCTGACAGTCCGGCGTTAATCACCACTTTTTGGCTATCCTGAATACCCGGCGTAACCGTATGTTTGCTGACTTTATTCTCACTGTTCAGCACCCATACGAAGTGCCCCTCATTGCCCATTTGTAGCGCGGCGGTGGGGATCACGACCGCATCCTGCTCGGTATCCACCAGCATTCTGGCGTTGACGAACTGATTCGGGAACAATGCGTCATCGAGGTTATTAAAGCGGGCCTTAAGCTTAATAGTGCCGGTAGTGGCATCGATTTGGTTATCGAGGCTCAGCAGGCTGCCTGTACTGATCTTCTGTTTATTGGTTCGGTCCCAGGCCTCGACGCTCAGCGTTTTACCAGCTTTCTGCGCCTGTACCACGGTGGCGATATCGCTTTCCGGCAGGGTAAAGACCAAATCGATAGGGTGAGTTTGCGTGAGAACGACAATACCGGTGGTGTCGCCACTGGAAATTTGGTTGCCGATATCGACCTGCTTCAGGCCCACGCGCCCGTCAATCGGCGCGGTGATGCGGGTCCAGTCCAGCTGCAGTTGCGCACTGGCGACGGCGGCCTGATCGGCTTTAACCGTACCGGCGGATTCGACCACCAGTGACTGCTGGGTATCCAGCTCCTGACGGGAGATAAGATTTGTTTTCACCAGTTGTTGATAGCGGGCGAGATCGCGGCGTGCGTTTGCGAGGGTGGCGTTATCTTTGGCAAGCTGCCCCTGCGCCTGGGCCAGCGCCACCTTGAACTGGCTGGGATCGATTTGCGCCAGCAGATCGCCGGCTTTGACCTGCTGACCTTCCTGGAAATGAATACTCAGTAACTGGCCGTCAACCCGACTGCGCACTGTGACGGTATTCGCCGCGGTGATGGTCCCAAGACCAGTAAGGTAGCGGGGGACGGCTTCGCTGGTGGCGGTTGCCGCCTGCACCGGGGCCAGCGTTGCCCCAAAACGCCCGTGACGCGCCCCGGCAGGCGCTTTTGCTCCTTGCTGACTTGCGCCAGCGGCACCTGCGGTTGTCTCTTCGGAGCGATCGTGCCAGAACCAATAGGCGGCTCCCGCCGCCAAAATTACCGTCAGGACTATTCCCCAACGAAGTGTGTTACTGCTTTTCATTGTTTTGCTATCTCATCCTGAAGCTTTCGCTGAATGATACTAGTTTAGTAACGGAACGCCCCGCAAAAATGGAGGAATTATGAAAAGAGCGTATGGAAAGGTCTGAATTGGCGGGCTTTCACGAGGAGGCTCGCAAAGCCGAACGCTGAAAAGAAATGTGTCAGACGCGGCATGGTAACGTCAGCTTGATTTAGCGGAGGCTAAATACAGGAAAGCCCCTCCTGAGGAAGGGGCCTTAAATAAGGAAAGGGTTATGATGAATCTGGTCATCATACTGATAGTGCTGTTACTGATAAGTTTCCCGACTTACTAACAGTGTATCAGGGGGAGGAGAAATCCTCCCTTACCCTTCATCCTGCAAATTAGGACGAAAAAGCGGCAAAGTCAACTCAGGTTACCGAATGGCGCTCGCGTTTCAGGCGAAAACCACCTGCGCCCAGCGGGCAAGCCCGGCGGTAACGGAACCAAAATCATCGCCGCCGGCGATCGGTATCCCCGGCAGCTGCGCGGCCAGCGCGTTCTTAATTAACGGCGATCGTGCGCTACCGCCGGTGAGATAGATAACGTCCGGGGTTTCTTGACTGCTTTCCAGCGCTAACTTTACCTGCTCCATAATGCGAGCCAGCGGTTGATTGAGCGCCTCTTCCAGCCCCTGCTGGCTGATAGCGGTTGCCAGCTCATCGCTGATAAACGGCAGTTCGGCGTTGAAATCCGGCTGAGCGGAAAGGGCGATTTTGCTCTCTTCCGCGCTGCGCACCAGGCGATAGCTCAGACGCTGTCGCCAGACTTTAAGCAGCAGTGCGACCTTGTCGGCATCACGAGCGTCGCGCAGCAGGTCATTAAGCATACGACCGTTGGCGGCGCTGTAAAAATCGCTCTGCGCCGGGACGTCGTTAATCGCCACCGCATTCCACCAGGGCAGTACAGGCAGCGCGATGCCTTTTTCCGTTTCGCCGCCCATGCCGAGTAACGGCATCAGGCATTTGAAGGCCAGGGCGATATCGAGATCGTTACCGCCGATACGGCAGCCGCTGTGGCCGAGCAGGCTATCCTGACGTTCGGCTTTCTGCCGCCACTGTGGCCCCATCAACAGCAGCGAGCAGTCGGTGGTACCGCCGCCGATATCGACGACCAGCACGCGTTTTTCGTCGTCGAGCGTGGCTTCAAAATCTAACCCCGCTGCAACGGGTTCAAACTGAAACACGACATCGTTGAAGCCAGCGCGTTTCGCTGCCCGCTCAAGGATTCCTTGGGCTTGCGCGTTAGCGTCATCGCCGCCAAGACCCTGAAAGTTAATCGGTCGACCAATGACCGCCTGGGTAATCTGCTCGCTAAGCTGAGACTGCGCCTGCTGTTTAATATGCAGCATCATCGCGCAGACCAGATCTTCAAATAAAGCGACCTGCTGGGGTTTAAGACCATTAGCGCCAAGAAACGACTTTGGCGACTTAACGAAGTAGACCTCTTCCGGATCGTCAACGTATTGATGCAGAGAGGCGAGTCCGAACTGAACGCTGTTGCTGAGGACTTCGATATCTTCATCACGGTTATAATTAATGGCGCGTCGTAGCAGCGCCTGGTTTTCCGCGCCGTCGGCCGGGACATTGTGATGGCGGTAAAGCCATTCGCTGACCGCTTCGCGCGTCGGGGCGCAAAGCATCGACGGCAGCAATGGGCTACCGTTTTCCAGCGTTAAAAGCCGTGGGCTGCCACCCTGCATAACGGCAACCGAACAGTTGGCGGTACCATAGTCAAAACCAATAAACATAACCGGAAAATCCCCATGCCAGTGAAGAAGGGGGGCGACTTTAGCGGATTGCCGCCATGCCGACAACTGGAATTTAAAAGCAAGGCGCATCTGGCGCAGAGCATCTATGCTTGTTGCGATTAATAAGGAGAGTGCATGACATTATTACCCTGGCAACCCCCCTATGACTGGCGATGGATGTTCGCGTTTCTTAGCGCGCGTGCGGTGGCGGGAATTGAAACCTTCCATGAAGATGAATATACCCGCAGCTTTAGTATCGATGGACATCGTGGATTGATCTCGGTTAAAGCGGATGAATGCGGCCAGGGTTTCCGGGTGACGCTCTCTCGCGGACTATTACCGGTAGCAGACCAGTGTCTGGCGCGCGTAACGCAACTGTTGGATTTGGCCTGCGACCCGCAGGAGGTTTCGCAAACCTTAGGCAAACTGGCGCAGCCGCGACCAGGACTTCGCTTGCCGGGGGCGCTGGATGCGTTCGAACAGGCGGTGCGTGCGGTGCTCGGTCAACTGGTGAGTGTAGCGATGGCAGCGAAGCTGACGGCAAAAGTGGTCGCGGTCTATGGAGAAGCGTTAAGTGAAGCGCCAGGCTATGTTGTCTTCCCTGAGCCACAGAAACTAGCGCAAGCCGACCCTTTGGCGCTCAAGGCGTTGGGGATGCCGCTTCGCCGCGCGGAGGCATTGATTCACCTTGGCAAAGCGGCATTGAGCGGTGAATTGCCGCTATCGGCGCCTGCTGATATTGCAACCGGTATGAAGCAGTTGCAGAGCCTGCCTGGCATTGGTCGTTGGACGGCAAATTACTACGCGCTGCGCGGTTGGCAGGCAAAAGATATTTTTCTGCCCGATGACTATCTGATTAAACAGCGTTTTCCTGGAATGACGCCTGCGCGTATTGCCCGCTATGCCAGCCGCTGGCAGCCCTGGCGCTCCTATGCTTTATTGCATATCTGGTATACCGAAGGCTGGACACCGGACGAGGAATAGGCGTACAGGGCGCATATCACTGGTATCGCCGCCCTGAAATCCCTATAATTGCCGCGTTTGACGGTCAACCGTCACCCTCCATCTACATCCAGGTTAATCGGGTCGCAAAAATTTATGACTGATACGTCTCATCAGTGCGTCATTATAGGCATCGCCGGCGCATCGGCTTCGGGCAAAAGCCTTATCGCCAGCACACTTTATCGTGAATTACGTGAACAAGTTGGCGATGAGCATATTGGCGTTATTCCAGAAGACAGCTATTACAAAGATCAAAGCCATCTGTCGATGGAAGAGCGTGTAAAAACCAACTATGACCATCCGAGCTCGATGGACCATAGCTTGCTGTTCCAGCATTTGCAGACGCTGAAAAGCGGCCAGCCAATTGAATTACCCGTGTATAGCTATGTTGAACATACGCGTATGCCGGAAACTATTCATATTCAACCGAAGAAAGTGATCATTCTGGAGGGGATCCTGCTGTTGACGGATGCCAGACTGCGCAATGAATTAAACTTCTCTATTTTCGTCGATACCCCGCTGGATATCTGTCTGATGCGCCGCATCAAGCGTGATGTTAATGAACGTGGCCGTTCCATGGACTCGGTGATGGCGCAGTATCAGAAGACGGTGCGGCCAATGTTCCTGCAATTTATTGAACCTTCCAAGCAATATGCTGACATTATTGTCCCGCGCGGCGGTAAAAACCGTATTGCCATCGATATTCTGAAGGCCAAAATCAGTCAGTTCTTTGAATAACACGTACTAATTGTGTAACGTGCAAAGAGAATCCCAATTGCCCTTATTCCCGGAAAGCGTAAGGGCTAGATGCCTTAAAGGAGAAAGCTCATGCGTCTGTGTGACCGAGATATAGAAGCCTGGTTGGATGAAGGGCGCCTGGCAATCAGCCCGCGCCCGCCGGTGGATCGAATTAACGGCGCCACCGTTGACGTTCGCTTAGGCAATAAATTCCGTACTTTCCGCGGTCATACGGCGCCATTTATTGACCTGAGCGGCCCGAAGGCGGAAGTGAGCGCGGCGCTGGACCGGGTCATGAGCGAAGAGATCGTATTGCCGGAAGGCGAGGCTTTCTATCTTCATCCTGGAGAATTAGCGCTGGCAGTGACTTATGAGTCTGTAACGCTTCCGGCAGACCTCGTCGGCTGGCTTGATGGCCGTTCGTCGCTGGCGCGTCTCGGACTCATGGTTCACGTCACTGCGCACCGTATTGATCCTGGCTGGTCTGGCTGCATCGTGCTGGAATTCTATAATTCCGGCAAGCTGCCATTGGCGTTGCGCCCGGGAATGCCCATCGGCGCGCTAAGCTTCGAGCCGCTTTCGGGCCCGGCGGCTCGGCCATATAACCGCCGTGAAGACGCTAAATATCGCGACCAGCAGGGCGCGGTGGCTAGTCGAATTGACAAGGATTGATAAAGTTAGCGGCTTATCGAGGATGCCATGAGACGAATTCTGACCACGCTGATGATCTTGTTGACCGTCATTGTCGCGGGGCTCGCTGCGCTGGTGCTGCTGGTCAACCCTAATGACTTCCGCAACTATATGGTGCAGGAAGTGGCGGAGCGTAGCGGCTATCAACTGAAGCTTGACGGGCCGCTGCGTTGGCATGTTTGGCCGCAGCTGAGTATTCTCTCCGGCCGTATGGCGCTGACGGCGCCAGGCGCTTCCGAACCGGTGGTGCGTGCCGATAACATGCGGCTGGATGTTGCGCTGATGCCGCTACTTTCTCACCAACTGCAGGTGAAGCAGGTGATGTTGAAAGGCGCGGTCATTCAGCTTACCGCGAAAACGGAAGCGGTGCGAAACCAGAACGCGCCGGTGGTGCCGCATGACAATACGTTGCCGCAGGCGCCGCAAGATCGCGGATGGTCATACGATGTCCGTAAACTGCAGGTGGCCGATAGTGTCCTGTTCTTCCAGCATGAAAATGGCGAACAGGTCACCGTGCGCGATATACGCTTACAAATGGAGCAGGATGACAACCATCTGGCGACGGTTGATTTCTCCGGCAGGGTCAATCGCGATCAACGTGACTTAGCGTTGTCGTTTACAGCCCAGGTCCAGGGCGGCGATTATCCTCACTCTCTGAAAGCGGATTTTTCGCAGCTCAACTGGCAGGTACGTGGTGCGGAGTTGCCGCCGGACGGCCTGAGCGGGCAAGGAAGTTTGCAAGCCAGCTGGATTGAAGAGGCGAAAAAACTCAATTTCGACAATCTCAATCTCACTGCTAATGGCAGCGCAATTACCGGTAGCGGTAGCGTTGTGCTGGGGGATAAACCTGACTGGCTGCTAAATCTGAAGGCAACCACTCTGAATCTGGATAGTTTGCTTGCGCAAAGCGCGGCGGCTAATGAAGGCAATGCCGATCAGCGTGGACAAAGCCAGCCGAGACAGTTGCGCCCTGTGATTGCCGATAGCGATATCCAGCAGGATTATCATAGTCTGCTTGGCTTTAACGGCCAGCTGGCGATTTCGGCGGACCAGGTGCAGTGGCGTGGTATGCGATTCAGCCAGGTGAAGAGTGATATCACTAACCAGCAGGGGCTGCTGACGGTGAAACAACTGCAGGGTAGTCTGGGGGAAGGGCATCTCTCGTTACCTGGGGTGCTGGATGTCAGAGGCAACACTGCGCATGCTGCTTTCCAACCGCAACTGGATAATGTAGAAATCGGTACCATCTTGCAGGCGTTTAACTACCCGATTAGCCTGACGGGGAAATTATCCCTGAATGGGGATTTCTCCGGGCCGCGCATTGATGCAGATGACTTCCGTCGCAACTGGCGTGGACAGGCGCAGCTGCAAATGAAGGATACGCGTACCGAAGGGCTCAACTTCCAGCAGCTAGTACAGCAGGCTGTAGCGAGGAGCACCAATGTTCAGGCGCAGGAAAACTTCGATAACGCAACTCAGCTTGACGCACTAAGCAGTGATTTAACCCTGAACAATGGCCAGATAACGCTTAACGACTTGCAGGGACAGTCGGCAATGATGGCGTTGAATGGACAAGGCAATCTGAATCTGCTCGCAGAGGATTGCGACATGCATTTCAACGTGCGGGTGTTAGGTGGCTGGAAAGGCGAAAGCAAGCTTATTGATCGCCTCAAGCAGACGGCAATTCCGCTGCGCATTTATGGTAAGTGGCAGTCGTTAAGCTATAGCCTGCAGGTAGATCAGATCCTGCGCAAGCAGTTGCAGGATGAAGCTAGACAGCGTTTGAATGAGTGGGCGGAACGCAATAGTAATAGCCAGAACGGCAAAGACGTGAAGAAACTACTCGATAAGCTGTAATCATCAGCCGCCGCGAGTTGCTCGCGGCGGCTGAGCCCTCAACTTCATTTACACTTCATAATCTAATTCATCTTCTACTTCAACCGGCGGGATAATCTGTACTTTCTGCACCCTATGGCTTTCAACTTCCAGTGTACGCAGGGTATAACCGCCGATTTTCACTTCCTCGCCAGCGGCAGGAATATGCTGCAAATACTCCATCAGTAACCCGGCAATCGTGTGGTACTCACGCTTATCATCCAACGGCAGTGGAACGTACTGCACCAGATCTTCCAGCGGCATATGGCCGTTAGCGGTCCAACTGCCATCGGCATTTTTGTGAATATCATGACGAGCATCGATCTCTTCCACTTCATTAGGCAGATTACCCGCAATGGTTTCCATAACATCGCTGATGGTTACAAGCCCTTCAACGGAGCCAAATTCGTCAACCACAAAAGCAAAGTGCGTCCGCGCCAGGCGGAACTGCTCCAGCGCCGGGAGCAACGGCAAGGTCTCCGGGAAAATAAGTGGTTGGCGCAGCAAAATGTGTAAATCGAGCGGCTCATTACGTAACGACTGCTGTAGCAAGTCGATAACATGAACAACTCCTAAAAGATCTTCATTGTCGTTGCCGCCGGTGACGACAATTCGGGTATGCTGGTTTTTCTCCAGCAGTGCGCGAACTTCCTCTTCGGGCGCACTTAAGTCGATGTGCTCGATATCATGACGTGAAGTCATAATGCTGCTGACGGTGCGTTGATTCAGATTCAGGACGCGCTCAATCATTAAGCGTTCCTGCGGATTAAACAGCGGGTTTTCTCCCTGGTCGGCGACCATGGTTGCCGTCTCAGCATCAAGCTCAGCGTTCTCTTTACGCCCGCTTAGTAGATTCATCACCGCCTCAGTCGTCCGCTGCCGCATGGTGAGGTTGGCTGTGAGGAAGCGTCGGCGATTGAAGATGGCTAACTGGTTGAACGATTCGATCATTACCGAGAAACCGATGGCGGCATACAGATAGCCTTTCGGGATTGGGAAGCCAAATCCTTCGGCGATCAGGCTAAAACCGATCATCAGCAAAAAGCTCAGGCACAGAATGACAATCGTGGGGTGGCTGTTGACAAAGCGGGTAAGGGCTTTGCTGGCCATTAACATCAGCGTAATGGCGATAATGACCGCGGCCATCATCACCGCCAGATGATCAACCATACCCACTGCGGTAATGACCGAATCCAGCGAGAAAATGGCATCAAGCACGACTATTTGCGTCACCACGCCCCAGAACTTCGCGCCTTTACGCTGGGTGGGGTTATTGCTGTCTTTTCCTTCCAGCCGCTCATTAAGCTCTACGGTGGCTTTAAACAACAGGAACAACCCGCCGAATAACATAATTAAATCACGGGCGCTGAAGCCTAAGTCATGCCAGTTGAAGAGCGGTGTGGTGAGGGTGACTAACCAGGAAATTGACGCCAGCAGAACCAGACGCATCACCATTGCCAACAACAGACCGGTAACGCGTGCACGATCGCGCTGAGCAGGGGGGAGCTTTTCGGCAAGGATCGCAATAAATACCAGGTTATCTATCCCCAGAACCAGTTCGATAACCACAAGCGTAATGAGACCAGCCCAGATTGAGGGATCGGCAATCCATTCCATAATCACTAAGAACCTTTACAACCTAATCGAATCATCTACCGATCATGGATAAGCGCCAGGTAAAATGCAACGTTTTATCGCAGCAATGGGCAGTGGGTTGGGATACAAACGAAAGTTATAACGTAATAAACGATGGTTAAATATCGGGCGTTTAAGATCTATCTGGGCTGTTTCGGAATTAATTAGAAATCCATGCAATTACTGTGCGGTAATAGCAAGGATAAGGAAGAGTTATTAACTACGGGCAATGCCAAAATATTGCCGTATTTTTCACCAAAATGTTATTAAGGGGAATATTCCTACTGAATTCCGTAGCTTGTCAGGACTCGGGTTTAATAAGACCCTTAAGATGGCTCATTGTTGCATAAAAGCAGCAGTATCAGCGATGGTCAACGGGTTAATCCGCGGGTAAGAAGGTTAGTCAGAGAAGCTTTTGTCCAAAGTTTAGACGATTTTACTGATTGCTATCGGCAAATTGCTATTTCGCGTGGGATTTGACTTTTCCTGAAGTGGCTCATCACTGTCATTTTTAAGAATGATGGTGTTAAATCCGCAAAGACAGTAGCTTATCATCAGGAGAGTTTGTCAATTATTATTGTTAAATAACAATGTATTAAACGTTGTTTTTGCTCTATTTCCTCAAGCGGCGATTGGCCAGGACAAAAGTGTGAGAATTTTCTTAAAGCTACCTGTCAGCTAGCATTTTTTGCGTGTATTCTTGGACTAAGAGAGTAATTTAGGATTTTGGTTAAAGTCGTGCACGGTACGATGCTGTACCATCACAAACAAATGCCAGTGACATCAACGTTCTGACAAAAATTCGAAAGTTTATAACCATATAGGTGGATGAAATAATGGTGAGTTTGAAAGCAATTATTCCGGTAGCAGGGTTAGGGATGCATATGTTGCCTGCGACCAAAGCGATACCGAAAGAGATGCTGCCGATCGTTGATAAGCCGATGGTTCAGTATATCGTCGATGAGATTGTCGCCGCCGGAATCAAAGAAATTGTGCTGGTCACCCATTCATCTAAGAATGCTGTTGAAAACCATTTCGATACCTCCTATGAGCTGGAAGCGCTGCTGGAGCAACGTGTTAAGCGCCAATTATTAGCCGAAGTGCAGGCGATTTGTCCGCCAGGCGTAACAATAATGAACGTTCGACAAGGCCAGCAACTGGGCCTGGGTCACTCTATCCTCTGTGCGCGTCCGGCGGTTGGCAATAATCCATTTGTTGTGGTGTTACCGGATATCATTCTTGATGGCGCAAGCGCGGATCCACTGCGTTATAACCTCGCGGCAATGGTAGCGCGGTTTAATGAAACCGGGCGCAGCCAGGTTCTGGCCAAACGTATGCCAGGCGATCTCTCCGAGTATTCCGTCATTCAAACCAAAGATGGCTTGAAAGTGGAAGGGGAGATTGGCCGTATTGTTGAATTTATTGAAAAACCAGACGAACCGCAAACGCTCGACTCCGACCTGATGGCCGTTGGCCGTTATGTGCTATCCGCTGATATCTGGGAAGAACTTGAGCGTACTGAACCTGGCGCATGGGGTCGTATTCAGCTGACAGACGCTATTGCTGCCCTGGCGAAGAAACAGTCTGTCGATGCCATGTTGATGACCGGCGAGAGCTACGATTGCGGCAAAAAAATGGGTTACATGCAGGCGTTTGTAAGCTACGGCTTACGTAACCATAAAGAAGGAACCAAATTCCGCGAGAGCATCAAAAAGCTGCTGGCGTGAAACTAAACGGTTAATACGAGCGAGAGCTGGCGTGCTGGTGACATCACGATGTTGAGAGCCACGCCAGCATTATAAGATCCAACTGAAATGAAACCGAGATTCTTATTTATTCGGTTCATTAATTGCAATGAAGAATTTTCATCTCAGTTGAATCTTATTGAGTACGTAGATGTAACGGCTTATCGGTGATTGTCGCGCGTGGGGCTGTCATTTGGTCAGATGAGTCAAAAAATTGCTTAACTGAGAGTTGTTTAGTGCGCTCTTTCTTAAACAAGCGCACTGCAGCACAGTTAGAGATGCGAAATAAAACTTGACTGAGATCATGTTTAGCCATTAAACAACGGTGATGTATGCATATAAACGTGATGTTAATGGATGAATATGCCCATAAGGAATTCATGGATAAGGTACAGGGAAAAGGGATGTATCGTCAGAGGATGAAGCGTAAATGAACTGGCAATTTGTCTCTTTTTTTGGCGATAGTACCGTGTTACTGCCCAGCGCGGTGGTGCTGTTCGCGGTGCTGGTGCTTCGTAAAGCATCCCGGACGCTGGCCTGGCAATGGGCGTTGCTATTTGGGATTACGGGAACTGTCGTGTGCATTTCAAAGCTGGCTTTTATGGGCTGGGGAATTGGCATACGTGAAATCGATTTTACTGGTTTCAGCGGACATACCGCGCTCTCTACCGCATTTTGGCCAATACTCATATGGCTGTTAACTTCCCGTGCTTCATCATCCCTTCGCGGGGGGGCCGTACTTTTGGGCTTTGTTCTTGCGGGCATTGTTGGTTATTCCCGTTTGATGATTCATGCACATTCGGTATCTGAAGTAGTGAGTGGATTTATCTTGGGCGCTTGCGGAAGTTTGACTTTTCTGCTGTTGCAATGGCGTACGCCGGCCTCACGCTCTGCGCAGATTTCATGGATGGGGGCGTTGAGCGTGGTCATCATCCCGCTCATATTATTAAACACTGGGGTTAAAGCGCCGACGCAGTCGTTGTTAGGCGAGGTTGCAACCATGATCGGACCATTTGAGAAGCCATTCACCAGAGCCGATCTACATAAGCATATATATTAATCATACTGGTTCGATAAGTTTACAAATTAACTGCTGTAGTGATTAGTATGATAAATAGCTTGTCCATCTATAACATGGGGATTTTAGAATCGTGACTTTCATAATGGTGAAACATAATAATGATAACAGACTATCTGGAAGCACGGTTCAGCATGTTATTACGAGTAAGATGATTCTTAAATGAAAAGAGAATAACGGAAATCAGAGTTGTCGTTCTGGAACCCAAAAAAGAAGTGGGTAATGATAGCTATCATATTTTGTAGTTGACTACTGTATGGTTATTTTTTTCTTAAACAAAGGTTTTATTTTTATCCCTTTAAAATCATGCGGTTACAAGGTGTTGTGCTTTGAGTGGTAATAATCTTGCCGGTTGCTGAGAGATTCCATTAAATAATCTTATTAACAGATGAATCCTTGCCGGTAAAAATGAAAAATATCGCTTTATCCGCTTTGTAGGGGTGAATTTATACTCCCAATTAAGAGAAGAATCTCGTAAACTCGAGGCGGTAAAAAATAATTGCTGTGGTTAATTCACCAACAGTCAATGTAAAGAAAATTGCTGGGTTAGAGGTACAGTGCGTTGGTAGCTGTTAAGCCAAGGGCGGTAGCGTATCCTGACACTCACGGTACCCAGCGTTTTGAATACTCATCCTACGCTTAGCGACGTTGTCAGACTTCTGATCATGTGCACATTATTGAGGCCATGAAAGTAGCCTTAGCAACCAATATCGCTTACATTATGAATGCGTTAAGTTCACATCCGTTTGCAGCAAACCGCTCGTGCTTGAGGAGTTGTCCATCGAGGCAATGGATCGCTGTTGTAAAAAAAGGCTTGTCGAACTCATAAGCTCCTGATTCTTAAAAATCCCCATTGCCGTACCCACCTGGTGGGAAGGGACTCGTAAATGGAACTTGAACAATGATAAAAATTGCTCGTATCGCACTTGCTTTGGGTCTGGTTGCATCAGTTAGCTCGCAGGTATATGCAGCAGGGTTGGTGCAAAATGATAATGAACTTCGTAACGACCTGGCATGGTTATCCGATCGCGGAGTCATTCATCTAAGTCTCTCCACCTGGCCGCTCAGCCAGGAAGAAATTACCCGAGCGCTGAAAAAAGCAAAACCTTCATATTCCTCTGAACAAGTTGTTCTTGCGCGCATCAATCAACGCCTTTCTAATTTGAAGGCGGATTTTCGCGTAAGTGGCTATACGTCGACTGACCAACCAGGAACACCGCAGGGATTTGGCCAAAGTCAACCAGCGGATAACTCCTTGTCTCTTGCCTTCAACAACAGCGGTGAGTGGTGGGATGTACATCTACAGGGGAATGTCGAAGGCGGGGAGCGAATTAGCAATGGATCACGTTTTAATGCCAACGGCGCTTATGGCGCAGTCAAGTTCTGGAACCAGTGGTTATCATTTGGGCAGGTGCCTCAGTGGTGGGGCCCTGGTTATGAAGGTAGTCTGATTCGTGGCGATGCGGCCAGACCGATGACCGGTTTTTTAATGCAACGTGCTGAGCAAGCTGCTCCTGAGACATGGTGGCTGCGCTGGATTGGTCCGTGGCAGTACCAGATTTCCGCTAGCCAGATGAACCAATACACGGCCGTACCTCATACCAAAAT
Source organism: Klebsiella sp. 141203 (assembly GCF_032601985.1). Classification (NCBI taxonomy): domain Bacteria; kingdom Pseudomonadati; phylum Pseudomonadota; class Gammaproteobacteria; order Enterobacterales; family Enterobacteriaceae; genus Klebsiella; species Klebsiella sp. 141203. The sequence goes on along the minus strand of NZ_JAQIRL010000001.1, from coordinate 1,175,249 downwards.
TATCGGTGGCCGTTTTACCTTTACCCCGTTCCAGTCACTTGAGCTTGGCGCTTCAAGAATAATGCAGTGGGGGGGGGAGGGACGCCCTCAGTCGTTTAGCAACTTCTGGGATGGGTTCACCGGTAAAGACAACACCTCAGCCAACGACCCAAATGAACCGGGCAACCAACTTGCCGGTTTTGATTTTAAGTTTAAGCTCGAACCTACCCTGGGCTGGCCGGTGAGTTTCTATGGCCAAATGATTGGCGAAGATGAGTCAGGATTCTTACCTTCGGCGAATATGTATCTTGGTGGTATTGAAGGCCACCACGGCTGGGGTAAAGATGCGATTAACTGGTATGTGGAAGCGCATGATACCCGTACGAATATGAGTCGCACCAATTACAGTTATACCCATCACATCTATAAAGATGGTTATTATCAGCAAGGCTATCCACTTGGTGACGCGATGGGGGGGGATGGCCAGTTGTTTGCAGGCAAAGTTGAGTTGGTGACTGAAGATAATCAACGCTGGAGTACCCGTCTGGTGTACGCGAAAGTGAACCCGGAAAATCAGACTATCAATAAAGCGTTTCCTAATTCAGTCACCTTAAAAGGGATACAGTTGGGCTGGAGTGGCGATGTCTATAAATCTGTTCGATTGAATACTAATCTTTGGTATACCAATGCCGATAACAGCGATAGTGACGATGTTGGCGCCAGTGCAGGGATAGAGATTCCATTTAGTTTATAGGCTGGATGCTGAGAAGAGGGTAAGGATTACTGATTGTAAATTGTTAATCGGTAAAACTCAGACAGCAAATCAGTAATTGAAAAAATTTGGTTTATTGATGATGTGACATTATGAAGAAAAAAATTGTTAGGGTTTCAGCAGTGGCATTGGCAATTAGCTTTTTGACGGGGTGTACTATTGTTCCGGGTCAGGGGCTGAACAGCTTACGCAAAAATGTAGTTGAACTTCCGGATAGCGATTATGACCTGGACAAGTTGGTGAACGTATATCCAATGACGCCGAGTTTGGTGGAGCAGCTTAGACCTGAGACTGTGTTGGCTCGCCCAAACCCCCAATTAGATAACTTATTGAAAAATTATGAGTACCGTATTGGGGTGGGGGACGTACTAATGGTCACGGTATGGGATCATCCGGAGTTAACTACACCAGCTGGCCAGTATCGTAGTGCAAGTGACACAGGCAACTGGGTAAATTCTGACGGCTCAATATTTTATCCTTATATAGGTAAAGTTCAGGTAGCAGGAAAACCGTTGAGTCAAGTTAGACAAGAAATAGCGAGCAGATTGACAACATACATCGAGAGTCCACAAGTTGACATCAGCGTGGCAGCTTTCCGCTCTCAAAAAGCATATGTTACAGGTGAAGTGGTTAAATCAGGTCAACAACCGATAACCAATATACCGCTGACAGTTATGGACGCAATAAATAACGCGGGCGGGTTAGCACCTGATGCTGATTGGAGAAATGTAGTCCTGACACATAATGGTAAAGATACTAAGATTTCATTATATGCTTTGATGCAAAAAGGAGATTTAACTCAAAACCACTTACTATATCCGGGTGATATTTTGTTTGTACCAAGAAATGATGATCTCAAGGTATTTGTAATGGGAGAAGTGGGCAAGCAAAGCACCATGAAAATGGATCGAAGTGGCATGACGCTTGCAGAAGCTCTAGGAAATGCAGAAGGAATTTCCCAAGCAATGAGCGATGCAACAGGAGTATTTGTAGTTCGCCAGCTTAAAGGTGATAAGCAGGGTAAAATTGCTAATATTTACCAACTTAATGCTCAAGATGCATCCGCAATGGTATTAGGTACTGAATTCCAATTACAGCCATATGACATTGTTTATGTTACAACAGCTCCGCTGGTTAGATGGAACCGCGTTATTTCACAATTGGTACCAACAATTAGTGGTGTTCATGATATGACTGAAACTGTTAGATATATCAAAACGTGGCCATAATAATGTTTGATTCCATATTAGTGATCTGTACAGGTAACATTTGTCGCTCTCCAATAGGAGAGCGAATACTACGTAGTATTTTTCCAGACAAAAAAATTGATTCAGCTGGTGTTGGTGCATTGGTAGGTCATGCAGCAGATAATTCAGCGATAAGGGTAGCTAGTAACCATGGCATATCCCTTGAAGGACATAAAGCAATACAATTTACTAGTGCTTTGGGTCGACAATACGATCTGCTACTTGTAATGGAAACTGAGCATTTAGAACAAGTTAGTCGAATTGCACCAGAGGTTAGAGGCAAGACAATGCTACTTGGACATTGGCTGCAAGGAAAAGAAATCCCCGATCCTTATCGCAAAAGTGATGAGGCATTTGAGTCGGTGTATCGATTAATAGACCAAAGCTGCCAGCACTGGGCAGAGAAACTAGGTAGATAATTCAGGAATTTTCTGCATGGCATCATTAAATAACAATACTTCGCAAGATAGTAACGACATTGATTTCGGGCGGCTGATTGGTGAGTTGATTGACCATAAAAAACTCATCATTGCTGTTACTGCTGGTTTTACAGTACTGGCGGTCTTGTACTCACTGTTAGCTACTCCAATATATCAAGCAAATGCTTTAATTCAAGTTGAGCAAAAACAAGGGAATGCACTTTTAGACAGTCTCAGTCAGATGTTGCCCGATAGTCAACCTCAGTCTGCACCTGAAATAGCATTACTACAATCGCGAATGATTCTTGGCAAATCTGTTGATGATTTAAATCTTCAAGCTCAGACAGAGCAGATTTACTTTCCCGTGTTTGGGAAAGGTTTATCCAGAATACTAGGTGAAAAACGAGGCAAAATAAATGTATCCAGGCTGTATTTGCCAAAAAGCCTGAAAGGCGATACACCTGAAATCATACTGACAGTTAAGGATAAAAATAATTACCAAATTGAAAGTGGTGATTTGGTCATTAATGGAATTGTTGGTAAGTTGATTGAAGATAAAGGAATATCATTATTAGTTCAATCAATTGACGCAGAACCGGGAACACAATTTAAAATAAGATACTTACCACGACTTTTAGCAATAAGTAATCTTCAAGATTCCTTTAGCGTTGTCGATCAAGGCAAAGATACCGGGATGCTTAATTTGACATTAACCGGAGATGATCCTGAGCTTATTGCTCACATGTTAGATAATATTAGTCAAAATTATCTAACACAGAATGTTGATCGGCAAGCAGCACAAGATGCAAAGAGTTTAGAGTTTTTGAGTAATCAGTTGCCGACTGTTCGCTCTGATTTAGATGCTGCTGAGGATAAATTAAATGCATACAGGAAACAAAAAGACTCAGTTGATTTGTCTATGGAGGCAAAATCAGTACTTGATCAAATTGTAAATGTCGATAACCAATTGAATACATTGACATTTAAAGAGGCTGAAATTTCGCAGTTATATACGAAAGAGCATCCTACATATAAAGCATTGATGGAAAAACGTAAAACTCTGCAACAAGAAAAAGGAAAACTAAGTAAGCGCGTAAGCGCGATGCCATCAACTCAACAAGAAGTACTCCGATTAAGCCGTGATGTTGAGTCAGGGCGAGCTGTGTATATGCAGTTACTCAACCGGCAACAGGAGTTAAGTATTGCTAAATCGAGTGCTATTGGTAATGTCCGTATAATTGATCAGGCAATAACAGAACCGAGTCCGGTAAAACCCAAAAAAATCCTTGTTATCGTAATCGGAATTATATTGGGGTTATTTATTTCGGTAGGGCTTGTATTGATTCGTGTCGTCTTACGTAGAGGAATCGAATCTCCTGAACAATTAGAAGAACTCGGTGTAAATGTTTATGCAAGTGTACCGGTTTCTGAATGGTTAACAAAACAAAATAGCGGAAAAATTAAGCGCAATAAAAATCAATCCAGCACTTTACTTGCTGTAGAGAATCCAGCTGATTTGGCTGTTGAGGCTATCCGTAGTTTACGTACCAGTCTTCACTTTGCAATGATGGAAGCAAAGAATAATGTTCTTATGATTTCTGGTGCTAGCCCTAATGCAGGTAAAACTTTTATTAGTACTAATTTAGCTGCAATAATTGCTTTAACAGGAAAAAAAGTTCTCTTTGTGGATGCTGATTTACGTAAGGGCTATGTACACAAAATGTTGGGTAAACAGCATGCCAAGGGACTTTCTGAGATATTATCTGGTCAAGAATCAATTGAAAAAGTCATCGAACGAGTTCCCGGTGGCGAATTTGATTATATCGGCCGTGGACAAATACCTCCGAATCCTGCTGAATTGCTAATGCATACCCGTTTCTCTGACATGATCGAATGGGCATCAAGTAATTATGACCTTGTAATTGTCGACACACCACCAATTCTTGCAGTTACCGATGCTGCAATCATTGGTCGCTACGCAGGAACGACATTGCTGGTTGCTCGTTTCGAGGCTAATACTACGAAAGAAATCTCAGTAAGTGTTAAGCGATTTGAACAAAGTGGTGTCAATATTAAAGGTTGTATATTGAATGGTGTGTTAAAGAAAGCTAGTAGCTATTATGGTTATGGATATAATCATTATGGTTATTCATATTCAAATAAAGAATAATAAATTTTTATGATATTAAAGGTGAGCAATATAGCTCACCTTAAATATTGTCATATACAATTTAAATCTCTATGTGTACACAGAGGGAGCTATGACGCACTTTTCTAAAAATATAACTTGCAGCGTAATCCTCGCGCTTGCCGATTTTTTTGGCTTTGTTCTCTCTTTATATCTTTCCTTAGGAATTCTTTCAGTTACGCTAAGTCACTTTGAAGAACGCGTGCCAGAAGAACAAATATCCGGGTGGGTTGCTTTACATTGGCTGCTGGGAGTATGTTGCATATGCTGGTATGGAGTACGACTCAGACATTATTTTTATCGGAAAACATTTTGGTTTGAATTAAAAGAAATATTGCGGACATTAATAATTTTTGCTGTTATAGAGATCGCTGTCATTGCATTTGCTAAATGGTATTTTTCAAGATATGTATGGTTGCTGACATGGTTATTTGCCCTTGCTTTAGTTCCATTGTCAAGAATCGCTGCAAAATGGATACTCAAAAAGATTGGGCTATGGCTAAGGGATACTTGGATTGTTGGCAGTGGTAAAAATGCATTAGATGCATATAATGCGATACAAAGTGAAAAAAACCTTGGTTTAAATATTGTTGGTTTTATTTCAGATGGTGAGCAACAGGATTTAATAAAAGAAAAGTTAAAAAATGCAAATGTTTTGAAGCCAGAAGAAAACTGGCTGAATAGCATTGATAAAAGAACACAGTTCATTGTAGCAGTAGAAGCAAATCAAGGCGATGTACGAAATGCTTGGTTAAGAGATTTCATGATTAAAGGATACCGATTCGTATCGGTTATTCCAACGTTACGGGGTGTACCACTCGACAGTACGGATATGTCATTTATTTTTAGTCATGAGGTAATGATATTCCGAGTTCAACAAAATTTAGCGAAGCTTTCGTCAAGAATACTTAAACGAACTTTTGATATTTTAGGGTCAATAAGTATTATAGTGATATTGTCACCACTTCTGATATATATCAGCCGCAAGGTTAAAAAGGATGGTGGGCCGGCAATTTATGGTCATGAACGAGTAGGGAAAGACGGTAAATCCTTTAAATGCTTGAAATTTCGTTCAATGGTTGTTAATTCAAAGCAGGTTTTGGAAGAGTTACTCCTTACAGATGCTGATGCTAAAGCGGAATGGGATGCAACATTTAAGTTAAAAAATGATCCACGAATTACCAAGATTGGTCAATTCCTGAGGAAAACGAGTTTGGATGAGTTACCTCAGTTGTTTAATGTTTTAAAAGGTGAGATGAGCCTGGTTGGCCCCAGACCAATTATCACTGCTGAGTTAGAAAGATATAACGATGAAGTGGAGTACTACCTTCTGAGCAAACCAGGAATGACTGGATTATGGCAGGTAAGTGGTAGAAGTGATGTTGACTATGACACACGAGTATATCTCGATGCTTGGTATGTTAAAAACTGGTCAATGTGGAATGATATAGCCATATTATTCAAAACAATTACAGTTGTTTTGAAAAAAGATGGTGCTTATTAATAATTACTGTGGGTGTGAACATGAATAGAAGAGCATTCTTGTTATCAACAATTTCTAGTGTAGCATTAAGCAGTCAGTTTGCACGCGCAGTAACAATAAATAATACTAAAAAAAATTTATCAGAATTATTTAAAGGTCAAAATAGTAAGAAAATTGTAATCCCTTCTGGAGATTATTACTTTGATGGAACATCTATTAACATTAGCTCGATGTCAGAAATAATTTTCTCAGATGGGGCTAATATTTATATTAATACACAAAAAAGTAATAATAGCACTGCGATATTTAATATTAAAGATGCTAAAAATATACAGATTTCAGGAGGGACCTTCATTGCTGAAGACGATATGATGGTAGTAGTACAGTGTATAGACTATGTTAAAGATATCACTGTAAAAAAAATCAAATGTATAGGGTGTAGGATTTTTGCTTCCAAAATGACACAAAGATATTCTGATATTCTTATCGGAAAAATAAGTCAGGATATAAATGTGTCATCTTGTAGCGCTAATGCAAAACAAATAAAAACTAATCATGCCTGTATTGAACTTAGTTATATAAATGGAGGGCGGTGTAGTAATAATATAATCTCAGCTTTCTATCATGGAGTTATGTTCTGGGGGGGGGATTCGGATCCCGTTAAAGATGGTGAGCCGAATAATGAAAGAAAATGTACGGAATTAGTAATTAATAATAATATAATTCGTGATGTTAGATTAGGGGGAATTTGGGGGTCAATGGGGGATCGTGTAAACATTGCTGCAAATTATGTAGAAAACGGCGGTGATGTGGGTATCGATTTTGAAGGTTGTAACAATAGCATTGCTAAAAATAATATTGTCAAAAATTTTAAGCATGGCTGTTTAGCTACTTTTTTTATATGCGATAATATTATATTTAAAAATAATCTTGCACTTAACACTGGTGTTTATGGCAAATCGATTGCTGCCATATTTAATGCTAGTCAAAGACCTCTTAATAAAAATATTAACTTTATCGGTAATGTGTTTGTTAGTGAAGGTTTGATTTCGTATTTCAAACAAAATGGTGCGGCTGATTATTTAAATGTTAGAAATAATTATTTTGGCAATGTGGTTGTTGATTTTACTAGCAATAATAATGGCGATATTGACATTTCCGATAATAAGTTTAAATATGATACTGTAATTGATGAACTGGCTAGCACAATCAAGGTTGGAAATGTTAAGAAGCCGAATGCAAGCATAACAATTGCTAATAATTCGTTCATAAATGTTCCATCAAAAAATTTTAAAGCTATACAGTTTTTTAAGACTGAGATAAATAAGAAATTGAGTGTAAAAACGAATAACAATGTATTAAATGATATTTTAATAAATAAAGAGCAAATATCATATCAAAATTGATTTTTTGAAATTAAGAATATAAAAATGGATAAGAAATATGAGTAGGTTAAAAGATGCACTGCTTTTCATAACATTTGCGATCCCCAAAGCAGGTGCTAAAATCGGAGGGTTCCCACTATATATTTCCCTGTTGAGTAGTATGTATTTTATGTTCATGGGAGCCCTGCATGCACTGACAAGACCGAAAGAACTTTTACTCGCATTAATACCATTAATATTATTATTGCTTTCATTTTTAATAAATCAATCTTCATACAATGCATTGTTTTTTTCGGGGTCACCATTTTTACCATTGTCATCTCAAATAGCATATATTAGTTCGATGTTTGCTTTTTTTTGTTATTATGGCGCTCTTGGTATCAACAATGCTGACAATTGGAAACGTTATTTAAAATTAATTTTTTACATCCTTGTTATTTATGCTTTAATGCAAAAGATAATTGGTGACTATACTGTGGTTATTCCTGGTATTACAGCCAATTTCCAGGATGCAGTAACGCCAAACTTTCTTGCAGACAAAAACAATATGATTTGGGGGATACATTATCTAAAAGCCACATCCACATATCAAAACGGTAATGTATTTGGCGCCAATCTATTATTAATTGGTTTCGCTGTTATTGCAAATTTAAGAAATGAGTTAAAGGGGACAATTGTCCCATTGGCTTTACTTGGAATAGTCGTATTATTGACAGCCTCAGCATCTATATATCTTGGTATGATTGGCGCGCTTTTATGGATGTTTTTTACCGCAGAAAAAAAATCACCAATGGCATTGATAATAATGCTACTTGTAATCGTAGCCTCGGTAGTCATGTTTTTAATTTTATTAAATACCGATAATATTTTTTCAAAAATAATTTATGAAAGATTGGTTAACCGTGACCTAAGTCAAGGGAGCGGAAGAATTGAAAAGATTATATATTATATCGATATTATTACAGAGCACCCATTAATACTGCTAAATGGTATGTTATCTTACAACAGAACGTTTTATGAGATTTATGAAGTTCTCCCAGCTTCAATAGCGCAAATTTTTGGTGTGCCAATGATGTTATATTTCTTGAGTTTTATTTTTCTTAAATTAAAACCGTTGTTAAGATCGCCTTATATTCTGCCATTTGTCGCATATTTTTGCGCTGCATTATCAGATGGTGCTTTTTGGCTGCCCCCGACTGCAACAAATCTATTTATCATGATGGGGTTGTGTACGGTTTGGTTTAACCAAGATTATAAAAATAAAACTGAAGGTGCAAATGATTAATAAATTTAAAACAGCGGTTGTATTTACTGCATCAATCGTGGGTGGTCATGAATTAATGACCATAGCTCATATAAAAAGATTCCTTAATAAAGGGATTGATTTATCATGTTTTGTACCAGATGATAATTCACAATTAAAAAAAATCCTTGCGAATCAAGGTGTGGAATATAATACGCATGCGATTTGTCATAAAAGATTAGAAATCCTTCACTCTTTTTTTAATCTCAAATATAGAACACTGGCAAGGAATTTCTTAAAAAAAATAAGTACTGATTATGACTATATTATCATTGTTCAAGGTGATATTGAGTTAGGCTCTGTTTTCTTAAATGAAGGGGTTAGGGTTTGTAGGGAACAAATAATTAGCTATATCCCTTACACACATAGTTTTTCTTTAATGGGAAGTAAGCTTTCCTTGATTAAAGATATTCTATCAAGAAGTGTTTATAAAAAATGCGACAAATATATCTCTATTAGTAATATATTTGCTAGTGAGCTTACAAAAAGAAACCCAAATGCTGCTGTTAGAGTGTTGCGTAATGTTATAGTTAATTTTAACCCTGAAAATATAAGAGGGAGTGGTTACACTTACCGTCCCAAGGAAAATGAATTTGTTTTGCTTATGGCTGGAAGGGTCTATTTTCGGCAAAAAGGACAACACTTACTAGTTGGCGCTTTAAAAAAAATTAATGTCAAGAAAAATATAAGAGTTAAGGTTATTGGTGATGGTCCAGACCTTAACAAAATGAAAGAGATGTCAGACGCATTGAGTTCTAATGTGACTTTTGAATACATGGGCTGGAAGAATAATATATGGGACCATACCAAAGATGTGGATGCATTAGTTTTACCTTCATTGTATGAAGGGGTACCGCTTGTAATGCTTGAAGCAATTAAGGCAAATGTCTCCATTATAGCTCCTGCTCGTGATGGTATGCGTGATTATATACCTCAGGGTTATTTATATAAAACTGGTAGTGAAGAAGAAGAAATAGAAGCATTATCGCAAAAGTTAAAAGAAATTATAAGTAGCAACTAACCAATGGATATTTATGAAAAACATTCTAATTGATGACCGATGGTCAGGTTCAGGCGGAATCGGAACATTTGCTGAAGAAATTAATAAAATAACAAATTATAAAAGTGCGGGTTTCACTGGCAAACCATTCAGCCCTGTTGATTGCATAAAAACATCATTAAAGATGTTGAAGATGCGTGATGGTATTGTTTTTTTTCCAGGTTATATTCCCCCGTTATTTACCAGGGTACCATATGTATTTACAATCCATGATTTGAATCATTTGGAACGTCCTGAAAACTCCAGCTTGTTAAAAAAAATATTTTATAAGGTTGTCATAAAAAGAGGGTGTCAAAAAGCTAAGTATATTTTTACTGTTTCCGAGTTTTCTCGACAAAAAATCATTCAATGGTCCGGAGTTCCTGCTGAAAAGGTTGTAAATGTCGGTAATGGAGTATCCAACGATTTCAGACCTGATGGGAAAAAGAAAGAGTTTGGCTATCCTTATTATTTATGTGTCAGCAACAGAAAAAGCCATAAGAATGAGGTTGGAACGATTCAGGCCTTTGCCAGAGCAGATATCCCTAAAAGCGTAAAACTTGTTTTTACTGGGAAGAAAACAGATGAGTTAGCGACTCTCATTGAAATCAATGAACTTACTGATAGAGTTGTATTTACTGGATTCGTTAAAACCGAAGAATTACCTGAGTTATACCGTGGTGCAGAAGGACTGATTTTTGTCTCCTTCTATGAAGGTTTTGGTCTTCCGGTCATTGAGGCAATGGCCAGTGGTGTGCCCGTTATTACTTCCAAAACAACCTCCCTCGGAGAGGTCGCTGGCGATGCAGCACTGGTGGTCGACCCTGAGAATATACAGCAAATAGCAACAGCAATATCTAAATTACATTCTGATATTGAACTTAAAACCCAACTTATTAGAAAAGGCTCTAAACAGGTCGGTAAATATTCGTGGAGTGCTACCGCTGAACTTGTTAATACGTATCTAACAAGTAATTAAGAGTATAGAAATCGTAAAACAAGAATTAATTTTTCTGTGTTGACGATAATGTTGGTAAAAATGAGTGAAAAATACGCTACAAATAAAAAAATAGTTGCAAAGAACACATTCATGCTTTATGGCAGGATGCTACTGATAATGTTTGCAACTTTTTATACCTCACGCTTGGTTTTAAATGCGCTTGGGGTTTATGACTTTGGGCTTTACAGTGTCATTGGCAGTATTATCGTTTTATTTTCGTTCATTCAAAACGTGTCGGCTTTGGCAACTCAAAGGTTCTTGTCAGTTGGTTTAGGTAGAAGGGATTTTTCCTGGACTAAAAGAGTATTTTCGACAAGTATATTGGTCCATTTTATAATATGCGGTGCTGTTTTATTCCTCGCTGAAACAATTGGCTTATGGTTCTTAATCTATAAATTAAGAGTTCCTGCTGAGCGTATGACAGAAATATTTTGGGTGTATCAACTATCTGTCGTATCTCTCCTCGTTCAGATAATGCAAACACCATTTATCGCAGCTTTAATCGCTACTGAAAAAATGGATTTGTTTGCAAAAATAGGGATATTTGATGCCATTCAGCGTTGGGGGATGGTGTATTTATTTACCTTATTTGATTTCGACTCGAAATTGATATGGTATGCTGCGTTCTTGCTTTTTGGATATATTTCAGTGTATTTTGTCTATTTTGTTAACTGTATTAGAAAAATAGATATATGCACTGTAAAGGTGAGTTTCAAAGAAAATAAAGAACTGCTTAAAGAAATATTAACCTTCTCGAGTTGGTCCATGATGGGCTCATTGAGTTTAGTTGGGCTTTCTCAAGGTATCGCTCTGCTGACATATTTCTTTGTAGGTGTAGTGGCGAATGGTTCTGTTTGGTTAGCGGAGCAGGTATTGATTGCATTTAACCGTGTCATAGGTACTTTGCAAACCGCATTTAATCCTCAACTGATAAAGCAGCATTCAACTGGAAATCATGAAGAGGTTTCCTCTCTTCTGTCTTTATCATGTAAGTTGACTGGCTTTATCGTACTCATTGCAGCGGTACCTGCTTTTGTAGATGCGCCTTTTGTTATTAACCTATGGTTGAAACAAGTTCCAGAACATTTGGTGGTGTTGGTAAGAATTGTCATACTGTATGTCATCGTTGATTCTCTTTCAGGACCTTTCGTTACAGTAGCATATGCAGTGGGGAAATTGCGTAACTATCAATTAATAGCATCATTGATAATGCTTTTAACTTTAGTAGTTACATATGCTCTTTACTCATTAGGGTTTGCATTGGTCGTGGCGGTTTCGAGTCGTATACTTTGTGCAGTTGCAATGCTTATATTCAGGGTTCTGTATGTGGAAAAGGTAACAGGATTAAATAGTAAAATATTTTTTCTTAATATTTTTCCGCGATTATTATCTGTTTCTTTAATATCATTTGCAATTTCATTTTATATCAACACCGTTCTTCCTGTAGGTTTTTTAGGATTACTGCTTCTAATATCCTTAAACACAATTGCAGTGACTATACTCTTTTTCTATTTGGTGCTAATTAGTTCAGAAAGAAAATATTTAATATCTTTAATAAAGAAAAAATTAGGTAGGAAATAACATGCAAGTAAACAATACTCAATATGGCGTCCTGACATACGAAAGTGACATCTATGTCAAAAGAAACTGGATCAATCTGGGTGATTATGTACAAAGTACAGCAGCACGCCAGTTTTTACCTTGCGTGAATGAGTATATACCACGAGATCATATGAATACTTATAGTGGTAATAAAGTAAAAATGATCATGAATGCGTGGTACATGGATATACCAGAAAACTTTCCACCATCTGAAGATATAACTCCTTTATATGTATCAATCCATATTAACTCTACTATTGTAGACAAAATTTTCACACCTGCGAGTATCGAGCATTTTAAAAAGCATGCACCTATAGGTTGCCGTGATTTTTACACACGTGACTTGCTTATTTCAAAAGGAATTGATGCATATTATTCAGGTTGCATGACCCTTACTTTGGGGAATAAATATAAACGAGATAATGTAACGGATGATGTTTATTTTATTGATGTAATGTATGACTCAATGTCATTACCAGAGTTAATTAGCCAACCGTTACGTTTTGGTAAGCGCTTACTAAATGGTCGTGCATTTGAATTTAATCATAGAAGTAAAGTCCTTAATCAGTTTTTTGATAGTGAATTACTTAAGCATGCTAAATATGAAAAACAGATCATCCCGTACCTTTCTGCGGATGAAGGTTTTAAATTAGCTGATGAATTTCTTAGGAAATTAGCTAATGCAAAACTGGTTGTAACATCCAGGATCCATACAGCTCTTCCGTGCCTGGCTATGGGGACTCCAGTTATTTTTGTAAATGGTGGCTTTAAAAATAAAGTTGATAACTGCCGTTTCGATGGATTGTTTGACTTCTTTAATAGAATTGACGTCGATATGAACGCCAATGCGACTGCTAATTTTGAATTTGATGGTAAGAAAATTGGAATGAATACCATTATTAAAAATAAAACTTTGCATGAGCAATATGCTAATGAATTAGCTGATAAATGCAAAAGTTTTGTTGTTTAATTTAATTCTTAATGTCTCTATGTCGAACTGTTAATATACTAAATGAGGTTAAGTCATGATTCTCCCAGTGATAATGGCTGGAGGTACTGGAAGTCGTTTATGGCCGATGTCGCGAGAGCTATATCCGAAACAGTTTTTACGTTTACACGGCGAGCTATCGATGCTTCAGGAGACTATTACTCGCCTTAATGGTTTAGAGACTAAAGAACCTATTGTAATTTGTAACGAACAACATCGTTTTTTAGTCGCTGAACAACTACGTCAAATCGAGAAGCTCTCTAATAATATTATTCTTGAGCCCATTGGGCGTAATACGGCTCCAGCTATAGCTCTTGCCGCGTTACACGCAGTTGCACATGATGATGACCCATTGCTCCTTGTTTTGGCTGCAGACCACGTTATTGAGAATAATGAAGCTTTTCAAGCTGCAATCAACAGTGCTGTAGTTTATGCAAATCAAGGAAAGCTTGTAACATTTGGGATTGTTCCTACTGGTCCCGAAACGGGTTATGGTTATATCCAGCGGGGTAGCGAAGAACATTTTGATGATCATGTAGCTTATGATGTAAAACGTTTCGTTGAAAAACCCAATTTGCCTACAGCACAGGAATATCTAGACAGCGGTGAATATTACTGGAATAGCGGCATGTTCATGTTTCGAGCAAGTCGCTTTCTACAAGAGTTGGATGAGTTCCGTCCAGATATTCTCAGTTCATGTAAACAGGCAATGCAGACTGTGCATACCGATTCTTTACGTGACTTTATTCGTGTTGACAAAGATGCTTTCTCTGCTTGTCCTGATGAGTCAGTTGATTATGCAGTGATGGAAAAAACGCAGTCTGCATCTGTGGTACCATTGGATGCTGGTTGGAATGATGTGGGTTCATGGTCCGCATTGTGGGAAGTTAACGACAAGGATGGTAAAGGGAATTCACTATCAGGGGATGTTTTTGTCCATGATTCTTCTAATTGTTATATAAATAGCGAAGAACAACTTGTAGCTGCGGTTGGGGTTAATAATCTGGTAGTAGTTAGTACCAAAGATGCTGTGCTCGTTATTGATAAATCCCAAGTGCAGGACGTTAAACGCGTAGTTGAACATCTTAAAATGACTTCGCGCCGTGAGTATAGAATCCACCGCGAATCCTATAGCCCTTGGGGGCATAGTGATAAAGTTGTTAATACAACTAAATATCATATTAACAAAGTCACAGTTAAACCGGGCGGTAAGTTTTCATTACAAATGCATCATCACCGTGCCGAGCACTGGATTATATTATCAGGAACAGCGAAGATTACCTTAAACGATCGTGAGTTTTTACTTACTGAAAACCAGTCAACATTTATTCCTGCAGGTTCGACTCATATGCTGGAAAATCCAGGAAAAATAGCTCTTGAAATCCTTGAGATTCAGTCTGGTTCATATTTAGGTGAAGATGATATTGTTCGTCTAAAAGATCATTATGGAATTTGATTAAATGGGGAAAATGATGGAATTATTAACCTGCTTTAAAGCGTATGACATTCGCGGCAAGTTAGGCTCTGAACTTACGGAGGACATCGCATATCGTATTGGTCGTGCCTATGGTGAGTATCTTAAGCCTAAAAAAATGGTTGTTGGAGGCGATGTTAGACTAACTAGTGAATCCCTTAAACTTTCCCTTGCCAAAGGATTACAGGATGCTGGTACTGATGTTCTTGACATCGGATTATCAGGTACAGAGGAGATTTACTTTGCTACGTCCTATCTCGGTGTTGATGGGGGAGTGGAAGTAACAGCCAGTCATAACCCAATTGATTATAATGGCATGAAACTCGTGCGTGAGAACTCAAAGCCAATCAGTGGTGATACTGGGCTAAGGGAGATCCAGCGTCTGGCCGAAGAGAATAATTTTGCTATAAACTCATCACAGCCTAAAGGTACTTATCAATCGATTTCAGTATTAGATGCATATATTGATAAATTACTGAGCTATATTAATCTTAATAATATTAATAGAACGCTAAAATTAGTTGTTAATTCTGGAAACGGCGCAGCTGGCCACGTTATAGATGCCCTTGAGAAGCAATTTAAAAAACAGAATGTTCCTGTTGAATTTATAAAGGTGCATCATGAACCTGATGGTACCTTTCCAAATGGTATACCTAATCCATTATTACCTGAGTGCCGAAAAGATACCACTGATGCTGTCATAAAGAATAAAGCTGATATGGGGATTGCATTTGATGGTGATTTCGATCGATGCTTCCTATTCGATAATATGGGTAACTTTATTGAAGGATACTATATTGTTGGTCTTTTGGCTGATGCATTCCTTGAAAAGAATCCAGGATCTCGTATTATTCATGATCCGCGTTTAAGCTGGAATACAATTGATATTGTAAATAAAGCGGGCGGCATTCCCGTGATGTCCAAAACAGGTCATGCTTTCATTAAAGAACGTATGCGCGCAGAAGATGCGATATACGGTGGCGAAATGAGTGCTCACCATTATTTCCGCGATTTTGCCTATTGCGATAGCGGGATGATCCCATGGCTCCTTGTTGCCGAGTTGCTATGTATCAAAGATAAAACGCTGAACCAATTAGTTAATACGCGGATGCAAGCTTACCCAGCTTCTGGAGAAATCAACAGCTCCCTTAGCGATCCACAGTCTGCGATCAAACGGGTTCTTGAACGCTATCAGGGGGAAGCCCTTGATATCAACCATACTGATGGTATAAGCCTTGAGTTTGCGGAATGGCGCTTCAATCTACGTAGTTCTAACACTGAGCCTGTAGTTCGCCTAAATGTAGAGTCCAGAGGTGATGTTACTTTAATGGAAAACAAAACTGCAGAGATTTTGGCATTATTAAGGGCTTAAATTTTAAATTCCTAAAGGTGCTTTGCAATCATGGAGCACCTTATATATTTTGCATGTTGAATTATAAATATACGATGGGTTTTTATGCGCGATTTAAATGTTGGTATTGTTGCTGATTGGTTTATAACTTATGCTGGTTCAGAAAAAGTTGTTGCTGAACTTATTAAATCCTATCCAGAATCGCACTTGTATTCTGTTGTGGATTTTCTCTCCTCTGAAAATAAAAAACACTTTCAGAATAAAGAAATAACCACAACATTCATTCAACGCCTACCGAAAGCGAAGAAAAAATATCAAACATATCTTCCTTTGATGCCAATAGCAATTGAGCAACTTGATGTATCAAAGCACGATGTCATTCTTTCAAGCAGCCATGCTGTTGCTAAAGGGGTTTTAACTGGTCCTGATCAACTCCATATTAGTTATGTTCATTCCCCTATAAGATATGCTTGGGATCTTCAGCATCAGTATCTTCGAGAAGCAGGTTTAGATCATGGCTTAAAGGGAATGATTGCAAAATTGATTCTGCATAAAATGCGTATGTGGGATTATCGAACTGCAAATGGCGTTGATCATTTCATTGCTAACTCTCAATTCATCGCGCGCCGGATTAAAAAAGTTTATGGGCGTGAAGCTGATGTCATTTATCCGCCTGTTGACGTCAATCGCTTCCTTCTGAATGAAGATAAAGAAGATTATTTCTTTACAGCATCACGGCTTGTCCCTTATAAGCGTATTGATCTGATTGTTGAGGCTTTCAGTCACATGCCAGATCGTAAACTCGTCGTCGTTGGTGATGGCCCGGAGATGCAAAAGATAAAGTCTAAAGCCACGGCTAACATTGAAATTCTGGGTTATCAATCAAATGAGATCATGCAAGAGCATATGAGGAATGCTAAAGCATTTGTTTTTGCTGCAGAAGAAGATTTTGGAATTACTCCAGTTGAAGCACAGTCTTGTGGGACGCCTGTAATTGCGTTTGGAAAAGGTGGTTCACTTGAAACAGTAAGACCATTTGGTGTAGATAATCCAACAGGTATCCTTTTTGACAAACAGGATGTAGCTTCTGTCATTGATGCTGTGCAAAAGTTTGAAACGATGCAAGATCAAATTCTTCCAAATGATTGCCGCGCACATGCGTTAAAATTTTCTACCGAGCGCTTTAACCAGGAAATTGCTGAATACGTTAATTCTAAATATTCGGAGTTTATTGAAACTAAAAAAATCAATTATTAATAAATGCAGAAAAACTAAACAATTTCATATCGGTTGGCTTTTATTGCGTTAATGGTGTTGTATGTAAGAGTAGAATGCCATAGTTTTCAATTGGTTATGTTTTTTATTCTTCATTTGTTAACATTTTTACACTATACGTCATACGGGCTTTGAGCTAATATAAACATCACATTTAAACTGCGAACGTGTCGCAGTGACCACACCAGACAGGAGTAAGTAATGTCCAAGCAACAGATAGGGGTTGTTGGTATGGCGGTGATGGGCCGAAACCTTGCGCTCAACATCGAAAGTCGTGGCTATACCGTCTCTGTTTTCAACCGCTCCCGTGAAAAGACTGAAGAAGTTATTGCTGAAAATCCAGGCAAAAAATTAGTCCCTTATTTCACAGTGAAAGAGTTTGTTGAATCTCTGGAAACCCCTCGACGTATCCTGTTGATGGTTAAAGCCGGTGCCGGCACTGATAGTGCAATTGAATCGTTGAAGCCATACCTGGAAAAAGGTGACATCATAATTGATGGGGGTAATACATTCTTCCAGGATACTATCCGCCGTAATCGCGAACTCTCTGCTGAAGGGTTCAACTTTATCGGGACAGGTGTATCCGGCGGAGAAGAAGGGGCATTGAAAGGCCCTTCAATTATGCCTGGTGGTCAACAAGAAGCTTATGAACTGGTTGCGCCAATTCTTAAACAAATTGCGGCTGTAGCGGAAGACGGTGAGCCTTGCGTAACCTACATCGGGGCTGATGGCGCGGGCCATTATGTTAAGATGGTTCACAATGGTATCGAATACGGCGATATGCAACTAATCGCTGAAGCCTATGCATTGTTGAAGGGTGGTTTAAATCTTTCCAACCAGGAATTAGCGGAAACTTTCACCAAATGGAATGAAGGTGAATTAAGTAGTTATCTCATTGATATTACAAAAGATATCTTCACAAAGAAAGATGAGGCAGGTAACTATTTGGTTGATGTCATTCTTGACGAGGCCGCGAATAAAGGCACTGGTAAGTGGACAAGCCAGAGCTCTCTTGATTTAGGTGAACCATTGTCCCTTATTACGGAATCAGTTTTCGCTCGCTATATCTCGTCCCTTAAAGAGCAGCGTGTTGCAGCGTCTAAAGTATTGACGGGCCCACAAGCTAAACTTGCCGGTGATAAAACAGCATTTGTTGAGAAAGTCCGTAGAGCATTATATTTAGGTAAGATCGTTTCTTATGCTCAAGGTTTTTCTCAGTTGCGAGCAGCCTCGAATGAGTATCATTGGGATCTTAACTACGGAGAAATTGCTAAAATTTTCCGTGCAGGGTGCATCATCCGCGCTCAGTTCCTCCAGAAGATCACCGATGCATATAATCAGGATGCAAAAATTGCTAATCTGTTATTAGCTCCTTACTTCAAACAGATTGCTGATGATTATCAGCAGGCATTACGTGATGTTGTAGCTTATGCGGTGCAAAATGGTATCCCTGTTCCGACATTCTCAGCCGCCATCGCTTATTATGACAGTTATCGCTCTGCAGTATTGCCAGCAAATCTAATTCAGGCTCAGCGTGATTACTTCGGCGCACATACTTATAAGCGCATTGACAAAGACGGTGTGTTCCATACTGAATGGATTAACTAAGCCAGTAAAGTTTTACTTTCTAAGCCCTGTTTTTACAGGGCTTTTTTTTTACCTATGACTAATCAGTTATTACATTTTCTTCGAAAATGGTTTTTTTAAATTTATAATCCTGTCATAATAAGTTTCTTATAATAATAAACCTCAAGTAGGTCGCTAATGATTTATGTTAATGGTCGTTTTCTTACTCAAAAACTTACCGGTGTGCAGCGATTTGCTTATGAAATGAGTCTTAGGTTATCAAAATTGAGACATGATGTTGTGGTATTGGTGCCTGATATGTCAGCCATTGATAAAAGCTATAACATTTCAAATTTTAGTATTAAAGAAATCAAGGGGGGGAGAGGTCATTTTTGGGAACAATTTACATTACCGCTTTTTCTAAAAAAACAAAAAGATTGCGTGCTAGTCAATTTATGCAATAGTGGCCCTTTGTTTTTCAAAAGGCAGATTGTAACGCAACATGATATTACTTATATACGTTATCCTGAAAGTTTTTCATTCGGTTTCAGGCTGTTATACTCATTGTTCACTCCTGTTTTACTAAAGAATTCAAAATTAATAGTGACTGTCAGTGATTTTTCGAAAAGTGAGCTATTAAATTATTATAATTGTGATGCGAGTAAAATTCACATTATCCCGAATGCTGTAAGTAATGTTTTTTTTAAACCAGATGATAGTATGGTTAGGGACAATGAAATATGTGGAGGTGATTACTTTTTGACCGTGTCTTCGGTTAATCATCATAAAAATATTCATGGTCTTATTGAAACTGTACTATCTGCAGATTTAAATATAAATTTGAAGATAATAGGTGACAGGAACACGGTATTTAATTGTGTAAATATCAAAACTGATGACCCAAGAATAGATTTTTTGGGGCGTGTACCTGATGAAGAATTAATTGCTTTATACAGAGGCGCAAAGGCTTTTATTTTTCCATCATATTATGAAGGGTTCGGTATACCTCCACTGGAAGCCCAGTCATGCTCTTGTCCGGTTATTTCCTCAAATAGAGCGTCTCTTCAAGAGACTTTGGGGGATAGTGTGTTGTACTTTGACCCAGACTCAAAATATGAGCTTATCAAAGCGATCATTAAATTAAATAATAACGTTGACGAACGCAACCTGTTGATTGATAAGGGTAAGTCTAATGTAGAGAGGTATTCATGGGAACGTTCTGCTGAAAAGCTGAATATACTTATTGCTAAAATTTATTAATTATACACTATGGTTCGTATTGAACTTAATTAACTGCCAACCAATTTATTTTACTCATGATAATGTTAATTGTTTTAGCTAATTAACATTTATTGTTAACTCCACTTGCTTTGACCTCAAACTGCCAGCATTTGCTAATCCTGCCCCTTTTTTTACTTTTACCACACCTGCTTTTGACGGTACCCTTAAAATTTCCGTTATTCTATCAATATCTATAATATCCTTGTTTTATGTAATGGTATCTGCCGTTGCTAATACACGTTTATCTTTTTGTCTTTTTACCTACTGAATTTAGTGGGGAGTGAGGCAGTGAGATTTTAATTCATACCTGCATAACTTATGGAAACTATTCGTATTTTATTTTTTTATTCTAGCGTGTTGACGGTGTGATTTTTTTAGACTTTTCTTATTAAGGGGAAGGTGCATCTATGCTGATGCAAACGCTTCCAATGAACTCCCAATAACTCTGGGCCTGGATTGCTCCTGATACGAAATTTTGAGGATTCTTAAATGGTTACTCAAGTGCTACTCACACAAAAAGCAGTTGCAGCTATACAATTTGCAATTCTTGGGAAAAACACCTATACGACGGCTTCCACCTATGATGCCGTAGCAGGCCAGTTTCGTACGGGGGCGATTAGCCAAGAACAATATATTTCTAACCTGTTAGCATCCACAGCGGGTCAGACTTTGTATTCTGGCAAAACCGATCTTGAGATAGTTAAACTTGTCTATGCGTCCATTTGGGGAAGCACCCCAGCAGATAGTGTCGCCCAAACTTTTTTAACAGGCTCAAATTTAAACGCGGCTCTTAATAATGTAATTAATGGTGTTCTGAATTATACAGGATTCGATTCTGCGACGCTAACAGCACAAAATAGCTTTGATAATGCGCTGAATAAAGTCATGTACAAAGACTATGGCTCAGCGAACTGGAATACATGGAGCGTCGCTCTAAGTAGTAAGGAGCAAGTCGAAGCTGCGTACATTTCTTTAGTGGGACGTTCAGTTGACATGGGCGGGCTTGGCGACTGGACTAATTATCTTGCCACCGGTGGTAATACATATAGTTCATTACTGACAAAATTAATTGCTTCTTCTGAGTTTCAAAGCAAAGGTTCTAATTTAACTGGCGATGCCTTTATCACGCATGTTTATCAGGGAATTTACGGCGTCGCCCCTAGTGCAGCGGTTTTAGCGCAATACAGCGCTCTCGGCACCAATAAGGCAACCATTACCCAGGCAATTATCAACGATTTACGCGGTTCTACGGCTACAGATGCGGCAACTGTAACCAATCAGCATGCCTTTGAATATCAGATTGGTACCGGGTTACTTTATAAAACTAGCGCTGTCCTCAGCGCCAGCGCTACAGGCGGCAACGCCACTGGTACAGTCAATACCAATGCTAGCCATCAGCTCACTAATGCTGAAACTGCGGTTCTGACTAACGCGCAACTCAATGCTAACGTGGCGAGCACCGTTAACCTCAAATTCGCCGATCATTTGGCAAATCTAGAAATTAATGGTTCAAGCGCAGCCACTGTTAACCTGTCCGATAATGGGGTGAACCCTGGGGTAGACATCGTTGTTAACAACGGTAGCGTGATCCTCAATGCCAGTTCCGGCGCTGATGATGTTCTTGTTAGTAACCTTGTTAATATGACCACCGCCACGGCTAAGTTTAACCTCGGAACGGGTAACGATACGCTGAAGTGGGCCGGTAACTCTACTGGCGGGGCAAATACGGTGAGCACATCTGTCACCGCTGATGGTGGAGCTGGGATTGATACCATTTCGGCTAACTTTATTACGAAAAATGTCGTTATGGGTGGGAATATTGTTACCCGAACTGCAGTTATCACTTCCAACTCTTCGCAGTTCAGTAATTTCGAAAAGCTGGATCTTGCTGGCTATGTAGGGCAGGCAACTGTTAGTGCAAGTTCTACCGCTCAGGCCCATACATTTGACTTTGGCGTATTAACGGGTAATGCAACCACCGAATCGAGTTTGACTGGTACTCTTGGGACAAATATCACCCAGGCCGGAACTTCAACAGTCGGCTCGCAGGGATTTGTGTTATCGGGCCTGGCAAGTAATGTCCATGTGATTAATGCGGCAGGTGGCAATTCCGCGCAACTTGAAGTCACAGGTAACGCGACTGCGGCAAGTAGTGTCGATATTACGTTCCGTCCAGGTATCACCGATCATTTCAATGTTAACTTCACCGCAACCAGTAATAGCGATATCAACGCAGGCTCGCTGGCACTAAACAGCAGTGGCGCCACTGCGTTGACAACCCTGAATGTCGGCTCGGGTGGTACCGGTAGTTTCGCTAACGCCATCAGCTTGGCGGGAACCGGTAGCCAACTACAAACTATCAATGTCACCGGCGATCATTTGCTTAATCTGACGGTAGGCACAGGTTACGGCAACCTGGAGACTATCAATGCTTCGGCAAATTCCGCAGGATTGAATCTGGATGCTAATGTGGGGGGAACTGGTAAAGGAATCCTTTATCAACTTCTGACTATTCTTCCTGCTGCTGGTGTGACAACAACGATTATTAATCTGTTGGGGTTAGGTGGTGGGCATAACTTATCGGTTCAAGGAACTAGCGTTGCGGATACCTTTAAGGTTCTCGGTAACACCATTGTTTCAGGTGGTGACGGTGCGAACCTTTACCAATTGAAAGCAAGCACCGTCAACTCTGGTGTGACCATTTCAGATTTTAATAGCGGTAAAGATAGCATTTTTGACACTGCTTCAGGTCTGACTATTAACAATGATGCCACGCATACCCAGGTAGCTGATTATGGTGTACGTACGACTGATGTTGTTGACGCGTTGTTAGGTACATTAGTTGGTGGTGTGGTTGGCGGCGTTGTCGGTCTGTTAGGGCAAATCCTTGGTATCGGTGGTAACGGTGATCTCACTGCTAAGGTGGGGGTAGCGTCGGTTGTCTGGACTGATAACTCCCACGAGGCTAGTAACTACCTGATTGTTGATAACAACAACAACCATACTCTGGATGCGAACGATACAGTAGTGTATCTCAACGGGCAAACCCATCAGCAGTTGGTTGATACTTTACACTACGCTTAAGCAGCGTGATGTGATGGCTGTTTTATAAAAAAGGGGGAGGATGCTCTTCCCCCTTTTTATTGTGATCTCTGTCGTATTTTTATTAACATTAATTTTCGCATGGATTATGAAAAAATATTTTTTTTGGTAGCTTGATATTTTAGTGTTTTCCTATCTATATATTATAAATATCTCCAGCCTGAGTTGTTGGGATCTGATTGCTCTACTGTCGGTAGAGGTGTGGCTGAAGGTACACAAAAATAAGGGAAAAAGCAGTGGAGCACTATTTACCGCGCAATGAAATTGCGGACGTAATACGCACTCGCAGTAAAATATTCTGGACAGTCGGTGTTTTTACCGCATTCATTAATATCTTAATGTTAGTACCTTCGATTTATATGCTCCAGGTTTATGACCGGGTGCTACCCTCTGGTAATGAAATCACTCTGCTGATGCTAACCCTTATCATGCTGGCCATGTTTGGTATGATGGCATTGCTGGAGTATGTCCGTAGCATGGTGGTCATACGGATTGGCGCGCAGCTAGATATGCGTTTAAATACACGTGTTTATACCGCAGCATACGAAGATAATCTCAAAAATAAATCTGCTGATGCCGGGCAAATGCTTAACGATCTTACTAATATGCGTCAGTTTTTGACCGGCAGCGCGCTTTTTGCTTTTTTTGATGCGCCCTGGTTCCCGATCTATTTGTTGGTCATTTTTCTGTTTAATCCCTGGTTAGGGTTGTTTGCATTAATTGGCTCATTAATATTGATAGCGCTGGCCGTGGTGAATGAAATAGTATCAAAAGAACCATTGGCTGAAGCGAGTAAGCTTGCGTTGCAATCAGGAAGTCTTGCCAGTACTAACTTGCGCAATGCGGAAGTTATAGAAGCATTAGGAATGTTGCCAAACATCAAGGGACGATGGTTTAGTTTACATCAACGATTTCTGAACAGTCAGCGAGTCGCGAGTGAACGAGCTTCCCGTATCAATTCTATTACGAAATTTGTGCGTCTTTCCTTGCAATCTTTGGTGCTCGGGCTGGGGGGCTGGCTGGCTATCGATGGTCATATTACTCCTGGAATGATGATCGCCGGTTCTATTTTGATGGGGAGGACGCTTGCTCCGATAGAACAAGTGATTAACGTCTGGAAAAGCTGGAGCTCGGCAAAACTATCTTATCGCCGGTTGGTTAAATTACTGGATAGTAACCCACCCCGTGGCACCGGGATGTCTCTGCCGAAACCTGAAGGGGTACTGAGCGTAGAAAATGTATCGGCGAAACCGCCGGGCGCACAGGGTGAACCGGTATTGCACGCTGTGTCATTTAATTTACAGGCGGGTGATGTGCTTGGCATTATTGGCCCTAGTGCATCCGGAAAATCGACCCTGGCACGATTATTAGTTGGGATTTGGCCGGTAAGTGAAGGAATTGTTCGGTTGGATGGCGCTGATATTTATCAGTGGAATAAAGATGAACTGGGGCCGCATATTGGCTATTTACCTCAAGACATTGAATTGTTCGCTGGAACCATAGCGGAGAACATAGCGAGATTTAATGACGTCGATGCTGAGAAAGTGATTGCTGCCGCGAAACTGGCAGGGGTACACGAACTGATTTTACGTTTCCCACATGGCTATGACTCAGTGATTGGCAACGGCGGGAGCGGACTTTCTGGAGGTCAAAAGCAACGTATTGGGCTTGCAAGGGCCTTGTATGGCGATCCCTCGTTGATTGTTCTTGATGAACCGAATTCTAATCTGGATGACGCTGGCGAATTGGCCCTTAATAAGGCTATTGCCTTTCTTCGGGAGCGGCAAAAAACGGTGGTACTGATTACGCATCGAACTAACTTGCTTTCAATGACCAGTAAGTTGTTACTATTGGTCAATGGTAAGGTTAACGCGTTTGGTACCACCCAACAGGTACTTCAGGCTTTGAATAATGCTCAGAGGACTCAGGCAGCACAGCAACAGGCAATGCATGCAGTTAATAGTGAATCGCATGACGGCAACGGGGTTACCCCTAAAACACAAATAAACTAAATAACGGCTTGCCAGATAAAAGCTGCAACTATCTGTTGTTAAAGGGGGGAATATGTCTTCTCAAATGAATCAGTCTTTTAGTGGCGATGTGCCATCAGATTCTACTGATGAGCGGAAATATACGCGTTTTGGTTGGTTGGTGATCGCGATTGGTTTATGCGGTTTCCTGTTATGGGCAGCTTTCGCTCCTCTGGATAAAGGCGTTGCCTCTCAAGGGTCGGTAACTGTTTCAGGAAACCGTAAAACTATTCAATCTCCAACCAGTGGTATTATCAGCAATATCGCGGTTAAAGAAGGGGATAAGGTCAAGGCCGGGCAGGTACTGGTTCAAATGAGCCAGGTGCAGGCACAGGCGCAGGTGGACTCCCTGAAGATCCAATATTACACAACACTGGCAACAGAGGGGCGTTTGTTAGCTGAAAGAGATAATCTGGATGCAATTAAATTCTCTGACGTTTTCAATGCTATCAAAGATAAGCCTCGTGCTGCGGAAATAATTGCCTTGCAGCAACAGCTTTTTATTTCTCGCCGACAGGCATTACGTAGTGAAGTCGATGGTTTTAGGCAGTCAATTGACGGTATCCGTTTCCAGCTCAAGGGATTACAGGATTCCCGGGCGAACAAACAGATTCAACTAAACAGCATCCGTGAGCAGATGACAAGTATGAAACAGCTTTCTGCGGAAGGGTATTTGCCGCGCAACCGTTATCTGGAGGCTCAACGTCAGTTTGCAGAGATCAGTAGCAGTATCGATGAGACGATAGGCAGGATCGGACAGCTACAAAAGCAACTGTTGGAGTCGCAGCAGCGTATCGACCAGCGGTATGCGGACTATCAGCGTGAAGTGAGAACACAGTTAGCGCAAACGCAAATGGATGTAAATGATTATAAAAACAAACTGGATATGGCTAATTTTGAGCTAGGGAATACCGAAATTATTTCGCCAGTTGATGGTACCGTCGTTGGACTGAATATATTTACCCAAGGCGGCGTGGTGGGGGCTGGAGATCACCTTATGGATGTGGTTCCCAGTGAAGCTGCGTTGGTTGTTGATGCTCAATTGAAAGTACAACTAATCGATAAAGTATATACCGGGCTCCCCGTTGAGCTTATGTTTACTGCTTTTAACCAAAACAGGACGCCTAAAATACCTGGTACGGTGACGCTTGTTTCTGCCGACCGTTTAATCGATAAAGCAAATGGGGAAGCTTATTATCAGATGCAGGTAACGGTCACTCCGGAAGGAATCAAAATGCTCCAGGGTGAGGAAATCAAACCAGGGATGCCAGTTGAGGTGTTCGTAAGGACGGGGTCCCGTTCGCTGTTAAGTTATCTGTTTAAACCAATTTTGGATCGTGCGCGTACTTCATTGACCGAGGAATAATCGTGATTTTCATGAAAAGGAAGATGATTAATCTCACCCTTAGTTCGATAGTGTGGGGGGTATCCTCACCGGTGTATGCATTGGGCATTCTGGACGCCTATTCGCTAGCGCTGGAAAAAGACCCGACATTTCAGGCGGCGATTAAAGAAAAGGAAGCCGGGGATGAAGCAAAAAATATTGGACGAGCAGGGTTATTACCAAAAGTCTCTCTCAATTATCAGAATGCGCCACGTAATTGGCAGACTCAAAAATATCAGACGAGTGATATTTTTGGCAATGTTAGCGATGTGACTAAACGACAGCAGTACCGCAGTTATGCGGGTTCCGTGACCCTAACGCAACCTCTATTTGATTATGAGGCTTATGCGAAATATAAAACCGGAGTCGCACAAAGTTTGATGGCTGACGAAAAATATCGCAGTAAATACCTCGATCTTGCAGTCCGGGTCATTTCGGCTTACGTCAGTGTTGCATACGCCAAAGATCAAATTGCACTAGCTGAGGCGCAAAAGGCAGCCTATAAAGAACAACTTGCGTTGAATGATCGCCTGATGTCCGCTGGTGAGGGCACTGTGACGGACGTTGCTGAGACTCAGGCACGGTATAGTCTTGCTGAAGCTCAGGTCATCGAGGCTCGAGATGTCTTAGACTCAGCTCAGCGGGAGCTTGAAGTCATCATCGGAATTCCTCTCGATCAGTTAGATGCATTGCAGACGTTACGGCAGGGTAAATTCCAGGTCTCACCGCTACGTTTTACAGCATTCGATGATTGGCAAAAGCTAGCCATGGAACGAAATCCACAACTAGCTTCATCACGTCATGGCGTGGATGCCGCGCGTTATGATGTTGAACGTAACCGGGCTGGTTTTATGCCACAAGTTCAGCTATATGCATCACACTCGGAAAATGATTCAAGCAGCGACAATACGGTAAATCAGAAATATCGAACCGACAGTGTTGGGGTTCAGGTATCAATGCCAATTTATTCTGGCGGGGGAGTTGCAGCCTCGACGAGGCAGGCTGCGGCGCGTTATGGGCAGGCTAAGTATGAACTGGACGCCCAGGTCGGTTCGATTATGAACGACCTTCGTAAACAGTTTAATCAGTGTATTAGTAGCCAGGCTAAGCTCAGGGCCTATGAATTGGCTGTAAAATCGGCGACGACGCAGGTAGAGGCTACACGGCAAAGTGTGCTCGCCGGGCAGAGGGTGAACGTTGATGTGCTTAATGCGGAGCAGCAACTCTATGCTGCACAGCGAGATTTAGCAGAAGCTAAATACACTTATATTAAGGCCTGGATTACGTTGCTTGGAGATTCAGGTACGCTGAGCGAAAAAGATATTATGCAAGTTGCGGGGTACTTCCATCGTTCTTGAGTGAAACTGTGAAGTTCGAAACAGAAAGAGTGTAAAATAGTTTGTTTTTTGCATCTCCGAAACCCGTATCGATACTACGCTTCAATCTGTATGCTCACATGAAGGGGACTTTTAAGACCCGTCCCCGTCTTGACTTCACTATTCGCAAAGAGTAAAACGCCAGCAGTATCCATCATTACTGTGGCGATTTGCCATCACCCGTTAACTGTAGAAGTGTTGCTCTATGAAAATTACTATTTCCGGTACAGGCTATGTTGGTTTATCGAATGGTGTTCTGATTGCCCAGAACCATGAAGTGGTCGCTTTGGATATCATTCAGGCCAAAGTAGATTTGCTTAACCAGAAAATTTCACCTATAGCAGATAATGAGATCCAACAATATTTAACGGAAAAAAAGCTTAATTTTCGTGCAACAACAGACAAACTCGATGCGTATCATGACGCTGATTACGTTATTATAGCTACGCCGACAGATTATGATCCCAAGACAAATTACTTCAATACGTCTTCTGTTGAGGCTGTCATCCGTGATGTGACTGCTATCAATCCGAAAGCTGTTATGGTTATAAAATCAACGGTCCCAGTTGGTTTCACTCGCGGCATAAAAGAGCGCCTTGGAATTGAAAATATCATTTTCTCGCCGGAGTTTCTCCGCGAGGGACGGGCTTTGTACGATAATTTATATCCATCGCGAATTGTCATTGGTGAGCGTTCTGCTCGTGCTGAGCGATTCGCAGACCTATTGAAAGAAGGTGCGATTAAGAAAGACATTCCGACCCTTTTTACTGATTCAACTGAAGCTGAAGCTATTAAGCTCTTTGCTAATACTTACTTAGCACTACGTGTTGCCTATTTTAATGAGTTAGACAGCTACGCTGAAAGCCAGGGGCTAAACAGTAAACAAATTATTGAGGGTGTATGTCTGGATCCGCGAATTGGTAATCATTACAACAATCCCTCTTTTGGCTATGGTGGGTACTGCTTACCGAAAGATACCAAACAGTTGCTGGCGAATTATGAGTCGGTACCCAATAATATTATTTCGGCAATTGTTGATGCAAATCGCACGCGGAAAGATTTTATTGCAGACTCCATCCTGGCGAAAAATCCGAAGGTTGTTGGTGTGTATCGGTTAATTATGAAGAGCGGCTCTGATAATTTCCGTGCTTCCTCTATTCAAGGTATAATGAAAAGAATAAAAGCGAAAGGTATACCTGTAATTATTTACGAGCCAGTGATGAAGGAAGATGAATTTTTTAACTCGCGTGTTATTCGCGACCTTGATGTTTTTAAGCAGGAGTCGGATGTAATTATTTCTAACCGCATGGCAGAAGAATTGGCGGATGTGAAAGATAAAGTGTATACGCGAGACCTATTTGGTAACGATTAAATTCTAATAACGGCAGGTGGTTTGCAAAATTACCTGCCTTAATTTTTATGATGAGAAAAAAGCAGCATCATTATGTGCTGAAATAAAATACTAATGCTACCGTGGCATTTACGAGACTATCTCTGTATTCTACATCGAAAGATATCCCTGTCGAATTAGAAGTATATAACGTTGAGGAAACTACTACTCTGATTACACTATGGGCTGTTAATATACCGCAATCGGTGGATTGCGGTAAAAACAGAAGATAAGAAATTATCAAATTGCGTAGTAGTCTTTATACCACTCCACGAAGTTTTTCACGCCTTGCTTGACCGTAGTTTGCGGCCTGAAACCAACCAGATCATACAGCGGTTGAGTTTCAGCGCTTGTTTCCAGAACATCGCCTGGCTGCATCGGCATCATGTTTTTCTTAGCTTCCATACCCATAGCTTCTTCAAGCGCGGTGATGTAGTCCATTAGTTCAACCGGCGAGCTATTGCCAATGTTATAGACCCGATAGGGGGCAGAACTGGTGGCCGGAGACCCGGTTTCTACCGTCCAGTCCGGATTTGGCTGCGGAATGACATCCTGAACACGAACAACAGCTTCAACTATATCGTCAATATAGGTGAAGTCTCTTTTCATTTTTCCGTAGTTGTATACGTCGATGCTTTGACCTTCGAGCATGGCTTTTGTGAACTTGAATAATGCCATATCCGGACGTCCCCATGGGCCATAGACGGTAAAAAACCGCAGACCGGTTGTTGGAATTCCATAGAGATGCGCATAAGTATGCGCCATCAATTCATTAGCTTTTTTGGTTGCCGCGTAAAGCGATACTGGGTGATCTACCGAATCATCGGTTGAGAACGGCATCTTACGATTTAAACCATAAACGGAACTGGATGACGCGTAGACCAGATGCTCGATTTTAGTATGGCGACACCCCTCAAGGATATTCAGGAACCCCATCAGGTTGGCGTCAGCATAAGCGTGCGGGTTTTCCAGTGAGTAGCGTACGCCGGCTTGCGCGGCAAGGTGGATTACGCGATTAAATTTCTCTCTAGAAAAAAGCTGCTCCATGTTAACCCGATCGGCGAGATCAATTTTGTGAAAACTGAACAAAGGCGTTTTCAGAAGATCCAGGCGGGCTTGTTTGAGGCTCACATCGTAGTAGTCATTCATGTTGTCGATCCCGACAACCTCATGACCAGCTTCCAGCAGGCGTTTACATACATGGAAGCCGATGAAGCCAGCAGCGCCAGTGACTAAAAATTTCATTTATATCCTCCAGGATCATGATGTCCCACTACTTATAGGCGCCTATTTTACACAGGGGGGAGGTAACGATCATCTTGTTTACTGGTTGGCTTGGAAAGGATGGGGAGAATAACATTTAAAGCTAAACCGCCCGGTAAAGCGCACGCCATGTCCAATTATGAGAGTGAAAATTATTCTCATTGGTGAGCAAGTTTTCTAAGTTGTAACAAACGTTTAAATGGCATTGTACTTACCTGGTGTATGAATCTTCTTTGCCAGTCAATCCTGCTTTTTCGCTTTTAATCTTATAGGCCGGGAGTATACTATGCTGCTGTTTCATTCATATGGTATTCGCTTGAGAAGCTCACATTGCAACTTTCTGATTTTATTACCATAATAGACAAGTATACCACTAACATTAATGATGCTGCCGAATGGGGCAACTCACTTAAAGTTAAGCATCTCCGTTGCCAGGTCCGTTGTCTGAAATGAGACTAACCTGATGGCAAGTTGCCTCTAAAGCAGAGAGAGTGACCGCACTCAGATTGAGCTCAAGAATGATGCTTGAGATAGAGCGAGATCATAGGCTCTTGCGGTAGCATTTAGATTACAATGCATTGAAGTTTATGAAGATTTATAAAATTATAGACTTGTTCTGCGCGCTTTGGTTGCGATAGCCAATGGCGGTAGCGTGTCTCTGATTGGTGAGGTAGATGGCTGAAGCAGGTCAAAATGAGAAAGCTAATCATTTGTGGCCGTATAGTTCCCCCCGTAACATACTCTAAATGATGGTGTATAGTACGCTATTATGTGGAACTGCGTATGGTTGCTGAGAAGGGTTTATCCATACAGTGGGTTAAAAGGCAACGGCCGCTTTTGGTGACTATATAATAATTATGTTGATATTATAGCTATGCACTATTTTCTCCGAGGTAATAAAGGTGAGTATGGTTGCGTGGTCGATTTCAAAAAAATGAGTGCAAATAATGAAGTTTAAATTAGGATATTTATTTGATCTACTTGTTGTGATAACTAATAAAGATTTAAAAGTTCGCTATAAAAGTAGCATCTTTGGATATTTATGGTCTATTGCAAACCCTTTATTATTTGCGATGATTTACTATTTTATTTTTAAAATGGTAATGAGAGTACAAATTCCAAATTATACCGTTTTTCTAATCACTGGATTGTTCCCATGGCAATGGTTTGCAAGTTCAGCAACCAATTCATTGTATTCATTTATCTCCAACGCGCAGATTATTAAGAAAACAGTATTTCCACGCTCGGTTATCCCTTTGAGCAATGTAATGATGGAAGGGTTACATTTCTTGTGTACAATTCCTGTAATTGCAGTATTTCTTTATATTTATGGTATGTCGCCATCGCTTAGTTGGTTCTGGGGCATTCCGCTACTGGCGATCGGTCAAATTATTTTTACATTTGGATTTGCTCTAATTTTCTCAACGCTAAATTTGTTTTTCCGTGACCTGGAGCGATTTGTCGCTTTAGGTATTATGTTGATGTTCTACTGTACCCCGATACTCTATAATTCCGATATGATCCCGCAACAATTTACCTGGATCATTGATTATAATCCACTGG
Source organism: Klebsiella sp. 141203 (assembly GCF_032601985.1). NCBI lineage: Bacteria > Pseudomonadati > Pseudomonadota > Gammaproteobacteria > Enterobacterales > Enterobacteriaceae > Klebsiella > Klebsiella sp. 141203. The sequence goes on along the minus strand of NZ_JAQIRL010000001.1, from coordinate 1,142,789 downwards.
CTAGCATGATTATGGCCTGGCGAGATCTGCTTATGAATGGCAACCTGGATTATGTGCATATCACTTATCTATACTCATCAGGCATGGTTGTATTGCTGCTAGGGGTGTGGGTCTTTAATAAATTAAAATATCGATTTGCAGAGATTTTGTGATGACAGCTGTTATTGAATTTTGCAATGTAACAAAAGAGTATCCTCTATATCATCATATTGGCTCTGGCATTAAAGATCTGTTTTTTCATCCGCGTCGGGCCTTTAATTTGCTAAAAGGTCGCAAATATCTGGCGATCGAAAACGTGTCATTCACCGTTAATAAGGGTGAATCAGTTGCATTGATTGGACGCAATGGCGCAGGCAAAAGTACTACCCTTGGTCTCGTTGCTGGTGTGCTAAAGCCAAGTAAGGGCGAGGTTAAAGTTGTCGGACGCGTGGCTTCGATGCTGGAGTTGGGAGGCGGTTTTCATCCGGAACTGACCGGGCGCGAAAATATCAAACTTAATGCCACCTTACTGGGGTTACGCAGAGCAGAAGTAAACAAGCGGCTTGATAAAATTATCGAGTTCTCAGAGCTAGGCGAGTTTATTGATGAGCCTATTCGCGTATACTCCAGTGGCATGCTGGCGAAACTGGGCTTTTCAGTAATTAGTCAGGTTGATCCAGATGTATTGATTATCGACGAAGTCCTTGCGGTTGGTGATATCGCATTTCAACGCAAATGCATTGAAACAATCAATGAGTTCAGAAAACGTGGGGTAACAATCCTGTTTGTTAGCCACAGCATGAAAGATGTCATGCAGATTTGCGATAAAGTTGTGTGGGTTGAAAATCATCGGTTGAAAGCGATCGGTGAGGCAAGCTCAATTGTTGATGAATATGTAGCCTCAATGGCTTGATGGAAAAACTAATGCAGAAGAATGTACTTATTGTCGGCGCAGGATTTTCAGGCGCGGTTATTGGTCGCTTATTGGCTGAAGCTGGTCATCAGGTGACGATTATTGACAGCCGGCCGCATGTTGCTGGTAACTGCTATAGTGAGCGGGATAGTGAAACCAATGTTATGGTTCATACTTATGGCCCTCATATTTTCCATACTGACAATGCTGAAGTTTGGGAGTACATCAACCAATACACGGAAATGATGCCGTATGTGAACCGGGTGAAGACGACGGTCAATGGGCAAGTCTTTTCCTTACCAATCAACTTACACACAATTAATCAGTTCTTCCATACTACGTGCTCCCCAACCGAAGCGCGTAAATTAATTGATGAGAAGAGTGATAAAACGATAGAAGAACCTGCAACATTTGAAGAGCAGGCACTGCGTTTTGTCGGCAAAGAACTATATGAAGCCTTTTTTAAAGGTTACACCATCAAACAGTGGGGAATGTCTCCGTCGGAGCTCCCGGCTTCAATTCTTAAGCGTCTGCCTGTACGATTCAATTATGATGATAACTACTTTAATCATAAATATCAGGGAATGCCAAAAGACGGCTATACGGTAATCGTTGATAAGATATTAGATCACAAAAATATTACTGTGGCTTTAAACACCCAGTATGATGAGACCACTCGTGGCGAATATGATCATGTATTTTATAGTGGCGCGCTGGATGGTTTTTATAAATACGATATGGGGCGCCTGGGCTATCGTACCCTGGATTTCGATGCTTTCCGAACCGAAGGTGATTATCAGGGATGTGCGGTAATGAATTATGGTGAGCAAAAAGTACCTTACACCCGTATTACTGAGCATAAATACTTTGCTCCATGGGAGAGTCACGAGAAATCAATCTGCTACCGCGAATTTAGTCGAGCATGTGAGCCTGAGGATATTCCATACTACCCAATTCGACAGGTAGGTGAGATGGCCATGCTGCAAAATTATCTCGATCGCGCTGAAAAAGAAGCAAATATTACCTTTGTTGGTCGTCTGGGGACATACCGCTATCTTGATATGGACGTAACTATTGCTGAAGCTCTGGAAACGGGAAGAACTTATCTTAAGTCATTAGAACAGAATTCAGTGATGCCTGTATTTACGGTTAAAGTCAGATGAATGTAGCTGCTCTAATCGTCACTTATAATCGGTTAGAAAAGTTAAAAACAACAATTGAGGCAACGCTGGCGTTGCCTTTTCAGTATATAGTTGTGGTTAACAATGCATCAACCGATGATACTCAAGCCTATCTTGATTCTGTTTGCGATGAGCGAGTTAAAGTTTTACATCGAGAGGTGAATGATGGTGGGGCTGGCGGTTTTAAATACGGAGCGCAATGGATAACGCAAAATTTGAACACTGATTGGGTTCTGTTTTACGATGACGATGCATATCCGAATCATAATTTTGGCGTTGCGTTTCAGACCCTTGACCTATCAATTGAAAATGTTTATGTCTGCACGGTGGTGGATACTTCAGGCAATTACTGTAAAATGAATATACCCTGGAAGAAAATTCCTAATGGCATTTTGGGTAATATAGCTTACAGAACTAATCCTGCACGTTTTATTCCTGACGGCCATAAACAAGAGACCGTGGTGAGTGTTTCATTTGTAGGGATGTTGATTAGTCAGGAAACACTAAAGAAATCTATATCGTTTATATATGATGAGCTTTTTATCTATTATGACGATGTTTACTTTGGTCATCATCTGGTTCTACAGCATACACCTATTATATACCTTCCTGAATTATGTATTGTCCATGATATTGATACTACGAATAAATTAATTGCGCCATGGAAATTATATTATTTAAGCAGAAACCTTATCTTGTCCCGTAAAATATTCCAGGATGATTCGCCTTTCACCTTGTTTGATGTTTCATTAAGATTATTGAAGTATATATTCACAGCATTGAAACATGACAAGCGGAAAGAATGTATGATTAATGTCTATAATGGAATCAAGGATGGTTTCTGGAAGCCAAAAGGTAGAGGTGCATAATCCGCTATGAAGAAGAAGTTATGCTATTTTGTAAACTCTGCCTGGTATTTTGAGCTTCATTGGCTAGAAAGAGGAATTGCTGCTTTAGATAATGGATATGATGTCTATGTTGTTGCTAATTTTTTAGATGATGCAATTTCAGATAGACTTTCTGCATTAGGATTTCACTGTATCAATAGTCAAATTAATGAGAAAAGCATCAATCCATTTGCTTTTATCAAAGGCTTTTTAAATGCCTCGAAGATATTGAAAACGATTAATCCTGATATCCTTCATTGTATTACGATTAAACCCGGTATTATAAGTTGCCTGTGGGCAAAATATCATAAAACTAAACTTGTTTATAGTTTTGTAGGTTTAGGGCGGGTATTTGAAAGTGAGCAACTCATTTTTAAAATATTACGTTGGCTGGTGCTTAGATTGTATCGATACTTGTTCTCAAATGTCGATTGTAAAATCATATTTGAACACCGAGAAGATAAAAGAAAAATACTTTCTCTGCTAGGAATCAAAGAGGAGAAGGCAAAGGTCATTGACGGCGCTGGTGTTAATACCAGTTATTTTTCTTACCAGCAAGAGCCGAAATTGACACATGGAACAATACTTTTTGCCAGCCGCATGCTACACAGTAAAGGATTACTTGACCTCATTAAGGCGAAAAGAATCCTAAAGTTAGAAGGGATAGATTGTACCATCCACGTAGCAGGTATTATCGTTGAGAATGACGACGATGGAATTACCTTGGGGCAAATAGAAAAATGGCACGCAGCGGGAGATATTGTCTGGTTAGGTACTCGAGATGATATTAGAGAATTGATTGCTGGGGCAAATATTGTTGCTCTTCCTTCTGTATATCCCGAAGGTGTACCACGAATTCTGCTTGAGGCTGGTGCCGTGGGTAGAGCTTGTGTTGTCTATGATAATGGTGGGTGTAACTCACTAATTAAAGACGGCTATAATGGTTATATAGTTGAACGCAAAAATGTCAAAGAACTGGCCGCGAGAATTAAAGCATTGATAAATGAAGATGATGACAGACAGAAAATGGGTATCAATGCCAGGGAAAATATTGTCAATCATTATACATCAGAAATTGTTATTGATAAAACATTACAAGTATATGAAGAACTGTTCCAGCGCTGAAAAATAAAGATACGGTTAGGTCTATGAATAATAGTATTTCGTTACAGTCATCAGTATTCCCTGATATACACCACCGTGAAATTAGCGCTCTGTATTTTTTATCTGATAATGTATCTACATGTGTTAATGATGCAGGGTACGTTAGGGTATTTAAAAATCAAGAAGTTTGTTTTGATACTTTTTATAATTCATTTGATCTCCAAAAATGGTCTAAATACACAACGGTTAATCAGCTTGGTTTTAAAATTGATGTTGTTGGTAGAGGTATTGCCACTATTTTCTTCAAAAACCATGATGTATTAAAGAAAGTCTTTCAGCGCGAAGTTGAAGGGGCAGTCACAATAGATAATCTAGAATTAAGTGAATGTCTTGACGGTAGGCTTTATTTTTACTGGTCGTCAATTGATGATAGTGAAATCAGATGTTTTTCTTTTACTACATATGGGGCAGTAGAGGATTTTGGTAAGTTAGCGATTGTCATCACTACTTATAATCGACAGGCAGCATTATTATCGACATTGTCGAGATTTGAGGAGAACTTATTTGCCGATAGTGTCGGTCAGTCAAAATTTCATGTATATGTTATAGATAATGGGTGCAATTTAGATTTAGAACCAGGACCTAATGTTACCTATATAAAAAATAAAAACATGGGGGGGGCCGGTGGTTTCACCCGCGGTTTATTTGAGGTGAAAAAGAACAATAAAGAAACTTATTGTATCTTTATGGATGATGACGCATCCTGTGAAATTGAAAGTATCAAAAGAGCATATTGGTTCATGTGTTTTTCAAAAAACGATGAACAGATGATTGCAGGCAGTATGCTATATGAGGATAAACCCCAGACAGTATACGAGGCCGGCGCTATTTATCCTTACAAGCAGATACGAATGCGGCCCTTAAAAAACGGTGTTGATGTTTCAACACCAGGCGGGCTTGATGTGTTTAATCAAGAGGACGGACAGGCCAATTATGCCGCATGGTGGTTCTGCGCTTTTAAAGTATCAGCGGCAAAACACTATGCTTTTCCATTCTTTGTCCGTGGCGATGACATTTTATTCGGGGTAATGCACGCCTACCCGATCGTGACTCTCAATGGCATTGCATCATGGCAGATGAATTTTAATCAAAAATATAGTGCATTAGTTGAATATTTAAGCGTCAGAGGGTTGCTGGTCCCGGCGTTTGTATACCCGTCGCCAAAGAAAAGAAGACAGATAGCTTTTTGGATATTAGCAAAAGTGCTTTTACTATGCTTTTCCTACCGATATTCTTCGGCCGAGGCTATCATCGAAGCTTATTTAGATGTGATGAAAGGTGGTGATTTTTGGATTGACGATCCTGATGCTGAAAAAGCTCGTAGACGGATTAGTGAGTTGTCGAAAGATGAACGCCCTGGAGAAGTAGCGGATGGCAAGGCCGTGAAAAGAACGGACCGTAATGGACCTGAGCCTAAATGGGCTAAGATACTCAGGCTGTTTCTTCTTAATGGTCATTTGGTTCCTAACTTTATCACGTCTGGAAATAGTGTACGAATACCGAACACAGAAATTCATCCGACAAAACAGGTTTTTTTGAATACTGAAGTTTACTATGAAACTACTGACGGTAGTTTTATCGTACTGAAACAAAATAAATTACGCTGCGCTAGATTGATAATTAAAACACTATGGGTCATTAGCAAAGGGTACTTTACTTATAATGCTGTTGCAGAAGAGTATGGAAATAAGATTTCATACTTTACATCTGAGACTTTTTGGAAGAAATACTTTATTTAAATATTGACTGCTTTGGTCTTTATTCTTAATGATAATGTTGTTACAGTTAATTATTTCTTCTTACGGGTAAGAATCAGAGTTATATTTATACGAAAGATATAAATTTTGATTTGGTTAGGTTATAAAAACTAGCCTGAAGTTAAATATATTCATACAAGAGACAGTAATGAGCGACATGATAGTTTGTGATACTCGACAATCGAAGGTTATACCAAAATTGTCTATTATTGTACCAGTCTATAATACCTCTGGTTTTGTGGAGAAGACTTTATCTTCATTTGATAAAAATGGTAATGATCAAATAGAAATTATCATTGTAAATGATGGTAGTACTGACAATAGTGTCGAAGTTGTTCAGCAGTGGCTTGATACCTATAAAGGTAATGCAGTTTTCATATCGCAGGAAAATAAAGGACTATCAGAGGCCAGAAACACGGCCTTACGCTATGCGAATGGCCAATATATTTCTTTCTGCGATAGCGATGATTGGTTAAATGAAAAAGCTGTTCTGGATTCGCTGAAGTTTGCTGAGTCTGACGATCTTGATATTGTATTATATCGTTCATACGTGTATGACAACCAAACTAAAGACTCCTACCCATTCTATGATGCGGCGACGTGGGATTATATTTTAGGCGGTGAACTTAAGAAGACTGTTAATATTGCAGCATATCCGCAAATTCTCAGCCTTGAACCAAATACGAACAACCGTATCCTTAAGAAAGAGTTTTTTGACAAGTATATAACTATCTTCCCAGTGGGTATTCATTTTGAAGATGTTACCCCGCATATTGTAAGTCTGGTTAACGCAACAAAAATTGGTATGATAGATACTGTCGGCTATTTTTACCGAGTTAATCGCGAAGGGAAGATTACAGATCAAAAAAGCGAAAAGCGATTTGATATCATTAAGACAGCGAAAGAGTTATTGCAAAAGCCTGAAGTTACGGGCCTCAATGCTTATCAGCAATATTGTGTGATGTCGCTAATATTCAAAATGATTTTCTGGTGTGGACGATATACAACTCTGAGCGACAGACGGCGTTACTTCCAGCAAGGTGTGGATCTATTTTCGGCATCGAATCCGGTTGTGCGTTCGCGTTTAAAAACATCCTTAGGCTTTGCGGAACGTAACAGAGAGTTCATTCTCATGTTGGCGTTTTTCAATGGTGCTACGGATTTCCTCACTGAGTACAGTACTGGTAAGCAAACGCTGTCAACAAAATTTAAATTGTTGAAGGCTATTTCAACTGCAAACATTGATGTCAATAAATTGATCTTCAAAAAAGCTTTGCGTTTTGCAAAAAACAAGTTCGGAAAACGGGTAGTGGGTTAACAAAATGATCAATAGAACACAATTGAATGCATATCTAAATAAACTACCTTCAGCAATTAGCCATGATGAGCTAGCACAACATAAGCATATTATCGAGCGCAGTTTTTTTGGCGTAGATTTCTTTTCTTGCGAAAGTGATGTTCTGGCTTTTGTGGGGACTTATACTGGTCTTGAAATTCTGGTCGCATTTTATAACAGCAAGCCGCGCGCGATTATTGTTGTTGAATCTAATGCAAGCAAATTTAAGCGTATTCAGGAACTATTAAACAAAAACCCTGAACTGAAAGATCGTGTCTACCTGTTTGATAATTTCTCGAACCCCGAAATTAATGAATTGATTGGAGAGCGGCACGTTAGTGTACGTATTTCTCTTCCGGCCTTTAGTCGGGCAGCTTTGGAATATGTCACTGCGCAGTGGAAACTTGACCATATTTGTGGTGAATTCAACCAATATGATATTGATCCATTGATTGTTTATCGCCAATGCGCGCGTGCGGCGGATACTTTTTACTGGCGTATCCAGGATCAACACCAACCTCTTACGGGTAGCCGCCAGAAGTATGAGTATGAAGTTTCAGTCGTCGTACCTGCATATAATATCAGCGCCTATATCGACCAGTGCATAGAGTCACTGGCAAATCAGTCAATTGAGAATATTGAGATTTTAGTCGTCGATGATGGTACGCCGGATGATTCCGGTGAGAAAGCTGACGCCTGGGCGGCGAAATACCCAGGTAGAGTGAAAGTCATCCATAAAGTAAACGGTGGTTGCGCGACAGCGCGAAATGCCGGCGTTAGCCAGGCCAAAGGTCAATATATTGGTTTTGTTGACGGTGATGATTGGTGCGATCTTCAGATGTATGAAGATTTGTTCCGTGCCGCGGTGATGAAAAATGCTGATATTTCCCAGTGTGGTTATAAAGAAGCTTACGAGACTGGTGAAATAGTCAAGTTCCCACTGGACATCAATCTCACTCGCCTGGATTTGTTACGCGAACGCCCAACGATGTGGCGTCGTATTTACTCTGCCGACATGCTGAAAAACAAAGGCATTTCTTTCCCTGAGCATATTCGCCGGTTTGATGATTTACCTTTCCAGTTCGAGACTTTTTTAAACGCTAAGATTATTGCTAATATACCTTTTGATTATTACTATTATCGTCAAGGGCGCTTAGGTCAGGATATTTCTGTGCGGGATGACCGACTTTATGTTCATTTCCCTATTTTTGATTGGATCTACAGTCGTAACTCAGATACGTTCAACTATGATGAAGAACGTAAATTATTTGAGTTAGAACTCGATGTCCATTTCTGGGCGTGGAGTGTGATTGAAGCCAAATTCAAGGATGAGTATTTTAAACAGGTCCTGGCACAAATTTTCGTATCCAAAAAGATTCTGTCAAAATTTGATATGCTGGTAATAGCCAAAAATAAAGGAAGAGAAAGATTTATGTTTTATTTAAAGCTACTAAAAGCTAAAACATTTTAACTTTTCTGTTTTACTAAAAGCCGCGAAAGATTTCTTTCGCGGCTTTTTTTTACAATTCGCTGGCTCTCATATTCAACTTGTCGCCAACTAAGGATGCGATTTTGGTTGAAGGTTTATCAACAAATGTATAGCCCAGCCATGAGATAAGCACGCAACATAATAAACTGACTAATGTGCTTATTATACTGGCAAATTGGTTAGTAATACCTGCATCATGTAAATAAACAAATAATGCCGTTCCAATACTCATGATAATAGGGATATGAAACACATATAAGGAAAATGATATCTTACCCAAAAAAGTAAATACAGGTCTGGACAGATAATTTGAAAGTATTGATGATGTATTTGCTATTAATAATAAAACTACTGCTGCGATTGAATGACAGAATGTGGCTAAACCTTCTTTACTAAAACCAGTGAGTTCATTTAAGAAGTTAATTTCAATTGTCCACGGATTTTCTGTTGCAAGAACAATTGTCAATATACTGGCTGGAAGAAAAAACTTAGGTTCAAGCTTTATGTTATATACCAAAATAGTACCGCCAATGATAAATAGTATCAAATAGCAGCCAAGTGTCGGTTCAATCAGATAGATAAGTATTGCTGATATAATGATGTGGGCACCTTTTTTTTTGACAAAAAATAATGCGGCATAGAGATACAAAAAGAGTGATCCCATTAACTCTATTTTAATCGTCCAGAGGGGGCCATTATAGGATGTATCACCTATGTAAGCAGAATACAGACCATTGTATATAGCGCCAGTTAGTGTGAGTTCTGATTGATAGTTAGATTTTAACCACTCGTGTCCACCTACGATCGCCGCCATGTCGACATTATGGAAACCAATCGTATTTTGTAAAACAACAGCCAGAATGACTGAAGCGAGTACCAGTGGGGTAAGTCTAAAGTATCTTTTTATAAAACTTTCTTTAAGATAAGAAATGTCGTTTTGCCGCTTATAAAAGCCAATGAGCAACACATAGCCACTCATCACGAAAAATAGACAAACTGAGAAGTTCCCATCCAATATTCTTCGATATATCTGCCACCATACTGAGTTTTGCGAATATAATCCATTTGGCGATACCAGCACCCCCATAAATACATCCATATGGTAAAGCACGACGACAAGCGACGCGACTCCGCGGAGTCCGTCGAGATGTTTATAATGTTGCAAGTGAGACCCCGTAGCCTGTTTGGCTTTATTTTTGTTGTGATTCCATAATCAACGCGTCAAGTAGGAGAACCTGACGGTATTTGTTTATATTACCACACTGATGTTAACTGATAGTTATTTTTTTGTTGTTGTGATCGGTTTCACGATTGTGGATTTAACATTAAATTTGCTTAAGTATGTGAAATTAAGCCCGGAGTGCAGTTCCCATCATGCCGAATAAATTATTTTTAAACGCTTTCATTATCCAGGATCAATGGAGTGATATTTGTCAGTGAGATTCAGTGTGTTAAAATAGCAACATTACAATGCACAATAATAAGTTGCTTTATTTCGGAGTTTGCATGAGCGCTTTTTTTAGATGTTTAGAGTATTTAAAAACCAGACGTTTTTTATATTTTATACTGTTTTTTCTGTCCCTTGTGTTGTGTTGGTTTGAACCTACAAACATATTTTTTACCACTTTTTTCTCTGTCTTTATTTTCTTGCGTTTGATTTTTTGTATTCGTAATAAAATAATTAGAAATAGTCTGGTTGTTTTTGTTTCATTGATCACATTCCTGACTTATTTTATCTATCAAAAATATGGTGGACTATCTACCAGTATGGTTATGTCAACCTTCGGGGTAGGCCTATCCGTTTCATTAGGTACAGTGCAAACGTTTGGTCTCAAATTCCTTGTGGGTTTCCTTTTCATACTTTTTGCGCTCTCACTGTTATCGATTAAAATACCGAAGGCACGCTACTCTGTTAAAGAGCGTGTTGTTTTGACTATTAGTCTTATTCTTATTCTTTCAAAGCCCGTGATCGATGGTGTTAGTTTTTGGGGTACAAAATTCTTTATGAACAATCTCGAATATTCACCAACTTTTATTTCGCAGCCATACATCGATCAGTACAAGATTTTTTTTGGACCTCTTGTTTCCTCAGTGTCGATTATCGCTGAAAATATAGTTGATGATGTTAAATACAAAAAAATAGAGCATAAAGAATATCCTGCTTATATTAAAAAAGAGACGGAAGGTAGAAAGAACATTATTTATGTCATCGGCGAATCATCGAACCCTGGGCGCTATGGCATTTATGGCTATGGAAAAGATACTACGCCAAACTTATCGCAGATGGATAGAGATGGACAAATATGTGTCGTTAATAACGTTCACTCACCGGCTGCGCAAACACGACTTGCAGTACCGATGCTGGTTTCTTTTGAAACGCCCTTGCAGCGTGGCAACTTGTTTAAATTTAAGAATCTTATCGAGATGGCACAATTGCAGGGCTATCACACGTACTGGTTCGACTCTCAGATGCAAAACAACATGTGGAACAAGCCTTTCGGTTATCTGGCAAAATATGCTGAAGTACTGCAAACTCCGGAAGATAATAATACCCGTTTCCCAGTTAACGAGGGGCAGGATGAAAAGTTATTACCGGCAATCAAGCATTATTTTAAGCAATCGCAAGAGAGAAATTTTTACGTCATTCATTTGATGGGTAACCATTTGCCTTATTCTGACCGTAGAGGGGAAGAGGACAACCCAATGGTTGATGACTATGATGCGTCTATTTATAGCGTCGATGATACCTTAAAGAGTATTTTTACCCTTGCTGATACCTATCTTAAAGATTACAAGTTAGTTTATGTATCAGACCATGGGGAAGTTGTTGGTCAGGGGCATGGTTTCCCATCCAGCGATAATGAGATGTATAAAATTCCATTGTTGATGAATGATACCTCCTGGTGTGCGAAGGCTGAAAAATTGCGCAGCAACAACCACTACTTCTCATCTGATTTAACCAAATTTCTAGTGTTAGAAATGATGGGCTATGCTGTTTCTGATGAGCATATGAAAGACGCGGTAAAAAATTCTGATTTTGTGCTGAATGAAAAAGAAGACGCTATTCGTTTCTCTGAATTAAGGGATGTGCCCTTACCGCAACATCCTTAATAGACGGTTAAAACATTGACTCTGGTTTAAATGGTCATCACATTAAACCAGAGTCTATTTTATGCAGGTAATGTTTTACTAATGTCGAGACTTAAGATTATCGATCACTTCCCCTAAATTCAGTCCCTGATCCTGCAGCAGCACCAGCAGGTGATACATCAGGTCAGAAGCCTCATTCTTCAGCTCAAACGTATCATGCACCGTTGCTGCAAGCGCGGTCTCCACGCCTTCTTCACCTACTTTTTGCGCAATACGTTTGGTGCCGCTGGCATACAGTTTCGCGGTGTATGAGCTCTCCGGGTCAGCATGTTTGCGTTCGGCCAGCAGTTGTTCCAGTTGATAGAGGAACAGCCATCGGTGTCCGGTTTCCCCAAAGCAGCTTGAAGTCCCTTTGTGGCAGGTCGGGCCTATCGGGTTGACCAACACTAATAGGGTATCGTTATCGCAATCGGGGGTAATGCTGACCACATTAAGAAAGTTGCCGGAGGTTTCACCCTTTGTCCACAGGCGCTGTTTGGTGCGCGAGTAGAAGGTCACTTTGCCGCTTTCTTGCGTTTTCGCCAGCGCGTCTTCATTCATATATCCCAGCATTAACACTTCGCCAGATTCAGCGTGCTGTATGATGGCCGGCATCATGCCGTCGGTTTTTTGCCAATCGAGCTGTTCACTCAACATACCCTGATCTCCACGCCCTGGGCTGCCAGGAACGTTTTTAATTCGCCAATATTAATAATCTGTTTATGGAACACGGAAGCGGCGAGGGCGCCATCGACGTTGGCGTCGCGGAAGGCCTCAAGGAAGTGCTCCATGGTTCCGGCGCCGCCGGAGGCAATTAACGGAACGTTACATACTTCACGGACCTTTCTGAGCTGATCCAGATCGTAACCGTTGCGCACGCCGTCCTGGTTCATCATGTTGAGGACGATTTCTCCTGCTCCGCGCTTTTGTACTTCCTGCACCCAATCCAGCGTCTCCCATTGGGTGACGCGAGTCCGGCTCTCATCGCCGGTGTACTGATTAACGTGATATTTACCGGTTTGTTCATCAAACCAGGTATCGATACCTACCACGATGCACTGCACGCCAAAGCGATCGGCGAGGCGGGTGATTAACGTTGGATCCGCAAGCGCAGGCGAGTTAATTGAAATTTTGTCGGCGCCGAAGGAGAGGATCTGCGCCGCGTCTTCCAGCGACTTAATCCCGCCGGCGACGCAGAAGGGAATATCAATGACTTCCGCCACGCGCGAAACCCAACTTTTATCGACTACCCGGCCATCGCTGGAGGCGGTGATATCGTAGAACACCAGTTCATCCGCGCCTTCATCGGCATAGCGTTTTGCCAGCGGCACAATATCACCGATAATTTCGTGATTGCGGAACTGTACGCCTTTCACTACCTGGCCGTCGCGGACGTCGAGGCAGGGGATTATCCGTTTTGCCAGCATTGGATAGCCTCCGTTACGTTGAATTTACCTTCCAGCAGCGCGCGGCCGACGATCACGCCGCGAACGCCGGTTCCGCGCAGCGCGGCAATATCGTTGAGACCGCCGATCCCGCCGGAAGACTGGAACGCCACCTGCGGATAACGCGCGCAGACTTCTTCATACAGTGAGACGTTGGAACCCGCGAGAGTGCCATCGCGGGAGATATCGGTACACAGCACATGTTGCAAGCCGACCGGCAGATAGCTTTCCACCAGCTCTTCCAGAGTGACGCCAGAGTTTTCCTGCCAGCCGCTCACCGCCACCTGTTTATTGCCATCGGCATCAATGCGTACGTCCAGCGCCAGTACCAGATGCTCGGGGCCAAAGCGTTTAAACCAGGTTTTGACCACCTCCGGCGATTTTACCGCCGTTGAACCGACCACCACGCGCGCCACGCCGGCGTCAAGCAGTGCGGCAACGTCTTCTTCCGTACGTACGCCGCCGCCGACCTGCACCGGTACCGTAACGCCGGCGACCAGGGTCTTAAGCAGCGGAATCTGACGTTTTGCCGGGTCTTTTGCCCCGGTCAGATCAACCAGGTGCAATACTTCCGCGCCCTGGTCTGCATAGGATTGCAGGCGTGGTAACGGATCGTTGCCATAGTCGCGCTGCTGGCCGTAGTCGCCCTGATGCAGGCGCACCACGGTACCGTCAATTAAATCTAAAGCTGGAATGATCATTACATCTCCAGGAAATTTTTCAGCAGCTGCGCACCGGCGCTACCTGAGCGCTCAGGGTGGAACTGTACGCCAAAGAAGTTATCTTTCTGTACCGCCGCGGTGAAGGCCTCGCCGTAGTTGCATTGGGCGATAGTGTACGGATTGACCGGCATGGCGTAGCTATGGACGAAATAGAAATAGGCGCCTTCTTCAATGCCGCGGAACAGACGATCGCCGGCTTTGGCATACACCCGGTTCCATCCCATATGCGGCAGCGGCAATCCGTGGTCGGTCATTTTCGGCACGTCTTCATCAATAATGCCCAGTAACTCAACGCCGTTATTCTCTTCGCTGCGCGCACCGAGTAACTGCATGCCGAGACAGATCCCCAGCACCGGCTGGGTACAGGCTTTAATTAAGTCAATGAGCTCGCGTTCGCGCAGCTGATCCATCGCAGCCTGCGCTGTGCCGACGCCGGGCAGAAAAAGTTTATCGGCGCGCAGAACAACATCCGGCTCGCGGCTGACCACTGGCTCATAGCCGTGGCGGCTCACCGCAGATTTCACCGAGTTGAGGTTGGCGCACCCGGTATCGAGGATCACCACGTTCATCACAATACCCCTTTTGAAGATGGCAAGGTGTCGCCCTGGACCCGAATGGCCTGGCGCAGTGTACGACCGAAGGCTTTGAACAGGCTCTCGACGCGGTGATGATCGTTTTTACCTTTGGTTTTCAGGTGCAGCGTCACCGCCATGGTATAGGAGAGCGAGCGGAAGAAGTGTTCGACCATCTCGGTGCTCAGGTCGCCGACACGCTGATAGGTGAAGTCAGCTTTATATTCGAGGTGCGGACGGCCAGAGATATCCAGCGCACAGCGCGCCAGGCACTCATCCATCGGCAGCACAAAGCCAAAGCGGTTAATGCCGCGCTTATCACCCAGCGCCAGCTTCAGCGCTTCGCCTAACGCCAGGCCGGTATCTTCTACGGTGTGGTGATCGTCGATGTAAAGATCGCCGCCGACGTTAATCTCCAGGCGAAAGCCGCCGTGGGTGGCAATCTGATCGAGCATGTGGTCGAAGAAACCAACGCCGGTGTGGATCTTGCTGCCGCCTTCACGGTCCAGCCAGACTTTAACGTCAACCTGAGTCTCTTTGGTGATACGTTCAACGTGAGCGTAGCGATCGCGACGGGTCAGCTGTTCGCAGATGGTCGGCCAGTTTAGCGTTTCACTGTTATAGCGCAGGCCGGTGATGCCCATGTTATCCGCTAACTCTATATCAGTGGCGCGATCGCCGATGACGTAACTGTGGGCTTTATCCATCACGCCGTCTTCCAGCCACGGCAATACCAGCTGGGTCTTCGGCTTGCGGCAGTCGCAGTTATCGCCAGGCATGTGCGGGCAGATCAGGACGGATTCAAAGTTAACGCCCTGCGAGGAGAAGACCTGCATCATCAGGTTGTGCGGGCCGTCGAACTCATTTTGCGGCAGGCTATCGGTACCAAGCCCGTCCTGGTTGGTGATCATCACCAGCTTGTAGCCTTCCTGCTGCAGCTTAAGCAGCGCCGGGATCACCTGCGGCTCGAAGGCCAGTTTTTCAAACCGGTCTACCTGAAAATCAACCGGCGGTTCGGAGATAAGCGTACCGTCACGGTCAATAAAGAGAAACTTCTGGGTCATACATTCTCCGCAGTCAAAGCGTCAATCACGCGCTGGCTCTCTGCACGGGTACCGATAGTGATACGCAAACAGCCGCTTAATGAGGGTTGTTTATTTTGGTCACGTAAGATAATGCCCTGATCCCACAAAGATTTAAACACCGCGCTGGAGGCGGTTATCCGCGCCAGCAGGTAGTTGGTCTCGGAATCGAACACCTGTTCGACGCAGGCGATGCCGCGCAGCGCATTGACCAGGTAAGCGCGTTCATCAAGGATCTGCGCTACTCGCGCGCGCATGGCGGCGATTCCTGCCGGGCTCAGCGCCTGGGCGGCGATATCGGCGACCGGCGTCGATAGCGGATAAGGCGCGATGACTTTCAGCAGGACATTAATCACCTCTGCGTTAGCCAGCGTAAAACCGCAGCGCAGTCCGGCCAGCGCAAAAGCCTTCGATAAGGTGCGCAGGATAACCAGGTTCGGGTATTCATTTAGCCAACCGGCGAGCGACGCCTGCGGACAGAACTCAATATAGGCTTCATCCGCTACCACGATCGCTTTACCGCACGTCATTTCCAACAGGGCGCGGAAATCTTGTGGATTGATTATCTGCCCGGTTGGATTATTTGGGCTGCAGACAAACACCACTTTCACGCCGGTGAGATTCGCTTCGATAGCAGGCAAATCGAGCTGCCAGTCGGCGAGCGTCGGCACCGTGCGGCACTCAACGCCGATGGTTTCGGCGCTGACGCTGTACATGCCGTAGGTTGGGGGACAATAAAGGACCGCGTCCTCACCCGGCTCGCAAAAGGCGCGAATCAGCAACTCGATACCTTCGTCAGCACCGCGGCTCACCAGTACCTGCTCTGGTTTTACGCCAGCATATTGCGCGTAGTTTTCGATAACCGCTTTCGGCTGTGGTTCCGGGTAGCGGTTTAACGTCTGTTCGGTCAACTGGAATTCCACAGCGGTGGGGAATTCGTTGGCGTTCAGCCACACGTCGCCTTTTCCCCCAAGACGGCGGGCGGATTGATACGGCGTCAGCGCGCGAATATTGGCGCGGGCTAAGTCTTCAATGCTCATGCTTGCTCCTTAAGGGCGGCCACGCGTAGCGTCACGGCGTTTTTGTGGGCGGTCAGCAGTTCGGCTGCAGCCAGGATCTCGATAGTCGGGGCGAGGGCGGCAAAGCCTTCACGCGTCAGTTCCTGTACTGTCATTCGTTTCTGGAAATCCGCCAGACCGAGGCTGGAACAGGTCGCGGTGTACCCATAAGTTGGCAGCACGTGGTTGGTGCCGGAGGCGTAATCACCTGCCGATTCTGGCGACCAGTCGCCGAGGAATACCGAACCGGCGCTGGTGATACCGTCAACCAGTTCACGGGCGTTGCGGGTCTGGATAATCAGGTGCTCCGGCCCGTACTGATTTGAGATCTCTACACATTGCGCGAGATCGCGGGCGACAATGATACGGCTGGCGGAAAGCGCTTCACGTGCGGTTTCGGCACGCGGCAGGGCAGCTAGCTGACGTTCAACCGCTGCGGCGACCCGGGAGCCCATGTCGGCGTCAGGGGTCAGCAAGATAACCTGGGAATCCGGGCCATGTTCCGCCTGGGAGAGTAAATCGGAGGCGACGAAATCCGGCGTCGCACCGCCGTCGGCGATCACCAGAACTTCCGACGGGCCGGCAGGCATATCGATAGCCGCGCCGTCGAGGCGCTGGCTGACCTGGCGTTTGGCCTCGGTGACGAAGGCGTTGCCGGGGCCAAAGATTTTAGCGACTTTTGCCACCGATTCGGTACCGAAGGCCATTGCCGCGATAGCCTGCGCGCCGCCGACGTTAAAGATATTACGCACGCCGCACAGCTGCGCCGCATAAAGGATTTCATCGGCAATCGGCGGCGGCGAACACAGTACCACTTCCTGACAGCCGGCAATGCGCGCTGGCGTTGCCAGCATCAGCACCGTTGAAAACAGCGGCGCCGAGCCGCCCGGAATATATAAGCCGACAGAGGCGATAGGGCGGGTAAGCTGCTGGCAGCGTACGCCGGGCTGGGTTTCAACATCGACAACCTGCAACTGCTGCGCGTTATGAAAGGTCTCGATATTGTTGACCGCTACCGCCATCGCTTGTTTGAGTTCGTCGCTGAGGCGCGCGCCGGCAGCGGCAATTTCTTCGTCAGACACTTTCAGCGCCGTGACGGTGGTTTTATCGAATTTGGCGCTATATTCGCGTAAAGCGGCATCGCCATTCTCTTTAACGTTGCCGAGGATCCCGGCTACCGTTTTGCTGATGCTCTCGGAAGCTGAAATCGCCGGGCGCATTAATAGTTGTCGCTGTTGTGCGGCGCTGCAGCTATTCCAGTCGATAATGGTAGTGAAGCTCATGGTCATTTCCCCTGTTTGTCCCGTATGCGGATTGCTGGATTACTCCATCATCTTCTCGATCGGCAGCACCAGGATGGAGCTGGCGCCCAGCGCTTTCAGTTTTTCCATGGTTTCCCAAAACAGGGTTTCGCTGCTGACCATGTGCATCGCTACCCGCTGTTTGTCGCCCGCCAGCGGCAGAATAGTTGGCCGCTCGGCGCCCGGCAGCAGTGCCACCACTTCTTCCAGCCGTTCGGTCGGCGCGTGCATCATGATGTATTTCGATTCGCGGGCCTGGATAACCCCCTGAATACGGGTCAGCAGACGGTCGATCAGCTGCTGTTTCGCATCGTCCATCTCACCGTCGCGCTGGATCAGGCAGGCTTTGGAACGATAAATAACTTCAACTTCGCGCAGACCGTTGGCTTCAAGGGTTGCGCCGGTAGAAACGAGATCGCAGATGGCATCGGCAAGGCCAGCGCGCGGCGCGACTTCGACAGAACCGTTCAGCAGACAGGATTTAAAGGAGATACCTTTCTGATCGAGATAGCGTTTTAACAGGTGCGGGTAAGAGGTGGCGATGCGTTTGCCGTCCAGCGCCGCCGGGCCATTCCAGTTTTCATCCACCGGTGTCGCCAGTGACAGGCGGCATCCGCCAAAATCGAGACGGCGCAGGGTGAAATAGCGCGGGTCTTCGCCCTGCGCGCGGCGGCTCAGCAGCTCTTCTTCCAGCACGTTCTCGCCGATAATTCCAAGGTCGACAACGCCGTCCATCACCAGCCCCGGAATATCGTCATCGCGAACGCGCAGAATATCGATCGGCATGTTTTCCGCAAGGGCGATCAGACGCTGGGTGTGCAGGTTGACTTTAATGCCGCAGCGGCCGAGCAGTTCGCGTGAATCCTCACTCAAACGGCCGGATTTCTGAATAGCTATGCGTAAACGGGTGTTGTCTAACATTGTTGTTTTCCTCTGAATACCTGTCTGAATCTGTCCGAATTCGGTCCAAAAAAAAGCCCCCGGAAGTGAATCTTCCGGGGGCTCTCTTTGCGTTCATGCACCACTGGAAGATCCAAACGTCTTCCAGCACACATCGCCTGAAAGACTAGTCAGGATGATGGTGATGGTGGTGGTTTTTAAATTGAACGCTGTTCATAAAATTCTCTTTGAATGACTATGCATTTGATGTCTTTTAACCTAAACCAGTTGCGGCGCATAAAGCAAGTCCTTTTTTCCATCATTAATTCATTTCATATTCGCCGAACAAATTGTCAGGTCTCGCAGGCTAGCGTAGCCTAGTATCAGCACAGCGAATGAGTCAGGAGCCAGGGTATGAAAAAGGTCGCGATTGTCGGGTTAGGATGGCTGGGCATGCCGCTTGCGTTGTCATTGCGGGCGCGCGGTTGGCATGTCACCGGCAGTAAAACGACGCAGGACGGCGTAGAGGCGGCGCGGATGTGCGGAATTGAAGGGTATCCGCTGCGCCTTGAACCCCAGTTGATCTGTGATGCAGAGGATCTGGACGCGATGATGAACGTCGATGCGCTGGTCATCACGTTACCTGCGCGGCGCACGGGGCCCGGGGAAGATTTTTATCTACAGGCGGTGCAGGAGATTGTCGATACCGCGCTCTCGCGGCATATTCCACGCATTATTTTTACCAGTTCGACTTCGGTTTATGGCAATACCGAAGGGACGATGAAGGAAAATTCGCCACGCAATCCACAAACCGCCAGCGGCAGGGTTCTGAAAGAGCTGGAGGACTGGCTGCATGCGTTGCCGGGGACCTCGGTGGATATTCTGCGTCTTGCCGGACTGGTTGGACCATCGCGCCATCCGGGCCGTTTCTTTGCCGGTAAATCGGCCCCGGATGGCCAGCACGGGGTCAATCTGGTGCATCTGCAGGACGTTATTGCCGCAATTGAGTTATTGCTTCAGGCTCCGAAAGGCGGACACATCTATAATATATGTGCGCCGCAGCATCCGGCGCGCGGCGTCTTTTATCCGCAGATGGCCCGTGAACTTGGGCTGCCGTTACCGGTATTTACCGATAACCCGGAGGGGGGTAAAGGCAAAATCATTGATGGCAACCGGATATGCTATGAGCTTGGCTTTGAATACCAGTACCCCGATCCGCTGGTGATGCCGATGGAGTAACCGCCAGCAGACGATCGCGTACCGTAAGGGGGGGCGATGAAACCACTGCTGGATGTTCTCGTTATTCTTGATGCCTTAGATAAAGAGGGGAGCTTTGCCGCGGCCTCGGCAAAGCTCTATAAAACCCCTTCGGCGCTGAGCTATACCATCCATAAATTAGAAAGCGATCTGAATATCCAACTGCTGGATCGCAGCGGTCATCGGGCGCGCTTTACTTGCACCGGGCAGATGCTGCTGGAGAAGGGGCGTGAGCTACTCCATACCGCTCGCGAACTTGAGCTGCAGGCCATCAGGCTACATCAGGGCTGGGAAAATACTCTGACCATCAGTGTCGATATGACTTTCCCTTTCTCTCTTTTATCTTCCTTGATGGAACAGTTTTATCAACAGCACAACGTGACCCGTTTGCAGTTCACCGCTGCTGGCGGTTGGGATGCTCTGGCGGCAGGCGAGGTCGACATGGTGCTGGGCGCGCTTAACGAGCCGCCAACGCTGGTGGGTTATGGTTTTCGTCTGCTTGGCGAACTGGATCTGTGTTTTGTAGTCGAGGTTAATCATCCGTTGGCGCAGGCTAAGGAACCGTTGAGTTTGCGAGTGTTACAGCGATACCGGACGATTATTTGCGCTGCCGCTTTACCGCCGGGCGAAAAGCAGGAGACGGTGACGGTTTTTGATATGAACGGCCTGTTGGAGCTGGTATGCGCCGGCATGGGCTGGGCCTACCTGCCGCGTTATCTGGCTGAGCCCTGGCTTGAGAAGGGAAAATTGGTCGAGAAACGCATTACCACACCCGCGCGGTTGCATCGGGCATGGATTGGCTGGAATGAAGACGTTTTTGGCCTTGCCGCGCAATGGTGGTTACAAGCGATATTAGCAAATAGTGCTATTCGTCAGATCTACAATACTAAAATAGTATGAATATTAGTCGGTTAGAATTCTTAGCCTATTAATAAACCCTACAACATCTTGTCATTAAGCCAGAAGTTGTTGCAAAATACGCAGCCTGAAAACCAGAGACTAGCCGACGCTTTTTTTAAAGTGTCGGTTATTTTTTTGGTCGAAAGACACATCATTCAATACCAAGAGGCCGGGCTTCGTACCGGATAGATATTTACTAAAAACCGACAGTCGTTGTCGCTGAGGAATAGAAAGAAATGGGGCAATTTTTTGCTTACGCGCTGGCCTTCACCGTAAAAGGGGATAACTATGTCGCATAACGCTACTCCAAATACCTCTCGCGTGGAATTACGTAAAACGCTTACGTTAGTTCCGGTTGTAATGATGGGCCTGGCCTATATGCAGCCGATGACGCTGTTCGATACGTTTGGTATCGTCTCTGGTATGACCGACGGTCACGTGCCGACGGCCTACGCCTTTGCGTTAATCGCTATTCTTTTTACTGCGCTGAGCTACGGGAAGCTGGTACGCCGTTATCCTTCCGCGGGTTCCGCGTATACCTACGCCCAGAAATCCATTAGCCCGACCGTAGGCTTCATGGTGGGTTGGTCCTCTCTGCTCGACTACCTGTTCGCGCCGATGATCAACATCCTGCTGGCGAAAATCTACTTTGAAGCGCTGGTGCCTTCGATTCCATCGTGGGTGTTTGTTATCGCGCTGGTCGCGTTCATGACCGCCTTTAACCTGCGCAGCATCAAGTCCGTCGCCAACTTCAATACCGTTATCGTGGTGTTGCAGGTGGTGCTGATTGCCGTGATCCTCGGCATGGTGGTGTATGGCGTATTTGAAGGCGAGGGCGCCGGTACGCTGGCCAGCAGCCGTCCGTTCTGGTCCGGCGATGCGCACGTTATCCCGATGATTACCGGGGCGACGATACTCTGCTTCTCATTTACCGGCTTTGACGGCATCAGCAATCTGTCTGAAGAGACCAAGGATGCTGAACGCGTTATTCCGCGCGCTATCTTCCTGACTGCGCTGATTGGCGGCCTGATCTTCATTTTTGCCACCTACTTCCTGCAGCTGTACTTCCCGGATATCTCGCGCTTTAAGGATCCGGATGCCTCACAGCCTGAAATTATGCTGTATGTGGCAGGTAAAGCCTTCCAGGTAGGCGCGCTGATCTTCTCCACCATCACCGTGCTGGCTTCCGGTATGGCGGCGCACGCTGGCGTTGCGCGTCTGATGTACGTGATGGGCCGTGATGGCGTATTCCCGAAAAGCTTCTTCGGCTACGTTCACCCGACCTGGCGCACCCCGGCGATGAACATCATCCTGGTTGGCGCGATCGCGCTGCTGGCGATTAACTTTGACCTGGTGATGGCGACTGCGCTGATTAACTTTGGCGCGCTGGTGGCGTTTACCTTCGTTAACCTGTCGGTTATCTCCCAGTTCTGGATCCGCGAGAAACGCAACAAGACGCTGAAGGACCACTTCCAGTATCTGTTCCTGCCGATGTGCGGCGCTCTGACCGTTGGCGCGCTGTGGGTTAACCTGGAAGAGAGCTCGATGATCCTGGGTCTGATCTGGGCCGGTATCGGTCTGATTTACCTGGCGTGCGTAACCAAAAGCTTCCGCAACCCGGTACCGCAGTACGAAGACGTTGCGTAATTACGCTTTATGATAAGAAAAGCCGGAGGGAGACCTCCGGCTTTTTTGTTTCTGGCGTCCGCTGGTTTTTCCCCCGCTGGCGGCGGTCGCCTTACCGGGGGGACAGGGATGGCTTACTTCTCCTGTCGCATCACATTAAGCAGTGTATCCAACAGTCCTGGAAAACGGGCATCCAAATCGTCGCGGCGTAGCGAAATGAGATTTTCACGCCCCTGTGGCCGCTGCCAGATCACGCCGCTGTCGCGCAGCACCCGCCAGTGGTGAGTCATGGTGGATTTAGCGATATCTTCTTTGCGCAGCGCGTTACAGCTCTGCTCGCTGCCGTCGGAGAGCGTGCGAATGATTTCCAGCCGCAAGGGGTTGCCGAGGGCAAAAAGAACATTTTCGAGGCGAATTTGTTCACGTTCGGGGTGATTGGCGATCATAATATTCCTGTGTCGGCGGTTGTGCTGTTCACGCGAACAGCAACCCGTATCGGCGGCTGGCGGCTACTATACCCAAACTCCTTTTCTTGCGCCACGCGCGCCGTCGCAAGCTGTCCGATAGCAGTGATAGTGAAAATAGTTCGAATATACTCGTACAATTGTACTATTATAGATGCCGTAAACCTAACCGCGGCAGATTTAGCCGCTCATTGACAGTCAAAATGACTAAGGACGCATCATGCCCCGACCCATCCCCCTCGAACGTTATCGCAACATCGGTATCTCCGCGCATATCGATGCCGGCAAAACCACCACCACTGAGCGCATTCTGTTTTACACCGGGATGAGCCATAAGCTGGGTGAAGTACACGATGGCGCGGCAACTACCGACTGGATGGCGCAGGAGCAGGAGCGTGGGATTACCATTACTTCCGCAGCGGTAAGCTGCTTCTGGCCCGGGATGGACCGCAGCTTTGAGCCCCATCGTATCAATATCATTGATACCCCGGGGCACGTGGACTTTACCATCGAAGTAGAACGCTCGATGCGCGTGCTGGACGGCGCGGTGATGGTCTATGACTCGGTCGGCGGCGTACAGCCGCAGTCAGAGACCGTCTGGCGGCAGGCCAACAAGTATCACGTTCCGCGACTGGCGTTCGTGAACAAAATGGACCGCCCGGGCGCCGATTTCTTCCGTGTGGTGCAAATGATGATCGATCGCCTGAAGGCCAACCCGGTGCCGATTGTGATCCCAATTGGCGCCGAAGAGCATTTCACCGGCGTCGTTGACCTGATAAAGATGCGGGCCATTCTGTGGGATGATGCCACGCAGGGGATGACGTTCAGCTATGCGCCTGTGCCTGATGACCTGCTGGCGACGGCCCGGCAGTGGCGGGAAAAAATGGTTTCGGCCGCGGCGGAAGCCAGTGATGAGCTGATGGATAAATATCTCGAAAGCGGCGAACTGAGCGAAGCGGAAATTGTGGCCGGGCTACGTAAACGCACGGTCGACGGCGAAATCCAGCCGGTGCTCTGCGGCAGCGCCTTTAAAAATAAAGGCGTGCAGCGGATGCTCGATGCGGTCGTTGAGTTAATGCCGTCGCCGCTGGATATTCCGGCGATTCAGGGCATTGATGACAAGGGGCAACCGGCGGAACGTCACCCGAGCGACGATGAGCCGCTGTCGGCGCTGGCGTTTAAACTCATGACCGATCCCTACGTCGGCCAGTTGACCTTTATTCGCGTCTATTCCGGAACGTTGAAAAAAGGCGATGCGGTCTTTAACCCGGTGAAGGGCAAGAAAGAGCGTATCGGGCGCATCGTGCTGATGCATGCCAACGATCGCCACGAAGTCGACGAGCTGCATGCCGGTGATATTGCCGCCTGCGTTGGTTTAAAAGATGTCACGACGGGTGATACGCTGTGCGATCCGGATGCGGTCATCACTCTCGAGCGTATGGAGTTCCCGGAACCGGTTATTTCGCTGGCGATTGAACCGAAGACCAAGGCCGACCAGGAGAAAATGGGCATTGCGCTACAGCGGTTGGCTTCCGAGGATCCGTCCTTCCGCCTGCATACCGATGAAGAGTCCGGGCAGACGATTATCTCCGGGATGGGGGAGTTGCATCTGGAGATTATCGTCGACCGTATGAAACGCGAGTTTGGCGTTGAGGCAAATATTGGCCGTCCGCAGGTTACCTATCGGGAAACCATCCGTAAAACGGTGAAGGATGTGGAAGGGAAATTTGTGCGGCAGTCCGGCGGTAAGGGGCAGTATGGGCACGTCGTGCTGACCCTGGAGCCTCTGGCTGCGGGTAGCGGCTTTGTGTTTGAAGATGCCACCAAAGGCGGGGTGGTACCGCGTGAATACATCCCTTCTGTGGAAAAAGGGCTGCGTGAAGCGATGGGCGCCGGCGTGCTGGCGGGCTATCCGGTTGTCGACGTTAAAGCGACCCTGACGTTTGGTTCGTATCATGACGTCGATTCGTCCGAGATGGCTTTCCGTATGGCGGCGATTTTCGGCTTTAAGGAAGGGGCGCGAAAAGCGGACCCGGTGATCCTGGAGCCGGTGATGCACGTCGAAGTGGAGACGCCGGAAGAGTACGCCGGCAATATTATGGGCGATCTCTCTTCCCGTCGCGGAATGGTGCAGGGGATGGAGGAGCGTTTCGGTAGCCAGATTATTCGTGCCGATGTGCCGCTGGCCGAAATGTTCGGTTATTCCACCACGCTGCGCTCGATGTCGCAGGGCCGTGCGACCTATAGCATGGAGTTCCATCATTACGCGGAAGCGCCGCGTAACGTGGCCGACGACATCATCGCCAGCCGCGCGAAAAGTTAAGTCAGTACTCCCGGGCTACGGTGACGGCCTGGCCCGGGTTAAACGATTTCCTGCGCATATTGCCACAGCGCCTTCAACAGGGCCTGTTTTTCACTATCGTCAGCATACTGTTGATACATCACCTGCAGTTCATCGGCATAGGCCTGCAAAAATTCCGGCGTAAAGACGTTACGGCGGTGCTCTAACCAGCGCTGCTGTTCGTTTTCATCAAGCGTACCGGGGAAGTTACGCGCGCGGTAGTTAAACAGCAGGCGTTCAATGCGTTTATCAGCAAAGGTAATATCCAGCGCCGGCAGATTACGGGGTTCGGTTTCCAGCACAATCTTCATCGCCGCGCGATCGGCATCGCTAAAGAATCCGTTGTACAGTTGGGCGTCAACATTATCCGATGGCACGAACGGCTCGGCTTCGGCATACAGGGCCACCACTTTCTCACGAACCTGCGGATTTGCGCGTAGCAGTTGGGCGTTCTCCAGGCAGCGCTGAATATTGATACCTAAACGGTCGGCATCCTGCGGACGCAACGTATTGGCCTGCGCCAGCACCGGGCATTTATTTAAATGAACGAGCTTAATCGGCACTGCCGGTAAATCGCCGAGTTCGTCTTTCGGGGTGTACAAACGCTCGCGCAGAGTATCAGCCTCAAGCTCCAGTAGCGGTGACATATCCCCCGCCAGATCAACCATTATCACCGCATTGCGGTTATCCGGATGCCAGGCCAGCGGCGCGACCAGGCTAGTGTTGCCGCGGGCGGCGCCGAACATACCGGAAACGTGGACCAGTGGTTTCAACTGCGGCACGTCGATTAACGTCGCCAGCTTGCGTTTATTTCGATGACTGTACAGATAGTCAAACAGGCGCGGCTGATGGGTCTTCACCAGTTTCGCCATCGCAATAGTGGCGTACACATCGGCCATCGCATCGTGGGCATTGCTATGCTCTATGCCATTCGCGACGGTCAGATGCTCAAGGCGGAAGCTTGGCAGACCGTCTTCATTTTCAGGCCAGTTGATACCTTCCGGGCGCAGGGCATAGCAGGCGCGCATCACATCCAGCAGGTCCCAGCGCGAATTATCATGCTGCCAGCTCCAGGCGTACGGATCGTAGAAGTTGCGGTAAAAAATATTACGGCTGACTTCATCATCAAAGCGGACATTGTTGTAGCCGACGATACAGGTTTTCGGCACCGTGAACAGATCGTTGATGCGGCGGGCGAAAGCGGCCTCGTTGTCGCCTTTGGCCAGCGCTTCCTGTGGCGTAATTCCGGTAATCATCACCGCCTGTGGTTGCGGCAGGTAGTCGTCGGCAGGCTTGCAGTAGAAGACTTCCGGTTCGCCAATGACATTCAGATCGCTATCGGTGCGGATGGCGGCGAACTGCGCCGGCCGGTCGAGCGAAGGACTGGTACCGAAGGTTTCGTAGTCGTGGAAGAGGAAGGATTGTTGTTCGCCGTCAGCCATAATTGAAATGTAATCGCTTTGATAATCTATTTGATAGGCTAATTTTCACCTATAAGCATTGAAGGCGCAACTAAAGTTTGTATTGGATTTTAATGTCGTGGCGCTATTATTTTAAAATAATATCGCCACGTACTCTCTTTGGCTATAGGTATTGTTTAAGCCGTTTCGTTAACCTTAATGCTATTAGGTTTTATAATTTTACGCCCCAATGCAATGCCTCTTTTTTCAATGTATTTGTATAGGTTTATAGCAATGATATAAGTTATTGGTAAAATTATCACTGCAGCAATAACAAAACGGATCAATGCAGGAAGTTGCACATAGGTCTGATGTTGAACAAGCCATCCGATCAACGGAATAACAATCATTAAATGCAACAGATATACCGAATAAGATACGTCGCCGAGGAACTGGCTGAAGCGGGCGGAAAGTAGCTTTCTGCCCAGGAAGACAATACCTTTTAGTGGCGATTTCTCACTATGTGGCATCAGAAGAGTCGACATCCCAAGGATTATCATAATCTCAATGATCATCCTGATAGGTGAAGTAAAGTAACCCATTAAAAATGCAGCGAGTGGGGAAAGCAATGCAACCATAACATAAATCTTACTGTTCTCTGCTACGGCTTTATAGAGCAACATTCCTGATATAAATAAAGGTAGTTTGAATAAAATCATTGAGGGCATAGGGAATGCGGCGAAATATCCAGGAAAAATAAATGCTGCCATTACGCACATTACAATCACTGCCAGGCAAGTCCTAATGAAACCAATCCCCAAAACCAGCATCATGATAAACGGGAACAGGGCATAGTATTGCATTTCAAGCCCAATACTCCAGTCAGGAAGAACTGTCCTGAATGAATAATATGGAAGGAAACCAAAGGTGAATGAGATGTGCGTTAACACGTTCGCCATTGAAGAGTCGGTATATCTCGCGGTCTCCGTTTGCGTTTCAGGCCATGCCAGCGCGATAGCATCCCGGTAATGGCCAAAGGTTTCACCGAAAATAAATGCCACAATTAGAAGGACATAGTAAAGCGGGGCGATTCGGAAAAAGCGCCTTGTCCAAAATGAAGTTACCGTTTTCACGGACGTCCAGGGTTCGACATGCTGCCTCTCTATGTAATTCTTGGCCATCAAGTAGCCGGACAGCAAAATGAAAAGATCGACACCAAAATCCGGGTTACTCAGGATAGGGATGTTGCATCGTGTCAAAATACAAATGTGACCGAGCAGGACCCACAAGGAAGCATAGCCTCGCAAGCCATCAAGCTCAGGAGACCAGTTTTTATTTTGATGCATTTTTCCACCATCATTGAGTAATAACATGTAAAAGATCTTCCAATACCTACTATAATATGAAACAAATGTCTAACGCCAGTATGGCTTGTACATGATTTTAGGAGTTCACTGAGTAATGGTTGTGATCCAAAATTTTAGTAGGTAATACATTCGTACTTCTTTCCGATTTCTTTCATGAAAGCTTTTTATTCAATAAAAAGACAATAATTTATCCTTATTGATTGCATGGTGATTGTTGGCGCTTTATTGCTCTATTAACAACAATAGAGACTAGCTTCTGTGCATGGCGTCTTTGAATAACATTAGATAAAAAGATCATGTCATATTTTCTTGCAATTTAACCCTGATCTCTCAGGCGAACTTCCGTAAAAAGGACGGCGAATCTGTAAATCTTGAGGATATGCCGTTGAAAGGCCGTTTTTTATTTGCTGTAACTTTGCTCGCTTCGAGCGTTTCTTGCGCATTTGCTGCCGCTGATTTGCCCGTCACCGTGACGCCGCCCTCGATCCAGGCCGGTTCCTGGGTGCTGATGGACTACACTACCGGTCAAATCCTGACCGCCGGTAACGAACACCAACAGCGTAACCCCGCCAGCCTAACCAAACTGATGACCGGTTACGTCGTCGACCGGGCCATAGACAGCCACCGCATTACCTTTGATGATATGGTCACCGTCGGTAAGGATGCCTGGGCCAAGGGCAATCCGGTGTTTAACGGTTCTTCGCTGATGTTCCTTAAAGCGGGCGATCGCGTCAGCGTTCGCGATCTTAGCCGCGGTCTGATCGTCGACTCCGGTAATGACGCCTGCGTCGCGCTCGCTGACTATGTTGCCGGCGGCCAACCGCAATTTGTCGCGTTGATGAATAGCTACGTTGAAAAATTGCATTTGAAAGATACCCATTTTGAAACCGTTCATGGACTCGACGCGCCAGGCCAGCATAGCTCCGCCTATGATTTAGCGGTGTTGTCGCGGGCCATCATTCACGGCGAGCCGGATGTCTATCATATGTATAGCGAAAAAAGCCTGACGTGGAACGGCATTACCCAGCAGAACCGTAACGGTTTGCTGTGGGACAAAACCATGAATGTCGATGGTCTGAAAACCGGCCATACCTCCGGAGCGGGCTTCAACCTTATTGCCTCGGCGGTCGATGGGCAGCGTCGTTTGATTGCCGTGGTGATGGGAGCCGATAGTCCAAAAGGGCGAGAAGAGCAGGTGGCTAAGCTGTTGCACTGGGGTCAACAGAACTTTGACACCGTGCAAGTGTTGCAAAAAGGTAAGCAGGTCGGCGTCGAACATATCTGGTATGGCGACAAAGAGCAGATCAAGCTCGGCACCGATCGGGACTTCTGGCTCGCGATCCCGAAATCAGAAGTTCCGCGTATCAAAGCAAAATATGTACTGGATACTAAGGATCTGGAAGCGCCGCTCGCCGCTAACCAACGCGTGGGCGAAATCTCGCTTTACGATGGCGACAAAGTGGTCGGGCATTGGCCGCTGGTGACCCTGGAAAGCGTAGGCAAGGGCGGGATGTTTTCCCGCCTGAGCGATTATCTGCATCACGGCATTTAATCTCGTTACCCTCTGGCCCGCCGCACTCCGCGGCGGGCTTCATTCATTTCGCGCTTGTGGCGACTCTGTGAATCCGCGTACATACTGTTGTTCATCTGGCTGCTAAATTTAGTGTATATTTATACAGTATTTTATCAACACTGGAGGCGCTATGAACTACAGCATTCAATCTCTCTCTCCCCGCAAGATTGCCGGGTTTCATATGGTTGGCCCCTGGGAGCAGACCGTAAAACAGGGGTTTGAACAACTGGCGGCGTGGGTCAGTCACCACCAGGTGCCGGCGCAGGAGTGGGTCGCGGTTTATTACGATAATCCGCAGCAGGTACCGGCGGAAAAACTGCGTTGTGACACCGTTGTTACCGTGGCCGATGATTACGTCATCCCGCCTAATAGCGAAGGGGTGATCCTCACCGCAATTGCCGGTGGCGACTACGCCTGCGCCAGCGCGCGGGTCATTAACCATGATTTCTCCACGCCCTGGCTGCAGTTCTTTGACAGCCTGCTGCAGAGCAGCGAGTTCGAAATCGCGGATAAGCCCTGTTTTGAAATTTATCTTAACGATGGCAACCAGGATGGTCACTGGGATATTGAGATGTATGTGGCGGTGAACCGTATCGGCTCGTAAGTCGTTATCCCTTATCTTGACAAGGTTTTTTACATTAGCGCAGTGCGCTTGCGAAAAAAGCGGCTACAATTGGCCTTTTCTGTTTGCCGGAGCAGGCCGTGCGCGCTGATAAATCACTTAAGCCATTTGAGATCCGTCTGTATCGTCATTACCGAATTGTGCACGGTATCCGCATCGCGCTGGCTTTTGTCCTGACCTTCCTGCTGGTGCGTCTGCTGAACGTGCCGGAGGGCACCTGGCCTCTGATCACCCTGGTGGTGGTGATGGGGCCTATCTCTTTCTGGGGCAATGTGGTGCCGCGGGCCTTCGAACGTATTGGCGGCACTATCCTCGGTT
The DNA here is from genome assembly GCF_032601985.1 of Klebsiella sp. 141203. NCBI lineage: Bacteria > Pseudomonadati > Pseudomonadota > Gammaproteobacteria > Enterobacterales > Enterobacteriaceae > Klebsiella > Klebsiella sp. 141203. Next base: position 1,112,027 of record NZ_JAQIRL010000001.1, on the reverse strand, counting down.
CGGTACTGGGGCTGGTGGCGCTCAAACTCGAACTTATCTCACTGCCAATCATGGTGCTGTGGTGCGCGGTGGCGATGTTCCTTTGCGGCTGGCTGGCGCTCGGCAAGCGGCCCTACCAGGCGCTGCTGATTGGCATTACGCTGGCGGTGGTGGTCGGCGCGCCGCCGGGTGATATGAACACCGCGCTGTGGCGAAGCGGCGATGTCATCTTCGGCTCACTGTTGGCGATGCTGTTTACCGGTATCTGGCCGCAGCGGGCGTTTTTGCACTGGCGCATCCAGATGGCGAATTACGTCACAACGTTTAATCGGCTGTATCAGGCCGGTTTTTCGCCGAATCTGGTTGAGCGCCCGCGGCTGGAAAAACATCTTCAGAAAGCGCTCAATGACGTGGTGAAAATGCGTGGGTTGATAACCCCGGCCAGCAAAGAAACGCATATTCAGAAAGCAATCTTCGAAGCCATTCAGACCGTCAGCCGTAATCTGGTATGCATGCTGGAACTGCAAATCAACGCTTATTGGGCCTCTCGTCAGGGCCATTTTGTGATGCTCAACGCCCAGACTTTGCGCGAAACCCAACGGATGACCCAGCAAACGTTGCTGACTATCGCCCATGCCCTGTATGAGGGAAACCCGCAGCCGGTACGCGCCAACACCGAGAAGCTCAACGAGATTGTGGTCGAGTTGCGACAGCTTATCAAAGAGCATCAGGACGATAATCTGTCGGAAACGCCGATTCACGGCTATGTTTGGCTGACCATTGAGCTGGCGCGCCAGCTTGAGCTGCTGTCGCACCTTATTTGCCGCGCGCTGCGCAAATAAAAGACAGATACGTGCGCGAAGTGAACAGGTTGCTTCGATTCAGCAGCATTTAGGGTTATGATAAACGCAAAGGAAAAAACATTGTCATCAGCGACTGCTAGCAGTTATGTTAGCCCTATAGGGCAGTCGCTTTAGCGAATCCGAATCTCAAATATTAGGGGTGTAAAAATGGAAACAACTAAGCCTTCTTTCCAGGACGTTCTGGAGTTTGTTCGTCTGTTCCGTCGTAAGAACAAGCTGCAGCGTGAAATTCAGGACGTTGAGAAAAAGATCCGTGATAACCAGAAGCGTGTCCTGCTGCTGGACAACCTCAGCGACTACATCAAGCCGGGTATGAGCGTTGAAGCCATTCAGGGTATCATCGCCAGCATGAAAACCGATTATGAAGACCGCGTTGACGATTACATCATCAAAAACGCCGAGCTGTCGAAAGAGCGTCGCGACATCTCTAAAAAACTCAAAGTGATGGGTGAAGCCAAAGTCGGCGAATAAACCACTCATTAGTTCCGGCGGCATTGCTGGCCGCCGGGCTTTTCCGTCTTCCTGCCTTAAACCTCCGTATAAGCATCGCCCTTTAAGCCGACAGTTTGTTATACTGCCGCCGTGAACTTATTGATACCGGAAGGGTTTATCACATGCTGTCCCAGATTCAGGTACCGCCGCGATGATACTGATTACCGGCGGCGCGCGTAGCGGCAAAAGCCGTCACGCCGAATCTTTACTCCAATCCTGCACGTCGGTGCTCTATATCGCCACTTCAGCCGTTATTGACGATGAAATGGCCGCACGCATTCAACATCACCGCAATAGCCGACCGCCGCACTGGCGTACAGCGGAGCGCAGCCGTGACCTGACGCCACTCATTACCCCCGATAACGCACCCGATGAAGCTATTTTGCTTGAGTGCGTTACTACACTGGTCACCAATATTCTGTTCGCTGAAGGTGGGGAAACGGATCCTGATGAATGGGATTACGCTGCGTTGGAAAGGATAGTCACGCAAGAAATCACTCAGCTGATTGCTGCCTGCCGTGCCTGCCCGTCGCCGGTGCTGCTGGTCACCAATGAGGTGGGGCTGGGAATCGTGCCGGACAACCGGCTGGCGCGGCATTTTCGCGATATTGCCGGGCGTGTGAATCAGATGCTGGCCGCGGCTGCCGATGAGGTGTGGCTGGTTGTTTCAGGGATAGGAGTCAAAATCAAATGATTAAATCGTTCTTTGCCACGCTTTCCTTTATGAGCCGCATACCGGTTCCGGCCCGCTGGTCGCAGGGGCTGGAAATCGATCAATATGAGCGCGGGATCGTGACTTTCCCACTGGTGGGGTTACTACTTGGCGCGATTGCCGGGCTGGTGATGCTGGCGCTTCATGCCTGGTGCGGCCTGCCGTTGGCCGCGCTGTTCGCCGTACTGGCGCTGGCGCTGCTGACCGGCGGTTTTCATCTTGATGGCCTGGCGGATACCTGCGATGGGATCTTCTCAGCCCGTCGCCGCGAGCGGATGCTGGAGATCATGCGTGATAGTCGGCTGGGGACGCACGGCGGGCTGGCGCTGATCTTTGTGCTGGTGGCAAAGGTATTGGTCATTAGCGAACTGGCGCTGCGCGGTACCTCGATGCTAGCGGCGCTGGCTGCCGCCTGCGCTGTGGCGCGTGGGATGTCGGTGCTGCTAATGTACCGCCAGCGTTATGCCCGGGAGCAGGGGCTTGGTAACGTATTTATTGGCAAGGTGACTTTCCGGCAGACCGTCATTACCCTGGCGCTATCCTTGGCGCTGGCAACGCTGCTGCTGGGCGTGCAGGGCCTGCTGGCTGCGGTTATAACGCTGCTGGTGGTGTCGGCGCTTGGTCAGGCGCTGAAGCGCACGCTGGGCGGGCAAACCGGCGATACGCTGGGAGCGGCCATTGAACTGGGCGAAGTTATCTTTTTACTGGCGTTGCTATAGAGCACACACCGCGCTGACAGGAAGCATATGGATACAATAAGTGAATGGTTAGCGGCCATCCCGCGGCCGGACGAAAGCGCGATGTCGCGGGCTCGTCAGCATATTGACGGCTTGTTGAAACCGCCCGGCAGCCTGGGGCGTCTGGAATCGCTGGCGATTCAGCTGGCCGGTATGCCGGGGCTACAGGGCGCATTACGTTTTCCACGCAAAACTATCGTGGTCATGTGCGCCGACCACGGCGTCTGGCATGAAGGTGTTACCGTCTCGCCACAGGCGGTGACCGCGATTCAGGCGGTCAATATGACCCGTAAGAATACCGGCGTTTGCGTGCTGGCAGCTCAGGCCGGGGCTGATGTTCAGGTAGTTGACATCGGTATTGACGCCGAACCGATCCCTGGGCTGGTAAATATGAAAGTGGCGCGCGGCAGCGGTAATATTGCCTGTACCGCGGCGATGAGTCGCGAGCAGGCTGAAACGCTGCTGCTGGCGAGCATGCGCTACACCCGTCAGCTTGCGGAGCAGGGCGTGCGTCTGTTCGGCGTGGGCGAATTAGGAATGGCTAACACGACCCCCGCTGCGGCAGTAGTCAGCGTGCTGACCGATCATGATGCCGGCGATGTTGTGGGCATCGGCGCGAACCTTCCAATATCGCAGCTGGCGCACAAGGCGGAAGTGGTACGCCGGGCGATAGCGGTCAACCAGCCTTCACCCGAAGATGGCCTCGACGTGCTGGCAAAAGTGGGCGGTTTTGACTTGCTCGGGATGGCCGGGGTCATGCTGGGCGCCGCTTCCTGCGGATTGCCGGTAATACTCGATGGCTTTTTATCGTACGCGTCGGCACTGGCGGCCTGCCGGATCGCGCCACAGTTGCATCCGTACCTGATTCCGTCGCATCTGTCGGCGGAGAAGGGGGCACGTATTGCGCTGGAGCACCTGCAGTTGCAACCTTATCTGGAGATGGGCATGCGCTTAGGCGAGGGCAGCGGCGCGGCGTTAGCCATGCATCTGGTGGAGGCGGCAGGAGCGATGTTCAACGACATGGGGACGCTGGCTGAGAGCAATATCGTGCTGCCGGAAAACCGTTAACCGGCTTCGGGGCGCCGACCGGCCCCCCGAAATAGTGCTTACAGCGCCTGCTGCCACACGCTTTGCGGCAGCAGATAAACATCCGCTTTAGCCTGCATACCGTCGGTAACGATATGACGAATGCCGCTGGCCATCACCGCAAGGGTGACATCAAACGCATTCAGGCTATCGCCAAAACCGGCGGTAAGGTTGAGCATTGAGCCATCGGCCATCAGATAGATTGTTTTCCCCGGCATCCGATAAGCATTGATATAGGGCATAACCTCTTCATGCGGGAACTGGCGCAGGTGTTCGCAATCAATCTCTTCCGCCACGTGTCCGACGTTGAGAATAAACACGCCATCTTTAGCGCTATCCAGCGCCAGGCTGTTGACCACTTTCTTGCCGCCGGTGGCGGTGGCGACGACATCGGCTGATGCGATTGCATCCTGTAAATCTACGACATGCCAGCCGTCATAAGCGGCCTGTAAACGGCGCGCCGGATCGATTTCCGCCACCATAACCTGGCCGCCGAAGGCTTTTGCCGCCGCGGCAACGCCTTGCCCGACCAGACCGTAGCCGATCACCAGTACTTTTTTCTCATGTAGGGTAAGGTGAGTGGTCTGGAAGAAAGTGTGCCAGGCCGTCAGGCCGACCATATGGCGGTTATGTAGCCCTTCTTTGACCGGCAGATCATCCCAGTTAAAGATAGGGTAGCCGGGGCGAATATCACCGAGGCGATTGACGCCGGAGCCGGTGGCTTCAAGGCCGGCGACGACATTGCCGAACTCGCCGCGCTGGTGGAGCAGGGTGGTAATATCCGCGCCCATCTCGCACAGGTGGGTTGGTTGCCAGGCGATGGCTTTTTCCCATGATTGTTGCCAGTCAGCATCGCTCATATTGCGCCAGGCGCAGGCTTCCGCGCCGCGCTCCACCAGCCAGGAAACAACCTCATCCTGTACGGTGGTTGGATTACAGGTGGTCAAAAAGACTTTCGCCCCTTTCTCAAGGAGCCCCTGCACCAGCGGGATCATTTTCATATCGAGATGCATACAGCAGGCCAGGCGCACTTCGCTGAGGTCGGGAAGGGCCGCCACCTGACGCAGGGTGCGCGGCATATTCTGGCTAGCCCATGCCACTTCTTTCGTTAAATTTGTCTTATTATTCACCGTATTGTGACCTTTAATCCGTAGAGTGGGTTTAACCCCAGTGGGGAAGATGATTCTAACGCAGGGTGTATAAATCACATAACCCACACTGCCCGGTAAAGTTGCAAATAATAGGCATCATAAATACATGGTTGTTAATGAATGGTTAAATAAAGACAATGAAACATCATTTATTCCTATGATGTGAGCGATTCGTTCGATGTTACGCGTTTTACAGCGCCCGCTATTTTCCCGCGCGCGTATTTTTCTCGGCCGTTTAAAACCTCATGCCTTACCCGTTGCTAAAAAGCATATTTTATTGGGCTCAATCGGCGCCGGAACGGGACTTGCGGTGACCAGTATGTTCAGCCACTGGCTGCTGGGCGAGGTGAATCTGTGGTTTATTGCGCCGATGGGGGCCTCGGCGGTATTGCTATTCGGCGTGCCCAGCAGCCCGCTTGCTCAGCCCTGGTCTATCGTTGGCGGCAACGTGCTTTCGGCGCTGATCGGCGTCACTGTCGGACTACTGGTGCCGGATACGGCAATCGCCTGCGGCCTGGCGGCGGCGCTGGCGATTGCCGGGATGTACTTTTTGCGTTGTCTGCATCCACCAGGCGGCGCGGTGGCGCTCACGGCCATTCTTGGCGGCGCCAGCGTACACAGTGAAGGCTACCAGTTTGTGCTGACGCCGGTATTATTGAACTCCATGATGTTGGCGCTGCTGGCGATCGTCTTCAACAATCTGGTCGGGCGCCGCTATCCGCATCCGCTGGCGGCGGAAGAGGTGAAGCCGAATGTAGTGCCGATGGGGATTGCAGTCACTCGCGAAGATATTCACGCCGCGCTGATGGAAGGGCAGTTCCTTGATATCGGCGAGGACGATGTGCAGGAACTACTGGAGAATATTGAACAGCAGGCCCGGCTGCGTCTCGCCGCCGGTCAAAAAGCGCGCCAGTGATGCTATTAAGGCACCCGTTGCAATGCCTTAGCTAGCGCCAGCCTGAATCGCTCGATGAGGTCGGGTTCACCAGGCAATAATTCGGCGAGCGTAATCGTTTTGTCCGCGCGGTAGACCTTACCGCTGCTGAGCAGCGCCTCAATATCATTGGCCACCTGATGTGCGGCCTGCAGATCGGCATCCAGTAATATCACGGCGTGAGCCAGGACGATGTGCACCTGGCTTTCGGCTATGGGCCGCCAGTATTGAGCGGTACCGGCAATCTTGCGGGCGTCTTCCCCCTCGCCGCAGGCGAGGTTATAGCGCCCGTCGCAGAAAGAACCGCTGACGGCCTGAAAATGGCTTTCGACGCCAAGGGTCGCCAGCGTGCGTTGCAATATTCCACACAACAACAGATAGATAGGTTCGGCGGCTTCGCCTAACGGCTGGGTTACCGGCCAGGCAAGACTCAGGTTGAGGATCCCCGGCCCCTGCGGCACCAGCCCACCGCCGGAGCGACGCATCCACACCGGCCAGCCGCGGGCGGCAAAGGATTCACTGACGGCGGCCAGATTGGCGAATTTCCGGTAACTGCCGGGCACCACGAACCCTTGCGGCGCCTGCCAGAGCTGAGCGACGGCTTCACCTCGGCGCGCGCGCTCGAACAGAGGCAGTTCGGCAAGCGTGGGATCATCGCAGCGGACAATCGGTAATTCGTCGGCGTTGAACCCGGCAGGCCAGCAGTCTGTGTTCTGTTGTGTTATCACGAAGCCTCCCTTGTTATGTCGGATGCCGGTTTTTCATCAACATCGCCGTGACGGCAGAGATCAGGCAGCCGACCGTCAGATAAATCGCCACGCTGTGCCACGAGCCGCCAGAGAAGGTGACCAGCGCGGCGGCGATAAATGGCGTAAAACCGCCGCCGACCACGCTGGCCACCTGGTATCCGACGCCTGCGCCGCTGTAGCGATAGCTGGCGCCAAACATTTCGGTAAACATCGGTTGCTGCACGCAAACCACCATATCATGGGCGATGTTGGCCAGCATCAGGGCAAAAAATAGGATCCAGAACAGCGAGTGCTGCTCCAGCGCCATAAAGAAGGGGAAGCCGCTTAATGTTCCGATCAGCGCCCCGGTAATATAGATACGTCGGCGGCCAAACCTATCTGCCAGCCAAGCAAAGCAGGGAATGGTAAAACAGCTAATGCCGCCCACCAGCAACCCAATATTGAGGAACAGTTCACGCGGCAGGCCGAGGTTTTGTGTCGAGTAGTTGAGGGCGAATGCGGTCACGATATACATCGTTAAAAGTTCACACAGGCGCAGGGCGATGATTAATAAGAAGGCACCCGGATGGCGTACCAACGCTTCCAGTACCGGCAGGCGTTTTTTCACCGCGGCGGGCGTTTTCTGCACCTGCTGCTCAAACTCTGCCGACTCGGCCATGCCGTTGCGGATCCACAATGCCGCCAGTACCAGCACTACGCTAAACAGGAACGGCAGGCGCCAGCCCCAACTAAGGAACTGCTCATCGGTGGTGAAACTGCTGATAAGCGATACCAGCCCAGTAGAGAGCAGCAGCCCGACGCCGTAACCCACCTGCACGCCGCTGCTATAGAACGCTTTTTTGTTTTTCGGCGCGCTTTCAACCGACAGCAACGCCGCGCCGCCCCATTCGCCGCCGACGGCGAAGCCCTGTACTGCGCGCAAAATCACCAGCAAAACCGGCGCCCACCAGCCAATCTGGTTAAAGGAAGGCAGGAGCCCGATACAGGCGGTGGCGATCCCCATCATCCACACGGTCATCATCAGCATGCGCTTACGACCTAAGCGGTCGCCGAAATGGCCGAAGATCACGCCGCCGAGCGGGCGGAAGAGGAAGCCGACGCCGAAGGTCGCGAAGGCTGCCAGCGTGCCCATTGCCGGGCCAATTTGTGGGAAAAATTCGCGGTTGAACACCAGTGCGGCGGTAATGCCGTACAGCAGAAAATCGTACCAGTCGACGACGGCGCCGGCAAAGCTGCCCCATGCCGCACGACGAGCGCGATGAAGAGAGGCAACCCCGTTGCCGGAGTCGGGAGAAATAAGCGTTGAGTCCATGCCTGTCCTGTTTGTTGCTAACTTGTTATTATTTGAATGAGACGCTTTCTTATCTACGCGCCGTTAGGGAGATTACCGTGCATAAGCGCAACTGAAAAGTTTTTTACCTGCCGGAAAGACAATAAAGTAAAAAATGTCTAAATCGAACATTTAATTTTCACCACTGGCGTGGGTTAACTGTTGACCATTACTGCTATTTTATTTTTGTTGCCCCATTGGGACGGCTTTTAAGAATTCACGTAAATGGTTTACAATTACTATCTCCAACGCTGGATATGGTGGGTGATATGCGTCTAATTTTTGCAGTTTTATTTTATGTTTTAGTTTTACCTAATGCTTTCGCAGAAAAACTGCCTGCGCCAACGGGCAAACCCGTTTTAACCATTTCAGGAAAGATTACCAATACAAACGAAGGCGATACTGCCGTATTTGACGTCGCCGCGTTAGAAAAGTTGGGCAATGAGACAGTGATCACAACCACTCCCTGGTATTCAGGAAAAGTGCGCTTTGATGGTATTTCACTTAGCAAACTTATGGACTTAGTGGGTGCGCAAGGTAAGACGGCGAAGGTGATGGCCCTTAACGATTATACGACCGAGGTGCCGGTGGATGATTTTCATAAATTCCCGGTGATCCTCGCGCTGAAGATGAATGGTGAATATATGCGCATTCGTGACAAAGGGCCCCTTTTTATTGTTTATCCCTACGATAGTAGCGCGGAGTTGCAGAACCAAATCTATTATTCCCGCTCGGCATGGCAGGTTTCAAAGATTATAATTGAGTAAGGCTCTGATCTTGAATCGAATACTCACTGCCATTATTTTGTCGCTTTTTATCGTCACCGGATACATTACCTATCTGGTGCATGAGCGGCAGAGTGAGCTGCAAAAATTAACACGTTATACCGACTCGTGGTCTGTGTCCCAGATGGTCTCTGAATACATGCGTCTGGAGGCTCGTTTAAGCGCCCTGGCGCTGAACGTGAAGGGGACCGACCGTGATGAGGTACGCCTGCGCCTGGAAATAATGATGAGCCAGATTGAATTGCTGCAGCAGGGCGATCTTGGTCAGTTCATCAGAAAAAGCGAGCAGCGGCAGGCGACGGTCACCAGTCTGATTCAGATCCTCGATCAACTCGACAGGCAACTGGATTCCATGACGCCTGAGCAGATGATGACTCTGCTATACACGATGAGTAAGTTGGATGGCCCAATGACCTCACTGGCCTCCATGACCCTGGCGCAGGACTTTGATGTCGTTAATCTTACGCATGATAAGATTCAGCATCTCTATTACATCTATTCGGTGATTTCAATCTTGCTGATTACGATGTGTATCACTCTTGGCCTATTGATGCTTCGACAAAATAACAACTTGCGTCGCGCGCATGTGCGAATGAAGCTGTTAGCTAATGATTTACAGCTGTCGAAAGAGAAACTTCAGGTACAGAACCGCCGTTTGCAGTATGACGCTTATCACGATTCGTTAACAGGTATGCCTAATCGCCTCTCTTTCTGGCAGAGGCTACAGGAAGTGGTTAATCACGTGAAACCTTATAATGGTTGCGCAGTGGTTATGTTGTTTGACCTCGATAATTTTAAAGATGTTAATGATACCTTAGGACATGATGCCGGCGATAAGTTGCTTCAGGAGCTCGCCAGCCGTTTGTCGTTCTTTCGTAAAACATCAGAGACGCTGTACCGCCTTGGTGGCGATGAGTTTGCCCTGGTATCGCAGGATCTGAGCGAAGAAATGGCGCTGGAGCGGGCGGATGTGATCCGCGAAAAAATCAGCCAACCGTACTATATCTACGATTCGTTAATTAACATTGGCGCTTGCATCGGCATCGTTATCTCCGATGGTGAAAGTCGTACTGATTACTTATACAAATGTGCCGATTTAGCGTTGTATGAAGCGAAAAAGTCGGGCGCGGGCAACGTGGAGATTTTTCGTCCCGGCATGTTACAACGTTTACAGGAAAACAAATCCTTTGAGGACGATCTGCTACATGCACTGGAAAACGACCAGTTCAAGGTTTACTACCAGCCGATCGCCGACACGGTATCGCGTGAAATCTACGGTTACGAAGCGTTGGTGCGCTGGTTTCATCCACTGCGCGGTATGGTGCCGCCTACAGAATTTATCCCGGTGGCGGAGAAAACCGGCCTGATTAACCCACTTGGCGAGTGGGTGCTGAAGACTGCCTGCGAGGAGGCGGCCCGCTGGGAGCAACCGCTGAAGGTTTCGGTAAACGTCTCACCGATTCAACTTATCAATACCTCACTCACAGACACGGTGGCGGCGGTGCTAAAGAAGACCGGTCTCGACCCGCGGCGCCTTGATCTTGAGATTACGGAATCTGATGTATTTAACGAGAATACGCGCTCGCTGGAGATCCTCAGCCAGTTGCGCGAGCAGGGGATTCAGATCTCAATTGACGATTTTGGTACCGGCTATTCGTCATTGTCGCGGCTGAGTTATTTCCCTTTTGATAAGATCAAAATTGACCGCTCGTTTGTGGTCAATATTCCTATGCAAAAAGATGACCTCGATATCGTGCGCCTGATCATCAGTATGGGGAAAAGTTTACATATGCGCATTGTCGCCGAAGGTGTTGAAACCGAGGAACAGTTAACTTCGCTGCAACAATTGGGTTGCGATCTCGTTCAGGGATATTTAATCGGGAAGCCGGGGCTTTTAAATAACAACTGAAAAAAGATAATCTTCGGTCTTTAAACTGTCGCCTGTGAACTATCACAGGCGCTTTTTTATATTTTAAATAAACCTAATCCGTAATGGGTATAAATAGTGGTAGATAAAATAGGATCAAAAAAATAATACCCTTAGCAATTAAAAGGGGTATATGATATGCAATATATCGTTTCATTCGCGGCGCTATTTCACGGCGCGGAAAGAGAGGCAAATCATGCAGCGAATCATTATACCTACCCATTATGTTCAGACCCGCTCCACCCCCATGTGGACCAAGGAGACCGCTCCCGCGTCCATCTGGAAGCGCCATCTTGATGCCGGTACGCGACAGGGCGTCTATCCGCGTTTATCGGTGATGCAGGGTGCAATACGCTATTATGGTTATGCCGATGAAACGAGCCCAGACCCTGTTGAAACGATGACTATTGAAGCGGGGCAGTTTGGTGTCTTCCCTGCGGAAAAATGGCACTGCATTGAGGCATTAACTGACGATACCGTATTTAATGTCGATTTTTACGTCGACCCTAAAATTCTGATTGAGGGATAAGCTGAGTCTATGAACAGTGAAAATAAAGGTTACTCATTAGCGATAACCAATAACAACAATAATGAAAAAAAAGAGAAAATTTATCTGAAGCCGATGGCGCTTTATGTCCCTGATATTGCGGTTCAGGCAGTAGCGGAATTGCTTCAGGATCTTTCTGCCGATAACGCACAGGGCAAAGGGTTCAGCCTGATGGTGACTAACAATAATAATGGTGTATCGGTAGATAAAGATTTCGCCTCAATCGAGGCGCTTCAGGATCCACTGCATGCCGCTGACGCGGTGAAAGAGCTTATCAATATTGTGCGCGGTTATGAATCTGACGAAGAGACTAACGTCTGCGGCTGGTAACACACCGTCTGGCAGATATCGTCCGATATCTGCCTCTTTCTCCGGTTTCAACTCATCGCTATCTGCTGCAGTAGCCAGTCCCGCAACGCGCTGATATCGTCGCGCTGTGCTAACTCTTGTGTCGCCACCAGATAATAGTTTGCTCCCGGTAAGGACATCTCAAATGGTGCCGCTAATACCCCGCGTTGCAACAGATCGCGCGCCAGCAGCTCGCTGGCAATCACTACGCCTTGTCCTGCTACCGCCGCCTGTAGCGCATGCGTCTCATCGCTGAAGGTTAACCCAGCATCGATATTCAGCTGCGGTGGCCCGTAGCGACGCTGCCAGTTTTCCCAGCCCGGCGAATCAGCCGGAACGTGACGATGTTCAACGTGGAACAGGGTTGCGTGATGCAAATCCTCCAGCCGTGTAATACCCAGCGTTGGGCTAGCGACGACGATAAAGCGGTCTTCATGTAGCAAGGTACAGTGCAGTTCGCGCTCCGGCGTTTCACGATAGCGAATCGCGACGTCAACGCTGCGCTGGTTGAGATCCACCCGCTCGACGCTGGTATGCAGCCGCAGGTCAATAGCGGGGAATTCCGCTTTAAATGCTGCCAGCCGTGGTACCAGCCAGTGAGTTAGAAAGTTGGAGGTGGTGGTGACGGTGAGTGACGGCGGCTGGTGTGAGCGAACAATTTGCGTAGTCGCTTCTTCCAGCGCGCTAAAGGCGCGTTGAGTCCCTGCATAGAGAATTTCACCGCTGTCGGTAAGGCTGACTCCCAGGGCATTGCGTTCACAGACGCGGCACTCCAGCACAGATTCCAGTAGTTTTATCTGGTGGCTCACTGCGGTAGCGCTCACCCCAAGCATATCGGCGGCGCGTTTAAAACTGCGACAGCGGGCAACGGCATGAAAGGCGCGTAGCGCGCCCAGCGGCGGGAGGCGGGTTTTTCTCATGGCTGAGTTTTTCTCATCTATTGCTGAAATTTATGCGTTTGCCGTACTTATTATACAGGGGATAGCCTACTGATATGTGAAATAGACACTGAATTAAATTCATCAGTGTTTGCGATTATCAGGAGTGAATAATGAATATCTACCGTAATCAGCGAGCTGGTGGGGCAACCACTTGCGAGGCCCCGCTCACGCAAACTATCGCGCTAAGTGGCGTATTCGCGGCGGGGGCGCTGCTATTGAGCGTTTCCTCCATGATTGGCACTCTCGGTACTCTGGCGTCGCTGCTGACGCTGACGGCAGCTTTTGCTGTTGGCTATGCAATCGCGCGTTGGCAGCCGTGGCCAGCGCATTATAGCGTTAGGGTATCGTGCTACGCCTTTGTGCTGTCCGCTATGGGCTGGTTAATGTTACTGGTGCTGTGGAATAGCGGACACGGTTGGCTATCTCAAATTCCGGGGATCGCCTTTGGTGGATTAGGTGCGGGTATTGTCTGGAAAAACAATGCTACAGCAAGATACTCGTCGGGCATGATGGCGAACATCCCGATGACAGCAGGTATCGTTATTATTATCCTGGCGACTCTGCTAACCAATCACTATGCGGATTCGGGAAAGGGAGGTTTTGTCTACGCACTGGCGGTCCTGGTAGATCTGGCATTGCTGGGAGCGGTGCTGATGAAAATTAGACAGCAGGAAATGTCGTAAATCGGCCCGTTATTTACCATAGCAAATCCTACCTATCATCTACGCAAGCGTAACACCACGACGACTTTGGTTCTGGCGTGGCGCCCGTTATCCTCTGTTTGTCAGTGAATCCATTAAATATTAGTCGTGAACGCTTAGTTATTTTAGTGACAGCAGAATTGAGAGAAAAAGCGGGGATTTATGTAACGCGGCAACATGTGAAGTGGCTTACATTTTTGACTTCCATCACACTTTATAGTTACGTCATTCTTGGTCGACGCAGTTATTTACTATGGCATCCATTAAAGACGTAGCAATAAAAGCTGGAGTATCTACCGCTACGGTCTCACGCGTGCTGAATAATCATCCCAGCGTGGCGCCAGAAACTCGCAAAGCAGTTCGTGAGGCAATGGATTTCTTATGCTATGTGCCTAGCAAGAGTGCGTTTCAATTGAGTGGGAAATGTTCTGGGCTGATTGCAGTTGTTCTGCCAAACCTTGTCAACCCACATTTTTGTGAACTGCTGGCGACATTTGAAGAGGAGGCAAGATACATCGGTAAAACGGTTATCGTCAAAACTCATCAGAATCAACCGCAGCTAGATAAGCAAATAATATATACGCTTATTAGTATGGGTATTGACAGTTTGCTATGGGTGCCAACAGAAGCCGAAAGCGAACTTGCAGAATGGCTCATCGCGACTAATATCCCCGTTGCAGTGGTTACACTGGTGTCGCGATTTTTCAATTCTGTTTCTATCGATCAAAGCAAAGGGGCGGAAGTTATAGCCGAGCATTTTATTCAGACCGGTCATACCACGTTTGGATTTGTAGCGCAGGAAGGCGCGGATAACCGAAAGGTTTTTTCATGGGCAAAACGAATTACCGGACAGGGATTGACTATAGATAAAGAGAATCAGTTTTGGATAGCGAAAGGCGAGGGTGAGAAAACATCAGGGCATATTAGTATACTCGATGATATTATTGTCAGGCTAGCCGAGAGAATAAATCATTGCTCATCTCTCTGGGTCTATAACGATGTGGCTGCTAGTTATATTATTGATGGCTTGAAAGAAAAAGGAATATCTGTGCCTGAAGATATTGCCATCGCTAGTTTTGATAATACTTTACTGGCACAAACTAAAAAAATTACTAGTGTGGCACAACCGATAAGTGAAATCGCCCATCTGGCATTTCAAATGATTAACAACGAAACAAAACAAGAAAGTATTGAAATGCACGAAATTGTCTCTCGTTTAATTATACGGGAGAGTAGCGTGAGTATTAATATTACTTTGCTTTAATCTACATACGCCATTATCAACTTATAAATATAAATTAACATTGGTTTACTAACCTCTGTTGAACACTTATGACTGTATACTCTAGAGGTCTTCTATGTCTGCAAACTCAATCGAAAGGCAAGGTGTTTACGGCAAACTGCGTTTAAAAGAAAAAATTGGTTATGGAATGGGAGATGCTGGTTCTTGTATGATTTGGAGTGTACTGGCGTTATATCTAACATGGTTCTACACGGATGTTTATGGTTTAGCTCCCGGTGTTGTCGGTACCTTGTTTCTGGTCATTCGTATTTTTGATGCCTTTAGCGACCCGGTTATGGGGGCGATTTGCGATCGTACTCGTAGCCGATGGGGTAAATTCCGACCATGGTTATTATGGATGGCATTGCCATTTGGTTTGGGAGCAGTACTGATGTTCACAACACCCGATTTAAGCATGAATGGAAAAATTGTTTATGCCTGGGTGACATATCTTGTGATGTCATTGATTTATACTGCTATCAATATTCCATATTGCTCAGTAGCTGGTGTGATCACGCTAAATCAGAAAGAGCGTTTAGGCTGTTTGTCATGGCGATTTTTCCTCAATGGATTGGCGACGCTAATAGTCTCCTCTTCAATTTTACCCTTAACAGACTGGTTAGGTAACGGTAACAGAGCGGCTGGTTTTCAGTTGACTATGGTAATCATGGGAGGTGCTGCGACACTAATGTTCTTCTTTTGTTTTGCCAGTATCAAAGAACGTGTTACTGCAATTAAAGTTAATGACTCTTTAATAAATGATCTAAAAGATATCATCAAAAACGATCAATGGTTATTGATGATTTTTATTACTTTCCTTAATGTTTTTCCGGCATTTATTCGTGGTGCAGTGACTATTTATTATGCTACCTATGTTATGCAAGCCTCCGTCGGATTTACTACGTTTTTTTTGGCTCTTGGCGTTGCATGTAACATGCTAGGTAGTGTTATAGCGAAACCACTCACCGATCGTTTTGATAAAATTAAGCTGTTCCGTTCGATTAATATCGTTCTTGGCTTCCTTTCTTTAGCTCTATGGTTTGTCGATCCCAGGTCTTTGCTACCACTACTTACACTTTTTATCATCATTAACATCCTGCATTTGATTCAATCAGGGCCAATATTATGGGCCATGATGTCCGACGTTGATGACTACGGAGACTGGAAATACGGTAAACGCCTTACCGGTATTTCATTTGCTGGTAATTTGTTTATGTTAAAAATGGGTTTGGCAGTTGCTGGTGCGATTGTTGCGTGGATATTATCATTGACGGGTTACATCGCTAATAAACCTCAACAAAACACAGAGACTATCGAAGGTATCATTATTATGTTTTCTTTACTGCCAATGATTACCTATTTTATTAGCGCATTCGTAGTTAGATACTTTAAATTGAATAACCACTTTCTTGAACAAATTAAAGTGGAACTCGCTAAGCGTGAACTCAATAACGGTTCTTCACCGCATCATGACATCGAGCGAGATAGGACCGCAGTGGTTAACCATTAGTTAAAATTCTCCTGAAAGAAATTAGGGGTATTATTAATTATTATAATATTCAGAGGTCAATAGAACCGTAATATCTACCTATCCTAATAATGTAGAGGAAAATAACGCATGTCGAGTGAAAATTATTATGATGTAACAGAGTGGAGTGAAGGTAATCCTTTTGAAGATATCGGTTTAGTGATTAATAGTATTATTGCCGATATTAAAAATCGGCAAACAGACACAGATGTCAATGATGGTGGAAAACCGGGGGCTGTTATCTATATCCCGCCTGGAGACTATCATTTGCTCACTCAGGTAGTAATAGACATCAGTTACTTGAAAGTTAAAGGAGACGGACATGGGTTTACCTCTTCAAGTATCCGTTTTAATACTCCGGAAAGTGATTGGGCAAGCTGGCATGAATTGTGGCCAGGCGGTAGTCGTATACTTGTTGATATAACACCATCATCTACGACTCCGGAAGCGGAAGGGGCGGCTTTTTATATTGAGCGTAGCGGTGACCCAAGAATAAGCTCAGTTGAGTTCGCGGATTTTTGCATTGATGGGTTACATTTTGTGGATGACGGTTCGGGAAGTAACGATCCTGAAAACACCTATCTCAATGGTAAAACGGGTATTTATATTGCCAGTGCGCAGGACTCATTCCGCATTAGTGGAATGGGATTCGTATATCTTGAACACGGCATCACTATATATAATGCCGATGCATTGGCGATACATAATAACTTTATTGCTGAGTGCGGTAATTGTATAGAACTCCGTGGGTCGGGACAGGCTTCAAAAATAACCGATAATTTGATAGGTGCCGGTTATAGAGGATATTCCATTTATGCAGAGAACTTTGGTGGCCTTCTGGTTACAGCAAACAACATTTTTCCCCGCGGTAAAAGCAGTATTCACTTTTCTGGTGTCCTCCGTTCTGCAGTTAGCAGCAACAGATTTCATTCATTCTATCCAGGGATGCTGGTTTTTGAGAATAGCTGTTCAGAAAACCTGGTGACGGCAAACCACTTTTTCCGTGAACATGAGCCTTGGGAACCTATGCAGCCGTATAGTAATGGTTTAGATGACTTGTATGGGTTGCTATATATAGAAGGTGAGAATAATTCGATTATTGCTAACCATATTTCTGAATCGATTGATAAACAGTATATCGTTCCTGCTGGCGCGACACCTGTCATAATACGGTTGGCATCAGGAGATAGTAACTATATTTCTGACAATCATATTGTTGCTACCACCGATACATCATTGTTAAAAGGTCATGCAGAATCTTGTTTCTCTGCACAAGTTAGAGCGCTGCTGGCATTAGAGGGGTTGGAAGTTCTCGACGTGACGACCGTACAGGTCGACGCAGCATCTCAACGTAATATCATACTTGATTCCGGAAGCGACGCTCAGGTTGTGCTTGATAAAGCGGTCAACGCGTTTAGAGCGACGCCGGTACCCGGCTTGTCATAATAGAAAAGCAAAAAGCCTGCTCGTAAGCAGGCTTTTCTAAATCTGGCTTCTCTGACTGGATGCGATATCTAATATATCTCTTTGAATTTTAATTAATTTGGTTTTAAATATTAAAACGCGACCCTCAATAAGGCCCAAATGTTATTGCTGTTATTAAATGTGATATATATCACGTTTGTGATTGTTGTTCTGACCGTAGGTAGATATGGCGGTTGGCTCCGTTCCAGGAGGACGACAGACCAATCCCTCCGTAAAAACAGCATTTACCGCCTTAACCGCAGCCACCGTGCCAGCTATAGTGTATCCGCTGCCCGCCAAGCGCTGGCAGCAGCCGTCTTGCAACCTCGGATGCCATCTCCCAAGAAATTCATCGTTGTATCAGGAAATATAGGCCATGCCGTTTGACTGGAAAGATCTTATCATACCTATTATGACCGTCACTGAGGTCTTAGGGGACATAATCATGTATGAGCTTTCTTTGGGTCTTGTGCTTTAGGGCCTTCTGTTCCTGGACACCCCTCCAATCCCAGTGGATCCACCCACCCCAGCGGATCATGTACATAACTATAGGTATTCAAACCGAATCGAAATCGGATCCTGACTGATATACCTCCCCGCTAACGGATTATAGTACCGGTAGCGGTTATAATGCAGCCCTGATTCTTCATCGGCATACTGCCCCTGCAAACGCAGTGGTTGGCAGTTACCCGCCTGCATTTCTCTATGGCCGTAGGCGCGATATATGGCACTCCACACTACGTTGCCGTCCTCGTCCAGCAGCTCCTGCGGTATACCGATATGGTCGTTGACGTAGTAGCTGACGGTTCTGCCGACGCCGCGTCCTTTAAGCTGAGCCAGAGGGCGGAAGCTGCAGCCCGGCTCGTACCGATAGCTGGTGCAGTCAAAGTCGGTGGCTTTCGTGTGCCGGTTAAACATGAGGCTGGGAGTAAAATCCGCGTGCGCTTCGTCACACTCGGTGACCATCCGGTCGTCCTGCCAGAAGAACAGGATGGATTTACCGGTTTCCTCGTCGGTCTTGCGGATGCGCCTGTCGAAGACGTCATACTCATAGCGCCATGAGTGGCGCGGAAAGCCTCCATCATCATAGTGGCGCACGTCGGTAAAGCGCATCAGCCGGTGCTCGCAGTTCCATTCAAATCGGTGCTCCCGGCACTGCGCCTTGCCCCAGCGGTCAGCGATGAGATTGCCGAACTCGTCGTACTCATAGTGGTGGTCTGCCCTGTAGCAGCAGTCGGTCGCCTTTGACTTTCGCCTGATGCTCGCCACCTTCGGGCGGTATGTTCATGCCCAGTAGGTTGTCGTCGCCGTCAAAGCTGAACTCCTCGTACAGGGCGTTCCAGCACGGGTCTTCCGGCAGGTGGTGTTGGGTCAACATTAATATCTTACGGTAATCTCTGTGGGGTTGGATTCGGATTTATGTTAGTGCGTGTGACCGGTAAATTCCGCGACGATCTGCAGGCAGCGATGGCGCTGGTGCGCGGCGACAATCTGGGCCAGCCGTTCCAGTTCAAAAACTTCCGCGATTGATTTTTCCCGCCGGCCGCCTTCCCGCATGTGAGAAAGGTGGCCGGGCGGGTAAATCGATTAAGGCGTGGCTTTTTTAGGCTCTGCGGCCTTGTTATACAACGCCTGAATCAGCGCCTGCTGTTCCGCTCCCGGTATGATACCCAATCTGTGAAAAATATTCCCAATCTGATAAAGCTGCTGATTACCGGTGTCGTCCTGGCGGGTAATCGACGCCTGCGTGGTTAATTTTTTCAGCGTAAAGGTAATATGTTCCTGACACTCGGGCGTGTTTTCAGCACAAATCTGGCGTAACAGCATCAGGTTTTTATTATCGACCCTATCTGCGTTAATCATCAATTCCCTTGCCTGACTCCACTGTTTTGCATTCATGTAGTGGTCGAGCATCGCCTCCTCTTCGAGAGAGGGAACGTGCTGGTGTAATACCCGTTTGGCATTCACCGTGTCGTTGCCATAGCCGTAAAGCTCCGCAAGTCTTTGAAAGGAACGCGACATATCTTCATCAGGCCAGGCTTTTTCTTGGCTGAGGTAAATTGCTTCGGCGCTGACGGCTAATTTTTCCGCTGCCTCAGGATGACCAATTTCTTTGAGTACATCACCCATTTCATTTGTTGCATCTTCCCATTCGGCGAACGTCAGGGTTTGCGCCTCGGCGGAGAGGGTTGCGATATGCTTTTCCGCCACAGCATTCTGCTTATGCTGAAAGAGATTCTTCAGCGCTTTGATTTTGTACTCGTAGCAATACCTGTCGTCGTAGCAGGTATATTCCGGCGCGCTCATCAGCAAATCGATACGCTTATTCATCTGCGCAACATCATCAAGCTTGCTTAATAAATCAATCAGCTCCATTTCAATGCGCGGCGAAGGGGCAAAATTGAATATTTTATCGACCTGCGTCACATAGGTTGAAAGCGTCTCCTGATAATTCTGTGTCAGCTCGTTTTTCTTATAAAAAGAGAGCAATCCCGGTAATGAATACTGGAAATAGCTTCCTTTATTGCCGGTTGCTTTGCGCAATCTCGCAGACAATGCCATCGCCTTCTCTTTATTACCTGTGGCGTAATAGATCTCCATCAGGTCGAGATACTCCTGATAACGGTAGGCTTCAACACTCGGTTGTTGAGCAATAGCCGTATCAAACATTTTCAGCGCTCTATCTGCGTAAACCAACGCCTTTGCGGTGTCGCCCTTGGCATGGTACTGCTTTGCAATAATAAGCAGCATTTTTAGCTGAATATAAGGAACAACAATTTTATCAGCGTAATTTTCATTATAAATGGCGGCGGTTTTATCAGGCTCTGAGTGCCAGGATTCTAAAACCGTGGCTAAATAAAAATTCCTCGCGTCGGCATTTTTGCTAAGAAGGGCTAAGGCTTTTTCAGGCTGTTTGCGATTAACCCAGCCATCAACGTAGCTCTCGTAGGCGGTAATGCTCGACGGTTTATCGAGACCAATTTTGGACAGGAAAACCATCGCGGCATCCGGGCTATTATTTTCAGCGATCCACGAGGCCTCATGGTTTAGCGAAAACTTCGCATCAATCGACAGTGTGTCCAGCTTTTTCAGTAATGCATCCGCACGGCTCATCGGGCCGTACATAAACAGTTCCCTGTGTAATTCAAACCAGGCTGCCTGCGATTTAAAAGTGGTGCTTTCATTTAAAGGGACGGCATTTTGCAGTTTCTGTTCGACAACTGACCAGACATCAGGCGATTGCTGACTTTGTGCAACGCTCTGATAAGAGTAAAAAACCGTGGCGGCTGTGAGTAATGTGGCGAATTTAAATTTCATAGCAACGTGTATCCTTTCAGTTCCGTTTGAATAGCCTCTTTACAGCAAAGTCATATTTACTTAGTTTGAGGCGTTAATTCCTTTAAGGCTGCCAGTGCAGGTTTGACGCCGCCTTTTACCGCTGCTGTAAGATGAAGTTTGGCTTTGTTGAGGTCTTTCTCAACACCATCACCATTCCTGTACATGAGTCCAAGGTTATAGTGCGCCTGAGCATTTCCTTGGTCAGCGGATTTTTTAATCCACTTATAGGCTTCCGGCAGGTTTTTCGGCATTCCTTCGCCGATAAGATTTAAATATCCCACTTCTAACTGCGCATCACTTTCTCCAAGCTCTGCCGCTTTGAATAAATAGGAGAGATATTTTTTGCTATCTTGCGTTACGCCATCACCGTCGTTGTACGCATAGGCCAAAAAGAGAAGCGCGCCGGGATGATTTTGCTCTGCGGACTGAGTTAACCATTTCATCGCCACATCGTAGTTTGTGCATTCAAACTCATACTTACCTAAATGATATTGCGCAGTGCTGTCACCCTGCTTTGCCTTATTGGTGACGTCAGTCGGCGCATATAGCTTTGAAAGCTCTTCATCGTTGTGGTAACAACTGATGTATTTTATGCCGTCTTCATCATAGGCTTCTTCTGTACCTTCCTTGTCGCCATCGACATAGGGCAGCGCACTTAAGACCTTACCCGTACGATCGTTAAACTCTCTTTTCAGGCCGTTTCTTTCATCATTAGCAAACATAACCTCTTCAACAAGTTTGCCGGTACGTTCGCTCCAGCGGCGATCGGCTCCCTGCTTTTTATCGTCTTTATATTCGGTGGTATAGGTGAGTTTGCCCTGTTCATTCCAGTGCTTAGCGTCCCCATTCAGCATACCGTTTTTATAGGGATAGACTGATTCGCGGTGACCATTTTCGTACCACTTTTCGAAATCCCCGTCTAACACATTATGTTTATACATTTTGGATGAGGCAGGCTTTCCGTTGCTGAACCATTCTTTGACCGCACCATGTTTACGGCCTTCACTATCAAAAGATGATTCTTCTTTGGGATGCCCATTTCCATACCAGCTCTTAGCAGAAAGCTGCTTGCCATTTTTATAGGTCGCTTTAGAAAGGAGTTTGCCCTCTTCACTGTATTGTTCGAACGTTCCGTTGTTTTCACCTTGGTTATTTCTGTGGTAAACACCACGAATTTTACCGGTAGAATAATATTCCGTACTGGTGCCGACAATGGTGCCTTTACTGTATGAATATTTCTCCTTTATTTTCCCATCAGGGAAGTATTCAAATGCCGGGCCCTCCAGTTTCTGATTTAAATAGCTGTGTTTTTGTTTTAAAATACCGTTATCATAAAAATGTGGACATTCGCCGTCTTTAATTTTACCTTGGGCAAAGTAACGTTTGCTTTCAACGGCTCCGTTTTCATGGTATACGATGTATTCCCCTTCGGGTTGACCATCTTTAAACGTCAGCGTTTCTGCTATTTTGTCTTTTTCATCAAAGTAAGTTTCAGCTTTTCCGTCACGCTTATTTTGCGCATTATAATGATAAATACTTTTGAGATTGCCGCTTTCATAGAAAGATTTAAATACAGAAACACGTTGTCGGTTAGCGAAGTTTTCTTCGTTGGTATAGCCTTCAAAGGCTATCTGTTTACTCTGCATCACCTCCCCTGTTACTTCTGAGGATTCCAGATACCAGCCGGTGACTTTCCATAATTTTTTCTCTTTGTCATAGGGGAGGGGCATATGGACTACTGTTGTTGCCTGACGTTTAACCGTCGGTTGCAGTTCATCATCCAGCCACAAGTCAGACGATCTTTTCATGTATTTGGCACCGCACAGCGCTTCGGTACATAGCTCGATTCCAGTCAGCATGGGCGTGCCGCCAGCATCGCACTGATCGACCGTCAGGTAAAAATAACGGTCATCGAGAATAGCCGGTCTTAAACTGCGTATTTTATTAATATATTCTTCTGTCGTCAGTCCCATTGATTCTGCGCGCGCAGAAAGGGTGTTAGTATTACAGGGTGTTTTATCTTTAAAATAATAACGGTCGGCGAGTAAAAGTTTCAGATCACTGCTAATGGCGGTTTTATTAAAATCGATATTTTGAATTTGTGCGATGAAATTAACGGGTTTGGATTCTGTACTGGGGGATTGTTTTGCACATATATTCGCGCAATATAATGAAACTATAATTGTTATGAATATTTTCTTCAAGATGATCTCCTTGTATGAATAGTAACTCCCTGAAACTTATTGCATGCTATAGAAATAAATAGTTAATGTAAAGGGTGCGAGGAGTATATTCTGGCAGGAGAGAGTTTGCTTCAGTTACCAGTAAGAATAATTTAAGTATTACGAGCGCGTTGTTTTTAATTTGATAACAACTCGCTGATGATTATTAACGATTATATACCCAATAAACCCCAAGATGCGGGAGTGAGCACCTGAAAGTGATCTTTAATTCCTGATGTCAGTGAGTCCGCTATATCCGGCAGCGTCTGGTTAAAAAAGACAGATATTGTGTCCCTGAACTCTCGCGTACTGCTGAAGTAGCGATCTGAACGATAAGGCTGTCTTCGATATCCGGGAAAACATATATTTCCAGCCTGCGCTTGATAGTCGCGGCATAATGCGCAGACCAGCGTCGGTGATCGGCGTGCCAGTTCATGGCGATCTGGCGGAAGGTATGTCCGTTTTTCTTTTTCTGCTGCGCGATCTTCTTATCAGCGGCAGGAGCGGCCCCTTCACGCACTCTGGCGCGTGCGGCGTCGCATAGATGACGCGCTTTGAACAGGGAAACATCCGGGTAGGGGCCAAAGGCCAGCTTCTTTTCTTTCCCGCCAATGCGGTACTTCATATACCAGAGTTTTGAGCCGTTGGGTTTGATCAGCAGGTAGAGTCCTGAACTGTCGGTAATCTTGAAGGATTTCTCGGTGGGTTTGATCTTGCGGATAGCGGTATCGGTTAATGCCACAGGTGGGGGCTCCATTCTCTCAACGGACCGTGAGGCCCCCGATTAAGCCCCCAAAAACTATGGATGTCAAGAAACCCGGCATACCTTCTCAGGTCAACCGGGTAAAAATAAGTTCTTGTTTTTTTTTAATGTCTCCGGACTCGCTGGGATGTCCCGAAACTAAAATCTGGCTCCTCTGACTGGACTCGAACCAGTGACATACGGATTAACAGTCCGCCGTTCTACCGACTGAACTACAGAGGAATCGTGTGAACGGGGCGCATGTTAGCGAGTGAGTAACGGGATGTCAAAGGAGATTGCGCCATTTGCGATTGTTCGCTGGTAAAATCATCAGTAGTAGAGGTTTTTTCAGCACTGAAGCGAAAATTTAAGCAATAAAAAGGTGAGGGGAGCACTAGCAGATCCGAAAAACTCTGCCTTCAGTGCTTGCTGCAAAGAGTCATTTGAACGGTGAATGTACAATCGTCATCCGGTTACACCTGTTTACAACGCAGGTGTAACTTTAGAAGTGAATGGATTATTTTTCATCGGGTTCTGCATTTAGCAGCCAGGGCTGCAAATGACCATTTTTAATTCTGGTCAAATAATCTTCAATTAAACTCTTGGTTTGCGGGGTGAGGGTATAAAATTCATATAACGTACAAGCTATATTAGATTGTAAATCTATAGTGCCGGAGATATCTTCAGGAATAAAGTACATTTGGCGGTTTGTCATGGTTCTAATGTATAATCTTTTGCCAATAATAGGATTGTCGCCGAATAAATTAACGCCAATTTCCATGGCGCCGTCTATAGGGAAATATAAAACGTACCACTGTGTTTTGTTATGGTTGTTAATTAAAGATTCAACCATTTCGGTAGCAGATAGCCGTTTCAAATTATCAACACAACGCAGAATGTATCGGCGCATTACAAACTGTTTTAGTAGCGCCATGAACATCCCGGATAAAAATAAAAGGGTAAATGTCGATGCTATTACTACTAAAAACCATAGTCCTGTTGATAAAGCCGAAAAGGAAGATGCGATAACTAAACTTATTATGAGCGAAACGATAAACATTAAGCTTTGTAATTTATATTTGTCTTTTGCTAATTTGAATAAGAAATAAGTCAGGAAAAATCCAGCCAGGCAATAAAAAAATAATAATGATCTATCCATGTATTTAATCCTGGTATGTATGTGTTAACAATATTTTCTCAAAGCATCTAAATATTTCAGACTAACTTGATTCTATGCTACCACGAAGACAGTAAACCTTGCTATTCCTGTTGGCGCGTAAACGCACCAGGCAATATTCATTTCGACTTTGCTCAGCAGGTTTTGTCGTTATGTTTGATGTCTGTGGAACAGAAGAGGGTAGAAAGCAAAAAAGCAGACGTCGCTGAACGTCTGCTTTTCTTAAAATTGGCTCCTCTGACTGGACTCGAACCAGTGACATACGGATTAACAGTCCGCCGTTCTACCGACTGAACTACAGAGGAATCGTGTGGAATGGTATCTTAGCGGCGAAAAAATTTTTGTCAAATATCAATTCAGTTGTGGCGAGCCGCTTGCTGCATCTATCGACAATTTGTCGTAATTGCCAACAAATTACCAGGAAAAATACTTTGCAGGATTAGCAGTTCTCAATCATCATTTGAAATGTTGTTTCAACTCTTCTCACTAAGGTCTCCCTTGAACGTCACTTCAGCAGTACGCCAGGCCGTAGCGCGCACGTCCTGGTTTAAAAAACGCAAGAGCTATCGGGTGCTCTACTGGCGTGAAATTAGTCCCCTTGCCGTACCGATCCTGTTGGAAAATGCCTGCGTGTTGTTGATGGGGGTTCTGAGTACTTTCCTTGTTAGCTGGCTCGGTAAAGAAGCGATGGCCGGGGTGGGCTTAGCCGATAGCTTTAATATGGTCATTATGTCGTTTTTTGCCGCGATTGACCTGGGCACCACCGTGGTGGTGGCCTTCAGCCTCGGTAAGCGCGATAGAAAGCGGGCGAGGGCGGCCGCGCGTCAATCGCTGGCGATCATGACCTTGTTCTCGATCGTGCTGGCGGCGATTATTCACGCCTTTGGTGAGCAGATTATCGATATCGTTGCCGGCGACGCCACGGTTCAGGTTAAGGCACTGGCCCTAACCTATCTTGAGCTGACAGTGCTGAGCTATCCGGCGGCGGCGATTGCCTTAATTGGTAGCGGCGCGCTTCGCGGCGCGGGGACCACCAAAATCCCGCTGTTAATTAACGGTGGGATGAATATTCTCAATATTATTATCAGCAGTATCCTGATTTACGGCCTCTTCTCCTGGCCGGGGCTTGGCTTTGTCGGCGCCGGGCTGGGGCTGACTATTGCCCGCTATATTGGCGCATTGGCAACCATCTGGGTTCTGATGACAGGTTTTAACCCGGCGCTGCGCATTTCGCTGAAGAGCTACTTTAAGCCGTTTAACTTTGCCATTATCTGGGAGGTGATGGGCATTGGCATCCCGGCGAGCATCGAATCGGTACTGTTTAATGGCGGCAAGCTGCTGACGCAGATGTTTGTTGCCGGGATGGGGACCAACGTCATCGCCGGGAACTTTATTGCCTTCTCGGTGGCTTCGTTAATTAACCTGCCGGGTAACGCGTTGGGTTCGGCCTCAACTATTATTACCGGAAAACGACTGGGGAAAGGGCAGGTCGGCCAGGCGGAACGTCAGGCCTGGTTCGTGTTCTGGTTGTCGACTATTATCCTGACGCTTATTGCCTGGGGCACCGCACCGTTCGCCGGCTTGATCGCTTCGTTCTACACCAGCGAAGAAGACGTAAAAGTGGTGGTTAAAGAGTTATTGTGGCTCAATGCCCTGTTTATGCCAATTTGGTCGCTTTCCTGGACCTTGCCCTGTGCCTTTAAAGGCGCACGCGACGTGCGTTACACCATGTGGGTTTCGATGCTGGGTATGTGGGGATGCCGGGTGGTTGCTGGCTATACGCTGGGGATCATGCTGGGCATGGGCGTCATCGGTGTCTGGCTGGGTATGGTGCTTGACTGGGCGGTGCGCGGCCTGTTGTTCTATCGCCGGATGATCACCGGGCGTTGGCTGAGGAAGTACCCGCGATTAAAGGCTCGGCTGGAAGAAAAGTCATGAATATCCTAAAAAAGTGTTACTTTTTAGTCGAAGTGAAGAATAAATCGGCAAACGGTCGCTATTATTAAAAACATCTTTGACATGGCTGAGCGTGGTCGTTAGTATTCGCCCCGTTCACACGATTCCTCTGTAGTTCAGTCGGTAGAACGGCGGACTGTTAATCCGTATGTCACTGGTTCGAGTCCAGTCAGAGGAGCCAAATTTAAAAAGCCTGCTTTCGAGCAGGCTTTTTGCTTTTCTGTATCCGTACAATTTTGCCCTAGGCAAATAGCGCGCAGGGCTTGACCGGGATTAACGGAACGGTGGTTCGTTGAAGGTACGCAGCTTGCGGGAGTGCATGTGGTCACCCTCGGCGCGCAGCAGATCGATGGCGCGGATCCCTATCTGCAGATGCTCGGAAATCGCCCCTTCATAGAAGCGGTTCGCTTGTCCCGGCAGCTTGATTTCACCGTGTAGCGGTTTATCGGAGACGCACAGCAGCGTGCCGTAAGGTACGCGGAAACGATAGCCCTGTGCGGCAATAGTGGCGCTTTCCATATCGATGGCCACCGCACGGCTTAGGTTAAAGCGCAACGCCGAGGCGGAATAACGCAATTCCCAGTTGCGGTCATCGGTGGTCACCACCGTACCGGTACGCAGACGCTGTTTGACCTCTTCGCCCGGCATGCCGCTAACCTGTTTAGTGGCGTCATACAGCGCACGCTGCACTTCGGCGATACTCGGGATGGGAATATCCGGCGGTAGCACCGCATCCAGCACGTGGTCGTCACGTAAATAGGCATGCGCCAGTACATAGTCGCCTATCGACTGGCTTTCACGCAGGCCGCCACAGTGGCCAATCATCAGCCAGACGTCAGGGCGCAGCACCGCGAGGTGATCGCAAATATTTTTGGCATTGGCCGGGCCGACGCCGATGTTGATCAACGTAATACCCTGACCGTCGTTAGTGATCAGGTGCCAGGCCGGCATCTGGTGCTTTTTCCACGCCAGATCGGAAATCGCCTCTTCCGGGGCCTCAGTGTCGGCGGTGATCCAAATCCCGCCTGCACAGGAGAGGGCAATGTACGGGCTATCCGGATCGAGGATCTGGCTACAGCCCCAGCTGACGAACTCATCGACGTAACGCGTGTAGTTGGTAAACAAGACATACGGCTGGAAGTGCTCAACCGGCGTGCCGGTGTAGTGCTTCAGGCGCGCAAGTGAAAAATCGACGCGGCGGGCGTCAAAATGCGACAGCGGATAATACTCGGTGGCGTGGAACAGGCCATCGGCGGTTTCATCGCCAATCTGCGACAGTTCGGTGGTCGGAAAATAACGCGTTAATCCGGCGCTCATCGAGCGATCCAGCGTCAGCGCAGAGCCATCAATCACGTAAGGGAAGGGAATTTCGTGCTGCGAATTGCCGACGCTAATATGCGCGCCGTAATCCTGATATAGCAGAGTTAATTGTTCCAGCAGATAAGCGCGAAAGAGTTTTGGATTGGTAATGGTGGTGGTGTAGCAGCCTGCATGGGTGAATCGCCCCCAGGCTCGGGTTTTTAAGGCTTTGTGCTCGGCGCCATCCCACGAGACAGACAATTGAGGATAGACGAATAAGCCTTCAGCACGGGCTATTTCATCAGGAAGGATATTGTGGTGAATGTACTCGCCAATGGCCTTACGCAACGCGTTAACCGCTCTTTCATACTGCGCTTCCAACTGGGAAAGCGCCTGCTCCGGGGTCAGACTGACGGCCTTCTGGTTCATCATTCGCTCCTTGTTTCAGGTCTGCTGATACTGTTGATAGTATGCTACAGCGTGAAAATGGCGAAGGAAAATTACAGGCCCGGGTAAATAGTCAAACTCGTTGATAATAAAAGCTTAGCCGCGCAGGGTCAGGCAGTCTGTGCCCAGCGTTCGGCGCTAAAATTACTTGCGCTTACCACTCTTAATGTCGCCGCGTCGTTATTGTTGATGTAATAAAGTGCATTAGGACCAGGCGTTAGCTTATCACCTTCCTGTAGTCTGCATCGGCTTTCGATTTCAGCAATTACCACGATCTGGCCACTCTGTAGAACCACGCAAGTTGTTGCTGTAGAGGCATTTTTCCGTACTTTCTTGACCCACCACTCCATGTTTTCACCCAGGCTTGTTACACTCAGAATGATAATTGACGCGTTAGTGCTTTAAAGACAACTGAAACTACCCATTGGTTTAATTTACGTTTAGCTGAAGTTGTTAAATCTTAACTCTGCGATGCAGCGGGACAGGCAAATACCACCTATGGCTTTGATGCGATTTAACAAGCTTCTGAATCAATCTGGATTAAGGATAGTCTCGCTGGCGAAAAAAGCGCTGGCAGCGGCGGTTATTGTAGCGGTGGTATTTTTCATCGGACGAATATATGAATCGGAACGTGGCCCTGCATTGCAGCGCTGGCATACCTGGTCTGGGGATGAGATGACCGCTGATGAAATCGACCGCGCCAGTTTTGCCAGCTATCTCAAACGGGAAGATAAGATATTTGCCGATTTGCGGCGTGAGGTCAGCGACCAACTGCCTGCCGCTGACAAAACGCCGATAAATCGCTTTTATCGCGACAGCCTGGTCTATCCGCAACGTTTTACGCCAGACTGGAATCGCTCCTTTATATTACTGCCATCCGGCAAACCGCGTGGTGCGGTGGTGTTGCTGCATGGATTAACCGACTCCCCCTACAGCGTGCGCTATCTGGCGGAAGAGTATCAACGGCAAGGTTTTGTCGCGGTGGCGCCGCGCTTACCCGGCCACGGTACCGCGCCGGGCGCATTAACCCGCGTTGATTGGCAGCAATGGCTGGCGACAACCCGCCTGGCGGTTCGGGAAGCGATGCGACGTGCCGGTGGGGATGTGCCGCTGCATCTGGTGGGATATTCTAACGGCGGCGCGCTGGCGCTGAAGTATGCGCTCGATGAATTGACCGATAAATCGCTGGTCAGGCCGCAGCAGATAATACTGTTATCGCCGATGATTGGCGTAACCGCTTTTGCCCGGTTCGCCGGACTGGCTGGACTGCCTTCGATATTTCCCGCCTTTGCGCGCGCGGCGTGGCTAAACGTCGTTCCGGAGTTTAATCCCTATAAATACAATTCCTTTCCGGTAAAGGCAGCGCGCCAGTCGTGGCTGCTGACCCAGGCCTTGCAAAAACAGATTATCCAGGCGGCGCAGAGCCAGCGCTTAGCCTCTATCGCGCCGGTGTTAACTTTTCAGTCGGTGATTGATTCTACAGTCAGTACCCGGGCGGTGGTTGATTCATTATACCGCTATTTGCCGGACAACGGCAGCGAACTGGTGATTTTCGATATTAATCAGGCGGCGAACCTGCGGGCGCTGTTTCGCCCGGCGACTTATTCGGCGGTGAATACCTTGTTACCTCCGGCGCCGCGTCCGTACTCCACGACGATCGTGACGAATGCGACTCCGCACACCCTCGATACCGTCGCGCGCCTGACGCTGGCGGGGCACACTGCCGAGAGAACGCAGGCGCTGCATCTGGCCTGGCCGCAGGATATGTACTCGCTTTCGCATGTCGCGGTGCCGTTCCCCATCACCGATTCGCTGTATGGCCGCGAGCCGACGGAGAAAAACCTTAGCGGTATTAGCCTTGGCACCATTTCGCTACGCGGCGAGACCGCGACGCTGAGCGTCGGCCTTGATACGTTAATGCGCGCCACCTCTAACCCATTTTTCCCCTACCTGCTGCAGCGGGTTAATCAGCGTCTGCCGTCGTTCTCAGAAACACAGGGTGTGCAGTACCGTGCGCAGCGCAATACCGATGAGGGCGGCAGGGGCGACGAAGCGGAAAAGACGCACAAATCTTGAGCTGACGCCAAGGAAAATGCCGATGCCTGGTAGGTCGAAGGTCTGGATGAGCAGCCCTGCGGAGGCGTTAATCTGACTGAGCGTCACTTTACCCTGCTGCGCCAGCTCGGAGATAACCCCGAAATAGGCGGTGCCGCCCGCCACACATTTCACCAGCGCGGGCAGGACGAAGTTTTCGGGGATATGTAGCCATAGCAGCAGCGGCATCAGTACGCGCTGCAGCATCTCGATGACGCCGGCCGCCTGCATCAGGCCGACGATGGTCAACGATAAAATCAGCATCGGCACGGCGCCAAGCGCCAGACGGATAGCGTCGGCGCCGGCGCTATTGATCACCGCAATCAGCCCGTGATTATTTTGTTCGCTTTCCGGGAGCGCTTCTGCCCGGCTGCTCTCGACAATGGATAACTTACGCCCGGTGGCGTACCAGCAGACCGCTGCGGCGCAGAGCCCACCGATAATAGAAATGGCGATCGCGGCCAGCCAGTGCAGGCCGAACGGCGTTAAGGGATAGAAAACGTTGCCCTGACCCATGGCGAAGACCATCGCCAGGGTGGCGGCCATTTGTCGGTCAGAGACGCCGCGTTTATCCATAATTGCCAGTGTGGCAAGTGGGGCCGCAAAGCTGACGAAATTTATCTGAATCAGCGCGAAGGCGCTCATACCGGTCAGCCCAAAGGGCTTCAGCAGCGGCGCCAGCCAGCGCACGATGATGTCGAGAATTCCGCGGACTTCGAGATATTTCATTATGATCAGCATGACGACCATAATGGGTAACAAGGTATAAAGCGCTACGTCGACGGAGGATTTTCCCGCTGACATAATGATGCCGATGACATCCATTTATCTATCACTGTATGCAGGTCAAATAGTTAGCGTCATCATAATCCCGAAGTGGCGAAATGAACAGCTAGCGCAGACAGGTAAGAACAGTGCCTTCACTGAAGTAATACTCGCCGCTGAACTGGCTACCTGCGGGGAAGGCGTCGCTGAGGGTTTTATTAAGGCGCAACGTGAAACGCTGATTTGCCGGGTCGAGAGCGACCATGGCGGCGGCATCGAAATCAAACATCTGCTGCACGCGCGGATAAAGCGCTTTGAACAGGCTTTCTTTGGCTGAGAAAGCCAGCAGCAGTGCCCATTCCTTATCCAGGCCGCAGCAGGAAAGCTGCGCCTGTTCCGTTCTTGAGACAAACATATCGGCGCTTTCCAGCATGATCTCCGGTTGCAGATGCTCGATATCGACCCCTGGATGCAGGCCGTCGTCCTCGGCGCTAACCACCGCGATGGCGATATCTTCGCTATGTGAGACGCTTCCTCGCCAGCCTGCCGGCCAAATTGGCGCGCGGTCCGCGGCGATTAACACCGGCTCTAAGCAGCCGGATTGTCGCAGCAAATAGTGCGCGCAATAGCGCCCGGCCAGATATTCGGCTTTACGTTTGGCGACGGCGCCAGTAAGAGAAGGCGGGAGCGGGATGGCGTACTGGCTAAAAAGAGCGTCCTGTAGTTGCGACCTGGCGAAACGTACCCGACAAAATTTTAACGCCGGGTCAGCGCGAAGATAGCCGCACTCGGCATGCTGAATAAAGGGTTGATCGTGAAAGGTGTCGGTAACGATAAACATGCAGGCTCATCAGGCAAAACAAGTATGGCGCTACCATATCGCAGGTGATGAACGAAGCAGAAGAGTTATGTGAAATATAAAGCAAAAAGCCTGCTCGAAAGCAGGCTTTTTAAATTTGGCTCCTCTGACTGGACTCGAACCAGTGACATACGGATTAACAGTCCGCCGTTCTACCGACTGAACTACAGAGGAATCGTGTGAACGGGGCGCATATTATCGATGACTTGCGGTGTTGTCAAAGGCTGATTCGCCATAAAACGTTCGACTGCTGACAATTTCAACAATCAAAAGCCTTTTATGGCAAAGCTCGCTGGAAATGCACCACGATGGTGCATTTATACCCCTAATGGGGCATATCATGCGCTCATGGAAGCCACCTGTATTATCACAAACCCTTATTTTGCCGCACCGGAAGGGCAATGGCCCAACGACGTAAAACCTGGCAAGCATCTTGCAAAATCCCTGTAACTTAATGGCCAGTAGTGGCATTCCCTTACAGGAGGCAAAATGAACTTAAGACGACTGAAGTATTTTGTGAAAATCGTCGATATCGGCAGTCTGACCCAGGCCGCTGAAGTCTTGCATATCGCACAACCGGCGCTGAGCCAGCAGGTAGCGACCCTGGAAGGTGAACTGGAGCAGAAACTGCTGATCCGCACCAAACGCGGCGTTACACCAACCGAAGCGGGGAAGATTCTCTATACCCACGCGCGGACCATTTTACGCCAGTGTGAGCAGGCGCATCTGGCAGTACATAACGTTGGCCAGACGCTGAGCGGGCAGGTGGCAATTGGCCTTGCGCCGGGAACGGCGGCTTCGGCGATCACCATGCCGCTGTTGCAAACGGTACGTAATGAACTGCCCGAGGTGAACGTATATCTGCAGGAGTGCAGCGGCAGCGTATTGAATGACAAGCTGCTTGGCGGTCAGCTGGACATGGCGGTGCTGTATGAACGTTCGCCGGTGGCGGGCGTGGTCAGCCAGCCGCTGCTGAAAGAGGATTTGTATCTGGTCGGCACGCAAAACTGTCCGGGACAAAGCGTTGATCTTTCAGCCGTTGCGGAAATGAGCCTGTTCTTACCCCGCGACTATAGCGCCGTTTGCGCACGAGTTACGGAGGCTTTCACCTTACGCCGCCTGTCGGCTAAAGTGATTGGCGAGATCGAATCCATCACCACGTTAACTGCGGCAATCGCCAGCGGTATGGGCGTCACCGTACTGCCGGAATCGGCGGCGCGCGCGCTGTGTGGGACGGCTAATGGCTGGATGGCGCGCATCAGCACGCCGTCGATGAGCCTGTCGCTATCGCTGAATACTTCGGCGCGCGGCGGCTTATCTCCTCAAGCGCAGGCGGTCAAAGATATCCTGCTGTCGCTGGTCAGTCGTCCGTCCCTGGAGAATCGTGAATTACAGCTGGTCAGTTAGGTTATATTCTTTTAAGGAATAAGTTGCTGGTTTTTATTATTTGTTTGCCGGGTAAACAGACTTTAACAATAGACATTATGTTATGTCTGAAGACCTGGGGGAAAAGGTGAATTTCCAGCAACTTAAAATTATTCGCGAGGCGGCCCGTCGGGATTACAACCTGACGGAAGTCGCTAACATGCTGTACACCTCGCAATCTGGCGTCAGCCGCCATATTCGTGAGCTGGAAGAAGAGCTGGGGATAGAAATCTTTATCCGCCGCGGTAAACGCTTGCTGGGGATGACCGAGCCCGGTAAAGCTCTGCTCTCTATTGCCGAAAGGATCCTCAACGAAGCCAGCAATGTTCGCCGGCTTGCCGATCTTTTTACCAACGACGCTTCAGGCGTATTAACCATTGCCACCACGCATACTCAGGCACGTTATAGCCTGCCACCGGTGATTAAAGGTTTTCGCGAACTGTTCCCCGATGTGCGGCTGGAGTTAGTGCAGGGGACGCCGCAGGAGATCGAAGCGCTGCTGCACAACGGCGGGGCGGATATTGGTATCGCCAGCGAGCGCTTAAGTAACGACCCGACGCTGGTGGCATTCCCCTGGTTCCGCTGGCACCACAGTTTATTAGTACCGAAAGATCATCCGCTGATTGAGGTTACGCCGCTGACTCTCGAGGCGATTGCGCGCTGGCCGTTAATTACCTACCGCCAGGGCATTACCGGGCGTTCGCGTATTGATGAAGCCTTCACCCGTAAAGGACTGATGCCGGATATCGTTCTCAGCGCCCAGGATTCCGATGTCATTAAAACATACGTGGAGCTGGGGTTAGGGGTGGGGCTGGTGGCGGAGCAATCCGGCGATGCTCGCGAAGCGGATACTTTTACCCGGCTGGAAACACGCCATCTTTTTGATGCCAATACCGTTTGGTTGGGGTTAAAACGCGGTCAGTTACAGCGTAACTACGTCTGGCGTTTCATTGAACTGTGCAATGCCGGGTTGTCATTGGATGAGATTAAGCGCCAGGCGATGGAGCCGGAGGAAGTGGCTATCGATTATCAAATCTGAGTGCGGGCAGCAGGCAAGCGGGAGGCGTCAAAGCAGCTATAATTCATTCACGTGAGTCGCGACTGAGGAAGGGAAAATGATGGTGCGGCGTATGAAGTTGCTTTGCTCTCTGGTGATGATGTTGGCCAGCTACAGCGCATTGGCGGTAAGTTATCCGTTGCCGCCGGAAGGGAGTCGTCTGGTTGGCAGTCCGATTAAAATCAGCGTGCCTGAGCGTAATACCCAGCCGTTGGAAACCTTTGCCGCGCAGTACGGGCAGGGGCTGAGCAACATGCTGGAGGCTAACCCCGGCGTCGATGTCTATTTACCCAAATCCGGAACTTCGTTGATTATTCCGCAGCAATTGATCCTGCCTGCTACCGTGCGTAGCGGTATCGTGATAAACGTCGCCGAGATGCGGCTTTATTATTATCCGCCTGAGGGCACTACCGTCGAGGTGCTACCGATCGGTATTGGCCAGGCGGGGCGCGAGACGCCGCGTAACTGGGTAACGGCCGTGGAACGTAAGCAGGAAGGGCCTACCTGGGTACCGACGGCGAATACCCGTCGTGAGTACGCTAAAGAAGGTAAAACCCTGCCGGCGATGGTACCCGCCGGGCCAGATAATCCAATGGGGCTGTATGCTATCTACATCGGCAGGCTGTATGCCATTCATGGAACTAATGCCAATTTTGGCATTGGCCTGCGGGTGAGCCAGGGCTGTATTCGCCTGCGCAACGATGACATTAAATACTTGTTCGATAATGTACCGGTCGGCACGCGAGTACAGATTATCGATCAGCCGGTGAAGTACACCACCGAGCCGGACGGCAGCCGCTGGCTGGAAGTGCATGAACCGTTGTCGCGTAATCGTTCGGAATTTGAGTCAGACCGCAAAGTGCCGCTGCCGTATACCCCGGCAATACGCGAGTTTGTGCAGGGAGCTGGCGTGAACGTCGGGCGCGCGGATTCAGCGTTACAGAGACGTTCCGGGATGCCGGTGAATATTAGTAGCTCAGCGGTGGAAGCCAGTTTTTAACGGCATGAAGGCTAAAAAGCAAAAAGCCTGCTTAAAAGCAGGCTTTTTAAATTTGGCTCCTCTGACTGGACTCGAACCAGTGACATACGGATTAACAGTCCGCCGTTCTACCGACTGAACTACAGAGGAATCGTGTGAACGAGGCGCATACTACTGGCCTCGCATTTTGGTGTCAACACTAAATTTAACCAGCTGATTCAATTGGCGAAATTTAGTTCAAAGCGTGTTTTTAATGAACAACCCGCACGTCGTCTTTATCCAGCAGATCGTTTTGCCGTAAACGTTGTAGCGGATCCTGACGATAGAACTGGCAGAACCGCTGCCATAGCGCCGGGAAACGGGGGGCGAATAGCTCTGGGGCGCTAAAGAAATATTCAGATAGCACCGCAAAGCACTCTGCCGGGTCGGTTGCCGCATAGGCATCAATGCTGGCGGCGCTTTCGCCGACCAAATCGATCTCATCCTGAATGTTGTTCATCGCCGCATGTAGGTCGTGCTCCCAACCAGCGACTTCACGCAAGGGAATGAAAGGAACCCCGCTGGCGCGATCGCCGTTGCGCGAATCCAGCTTGTGCGCGACCTCATGCACGATCAGGTTAAAACCGGAGGCATCGAAAGAGTCCTGAATATCTAACCAGTTAAGGATAATGGGACCCTGCTGCCAGCTTTGCCCGGATTGCACAACGCGTTGATTATGCACCAGGCCGATGTCATCTTCCCATTCGTCATCAACGACAAAGGGGGCAGGGTAGATCAAGACTTCATGGAAGCCATCTAACCATTCAAGGCCGAGTTCAAGTACCGGCAGGCAAAAGAGTAGTGCGATACGCGCGCTGTGTAGTGGGGTTAACTCAAATCCCTGTAACGGCACCAGACGTTTTTGCTGTAAAAAACGAGCTGCCATTTGGCACAGCTGCTGCTGTTCCTGTTGAGTGAGGTTTGCTAAAACCGGAATGGCAACCGCTTGTTGCCACGGGATTTCGCCATTACCTGTCTGTTCTTCTGCTTTCCACGGCCATTTAAACATCATATCGCTCGCAAAGTCGTCACTTGAACTCAATTTAAGGGACTGGAGCTATTAAAATGCCAAAGAACCTGGCATTATAGCAACCTCAACAGCGGAGAGATGCCGGAGCGGCTGAACGGACCGGTCTCGAAAACCGGAGTAGGGGCAACTCTACCGGGGGTTCAAATCCCCCTCTCTCCGCCACTATTCAATCACTTACGCCAATTCCCTTCAACGACATCCATCACACTTGGTATACTGTTGGTATATTCCGTTGCTATATTTTTATCAATAATCATCTTCTGAATCCTCGATAATTGCTACACCGGGTGTGGGCGGAACGTTGCCTATCTTTGCTCGAACTTTCCTGTTATGAAATGCCTTTCGCTTTCAAGATTATTTTGAGTTTACGCCCTAACCATTCAATAGCACCTCCGTGATCCTTTTCACGGCAATCCTAAGAGGCTTCAGTATGGGGAGCAGGTTTGCCGGCAGGCACATGAAAGAGTGTGGTCAGTAGCCCACCTACCGGTATAGAGGTGGTGATGATGAACACATCTCGTCCCGAATCGCCTTGAGAGGCAGTTTACAGTAGCAAAGTTCCATCTGGAGTGGTGCGGTGATAATAGTTCTGCAAAAAGTTATTCACGGAATTTACTGTCGTAAATAGACGATCTTGATAAGTCAGTGTGACGGAATGAATGGATTAACATAAAAAGTTGCAGGTTATCGAAGCTTCAATCCCTGCAACTACAAAATTACCTGATGTATCGATAGCCAGTAAGAAAATTTATTGGCGAATGAGTATACTCCTCCAGAATTCTTCTGTTGTGAGCTTGTTAGTCACTTCTGAGTATTTTTTTCTCTGTGTTCTCGATGCAAGGATTATCTTTAAGGTATTAAACAATATCTCAATAAAACCTGATGCCTGCTGTTTTTTTGATGCCTCAGCAATATAGCCTGTTTTATTGCCGCGGTCGTAATAAAAAACCTTTTTGTACCTGAAAATCTGTCTCAGTGACACGCCTGATGTCTTTTCCTGATAAATGATTTTGTTTTTTGAAGGCGCCAGAAATCCATTTAACGTAATAATTCTGAAAAGTCGCCGTGATTTTGTTTCGAAATTACACTTAAACTCTACGCTGTTATCTGGAGGAGATATCGGTTTCATTTTTTCATTAAAAGTTATAGCATTTAATGCTTCACGAACATCCTTCATGTCTGCATTATTTTTCCAAAAGTCGGGATCGCCATAGACATGTTTGAAAGCTAAATTGATGGCGGCTGCACTACCATATTGATGAGCAAGCAGGCTTTTCAGATGAAAGGAAATATATGTGCCAATTATGTCTTTAACTGGTCGGCCAAAAAATAACATATTTACAAGATGATTGCGCGTATCAAGGTAGGCCGTCAACGGTGAGGTCTTAGAAGAGAAATCTTCCTCCGCATAACAAGCAATGCCATTTGTTGTTAATATATCAAAGTCGTTCATCATGCCGAATAAGATATCATCACCGCGAACAAAAAAAGGAAATGCAAAACTCTTGACGTGATTTATCGGGAATGCAAAGAACCACCACGCGCCATAGTTAGGAAATTGCATGAGGGTTTCTGTTTTTACCAAGGATTCCACATCATTTAACCGCCACCCTGAGTAAATTGGATGACATACCCTATCAAAAAATGCACCTTTTTCAACTAAAGCATCGGGGCGCACACCGGTAAATAATGAACCAGAAACCGCAGCGTTGTCGTTTAATGCATAACTCAGTACAGAGTATGTCTTTTTGATGCATTCGGCTTCGCAACTTGCATCATCATCCATGAATAATGTGTGGGTGAAATCACCTTCATCAATGTAATGAAGTAGACCTCTCATAAATCCACCCGCACCACCAGTATTCTTATTGGGAATAACCCTAATCCCATTAGCCTCGCGAGCCGTTATATTCTTTGAGTTATCAATAACGGTAAAGTCAATGAGTCCGCGATAGTCATCATTTTCTAGTATTTCTCGCTTTATTCTCATCATTGAGGGGATGACATATTTTTTTCTGTCAAAATGTGTTATTGATATTCCGAGCTTTACTTTTCTGCGGGGAGATTGATTGGTAAACCATTCGCCGCTATTAAGGGAGACAATCCCATTTATCGGAGTTATTTCTATATATATAATGCCGCGATTGAGAGTGTCAGCCAAATCCAGAGTGAATATTTCTTGAGACAGGCTATTCAGCGACACGGTTGCTGATGCCAGTTCATATCTTGACATTTCTTCTGTAATAAGCAAGGCGCTGATTTTTGCTAAGCCAGTGCCTGATGCATTGAATGCAAGATCGTGTATTCCGCATTTTTCTTTCCAGAGAATAGTGGAAAAACCATTGTAATAGGTATCAAAAGAAATTTTCCCTCCGGGAAATACGGTAATAATATTTTCCGAAAATGAAAAAAGGCTCCCTCTGATGTACATGCTTTCAGATGCACCAAACCTGGCGTTTGGCATAACCAACCGCTGTAAGCATTTTGCTGTTTCCATTATTCCTCTTTTTATTATGTAATGCCTGGTGAAATTTAATAGGATGGTTGACAACTAACCGAGATTATTATTGGCGATGCTGCCCGTGGCTATCGCAACCAAATGGCATACCTGAACAATATTATTGACCATCCGTATTAGTCGCTAGTGTTATCGCAATTTTAAGAGAAAACGAATCCCATAACTTTCTTCGCTTGCCATGGGATTTTACATGGCATAGCCCTTATCCATGTTAGTTTGAGACGTTTTCCTGCATCGCGGCTGAAATTTAATGTCTCTTGTCATACATGTATTTGCTAACTTTAGAACAACAATCATCACAGAGACGATCCTTCTCAGCCATTAACCTTTCGAAAAACCTAAGCTTCTTACCGCAGCGCATGCAGTATTTACATTTAAATAATTTCACTGTGTAACTATACCAATTTGTTGTTTTTTCAATCAATGCATTTCAGACAGCTAAACCTGCTGTAGTCATGCTCTCATAAGGGTTTTTACGTGTTGTGAAGCGACACGACAAAGCTCCTCACGCTATAAGCTAGCTCGGTTATTACCTGTTTAAGAGTCACAAAATGTCCTTCCCTGTGAAGGGGATATTTTAAAGGCGTATTTTTCATGTGGATAATTGTTATGACAGATCGATTTTGTTAAATCGATCGGTTAAAACGATCGTTTTTGTAAGGGTATTCCGTTCTGGTACTGGAGTGGGGGGAGATGTAGGGAGTGTAAGAGAGAGGGTCACCCGGCAACCGTAGGGCAAATATCCTGCCTTCTGTGCCAGAGTATTATTGAGCCATTCCCATGACAAAAGTTTGAATTACTTCAGTGGATTGATATATGCCGACGCCGCGAAAAGCCGATCGTTAAAACGAAAAAAGCCTGCACGTGGCAGGCTTTGATAATGAGGGGATGTTAGAACTGGTAGACCAGGCCCAGCGCGACTACGTCATCTGTCGCAATGCCGTTGGCGCGGTAGAAGTAGTCGTCTTCGTCCAGCAGGTTGATTTTGTAATCAACGTAGGTAGACATGTTTTTGTTGAAGTAGTAAGTCATACCCACATCAACGTATTTAACCAGGTCTTTGTCGCCGCTGTTGTACAGGTCTTTACCTTTAGACTGCAGATAAGCGACAGATGGACGCAGCGGTAAATCGAAATCGTCGAACTGATACTGGGCAACAACTTCGAAGTTCTGAGTCTTGTTGGCAATACCGCCGCCAAGATAGCTGGTGGATTTACCGAAGGAAGTCATGTTGCGGGTTTCCGCGTACATTGCGGCCAGGTAGATGTTGTTAGCATCGTATTTCGCGCCCACGGTCCAGGCATCGGCTTTATCGCCGCCGGCGTAAGCGCTGTTGGCCGCTGCGGCCACCTGATTGTTGGTACGGTCTGAAGAAGCATATGCCGCGCCGAAGCTGATGCCCATGCCGAGATCGTAGGAAGAGGAGATACCGAAACCGTCGCCATTTTCACGCGCCAGTTTACGACCACCGCCGTTATTGGTGCCTTCGCCGGAGCCAGCGTTTTCGTTATTACCCTGATACTGCAGGGCAAAGCTCAGACCATCAACCAGGCCGAAGAAATCGCTGTTACGATAGGTCGCCACGCCGTTGGTACGGCCAAGCATGAAGACGTCAGTTTGGGTGTAGCTGTCGCCGCCGAATTCCGGCAGTACGTCGGTCCACGCTTCGACATCATAGATAACGCCGTAGTTACGGCCGTAGTCCAGAGAACCGTAGTCAGCAAATTTCAGACCCGCGAAGCCCAGACGGGTCCAGGAGTTAGCGCCTTCACCTTCAGTGGTGTTAGCCTGAATGTTGTATTCCCACTGGCCGTAGCCGGTCAGCTGATCGTTGATCTGCGTTTCGCCTTTCACGCCTAAACGCGCGTAGGTTTGGTCGCCATCTTCAGAAGCGTCGTCGGAGAAATAGTGCAGACCGTCAACTTTTCCGTAGAGGTCAAGCTTGTTGCCGTTTTTGTTATAAATTTCCGCAGAGTGCGCCGCGCCTGCTGCTAATAACGCTGGCAGCATAATAGCCAATACTTTTCTTTTCATTATGTATTCCCTTTAATCATAATTAATATGAATTGTCTAATTCCCTGTGGAATGACGAATTGATACTAGCCGCTTAAGTTCATTTTTAATTAAATAAAAAATGTAATAAAAGTATATTAAAATATTTCAAAATATTTATTTTATATTCAATATATGTATTTTCTATTCTTTGGGTAATATATATTCTCGTGGATTATTGATGTTTTATTTTGTTTTTTAATGTCAGTCGGTTTTTAATTTCCGGTGATAATGATATCTATGCTATAAATGACATTACAATATCATCGCTTATAATGTGATAAGTTATATTATTAAATAATTTTGTTTGATAATGAATATCGTTGGATTTCATCAAATCGTCTTATTTAAAAGCATGGCGATATCCGTAGTATATAAAGGTGCTGACCCTAACCAACATTCGTGGATGGCAAAACACGCCCGGCACCATACTCATGCTTCCAGATAAGCACGATAATTGTATAATGTGATGTGTGTCACAGATGTGTGGTTGGCGATGATGCGCTGTGGTTGATATAGGGAGAAGGATTTAATGGACGCTAAAGCGAAACGGGGCCCCGGTGGAAAGCTGGCGTTATGGGCTTTTTACGCCTTTTGCGGTTATTTTGTGTGGGCGATGGTACGGTACTGGTGGATAGTGGGTCGCATTCAAAGCGTCCCCGGCGTCAGCATTGATGGCGAATTGGGGTCAACGGCGGGCAAATGGATTGGCGCGCTGCTGGGTTTTTTGGTGCTGGGAGGAGTGGGGGCAATCCTTGGGGCGATAGCCTGGTACACGCGTCCCCCTATTCAGGTACATGAACAGCGCGATTAAAGTTGCTA
Source organism: Klebsiella sp. 141203 (assembly GCF_032601985.1). Taxonomy (NCBI): domain Bacteria; kingdom Pseudomonadati; phylum Pseudomonadota; class Gammaproteobacteria; order Enterobacterales; family Enterobacteriaceae; genus Klebsiella; species Klebsiella sp. 141203. The sequence goes on along the minus strand of NZ_JAQIRL010000001.1, from coordinate 1,069,649 downwards.
TGCTCGAGGCTAGTCCAGGCATCAGGAAACGCTCATGTTATTAGCTGAATGGCAACAACGATTTGAAAACTGGTTAAATACGCATCATGCGCAGGAGGATGCGGCTCATGACATTTCGCACTTTCGCCGCGTCTGGAGTACCGCGCAGCAGCTGGTCGGCGATAGCGGCGCTGACGAGTTGGTTATCCTGACGGCCTGCTACTTTCACGATATTGTCAGCCTGGCTAAAAACCATCCTCAGCGTCATAAGTCTTCGCGGATGGCGGCAGAGAAAACGAGGTCTATCCTGCAAAGCGCTTTCCCCGACTTTCCCGCCGACCGTTATCCTGCAGTTATGCATGCTATTGAAGCGCATAGCTTTAGTGCGGCTATATTACCGCAAAGTGTAGAGGCGAAAATTGTCCAGGATGCGGACCGACTGGAAGCGCTGGGGGCGATTGGTCTGGCTCGTGTTTTTGCCGTTTCCGGCGCGCTAAACACTATCTTGTTTGATGCTGACGATCCCTTTGCTGACCAGCGCGATCTAGATGACAAGAAATTTGCCCTCGACCATTTTCAGTGCAAATTGTTACGCCTGCCCGAGACCATGCAAACGGAGCAGGGGAGAGCGCTGGCGGTGCATAATGCCCAATTTCTGGTGCAATTTATGGCGAAGCTGGGCGCCGAACTGCGTGGCGACCCGTTGTCGTTGGATGAAGCGGTTTTGCGCCGCTTTGCGCCTGCGGTTTAAATCCGTTGCGACTATTTGTGGTACTCTCTGCAAAAATTGTCCGTGCTGGTTGAGGTTATGCCGCAAAAATTATCCAAAGAAAATCTCCTGTCTGAGCCGTCAGGGGAACACGCGCAGGCGTTATTGCGCCAGCTGATGACGATCTATGATGTCAAAACCCTGGTCGCGCAGCTGCTAGCGGTTGGCGATCAGCACTGGAGCCCGGCGATACTCAAACGGGTGGCGACGGTGAGTCATGCGGCAAGCAGGTTAACGAACGCGGAGTGCGCTTTTCTGGCGAGCCTGTTACCGTCTCCGCCGCGCCATCATCCAGACTATACGTTTCGTTTTATCGATCTCTTCGCCGGCATTGGCGGTATTCGCCACGGCTTTGAAGCTATTGGCGGGCAGTGCGTATTTACCAGCGAGTGGAATAAACACGCTGTACGTACCTATAAAGCTAACTGGTATTGCGATCCGCTGCAGCACAGCTTTAACGCCGATATCCGAGAAATTACCCTCAGCCAGCGCACCGATATCAGTGATGAAGAGGCGGCGAAGTCTATCCGCGAGGCGATCCCGCAACATGATGTACTGCTCGCGGGCTTCCCCTGCCAGCCCTTTTCCCTGGCCGGGGTATCAAAGAAGAATGCCATGGGGCGCGCCCATGGTTTTGCCTGTGAAACTCAGGGAACACTTTTTTTTGATGTTGTCAGAATTATTGCCGCCCGTCGTCCGCCGATCTTCGTGCTGGAAAACGTCAAGAATCTGAAGAGCCACGATAAAGGCAGAACCTTTCGCATTATCATGCAGACGCTGGATGAGCTTGGTTATGAGGTGGCGGATGCCAATCATGTAGGCGCCGATGACCCCAAGGTTATCGATGGGCGTCATTTCTTACCCCAGCACCGTGAGCGTATTGTGCTGGTGGGTTTTCGTCGCGATTTACAATTGCATGAAGGATTTACGCTGCGCGATATCACCAGTTTGTATCCGCCGCAGCGGCCAACCTTCGGCGAGTTATTGGATCCCACCGTCGATGCTAAATTCATTCTGACGCCGGTTCTGTGGAAGTATCTCTATCGTTACGCGCGTAAACATCAGGCGCGTGGCAACGGTTTCGGTTACGGTCTGGTCGACCCGACCAATCCAGGCAGCGTCGCGCGAACGCTATCTGCGCGCTACTACAAAGATGGCGCTGAGATCCTGGTCGATCGCGGTTGGGATAAACCATTGGGCGAAAAGCATTTTGACGATCCACAAAATCAACTACGCCGCCCGCGGCGTTTAACACCGCGCGAGTGCGCGAGATTGATGGGCTTCGAAGCACCGGGAGAACACCGTTTTCGTATTCCTGTTTCCGATACTCAGGCCTATCGCCAATTCGGTAATTCGGTGGTAGTCCCGGTGTTTGCCGCGGTAGCAAAACTGCTGGCGCCGCGGATTGCCGAAGCGGTAAAACTGCGCGTTGCCGGAGATAGCGATGGCGGACGTTCACGATAAGGCCACTCGTAGTAAAAATATGCGCGCTATCGCAACCCGCGATACGGCAATTGAGAAGCTGTTGGCGGCGCTGCTAACGCAGGCTGGATTCACTTTTCGCGTTCAGGAAGCATCGCTACCCGGGCGGCCTGATTTTCTGCTGCCTGACTACCGCTGCGTTATCTTTACCCATGGCTGCTTTTGGCACCATCATCACTGTTATCTGTTCAAAGTACCGGCGACCCGTACCGATTTCTGGCTGAAAAAGATTGGCGCTAACGTGCGGCGCGATCGCCGTGACCTGGCGATGTTGATAGAACAAGGCTGGCGGGTGCTTATTGTCTGGGAGTGCGCGCTCCGCGGGCAGCAGAAATTAAGCGATGAGGCCTTACGCGATCGTCTGGAGGAGTGGATCTGCGGCGGTGGAAATTGCGCGCAGATCGACACTCAGGGCATCGGTTTTATCGATCCGATTGACAAGGAGTAACGGTTGAGCGGGCAGGGAAGAGATATTTACCTAGCGTCACTAATACGACGGCGAAAATAATCACCACCAGCGCCAGCCACTCGATCATGGAGAGACTTTCACCGCCAAACCCGGTCCCCAGTAGCACGGCGACCACCGGGTTGACATAGGCATAGCTGGTAGCAACCGCCGGCGTCACGTTACGTATCAGATACATATAGGCGTTAATGGCGATAAGCGAGCCAAAAATGGCCAGATAAGCAACGGCCAAAATACCGGACCAGGACGGCATTTGAGTGAGCTTCTCCCCTGAGAACCATGATGCCGCGGAAAGCACAATCCCTGCCGCCAGCATTTCAATCGCGCCAGCCATCATCCCGGTTGGTAATTCAATACGCGAGCCGTAAACCGAGCCAAACGCCCAGCTCAGGGAACCAATCAGAATCAGCAATGCTCCCCAGGGGTTGCCGCTGAGATTGCCGCCGCTATTGAGCATCACAATTCCCGCCAGGCCAATCGCGATACCGAACCATTCCAGCTTGCGCGTGACAATGCCAAAAAAACGGCTGAAGCAGAGCGTAAATAGCGGGACGGTGGCGACCATCACCGCGGCGATACCTGATGGTACATGCTGATGTTCTGCAAGAGTAACGAAGCCATTGCCGACGGCAAGCAACAGGATGCCTATCAGCGCCGCATTAAGTAGCGGTCGTCGGGCCGGGAGTTTATGACCGGTGGCCAGTAAATAGATAAGCAACACGCCGCCGGCAGAGAGAAAGCGGATCCCGGCCATCATCAACGGCGGCCAGCTGGCGACGCCAATAGCGATAGCAAAATAGGTTGACCCCCAAATGATATACAGCGCAAACAGCGCGCCGATAAGGGGGAACAGCTGACGGGTAGACATACTTCCTCGCGACGAAAAGAGATAGAAAGGGAACATATAGTTAACGTGAAAACTAACGTGCTGGCGAGCGCTTTCAATGTGATTTTTTTGTTATATTTTTGTTGACTAATGACATCTCTGGGCGAGAGGGCGCTTTTGCCTCATACTCTATGTTTCATAAACAGAAATTGAAGGAAGCACATTTTGGCGGGAAGTAGTCTTTTAACCTTATTGGACGATATTGCCACGCTGCTGGATGATATCTCCGTCATGGGAAAACTAGCGGCTAAGAAAACGGCGGGCGTACTGGGCGATGATCTTTCTCTCAACGCGCAGCAGGTTACTGGCGTAAGGGCTAACCGCGAGCTCCCGGTGGTGTGGGGGGTAGCAAAAGGCTCGTTTCTGAATAAAGTGATTCTGGTGCCGCTGGCGTTACTTATCAGCGCATTTATTCCCTGGGCCATTACGCCGCTATTGATGCTGGGCGGCGCTTTTCTCTGCTTTGAAGGCTTTGAAAAAGTGCTGCATAACCTGCATGCGCGCAAGAATAAGGAAGACCCGAAACTGCGCCAGCAGCGCCTGGAAACGCTCGCCGCCCAGGACCCGCTGGCCTTTGAACGCGATAAAGTAAAAGGGGCGATCCGTACCGATTTTATCTTATCAGCTGAAATCGTCGCGATAACCTTGGGTATTGTAGCTGATGCGCCCTTGCTTAATCAGATCCTGATTTTATCCGGTATCGCCATTCTTGTGACCGTTGGGGTTTACGGTCTGGTGGGCGTCATTGTCAAGCTGGATGACATGGGCTATTGGCTGGTAGAGAAAAAAAGCGTACTGGCGCAGGGGGTAGGAAAAGCTCTCCTGGCCATCGCGCCGCGGTTGATGAAAATTCTGACTTTCGTCGGTACCCTGGCGATGTTTTTGGTTGGCGGCGGTATTGTGGTTCACGGCGTAGCGCCGCTGCATCATTTCATCGAAAATCTTGCCCATGGACTGAGTGGAATGTTGGCATCCACATTGCCTGTGGTCGCTAATCTGGTGCTAGGATTTATTATTGGCGCTATCGTTTTTGGCGTTGTTAAAGCTATAGCCGCATTACGCGGTAACGTGAAATAAATCCCTGCGCCGGTTACGCAAGATGGGCCGGCGTCGTCTAAGGTGAAACTGTTTCTTCCTGATACCGGAGGCAAAAATGGTCTTGTTGGTCAGTGATGAAGTCAGACGGAAAAGCGGCGGGCCGCGAATGGTCGTCACCGGCATTGCCGGCGACATGGTCGAGTGCCGGTGGTATGACGGTCACGTCGTACAGCGTGAAGCCTTCCGTGAAGATGAGTTGGTCCGCGGCGAAGGGCAACGTTCGCCGCATAATTAGATGTGCAGCGCCCGCTGGTGCGGGCGCTTTTAATATTGATTACGTTCGGACAAGGAGCGTTGATGTTGTTGGTTTCTTTGACCGTACTGCGAGTGAATAATGGATAAGCCGCTGTGGCTAAAAAAGTTCCGTCGCCTCTTCAATCCGGGGCGTGTGGTCAATATCTGTTTCATCGTGGTGCTGTTCTTTTCAACGTTACTCATCTGGCGAGAGATCCGGGTACTGGAAGAAGCGTACGTCGCCAACCAACGTAATAATCTTGAGAATGTGGCCCATGAAATGGATGGGCTGTTGCAATTTAATCTCAACCGGCTGCTCTTTTTTCGCAACAGTATGCAATCGGCGCTGGAGAATCCGCTGGATTTCGCCATCCTGCGCCGGGCCGAGCAGGAGTACATCAGTAAACGGCACGATCCCATCTGGTCAGTCGAGCTAAACAACCGGCGTACTCTGACGGTATACGGAGTCTCCGATTCTTTTGTCGACGCTGATGATCTGTTATCGCGTAACAATCCGCAGGCCAGCAATGAATTGATGGCTACCCTTGAGCTTGGCTATCTTCTGCGTTTGACCAACAATAACCGAATCTTCAGCGAGCGCATGTCCTACGTTTCTCGTAGCGGTTTCTACACCACCACCGATGCTCCGCGCAGCTCCAGCCAGGTGCTGGCGCAGTTTTCGCGAGATACGGGTTCAGCATGGTTTATGCGGCAAACCCAGCGTGATAATCCGGGGCGAGGGATCCTTTGGCAAACCACTCAACAGGAAGACGGATATACGCAACCGCAGGTGGTTACGGCCTCGATTCCCCTGGACTATGAGCACTACTGGCTGGGCGTGCTGGCGATGGATTTTTCCATCCGCGACCTGCAGAATTTTCTCGTCAGTGCGGTAAAAGGAGGGCAAATGGGCGAGTATCAGCTGTATGACAAGCAGCTCAATTTGCTGGCCTCTTCGGCGCCGGATGATGTGCTGACGCCGCTCTCGCCCACGGAACAAGAAAAACTTCGCTATGCGTTGGCCAATGATAACCATGGCGGCATACGCCAGTTAACTCGCTATATCAGTTGGGAAAAGATCCGTAACTTTGACGGCGTACTTTTGCATATTCATACCCTGAAGGAGGGGGTGCGTGGTGATTTCGGGACCATTTCCATCGCCCTGACCCTGATGTGGTTAATGTTTACCCTCATGCTGATCGTGTCCTGGCTGGTTATCCGCCGCATGGTCATCAATATGAGCGTGTTGCAGGCGTCGCTTGAATGGCAGGCCTGGCATGATGCATTAACACGGCTGTTAAATCGCGGTGCCCTGTTTGAGCGAGCGATTGCGGCGGCACGAAGCTGCTGGCGGAATAATCAACCCATATCCGTCATTCAGCTGGATCTGGATTATTTTAAAGGTATTAATGATAAACACGGACACCAGGCCGGGGACCGTGTTCTGACCCTGGTGGGAAGCACCATTATGGGGCAGATTCGCGAGGAGGATATTGCCGGACGCGTTGGCGGGGAAGAGTTCTGTATCGTTTTACCCAATACGCAACTGTCGCAAGCGCGCGCGATTGCTGAGCGTATTCGTCTGCGTATCCATAGCCGGGAGATATTGCTGCACAACAGCGTTAGTTTACGGATCAGCGCCTCATTGGGGGTCAGTAGTAGTGAGACATCAGATGAGTTTAACTTTGAGGAGCTGCAGTCGATTGCCGATCATCGTTTGTATCTGGCAAAGCAGAATGGACGCAACCGGGTATGTTCGGCCGGATAGACTTTGGTAAGGTGAGAACGCTCACCTTATCTGCGGCGTTGATGTTCTTCGGTATAGGAAAATTCTTAAAAAATACACCGCTTCGCCGCACCGTTCGTAACAGAACGATAAGGGGCAGGCCTTGTCACGCCTGGGTTATTAAATTGGTTGTACATATAAGCCGCATTTCTCAATAATTCTCATCATCAATACTTCTTGTCATGCAAAATAATTGAGGATAATGTCTTCCATGCATCGGATTTCCCGGTGTAACGAATTTTCAAGTGCTTCTTGCATTAGCAAGTTTGATCCCGACTCCTGCGAGTCGGGATTTTTTTCACCTATGCTTAGCGATTGGCTTCAGTAACGCTAAAGTCATGAATATCAAGCTCAAAAGCTTCAGCCAGCTCGCGCCAGGTGTGTTCGTTACGACCATCGATACTGACATGGTGCGGATCATCTTCGCTACGATGCACTTCGCTTTCGCTTATCTCATTGATCGCCGCCAGTAGGGCATCGACATTAATGTCAATCCCGTCTGTATTCGTCACACCGCGGTCTTTAGCGGATTTCATCATCACTACCTCGCTCGGCTCTGATAGGGCCTCTTTAAGTATAGACGGTCTATAAAAACGGCAGTCACGCTGGCTGAACGCTGCGTGATGACGGGTTTTGTTCTACACTGGCTCAAAACGAGAGGAGGCGAGTTATGCAGGTAAACGATCGTGTCACGGTAAAGACCGACGGTGGCCCACGTCGTTCGGGGGTAGTACTGGCAATTGAGTCGTTTAGTGAAGGAACCATGTATCTTGTTGCGCTGGAAGACTATCCGCTTGGGATCTGGTTTTTCAACGAAGTGGGGCACCCGGACGGCATTTTTGTTGAGAAAGCTGAGTAGGTCCACAGGCAGAAACTGGCGGGTATCGCCGCCAGTTTGCTATCAGCGCATATTGACGTAAATCCCGGAAGTAATGTTTTCAGCCAACCGAACAATATGGTAAATCACCTGTTTATTATGCGTCTGGATTTTTTTCTTAATATTACCTTTATGTGACGACACGGTTTTTGCTTTGATATTCATCTGTCTTGAAATATGTGAGGTCGCGTGTCCGGCCATCCACATCTGCAGCATATTCGATTCTGCCTGACTGAGCGATAAAGTAGGAATGCGGGTGCGTAACTGGTTTAGATGATTGGCGGTATCGGTTTGCAGACAATTACCCAGAATGTTATCAAGGTCTTTCGGTGTTAGCGATTTTGAACTGATAAGTAGATTCTTGCGCACAAGTAAGTAGTGGTCAAAATGGATGTTTGCCAAAGACATAAAAATAACAAATAAGGTATCAGGGTTGGTGGTAATGATGTCGCGGATAAGTTGATTGCTCTCATCGTGATGTATAAAACAGTCCTCGTTGAGAAACACAACCGCCGGACGCAGTGATTCGCAGCGCTCCTTCAAACTAAGTGCGCTACGCACCTCAATGATATCGCGCTTCTTTATTCCCCGGCTTGCCAGATATCCGGTTAAACCTAGCCGGGTATAGCTGCACAAATCCATGATAATCGTTGACATGACCCATCCTCAATCAACACGTAACGATAATTCATCTGGCGCCTGGCCGTGTGATGAAGTCCATTTTTATAACGCCTGACTTTATGCGGAAAGCATTAGCCAGACTAAACTATTCGCTAATAATACTCATAATTTGCCAGGAATATTCTTAAAGTAAAGCCATGAAAAAAGAATAAACAGTTCCTGACAGTAATAATGCCCGGCGCTGGGCCATGGCGTCGCCACGATTTCAATTTATTTTCGGATTATCCTTATGGGGCGACCGCCAATTAAATTGGTGCTGTCTGTATTTTATTCAAAAAATGTATTTTCCATTCATGTTTAATACGGCTAATAATAATCGATAAGCGTAAATGCTGAGATTAGCGGCGAGCCTAAGCAACCTGGGTATCGCGTAGGGGTGGCGGCCTTAACGCTTTAATGCCACAATACTTTTTTATCGGTTTGTGGGATGGATGATGAAAAAGATTGTTATGGCTGGCGCGTTGCTTGCTTTGTCCGGATGCGCACAGGTTGATTCCTATCAGGCAGTGGTTAAAGCGCCAGCGCCTGCAGGATTGGAAGGGTTCTGGCAATCGAAGGGCCCGCAAAGCGCGATGGTTAGCCCTGAGGCGATAGCGACGTTGATCGTCACCAAAGACGGGGATACCCTCGATTGCCGTCAGTGGCAACGGGTGATTGCTGAACCGGGAAAATTAATGAACCGCGACGATCAGGTTTATAATGTGACCAGCAGCCTTGATATTTATCCTATTGAACGTAATGGAAACACGCTGGAATACGATCGAATGACGTTGACCCGCGTCGAACGCTTAACGCCGGAGTGCGAACAGGCCTGGAAAAAGAATCAGGCGGCGAGTAAAACCGCACAGTAATCTATTTTGACGGGCCGGCGAAAGCCGGCCCGTTTGCTTTACAGTACCTCTTCAATGACCCACACGCTGACGCTGCCGGCATTACAGGTAAATACGGCATTGCCCTCGTCATCGGTTTCAATTATCTCCTGGCGATTATTAAGAAAATCCGTCCAGCGTTTATTGGCGTAATTTTCGCCAAGCGGGAGCGTTTTCTCGCCGTCATCGCCGTTAGATAGCACCACTACGCAGCCAGGATGTTCATCGGTACCGCTGCGGCTGAAGGCAATACAGTTAGGATGATCGAACCACAGAGTTTGTACGCCGTGAGCAAAACGCTGACGTGCGTCGATGAGTTCATGAAGTTGCTCGATAACCGGCATTTCGATGGCGTAAGTCTGGCCATCTCCGCCGGTATCTTCATAACTGGCGCCGAACAGATCGGCGTAAAATACCGAGGGAACCCCGTTTTCACGCAGTAAAATCAGCGCATAGGCTAGCGGCTTAAACCAGGCTTCGACCGGCGCTTCCAGCGCCTGAAGCGGTTGGGTGTCATGATTCGTGACCAACGTAACCGCATGGAAGGGATCGGCTTCAACCAGCGTGCCGGTGAATATTTGACTCATGTCGTAATCGCGCCCCTGACGTGAGGCTTCGTGGAATTTCATCTGCAGCGGCGCATCGAACAGCATGGTATTACCGTCAACAAGGTCGATATACTGCTGTAGTTTATCCACTTCGTGCGACCAGTATTCGGCAACAATAAAGAGTGGTTTTTCGCTGGAGCTCTGTACGTGCTCAATCCACTCTTTATAAAACCATGCCGGAATATGCTTGACGGCATCAAGGCGAAAACCATCGCAGCCAGTTTGTTCAATGACCCAGCGGGCCCAGTATTTTATCTCCTCGGTGACGGCATGGTTCCGGAAATCGATGTTTTCGCCCATGAGATAGTCGAAGTTGCCCATTTCATCGTCGACCTGATCGTTCCAGCCGTCGCCGGTGTAGTCATTAACCACTTTGAATACGCCATCTTCATCGGGGTTTTCGATATGGTCGATGCCGCTAAAACATTTATAGTCCCAGATGAATTGTGAATATTGTCCACCACGGGCCGGGAAGGTATAGCGAGTCCAGGCTTCACATTCGATGATCTCTTCCGCAATTTTTGTTCGATCCTGTTCATCAACGCGTTGTACGCGAATGCGCTCTTTCTCATCGGCCCCCATCTTATGGTTTACGACGACATCAAGTAGGACGGCAATTTGATGCTCTTTAAGCGCATGTATCGCCGCTAACAACTGAGCCTTATCGCCATATTTGGTGGCAACCGATCCTTTCTGATCGAATTCACCAAGGTCGAAAAGATCGTAACTATCGTAGCCAACCGAATAACCGCCGGAAGCGCCCTTATAGGCTGGCGGCAACCAAATCATATTAATGCCGATTTCATTGAGATTTGGCGCAAGGGCTTCTACTTCCCGCCATAGCTCACCACCTTCCGGGTAATACCAGTGAAAACATTGCAACAACGTGGGGTTTTTCATCTTCCATGCTCCTGGCGTCATCAAGCTGACCTTTGCAGTATGGGAGATAACTGGCAAATATGAATAATTTCGTTGCTTTTTCGCTATACCCTAAATGGCTGCATATATAATAAATTGGCATAAGATGTAGCGGATAGATGTTGGTAGGCTGCTGCTAAACGCCTTACACTACAGGAAAATCTCATCATATTCGGGGTATCTATGAAATTAGCACTTCTGGGTCGCCAGGCGCTGATGGGCGCAATGGCCGTAGCATTGATGGCTGGTGTAAGCGTGAAAACCTTTGCCGCTGAAAATCTGCTTAATCAGGTCAAAGAGCGCGGCACGCTGCGCGTTGGCCTGGAAGGCACATACCCGCCGTTTAGTTATCAAGGCGATGATGGAAAATTGACCGGTTTTGAAGTCGAGTTTGCCAATGAACTGGCGAAACACATCGGTGTGAAAGCAGACCTCAAACCCACCAAATGGGACGGTATGCTGGCTTCTCTTGATTCTAAACGTATTGATGTGGTGATTAACCAGGTCACTATTTCCGACCAGCGTAAGAAAAAATACGACTTCTCCACCCCGTATACTATTTCTGGTATTCAGGCGCTGGTGAAGAAGGGTAACGAAGGCGTAATTAAAACCGCGGCGGACCTGAAAGGCAAAAAAGTCGGCGTTGGCTTGGGCACCAATTATGAAGAGTGGCTGCGCCAGAATGTACAGGGCGTTGATATTCGTACCTATGATGATGACCCGACAAAATACCAGGACCTGCGCGTAGGCCGTATTGACGCTATTTTGGTCGACCGCCTGGCAGCGTTGGATTTGGTGAAGAAAACCAACAATACCCTGGCTGTAACCGGTGAAGCATTCTCCCGTCAGGAATCCGGCGTGGCGCTGCGTAAAGGTAATGAAGATCTGCTGAAAGCGGTGGACACGGCCATTGCAGATATGCAGAAAGATGGCAGCCTGAAGGCGCTTTCAGAAAAATGGTTTGGTGCAGACGTCACTAAGTAACGTCTGCAGATGAAAAAAGGCGCTGATAATGGCGCCTTTTTTTATTTAGCGCGCAACTGCGTGCATAATAAGGATAACTGAGTCTGGAGGTGCCATGTCACTACAAAATTTAACGCGTTTCCCGCGCCTGGAATTTATTGGCGCGCCGACGCCACTGGAATATCTACCGCGCCTGTCCGATCATCTCGGGCGGGATATTTTTATTAAACGTGATGATGTGACTCCAATGGCGATGGGCGGTAATAAACTGCGCAAGCTGGAGTTTCTCGCCGCTGATGCGCTACGCGAAGGCGCTGATACGCTGATTACCGCAGGAGCCATACAGTCTAACCATGTGCGTCAGACGGCGGCCGTCGCCGCGAAACTGGGCCTGCACTGCGTCGCGCTGTTGGAAAATCCGATAGGCACTCGTGCTGAAAATTATCTGACCAACGGTAACCGCCTGTTGCTGGATTTGTTCAATACCCAGGTCGAAATGTGTGATGCGTTGACCGATCCTAATGCGCAGCTTGAAGAGCTGGCAACCCGGATTGAAGCGCAGGGATACCGTCCTTATGTCATTCCGGTCGGCGGTTCAAACGCCCTTGGCGCGCTGGGTTATGTCGAAAGTGCCCTCGAGATCGCCCAGCAATGCGAAGGGGCGGTGGAAATCTCGTCGGTAGTGGTCGCCTCCGGTAGCGCAGGCACCCACGCCGGGCTGGCGGTAGGCCTGGAACAGCTGATGCCGAACGCGGAATTAATTGGGGTGACCGTGTCACGCAGCGTTGCCGACCAGTTACCTAAAGTGGTTGCGCTGCAGCAGGCCGTTGCTAACAGCCTTGAACTGCAGGCCAAAGCGGAAATTACTTTGTGGGATGATTATTTCGCGCCAGGCTACGGTACGCCCAATGAAGAAGGCATGGAAGCGGTCAAACTGCTGGCACAACTGGAAGGTATCCTGCTGGATCCGGTTTATACCGGAAAGGCCATGGCCGGGCTGATTGACGGCATTAATCAGAATCGCTTTAAGGATGAGGGGCCGATTCTGTTTATCCATACTGGCGGCGCGCCAGCGCTGTTTGCTTATCATCCGCACGTCTAATGTAGAAAAACAGAATGCAAGAAAGTATCCAACTGGTCATTGACTCCGCGCCTTATCTGTTAAAGGGCGCGGTTTTTACGTTACAGCTGAGCATCGGCGGCATGTTCTTCGGCCTGCTGCTGGGCTTTATCCTCGCATTGATGCGCATGTCGTCAATCTGGCCGGTCAGATGGCTGGCGCGGATGTATATCTCTATTTTCCGCGGAACCCCGCTGATTGCCCAACTGTTTATGATCTATTACGGCTTACCGCAGTTTGGCATTGAGCTGGACCCGATCCCGGCGGCAATGATTGGCCTGTCGTTGAATACCGCGGCCTATGCGGCGGAAACGCTGCGAGCGGCAATTGCCTCTATAGATAAAGGGCAGTGGGAAGCGGCAGCGAGTATTGGCATGACGCCGTGGCAGACTTTGCGGCGGGCTATTTTACCGCAGGCTGCCCGCGTGGCGCTGCCGCCGCTCTCTAACAGCTTTATTAGCCTTGTCAAAGATACTTCGCTGGCGGCGACGATTCAGGTACCGGAACTGTTCCGTCAGGCGCAGTTAATTACCTCGCGTACGCTGGAGGTCTTTACGATGTATCTGGCCGCCTCGCTTATCTATTGGGTGATGGCGACTGTGCTATCGACGTTGCAGAATTATTTTGAAAATCAGCTGAATCGCCAGGAGCGTGATCCAAAATGAGTGCGATTGAAGTCAAAAAACTGGTGAAGAAATTCCACGGGCAGACCGTGCTCCACGGTATCGATCTCGAGGTTCAGGAAGGGGAGGTGGTGGCGATTATCGGTCCGAGCGGATCCGGTAAGACCACGCTGTTGCGCAGCATTAATCTGCTTGAACACCCCGAAAGCGGTACCATTCGCGTGGGCGATGTGACAATCGATACTTCGCGTAGTATTAGCCAGCAAAAAGGGCTAATCCGCCGTCTGCGTCAGCATGTTGGCTTTGTGTTCCAGAACTTCAATCTATTTCCACACCGTACGGTGCTGGAAAATATTATTGAAGGACCGGTTATCGTAAAAGGCGAAGATAAGAACGAGGCCATTTCTTTGGCGCGTCAGCTACTGGCAAAGGTGGGACTATCAGGAAAAGAGAATAGCTATCCGCGTCGTTTATCTGGCGGTCAGCAGCAGCGTGTGGCAATTGCCCGTGCGTTAGCAATGCGTCCGGACGTTATTCTTTTTGACGAGCCGACTTCTGCGTTGGATCCTGAGTTAGTGGGTGAAGTACTCAACACCATACGCCAGCTGGCGCAGGAGAAGCGGACTATGGTTATTGTTACCCATGAGATGAGTTTCGCTCGTGATGTCGCCGACCGCGCCATATTCATGGATCAGGGACGTATCGTCGAACAAGGTAAGGCCAGAGAGCTATTTGCTAACCCGCAGCAGCCGCGTACTCGTCAGTTCCTTGAGAAATTTTTAATGCAGTAAATTTTACCATTCTGGCGCGGCCGACCCTAACCGGCAGGGCGGTCGTGACCAGATAATTGGCGTACCTGCCAGGCGGATGGGGAATGTTAGCCGTTCAGCCAGACCAAATGTCGACCACTCCATCGCAGATTGAAAATCACGACGTTGCAGCGGCGCGAAAGGCATCTCATGTCGTGCGCCTGGCCACTCCATCAGGCTGGCGGCGACGCGAGCCAAAGACAGCCGCGCATGATAACCTTTGCCGCTCTCTATGCGTTGCTCTATCCCTTTTAGTACTGCTGCAGCCATCAGATAGCCCGTCGCGTGGTCTAACGCCTGTACCGGAAGCGGGATGGGTTTATCCGCGTCGCGCCAGCGTTGACCGGCATGAGCGATACCACAGCCCATTTGTACCAGGCTGTCGAAACCGCGTCGGTTTCTCCATGGCCCCTCCCATCCCCAGGCATTTAGTGAAACATCAACAATTCCCGGCGATAGTGCGGCTCGGGTATGACAATCAAGACCTAGCGCATCCAACGCATCAGCGCGGTAACCGTGAACAATGACGTCGGCTTGCGAGATTAACGTGATTAAACGTTGCTTATCGGTTTGTGTTTTTATATTCAATCGGGCGCAGCGCTTACCCAGCGTAATCTCTTCTTCGAGCGTTGATTCTTGCCAGTCGACAGGATCAATACGTAATACATCAGCGCCTAACCCTGCGAGAAAACGAGTTGCGACGGGGCCGGCAATAATCCGGGTTAAATCCAGTACCTTGATACCGAGCAAAGGACGTGAGCGGGGGAGGGACCAGGCAACCGACGGCCCCGGCGGTGAATCGGCTTCTATCAGCAGCGGTTGCCGACTGACGGCGATGCCCTGCGGATGTGCTCGCCACTCTTCCGCGCTGCGCATCGCCGCCGCGCAACCGCCATTTTCCACCACCGCTTGTTCCAGCGCATGCGAGCGCCATTGAAGAACTTGTTGAGCAAGTGTTTGTCGCGTCGCATGTTGTCCCAGAATCTGCGCCACGGCGAGTCTGTGATAGGGGGCATTCGTATGCAGTCGGATCCATCCATCTTCGGTTTGATAATCTCCCGCTAATGGATCCCAAAGCTGCTGTGCTGGACGATTATGCGGCTTGGCGCTGGCTGAAAACCAATATGACGCCAGCCGGCGATCCACTATGGGCGTGGCGGATGTTGAACATAAGCGGGCAAGGTAAGCGGCGGCGATCCCCATAGAGGCGGCAGCAAAATCACTGACTGCAAAGCAAGAAGATAAAGCCCCTGGGCGGCGGAAATCGATTGGCGGGACAGCGCTTGCGCTAAAGTCTTGCCACATCCGGGAAAAGAGCTGCATAGACGAGGACGGCGAGAGCATATTTTCCTCCTGAGTTCGATAAATAATCGTCATCGAAAATCGAATAATGCGATGCCTACGTTATTTTATACATATAAATAAGATTTATGTGTTAGTTTTATGTATTTATAATAATGATTATCAATCAGGGGTTATTTGGTAGGTTATGAGGGACATTGATTTTTTCAGCTGGCGGCGGGAAATGCTGCAACAATTCCAGTCAACTCATGATGGGGATTCGGTTTATAACCTGCTCCAGCAGCAAACAGAGGCTCTGGAATACGACTACTACGCACTCTGTGTGCGCCATCCGGTGCCTTTTACGCGCCCGAGACTCACGCTGCAATCAACTTATCCTCAGGCCTGGATGTCTCATTATCAGGCAGAGAATTATTTTGCTGTTGATCCCGTATTGCGCAGAGAAAATTTTCTTCGTGGGCATTTACCGTGGAATGACCAGCTCTTTTGTGATACGCCGGAATTATGGAACGGCGCGCGCGATCATGGTTTAAATAAAGGTGTGACGCAGTGTCTTACCTTACCAAATCATGCGCTGGGATTCTTATCGGTTTCTGCAAAAAATACGCAACCGGGTCCTTATCAGGAGGACGAATTAGAATTACGCCTGAGAACGCTCACCGAACTTAGCCTGCTGGCGTTGCTGCGCCTGGAGGATGAGATGGTAATGCCGCCGGAGATGAAGTTTAGCCGACGCGAGCTGGAGATTCTCAAATGGACCGCGGAAGGGAAAACTTCGGCCGAGGTGGCGATGATATTGTCTATTTCAGAAAATACGGTCAATTTTCATCAGAAGAATATGCAGCGCAAATTTAACGCGCCCAACAAAACGCAAATCGCCTGTTATGCCGTCGCAACAGGATTAATTTGAGCGAATCATTCGTTCTGCGTGTCAGACGTGAAACCGGCTGTCAGTGATAACTTTCAGCCGGTCCTTTCTTACTGACGGTAAGCTTGTTTAATTTGCTTAACGGTGCTGGAGAATACGGCAGCCTGAGCCTCATCTTCCATCTGCGCGATTTGTTTTTCCATTTTAATAATCACGCGGCCTGCGTCCGCCTGGCCCATAGCCTGAAGCATTAGCGTCAGTAGCGCTTTCAGGCAGGAGACTTCCTGCGCCAGTTGCTGATTATTTTCTGCAGTGGAAAAATCTGGTGTGCTCATCGATATCCTCGTTTGCTATCGGCGCTGTTGCGCAATACTAAATGTTAAGGCGGCGCAGTATACCACAAGCAGTAGAAAAAAAAGGAGCGTGTGATTTATGTTCCTGGCTTCGGGCGCTGAGCGGTTAAATTTACTGAATAATATCTGTTCATCTTAACGGTCGTCGTTAATTTTTGCCGCGGTTTTTGGGATAAGTTAATTATTGTTACATCCTTCGAAACGTATTTATCTGCGGGCTGTTCTGTTGCTTTTTTTGCTCCTTCTGTAGGGCGAATGTTAAAAAAGAAACATAATCCAACTATATGTTCTGTATAGGTTTCCACCTGGTGTGGAGACAAATTGCCATAAATGGGAGAGAAATCTTCTCCAGGACACTTTTTGGGCTTTTAAAGTTACGATAAAACCCGGTAATATATGTGAGATAAACTATCAGTAGCGTTATCCCTAATTCTGGAGATTATTCCTTTGATCAACGTACTTCTTGTTGATGACCACGAACTAGTGCGCGCAGGGATACGACGCATTCTGGAAGATATAAAAGGGATTAAAGTTGTCGGTGAGGCCTGCTGCGGCGAGGATGCCGTGAAGTGGTGCCGTGCGAATCCTGTGGACGTGGTCCTGATGGATATGAACATGCCGGGTATCGGGGGGCTTGAAGCAACGCGTAAAATTGCGCGCGCTATTGTCGATACCAAAGTGATCATGTTGACCGTACATACTGAGAATCCGCTGCCTGCGAAGGTCATGCAAGCTGGCGCCGCCGGTTACTTAAGTAAAGGCGCAGCCCCGCAGGAAGTGGTCAATGCGATTCGTTGCGTTGCTTCGGGTCAGCGTTACATCGCTTCCGACATCGCCCAACAGATGGCGCTCAGTCAAATTGAACCGGAAAAAACGGAATCGCCGTTTGCCAGTTTGTCTGAACGCGAATTGCAGATTATGCTGATGATCACCAAGGGCCAAAAGGTCAATGAGATCTCAGAACAGTTAAACCTGAGTCCCAAGACGGTGAATAGCTATCGTTACCGAATGTTCAGTAAACTAAACATTCATGGTGACGTGGAACTAACTCACCTGGCAATTCGCCATGGCCTGTGCAATGCGGAGTCGTTAGCAAGTCAGTGAGTGATGTTTTTGACGCAAAAGCTTTCCTCAAGACGGTTACCAGCCAACCGGGCGTTTATCGTATGTATGATGCCGGCGGTACCGTCATTTATGTTGGTAAAGCTAAAGACCTGAAAAAGCGGCTTAGCAGCTATTTTCGCAGCAACCTGGCTTCGCGTAAAACCGAGGCTCTGGTGGCGCTGATCGCGCAAATTGACGTAACCGTTACCCATACCGAAACGGAAGCGTTATTGCTTGAGCATAACTACATCAAGCTATATCAACCACGTTACAACGTGCTGCTGCGCGACGATAAATCTTATCCTTTTATTTTTCTCAGCGGCGACACCCATCCGCGACTGGCGATGCACCGCGGTGCTAAACACGCCAAAGGCGAATATTTTGGTCCGTTCCCTAACGGTTACGCAGTTCGCGAAACGCTCGCGCTGTTGCAAAAAATCTTCCCCATTCGCCAGTGTGAAAACAGCGTCTATCGCAACCGTTCGCGTCCTTGTCTGCAATATCAAATCGGTCGTTGTTTAGGGCCGTGCGTCGCCGGGCTGGTGAGTGAAGAAGTGTATGAGCAGCAGGTAGAATACGTAAGGCTGTTTCTCGCGGGCAAAGACGACCAGGTATTGACGCAACTGATTTCCCGGATGGAAAAGGCCAGCCAGGCGCTGGAATTTGAAGAAGCCGCCCGTATTCGCGATCAGATCCAGGCGGTACGCCGGGTGACTGAGAAACAGTTCGTTTCCAATACCGGCGACGATCTGGATGTTATCGGTGTGGCTTTTGATGCCGGAATGGCCTGCGTGCATGTGCTGTTTATTCGCCAGGGCAAGGTGCTTGGTAGCCGCAGTTATTTCCCGAAAGTTCCGGGTGGTACCGAGTTGGGTGAGGTCGTGGAAACCTTCGTGGGGCAGTTCTACCTGCAGGGCAGCCAGATGCGAACCTTACCGGGGGAAATTTTACTCGATTTCAACCTGGGCGATAAAACCCTGCTTGCCGATTCGCTTTCCGAACTGGCCGGTCGTCGGGTGAATGTGCAGACCAAACCCCGCGGCGATCGCGCGCGCTATTTGAAACTGGCGCGCACCAACGCCGCCGTCGCGCTGACCACCAGGCTTTCACAGCAATCAACGGTCAGCCAACGTTTGCAGGCGTTGGCAACGTTGCTGAAACTGCCAGCTGTAAAGCGGATGGAGTGTTTTGATATCAGCCACACCATGGGGGAGCAAACCGTCGCTTCCTGTGTGGTGTTCGATAGCAATGGTCCGCTGCGGGCAGAATACCGCCGCTACAATATTACCGGTATTACCCCTGGTGATGATTACGCGGCAATGAATCAGGTGTTACGCCGCCGCTACGGTAAAGCTATAGAAGAGAACAAAATCCCTGACGTTATCCTGATCGACGGTGGTAAAGGCCAGCTTGGCCAGGCCAAAGCCGTTTTTGCCGAACTGGACGTAGCGTGGGATAAAAATCATCCTCTGCTACTGGGGGTGGCGAAGGGGAGCGATCGTAAAGCCGGGTTGGAGACCTTATTCTTTGAACCAGAAGGCGAGGGCTTTAGTCTGCCGCCGGATTCTCCTGCTTTACATGTTATCCAGCACATTCGCGATGAATCGCACGATCATGCTATCTCAGGGCACCGTAAAAAACGGGCGAAAGTGAAAAGTACCAGTACTCTTGAGACGATTGAAGGCGTTGGCCCGAAACGCCGACAGATGTTGTTGAAGTATATGGGCGGTCTGCAGGGTTTGCAGAAGGCCAGTGTAGAAGAAATTGCGCAAGTACCGGGTATATCTCACGGACTGGCAGAAAAGATCTTCTACTCGTTGAAACATTAGGGGCTCTGTAGCACCATAGGGCTAATTTACACTTACAACATATAGTTACCTGTTACCATGCAATTTAATATTCCGACGTTGCTCACTCTGTTTCGCGTTATTCTGATACCGTTTTTCGTGCTGGCGTTTTATCTGCCTTTCAGCTGGGCACCTTTCGTTTGCGCGTTAATTTTCTTTGTGGCTGCCGTTACCGACTGGTTCGATGGCTATCTGGCGCGTCGCTGGAACCAAAGCACGCGTTTTGGCGCTTTCCTTGATCCAGTGGCGGATAAAGTAATGGTGGCGATTGCCATGGTGCTGGTTGCCGAACACTACCACACCTGGTGGGTGACATTGCCGGCAGCGACGATGATCGCGCGTGAAATTATTATTTCTGCTCTGCGCGAGTGGATGGCAGAGCTGGGTAAACGCAGCAGCGTAGCCGTATCATGGATTGGTAAAGTGAAAACGACAGCTCAGATGGCGGCGCTGGTCTGGATGCTGTGGCGGCCGAATATGTGGGTGGAGTGGGCAGGTATCGTTCTGTTCATGGTTGCTGCGGTGTTGACGCTGTGGTCAATGCTGCAATATTTGAACGCTGCGCGCGGCGATTTGCTTGAACAGTGATCGTTTCGACGCAAATTTCAGCAAACGAGACGAAGTTGCGAAAAATACCGTTGACTCACCGCGTGAGATAAGTAGAATGCAACGCATCGAACGGCGGCACAGTCTTCCAGACGATAACAAAATCAAGTGATTACCTAATCTACTTGATGATGCGGGAATAGCTCAGTTGGTAGAGCACGACCTTGCCAAGGTCGGGGTCGCGAGTTCGAGTCTCGTTTCCCGCTCCAAATTGAAAGCATCGGCAGTAGCGGGTGTTTAGGTATTAAAGGCGCGTTAGCAAAGCGGTTATGTAGCGGATTGCAAATCCGTCTAGTCCGGTTCGACTCCGGAACGCGCCTCCACTTTATATCCCGAGCCCGGATGGTGGAATCGGTAGACACAAGGGATTTAAAATCCCTCGGCGTTCGCGCTGTGTGGGTTCAAGTCCCACTCCGGGTACCATTGGGATAAAGTAGAATAATCAAAGCAATAAGCAGTGTCGTGAAACCACCTCCGGGTGGTTTTTTCATTTCTGAATTGTCCTTTTTTGACATCCTTCCCACCAGCCGAGTTAGGCTTTGAGCGCTATAAATCGGTCATGAATACGCTGAAATCTACCGCGTTTCCCTTACCTATTTTTATCAGGAAATTTGCAAACCATTTAAGGTAATATATCACTGACGTTAATGTTAACGCTGTATTGATATCCTTTGGGTATGTGACGCCTTAATGGCAATGATAATTATATATGAGGGATCTTATGGCCACGTTGCTTGAAAGCTACGGGAACTGTTTTCGAAAATACGCCACTTTCCGCGGCCGCTCCGCGCGCCAGGAATATGTGGTTTTTACCATTGCTAACTTTATATTGTCCGCGATCCTGGGATTGATCCCCGTCGTTGGCGGTATCTTCGGGTTAATTATTATCATTCCGGGGATCGCGGTTGCGGTGCGTCGTTTGCACGATCTCAACAAATCCGGCTGGTGGTTGCTGGCGCCGTACGGCATTATGCTAATTGGCCTGATTGGCATTGCCGCCACTGTCGAAGAGGGCAGAGCCGCAGTATGGGTATGGGTGATCGCGCTGGGTGGCCTGGCCGCGTTGATAATGTCGATTTGGATGATTTTCACCCGTGGCACCATTGGCAGTAATCGCTTTGGTGATGAACAGAACGATGACAACAGCGGCGGTAATACGATGGGCAAGAGTTCTGCCGCGGATGATGTCAGAGAGCGCCTGGCACAGGCTAAGAAAATGCTCGATGAGGGCGTTATAAGCGCAAGTGAATACGAAGTGATGCGTGCTAATATCATTAAAGATATGTAATTGATGCGCCGCCGGGTCTGCCGGCGTTAATAAATTCACCTGTGTGAGCGAGAGCGGGTGGTTTTCTCCTCCCATTTTCGCTACTGTAAGCGCCATTTTTCTACCATCATGAGCCTGTAATGAAAACCGGACCCCTGAACGAAAGTGAACTTGAGTGGCTGGATGAGATCCTGTCGAAATATGCCACTGAAGGCGCCATCCTTGATGTCTCTGAACTTGACGGTCTGTTGACGGCTATCTTATCCGGGCCGAGTGAAATCGAACCCGCGCAGTGGCTGCTGGCTATCTGGGGTGGAGCGGATAACGTGCCGCGCTGGGCTAACGATCGTGAACGCGATCGTTTCGTCAACCTGACGCTGCAGCATATGAGCGACATCGCCGAACGTCTGGCCGACTACCCGGAGCAATTTGACCCCCTGTTCGGTACCCGCGAGTTTGAAGGCCAGGAGCTGACCATCGTTGAAGAGTGGTGCTTTGGCTATATGCGTGGCGTTGCGCTGTGCGACTGGTCGACGTTACCTGCAGAACTGCAGCCACAGCTCGATGCCATTGCGCTGCACGGAACGGAAGAACGTTTCGAAGCGCTCGATACGCTGACCGCGGATGAATTTGTCGAAAGCGTTGATAGCATCAAGCCCGCTGCGCTGGCTTTATATAATTACTGGATGGAAAATGCTCAGCCGACGGCCGTGCAGCAACCGGTAAGAAATGAGACCAAGGTGGGGCGTAATGATCCTTGCCCCTGCGGCAGCGGCAAAAAGTATAAGCAGTGTTGCTTAGCTAAATAAAAAAGGGGCCAAATGGCCCCTTTTGTTATCCCACCGCGGGGAGTAATCCCGCCACAATGCCGAATTGAATGGCCACAATCGCCACTCCACAGCCCAATACCAGCCATAGCGCAATCGAGCCGCCCGGTACACGCCATGTCGCCTGCGGGTGCAGTTTTCGGCTCTTCATTACCAACAATGATGGCAGCATCAGCGCCAGTACGGCGAGCGCCACGCCGGCGTACCCCAGCGCCATCACGAAACCTTGCGGATAAAACAGGGCGAACGCCAGCGGCGGCAGGAAAGTGATGACGCCGCTCTGAACACGCCCGGCAGGCGTATTTTTACGTTGGAACAAATCAGCAAGGTAATCAAACAAACCCAGTGCGACGCCGAGGAAAGACGTCGCCAGGGCGAAATCGGCAAACAGATGTACCGCCACCTCTACATGCGGCGAGGCGACAACATCGCGGATCGCTGCCAGCAGGCCGTTCAGGCCGGAGTTCTTCGCCAGCACGGCGGTAAAGGCCGGAGAGTCAATGCTGCCAAGCGTGGCGAGTTGCCAGAAGATGTAGGCTACCAGCGGAATAAAGCTACCGATGATAAACACGCGGCGCAGTTTGCGAATATCGCCATTCAGGTAGCTAACGATGCTGGGAATACTACCGTGAAAACCAAACGAGGTGAAAATCACCGGAATAGCGGATAGCGCCAGGCCCTGCTGTAGCGGCAGCGTCAGAAGATTTATCTGGTGAATATGGGGCAGCAGCAGCACCAGCATCACCGCGAGGAAGATAATTTTGGCGCTAAATAAAAAGCGGTTAAACAGATCGACCAGAGAAGTACCGATGCACACCACCGCGCCGCCAATGCCGGTAAAGAGCAATACGCCAGCAGAAGGCGGTAGGCTCCAGTTCAGCCACTGATTAAGACTGGAGGCCAGCAGCTCTCCAGCGCCGCTGATGTAGGCCGCCGTTAGCGCATACATCAGAAACAGCATACAGAAACCGGTAATCCATTGACCGTAACGGCCGAGATAGCGCGCCGCCAGTGAGCCTAATCCCATATCCGCAGGGACATGTTGATAAACCTCCAGCAGCAGCAGGGCGGTGTAGCACATCAGCGCCCACAGCGAGATCAGTAATACCAGGGTGACGCCAAAACCGACTCCCGCTGAAGCGAGCGGCATCGCCAACATACCGGCGCCAATGGTGGTACCGGCAACGATTAAAATACTACCCAGAGTGCGG
Source organism: Klebsiella sp. 141203 (assembly GCF_032601985.1). Classification (NCBI taxonomy): domain Bacteria; kingdom Pseudomonadati; phylum Pseudomonadota; class Gammaproteobacteria; order Enterobacterales; family Enterobacteriaceae; genus Klebsiella; species Klebsiella sp. 141203. The sequence goes on along the minus strand of NZ_JAQIRL010000001.1, from coordinate 1,046,096 downwards.
TTCTTCACGCTTTTCTCTATCTATGAAGGAATGAACGAATAATTATGTCGCGCAGAGTATGTGAAATGAGTGATTTCGTCAAATGATGGTTACAAGTGGTGTAATTATATCTTTACATTTATGGGGGCAGAAAAGGCTGCGTTGGCGCAAAGCCGCCAGGCGCATGCTGATATATGCTGCACGCTTTACAGGAGGAGTTATGTCATCTATTCATGGTCATGAAGTACTGCAGATGATGATCGCATCGGGCGAGTCGTACAGCGTTGCCAGTCTCGAAGCGGCCATTAAGAGACAATTTGGCGAAGATGCCCGCTTTCACACCTGTTCGGCGCAGGATCTGGACGCGGCGCAACTGGTGACGTTTTTGCAGCGGAAAGGAAAATTCATCGCAGTTGAAGAGGGTTTCAATACCAGCGAGAGTAAAATTTGCCGTCATTGAGCGCGCGGCGGCCGGGGAGGCCGCCCCTGTGGGAATTAGTTTTGCGTATCGAGGGTTGCCAGTTCTTTATCGATAAAGTACAAGCCTTCACCGCTTTTACCGGCAAGGGTCAGTTTATCAATAACAGATTTGAATAATTTCTCTTCTTCATGCTGTTCTGCTACGTACCATTGCAGGAAATTAAAGGTCGGGTAATCCTGGTTGGTCATTGCCGCATGCGCCAGTTCATTAATTTTTTGCGTAATTAACTGTTCATGTTCATAGGTCTGGCGGAACAGTTCATCCAGCGAAGCATATTCGGCAAACGGCGAACTAATGGCATTAATGCGCGGCAGGCTGCCGGTATCGGTCAAATAGTCGAACAGGCGCTGCATGTGCGTCATTTCTTCCTGCGCGTGGCGGCGGAGAAAGGCGGCTGCACCTTCAAAGCTATGGTAGCTGCACCATGCGCTCATCTGCTGATAAAGCAAAGAAGAATAAAGCTCAAGATTCATTTGCTCATTAAGTTTTTCGATCATTTCTGCTTTCAGCATGGCGTCCACTCCGGAAATAAAGATTAAATCATATTGTGCCATCACTATAATTTGTTAGTAATTTATTTGCAAAAAGTAAATTAAAAAAATCAATTAGTAAAAATGCAAATGGGAATAAAACGCATTGGCAATATAATAATAAATGAGAATGGTTTTAATTTGATATTTATTTCGTAAATTATCGCGCAAAGAGAAACTACAAATATTAAGTGGTGTGAACATGGAACGGTAGGGTCGGGCCGAGTGAGGCTGGAAGTGTGAAGCGTCATGCTTTTTATAAAACACCTTTTCATAAAGTTTGAAAAAGCATTTATGAAGTAGTAGAGTCCTGATAACGCTAACACATATCGGGCAGCGCCCGGACAGTATTCAGGAGAGTTCAGCATGAAAATCGCACTGATGATGGAAAACAGCCAGGCCAGCAAAAATGCTATCATTCTCAACGAGCTTAATGCCGTTGCCGATGAAAAAGGCTTCCCGGTTTACAACGTAGGAATGAGCGATGAACAGGATCATCATCTCACCTATATCCATCTGGGTATCATGGCCAGCATCCTGCTGAATTCCAAAGCGGTCGATTTTGTGGTGACCGGTTGTGGAACCGGGCAGGGGGCGCTGATGTCGTTGAACATCCATCCCGGAGTAGTCTGTGGTTATTGTATTGACCCGGCGGATGCCTTCCTGTTTGCCCAAATCAACAACGGTAACGCGTTGTCGCTGCCTTTTGCTAAAGGCTTTGGCTGGGGGGCGGAGCTTAACGTGCGCTTTATCTTCGAGAAGGCCTTCACCGGCCGTAATGGCGAGGGCTATCCGCCGGAACGTAAAGAGCCGCAGGTTCGCAATGCTGGGATTCTGAATAAAGTGAAAGCGGCGGTGGTGAAAGAAAATTATCTTGATACCTTACGAGCTATCGATCCGGAACTGGTAAAAACCGCCGTTTCCGGGCCGCGGTTCCAGCAATGCTTCTTCGAAAACTGCCAGGATAAAGAAATCGAAGCTTTCGTACGCCAGATTATAGGCTAATAGGGCTTTTCAAACAGGCCTGCATCAATATGCGGGCCTGTTTGTTATGGTCGTGCTTTACTGGATACCGTGCTACCGGCATCTCGCGTAAGTCGCAGCGTATCAATCATCCCTATCAAACAGATCAGCGCGATAAAGACAAACGCCAAACGGAAATCAATTCCCGGTAGCGTCGTCAGGTTAAACCACTCGCTCAACTGTTCACCGATGCGAATGCCGATAGCGCCGAGAGTGATTCCGAGCCCAACCGCCAGCTGTGAAGCGGTGCTGAACAGCGTATTGGCATAACTCATCTGGGCGGAAGGAACGTCGGCAAAAGCGAGCGTACTGACGCCGGTAAATTGGATGGAACGGAACACCCCGCCAAGATAGAGGATCAACATTATCAGCCATACCGGCGTTTGCGGCGTTAACAGCGCGCAGGCAAGTAGCGAGGCGACATTCAGCGCACCGTTAATCAGCAATAAGCGGCGAAACCCCAACCAGCGGATGAGCGGCGTAGTTGCGGGCTTGATAGTGAGATTGCCGACAAAAACGGCCAGCACCAGTAGCCCGGAATGAAAAGCATCCATACCGAACCCTACCTGGAATAGTAGCGGAAGCAGAAACGGGACGGCGCTTATCGAGGCGCGAAATAGTGAACCGCCGTACATGGTTACCCGGAAAGTAGGAACCCGCAGAGCGTCCAACCGTACCATTGGCCAGGCGGCGCGGCGGAAATGACGTAGCGCAAAAGCCATACATCCAATACCCGTCGCCAATAGCGCCAGCGTTTGCCAGCTTTGCGGCTGTTGGTCGCCGAGTCGTTCCATCGCCGCCACCAGGCTTATCATTGCCAATGATGTCGCCACAAAACCGGGTAGATCGAAAGGGCGACGTTCTTCTTCACGGATATTGGGAATGATGCGTAGCGAAAGCGCCATCGCCAGTAGCCCGAGCGGAACGTTAATAAAAAAGATCCAGTGCCAGCTGGCGTAACTGGTAATGAAGCCCCCGAGCGGCGGGCCGATTATCGGTGCGACCAACGCCGGCCAGGTTAGCGTGGCGATTGCTTTGATGAGCTGATCTTTGGGCGTGGTGCGCAACACCGCCAGTCGCCCGACGGGGACCATTAGCGCGCCGCCGACGCCCTGTAGAATGCGCATTGTCACAAAGCTTTCGAGGTTGCGCGATAAACCGCAGAAAACGGAGGCGAGGGTAAAAATGGCGAGTGCCAGCGTAAACACTTTCCGCGCGCCGAAGCGGTCAGCAATCCAGCCGCTGGCCGGGATCAGCACCGCGAGGGTGATCAGGTAGGCGCTGATGCCAATATTGAGCGCGACCGCCGCTACGCCAAACTCCTTCGCCATATCAGGCAGGGCGGTAGCGATGACCGTGCCATCGAGAAACTCCATAAAGAAAGCGCCAGCCACCAATAATGCCGGGGCGGAAAAAGCGCCTTTTTTCGGCGTAATTGTTGTTGTACCCATTGATTCGTTGCCATAGCAAAGTGAATAAGTATCTTTGCGGTACGTTTTCTTTTCGCCGCTCCCGCACATGTTTTTTTATCTGGTGCGATTTAGGTTACTATTACGCTCCTGAAAATAGGAGTAAAAAATGTCTCAACCTTTCACTGAACAAGATGAGTTGGTATCCGATGTCGTCGCATGCCAGCTGGTCATCAAACAGATCCTCGATGTGATTGACGTTATCGCCCCGGTCGAGGTGCGCGAAAAAATGGCGACGCAGTTAAAAGCGATTGATTTTGCGAGTAACCCTGCTTCGGCGGATCCGGTGACGCTGCGCGCAGTGCAAAAAGCAATTGCGCTGATTGAGCTGAAGTTTACCCCGCAGGGTGAAGCGCACTAGATTATCTCTGAGAAGTTGATTGCCTGGCCGTTCCAGTCTGAAACGGCCAGATTCAATTAGTGCTGTTGAGGCGAGATGAGATTGAGAAGTCGGCGGTCCGTTTGCTCCATACCGAGCCCGGCTTTATCAGCAGTCCGTATTTCTTCAAGAACGGTTTGTAGTAACAGCCCATCTTGCTGCTGCTCTTTCTCCAGCAGCGTCAAAAAACGCCACGTCGTGTCATCGCGCTGCGCTTTGGCTTCCTGCGCCAGACCGGACAGCATGCTGCTACGTTGCTGATACTCTTCAAGGGTTTTGGCAAACACTTCTTCAAGCGTTGTGCATTGCGGGGGATAGCTTTCATCGGCTTTGACAATTGGCCAGGCGCCGGCCTTTTTCATATAGTCAAAAACCTGCATCATTAACGTCACGCTTGATTGAGCTCGGGTACGCAAGAAGGTAGCGGTGCCGTTGAGACGCTGCTGCGCGCACCATTCGCCTAAATGTAGATAAACATTTGATGCGTGAAACTCGAGATTAATCTGGGTATTTAATTTCTGAACCATTCCTGGAACTGCCATAACAATATCCTTATTTATCCGCATGGGAAGTATGACGCGCTACCATCGCCTCACAGGCGAGTTTTGCAAGCGCAACGCAATAGGCAGGAAATAAAAACGGTGCATTCCATTTGCACGTGACTATTTATTTATATCTGCCGATACATCAAGAATACCCTTAGATGTCGAATAAGAAAACTCTCAACATGCGTTATTTACGATTTGTTACAACATCAGTTTTACTGCTTGTTTTTATTGTCTTTTTTGTGGTTTTTAAATCGTAACACATTGAATTTAAATGGTTATATTTAATAGTTCGTAGAGCTAGTTAATTTGTATTAATGAAGGTGATTTAACGGTAAATTCATATATCGATCATAGCTTATTCATTATTCGGAAATAGCGAGATGATAATGAACTTGTGATAGATCATTTTTTGTTAGAAGTGGAAGAATAACGTATAAGCTGACGGAGAATAGAAGGGTAGAGTAGCCCGGGATGGCGTTAGCGAACCCACAAGGATAAGTCTGCTGGTGATATGGACTATTGTGCCACACATAACGCTAATTGTCTGACAATTAGCGTTTTTTTTATGTCATTTTTTGCTGAATTTATGTACGCAATTACTGTAATTCTGCGGTGTGATGACGCTCTCGTATGGATAAATAATTTCCAGTTAAAACTATTTTAACAACGGCAATGTTGATTGCGTTTTTTCTAATGCCTTGTTTTAAGACTGATAAAAAATTTAAGTCCGATTTTTCCCTACAGAAAAGCGAATTAAAGCTGGAGTTTACCATGCACAAATTTACTAAAGCGCTGGCGGCCATTGGTCTCGCGGCGGTTATGTCACAATCAGCTATGGCTGAAACCCTCAAGCTCGGTTTCCTGGTGAAGCAGCCAGAGGAGCCCTGGTTCCAGACCGAGTGGAAATTTGCTGATAAAGCCGGCAAGGATTTGGGCTTTGAGGTGATTAAAATCGCGGTGCCAGATGGTGAAAAAACGCTTAATGCAATCGACAGCCTCGCCGCCAGCGGCGCGAAGGGATTTGTCATCTGCACCCCGGACCCAAAACTGGGGGCGGCGATTGTTGCCAAGGCTCGCGGCTATGACATGAAAGTTATCACCGTCGACGATCAGTTTGTTAATGCCAAAGGTAAGCCGATGGAGAGCGTGCCGCTGGTTATGATGGCCGCCAGCGAAATCGGCGCTCGTCAGGGGCAGGAATTGTATAAAGAGATGCAAAAACGCGGCTGGGACGTGAAAGATACCGGCGTGATGGCGATTACCGCCGATGAACTGGATACTGCCCGCCGCCGCACCACCGGCTCGATTGACGCACTGAAAGCAGCGGGGTTCCCGGAAAAACAGATCTATCGCGTGCCAACCAAATCCAATGATATCCCAGGTGCCTTCGATGCTGGCAACTCCATGCTGGTTCAGCATCCGCAGGTGAAACACTGGTTAATTGTTGGTATGAACGATAACACCGTGCTGGGCGGCGTACGGGCAACTGAAGGCCAGGGCTTTAAAGCGCCGGATGTTATCGGCATCGGTATTAACGGCGTCGACGCGGTGAACGAGCTTTCGAAAGCCCAGCCGACAGGGTTCTATGGTTCTCTGCTGCCAAGCCCGGATATCCATGGCTATAAAACTAGTGAGATGCTCTACAACTGGGTGACCAAAGGTACCGAGCCGCCGAAATTTACCGCCGTGACGGACGTGGTGCTGATTACCCGCGACAACTTTAAGCAAGAGTTGGCTAAGAAAGGGCTGTAAGGCCGGGTTCATTCTGCCTCCCGCGCTGGCGGGAGGTTATGCGTAGTTGAGCGGAGTCGTTATGCAACAATCTACCCCTTATCTCTCATTTCGCGGTATCACCATGACGTTCCCGGGCGTTAAAGCACTGTCTGACATTAGCTTTGACTGCTATCGCGGGCAGATCCATGCGCTGATGGGTGAAAACGGCGCCGGGAAGTCCACTCTCTTAAAAATTCTCAGCGGTAATTACATTCCAACCGCCGGGCATTTGCAAATTGATAGCCAGCAAATGGCATTCACGAATACTACCGCTGCGCTGAATGCTGGCGTAGCGATTATTTATCAGGAACTTCATCTGATCCCGGAAATGACCGTGGCGGAGAATATCTATCTGGGCCAGTTGCCGCATAAAGGCGGCATTGTGAACCGGTCATTGCTGAACTATGAAGCGCGGCTGCAGCTGGAGCATCTGGGGCTGGATATCGACCCGGAAACGCCGCTGAAGTATTTGTCGATCGGCCAGTGGCAGATGGTAGAGATCGCCAAGGCGCTGGCGCGTAACGCGAAGATCATCGCTTTCGATGAACCTACCAGCTCACTCTCTGCACGCGAAATCGACAATTTGTTTCGCGTCATCCGCGAACTGCGTGAAGAAGGGCGGGTGATTATTTACGTCTCGCACCGTATGGAGGAAATTTTCGCCCTCAGCGATGCCATTACCGTGTTTAAAGATGGCCGCTACGTGCGCACCTTCGATGACATGCGGCTGGTGGATCACGATGCCCTCGTGCAAGCGATGGTAGGGCGCAATCTTGGCGATATCTACGGCTGGAAAGCGCGTGAATATGGCAGCGAGCGGTTACGACTGGATCAGGTTAAAGCGCCAGGCGTCAGAATGCCGATCAGTTTATCGGTACGCAGCGGCGAAATCGTCGGCTTGTTCGGTCTGGTCGGGGCCGGACGCAGTGAATTAATGAAAGGGCTGTTTGGCGGCAGCAGAATTACCGGCGGTCAGGTCTATATCGACGGTCAGGCGATAAACATTCGCAAACCCGCGCAGGCGATTCAGGCGGGAATGATGCTGTGTCCGGAGGATCGCAAAGCCGAGGGCATCATTCCGGTACATTCGGTGCGCGACAACATCAATATCAGCGCGCGACGTAAGCATATTCATGCCGGCTGCCTGATTAACAACGCCTGGGAAGCGAGTAATGCCGAACAGCATATCAAATCGCTCAATATCAAAACCCCAGGAGCTGAACAGTTAATTATGAATCTATCCGGTGGTAATCAGCAGAAGGCTATTCTTGGTCGCTGGTTGTCGGAAGAGATGAAGGTCATCCTGCTTGATGAACCGACCCGCGGCATCGATGTTGGCGCAAAGCATGAAATCTACAACGTTATCTATGCGCTGGCGGCTTCTGGCGTGGCGGTCGTTTTTGCCTCCAGCGACCTGCCAGAGGTGCTCGGCGTCGCTGACCGCATCGTCGTCATGCGCGAAGGTGAAGTGGCCGGTGAATTGCTGCATGAAGACGCGAATGAACAGCAGGCGCTGAGCCTTGCGATGCCTAAAGTCAGCCAGGCCGTAGCCTGATTAAGGAGTGAATGATGTCATCTGTAACTACGCCCAGCGCCGCACGATCCTCTTTCAGCTTCGGCCGAATCTGGGATCAGTTTGGTATGCTGGTGGTCTTCGCCGTGTTGTTCATCGGCTGCGTGATCTTTGTTCCTAACTTTGCCTCTTTCGTCAATATGAAAGGGCTGGGGCTGGCGATTTCCATGTCGGGAATGGTGGCCTGCGGTATGTTGTTCTGCCTGGCCTCCGGGGATTTTGATTTGTCAGTCGCTTCGGTCATTGCCTGTGCCGGTGTGACGACAGCAGTCGTTATTAATCTCACCGAAAGTCTGTGGATTGGTATTGCCGCCGGATTACTATTGGGGGCGGTCAGCGGGCTGGTGAATGGTTTTGTTATTGCGCGTTTGAAAATCAACGCGCTAATCACAACTCTGGCTACCATGCAAATCGTCCGCGGGCTGGCCTATATTATTTCCGATGGTAAAGCGGTTGGCATTGAGGATGAACGTTTCTTCACCCTGGGTTATGCCAACTGGCTTGGTCTGCCGGCGCCTATCTGGCTGACGGTTGCCTGCCTGATCGTCTTTGGGCTGCTACTGAATAAAACCACCTTTGGCCGCAACACGCTGGCCATAGGGGGCAATGAAGAGGCGGCGCGCCTGGCGGGGGTGCCGGTTGTTCGTACCAAGATCATCATCTTTGTTCTTTCAGGTCTGGTATCGGCGGCGGCGGGGATTATCCTGGCTTCGCGCATGACCAGCGGGCAGCCTATGACCTCAATTGGTTATGAACTGATTGTGATCTCGGCCTGTGTCCTGGGCGGCGTCTCGCTAAAAGGCGGGATCGGTAAGATCTCTTATGTGGTGGCCGGGATCCTGATCCTGGGTACCGTGGAGAATGCGATGAACCTGCTGAACATCTCGCCATTCTCGCAATATGTGGTCCGCGGGGTAATATTGCTGGCAGCGGTTATCTTCGACCGTTACAAGCAAAAAGCGAAACGTTCGCATTAATTGCGCGCAACTTTTAAGTCTACTCCTAATGTCCCGCCGGCGCCCGCTGCGCTGGCGGTGACTATCAAAAATGGCGAGGCTGGTCACACTGTCTATACTTACATGGCTAACAATTAGTTAACAACCAGCATAACGCTGGCCATGATAAGGAGGAACACAGGGTGGCTGACCAGATATCTGTACCGCCTGAGCTAACCGGAAACCACGCTTTTTTTCTGGATCTTGACGGCACGCTTGCCGATATCAAACCTCATCCCGATCAGGTTGTTATCCCCGAAGACGTCCTTCAGATGTTGCGATTACTGGCACAGCAGCAACATGACGCTGTGGCATTGATTTCAGGGCGCTCACTCGCAGAGCTCGATGCACTTACCCGTCACTGGCGATTACCGCTTGCCGGCGTCCACGGGGCTGAACGCCGCGATATCAATGGAAAAAGACATGACGTATCACTACCGCCGGCGCTCAGCCGTGAAGTCGGCGAAGCATTAACGTCGGCGCTCCAGACGTTGCCTGGCAGTGAACTGGAAGATAAAGGCATCGCTTTTGCGCTGCACTATCGCCAGGCGCCACAACACCAGAGCGCCATCCTGGCATTGGCGCAGGAAATCGTACATCGTTATCCGATTCTGGCCATTCAGCAAGGGAAGTGTGTCGTAGAGATCAAGCCGCGTGGCATCAACAAAGGTGAAGCGATTGCCGCGTTTATGCGGGAAGCGCCTTTTGCGGGACGAACGCCGGTATTTATCGGCGATGACCTGACTGATGAGGCGGGTTTTACTATGGTTAATCAATTAGGCGGAATATCGATAAAAGTTGGACAAGGCGACACACAGGCGCGCTGGCGGCTGGCAAATGTTGCCGCCGTACATCAGTGGTTACGTCATGTCGTCGACAATACGCAATGCCTGGATGTATTCACTAACGGGAGGGATGACCATGGGTCGTTTAGTCGTAGTATCTAACCGTATTGCAACGCCGAATGATAAAAAGGCCAGCGCAGGCGGCCTGGCGGTGGGCATTTTAGGTGCGCTGAAGGCGAGCGGCGGCACGTGGTTTGGTTGGAGTGGGGAAATCGGCGATGATAACCAGCCGTTGAAGAAGGTGAGTAAGGGGGATATTTCCTGGGCCTCATTCAACCTGAGCGAAGAAGACCACGAACTCTACTACAATCAATTTTCCAATGCGGTGCTATGGCCCGCTTTTCACTATCGTCTCGACTTAGTCAATTTTCAGCGTCCGGCCTGGGATGGCTATTTACGCGTTAACGCTGCCGTGGCGCAAAAGCTGCTGCCGCTGCTAGCCGACGACGATATGATTTGGGTTCATGATTATCATCTGTTGCCATTTGCCAGCGAATTACGCAAAAACGGTGTGAAGAACCGCATCGGCTTTTTCCTGCATATTCCGTTCCCGACGCCTGAAATATTCAACGCCTTACCTCCACATGCGGAGCTTCTTGAACAGCTTTGTGATTATGATTTGCTCGGCTTTCAGACCGAAAATGACCGACAGGCATTTGTTGATTGCGTCGCCCAGCAAACCACCTTATGCGAAGTGGGGCATCAGCAATACCGCGCCTGGGGCAAGACGTTCCGTACTGCCGTCTATCCGATAAGCATTGAGCCTCAGGAGGTCGCGCGCAGCGCCAGCGGGCCGTTGCCGCCGAAGTTGGCTCAATTGAAAGCTGAACTAAAAGGCGTTAAGAATATTTTTTCCGTTGAGCGGCTGGATTACTCCAAGGGGTTGCCGGAGCGTTTTCAGGCTTACGAGGCGCTATTGGAAAACTACCCCCAGCATCGTGGGAAAATTCGCTATACCCAGATAGCGCCCACTTCGCGGGGTGATGTTCAGGCGTATCAGGATATCCGCCATCAGCTGGAAACGGCCGCCGGACGAATCAACGGCCACTATGGTCAACTGGGGTGGACGCCGCTGTATTATCTGAATCAGCATTTCGATCGCAAACTGCTCATGAAGGTATTTCGTTATTCCGACGTGGGGCTTGTCACGCCGCTGCGCGACGGCATGAACCTCGTAGCCAAGGAGTTTGTCGCCGCACAGGATCCCGCAAACCCAGGGGTGCTGGTGTTATCGCAGTTCGCTGGCGCGGCTAATGAACTGACTTCCGCGCTCATCGTCAACCCCTACGATCGCGATGAAGTGGCGGCGGCGCTGGATCGCGCACTTACGATGCCGCTTGCGGAGCGAATTATTCGCCATGGCAAAATGCTCAAGGCGATCGAGAGTAATGATATTGATAACTGGCAGGCGCAGTTTGTTGCCGATCTAAAGCGGGTAAAGTCGCATGAAGATAGCTGCCAGCAGCCAACCGTAGTTACTCCCTCCGCGTAGTCAAAACGGCTGATGCTTCGGCATCAGCTTATTCCAGGGAAACCAACAGCACATCGACTCCGCTGCTGCCGACGATATTCTTCGCTGAACAGGTCGCGCGGGAAAACAGGCTCTGGTTATGGTTGCCGCAGATCACCAGGTCGACGTGATGCTGACGACAAAAATCCTTCACGTGATGACAAAGCTCGCCGCTGGCGATAGTCATTTTGCTGATGGGATACTCCGCCTGGGCGGCGAGTTCATTAAGAAAGCTACGTGTCTCCTCCTGCATAATCTCACGCAAATTCTCCATCATCGGCGCGGCGAACTGATTATACATCTCCGGATCTGTCGCCAGCGTGATCAGGCTGACCTGCGCATTGAACGGACGTGCTATAGACACCGCTTTATTGACCAACATGCGGCTTTCCGGCGTTGGGGCGACGGCGACTAACAGATGAGAGTAGGGCATCTAGCCTCCTTGAGATACGCAACGGGACCTTTCTACTTTCTTTACTCCTAATTCCATTTTTCCACAAGGGGTATTCGCGCGGTTGAAAACGCCTTTCTGCGAACGTGTGGTATCAGATTCTGGCAGCTGACTCGCAAAAATGATTCCCTCTTTTGCTTTAAAAGAAACGCTGTTTTATAAATCGGTGACGCATGTTGCCCGGCCCTTTGTTTTTTTGCCACTGAATGATTGGTACTGGCAAAAATGCAAAGGTAAGCCGGTTTTCATGATCTTACTGTAGCCATGTATCCGCAAAACTTCGGTATAGCCCGTGGTAAGACCGAAGTTATCTAATAAAAAAGAGACAGGATTTACGGCGATGAAAACACGAAAAATCGGTTTGGCTAATTATCTCGCCTATGGTTCCGGCGATTTTCTCGGCGCGGGAACCACCGCGCTAACCGCAGCATGGCTACTCTATTTTTACACCACCTTCTGTGGGCTATCGCCCATTGAGGCGACGCTCATTTTCGCCACCGCGCGCGTGCTCGACGCGGTCGTCAGCCCGCTGATGGGCTTCTTAACCGATAACTTTGGCTCTACCTGGCTGGGTAAGCGGTTCGGCAGACGCAAATTTTTTATTTTGCTCGGGATTCCCTGCGTTTTTAGCTACTCAATGATGTGGGTAGGCGATATGGGATTCTGGTACTACCTCGCAACTTATCTGCTGTTTGATATTGTCTATACCATGATTCTGGTGCCTTACGAGACGCTGGTGCCGGAGATGACCGATGATTTCAAACAGAAAACCAAATTTTCCGGCGCGCGTATTTCCATGGCGCAAATGTCGGCGATTTTAGCCTCGTTTTTACCGGGGATCCTGCTCACCCAACTAGGTAAAGATAACGCCAGCTCATTTTTTTACGCAAGCCTGGTCTTTTCGGTGCTGTGCGCGCTAATGCTGACCTTCGTCTGGTTTTTCACCTGGGAACGCCCGCGGGAAGCGTGGTCTGAAGCGGCGCTACGCGCGGAAGAAGAAAAGCGCAACTTAACCCTCGCGCAGAGTCTTAATCGCCTGTTTATTGAACTCAGCTCTACGCTGCGCATTAAAATCTTCCGCCAGCATCTTGGTATGTATCTGGGCGGCTATATCGCGCAGGACGTGTTCAACGCCGTGTTTACCTATTACGTGGTCTTTGTGCTGATGCAGGACGCCTCTGTCGCCTCTAACCTGCTCGGCACGATGGCTATCTTCCAGTTCATCGCGGTTATCGCCATGATCCCGCTCTGCATCCGCTTTGGCCCGGCGCCTTCATACCGCATGGTAGTGGTGTTGTTTGGTTTGAGCTCTCTCTCTTATGCCGTGCTCTATTACGCGGGGCTGAGCGACGTCTATTCATTATTACTGCTCATTTCCGCGATCGCGGGCCTGGGGCGCGGCGGCATTAATTACGTGCCGTGGAATACCTACACCTATATTGCCGACGTCGACGAAGTCATTACCGGCCAGCGTCGGGAGGGCATTTTCGCCGGTATTATGACGCTGACCCGCAAAGCATCCCAGGCGGGGGCGGTGATGCTGGTTGGTATCATCATGCAATTATCGGGCTTTGTTTCCGGGCAAAAAATTCAGCCGGAAGGCGTTAGTCACACCATTCTGTTGATCCTTAGCGTCGGTACTTTAGTGGTGCTGGCCTGCGGCTTCCTGGTCTCCCTGCGCTTTAAACTCAACTTACATACGCACAGTGTGCTCCGCGCCGAGACGCTGGTGATGCGTGATATCGGTTACGCACAGCCCGAGCAGGCGACGGCGGAAAACCGTGCGGTAGTTGAGATGCTGGCGGGAATGCCTTACGACTGCCTGTGGGGTAATAACAACATTGGCTACCTGAATCGCAATAAACCTGCCGCCCCGGCGCTGAATCAGGGCGGCACTTTGAATTCGACATATACCAGAGGTTAAGAACATGAAAGTTTGGCCGGTCAAACATAGCCCATTATTGCGTCAGCCTGAGCGCTTTATCGCTCGCAGTGAGCTTCAGGCATTGATCCGTAATGTGACGCAAAACCTGGTGAATATTAAGGATGAAAGCGGGCAGTTTTTACTTCGGCTGGACGACGGGCGGGTCATCGATACCAAAGGCTGGGCCGGTTGGGAATGGACCCACGGCGTTGGGCTGTACGGCATCTACCAGTATTATCAACAAACCGGCGATATCGCGATGCGCGATATCATTGACGGCTGGTTCGCCGACCGCTTCGCCGAAGGGGCTACCACCAAAAACGTCAATACCATGGCGCCGTTTCTGACGCTGGCTTATCGCTATGAAGAGACCGGGCGCCAGGAGTATCTACCGTGGCTCGATAGCTGGGCCGAGTGGGCGATGCATGAGATGCCGCGCACCGAGCAGGGGGGCATGCAGCACATTACCCTGGCGGAAGAGAACCATCAGCAGATGTGGGATGACACGCTGATGATGACGGTGCTGCCGCTAGCCAAAATCGGTAAATTACTAAATCGTCCGCAGTACATTGAAGAAGCAACCTATCAGTTTTTGCTGCACGTACAGAACCTGATGGATAAAGAGACTGGCCTGTGGTTCCACGGCTGGAATTACGACGGTCGACACAACTTTGCGCGTGCGCGCTGGGCGCGAGGTAACAGCTGGCTCACCATCGTTATCCCGGACTTCCTTGAGCTGGTGGATTTGCCAGAGGGCAGTGCGGTACGCCGCTATCTGCTACAGGTGCTGAATGCGCAAATTGCCGCGTTAGCGAAATGTCAGGATGAGAGCGGGCTTTGGCATACCCTGCTCGACGATCCGCATTCCTATCTTGAAGCGTCGGCGACGGCGGGCTTCGCTTACGGCATCCTGAAAGCGATACGCAAGCGTTATGTCGGGGCGGAGTACACCGAGGTTGCCGAAAAGGCGATACGCGGGATTGTGCAAAATATTTCACCAGAGGGGGAACTGCTGCAAACCTCGTTTGGTACCGGAATGGGCTCCGATCTCGATTTTTACCGGCAAATTCCGCTCACCTCGATGCCGTACGGCCAGGCGATGGCGATTCTTTGTCTGACGGAGTATCTGCGCAAATATTTCTGATAGCGGCATTGATTCCCCGGCCGCGCTGTGCGGACCGGGGCGACGAATAAAACAAACCCGGCTTTCACCGGGTTTGTTTTTACATCCGCTCTACGGTCTCAATACCCAGAGTATCGAGGCCCAACTTCAGCGTCTTCGCCGTCAGCAGCGCCAGTTTCAGGCGGCTATTACGGGCCTCTTCGCTTTCGGCGCTGAGGATCGGGCAGTGTTCGTAGAAACCAGAGAACAGACCGGCCAGATCGTACAGGTAGGCGCACATTACGTGCGGAGTACCTTCACGGGCGACGACGGCCAGCGTTTCTTCGAACTGCAGCAGGCGGGCAGCCAACTGCGCTTCACGATCTTCACTAATAACTACCGGCGCGGCAGCCAGCGCGCTTTCGTCGATACCGGCTTTACGGAACACCGACAGCACACGGGTATAGGCATACTGCATGTAAGGCGCGGTATTACCTTCGAACGCCAGCATGTTATCCCAGTCGAAAATGTAATCGGTAGTGCGGTTTTTCGACAGATCGGCATATTTCACCGCGCCGATACCCACCGCATTGGCCAGTTTTTCCAGCTCATCGGCCGGCATATCCGGGTTCTTCTCGGCCACCAGGCGGCGTGCGCGCTCCAGCGCTTCGTCCAGCAGATCGGCCAGTTTTACGGTACCGCCGGCGCGTGTTTTGAACGGTTTACCGTCTTTACCGAGCATCATGCCGAACATGTGATGTTCCAGCGGTACGGACTCCGGTACATAGCCGGCTTTACGGACAATAGTCCATGCCTGCATCAGATGCTGATGCTGACGAGAGTCGATGTAGTAGAGCACGCGGTCGGCATGCAGCGTTTCATAACGGTATTTTGCGCAGGCGATATCGGTAGTGGTGTAGAGGTAGCCGCCATCCTTTTTCTGGATGATGACGCCCATCGGTTCGCCTTCTTTGTTTTTGTATTCATCAAGGAAGACCACGGTCGCGCCTTCGCTCTCGACGGCCATGCCTTTTGCTTTCAGATCGGCAACGATCCCCGGCAGCATCGGGTTGTACAGGCTTTCACCCATCACATCATCGCGGGTCAGAGTGACATTCAGGCGATCGTAGGTGATCTGGTTTTGCGACATGGTGATGTCGACCAGTTTGCGCCACATCTGCAGGAAGTACTCGTCGCCGCCCTGCAGCTTAACCACATAGCTACGCGCGCGCTCGGCGAAGGCTTCGTCTTCGTCATAGTGCTTTTTCGCTTCGCGGTAGAAACCTTCGAGGTCGGCCAGCGCCATTTCGCCGGCGTTTTCCTGCTGCTGCTTTTCCAGATAAGCGATGAGCATCCCGAACTGGGTACCCCAGTCACCGACGTGGTTGGCGCGGATAACGCGATGGCCGAGGAATTCCAGAGTACGTACCGAGGCATCGCCGATGATGGTTGAACGCAGATGGCCGACGTGCATCTCTTTCGCCACGTTCGGCGCGGAGTAGTCAACAACGATAGTCTGCGGCTGTGGTTTCGCCACGCCCAGGCGCTCGGACTGCAGCGCGAGATTGACGTTTTCCGCCAGGAAAGCTGGATCGAGGAAAATATTGATAAAGCCCGGTCCGGCGATTTCGACTTTATTGGCAATGCCGTTCAGATCGAGATGAGACAGTACCTGCTCTGCAAGTTGTCGCGGCGCCATGCCCAGTTTTTTGGCCACCGCCATCACGCCATTGGCCTGATAGTCGCCGAACTGAACTTTTGCTGACTGGCGGACCTGAGGTTCGCAATCGGCAGGCGCGCCTGCCGCGATCAGGGCCTGGCTGACTTTTTCTGAGAGAAGAGCCTGAATATTCACCGGAATACCTTACTTTTAAGGCGCGAGAACCCCTGTGGGGCGGCGCCGGAACATGGACAAATTAAGGCGGGAGTATACTGCATTTGCGCCCAGCCGTCAGCACCACGCGCAAGTTGAAAATCAGCACGCTTAATGAATAACCATTCGTCATCCCGGCGCGCGGATTGGCGGTTGGTCGGGGCGGCGAAACAGGATAAATTAGCCTTTTTAGCGATCACCGAGGCGCAAGATGGCGAACTGGCAGCAAATTGATGAACTGAATGATATTTCGGCGGATTTACCGCGTTTTAGCGATGCGCTGCAAGCGCTGGCCGAACGGTTGGGATTGGAGCTTGCGCCGCTGGACGCCGACCATATTTCGCTGCGTTGTCATCAAAATACGACGGCGGAGCGCTGGCGGCAGGGGCTGGAGCGTTGCGGCACGTTACTATCGGAAAATATCATTAATGGCCGCCCCATTTGCTTATTTAAGCTTGCCGAACCTATCTGTGTCGCCCACTGGCGCTTTACGGTTGTGGAGTTGCCCTGGCCGGGTGAAAAACGTTACCCGCACGAAGGCTGGGAGCATATCGAAATCGTTCTGCCGGGCGAGCCGGAGACGCTGAATGCCCGCGCCCTGGCGCTACTTTCTGATGATGGACTCAGCCAGCCGGGGATTTTTGTGAAAACCAGTGCGCCGAAAGGGGAGCGTGAACGTTTGCCGAACCCGACGCTGGCGGTCACGGACGGCAAAGTGACCATTAAATTCCATCCCTGGTCGATCGAGCAAATCGTCGCCAGCGAGCGATCCGATACTTAACAGTGTGAAGCGGCGCGGCGTCTGTGAGGATAAATCGTGACATGCTGTGTTGCCCGTAATGAAAATGGAGAAGGGAACGATGTTGCTGGAAGTCTGCTGCTATAGCATGGAGTGCGCGCTGGAGGCGCAGCGTTGCGGCGCCGATCGCATTGAACTGTGCGCCGCGCCGCAGGAGGGCGGATTAACGCCGTCGCTGGGCGTGCTGCGTTCGGCGCGAGCGAGTATCTCGATTCCGGTTCATCCGATTATTCGCCCGCGCGGCGGCGATTTTTGTTATACCGAGGGCGAATTTGCCGCCATGCTGGATGATGTGGCGACGGTCAGAGATCTGGGTTTTGCGGGTCTGGTGATTGGCGTGCTCGATGCTGACGGCCAGGTGGATATCGCCCGCATGCAAAAAATTATGGCGGCGGCGGGGCCGCTGGCGGTGACCTTCCATCGGGCCTTTGATATGTGTGCCGACCCGCGTCAGGCCTGGCATTCGCTTGCTGAACTGGGCGTTGCTCGGATCCTCACTTCCGGTCAACGGCCAACGGCGGAACAAGGTCTTGCAAAAATTATGGAACTAATTGCCCTGGGTGATACTCCAATCATTATGGCCGGAGCGGGAGTGCGGGCTGCCAATATGCAACAATTTCTGCAGGCAGGCCTCAAAGAGGTGCATAGTTCCGCGGGGCAGTGGTTGCCATCGCCGATGCGCTTTCGTAATCCGGGGTTATCGATGTCCACCGACGCAGATGCCGATGAATATTGCCGCTATGCCGTTAACGGCGAGGCGGTGGCGGAAATGAAACAGATTATTTCTGCCGCGCGGGGTTAACCCGCGGAGCTGACCGTTTTTTGCTGCACATCATGTCGCCCAATATGATGATTGCCCGTACCAGGCCCCTGCAATTTCAACAGGGGCCTTTTTTTATCCCGCGAGCGCCACCAGTGGTCGGCTGAGGTGAATTACGCCCTGGCCGCGGCCGCTTTTTTGGCCAGCGATTGCTGCGTTTCTGGTTTAGTGGCGACGATCACCGCACGCAGCGGAGCGGGGTAACCTTCCAGCGTTTTGCTGCTGTCACGCGGATCGAGGAAATCGGCGAGTGATTCCGTCGTCATCCATTCGGTGCGGCGCTGCTCTTCGCTGGTGGTCACACAGGTGTCAACAATGCGCACATCGATGAATCCGCACTTCTCCAGCCACTGTTTCAGCGCGGCTGCGGAAGGAATGAAATAAACGTTACGCATTTGCGCGTAGCGGTCACCGGGCACCAGCACCGTATTTTCATCGCCTTCAACGACCAGCGTCTCCAGTACCAGCTCGCCGCCGGGGGCTAGCTGATCTTTGAGCTGCCACAGATGATCCAGCGGGGAACGGCGGTGATACAGCACGCCCATCGAAAAGACGGTATCAAAAGCTTCCAGCGCCGGCAGTTGTTCGATGCCGAGCGGCAGCAGGTGCGCGCGCTGATCGTTGCCGATGAGTTTACGCACTGCTTCAAACTGGCATAAGAACAGCTGAGTTGGGTCGATACCGACCGCCAGATGCGCGCCGGCGCCGATCATTCGCCACATGTGATAACCACTGCCGCAGCCGACATCAAGAATAGTACGACCGGTGAGATCGGAAAGATGCGGCAGCACGCGTTCCCATTTCAGGTCGGAACGCCATTCGGTATCGATATTAATGCCATACAGCGAATAAGGGCCTTTACGCCACGGCATCAGGTTTCGCAGCAGATTTTCAATTCGCAGCTGGTGGCCTTCGCTGAGTGGCGTTTCGCTTTCCGCCGTGACGCTATGCAATAGATCAAGACGCCAGGGCGACAGTTCGGGCAGAAACTCAACGGCGCGTTCCCATTCACGAAACTTGCCGTGTAGCGCTTCGCGTTGCCAGGCCGCGACCTGAGCGGGCAAGGTTTCCAGCCAGTGGGAGAGCGGCCCTTTCGCGATCAACTGATAAAAATTACTGAAGTCGATCATGACCGATCCCCGGACTTTACCGCCACCAACGAACCAAAGTTAAAACACTGGAACCACAGTTCGGCATGTTCAAACCCGGCCTGGCGCAGACGCGCTTTGTGGGTTTCCACCGAATCCGTCAGCATCACGTTTTCCAGCATGCTGCGTTTCTGGCTGATTTCCAGTTCGCTATAGCCATTGGCGCGCTTGAAGTCATGGTGCATGTTGAACAGCAGTTCGCCGACGTTGGCGTCTTCGAAGCTAAATTTTTCGGAAAGCACCAGCGCGCCGCCAGGATTTAGCCCCTGATAGACTTTATCAAGGATCGCCTGACGTTCGCTTGGTTCGAGGAACTGAATAGTGAAGTTCAAGACGACCATCGAAGCATTTTCAATGGCGATATGGCGAATATCGCCCTCAATAACCTCAACCGGCGTCGGTGCTTTATAGGCATCAATATGACGACGGCAGCGTTCTACCATCGCCGGGGAGTTATCAATGGCGATAATTTTGCATCCCGGATGCGCGATATTGCGACGCACGGAAAGCGTCGCGGCGCCGAGCGAGCAGCCGAGATCGTAAACCTGTGTATTTGGCTGAACAAAACGCTCAGCCAGCATGCCGATCATTGAAATAATATTGGAGTAACCAGGAACGGAGCGCTGGATCATATCCGGGAAGACTTCGGCTACCCGTTCATCAAAGGTCCAGTCGCCGAGACTGGCAATCGGCGCGGAAAAAAGCGTATCGCGGTGAGACATAACGTTAAACCCGAAAAAACGAAAACGGCGTATTGTGCGCTAACGCAGGGAGAAAACCAACTCCCAGGGCATATACCAC
The DNA here is from genome assembly GCF_032601985.1 of Klebsiella sp. 141203. Taxonomy (NCBI): domain Bacteria; kingdom Pseudomonadati; phylum Pseudomonadota; class Gammaproteobacteria; order Enterobacterales; family Enterobacteriaceae; genus Klebsiella; species Klebsiella sp. 141203. Next base: position 1,026,073 of record NZ_JAQIRL010000001.1, on the reverse strand, counting down.
AGGTTAGCCAGCACCATCAGCAACAGCGAGCACCAGGTAGCGCTCATTCCGGAACGCCGCCAGCGGAACAGGCGATGATGGAAACCATAGGAGTGCATCAGGCGTCCGGCAATCAGCAAGATACCGCAAACGTGCACCATCCAGGTTAGCGCGCCGTTCATTTCCATGAACAGCAGCAAGATAAGCCCAATGGGGACGTATTCCACCGCATTGCCATGAACGCGAATGGCGACCTGTAGTTCGCTAAAACCACCGTCTCCATAGCCGACGCGATACTGCATGCGCAGACGTACCACGTCGAAGGAAAACTTGATTAACAATAACGCACCCAAAACCGCATACAGCGCGCTGACCATACCCAAAACTCCCTTTAATTATGTCAGGTGGCTCCGACTATCATAGCAGGATATCAGAAAAGCGAGGATTGCTGCGGAATTGACGGCGCGGCGCCGACGCCCGGCAGCACCGCGCGTAGATCTTCCCATAAGGTATCTACCAGTTCAGGCGCCTGGGCGATATCCGGGGTATGCAGAAACAGCCACGGCGTGGCCGACTGATGCCACTTTGGCAGCGTCTGTAGCCAGACGCGAAATAATTCGCGATTCTGCGCCATATCATCGCTGCCGATAAAACGCACCATCGGCTGCTCCGCGGTCATGACCGCGTGAACCGGCACTTTGGGTTTCTTTTTCTGCGCGTCGATCATCGCCGGGTTACGCGCGACGGCGCTATGTACCGGGCGGCTATCGAGGATTACACCTTTCTTATGATACACTTGTTCAATCTCTTCTCAACTCATCATAAACCCCATGCCAAAAGCAATATCATACATACGATTTTCTACAAAAATTCAATCGGTTGGTGATTCTACTAAACGTCAAGGAAAGTATATAAACGATTGGTTGAAACGCAATCCTGATTACTATTTAGACGAATCATTACGCTTTCAGGATTTGGGTATCAGCGGCTTCTCTGGTGCTAATGCTAAGTCAGGGGCTTTCGGTGAATTTCTAGCCGCTGTGGAATCTGGCTACATTGAAGCGGGTTCAGTCTTACTTGTCGAATCTCTGGACAGGGTTTCACGACAGGACATCGACACAGCAGGGGAACAGCTTAGAAAGATTCTCAGGTCTGGCGTTGAAGTGGTGACCCTTGTTGATAATGAGTGGTACACGAAAGAAAGCCTGAAAGATTCACTTTCCATGATTAAAGCCATGTTGGTGATGGAAAGAGCACATGAAGAATCAGCGATGAAATCAACCCGTTTAAGGTCTGTATGGGCTGCTAAGAGGGAACGTGCAGCTAACGGTGAAATCATGTCTAAGCGCTGTGCAGCATGGTTAAAAGTATCTGAAGACCGTTCACACTTTGAATTCATCCCAGAGAATGTGAAAGCTGTTCAGCGTGTGTTTCAGCTACGGTTAGAAGGTAAATCACATGCCAAAATTGCTAAACAGATGAATGAAGAGGGCTTCTACACTCTCAACCAATTCAACCCAGTTAAAGGTGGCTGGTCTCAATCGTCTATCACAGAGTTATTAAGTAATCAGGCTGTGATAGGCGTCAAGGTTCCTTCTAAATCAATGGTTGTAAAGGGTGTATCTGAAATACCCGATTATTACCCTGCAATTATCAGTGAACAGCAATTTCACGCTGTACAGCAGCTTAAACAGGGGGCAGGGCGTAAACCTTCCTCTGACCTACCTTTGCTAACAAATCTCTTCAAGGGCGTTCTCAGGTGCTCTGAGTGTGGGTTTATCATCATTGTTTCGGGTGTCACTGCTAAACGGTCAGGTAACTACAGATGCTCTATGAAGTATGAAGGGCGTTGTAATGCTAAAGGGTTCAGCAGATTACAAACTGATAAAGCCCTTGTTCAGGGGCTTCTGTATAACACTAACCGTCTTTCACTGAATCGTGATAACGGCTCTGCTATTGGTGCTCTTCAAAGTGAGTTAGAACAGCTTCAGAAACAGCGTGAGAGGCTCATTAAGCTGGCTATGCTGGCAGATGATACCGAATCAATGGCTAAGGACTTGAAAGTTCTTAATGGTCAGATTAAGGATGCTGAAAAGTCCGTTTCAGAGGTTCACCAGCGAGAGCAATCAAGCCAGCTTGAAACAATCAGCCACCTTGATTTAACCGTGAAGAAAGACCGTATAGAGGCTCAAATCATCATCAAACGGATAATTAAAGAAATCCGACTTAACACGGCTGGAAAAAAGTGTGATGTCTTCTTACACAACGGCTTGAAGCTGCTTAACTTCCCACTTGATAGGGTGGTTGATGGTGCTCAGTGGATGGAGATTTTACCGCTGATTGATGGTGATGAATTCGACTTTGAAGGGTTCACTACCAAGCCGCGACACTTAGCGTTCGAAGAGGCTCCAGAGTGGGTGAAAGAGATGGAAGAGCAATCTAATCAACTTCTGTGAAAAGTTTACTTACATTTAGGTTTGTAACGGCTAAAATGTCAGTGATTGACTAAGTGAGAGGCTGGCTATGAACTCCCCGGTTTTACAATTGCAAGCATTAGCTGAAGACCCAAAAACAGAAATTCTAGCTGTATTACTTAAGGCGAAATCTATCGCTGTAAAATTGAATCTGCTTGATTTAATTACGTGGGTTGAGCATGAAATCAATGGCTATCCCAATAAATCTGATGTTCCTGAATATCGTACAGGGCATGGAATTGTTAAAGGATTTAATTATGTCCAGGGTAGATATTTGCCTCTCGATTTAAACGGTATGACAGCAGAGATGATAGACAAGATAACTACCTATACTCTTTATGAATCAATATCATCAATGGATAAGCGGGATAATAAAGGTGAGATGATTAGACTGCCTCTTAATCCGCGTCAGGTTGAAATACTATTAGGGGCGGGGAAAGGTGGCATGGAATTATGTTGGTTTTTTAGCTCTAATAAACTAGAGCATATTGTCACCACTGTAAGAAATAAAATTCTTGATTGGTCTCTAGAGTTGGAGAAGCAAAACATATTTGGTGAAGACCTGCGTTTCAATCAGCAAGAAAAAGAGGTGGCTCCTGTGACTGTTAAATATATTTTCAACGATGTGTTTACAAATAATGGTGTGTTTGCTCATCAAGTTGAGGGTGACGTAAACCAGCAGAATACGATAACATCAGGCGATTTCTCATCTCTGGCTGATTATCTCGAAAAGTTGGGTGTTGAGAAGTCCGACATCAGGGAGCTTGAGGGAATTATATCTGATTCACCTGTTCCTGAATCATCTGAAAATTTAGGTGCTGGAATTGGTGGTTGGGTGGGTAATATGATTGGCAAGGCTTATGCTGGTGGCTTAAACATAGCTGGCGCTGCGGCTCCGGCAATTCTTACAAATGCAATTTGCCATTTCTTTAACATACCTGTTTGAATGTGTTAATAATGATTAAAGGTGGTCTTATGTACGTAAGACAGGCCTTTTTATATATGGCAATTTTATAAAGCGAGGATGCTATGAGTGAAATTACTAAAGAGCCAGTAGAACAGGTCAAGCAAGCATTTAAAGACAGGATTTCAAGCCCTTTATGGGGTTATGTGTTTTTCTCATGGCTTGGCTTCAACTGGCAAAATATTGCTAAGTTATTTATGAGCAAAAGAGATGTTGAAGTAAGGATTGCCGAAATAACCTCTCAGGGGTGGTTTTTTGTTCACTACATCGTATTACCAGTGATTGTTGGTGCTGCTCTGGCTGCCGCTTCCCCCTATCTTCAGCAATGGCTGGCTGCGGCACACAAAAAGGCAGAAGATAAGAGGAATGCTGATACTCTCGCAGAAGATTTAAGGCTGCTTGATGTAGATATGGTCAAAAAAAGGAAGTCTATTGAACTTGCAAATGTTGAAGAGTTAACTAATAAAAGTGAGCAAGCTAAAGTTGATAGGCAAGATGAGAGGAATAAAAACAGGCTTGAATTTCAAAAGCTGAGGGGGGTTAAAATATCTAAGGCAATAGACGACATTGAAAAGTCATTTAATGATGCTAATGATAAACTTCAGGATAAGTTGAATGAAATAAAAGTTGCTGATGAAACATATAAACTCAAAATGCAGACTCTTGAAAACTTAGCAGAAGGTTTGAACAAGGTTGCTGAACTATATCACACATATCGGGATGTCAATTCAAAGGAGGAATTTGCATCCTTTTTGTCCGAAATTAAGAAGGGTGATTATTTTGGCTCAGCACAGCTTAACAGTCAGTTTGAGGCAATGGCCCAAAGAGAAATATTGTTAGAAGCTCTTAGCAGAACAAAAAATGCTAAGGGTTAACAATACACCCTGAAGATTTATTACCAGTGTTGCAAGGTCGCTATGGTTAGCCAGATTCCCTTTTCGATTTCTGAAATTTCCACAGTGACCCCTTCAATAACGTGTGAATGCTGAATGATAGCCGTTTAGATGGCTAAATTAACAGTAAAAAACAGTCTCTCCGAATGGTGTTAAAACCCCTATCAACACCAGTGATTTCAATAGCTCTAGCCTATTAACTGTTTTAGTTCCGAAAAGAGATAAGAATCAGTATTTATATAACCTGTTTCAATGGTTTGGATTGTCTCAAAAGGAAGTGGTTTTGATACTACTGAAAAGGGTCTCTAAAGGTGAGATTAGGTTGTCTCAAAAGGTTGATTTAGGTTTTTGATACATGTATTATTTTGAGACTAGGTTTTGAGACAACTTTCAGGGAATCACCATAATGTCATCTGTAATCGCTTACGTCCGTGTATCAACTTCTGACCAGACTATTGAGAACCAGAAGAAACAAATCAATGAGGCTGGCTATCAGGTAGGCAAGTGGTTCTCTGATGAGGCTGTATCAGGTGGCATTAAGGCTACAGAGCGTAAAGGGTTCGGTGACCTGCTGAATTATGTCCGTGAAGGTGACACGCTAATTGTTATCGCTATTGACCGCTTAGGCCGTAACACCATTGATGTTCTCTCAACAGTTGAGACTTTACAGGCCAAAGGAGTGAAGGTTATCAGTCTCCGTGAAGGATTCGACCTGTCTACACCAGTTGGTAAGGCTATGCTCACTATGATGGCTGGATTGGCTTCTTTAGAGAAAGATTTGATAGCAGAGCGCAGAACAGCAGGGATTAAACGTGCTCAATCTGAAGGTGTCCATTGTGGCAGACCAATTAAAGCAACCTCTGAACAGGTTCAGGAACTAATTGGACAGGGGATGTCGCCAAAGCAGGTACAGGATGAGTTACAGATTAGTAAGGCAACTTTCTATCGACTGAACAAGTAACAATTAGATAGTGATTCACAATGCCCCTTTATTGGGGCTTTTTTTATGTCTGGCGTTTATCAGGATCCCTGTAACGCATTCTAAGCAGTCTTTATATCAACCTATGGGTTAGGGTTGCTATCATTAAATAATCGCTTAGAACGCCGTACAGGCTCAGATATGTTCATTTTTTGCCATTGGCATGGAATCTTTGAAAAAGGGCGCTACTAAGCAGAGAGATTCAGACTATCCAATATCTTCAAAGTTGCTCTAGATATGCTGAAAGTTCCCGGTAAAGCAGAAATAAAAAAGGTCTGGAAATTTTTTAGAAAAATAATATTTGTGAAAATTCATCCACCAGCTTCAAGCCTCTTTCACGGATCCCGATATGGTTTACTGTCAAGGCTACAAGGTGGAACCAGAATCACCGATGAGCGAAGCAAGGTGAGGTTAGAAGGGCTTTCTTTAAAGAACTCTTAAAAGATACTCAGAGACAAGAAGATGAAAAACAAAGAACAAAAAGAATCTGTTAAGAGGCTTTAGGGTAGCATAAAAAACAATCAATTACAATCGGTTGATGTAAATAAATCATGGTGATTCAGGGCGTTAGCCCTCTTAAAATTCCTTTTCAATCAATCTGTACAACCCCCTTTTAACGCGGTTCAACGGTTCCCCTTTGGGCGGGAGAACCTACCGCAAACACCCTATACCAGCCCTGCATACGCAGCCTCTGAAAAGTAACCCTTCCCAAGCGCCTGAAAGGTATCCTTCCAGTTATATATACCGGACTTCAATGTCATTGATTTATAGGGAGTTTTTCATTGGCTGAAATCTAAAAGCGTCTGTCACAAATTGTTAATAATGTTGACAAAATGTTAAATATGGGTTAGTATGGTTTATTAGATAACGAATTGAGGTATCCACTATGTAATGTACAAAGCTAAAGTATTCAATGGAGTCAAGACTCCGGCTGGAAAGCCAATCACAGGCAAAGGCTTCTTCTCAGATGACCACGATTTAATAGATACCCCCGAATACCGCGAATCTCTTAAAAACACCCTCATCGAATTAGGTTACACCAGCTTCAATAAACCATTACCCGCAAGCAATAAACCTTACCGCAGAAGAGGAACACCCCGTAAGGCTATGGAGAATACACTTCAGCAATATTTTGTTGATAAAGACTCAGTAAGTAACCTTCCTTCAAAAGTTGAGGATGTATTCACAGGCTGCGTTAATAGCTGTCCAGATAAGCTATCCCCATTTTTCTGCTTTAATTTAATGAAGCGATTAAGCGTTGTTACAGCAGCCGCTGTAGAGGATGAAACAGGTTTTAGTAAAAGCTGGTGTAATGATATTGCTCAGGCATTACAGTTAGCAATCACAATGATTGAACATTGCCATGATAAAGGCGAAATTCAGGTAATGTTTAACAGTGACTACGAAAACGATGAATTAGATTCTGACAGGGAATTAGAAGACATCCTTGATTTACACATTCAAAAGGCAGCATAAAATGAATCACACTTTAACACATATCGGTGAACCAGCTTACCAGCAATTAAAAGCACTGGCTGAACACTTTGAAGTAAGTATTCCACAAGTCATAACTCTGATTATCAAAGGGGTCATTTAAATGAACAAGACAAAAGCAGTCCGAATTAAAAAGACAGATAATCAACTTGTGAAGCTGACAGCCGTCACCGCTGAAACAACAATCAGAAAGACTCTGGAAGGGATGATTCTGAAATCCTATGTGAAACACATTGAGGTGACTAAATGAAAAACCGATTTATCCGAATGCTGAATAACCCTGTGCCGCATCCTGATTTAACTGATGCAATCTTTAATTCAGTGAGTGAGCCACAGTTATGCTTAACAGTCCTTAAAACTCTTCATGAAATTAATCAGGTGACCATTGCTACATTCTTCAGTGGTCAAGGGTTATCACTAATGGGTGCTGCACTGATTTATGAAATGGTACTGAAAGCACATGATGCAATGACAGATTTAATCTGGAATGAATACGAGGTAACCAATATGACTAATGGCTAACTATACCGTAGATGAGTTTATCATCCAATTAGGCTTTAACGAGAACGTTTCAAAGAACCTTCAAAAACTCGAAAACAGAACATTAAAAGTAGCTGAACGAATTGAATCACGATTAAACAAAGCATTTATCCCAAAGGGTAATTTTAACGGTGTGATTCAATCCGCCAATACCGCTTCAAAGAATATCAATAAAGCATTCTCAAAGAGCATGAATTTTGATGAAGCTGGTAAATCCTCTGTGAAGTCTGTAGAGAATGCTGCTAAGGCTTCTGCAAAGCGCATTAAAGACATGTATCAGGACGCTTACGGGGCTAAAGGAAAAGGCCGCTCAAATCCACCAGCCGGAAAGCCACAAGGTAGAGGCTCAGATTTAACAGCCGCTAATTCAATCCGGTCACTTGCTAATACCCAGTTCTATTCAAATCTAACGAGGCGTTTAGAGGGTATGGGTTCAACTGGGCAAGCAAGGGCGATGAAATTACGCCAGCAGATTCATAGCTTAAGAGATGATGCTTTAGCCAATCCTTCAGCCAGCCTGAACCAGTTCCGTTTAGCATTACGTGCAGCCACTGACAGCGCGTCTAAATGGGCTTCTAATAACCGCAAGCAGGTATCTAATGCAGAAGGGTTATCAAGCTCCTTCGGTCGTCTGGTAAGCGTTTCAGCGGCCTTATACGGGACATTTGAAGCAGTCCGTAAGGTGGTTGAAACAGGTGTAGCCCGTGAAGGTGTGAATCTCTCCGCTGAAGCTGTCTTTAAAGGCCAATCGAAAGACGCTAAAACGTTCGCCGCTCAGTTCTCTGACCAAATCGGACAGGGTGTTACAGAGACCTTGAAACAGTACACTGGCTTTGCTGCTGGTGCTCAAAACGCACTCGGTTATCAGGGTACACAGGACTTCTATAAGAACGCTGCAACGTTTGGTCGTATCAGGGGGCTTGATGCTGAACAGCTTAAAGGCATCATGACAGCATTCACACAGATGGCCTCTAAAGGTCGTGTACAGGCTGAAGAACTCAGAGGCCAGTTAGGTGACCGTTTACCGGGTGCTGAACAGATGTTCGCTGATGCTTTGGGTGTGAACACTCAGCAGCTTGACGCACTGATGAAAAATGGCAAGTTACTTTCTAAAGACGTTCTTCCTCGCGTTTCTGAACAGATGAAGAAGATGGCTGATGAGGCAGGGGGATTAGACCGTGTATCACAGATGGCTGTAACTGGTATCGGACGTGTTAAAGCAGCTATGGAGAATGACCTTAACAAAGCTTTCACCAGCTCTGAAAAGGGGCTGGGTCAGTTTAACGCTTCTGTAGCTAACATGCTCAACGATGCTTCACCAATCGCAGAGGCTTTAGGTCACGTCCTCGGAGCGGTTGCCTCTATGACATCTGGAGCGGTTGACCATGTAGATGAGTGGAGCCGTAAACTCTCAGCGTTAATTCTCAGAACTTCAGCATGGTACGATGACTTATCAGACGGTCAAAAGAAACTGGTTGATTCTGCTGAACAGTTCGCTATCGGTGCTGCTGGTGTGTTGGTACTGGTGAAATCAATTGCTGGAGTAGCTAACAAGCTGAAATGGCTAAGTGCTCTGTTGGGTGGTGGTGCTGAAGCTGGTGCGGCTGCTGGTGCAGGTGGAATGCTCAAGGGTGCATCCCGTTTAGCTGGGCCTGTTGGTGTCGCTCTGGTTGCGCATGATACTGTAGACGCTTCAGGAGTTGAACAGAAGTACCCAACCGCTTTAGGGACTGATAACCCGATTGCAAAGGCTCTTAACTGGCTAACCAATCCGTCTAAAGTGTTGGGTGCTCAGGATGGTGACTCAATCACTAACAGCCCGTTCACACGTGCTATGGGTTCATTGGGTGACTGGCTTCAGGGTAACAATGCGCTGAACGGTCAGGCTAATACATTTGCTGTACCGTCTATGTATAACCCTGCTCAGACAACTATCCGTAATGACCAAAGAATCAATATCAGTGTGAATATGGATAGCAAGAAAATTGGAACATTCCAGACACAAGTTTTAACTGGTGGCTTTGAAGACCTGAATATTAACGCTGAACACTTGGGCGATTAATAGCTGTTTGGATTTTACAGATTGGAGTTATCATGTGATAATTGCTTTATCTGGTTTGCTTAATCAAAAATCAACTGGTCAACAGGGTCAAGAGGTTTTGATAAGCAATGTAAAAGGGACTCTTCGGAGTCCTTTTTTATTTGTATTGAAAAGGTTTGATTATGAATGAAGGCATATTACAAGGTAACAGGGAAGACCTGTCACACTATCCATACTGAATTAAGAAAGATTGGTGACCTAATAAATCCAATCCCTAATAAGAAGTATCACATTCCTAAGTTGATGACTAAGGCAAGGCGTTTATTGTTGATTGCATCTATCTGTGAAAGAATTAAAAATAACTGTTGACAATTTGTTAATGTATGAAAGAATGGTTATATGAGTTAGTAATATTTCATTATCCAGCATTCCCCGATTTATTATCTGACTCCTCAGTTTCCTTCTGTTTATCTTCTTAGGCATCCATCCCGAATGAGTGACGGGAAATTCCTCTTGAGAAGATGAACAACCTAATTTGAAAACATTGAACCGTGTCCCGTAACATTAAGTTGGGGGGATGCGGTTTTCTGCTTTCTGAAATCCAAGCAAACCAGACTAAGAGTAAATTTAAATGACTACTTTAAATCAAGCTGTAAAAATTGAATCACCCGTTGCAAGTATCAGCCACCTGTTACCGTTCGAACAGAAACAGCATATTGAAAAGCTGTATTTTCCGAGAGTACAAAAGGCTTCTGAAAAGATGTCTAAAGTTGAATCTGAATATCAGGATGCTGTAGAATCTCGCTCAGTGCTTATTCAACAAAAGACCGCTGAAAATCTGGCTAATCCTTCAGAACGTCACGGATTCATTGTGAAGCAGGTTTATCCAACTAACCAGCAACAAATGATTCAAGGCATGGCTGATGCTGGCTATATGGTTCACCGTGTATCTGTTGGAATGGTTACCTTTATTCGTATGCCTAAGAACGCTAAAGATAATCCTCTACAGGAAATTACAGATAAAGCTACAGCAGAGGCTGAATCAACCATTGATAAAATGATTGAACGTCTGAAGGTAAAAGCTTCTGAAGCTGTACACCAGCGTAATAAGATTGTGATTGAGGCCCGTAAAGCTCTGGATGCTGTAAAAGACTTTACCGATTATCTGAGCGTTATTGTAACTGACTCTGAAGAGGTAACCGAATAATGAGTATTCCAATGAAAGGGCTATCAAAGCGTGGCAGCTATAATCATCTTACTGACTCAATGGAATTCAAATATTTGAACGGGAAAAATGAAATCAGTGAAGCAACTTATAAGTTACTTGCTTCAGGTAATAAGCCTAAACCAACAGTGAAGCCAGCCAAAGCAGTCACCACGTATAAGGTGAAGCCTAAGCCAACAATTGAACAGCAAAGAGATGCAGCCTTGAAAGAGGCTATTAAGCAGATGGTAAGCGGGGGCTGATAAATGGAAGATACGATTAACGCACCGATTAATTATTATGACTCTGAAAAGCGTCTAATCGTTGGTCACAATCTGGTTGGTAAAATTCACCCTCATTTGATGAGTAAATTAATTAGACGTTCAAACGATGGTTCAACCCGTTGCCAGCAAGCCCGAATCACCAGCTACTTAGAGGGGTTACTGACTAATGGCTAATACTTTCACTAACTCTGATAAGCCGTGTATTCATTGCGGCTCACTTATCCGTTATGTCTCATCCGGTAGCTGTGTTGAATGCTCAAAGAGCCGTAGACAGCCGCCTAAGCCTAAGCCACAGATTGCACGTGTAACCGCTTCAGCAGCAAGAGCACCGTTCCATTCAGAGGGTGGAGATAACTCAACCAATGTGATTGTGAAGCTGTCGGACAAGGCTCTCAACCGTCTTGATGAGATTGGTTACTCGTTGGTTCAGAAATACCGTTTGGCAGGCTACACGCAAGAACGAATCCGAATGATTGCTCTGTCTCATCTGCTTGAAGCCGCTTAATCCCCCGCTACAAAACCCCATCTTTAGAGTGTATCAATAGAAAGGTCTCTTCAGGATCACGCGGTTGGCGTTGCGCTGGTGTAGCCCGCGATTAAGTTGCTGTTCGGCATCGCCTTTGGCAAAAAACTCGGGATGGCGAACTTCAACGCCGTAAGTGAAGTTTTTCGGTAGCGTATCGAGAAAATGCCACAGGGCAGGGAGGTCGCGCGGGCCGAAGGTGGCGGGCAACTGCAACCAGTATTGGCCGATGCGCGATTCCAGCGGCGCCAGACGGGTAAAAAACTCGTGGCTTAAATCGTCGCAGTCGCGCAGCGCCGCCTGATGTGAAATCGTGGCCGGGAATTTAAAACAGAAGCGAAAAGCATCGTGAGTTTGTTGATACCAGCGATCGACAATCTCGGCCTTTGGTAAGGCATACAGGGTGGTATTACCCTCCACGCAGTTAAAATGGCGGGCATACTCTTCAAGGCTGGTGATGCCAAGGCGCACCCATTTAGGGTGCGACCATTGCGGAAGCCCGATATAAATCATAAGGCGGCGAGAATGTCCTCGGTGCTGCGCACGCGGGCGATGCGCGGGAAGATATGCGTCATACTGCCCTGATGCTGTTCGGCGGAAGCGGCGCTGCACGCATCCTCGGCAATGACCAGATTAAAACCGAGTTCCCAGCCATTGCGGGCGGTGGATTCCACGCCGATATTGGTGGAGATACCGCAAAGAATAATGGTGTCGATACCGCGGCGGCGAAGCTGCAGTTCAAGATCGGTGCCGTAGAACGCGCCCCATTGGCGTTTCGTCACTTCAATATCGCTATCTTGTTTGCCAAGCGTTGGCGGATAGATCCACCAGTTTTCAGGCAACTTCGCGGCGCCAGCCTGGGCATCCACCGGCTGTTTTAACGCTTCAGCGAAATCGGCGGACCAGCCGACGCGAACCATGATGACGGGCGAATCCTGTTGACGACATTTTTCAGCCAGCTTTGCCGCGCGCGCCACCACCTCGTCGGCGCGGTGCGGGCCGCCGGCAAAGGGTAAAATGCCTTCTTGCAGGTCAATAACGACCAGCGCGGTTTTTTTCGCATTGAGTTCTAACATGGTATCCCCGTATCTTGTTCTGTTGTCAGGCCGCTACAATACCGTTGCTAATTCGGCTCAAGGGTAACAAATTTTGTTAATTTATGTGAGCACAAGCAATAAGCGCGCAGCAAAGCAGCGTACAAACTGCGTCGGGCTTATCGTCAGACAGAATTTCCAGTATAATAGCCGCCTTTTTTCATTCAGTAGTGACATTCAGCAAAGCTGCGACCTCGTCGCCTGCAAGGCAGGCAACATCCGCCTGCGGCTAAGTTAAGGGATATCTCATGCGTACAGAATATTGCGGACAGCTACGTCAGTCCCACGTGGGGCAGCAAGTGACCCTGTGTGGTTGGGTCAACCGTCGTCGTGATCTCGGTAGCCTTATCTTTATCGATATGCGCGACCGTGAAGGCATCGTGCAGGTGTTTTTCGATCCGGATCGTGCGGATGCATTAAAACTGGCTTCCGAACTGCGTAATGAGTTCTGCATCCAAATCACCGGTACCGTGCGTGCGCGCGAAGAGCGCAACGTTAACCGCGAGATGGCCACCGGCGAAATCGAAGTGCTGGCGTCTGACCTGACCATCATCAACCGCGCGGAAGCGCTGCCGCTGGACTCCAACCACGTCAACACCGAAGAAGCGCGCCTGAAATACCGCTACCTGGACCTGCGTCGTCCGGAAATGGCTCAGCGCCTGAAAACCCGCGCAAAAATCACCAGCTTCGTGCGCCGCTTCATGGACGATCACGGGTTCCTCGATATCGAAACCCCGATGCTGACCAAAGCCACGCCGGAAGGCGCGCGTGACTATCTGGTGCCGTCGCGCGTACACAAAGGTAAATTCTACGCGCTACCGCAGTCTCCGCAGCTGTTCAAACAGCTCCTGATGATGTCCGGTTTCGATCGTTACTATCAGATAGTCAAATGCTTCCGCGACGAAGACCTGCGTGCCGACCGTCAGCCTGAATTTACCCAGATTGATGTTGAAACCTCGTTCATGACCGCGCCGCAGGTGCGTGAAGTGATGGAAGATCTGGTACGCAAGCTGTGGCAGGACGTGAAGGGCGTAGACCTCGGTCAATTCCCGGTGATGACCTTTGCTGAAGCAGAGCGTCGTTACGGTTCCGATAAGCCGGACCTGCGTAACCCGATGGAGCTGGTAGACGTAGCCGATCTGGTGAAAGCGGTAGAATTCGCCGTCTTCTCCGGCCCGGCTAACGACGCCAAAGGCCGCGTTGCTGCCTTACGCGTGCCGGGCGGCGCGGCGCTGACCCGTAAACAGATTGATGAATACGGCAAATTCGTGCAGATCTACGGTGCGAAAGGGTTGGCCTATATTAAAGTGACCGAGCGTGCGAAGGGCCTTGAAGGCATCAATAGCCCGGTGGCGAAATTCCTCAACGCCGAAATCGTTGAAGCTATCCTTGAGCGCACCGGTGCGCAGGACGGCGACATGATCTTCTTCGGCGCTGACAACAAGAAAGTGGTTGCCGATGCCCTCGGCGCGCTGCGTCTGAAGCTGGGCAAAGACCTGAATCTCACCGACGAGACCAAATGGGCGCCGCTGTGGGTTATCGACTTCCCGATGTTCGAAGACGACGGCGAAGGCGGCCTGACTGCGATGCACCACCCGTTCACCTCGCCGAAAGATATGACCGCCGCTGAGCTGAAAGCCGCGCCGGAAGACGCTGTGGCTAACGCCTACGACATGGTCATCAATGGCTACGAAGTCGGTGGTGGTTCGGTGCGTATCCACAGCGGTGAAATGCAGCAAACCGTGTTTGGTATTCTGGGCATTAACGAACAAGAACAGCGTGAAAAATTCGGCTTCCTGCTGGATGCGCTGAAATACGGTACGCCGCCGCACGCCGGCCTGGCGTTTGGCCTCGATCGCCTGACCATGCTGCTGACCGGTACCGATAACATCCGTGACGTTATCGCCTTCCCGAAAACCACGGCTGCCGCGTGCCTGATGACCGAAGCGCCGAGCTTCGCGAATCCTGCCGCGTTAGGCGAACTGGGGATTCAGGTTGTGGCGAAAGAGGCAAAAGAGTCTCCGGAGAACAACTAAGATGTCATTCAAGCTGCCCGTCTCCGTTCTGGTGGTGATTTACGCCGAAGATACGAAGCGGGTGCTGATGTTGCAGCGACGCGACGATCCCGCTTTCTGGCAGTCGGTTACCGGCAGCCTGGAAGAGGGGGAAACCGCGTTGCAGGCCGCCGCGCGCGAAGTAAAGGAAGAGGTCGCCATTGACGTTGCTCGCGAGCAACTGGCCTTAATTGACTGTCAGCGTACGGTGGAGTTCGAGATATTTTCTCACTTACGTCATCGCTATGCGCCGGGCGTCGAGCGCAATACGGAATTCTGGTTCCGTCTTGCGCTGCCCCATGAGCGCCAGATTGTTTTCACTGAACATCTGGATTACCGCTGGGTTAGCGCGTCGGATGCCGCCGCGCTAACTAAATCGTGGAGCAACCGGCAGGCGATTGAAGAATTTGTAATTAACGCCGGGTAACTTCCCGCGGCGTTTGTCGCGGAAAGACGGCTTTTTTGGAGAGTTTTTTATGGCAGGTCATAGTAAATGGGCCAACACCAAACACCGCAAAGCGGCGCAAGATGCCAAGCGCGGTAAGATCTTTACTAAAATCATCCGCGAGCTGGTCACCGCTGCGCGTCTGGGCGGCGGCGATCCGGCATCCAACCCGCGTCTGCGCGCGGCGGTAGATAAAGCGCTGTCCAACAACATGACTCGCGACACCCTGAACCGCGCTATCGCGCGCGGCGTCGGCGGTGATGAAGACGCGAACATGGAAACCATCATTTATGAAGGTTACGGCCCGGGCGGCACTGCGGTAATGGTTGAATGTCTGAGTGACAACCGTAACCGTACCGTCGCCGAAGTGCGCCACGCCTTTACCAAAACTGGTGGTAACCTCGGAACCGACGGCTCCGTGGCCTATCTGTTCAGCAAAAAAGGCGTGATCTCCTTCGAGAAAGGCGACGAAGACACCATCATGGAAGCTGCGCTGGAAGCGGGTGCTGAAGACGTAGTTACCTATGACGACGGCGCCATTGACGTTTACACCGCCTGGGAAGAGATGGGCGCGGTACGTGATGCGCTGGAAGCTGCAGGCCTGAAAGCTGACGCTGCTGAAGTCTCAATGATCCCATCGACTAAAGCGGATATGGATGCGGAAACCGCGCCGAAGCTGCTGCGTCTTATTGATATGCTGGAAGACTGCGACGACGTGCAGGAAGTGTATCATAACGGCGAAATCTCCGATGAGGTTGCCGCAACGCTGTGATGCCGGTAGCCGGTATCGCGGGTGAGTTAATACTGGAGGCGCGTGATGGCCATTATTCTCGGCATTGACCCGGGGTCACGCGTGACCGGTTATGGCGTGATTCGCCAGGTCGGGCGGCAGTTGAGCTATCTTGGCAGCGGATGCATCCGCACCAAAGTAGACGATCTGCCGTCGCGGCTGAAGCTGATTTACGCCGGCGTCACCGAAATTATTACCCAGTTCCAGCCTGACTATTTCGCTATCGAGCAGGTCTTTATGGCGAAAAATGCCGATTCGGCGTTGAAACTTGGGCAGGCACGCGGGGTGGCGATTGTCGCGGCGACGAACCAGGACCTGCCGGTCTTTGAGTACGCTGCCCGCCAGGTTAAGCAAACCGTCGTCGGCATCGGTAGCGCGGAAAAGAGCCAGGTACAGCATATGGTGCGTACTTTGCTGAAACTTCCGGCAAATCCGCAGGCGGATGCGGCGGATGCATTGGCCATCGCCATCACCCATTGCCACCTCAGTCAGAACCTGGCTCAGATTAGCGAGACCCGGCTCAATCTGGCGCGAGGGCGGTTACGATAATCACAAATCAGGCTGGATATTCATCCAGCCTTTTTTTATGATAACGCATTAAACTTTCGGCCCTTTATTCAGGAGCGCTACGTGATAGGCAGACTCAGAGGCATCATTCTCGAAAAGCAACCCCCGCTGGTATTACTGGAAACCGGGGGCGTAGGTTATGAAGTCCATATGCCGATGACCTGCTTCTACGAGCTACCGGAAGCCGGGCAGGAAGCCATCGTCTTCACCCATTTTGTGGTACGCGAAGACGCGCAGCTGCTCTACGGCTTTAACAACAAGCAGGAACGCACCCTGTTTAAAGAGCTTATCAAAACCAACGGCGTCGGGCCGAAGCTGGCGCTGGCTATCCTTTCCGGCATGTCGGCGCAGCAGTTCGTGAATGCCGTTGAGCGTGAAGAAGTCGCCTCGCTGGTGAAACTGCCGGGTATTGGCAAGAAAACCGCTGAGCGTTTAATTGTCGAAATGAAAGACCGCTTTAAAGGCCTGCATGGCGACCTGTTTACTCCGGCCGCCGATCTGGTGCTGACGACGCCTGCCGGCCCAACTGCCGACGACGCGGAGCAAGAAGCGGTTGCCGCGCTGGTGGCGCTGGGCTATAAACCACAAGAGGCCAGCCGGATGGTGAGCAAAATCGCCCGTCCGGACGCTAATAGTGAAACGCTAATCCGCGAAGCGCTGCGCGCGGCGTTGTGAGGTAAGGGATGATTGAAGCAGATCGGCTGGTATCAGGCGACAGCATTGGTTTCGAAGAGGCCGCTGACCGCGCTATCCGCCCCAAATTGCTCGCAGAGTACGTCGGCCAGCCGCAGGTGCGTTCGCAGATGGAGATCTTTATCCAGGCGGCGAAACTGCGCGGCGATGCGCTCGATCACCTGCTGATTTTTGGCCCGCCGGGTTTGGGGAAAACCACGCTTGCCAATATCGTCGCCAACGAAATGGGCGTGAATCTGCGCACCACCTCCGGCCCGGTGTTGGAAAAGGCCGGAGACCTGGCGGCAATGCTGACCAACCTTGAGCCGCATGATGTCCTGTTTATTGATGAGATCCACCGCCTTTCGCCAGTAGTGGAAGAGGTACTGTATCCGGCGATGGAAGATTACCAGCTGGATATCATGATTGGCGAAGGCCCGGCCGCACGCTCGATTAAAATCGATCTGCCGCCGTTTACCCTGATTGGCGCGACCACCCGCGCTGGTTCATTGACTTCGCCGCTGCGCGACCGCTTTGGTATCGTACAGCGCCTCGAGTTTTATCAGGTGCCGGACCTGCAGCACATTGTTGGCCGCAGCGCCCGTCATATGGGGCTGGAGATGAGCGAAGAAGGGGCGCTGGAAGTCGCCCGTCGCGCGCGCGGTACGCCGCGTATCGCCAACCGCCTGCTGCGCCGGGTGCGCGACTTCGCCGAAGTCCGTCACGATGGCACTATCTCCGCTGAGATCGCCGCTCAGGCGCTGGATATGCTCAACGTGGATGCCGAAGGGTTTGATTATATGGATCGCAAGCTGCTATTGGCGGTAATCGACAAATTCTTCGGTGGGCCGGTCGGCCTCGATAATCTCGCGGCGGCTATCGGCGAGGAGCGCGAAACCATTGAAGACGTGCTGGAGCCGTACTTAATTCAGCAGGGGTTCCTGCAGCGCACGCCGCGTGGCCGAATGGCGACGGTGCGCGCCTGGAATCACTTCGGTATTACCCCGCCGGAAATGCCCTGATGAAACCCGGTAGCTTTCCGCTACCGGGTAGCCTCTCAATCAACTCGCCGCTTTCTTCGTCATACTCAGAACAAACAGCGCCGCTGCGCACAGCACAACCGAAGGGCCTGCAGGGGTATCGTAGAACGCCGAGAAGGTTAATCCCCCGGTTACCGCCAGCATACCCACGCCAACGGCTACTGCGGCCATCTGTTCCGGCGTGCGGGCAAAGCGGCGGGCGGTAGCGGCCGGGATTATCAACAGCGAAGTGATGATCAGCGCGCCGACGAATTTCATTGCCACGCCGATAGTCAATGCCGTCACCAGCATCAGCAACAGTTTAACCCGCTGCAACTTCACGCCGTCAACAAACGCTAAATCAGGGCTGATAGTCATCGCCAGCAGGTTACGCCATTGCCAGAGCAATATCGCGACCACCACCACTACGCCTAATGCAATGGAGATTAAATCCTGTGGGGTTACGGCTAACAGATCGCCAAACAGATAGGCCATCAGGTCGACGCGAACGTTCGACATCAGGCTCACCACCACCAGACCGAGCGACAGCGCGCTGTGGGCCATAATACCCAGCAGGGTATCGACCGCCAGGTGAGGGCGTTTTTCCAGCCACACCAGGCCGCCCGCCAGCAGCAGCGTGACCACGATAACCGCATAAAACGGATTCACGTTGAGCAGCAGACCAAACGCCACCCCAAGCAGCGAAGCATGCGCCAGCGTATCGCCAAAGTAGGACATTCTCCGCCAGACCACGAACGAACCCAGGGGGCCTGCCGCGCAGGCGAGCATCATGCCGGCTAACCAGCCGGGTAACAGTAATTCAATCATTAGCGACCATTTCCCCGACGCAGTACAATCCGCCCCTGCAGGTCGTGGCGGTGATTATGTTGGTGACGATAAATGCCAAGCTGTTCCGCGCCGCGCGGGCCGAACATGGAGATAAATTCCGGATGCATCGAGACCACTTCCGGGGTTCCGGAGCAGCAAATATGCTGGTTCAGGCACAGCACTTCATCGGTTTTGGCCATGACGAGGTGCAGATCGTGGGAAACCATTAAGACCGCGCAGTTCAGCTCCTGACGCAGTTGGTTTATTAAATCATACAGCGCCACCTGCCCATTGACGTCGACGCCCTGGGTAGGTTCATCCAGCACCAGCAGTTGCGGTTGATTCAGCAGGGCTCGCGCCAGCAACACGCGCTGGGTTTCGCCGCCGGAGAGCTTTTGCATTGGCGCATCGATTAGATGCCCGGCCTGCACGCGCTGCAGCGCCGGCATAATATCCTGTTTGCGGGTACCGGGACGTAGGCGCATAAAGCGGCTGACCGTCAGCGGCATGGTCGCATCAAGATGCAGTTTTTGCGGCACATAGCCGATACGCAGATTTTTCTCGCGCTGGATAGCACCTTCTGTCGGCGTCACCAGGCCGAGCACCACGCGCACCAGCGTCGATTTCCCGGCGCCGTTTGGGCCAAGAAGTGTTAAAATTTTGCCTGGTTTTAGCGTTAGCGAAATGTCAGACAACACGCGCCGCTGGCCGTAGACGACCGCGACTTTTTCCAGCGTTACAAGATTCGTCATGTCAAATTAGGGGTTGCACTAGCGATTGAATGTTATAATATCACATCACTTTCGCTCATTACGATGATTAGTCGCATTATGTTACATAAAAATACGCTTCTTTGCGCTGGACTTAGCGCCGCTTTTTTGTTCGCTCATGCCCCGGTGGCTCATGCTGCCGTCGTCGCTTCCATGAAACCCCTTGGCTTTATCGCTTCCGCTATCGCCGATGGCGTAACGGATACCCAGGTTTTGCTACCTGACGGTGCTTCCGAGCATGATTATTCCCTGCGCCCATCTGATGTAAAACGCTTACAGAACGCAGACTTAGTGGTGTGGATTGGTCCAGAAATGGAAGCATTCATGGACAAGTCAACGCAAAGCATTGCGGAGCAGAAAAAGGTCACTATCGCGCAGTTGGATGGGGTGAAACCGTTGCTCATCAAAGGGACGGATGATGACGATGACGAACATGGTCACGAACATGCTAATGGCGAAAAAAGTGACGGCGATCACCATCACGGCATTTACAATATGCATCTGTGGCTCTCCCCAGAGATAGCGCGGCTCTCAGCGGTTGCAATCCACGATAAATTATTGGAACTTATGCCGCAGAGTCGAGCCAAACTTGACGCCAACCTGAAGGAATTTGAGGCAAAATTAGCCGCAACCGACAAACAGGTGAGTAACGAGCTGGCGCCGGTGAAAGGTAAGGGATATTTCGTTTTTCATGACGCCTATGGCTACTACGAAAAACATTACGGTTTGACCTCATTGGGGCATTTTACCGTCAACCCTGAAATCCAGCCTGGTGCGCAGCGTTTACACGAAATAAGAACACAGTTGGTTGAGCAAAAAGCGACTTGCGTTTTTGCTGAGCCACAATTCAGGCCAGCGGTTATCGAAGCTGTTGCCAGGGGGACCTCCGTGCGCATGGGAACCCTGGATCCACTTGGAATCGGAATTAAACTGGGTAAAGACAGTTACCCACAATTCCTGAGCCAGTTGGGGCATCAGTATTCAAGCTGCCTGAAAGGAGATTAACGAGGAAGTGAATACGTGCAACAGATAGCCCGCGCTGTCACTCAGGCAT
Source organism: Klebsiella sp. 141203 (assembly GCF_032601985.1). Taxonomy (NCBI): domain Bacteria; kingdom Pseudomonadati; phylum Pseudomonadota; class Gammaproteobacteria; order Enterobacterales; family Enterobacteriaceae; genus Klebsiella; species Klebsiella sp. 141203. The sequence goes on along the minus strand of NZ_JAQIRL010000001.1, from coordinate 1,005,405 downwards.
TCAACAACTTGCCGCGACCTCATCGCGTTATGCTGGGGTCGTTGAGCGTTCTAACATTAGCGGTCGCCGTCTGGCGGCCCTACATCTACCACCCGGAATCAGCCCCGATAGTCAGAACGATTGAGCTGGAAAAAAGCGAAATCCGCTCTTTGTTGCCGGAAGCTTCCGAACCCATCGATCAGGCGCCGCAGGAAGAGGAAGCTATCCCGCAGGACGAGCTCGACGATAAATCCGATAGCGACTCCGGCGGCCATGAATATGTGGTTTCTACCGGCGATACGCTGAGCAGTATTCTTAATCAGTACGGTATTGATATGGGCGATATCGCTCAACTCTCCTCTGCTGATAAAGAGCTGCGTAATCTTAAAATTGGTCAACAGCTCTCCTGGACGCTAACCGCTGATGGCGATCTACAAAGCTTGACGTGGGAGATGTCGCGCCGTGAGACGCGTACTTATAACCGCGTCGCCAATGGTTTTAAAATGAGCAGCGAGCTGCAGAAAGGGGATTGGGTCAACAACGTCCTGAAAGGCACCGTTGGCGCCAGCTTCGTTTCCAGCGCTCGTGATGCTGGCCTCACCAGTACGGAAATCAGCGCGGTCATCAAAGCGATGCAGTGGCAGATGGACTTCCGTAAGCTGAAAAAAGGCGATGAATTCTCGGTTCTGATGTCGCGTGAAATGCTGGATGGCAAGCGCGAGCAGAGCCAGCTGTTAGGCGTGCGTTTACGTTCCGATGGCAAAGACTATTACGCGATCCGTGCCGAAGATGGCAAATTCTACGATCGCAACGGTACGGGTCTGGCGAAGGGCTTCCTGCGCTTCCCGACCTCGCGTCAGTTCCGCGTGTCGTCTAACTTCAACCCGCGTCGCCTGAATCCGGTGACCGGTCGCGTCGCGCCGCATCGCGGCGTTGACTTCGCTATGCCGCAGGGCACGCCGGTGCTTTCCGTCGGCGATGGTGAAGTGGTGGTGGCGAAACGCAGCGGCGCGGCAGGCTACTATGTTGCCGTGCGTCATGGCCGCACCTATACCACCCGTTATATGCACCTGCGTAAGCTGCTGGTGAAACCGGGGCAGAAAGTGAAACGCGGCGACCGTATCGCGCTGTCGGGCAATACCGGACGTTCTACTGGCCCGCACCTGCACTATGAAGTCTGGATCAACCAGCAGGCGGTTAACCCGCTGACGGCAAAACTGCCGCGTACCGAAGGTTTAACCGGTTCCGACCGTACCGATTACCTGGCGCAGGCCAAAGAGGTTATCCCGCAGCTGCGCTTTGATTAGTCTGAATTATCTTCACTGAAAGCCGGTGCCCGCTATGCGCCGGCTTTTTCTTTTGTGCGATGAGTGACGTATCGCTAAACTAAGCCATTATCTTTATTGATTGAGCAGACCTTCTGCGGACCGGGCATGGAAACGAAAAAAAATAACATTGAATTTATCCCCAAATTTGAGAAATCTTTTTTACTGCCGCGCTACTGGGGCGCGTGGCTGGGCGTTTTCGCCTTCGCCGGAATCGCGCTGACGCCTCCCTCTTTCCGCGACCCCATTCTCGGCAAACTGGGGCGTTTTGTAGGCCGTCTGGCAAAAAGCTCCCGCCGTCGGGCGCAGATTAACCTGCTGTACTGCTTCCCGGAAAAAAGCGAACAAGAGCGTGAAGCTATCATTGATGCGATGTATATGTCGGCTCCGCAGGCAATGGTGATGATGGCCGAACTCGGCATGCGCGATCCGCAGCGCGTGATGTCCCGCGTTGACTGGCAGGGGAAAGAGATCATTGACGAGATGCGCCGTAATAATGAAAAGGTCATCTTTTTAGTGCCGCACGCCTGGGGCGTGGATATTCCGGCGATGCTGATGGCTTCAGGCGGGCAAAAAATGGCGGCGATGTTCCATAACCAGGGAAATCCGGTCTTTGATTACGTCTGGAACACCGTACGCCGTCGTTTTGGCGGGCGCATGCACGCGCGTAACGATGGTATCAAGCCGTTTATTCAATCGGTGCGCCAGGGCTACTGGGGCTATTATCTGCCCGACCAGGATCACGGCGCCGAGCATAGCGAATTTGTCGATTTCTTTGCGACTTACAAAGCGACGCTCCCGGCGATTGGCCGTCTGATGAAAGTCTGCCGTGCGCGCGTAGTGCCGCTGTTCCCGGTGTATGACGGTAAAACGCATCGTCTGACGGTACTGGTACGCCCGCCGATGGACGACCTGCTGGAAGCCGATGACACGACGATTGCGCGCCGTATGAACGAAGAGGTTGAGATTTTCGTCAGGCCGCACACCGAACAGTATACCTGGATCCTGAAACTGCTGAAGACGCGTAAGCCGGGCGAAACTGAGCCTTATAAGCGCAAAGAACTGTTTCCGAAGAAGTAAGCTGTATGCTGCGCTGAGCGGGGCTATGGCGCCTGCATTTACCAGAATAACAAGCATAAAAAAGCCTCCATAAGGAGGCTTTCCCATCACTGAAGGCGATTACTCGACGGTCAGAATACGGGTGGTGTTGGTGCTGCCAATGGTGCTCATCACGTCGCCCTGGGTGACGACCACCAGGTCGCCGGAGACCAGATAGCCTTTATCACGCAGCAGGTTAACCGCATCGTGCGCGGCGGCAACGCCGTCGTTATGGCTATCGAAATGCACCGGCGTCACGCCACGATAGAGCGCCGTCAGGTTCAGGGTGCGCTCGTGACGGGAGAGGGCGAAAATCGGCAGGCCGGAACTGATACGCGAAGTCATCAGCGCGGTGCGGCCGGACTCGGTCATGGTGATAATCGCGGTAATGCCTTTCAGGTGGTTGGCCGCATACATCGCCGACATGGCAATCGCTTCTTCGACATTGTCGAACTGGACGTCAAGACGGTGTTTGGAAACGTTGAGACTTGGGATCTTCTCTGCGCCCAGGCACACGCGCGCCATCGCGGCGACGGTTTCTGACGGATACTGGCCGGCAGCGGTTTCTGCGGACAGCATTACGGCATCGGTACCGTCCAGCACGGCGTTCGCCACGTCCATGACTTCCGCACGGGTCGGCATTGGATTGGTGATCATCGATTCCATCATCTGCGTGGCGGTGATGACCGAGCGGTTAAGCTGGCGAGCGCGGCGAATCAGCGCCTTCTGGATACCCACCAGTTCCGGATCGCCGATTTCCACACCGAGATCGCCGCGAGCCACCATCACCACGTCGGAGGCGAGAATAACGTCGTCCATGGCATCCTGATCGCAGACCGCTTCCGCACGTTCGACTTTGGCGACGATTTTCGCATCGCAGCCAGCGTCACGGGCCAGACGGCGAGCGTAGTTCAGGTCTTCGCCGCAACGCGGGAAGGAGACCGCCAGGTAATCAACGCCAATTTTTGCGGCGGTAACGATGTCGGCTTTGTCTTTATCGGTTAATGCTTCTGCAGATAGCCCGCCGCCGAGTTTGTTGATACCTTTATTGTTAGATAGCGGGCCACCAACGGTAACTTCGGTGAAAACTTTCATCCCCTGTACTTCCAGGACCTTCAGCTGCACGCGACCATCGTCGAGCAGCAGGATATCGCCTGGCACGACGTCCGCCGGCAGGCCTTTATAGTCGATGCCGACTTTTTCTTTATCGCCTTCACCTTTACCCAGGTTGGCGTCGAGCAGGAATTTGTCGCCAATGTTAAGGAAAATTTTGCCTTCTTTGAAGGTAGAGACGCGGATTTTCGGCCCCTGCAGGTCGCCGAGAATCGCTACGTGACGGCCCAGTTTTGCTGCAATTTCACGGACTTTGTCTGCGCGGAGCTGGTGATCTTCCGGGGTACCGTGAGAGAAGTTCATGCGTACGACGTTAGCGCCCGCGGCGATAACCTTTTCGAGGTTGTTATCGCGGTCAGTTGCCGGACCTAAGGTCGTTACGATTTTGGTTCTGCGAAGCCTTCTGGACATGTAATACTCCGTTGACTAAAACAACTTTGGTGTTGCGTGAACATGGATTCGGTAGCGCCAAATCCGCTAACGGGCGGAACTGCTACGCTGCCGAGACATAATTGGTCTCTGACTTATAATGACTATTATTGTTTATCACTACTCATGAGTAGTTCTTTATCAAAGCGCGATTCCTTCAGCGCTTCCTTGACCCTCTTCAAGTTATCTCTGAATTTTGCTCCGCGGCGCAGGGTGAAGCCGGTCGCCAGCACATCAATTACCGTGAGCTGGGCCAGACGCGACACCATTGGCATATAAATATCGGTGTCTTCCGGGACGTCCAGAGTAATGGCCAGCGTCGACTCCCGCGCCAGCGGGGTGCCGGCTGAAGTAATGGCAATGACCATGGCATCGTTTTCACGCGCCAGCTGCGCCAGTTCAACCAGGCTTTTGGTGCGCCCGGTGTGTGAAATGATGACCACCACGTCATCATCGTTACAATTCATACAGCTCATGCGCTGCAGGACAATATCGTCGGAGTAGATGACCGGGACGTTAAAACGGAAAAATTTATTCATCGCGTCATGCGCGACGGCGGCTGAAGACCCCAGGCCGAAGAAGGAAATTTTCTTCGCCTGGGTAAGCAGATCCACTGCCCGGTTGACCGCCGACATATCCAGCGCGTGATGCACCTGATCGAGGCTGGCCATTGCTGATTCGAAAATTTTCGCCGTATAGGATTCGACGCTGTCGTCTTCATCGACATTACGGTTAACATAGAGGGTACCGTGTGCCAGACTTTGTGCCAGATGCAGTTTAAAATCGGGGAAGCCCCGGGTTTCCAGGCTGCGACAAAATCGGTTTACGGTCGGCTCGCTGACGCCGGCTTCCAGCGCCAGGGCCGCAATGCTTGAGTGAATGGCCTGCGCCGGGGTGGCAAGAATGACTTCCGCCACTTTGCGTTCAGATTTGCTAAGGTTTTCCAGTCGGGACTGGATTTTTTCCAGCATGTTCATTGTTTACAGGCGCTCATCAATGGAAACGATTTCATTAATGGGTGAAATCATCAGGCGTTTTAGCAAGAATATACCCCTCCGCAATCAGAAGCGGTGAGGAATGACGAGAAAAAATGTCGTTTTTTTTCATTACATGATCAGAGTCGTATTTTACTAACTGAAAACCAGACGAAACAACGAACATTCTTAGCCTGATGCCCAATTTGTCGGCGAACGCTTTTCCTCTATGTGCGGTAACGTCGGGAAAGCACCGCCAAGGGTTTCAGGAAATTCGTAAACACAGTACAGTGCAGCGTAAGAAAATTACAAATTTAGCCTGGCATAAGCACCAGACTATCAACTGAGGAGAATGACATGGCGGTAACGCAAACGGCCCAGGCATGCGATCTGGTCATTTTCGGCGCGAAAGGTGACCTCGCGCGCCGTAAACTGTTGCCTTCCCTGTATCAGCTTGAAAAGGCTGGCCAGATTAACCCTGAAACCCGCATCATCGGCGTAGGTCGCGCCGATTGGGATAAAGACGCTTACACTAAAGTCGTGCGTGAAGCGTTAGAAACCTTCATGAAAGAGAAAATCGACGAAGGTCTATGGGATACCCTGAGCGGTCGTCTGGACTTCTGTAACCTTGATGTCAACGATACCAGCGGTTTTACGCGTCTGGGCGAAATGCTGGATCAGGAAAACCGCGTCACCATTAACTACTTCGCGATGCCGCCCAGCACATTCGGCGCTATCTGCAAAGGTCTGGGCGAAGCGAAGCTGAATGCCAAGCCCGCGCGGGTGGTGATGGAAAAACCGCTCGGAACCTCGCTGGAAACCTCGCGTGAAATCAATGACCAGGTGGGTGAGTATTTCGAAGAGTGCCAGGTTTACCGTATCGACCATTACCTGGGCAAAGAGACGGTACTGAACCTGTTGGCGCTGCGCTTTGCTAACTCCTTGTTCGTCAATAACTGGGACTGCCGCACCATTGACCACGTTGAAATCACCGTGGCGGAAGAAGTGGGTATTGAAGGCCGCTGGGGTTATTTCGATCAAGCCGGGCAGATGCGCGACATGATCCAGAACCATCTGCTGCAGATCCTGTGCATGATCGCCATGTCGCCGCCGTCCGATCTGACTGCCGACAGCATCCGCGATGAAAAAGTGAAAGTGCTGAAATCGCTGCGCCGTATCGATCGCTCGAACGTGCGTGAGAAAACCGTCCGCGGTCAGTACACCGCCGGGTTTGCGCAAGGCAAAAAAGTACCGGGCTATCTGGAAGAAGAGGGCGCTAACAAATCCAGTAATACGGAGACCTTTGTGGCCATCCGCGTGGATATCGATAACTGGCGCTGGGCTGGGGTTCCGTTTTACCTGCGTACCGGTAAACGCCTGCCGACGAAATGCTCCGAAGTGGTGGTTTACTTCAAAACTCCGGAACTGAACCTGTTCAAAGAGACCTGGCAGGAGCTGCCGCAGAACAAATTGACCATTCGTCTGCAGCCGGATGAAGGTGTTGATATTCAGGTGCTTAACAAAGTTCCAGGCCTCGATCACAAGCATAATCTGCAGATCACCAAGCTGGATCTGAGCTACTCCGAAACCTTCAATCAAACTCACCTGGCGGATGCCTACGAACGCCTGCTGTTGGAAACCATGCGCGGTATCCAGGCGCTGTTCGTGCGTCGCGATGAAGTAGAAGAAGCGTGGAAGTGGGTAGACTCCATAACCGGCGCATGGGCGGCCGACGGCGACGCGCCGAAGCCTTATCAGGCAGGGACCTGGGGCCCGGTGGCGTCGGTGGCGATGATCACCCGCGATGGCCGTTCCTGGAACGAATTCGAGTAAGTGTATCGTTAATCCGGGAGAGTTATTTTACCGGTAACATGATCTGGCGCAGTCTGGCGCATAATTTTTAATCTTTTAAGCCCCGGGAGGATTCACCCCCGGGGCTTTTTTTATTACACTGCTCGTAGACATTTTGCCCCTGAGCCCCAGTGGTGGTGCCATTTACACCATTCTTCGACGTCATCGCGCGGTGGCCGGACAGATAAATTTTGAGGAGCCTCTATGAATTCGACAATGTTACGGGTAACAAATCGCATTATCGAACGGTCGCGCGAAACCCGCTCAGCCTACCTCGCACGGATTAATCAAGCCAAAAGCGATACCGTCCATCGTTCACAGTTGGCCTGCGGCAACCTGGCGCACGGTTTTGCCGCCTGTCAGTCAGAAGATAAAGCGTCGCTGAAGAGCATGTTGCGCAACAACATCGCTATTATCACCTCCTATAACGATATGTTGTCCGCTCACCAGCCTTATGAACATTATCCGGATATCATCCGTAAAGCCTTGCACTCCGCCAATGCGGTAGGGCAAGTGGCTGGTGGCGTGCCGGCAATGTGTGACGGCGTGACGCAGGGCCAGGATGGCATGGAGCTGTCGCTGCTGAGCCGCGAAGTGATTGCCATGTCTGCCGCCATCGGCCTGTCGCACAATATGTTCGATGGCGCGTTGTATCTTGGCGTATGCGATAAAATTGTTCCCGGACTGACCATGGCGGCGCTCTCCTTCGGCCATCTGCCGTCGGTGTTTATTCCGTCTGGTCCGATGGCCAGCGGCCTGCCGAACAAAGAAAAAGTGCGCATTCGTCAGCTGTACGCCGAAGGTAAAGTTGACCGTATGGCGCTGCTTGAATCCGAAGCCGCCTCTTATCATGCCCCGGGCACCTGTACCTTCTACGGTACCGCCAACACCAACCAGATGGTGGTTGAGTTTATGGGCATGCAGCTGCCAGGTTCCTCGTTTGTTCATCCGGACGCCCCGTTGCGCGAAGCGCTGACCAGCGCCGCAGCTCGTCAGGTGACGCGCATGACCGGCAACGGCAATGAGTGGATGCCGCTGGGTAAAATGATTGACGAAAAAGTGGTGGTCAACGGTATCGTTGCGCTGCTGGCGACCGGCGGCTCCACCAACCATACGATGCACCTGGTGGCGATGGCGCGCGCGGCGGGCATTATCATTAACTGGGATGATTTCTCCGATCTTTCTGATGTGGTGCCGCTGCTGGCGCGTCTGTATCCAAACGGTCCGGCGGACATTAACCACTTCCAGGCGGCAGGCGGCGTGCCGGTACTGGTGCGCGAGCTGCTGAAAGGCGGATTGCTGCATGAAGATGTCAATACCGTCGCCGGCTTCGGCTTGTCGCGTTACACCATGGAACCATGGCTGAATAACGGCGAACTGGACTGGCGTGAAGGGGCGACCGCGCCGCTTGACGATCAGGTCATCGCTACCTTCGAGAAACCGTTCTCCCGCCATGGCGGTACCAAAGTGCTGAGCGGTAACCTCGGTCGTGCGGTAATGAAAACCTCCGCAGTGCCGGTTGAGAACCAGATTATCGAAGCGCCAGCGGTCGTCTTTGAGAGCCAGCACGACGTGCTACCCGCGTTTGAAGCGGGGCTGCTGGATAAAGATTGCGTAGTCGTCGTACGCCATCAGGGGCCGAAAGCGAACGGCATGCCAGAATTACATAAACTTATGCCGCCACTTGGTGTATTATTGGACCGCCGTTTCAAAATTGCGCTGGTCACCGATGGCCGACTTTCCGGCGCATCAGGCAAGGTACCGTCAGCCATCCATGTAACTCCTGAAGCCTACGATGGCGGGCTGCTGGCGAAAGTGCGCGATGGCGACATCATTCGCGTTAACGGGCAGACCGGCGAGTTGACCCTGCTGGTCGATGAAGCCGAACTGGCCGCCCGCCAGCCGCATATTCCTGACCTGAGAAGCTCGCGGGTCGGTACCGGCCGCGAGATGTTCGGCGCGCTGCGCGAGAAGCTCTCCGGAGCCGAGCAGGGCGCAACCTGCATCACTTTTTAAGACGATTCGATTTGTAGATCTGGCGAGAGAAAACTCTGATGAAAAACTGGAAAACAACTGCAGAAGCAATCCTGACTAACGGCCCGGTCGTACCGGTTATCGTGGTGAAAAAGCTGGAACACGCGGTGCCGATGGCGAAAGCGCTGGTTGCAGGCGGTGTACGCGTTCTGGAAGTCACGCTGCGCACCGAGTGCGCGCTGGAAGCTATCCGCGCTATCGCCAAAGAAGTGCCGGAGGCGATTGTCGGCGCCGGCACCGTGACCAACGTTGAGCAACTGAAAGCCGTTACTGAAGCAGGCGCGCAGTTCGCTATTAGCCCGGGCCTGACCGAATCCCTGCTGAAAGCGGCGACCGGCGAAGGCACTATCCCGCTGATCCCGGGTATTAGCACCGTATCCGAGCTGATGCTGGGCATGCAGTATGGCCTGAAAGAGTTCAAATTCTTCCCGGCGGAAGCGAACGGCGGCGTGAAAGCGCTGCAGGCGATTGCGGGTCCATTCGGCCACATTCGTTTTTGCCCGACCGGCGGCATCTCTCCGGCGAATTACCGCGACTATCTGGCGCTTAACAGCGTGCTGTGCATCGGCGGCTCCTGGCTGGTTCCAGCCGACGCGCTGGAAAACGGCGACTACGATCGCATCACCAAACTGGCCCGCGAAGCGGTAGAAGGCGCGAAATAATTTCTGCGCCTTAAATGACAGAAGCCCGGCGGCGTGAGCGACCGGGCTTTTTTTATCCCTTCACGACAACCGCGGCGGCGGCGGTTTTGGCGCGGCTGATGGCTTCATCGACGTTATCAGCAACCGCCAGCGTAACGCCCAGGCGACGCGCGCCGGCGATTTCCGGTTTACCGAACAGACGCAACTGCAGACCCGCGCCGACGGCGGCCTGCAGATTGCTAAAGGTCACGTTCTCACTGGTTAGCTGCGGTAAAATCACCGCCGATGCCGCCGGGCCATACTGGCGGATGGCGCCGATCGGCAGGCTAAGGAAGGCGCGAACGTGCAGGGCGAATTCCGATAGATCCTGCGAGATCAGAGTGACCATACCGGTATCGTGTGGGCGAGGGGAGACTTCGCTGAAGATCACCTCATCGCCGCAAACGAACAATTCAACGCCGAAGAGCCCATATCCACCCAGCGCCAGCACCACTTTGCGGGCGATCTCCTGCGCGCGTTGCAGCGCGAGATCGCTCATCTGTTGGGGCTGCCAGGATTCACGGTAGTCGCCATCTTCCTGACGATGGCCTACCGGGGCGCAAAAGTGGACGCCGTCGACGGCGCTGACGGTGAGCAGCGTAATTTCAAAATCAAAATTTACCACTCCTTCGACGATGACGCGTCCGGCGCCTGCGCGCCCGCCCTGTTGAGCGTATTGCCAGGCGGCGCTGAGCTGCTCAGCCGAGCGGATAAAGCTTTGGCCTTTACCCGAGGAGCTCATCACCGGCTTAACGATACAAGGCAAACCAATTTCGTCGACGGCAGCGCGGAACCCCTCTTCACTGTCGGCAAAACGATAGGCAGAGGTGGGAATTTGCAGCTCTTCGGCCGCGAGGCGGCGAATGCCTTCGCGATTCATGGTGAGTTTTGCGGCTCTCGCCGTCGGCACTACTTTTTGCCCGGCCTGCTCCAGCTCAACAAGCGTGTCGGTGGCAATGGCTTCGATCTCCGGCACGATATAATCCGGTTTTTCTAAGGCGATCAGTTCACGCAGCGCGTCGCCGTGCAGCATGTTGATGACGTGAGAACGATGGGCCACCTGCATCGCCGGCGCATCGGGATAGCGGTCGACGGCTATGGTTTCAATACCCAACCGCTGGCATTCAATGGCGACTTCTTTTCCGAGCTCGCCGGAACCTAACAACATTACCTTCGTGGCCGCGGGGCGCAGCGCGGTACCTAATAAAGTCATAACCTACTCTCAGCGTAAACAGAACATGCCGCGCATTATAAACGAAAACGTTTGCGTCTGTCTTTACACGCGTAAGTTGAGAACAGCGGCGAAATTTGATATACTGTATATAAATACAGTATAAAGAGGCTGCACAATGGCGGTTGAAATCAAATACGTCGTGATCCGTGAAGGTGAGGAAAAAATGTCTTTTGCCAGCAAAAAAGAGGCCGATGCTTACGACAAAATGCTCGATTTGGCAGAGGTGCTCAATGACTGGCTGGTCGCGTGCCCGCTGGAATTAGATGAAGCTCAGCGTGACAATATGTCGATGTGGCTGGCCGAGCGCAAAGACGCCTTACACCACATTCTGAAGTCAGGGAAATTGCCGGAAGCAGAAGATCATGCTGATGCGGCGGCAGAAATGCCGGAGTCGGCAATTGCCGAGGCTGAGTCCTCTTCCGCCGAAGAAGGCGCCGCAAAAAAGCCGCGGAAAGTGAAAGCTGCCTGATAACCGGGCGCAACGGAAATTTTCGCATCTTTAGCCAGCCATAACATTTCCTGACGTCTCGTCGTTTAGGCTGATGGCATCGCATCTCGCGCTATGAGGAATGTTATGGCTAACTGGCTTAATCAACTTCAGTCCCTGCTGGGTCAGCAGGGCAATCCCGTCTCCGCTGAAAAGTCTTCATCCGCTAAAAATCTGCTGCCTGGCGCCTTGGGTGGCCTTGCGGGCTTATTGGTCGCCAGCAAATCATCGCGCAAGCTGCTGGCGAAATATGGCACCGGCGCGCTGCTGGTTGGCGGCGGCGCGGTGGCAGGCAGCGTGCTGTGGAATAAGTATCAGCAAAAAATGCGCGGCCAGCAGGCGGATATCGTGACACAGACATCAACAGCGTCTGCCCAGGAACCGGTTGTGCTTGATGCGCGCAGCGAGCGGCAGATTACCGCGCTAGTCTTTGCCGCCAAAAGCGACGGTCATATTGACGAGCGTGAACGTCAGCATATAGAAGAGCAGTTGCGAGCGGCGAACATCGACGTGCAGGGCCGGGTGTTGATCGACAGGGTTTTAACCCAGCCGCTCGACCCGCAGCGGCTGGCGCAAAGCGTGCGCGATGGGCAAGAAGCGCTGGAAATTTACTACCTCAGCTGTGCGGTAATTGATATCGACCATTTTATGGAGCGCAGCTACCTGGATGCGCTCGGTGACGCGCTCAAACTGCCTGAAGATGTCCGCGAAGAGATAGAACGCGATGTTCAGGCGCAAAAGCAGGCGCTTGATTCTTAAAAGAGAGCGTTCCGCTTGCATCGCTGGCCACTTTTGCCACCCTTATAGACACGACATCGTTCAGGGCGCACGATGCCCTGAGTGATTTTGTGATTCCATAATAAGACGCAGAAGAATAACGCATGCTACCGAAAGCCAAACGGATCCCCCACGCCATGACGCTACATGGCGACACTCGCATCGATAATTACTACTGGCTGCGCGATGACGAACGCGCGCGCCCGGAAGTGCTGGATTATCTCCATCAGGAAAATGACTACGGTAAAAAGGTGATGGACTCGCAAAGCAGCCTGCAGGAGCGGGTGCTGAAAGAAATCATCGATCGCATTCCGCAGCGGGAGGTCTCCGCACCTTATAGCAAAAATGGCTACCGCTATCGTCAGGTCTATGAACCCGGCTGTGAATACGCGATTTACCAACGTCAGTCAGTGCTCAAAGAAGAGTGGGATGAATGGGAGATTTTGCTCGACGCCAACCAGCGGGCGGCGAAAAGCGAATTCTACACTCTCGGCGGATTAGGCATCGCGCCGAACAACCAGCTGATGGCGGTGGCGGAAGATTATCTTTCACGGCGTCAGTACGGCTTACGTTTTAAGGATCTGAACAGCGGCGAATGGTCGGCTGAAATCCTGGAAAACGTCACGCCAGGATTCGCCTGGAGCAACGACTCGCGCTTCTTGTGGTATGTGCGCAAACATCCGACGACGCTGCTGCCTTATCAGGTCTGGCGGCATGCCATTGGCACCACCGCAGATAACGATGTCCTGGTCTACGAAGAGAAAGACGACACGTTTTACGTCAGCGTGCATAAGACTACCTCCCAGCAGTTTGTGGTGATTTATCTTGCCAGCGCCACCACCAGCGAAGTGTTATTACTTAACCCGGAGCTTCCCGATGCGGCACCGGTGTGTTTTTTGCCACGACGTAAGGATCATGAATATAGCCTCGACCATTATCAGCACGCGTTTTATCTGCGTTCTAATCGCGAGGGCAAAAACTTCGGGCTTTACCGCACCGTGCTCCGCGATGAAGACCAGTGGCAGACGCTGATCCCAGCGCGTCCTGACGTGATGCTCGAAGGCTTTACTCTATTCACCGACTGGCTGGTGGTTGAGGAGCGTCAGCGTGGCTTGACCAGCCTGCGGCAAATCAACCGTAAAACGCGAGAAGTGGTAGGTATCGCCTTTGACGATCCCGCCTACGTCACCTGGCTTGCCTATAATCCGGAACCGGAGACCTCGCGGCTACGCTATGGTTATTCATCAATGACTACTCCGGATACGCTGTTTGAGCTGGATATGGATACCGGCGAGCGGCGGGTTATCAAACAACAGGAAGTGCAGGGCTTTGACGCTGCCTGTTATCGCAGCGAACATCTGTGGGTGACAGCGCGTGACGGCGTGGAGGTGCCGGTATCGCTGGTCTATCACCGCGAACACTTTCGTAAAGGGGCCAACCCGCTACTGGTGTACGGCTATGGCTCTTACGGCGCCAGCATGGACGCCGATTTTAGCGCCAGCCGTCTGAGCCTGCTGGATCGCGGTTTTGTCTTTGCAATAGCCCATATTCGCGGCGGCGGCGAACTTGGCCAGCGGTGGTATGAAGACGGCAAATTCCTCAACAAAAAGAATACCTTTAACGATTATCTGGACGTCTGCGATGCGCTGCTGGCGCAGGGATATGGCGACCCTAAATTATGTTATGGCATGGGCGGCAGCGCCGGCGGCATGCTGATGGGCGTGGCGATTAACCAACGACCGGAGTTGTTCCATGGCGTAGTGGCGCAGGTGCCGTTTGTTGACGTACTGACCACCATGCTCGACGAATCTATTCCGCTCACTACCGGTGAGTTTGAGGAGTGGGGAAACCCGCAGGACGAAACCTATTATCACTATATGAAGAGCTATAGCCCCTATGATGGCGTATCTGCCCAGGCTTATCCGCATATGCTAGTGACCACCGGGCTGCATGATTCGCAGGTGCAATATTGGGAGCCCGCGAAGTGGGTGGCGAAGCTACGCGAGCTGAAAACCGACGACAATCTGCTGCTGCTATGTACCGATATGGATTCCGGGCATGGCGGCAAGTCGGGACGGTTTAAAAGCTACGAGGGCGTGGCATTGGAATACGCCTTTTTAATCGCCCTCGCGCAGGGGACTTTGCCCGGCAAGGTGGAAGTGTAGCGTTACTCGCCGAGATAGTGTTTAAGGGTCAGACGCAGTTCCGGGCTCATCCGGTCCAGGTTATTGAACAGCCAACGTAAATAGCCTGGATCGTTTTCCGCCACTTCCGACACCGCTTTGCCGCGATATTTGCCGAAGGTAAAGGTAGTCAGCAGCGCCGGGCGGCCGGTAATGTTGGCCATTTCATCCGGCGACCAGCCGGAGACCTGCATAATATCCAGCAGTAAGGCGGCGGTGATATAGCAGTCGTACAGCGCGCGGTGGTGATGCAAACCCGACGGGGTAGCTACGCTCAGCTTGCGCGACTTATACAACCCCATATTGCTGTACTTAATCCCCGGCCACAGGCGGCGCGCCAGCTTCATAGTACAAATCCACTCGCCGTTCATTTCCGGTAATACCCGGCGATCGAAACTGGCGTTATGGGCGACATACCATGGGCTGCCCTGGTAGTGCGGCACGATTTCTTCAATCCAGGGCTTATCGGCCACCATCTCTTCAGTAATGCGATGGATTGCCATTGCCTGCGGGCTGATTGGGCGGTCAGGGCGCACCAGATGACTCATGGGATTCGTTATCTGGCCGTCGATGATATCGACGGAGGCAATTTCAACTATGCCGCCCTGTAAACCGCAGGTTTCGGTATCGATTACGCGCAGCATGGCTTACTCCTCGCCAAAAACACCAGCGTAATAGAATGCGCGGCGGTTGCCAATGGGCAGAATCTCAAGGAATGAGCAATCATTTCGCTTTCGGTTCATACGGCAGGCGGGAAAGTGACACGGATGCCAGACGGTGCGCGATCAGTCGTTCACGAAACCAGTCGCGCAGGTGAGCGGGTTGCTCTCGTTCGACGAGATCGGCAACGACGGGCATATTGTAGCGTTCTTTAAAAGCGACGCCGGCCGCTGCGAGGTCAACGTTGACCTTGTCCATTTCATCTTGCGAAATTTTTGCCAGATTATTTGCCATCAGTACCTCCTTCATTACGGCGCAAAAGTTACTAAGCGTGACGCTGAAAGGCAAGTCCCGGATGCTTAGCTCGACTCTGCTATTATACAGGGTTATTCTCTGTCCAACATACATAACAAAAAGGAATGACGTTAATGCGAAACATCGCCGGACGCGCGCTATACGCCGCCGTATTTCTCAGCGCTATGTTGACCACCGCCAGCGCTTTTGCCCATGCCCATCTCCAGCAACAAATCCCGGCGGCCGATTCGACGGTCTCAACGTCGCCGCAGGCGCTCACCTTAACCTTCAGCGAAGGGGTGGAAACCACTTTCAGCGGCGTGACCCTCAGCGGCCCGCAGAATAAACCAGTGGCTACCGGCAAATTGGCCCGCAGCGACGGTAATAAAGCGCAATTAACGCTGCCGCTGAATGAACCGCTGGCGGCGGGCGAGTACACCGTAGAGTGGCATGTGGTCTCCGTTGACGGCCATAAGACCAAAGGGCAATACCACTTCAGCGTGAAATAAACCATGCTGTCGGGAATATATGTCGGCCTGCGGTTTGTCCACTTCATCTCATTGATGACGGCCTTCGGTTGCGCGCTGTACGGCGCATGGTGGGCGCCAGTCTCGCTGCGTCGCCTGTTGATGCAGCGTTTTTATCCACTGCTGCGCTACCTGCTAATGATTAGCGCTATTTCAGCCACTTTGATGCTGATGGCGCAGGGCGGGTTGATGGGGGATGGCTGGAACGATGTCTGGCAACCTGCAATCTGGCGCGCTGTTATCGGGACGCAGTTTGGCGGCGTCTGGCTGTGGCAGATGGTACTGGCGTGGATTGCGCTGACTGTCGCGTGGATCAAACCGCGTCGCCCGGCGCGTCTGTTGTTGCTGCTATTTTGCGCGCAGTTGTTGTTAATGGCAGGCGTGGGGCATGCGGCGATGCATGATGGTTGGACTGGCGCATTACAGCGTACTAATCACGCGCTACATCTGTTTTGCGTCGCTGCCTGGGCCGGTGGGCTGCTGCCATTTGTCTACTGCCTGCGGCTGGCGCGCGGGCGCTGGCGTCAGGTAGCCATAACCGCCATGATGCGCTTTTCACGTTACGGGCATTTGGCCGTGGCTGGCGCGATTGCCAGCGGGATTGGCAATACGCTGTTGATACAGGGGCGGCTGATTGGCGATTCACCGTGGGGAGTGATGTTGTTGTTCAAATGTGCGCTGGTCGCTGGGATGGTAGCAATTGCGCTGGTGAACAGGTATGTTCTGGTACCGCGAATGTCAGGTAACGGCTCGTGGGCGGAACGAACTATTTTACGCACTACACAGCTGGAAATGGCGCTTGCCGCGCTGGCAGTACTAGCCGTCAGCCTGTTCGCGACCTGGCAACCTAATTGAATTAACTGGCTAAATGATGAAAAAAATCGTTCTGACAATGTTGTTACTGGCAAGCTCAGGCGCCGCGTTGGCGGCGCCACAGGTGATTACCGTGAGCCGTTTTGAAGTGGGTAAGGACAACTGGGCGTTCACCCGTGAAGAAGTCATGTTAACCTGCCGCCCGGGTAATGCGCTGTACGCCATCAACCCGAGCACCCTGGTGCAGTATCCGCTGAATGATGTCGCCGAGCAGGAAGTGAAGGCCGGTAAGACTACCGCACAGCCGATTTCCATCATTCAGGCTGACGATCCGCAGCATCCGGGGCAAAAAATGAGCCTGGCGCCATTTATCGAACGAGCGCAAAAGCTTTGTTGATAATGACCTATATCACTTTGTTTTAAAGGTAAAAAAACCGCCGGCGTTTGGTAAGAGAACGCGGCGGTTTTTTGTTATTTGTCAGCAATTTTTCAACCACTTTTGTCGCGGACTGGAAAACCTGTCACAGTCATCTATTCTTATAAGGCAAGGCGACTTAGCCTGCATTAATGCCAACTTTTAGCGCACGGCTCTCTCCCAAGAGCCATTTCCCTGGACCGAATACAGGAATCGTGTTCGGTCTCTTTTTATCTGTTATTCAGCGAGTTACACACATCCCGCTGAGAGTGCTCAAACGGCCGAATGCTGAACTTTCTACCTTATATCACAACCAAAACCAGCTTAACATTATTTTTACATAAAAATTGCCGTCCTGCCGTTACGGCAACTCCGATACCCAAAATGCGGTTTTAGTGAAATGGCGCAACTTTGATGTGTGAAGGATCAAAGAGAGGGACAACCCCCTTTTTATACGGCCAACTTTGTCTCATGCGCTTTAACAGAATGTCTTTTTATATAGTATTTAAACACTTTCATCGCGGGTAATTCTATGAGTCGATATGATAAATAAGAGAAGACGAAAGTCAGGCTGAGTATAGCCGCGACTTTTATAACCCCTGGGATATCACTCCAAATCCAGTTGGTATGAATTCTGATGTACTGGTTAATTGCATAATGAATCAGATACATCGAATATGAAATATTGCCCAGGAAATGCAGGAACTTATTTTTGAACATTGCATTCCCGGCTTCAAAGTATAATGCTGTGAAGAATATTAAAAATGCACCGTAAAAAATACCAGCCTTGAATATTAATCCATGACCGCCATTGACATATAACATCGTCAAATATATTATTGATAATATAATTAAGGCTTGTTCAACGAGTTTGCTTCTATATTTTACAAGCCATCCTCTTAGTTCGAAAAGAGCCATCCCAGCAATGAATTCCCATGTGATTGTGGTACTAATAATTTTGAGTGGAACCTGATACCAATGTTGTACTAATATATTTGCAGACACATATCGGTTGAACTCAAAAGCGCCATTATATGTGATCTGAGATATGACTGTTAATGCTATTAAGAACAGGGAGCATAGCACGGATCTGTATTTGTGCGATACTTTCATAGCTACTGAAAATACAATATAAAAATAAATTTCATAGGTTAACGTCCATGGAGTCCCCATCAGGTTAAAGTCATACGCAGGAGCGGGGGCGGAGTAATTTTTATGAAACAGAAGTAATGATTTAATCATGGTCGATAGGTTAGCGTCGCGAAAAACGGTAACGCAATAGAATACCCAAACAATAAAAAGGCAAGGGTAAATTCGAACAAGTCTTTTCCCCAGGAATAAAACCGTATTTTCATTACCATGTCTTGTAGCATAGGCAATAATAAACCCACTAATTATAAAAAATATATCCACACCAATCCTTCCGGCATCGAATAAATGCCCCCATTCATCCCCCATATACCAGGAAATGTGAAGTAGTACGACTAATAATGCTGCTATGCCGCGAAGATAATGTATTGATAATATTTCTTGCTTGCTGTTCATTTAATCAACAACCTGAGGGGGGGATTTCCGCAGATGTTACCACTTACAATGCAGGCTCTCAGCATAAATAAGAGGGGGTGGTGATCTACAAGTATTAGCAATTATTGCACTCTGTTTTTATTTTTCATTATTATCAATTGGTTATGGATTTTTTGTTTTAGATGTTCATTTTTTTTGTTACTTTTTCAGAAAATATTTAATATAAATAGATGCGGTGTTTTAGCTCTTTATATATTATTCCTGTATGGGTTGTTTGTTGGTATTTTAGGTGTGAATGATTTATTGACGGATTTAGAGATTAAATTAGCTATAACGCTCATATTTATATGCCAACCTAAACGTCAGGTTAACTTGCAGCCACCGATCATCAGATGTCAGTTATCCCGATATGGCGGCCAGATCATATCAGCTCCTCTACCCCGGTGGAGCATGGGGTAAAAGGTTGCTAAAAGTGTGTTACATCGTAGCTCTATCGCATGGGGACCGTTGAGAACGCAGCCATTCTACCGGTTGCAATTCACGGTATTGCTAGCGTGTTGTTGTAAAAAGGCAGAGGGTGTGTAAAAACACAACAGAAAGAAGACACCTGCACACAACCAGACCCATAGTGCAGGTGAAAGATGGGTCTACATCGGAAGTCAGTAGTATACCTATTTGTATGATAAATTAAATGAGGCAATGATGTAATGTTATGCAATTAATGCGGTTCTTAGAGGGGTGAAGAGGTTTTGCCGCTAATTGATAAAGATAGAAATAAATCCATGGACGGTCAGCATGTTGGCATTTATTCCGGGGCGATTAACGTAGGATAGAGTAAGGTTTCCAGATAGCTGACCAATACCCATATCTCGTCACTGAAAATAAACCATAGGGCACTGCCTAAAATAAGCAGGATAACCAGCAGCAGGAAAATCTCAGTTTTACTCATAGGTCAATGGCCAACTTAAACCAATTATCAACAGGCCACGATATTAACCAAAGAATGTACAAATGAAAACGCCGTTATTAAAAACGGCGAATCTTTTTCGTAATAAGACGTGAATATTTATTTTACACTTAGCAGATTAGCCACCTGTACGGCCATCTCATCCATGAACTGGAAACGGCGGCGATATTCGGCGCGCTTTTTACTGGCGATACTCTCCAGCGATTTTCTTTCCAGCTTCAGCGGTAGGCGCCAGCGATAACTATCGTCACGCACGCCTTCAATTGATTGCCAGAACTCATCGTAGCTGGCGTGGAAGTGCCGGCCTTTACTTAAACGATAGCGCAGCGCGCGAAACACATGACCATTATCGCTGACGCCGTAAATAGCCTGAATATTGCTTCGGGCGGCCAGCAGCCAGATGAACTCCAACAGCAGGCGTTTGGGAAACAGACCGTAGCAGGCGCGGGTTGCGTGTTTAATGACGTCATGGGAAACATGCCGACGCGGCCCCTGCAGGCCGCCGATGACCAGTTGCCACTGCCCTTGATGGCGGACTACGCTAAACGTGGCGCTGGCCAACAGTTGCTGCTGGCTATCGCGAAGCCAAAGAGTCGTTTCACCTTCTCGTTCGGCTTTGCCGGCTGACGAGGCAAAGAGCGTGAAGGCCGCATCATCTTTAGCGGACAGGGTCAGTAACGGTCGTTCTGACGGCGATATCATGGCCGTTGCCAATCGGTTCTCGCCCAGCGAGTCGACGTACTGATAGTGGCTAATGATAGCCTGGGAACGCTGACGGGCGTTAAGGTCGCGCACTAAATACTGGCGATGTACTTTACCTGGCAGCGTAGCCTGCGCCGCCAGCAGTTGGCGGAAATCACCACGCGCAGAAAGGGTGTCCAGCATCTCGCGGGTCGGCTGATAGAACAGTGCCGTACGCAGCAAGAATTTGAGCCGATAATTGCGTTTTTGCCAGATTGGCGCAGGCGTGATACGCCCCATTACGAGATCGGCAATCAAATTTGAGCGTTGCTGAAGTGTGCATGATGAATGCAGGCTATTGTCCGTCACGATGTCATACCTCGTCATTATTTTATTTTTATTTTACGGATCTCGCGGGACAAGCTTAATGCTTCGCCAGACTATATTTACGCCTTGTTTAACGTTGATTGACGTATGTATTTCTAACCACGCCTTCAGTCATATTTTGTATAATTAACTGAGGGGGTGGAAATATGTATCAGCGCGTAGAAGGTAGCGCCTGGCGTAATATCTGGCTGGTGGGCGATCTACATGGTTGTTTTGATTTATTAATGTCCCAGCTGCGGCAGCGTAAATTTGATCCCTGGCAGGATCTTCTGATCTCTGTTGGCGATCTGATTGACCGTGGGCCGCAAAGCGTGAAATGTCTGGGCTTGCTGCATTGCCGGTGGTTCAGAGCGGTGCGCGGCAACCATGAGCAAATGGCGCTGGATGCGCTGGCGAGCGGGGAAATGGCGCTGTGGACGATGAACGGCGGCGGCTGGTATCCAACCGCCTCACAGGAACAGAAACGGTTGGCTGATTTGCTGTTTAACCGCTGCCGGGATGTGCCGTTAATCATTGAACTCCGCAGCCAGGATACCACCCACGTGATTGCCCATGCCGACTATCCCGCCAGCGTTTATCGTTGGCAGTTGCCCGTGGACGAGCATCAGGTGCTCTGGGGCCGCCAGCGTTTAACCGATCATCTGGCGGGACGGCACGGAGAGATAGCCGGGGCGGATCACTTTTGGTTTGGCCATACGCCGCTTAAACGCCGTTACGATAGCGATAACCAACACTACATTGATACCGGCGCGGTGTTTGGCGGAGAGCTAACGCTGGTGCGGCTGCAGTCGGCTGTTTAAAAGTCGCTATATTCCGTCGCCGGACGCCAGAAGCCGTCGATAAAATCTTCTACCGGGAAACAGCCTCCCTGGCGAATTCGTTGGTCGTCCATAGCGACGAGGCATTGTCGTTCGCTATCATAGACATCCACTACGATGTCTTCGCACCCGCCGTCCAGATAGCAAATGAATAATACTAAGGCAAACATCCCGCCCTCATTAGCGAATGAACATAAGGTAAGTGTAGGGGAAGTTAGCGCAGCGGGGGAGGGATATAAATAACCCGTCTCAGGCGACGGGTTCATTTGAGTCAGACAAGACGCATGACCCAGGCATCGGATTGGCGGTCGTAGTGTTTACGGTAAAGCACAGAATGTTCGCCATTAAGAATGGCGGGAACGCTGGTTTCGGCATCCCAGGCGTCTAATTGCATGCATAAGTCAGGATCGGATTTGCAAGGAATGCTTAACGTTCGCTCACCCTGTGACTCGCCATGCAGCTCGGCGTCGTCGATTTCAAACGCGCCGATTCGTACGTTAGTTTTACTCATCATTCACCCCGTTTGTCTGCTGAGTTGTGGTACGACCAGTTAGGCCGTCATTTTTCAGCGTAGACAACGGGGAGTAAATCGCCAGTCAAAAAGTGCGCTTTTTGGCGCGCGGTCACGACTTTCCGGCGAAAAGTTTGCCGTCGCGCACCAGTTCGCGAGGGTAACTGTTTTTCAACCGCGAGCCCACGCGCTTGGCGAGTCCTAATGGCGCGCCCTGGAAAGTGACAATCACTTCATCCTGCCGCGGCGGCGCCTCGGGATAGACATCGCGCCCACGATACCACTCTTCCGCTTCCGCTAAGGTGAGCTCAAACGGCTCCTCTGGCGCAGCAAGCGCGATCGCTGCTTCATGCTGCCAGCGGTAGCCTTTGTTATGCGTTTCAGCGAGGCGAATTCCGATGCGCGAAAAACGAACCCTGCCGATTAACGCTTCCAGTTCTTGCGGGAACAGCCAGATTTCTTTATCGCGTTGCCATAAACGAAGATGCTCTGCCCATTGCAGGCCAACGGCGTTGGCGGCTGCGGTGACAGCCGCTGCCTCACGTCCTTTCATCGGTGCGAAAGGGAACTTGCCCACTTTATAACCTGGCGCAGGTAGGGGATCGATAGAGGTGGTTTTACGCAGGCGGGCAACGAAAAAACCCTCACAATCAAAAATCTGCGGGAACACGTGCAGGAAACCTTCGTCGGTGAGCGCTTCGTGAGCCTGCGGGAAGAGTGAATCCAGGGTCATGACTTCAACCGCCTGCGGGTAGGTTTGCAGCAGCCAGTTAACCACTTCCTCGTTTTCTTCACGGTTCAGCGTACAGGTGGAGTAGACGAGGGTACCGCCAGGACGCAGAGCGTGAAATGCGCTGTCAATGAGTTCTCTTTGCGTGCCGGCAATCTCCTGATTACTTTCTGGAGACCAGTTTTTTAGCGCGTCGGGATCTTTACGCACTACTCCTTCGCCCGAGCAGGGGGCATCGAGCAAAATCGCGTCGAAGCACTCAGGCAGAGCGGCGCCGAAGACGCGCCCATCGAAGTGGGTGAGGGCTACGTTATTAATGCCGCAGCGGCTGATATTGGCGTGCAGCACTTTCACCCGGCTGGCGGAGAATTCGTTTGCCAGGATCCCGCCGCGATTGCCCATCCGGGCGGCGATTTGCGTCGTTTTGGAACCTGGCGCGGCGGCGACATCCATCACTCGCTCCGGCATTTCGCCATCGGCGAACAGCGCCGCTACCGGCAGCATCGAGCTCGCTTCCTGAATATAAAATAGCCCGCTCAGATGCTCGGCGGTGCTGCCCAGCGGGAGTACATCGTCATCATCACGCTCGATCCAGAAACCCTCTGCGCACCACGGGACCGGCGTTAACTGCCAGCCGTAAGGGGCGACCAGTTGCAGAAAATCAGCGACCGTAATCTTCAACGTATTGACGCGAATACTGCGGCGCAGCGGGCGCTGGCAGGCGGCGATGAAGTCATCGAACGAAAGATGCGTTGGCATTGCCGCACGCATTTGAGCGAGGAAGAGTTCCGGGAGAAAGACAGCGTTTTGAGCCACGAGCAGCGCACCACAAGCAAAAAAGGGGGCGCAGTTTACCATAAACGCCCCGGAGCGGGACACCGGGGCGTTCAGGCATTGGAGAGAATTAATTAGGCAGCGCCGTTCCCCAATCGCGCCACTCTTTTGGCTCGCTTTCCAGCAGCAAGAAGTGTTTGCCATCCTGCGCTTTCGGCGCCAGCGGCGTTCCCGGCGGGGTGGCAAAGGCGATACCGCCGCGGATAAACTGGTTGAAGGTACCTGTTTTCACCACTCCGCCAATCAGACCGAAGTCGAGGCTATAGCCGGAAGCCAGCCAGAACACCGAGTTATTGCGCACTAAGTACTGATAACGCTTACTGATACGCAGCTTAACCATAACGCGGTCGGACATCGAGCCCAGCGTCAGCCCGGTCACGGTACCCACTTCCAGGCCGCGGAACAGCACCGGCGTACCAATATCGAGCGAACCGGCTTCCGGCACTTCGACGATAATGCTCAGGCCGTCGATGTAGCGCGAATCGGTGATGGTGGTGTCCTGAATCTCGAAGTCGCGGCGCGGCGAACCACGGCCAGGTTCAACATTGATATACGACTGGAAGATCGTGTCCAGATGTTCAACGCCGGCGGCAGAGATCTGCGGCGTAATCACCGAGAAGCGGGTACCGGCACGGGCAAAGGTGCCGACATATTCCGGATAAAGCACCGCTTTCGCCTGAACTTCATTTTTTGCCGTAATCAACTCCAGCGACTGGATCTGGCCGATGTCGATACCGAGATAGCGAATCGGCATGCCCGCCGCCATTTTACCCGCATCGAAAGCGTGCAGCGTAATCTGGCCGCCCACCGCGCGGGCGGCGGTTTCGGAGGCGTACAAGATACGCTTATTGTTCAAGCGCGCGTTGGCGCTGCTGCCGTTGAGGTTATCAAAGCTGATGGCGCCTTTCAGCGCGCGAGCCAGCGGCGACGCCTGCACGGTTAGCCCATTACCGTCGAGTTTTACCTTCGCGCCGCCTTCCGCCCAGAAAACGCTGTTATTGGTCAACAAATGGCGATATTCCGGTTTGATATGCAGATCGATATCGAAAGCGTTGCTGCGCGGTTTCACCGAGATGATCTCGCCGACGGCGAATTTGCGATACAACACTACCGAGCCTGCCTGCACATCGGGCAGCGTTTCCGCGGAAAGACTCAGCGTGGTGGTCGGGATTTCACTGAGGCTATTTTCCTGCGCTTTTTCCAGGTTGGCATACAGCGGATAGCTGTTGTGCATTTCCCCTTTTTCACCGGGGATGATGCGGATCCCGCCATCAACCCATTCGCTGGCGCTGGCGCCAAGTACCTGCACGCCATCCAGCCCAACTTTCACATCAAGGCGGCTGTTGACGACAAATTTGCTATCGCCGCGTACCAGATTGCGATACTCCGGCGAAATGGCGACCTGGAAAGTGACACCCTCTGCGGTGAGCTTGCGTTCCAGCACCTGGCCGACCTTAACGCCGTGTAGCATCAGCGGCTGGCCGGCAGAAATGCCATAGCTTTCCGGCGCCGATAGCGTCACGGTGGCGACGTTGGGCTCTTCCAGTAGCGCTTTATCGGCTGCCATAACCATAAAGTGATTTCGCGGTTCGCCGTCACCAGGGACCAGCTCGAAGGTGTTGCCGGTGAGTAGAGCGCTAACGCTTGGGTTATCCAGCGAGATTTTCGGCTTCTTCATTTGAATCAGCGTCTTATCCCGAAGCAGGGTGACCACGCTCGGGTCGACGGTCATCTCACCGGTAACTTTACCGCCGGGATTGAGATTGAGTTTGGTTAACTGACCTACTTCCAGCCCCTGGTACATCAGCGGCGTAGAGCCCGCCTTCAACCCATCGCCGTCGGGTAGCTCCAACGTCACCAGCACCCCGCGCTGGCTGTGCGCCAGATCCTCATAGAGGTTGTATTCGTCGTTTTGCGCCGCCGCTTTGGAGTCGTCAGGCGAGTCAAAGGCAATGGCGCCGTTAACTAACGCGGAGAGGTTTTCCAACTGGACTTTGGCGCCGCTCAGGCTGACGTCGGCTTTAATCCCGGAGACGTTCCAGAACCGACTGCCTTTTTTAACAAGATTGGTGAAGCGACGCTCGATTAATACATCAATCGTCACCCCCTGATTGTTGGCGTTGAGCGTGTAGTCATACACCCGGCCAACCGGAATTTTACGGAAATAGACCAGCGAGCCGCTGTTCAGCGAACCGAGATCTGGCGCCTGCAGATGAATCATCAGTTCGCCGTTGTTGATGCGATATTTTGGCTGAGTATCCAGGGCGACGAAGTGATCTTCCGGTTCGCCTTTACCTGGCATCATGCCGATATAGTTACCGCCGACCAGCGCATCCAGCCCGGAAACGCCGGCCAATGAAGCCTTTGGCGTCACCAGCCAGAACTGGGTGTCTTTGCGCAGCGCGTCTTTCATATCACTCTTCACGCTGGCGGAAACTTCGATCTTGCTGAGGTCCTTACTCAAAGAGATATCCTGTACCGTACCAACCTCTACCCCTTGATAGCGGATAGGCGTACGCCCCGGAACAATCCCGTTTGCGGACTGGAAATCGATGGTAATCGTCGTTCCCCGGCCTTCAAAGCTGGTCCAGATAAGCCATCCGGCAATCATCAGCGCGATGACCGGCAACAACCAGAATGGCGAGATACGGCGTTTGGTTTTTATTTTGGCTTCAGTCGGCGAAGCGGGCGTTTCCTGACTCATGAGCGTCCCAAAGTAAGCGGCTGTCCAGCCATTCAACTGCAAGGATAGTTAAAATTACCGCGCCGCCGAAATACACCGCCGCCGGCCCCATGGTAAAAGCCAGGAGCTGATCGCGGTTTATCAACGACATGGTTAATGAGATAACAAACAGATCCAACATCGACCAGCGGCCGATCCAGGTAATCAGCCGCAGCAGCAGGATACGCGTACGTAGCCCCTGTTCGCACTTGAATTGTATGCTGACCAGCAGGGTAAATAACACTATAACTTTGGTGAATGGTACCAAAATACTGGCGATGAACACTACGCCGGCGATTGCGATGTTGCTGTTGGCGAGTGAAATGATCCCCGAAAGAATCGTATCTTCCTGGCGCGCGCCATTGACGTAGATTATCGAAATCGGTAGCAGGTTGGCCGGCAGCAGGAAAACCAGCGACGCAATCAGGGCCGCCCAGCTACGCTGTAGGCTTTGCGGCCGGCGATGATGCAGCGAGGTATGGCACCGGCGGCAGCGGCCGCGGGAGTCGCGATAACCGGTATAGTGACAGCCGGTGCAAACCTGAAGATTGGTGTCGTAGCGCATGGCCGGGCGTTCGGGATAAAAACGCTCCCACAACTCTTCCACGTTCATGTGAATGAGCGTCAGGATGCTGAGTAGGGTCAGTGCGATAAAGGCGATCAAGCCGATGCCGGGCTGCAGGAAGGCATAGTCCTGGACTTTTATGGAGGCGACGCCGATACCGACCAGATAAATGTCCAGCATCACCCACTCTTTCAGTTTGCCGAGCATCAGCAGCACCGGCCGCAGGTTCATCCCCAGCACGTTACCAAGCCAAAGGTAGGCAATGGAAACTACCAGCAGAACGGGCGCAACCACCGCGCAGAAGAGCACCATCGCGGCGGTAATGGGATCGCCCTGGTTGGTCATCTGCCAGATCCCCTGCAAAACGTTGGCGTCAATACGCACGCCGAGCAGATGCAAACGCAGCAGCGGCTCGCTCCAGGCGAACGGCATCAGCAACATCATCGTAAACGCCATACTGGCGAGCCGGGAGAGGGACCAATCGCGGCCGTCACGGACCTTCGCGTTGCACCGCGGGCACCAGGCGCATTGATTTCTTTTCACAACCGGTATGCGGAACAGCATGTCGCACTGCGTACAGCGCTGATAGTGCGCATGCGGCGTTGGCGAACTGACCGAATGAACGGTAATCTTCTTCGTCGGCGTGATTGAGGGTGTTTTTATCAGCATTTATTACGTTCGGGAATGAATGTATCCCACTATATTAACCCAGGAATGAATTCATCTTGAGCCCGAAGGCATTTAATGCTTATTTTAGTAGGCATCTGCAGATGAGATAGTAAGACAACTAAGTGATTAAAAAATGAACAAAACAGAATTCTACGCGGATCTGAACCGCGATTTTCAGGCGCTTATGGCAGGCGAAACCAGTTTTTTGGCAATGATCTCAAATACCAGCGCGTTGTTGTTTGAACGGCTGGAAGAGGTCAACTGGGCCGGGTTTTATCTCCTGGAAGGCGACACGCTGGTGCTGGGGCCGTTCCAGGGTAAGCTGGCCTGTGTACGTATTCCGGTCGGTCGCGGCGTTTGTGGTTCCGCCGTGGCGCAGAACCGCGTCCAGCGCGTGGAAGATGTCCATGCGTTTGACGGCCATATTGCCTGTGACGCCGCCAGCAATTCGGAAATCGTCTTTCCGTTGCAGGTAAACAATCAGATTATTGGCGTACTGGATATCGATAGCACGGCGTATTCCCGCTTCACCGCAGAAGACGAACAGGGGCTTGCAGAGCTGGTCTCGCGCCTTGAAACGCTGATTGCGGCGACCGATTATCAAAAAATCTTTGCCCACGTCGCAGGATAATCAACGGATAACGTAGCATTTAGCGATGACGTCATTATAATGACGCCTGTTCATGCCTGCGGCTTGTTGGCTACGTCCGTTGTAATCAGGAAATTTCATGGAAAATCAACCTAAGTTGAATAGCAGTAAAGAAGTAATCGCGTTTCTGGCCGAACGTTTTCCTCAGTGTTTCAGCGCTGAAGGCGAAGCGCGCCCCCTGAAAATCGGTATTTTTCAGGATCTTGTAGAGCGAGTTGGCGGAGAGATGAATCTCAGCAAAACCCAACTGCGCGCTGCCTTACGTCTTTATACTTCGAGCTGGCGTTATCTGTATGGCGTGAAAGCGGGAGCGATTCGCGTCGATCTCGACGGCAACCCGTGCGGCGAACTGGAAGAGCAACACGTTGCTCACGCCCGTCAGCAGCTCGAAGAAGCCAAAGCTCGCGTTCAGGCGCAGCGCGCCAGCCAGCAGGCTAAGAAGCGCGAAGCCGCTGCCGCGGCAGGCCAGCAGGAAGAAGGGGTACGTCGCGAGCGTAAACCGCGTCCTCAGCCGCAGGCTCGCCGTAAAGAAGGTAGTGAACAGCGTAAGCCGCGTCCTGCAGCTGCCAAAGCACCGCGTGAAGAGCAACGCCTTACCCCGGTGTCTGACGTCTCTGTATTAAGCGTCGGTCAGGCTCTGAAGGTGAAAGCAGGCAACAACGCAATGGACGCCACCGTTGTGGAAATCACCAAAGATGGCGTTCGTGTACAGCTGACTTCTGGTATGTCAATGATTGTACGCGCAGAACACCTGGTGTTCTGAAACGGAGGCCGGGCCAGGCATGAACAAACTTTTTAAGCTCACCGCGCTTGCGGGCCTGCTAGCAATAGCAGGCCATGCCTTCGCCGTGGACGATATCACCCGAGTCGATCAAATTCCCGTGCTGAAAGAAGAGCCGCAGCACGCGACGGTGAGTGAGCGCGTTACCTCGCGCTTTACCCGTTCCCATTATCGGCAGTTTGATCTCGACAACGCCTTTTCGGCAAAGATTTTTGACCGCTATCTGAATCTGCTGGATTACAGCCATAACGTGCTGCTGGCCAGCGATGTTTCTCAGTATGCGGCGCAAAAAAATAAAATCGGCGACGAACTGCGCAGCGGTAAACTGGACGTTTTCTACGACCTGTATAACCTCGCGCAGAAACGTCGCTTTGAGCGTTACCAGTACGCTTTAAAGGTACTGGATCGTCCGATGAATTTTACCGGCAACGACAACTTCAACCTCGATCGCAGCAAAGCGCCGTGGCCGAAGGATGAAGCCGAGCTTAACGCGCTTTGGGACGCCAAGGTGAAGTTCGATGAACTGAGCCTGAAGCTGGCGGGTAAAGACGATAAAGAAATTCGTGAAACCCTGACCCGGCGTTATAAGTTTGCGATTCGTCGCCTGGCCCAAACCAACAGCGAAGACGTCTTCTCGCTGGCGATGACCGCTTTCGCGCGCGAAATCGACCCGCATACCAACTATCTCTCCCCGCGTAACACCGAACAGTTCAATACTGAAATGAGCCTGTCTCTGGAAGGTATTGGCGCGGTGCTGCAGATGGACGACGACTACACGGTGATCAATTCACTGGTTGCCGGCGGTCCGGCGGCGAAGAGCAAAGCGATTAGCGTTGGCGACCGCATCGTCGGCGTCGGTCAGCCGGGTAAGAGCATGGTTGATGTTATCGGCTGGCGGCTGGACGATGTTGTCGCGCTGATCAAAGGACCGAAGGGCAGCAAAGTTCGCCTGGAAGTTCTGCCGGCTGGCAAAGGGGCAAAAACCCGTATTGTTACTCTGACCCGCGAGCGTATTCGTCTTGAGGACCGCGCGGTTAAGATGTCGGTTAAAACCGTCGGTAAAGAAAAAGTCGGCGTGCTGGATATCCCGGGGTTCTACGTTGGTCTGACTGATGATGTCAAAGTGCAACTGCAGAAGCTGGAAAAACAGAATGTCAGCAGTATCGTCATCGATCTGCGCAGTAACGGCGGTGGGGCGCTGACGGAGGCGGTTTCGCTCTCCGGTCTGTTTATCCCATCCGGCCCGGTGGTGCAGGTGCGTGATAACAACGGTAAGGTCCGCGAAGATAGCGATACCGACGGTGTGGTTTACTATAAAGGCCCGCTGGTGGTCTTAGTCGATCGCTTCAGCGCCTCGGCATCGGAAATTTTTGCCGCCGCGATGCAGGACTATGGCCGTGCGCTGATCGTCGGCGAGCAGACCTTTGGTAAAGGTACCGTTCAGCAGTATCGTTCGCTAAATCGTATCTACGATCAAATGCTGCGCCCGGAATGGCCGGCGTTAGGTTCCGTGCAGTACACCATCCAGAAGTTCTACCGCATTAACGGCGGCAGCACTCAGCGTAAAGGTGTTACTCCGGACATCATGATGCCAACCGGTAAAGAAGATCGCGATACCGGCGAGCAGTATGAAGATAACGCGCTGCCGTGGGATAGTATCGATCCGGCGACCTACGTGAAGTCGGGCGAAATGAAACCGTTCGAACCAGAACTGCTTAAGCGCCATGAAGACCGTATCGCGAAAGATCCGGAATTCCAGTACATCATTAAGGATATTGCGCGCTTTAACGCCATGAAAGACAAGCGCAATATCGTTTCTCTGAACTACGCACAGCGTGAGAAAGAGAATGAAGAAGATGATGCAATTCGTCTGGCGCGGGTGAACGATCGCCTGAAACGCGAAGGCAAGCCGCTGCTCAAAAAGATTGACGATCTGCCGAAGGATTATCAGGAACCGGATCCATATCTTGATGAGACCGTGCATATTGCGATTGACCTGGCGCAACAGGAAAAAGCTCAGCCTCCGGTAGAGCCGCCGGTAAGCAAATAACTCCTCAACGGGCACAAGTGATTGTGCCCGTTTCTTTTTCTCTCTTCATCTGTCCTTCGACTTTATTCAACAAAATTGTCAACACTCTCATAGGGTGTCAGCGATATGCTACAAAATGTAAAGTTGTGTCTTTCTCGTGACTTAGCAGGGCCTGATAGTTGAAAATTAGCATCTGACCCATACGATATGGGTATCGCATAGTGCGTTTTGTTAAATCGAGGTAAAAAGAATATTATGATGCGAATCGCGCTTTTCCTGCTGACTAACCTGGCAGTCATGGTGGTGTTTGGCCTGGTGCTTAGCCTGACGGGGATCCAGTCGAGCAGCATGACCGGCCTGCTGATCATGGCGCTGCTGTTTGGTTTCGGCGGCTCGATCGTTTCGCTGCTGATGTCGAAATGGATGGCGCTGAAGTCGGTTGGTGGGGAAGTTATCGAACAGCCGCGTAACGAAACTGAACGTTGGCTGATGAGTACCGTCGCGCAGCAGGCGCAGCAGGCGGGCATCGGCATGCCGCAGGTGGCGATTTATCACGCCCCGGACATTAACGCCTTCGCCACCGGCGCGCGCCGCGACGCTTCTCTGGTCGCCGTGAGCACCGGCTTGCTGCAGAATATGAGCCGTGACGAAGCGGAAGCCGTTATCGCTCACGAAATCAGCCATATTGCCAATGGCGACATGGTCACCATGACGCTGATTCAGGGGGTAGTGAACACCTTCGTTATCTTTATCTCCCGCGTTATCGCGCAGATTGCGGCTGGTTTCCTCGGCGGTAATCGTGAAGATGAAGGCGAAAGCAGCAATGGTAACCCGCTTATCTACTTTGCGGTCGCAACCGTACTGGAACTGGTGTTCGGTATTCTCGCCAGCATCATTACCATGTGGTTCTCGCGCTACCGTGAATTCCACGCCGATGCTGGTTCCGCCAAATTGGTCGGTCGTGAGAAAATGATTGCTGCCTTGCAGCGCTTGAAAACCAGCTATGAACCGCAGGAAGCCAGCAGCATGATGGCGTTCTGTATCAACGGTAAAGCGAAGTCGATGAGCGAACTGTTCATGACCCATCCGCCGTTGGACAAACGCATTGAAGCGCTGCGTAGCGGAGAATATCTGAAATAATCTGGCGTACAAACGCTGAAAATAAAAATCCGCAGCTTTCGGGCTGCGGATTTTTTTTGGCCGCGCGCTATCAGGCGGCGCGCGGTTGAGTTACGCGTAGCCCGCTGATGGCGGCGGCAATGACCGCCAGGGAGCCGGCCAGCAGAAGCGCGGTGTGGGTGCCGCTATCGCCTGCCAGGTTAAACAGCAGGGCGACCAGCGCGGCGCCGCTACTTTGTCCCAGTAACCGTGCGGTCCCCAACATGCCGCTGGCGCCGCCGCTGCGATGGCCTGGCGCGGAGGAGACAATGGTATGGTTGTTTGGTGACTGGAACAGCCCGAAGCCTGCGCCGCACAGCGCCATCCGCCAGATAATATCGAGATCGGAAGGGGAAGAGGGTAATAGCGCAAGACCAAACAGGCCACAGGCCATGATCAGCAGCCCCATTGCCCCCAGTAGCCCGGCATGAACTTTCTCTATCAAGTAACCCGCCAGAGGGGCCATCACCATGGTCGCCAATGGCCACGGCGTTAACAGCAGCCCCGTCTCTACTTCACTGCGTCCGATAACGGTTTGCAGGAAAAAAGGCAGGGAGACCATCGCCAGCATCTGAGCGCAAAAAGAACAGATCGAGGTACAGATAGAGAGCGAAAAGATCGGAATTCGCAGTAAATCAACCGGTAACAGTGGTACCGGCATGCGTAACTGCCGGCGCACAAAGAAGAAGCCGATAATCAGCATGGCGATGACTTCCGCGAGCACCAGATAACCGGATTGCCCCTGGGCAAAGCCGCCGAGCGCCGTGATGAGCAGCCCGAAGGTGAGGGCGTTCATTATCGCGCTCGGCAGATCGAAACGGGTAATTTTGCTGGCAGTGCTGTTGGGTGGCAAAAAACGCATGGCGAGGAAGATAGAAATAATCCCCAGCGGTACGTTGATTAAAAACAGCCATTGCCAGGAAGCAAGCGAAAGAATAGCGGCGGCAATGGTTGGCCCCGCGGCGGAGGAGACGGCAACGACGAAAGAGTTGATGCCCATTCCGCGCCCTAGTTGTCTCTTCGGATAGATAAGGCGAATCAGCGCCGTGTTGACGCTCATCAGCGCCGCGCCGCCTAAACCTTGAGCCACTCGCGCCAGCGTCAACATTTCAAGGCTTCGGGAGAGTGCGCAAATCAGCGAGGTGATAGTGAATACCACCAGACCGATTTTATAGATGCGCCGATAGCCAACCATATCGCCAAGAAACGATAGTGGTAGCAGGGCGATGACGATGGCTATTTGGTAGGCGTTGACTATCCAGATTGACGATGCCGGCGAGGCATTAAGGTCGGTGGCAATCGTCGGTAGGGCGACGTTGGCGATAGCGCCGTCGAGTACGGCCATTGTCAGGCCTAACACAATCGTCAGAATGGCGCCGTAGCGCTGCGGTACCGGCAGGCCATCCAAAATTTTTTTATCCATGTGAAGTTTAAGTCTTAGAGGAAACTATTTTCTGATTAATGATTTTAGCATTGATTATTCAACCATAAGTCGCAGATTTGTAACCAACTCGCAGAACAACGATTGCGACGGTCATAATGTGAATTTATAATAAAAAACAGTTCTGAATTTTATAAAACAGTTACGATGAGGTGAACAATGGCAGCTGCTGATATGGATAAACAGCCAGATTCTGTCTCTTCAGTATTAAAAGTTTTTGGCATCCTGCAGGCTTTGGGCGAAGAGCGTGAGATTGGTATCACCGAATTGTCACAGCGTGTGATGATGTCTAAAAGCACGGTGTATCGTTTTTTACAGACGATGAAGTCACTGGGCTATGTTGCACAGGAAGGCGAGTCTGAGAAATATTCTTTAACGTTGAAGTTATTCGAGCTTGGCGCGCGGGCGTTGCAGAACGTTGACCTGATCCGCAGCGCGGATATCCAGATGCGTGAAATTTCTCGCCTGACCAAAGAGACGATTCACCTCGGCGCGCTGGATGAAGACAGCATCGTTTATATCCACAAAATTGATTCCATGTATAACCTGCGGATGTATTCGCGTATCGGCCGACGTAATCCGCTGTATAGCACCGCCATTGGCAAAGTGCTGCTGGCGTGGCGCGACCGGGCGGAAGTCGAGCAAATCATGGAAGGAGTGGAGTACAAACGTAGCACCGAGCGCACCATTACTGATACCAGCGAGCTATTGAAAGTGCTGGACCGGGTGCGCGAACAGGGCTATGGCGAAGACAATGAGGAGCAGGAAGAAGGATTACGCTGTATTGCGGTGCCGGTCTTCGACCGCTTCGGCGTGGTAATTGCCGGCTTGAGTATTTCCTTCCCGACGCTACGCTTCTCTGAAGAACGTTTGCACGAGTATGTGGCGATGCTGCATGCCGCCGCGCGTAAGATTTCCGAGCAGATGGGTTTTAACAATTATCCGTTCTGATAGTCAGAGAGAGCTACAGCGCGATGCTGTAGCTCCAGTTGTTTTAACCCTGATCGATAACCTTGACGCTTTTACGCAGAATCGGGCAGTTGGTAATACCGATAATACCGCTATCAGAGTGAACATATTGTGCGGTGGTGATGCCTTGAGCCGTCAGGTATTTGCACTGTAGTCCCAACCCGCCAGCATTCTGATTGCTGCCAATTAACACGCCATAACCGCTTAATAATACGCCAATCCAGACGATTGCTAGTATGACAATAGAGCGAATGATCAATCGCATTGTTGCCTCGTTATTTGTATGATCCTGACGTTTATTCTGGCATGAACATTATTTGATACAAGTCTATGATTCCTAAACTCGCCTTTCGTATTACAGTTAGCCGCGGTTTAAGAAGGCCATGTTATCCTGGCCACATCTGATTATGGTACGGAGAGTGGAGTGAAAAAATTACGCTGGGTTTTGCTGATCGTTGTCATAGCGGGTTGTTTACTGCTGTGGACTCAGATGCTTAACGTAATGTGCGATCAGGATGTACAATTTTTCAGCGGTATTTGCGCTATTAACAAGTTCATCCCCTGGTAAGACATTTTTGTGCCGACGGATTTTCTTCTGCCGCGTGGGTGGTAGAATGAACGCCTTCTCTTTGAGGTGGTGAAATGAGTGAGTTACTGAATCCTGGGATTGTAAGTCTGGCGTCTCTGGCGCTTTCCGTTGTACTGCTGCTTGTAGGGCTGCTGCTGTGGTTCTTTGTGAATCGTGCCAGTTCACGTAGCAATGAGCAAATTGAACTGCTGCAGTCGCTGCTTGATCAACAAAAGCGGCAGAACGCGCTGCTGCGCCGTCTCTGTGAAGCCAATGAGCCGGAGAAAGAAGAGGTTGTTGAACCTTCAGCGGCTGAGAAGGAGAAAAACGACGACGATTTCATTCGTCTCGTTGCTGAACGTTAAGTTGATGAACAGGTGTGCACATCCTGTGCGCGCCTGTGAGTGTCATAAAATTTTGCTATAACTTATTCTTATGTAATCTCTTATTCCACGCCAAACCGTTTCCGTTTAATAGATTAAACACCTACGCTCTATTTCACATATTGAATAATCTTTTGAGCTAATCAAAAAAAGTAATAACGAAACGTTTCTATTGCCTGATGGCAATACTTTGTCATTAATGTTTCATTATTAACGTCTATTTTAGCGAATATTTGTGTCGTCATGAGTTAGCGTTTTAATTAACACTATGACAGAGACAGTTAAGGCGATTTCCTCTTGTTCTTCAGACTCATTTGCGCATCATTATGCACATTACGCCGCAACGCCCCCTTAAATATGGCAGTTCGTATACGTACGTACCTGGACGAACAGAAGTTGTTGAGCTATGGTAAAAAAGTTGCATTTATCAGGCATACGTTATTGTTTGTTTTGTGACAATGCAAAGATAAGCCAGGCGCGGCAAAGACGCATAAATGTGCAGGCGATCAAATGATTTCCTGATAATTTGTGCGAACGATCGTGACACGTTTAAAAATGGCTTGCCATTATTTACGTTGTGTGTGATAACACGTTTCGGGTTAAACGAGGTACAGTTCTGTTTATGTGTGGCATTTTCAGTAAAGAAGTCCTGAGTAAACACGTTGTCGTTGAATACCGCTTCTCTGCCGAACCTTATATTAGTGCCTCATGCAGTTATGTGTCAGTTTTATCTATGTAAGCACCTGCGGGTGAAGAAAACAGTTTAAGGAATTTTGCAAATGGCAAAGATTAAAGGTCAAGTTAAGTGGTTCAACGAGTCTAAAGGTTTTGGCTTCATTACTCCGGCTGATGGCAGCAAAGACGTGTTCGTACACTTCTCTGCAATCCAGGGTAACGGCTTCAAAACTCTGGCTGAAGGCCAGAACGTTGAGTTCGAAATTCAGGACGGCCAGAAAGGTCCGGCTGCAGTTAACGTAACTGCTATCTGATTCAAGACCACTCATCTTGTAAGAAAGCCTCGCTATAGCGGGGCTTTTTAGCATCTGTTGCAAAGTATTTCCAATTTTTCCCCTCCGACGCGCTTTGTTGCAAAACATCACCCTTATTAGCACTGTTTAGCAGTCTGTTTTGCCAATTTTCTGTTAAATCAGGTGGTTGCAAAATAATGCTGGAGCTACGGTGCAAAAGAATAAAAGTAAGTCGGTCACAAATTTTCTCCCTATCCGTTTTGGGTTGCTGTGTGTGGCGATTTTGGGATGTCTTGGATTTCTGCTGGCGAGGGTAGGTTGGCTGCAAATCGTCTCTCCGGATAATCTGGTTAAACAAGAGGATATGCGTTCGCTGCGTGAAGAACCCATCGCCGTGATGCGCGGAACTATTAGCGATCGTGAAGGACGCCCGCTGGCGGTGAGCGTGCCGGTAAGCGCTATCTGGATAGATCCGCAGACCATGCTGGAAAAGGGCGGTGTCGGCTATGGTCCGCGCTGGCAGGCAATGGCGGAAGCGTTGCATATCGATCTTATTGAACTCTCTCATCGGGTGCAGTCGCATCCGCATGCTCGCTTTCTTTATCTGGCGCGCCAGGTGAATCCGGAACAGGCCGACTGGATCGATAAATTGCACCTGCCGGGCGTTTATTTGCGCGATGAGTCCCGCCGTTTCTATCCCGCCGGGCACGTCGCGGCGAACCTGCTGGGCTTTACCAATGTAGATAATCAGGGCATCGAAGGGGTTGAGAAAAGCTTTAACAAACAGCTAATGGGAACGCCCGGGCGCCGGCTGGTGCGTAAAGACCGTCACGGCCATGTGATCGAGAATATCACCGAGCAGGCCGCCGTTCCGGCGCATAATCTGCAGCTTAGTATTGACGAGCGCCTGCAAACGGTCACGGAGGATGCGCTGGATAATGCCGTGCGTTGGAACAAGGCGGAATCAGGCGCGGCGGTGTTGATCAAGATTGATACTGGCGAAATCCTGTCGATGGCCAGCTACCCGGATTTTAACCCTAATAACCGCGACAGCGCCCAGCTCGATGATTTTCGAAATCGCGCTATCAGCGATACCTTTGAGCCGGGTTCAACGGTTAAACCGCTGGTGATTATGACCGCGCTGCAGCAGGGGATTGTGCAGCCGGATAGCGTAGTCGATACCCATCCCTTTACGCTTGATGGCCATCGCATTCGCGACGTGGGTTATTATCCCGAGCTGACGCTCACCGGTATTCTGCAAAAGTCGAGCGATACCGGGGTTTCGCACCTCTCGCTGGCGATGCCGGTGCAGCATCTTATTGATACTTACAAGGCCTTTGGCTTTGGCGACCCGACCGGGCTTGGCTTGACCGGTGAAAGCTCCGGGCTGATGCCGCATCGTCGCTATTGGGGCGAGCTGGATCGTGCCACCTTCGCCTTTGGCTATGGACTGATGGTTACGCCGCTACAGCTGGCGCATGTCTATGCGACGATCGGCGGTTACGGTATTGAGCGCCCGCTGTCGATAACCCGTATCGATCCGCCGGTTATCGGGACGCGAGTTATGCCGCAAGAGATCGTCCATGAGGTTGAACATATGATGGAGAGCGTGGCGTTACCGGGGGGCGGCGGGACAAAAGCGGCGGTACGTGATTATCGTATCGCGGTAAAAACGGGTACGGCGAAGAAAATTGGCCCTGACGGTAAATACATCGATAAATACGTCGCCTATACCGCCGGCGTGGCGCCGGCCAGTCAGCCGAAGTATGCCTTGGTGGTGGTGATAAACGATCCCAGTAACGGCAAATACTACGGCGGGGCGGTATCTGCCCCGGTATTCAGTCAGATTATGGGCGACGTACTGCGTCTGGAAAACGTGATGCCCGACGGTATGCCGCAAGGCTCTGAGAATCTTATCGTCATGCATAACCGCGAGGATCTGCCTCCCGCGTTGTAACAGTGGTCTGCGAGGGCGAATAGCGCTACACTTTCGCCCTTTCAGCGCCACCGGAGTTATCATGTCTTACACCTGCCCACTATGCCACGCGCCGCTTAGCCGCAGCGCAAATAGCTATATTTGCCCGCAGCGGCACCAGTTCGATCTGGCAAAGGAAGGGTATGTCAATTTACTGCCGGTGCAGTTCAAACGTTCACGCGATCCGGGCGATAGCGCTGAGATGATGC
The DNA here is from genome assembly GCF_032601985.1 of Klebsiella sp. 141203. Classification (NCBI taxonomy): domain Bacteria; kingdom Pseudomonadati; phylum Pseudomonadota; class Gammaproteobacteria; order Enterobacterales; family Enterobacteriaceae; genus Klebsiella; species Klebsiella sp. 141203. The sequence continues at coordinate 966,994 of NZ_JAQIRL010000001.1, read as the reverse complement.
AGGCGCGCCGCGCCTTCCTCGATGGCGGATATTATCAGCCGCTGCGTGAGGCGATTTGCAGCTATCTGCGGGCTTTCGCGCCGGGCGAGCTGCTGGATATCGGCTGCGGAGAGGGATACTACACGCATGCTTTCGCCGCCATTGCCGCACGCAGTTTCGGCCTCGATGTCTCAAAATCGGCGATCCGCGCCGCCGCTAAACGTTACCCACAGGTCGAATTCTGCGTGGCTTCCAGCCAACGGTTGCCTTTTGCCGATCAATCTCTGGATGCCGTCGTGCGTATTTATGCGCCCTGTAACGCCGATGAACTGGCGCGTGTAGTAAAGGCAGGCGGTTGGGTGATTACCGCCACCCCTGGGCCGCGCCATCTGATGGAACTGAAAGGGCTAATCTACGATGAAGTTCGTCTGCATGAACAGAACCGGGAAGCGATGCCGGGCTTTACGCTGCGTCATGAGCAGCAGTTAGCTTATCCGATGCAGTTGAGCGGCGCGCAGGCGGAAGCATTACTACAGATGACGCCGTTTGCATGGCGAGCGAAACCGGAAGTCAGGGAGTCGTTACGCCAGCAGGAAATCTTTGGCTGCCAGACCGATTTCATGATTCACTGCTGGCAGCGCGAGGGGTAAGGGCTACGGCGCGAAATGGCCCCACAGAATCTGCGCGCCGATACCGATTAGCACGATACCGCCAAGAATTTCGGCCCGTTTGCCGAGCAGCGGGCCGATAAAGCGGCCAACCATAATTCCCAGCGTTGACATGGTAAAGGTGGCGCAGCCGATAGCCAGCGCGGTGGCGATAATATTGACCTGCAGGAAAGCAAGCCCCACGCCAACGGCCATCGCGTCAAGACTGGTAGCGAATGCGGTGGTCACCAGCAGCCAGAAGCCGTGGCGACGCGGCGCTTCACATTCATCGTCATCGCCGCCGCGAAAACCTTCAATGACCATACGCCCGCCGAGAAACACCAGCAGCACGAACGCGATCCAGTGGTTCCACTCCAGCACAAACTGGCTGGCCAACATGCCCAGGCCCCAGCCGACCAGCGGCGTCAGGGTTTCGATCGCGCCGAATATAAGACCGGTGCGTAGCGCTTCGGAGAACTTAGGTTTATGCAGGGTGGCGCCTTTACCGATAGAAGCGGCAAACGCGTCCATCGACATACCAAAGGCAAGAAGGATAGTAGCAGAAATATTCATGAGCGTGTCCTGACCGGGGAATATCCATATGACACATCGCTGCCCCCAGTAAATATACGCGGAGCTTGAGCATAACGTACAGCAGTGATGTATCTATGGTCTCGCCTGATTGAACGACCGCTCAACCCGTACGTGCCACGTTTTGCAACGAGTATGTTGACACGTACATTTTCCACTTGCGGAAAATCGGCTACTCCCCAACGACGGGCGCAACCTTAACATATTTTTAGAAGATAAAACAATCACAGAAAAATAATATTAGCAACAATAAATGATAACGATTTTCATTTAAAATATTAAGTGAAGGATTGGTTAAATAATATAACGGGGTGAGGGGAGTAAATATAGCCATGGCTATATATTCCGACAGCGATGAATGGCGGAAATATAGCGCAGGCTATATCTTTAACTCATTGACTGGTAACGAGTAGTTTGTATATTTTTTCCAGATCGTCGATATTTCGTACGCGGATAAGCAGGCGCCGCTGCTCTAATTGCATCACCAGTACGCCGTCTTCCGACAAATTCATTGCTTTAATGCGCGGATATTCAATCCACACGTTGGCAAAGAAAAAACCGCTCTTTTTGAACAGAATTCGCGGCGTACGGATCCAGAACAGATATAACCCCATTAATGCCAGCGCAGATAATAACCAGGTGGTGATTATTTCGCCGTGGCTGGCAATATTGTTGTAGATGAGAATCACCGTCAGGCCGACGAAAATCATCCCGTCGACGCGTCCACGACGCAGCAGGGGGATTGACAGCAGGGTGGGGCCATTGCGGCGCGGCATGATGAATTGGTCGTAGATAGCGAAAGCCACCAGGGCGACGATAAACAGAATGAGCACCAGCTCCGTGATTGCCATTGATCCTCCAGGCAGCGTGGACCTGCGTACAGGTACACGTTTTTACGCTAAAAAAAAAGCCGGGGACAAAACTGCCCCCGGCCTACTACGTGACGATTATTGACCCAGCAGGCCGACCGCATAGCCGGCGATACCGATGACGAAGAAGCCAACGATGATCCACAGCGGGTTGACTTTCTTACGCAGCAGCCACATACAAGCGAAGGTCAGCAGCAGCGGCACCAGTCCCGGCATCAGCTGGTCAAGGATGGTCTGCACGGTGGTCACACGAGTCTGGCCATCCTGACCAGTGATCGTGGAAACCACCAGGGGAATATTGACATGCGTCCATTTGTTAACCAGGGCCCCCATGACAAACAGGCCGAGGATTGATGCCCCCTCGGTCAGTTTCTGCAGGAAGCCGCCGCCCATATCCTTAACGATGTCCACGCCTTTCCGATAGCCGTATGCTACGCCGTAGTAGCGGGTCAGCAGACGCACGGCATTGAACAGGATGAAGAACAGTAGCGGACCAAGCAGGCTACCGCTCATCGCGATACCGGCGCCGAGCGCGGCGAATACCGGACGCACGGTACCCCAGAAGATCGGGTCGCCGACGCCTGCCAGCGGCCCCATCAAACCGACTTTGATACCGTTGATTGCGCCATCGTCGATTTCCGCGCCGTTAGCACGCTGTTCTTCCATCGCCAGCGTTACGCCGAGTACCGGCGCCGCGACGTATGGATGGGTGTTGAAGAACTCAAGGTGACGCTTAATAGCCTGCTTACGCGCATCGTTGTTCTCCGGGTACAGGCGACGGATTGCCGGAACCATAGAGAAGCAGAAGCCCAGCGCCTGCATACGTTCGAAGTTCCATGAACCCTGGAACAGGTTAGAACGAATGAACACGCCACGAATATCACTCTGAGTGAGTTTTTTCTCGGTGGTATTTTTAGTCATATCAACCATTTCGCTCACCTGTTAGTCCAGTTCGTTATCGAGATCGTTGTTACCAGCCGCCTGAGCCGGGGCACCCGCTACGCGGTTATATTTCGGGCTCAGCTGAATGTAGAGAATGGCCATGACGGCACCAATCACACCCAGCGCAACCAGGTTGAAATTGGTGAAGGCCGCGGTGACGAAACCGAGATAGAAGAACGGCATCAGGTAGCCCGCGCGCATCATGTTGATGACCATCGCGTAACCGACGACGACGATCATGCCGCCTGCGATATTCAGACCGCCAGTCACCACTTCCGGAATGGCGTTCAGCAGACCCTGAACTTCGCTGGTGCCGACAGAGATGGCTACGATAACCGCCGGGATGGCGATACGCATCGCCTGCAGGAACAGCGAGGAAACGTGCAGCCAGGAGATGGCCGTCAGGTTACCGTTTTCAGCGGCTTTATCCGCCGCGTGCTGGAAGGCAACGGTGATGGTACGAACGATAATGGTCAGAACCTGGCCTGCCGCCGCCAGCGGGATAGCCAGCGCGATACCGGCGCCAATGCTTTGGTGGCCAGCGATAACCAGTACGGTAGAAATAATGGATGCTAGCGCGGCATCAGGCGCAACCGCCGCACCGATGTTCATCCAGCCGAGGGCGATCATTTCCAGCGTACCGCCGATGATGATACCGGTTTTCATGTCACCGAGAACGGCGCCGATTAACGTACAGGCGACCAGAGGACGGTGGAACTGAAATTCATCAAGTACCGACTCCATACCCGCAATACACGCGACGATGAACACCAGCACAATCTGAAGAAGGGTAATCTCCATTGTACTTCTCCTGTTGATAAAGTCTTAAAGTGAAAATTGGCTCACGAGCGCCGGGTTATTTATCCACCTTGGCGATCAAATCCATCATTTTCAGTTTCTGGTCGGTGGAAACTTTGCGCGCTTCCAGTTCAATACCGCGGGCATTCAGTTTTTTGAATGCTTCGATATCGGTTTCATCGACCGAAATCGCGTTATTCACCTGCGTTTTACCCTGACGGAAAGCCATACCGCCAATGTTGACGCTGGTAATTTTCACGCCGCCTTCAACAATACGTTCAACGTCCGTTGGGTTAGTGAACAGCAGCATGACGCGCTCGCCGGCGTATTTCGGGTTGTTGTAGACGCGAATCATTTTCGCGACATCAACAACGTGAGCGGTCACGCCCGGAGGAGCCACCTGGGTCAGCAGCGTTTTACGCACCGTATCGGCGGCAACTTCATCACTGACCACGATAATGCGGGTGACGTTGGTCTCTTTGGTCCAGCGGGTCGCAACCTGGCCGTGGATAAGACGGTCATCGATACGCGCCAGGCCAATCACCATGTAATCATTTGGCCCCATCGGTTTAGCGGGTGCCGCCGCTTTCGGCGCTGCGGCCTGTACCGGCGCCGCTTTTTCAACCGGTTTGGCTTTCAGCGCTTTCACGCCTTCGCTACCGGTTTCCACCGCCAGCGCCACCAGCTCATCAAACGACGGATCGTCATCGCGGGCCATGAAGGTTTCAACCAGCATCGGGACGTTGACGCCAGCGATCACTTCATAGTTTTCTTTATCAACAACAATGCGGCTTGCCGCGTTGAATGGACTACCGCCCCACGTATCGACGAGGAACAGCACGCCTTTTGTGGTATCCAGTTTTGCCAGCTGTGCATTGTACTTTTCGATTAGCGTTTCGGCATTTTCGCCGGGAACGAAATCGATCCAGCCAACGTTTTCCTGCTCGCCCAACAGCATTTCTGCGGTTTTCAGCAGTTGTTCTGCAGCCCAACCATGTGTGCCTATTACAATAGCAATCGTCACTTGCTACCTCCGTTATTATGGTGAATGCATCATCTGGTCTGATACATCCTGAATCACTCTTGTGGAAAAATCGATTCAGTAAGGGTGTAAGATCTAAATTAATTACTACCGCGAATTATTTTAGATAGTGAAAAAATAATTAATGTGATGGAGCTCCGTAAATTACGCTTCAATAATCAATAATTTCGCAGCGCAAAAAATAGCCTTGGCTATTGCAAAGACAGGTAAATTTTTGCCAATTCTGCGCTATATTTTGCTATGTTTAGTTTCCGTTTAATTACTCAGGAGTATAGGGCATAGCCCGCCGTATGGACCGTCATCGACGTCTTTTCACCCTCAGGCACTCGTCTGCCGCCTCAACCACACACGCTTTTTTACCAGCAACTATTGTTTCGCCGGTGCATGACATCGCGATGACTACCGCTGTCGTTAACGGGAGCCGCTCATGGAATTCTTAATGGATCCCACCATCTGGGCTGGCCTGCTGACGTTGGTAGTCCTCGAAATTGTTCTGGGTATCGATAACCTGGTCTTTATCGCCATCCTTGCCGATAAACTGCCGCCAAAACAGCGTGATAAGGCTCGTATCATCGGCCTGTCGCTGGCGCTGATTATGCGCCTGGGACTGCTCTCGGTTATCTCGTGGATGGTCACGTTGACCAAGCCTTTGATAAGCATAGGCGATTTTTCGTTCTCCGGGCGCGATCTGATCATGCTGGTCGGCGGTATCTTCCTGCTATTCAAGGCGACGACAGAACTTCATGAACGACTGGAAAACCGCCAGCATGATGCCGGTCACGGCAAAGGCTATGCCAGCTTCTGGGTGGTAGTGCTACAAATTGTGGTGCTGGATGCCGTCTTCTCGCTTGATGCGGTGATTACCGCCGTCGGCATGGTGAACCATTTGCCGGTGATGATGGCTGCGGTCGTTATTGCGATGATCCTGATGCTGCTGGCCTCGAAGCCGTTAACCCGCTTCGTGAACCAACATCCGACGGTTGTCGTGCTGTGTCTGAGCTTCCTGCTGATGATCGGTCTGAGTCTGGTGGCAGAAGGCTTTGGCTTCCATATTCCGAAGGGTTACCTGTACGCGGCGATTGGCTTCTCGATTACCATTGAATTCTTTAACCAGGTGGCGCGGCGTAACTTTATCCGCCACCAGTCGACGTTGCCGCTGCGTGCGCGTACCGCTGATGCGATTCTGCGCTTGATGGGCGGTCGCAAACAGGCGGCTGTCGCGCACGATAGCGATAGCCCGGCGGCAGTGCCGGTGCCGGAAGGGGCGTTTGCTGAAGAAGAGCGCTATATGATTAACGGCGTGCTGACCCTGGCGCAGCGCTCATTGCGCAGTATCATGACTCCGCGAGGCGAAATTAGCTGGGTGGATGCTGAGCAGAGCGAAGACGAAATTCGTCGCCAGCTGCTTTCGTCTCCGCACAGCATGTTCCCGGTTTGCCGCGGCGAACTTGATGAAATCATCGGTATTGTACGCGCCAAAGAGATGCTGGTGGCGCTGGAAGCGGGCGAGAACGTTGCCGCGATGGCATCCGCTTCCCCGGCGATTGTGGTGCCGGAAACGCTGGATCCGATCAATCTGCTGGGCGTGCTGCGCCGGGCGCGCGGCAGTTTTGTCATCGTCACCAACGAATTTGGCGTGGTGCAGGGTCTGGTGACGCCGCTGGACGTCCTGGAAGCCATCGCTGGTGAGTTCCCGGACGCCGACGAAACGCCGGAAATTGTGCTGGATGGCGAAGGTTGGCTAATCAAAGGTTCAACCGACCTTCATGCGCTGCAGCAGGCGCTGGGGCTGGACGACCTGGTCAACGAAGACGATGATATCGCGACCGTTGCCGGGTTGGTTATCTCCGCGAACGGTCATATCCCGCGGGTAGGCGATGTTGTCGAACTGCCGCCGCTGCAGTTCACCATCGTTGAAGCGAATGATTACCGCGTCGATCTGGTACGGGTTATTAAAACCGTCCACGATAACGACGAAGAAGAGTAATGCCGAACCCGCCGGGCTAAACCTGGCCGGCGGGTTGTTTTTTACTCCCAGTCGCCGCCAGACGGTGCTTCTCTTCCGCCAGCCAGCGCGGAAAATCCTCTACCGGTAACGGGCGGGCATAATAATATCCCTGTAGTAAATCCACGCCGTGGCTGCGCATGTAAATCTTTTGCTCCTGAGTTTCCACCCCTTCGGCAATGGTGACGATTTTGAGCCGGTGCGCCAGGGCGATAATCATATCGGTCACCGTCGCGTTGACGCCGTCAATACCAATGGCGCCGGTATAAGATTTATCAATTTTCAGTACATCCGGGCGGAGTTTTTCCAGCCAGGACAAAGAACTGTTGCCGGTGCCGAAGTCATCAATGGCCAGCTGGACGCCTTTAAAATGCAGGTGCTCCGCCATGTGATGATCGCCCTCACGCAGGACATCGCGTTCAGTCAGCTCGACCACCAACTGCTGTACCGGATTAGCGCTGAACCAATAGGTGTGCAGATCGCGCAGCAGCTCGCCGTTGCTGAAATGACGCGCCGCCACGTTAATACCAATATGAAAATTGGCATCCTGCGGGAAATAATGCAGCCGACGGGCGGTTTCAGCGATGACGTAGCGGGTGAGGGGGACTATCAGGTTGTAGCCTTCAGCAATAGGGATAAAAACATCCGGCGAGATATTTCCGCGGCGCGGATTGTTCCAGCGCAGCAAAATTTCCACGCCGCAACATTCCTGAGTACGTAAATCCTGCAGCGGCTGGCACCATACCTCGAACTCGTGGGCGGCGATACCCAGGGTTATTTCGCGCGAGAAAGTCATTCGTCCTGCGGTCGTCAGCCAGGCGATACCGGTCATCAACAGGCTGAACATCAGCGCCAGCGGTAATTCAGCGGGCAGCTCTTCTAAGGCCACCGCGGAGGCTCCCGGGCCGCTGATGTTGATGGTAAAGGGGAACTGGCTGGAACTTTGCCGGTAAATTATCGGCAGACCCGGCAACTGATGACTTTCGACGACGCCGACATCGCTGAGAAAACTCTTGTTGCCGACCGTGAGGCTGATGTCGCTTATGAGCGATGATTTTTCTTTGAGAATCAATTCGCCAAGCAGCTCGATATTGATAATTAACAACGCGCCGTCGGCGCCGCTCACGGTGGAGGGATACCACTGGATCAGTACCGGCGTGCCTTTGAGCAGCGAGTTATCGGTTGAAAAGGCCAGCAGCGGCTTTACCGTCGGCAGCGTGGGCTGTAGCTGATGAATGGCCACATGGCGCGGGCCAAAAATGCTGGAGCAGTAGGCCATCCCGGACTGAACAAGGATGATTGAGCGCACGGTCTGTAGCGTGGCTGCGGTTTTACGCAGTTCAAGATGTACATCCTGACAGGGTTTGCCGACCATACTTAGCAGGGTAGCGTGTTTTGCCGCCAGCGGTTGCAGGATATTGTCCATCGCGATCACCATATTGCGGGTCACCGTCTGGATGCGCTGTTGATTTTGGCTACGCTGTGAAATAAATCGGATTGTCAGGGTGACGGCAAGCGTCAGAAATGCAACGGCCAGGCACACCAGAATGCGCTTGCGGCGGTACGTCGAAATGACCTTCTGTGCATTTTGCATGCGAGGCGCCCTGTCGGCTAAATAGAGGAATAAGAGTAACAGCCGGCTTAAAGCAAGTGTAGTGGGTAAGATAAGTTGGTGGGAGAAAAAGAAAAATGCGCCCGGAAAGGGCGCATTTCACAGACGTGTTTTAGTCACACTGGACTTTGATCGCCAGGCCGCCGCGAGAGGTTTCGCGATATTTGGCGTTCATGTCTTTACCCGTTTCGTACATGGTCTCGATAACTTTATCGAGAGAGACGCGCGGTTCGCTGGTGCGGCGCATCGCCATACGCGCGGCGTTAATCGCCTTCACGGAGGCGATAGCGTTTCGCTCGATGCACGGCACCTGAACCTGGCCGGCGACCGGGTCGCAGGTCAGGCCGAGGTTATGTTCCATGCCGATTTCCGCCGCCACGCAAACCTGCTCCGGGCTGGCGCCGAGCAGTTCAGCCAGCCCCGCCGCCGCCATTGAACAGGCCACGCCGACTTCGCCCTGACAGCCGACTTCGGCGCCGGAAATGGACGCGTTCATCTTGTACAGCGCGCCAATCGCGCCGGAGGCCATAAAGTAGCGAATATAGATATCCGGGCTGACGGATTCGATAAAGTGATCGTAGTAGGCGAGCACTGCCGGAACGATACCACAGGCGCCGTTGGTCGGCGCGGTAACGACGCGGCCGCCTGCGGCGTTCTCTTCATTGACCGCCAGCGCGAACATGTTCACCCAGTCGACAACATTCATCGGGTCGTTAGACAGTTTATCGCTGGCGACCAGCAGACGACGCAGCGCCGAAGCGCGTCGCGGCACGCGCAGCGGCCCCGGCAGCACGCCTTCGGTGTTCATGCCGCGATCGATACAGGCGCGCATGGTTTGCCAGACGTTTTCGAAATAGGCTTCGATCTCTTGCTTGCTGTGCAGCGCCAGTTCGTTTTGCATCACCATGCCGGAGAGCGACAGACCGGTTTCTTTGCAGTAGCCCAGCATTTCCTGCGCCGATTTAAACGGATACGGAACCTGCAGTTCGCTCGCGTCTTCTTTGCCGAAATGCTCTTCGTCGACGATAAAACCGCCGCCGATTGAATAGTAAGTCTTGCTGTAAATTTCTTTCTCGCCGGCCCACGCATGGATAGTCATGCCGTTTTCGTGCAGCGGCAGGTTGTCGCTACGAAAACGCATGCCGTCATCCGCCGGGAAGTCGACTTCGTGTTGCCCGTTTGCCAGCAGCAGACGGCCGCGGGTTTCTACGTCGCGGATAAATGCCGGGATCGCGTCAATATCGACCGTCGCAGGCAGATTGCCCGCCAGTCCCATGATAATGGCGATGTCCGTATGGTGGCCTTTGCCGGTTAATGAAAGCGACCCATAGACGTCAACGGCGACGCGCGTCACTTCATTAAGCAATCCCTTTTCGACCAGGTCATCGACGAACTGTTTACCGGCCTTCATCGGCCCTACAGTATGGGAAGATGAGGGACCAATCCCCACCTTGAACATGTCGAATATACTAATCACGATAACACTCCTGACAGGGTTACCGCGGTTGCGGTAACGATGTAATAACTGCGCATAGTGTAAGAGGGAACCGGGTTGTCAGCTTAACTATTCACATGAATTAAACTAATGGATAACCTTGGTTTTACTAATAGTGCGAGCGGCTTCTCATTACTTATTATAGCTAAGGACGGGTGCCGATTTGCAGCGCCAGCTCGCGAATAATGCCGGCGGTCATTCCCCAGACAAAATAATGTTGGTACCACGATAGCCAGACGCGATGTGAATTACCGCGCCGATGGATGTCCAACGGGTGGTAGCGACCCAGGCGCAGCGCTTCTTCAAGCGGCATTTCAAACACCGCAGACACCTCGTCCTGACTGGCATGATAGTGCAGGTTCGGGGGGATTATGCCGACAACCGGCGTCACCTGAAAGCCGGTGACGCTGTCGACCGGCGGCAGCACGCCGATCACTTCAACGGCTTCCGGCGGGATCGCCACTTCTTCCTGCGCCTCGCGCAGCGCGGCGGCGATTAACGTTGCGTCGGTGTTATCAACTGCGCCGCCGGGGAAGGCGACCTGGCCCGCGTGCTTGCGCAGCAGCGGCGAACGCTGGGTCAGCAACAGTCCCGGCTGCGGGCGACGGACAATCGGCACCAGTACCGCCGCCTGGCGCTGGTTCAGCGACTGCGGCGAGGGCTGCGGGCGCAGCAGCTGAAAACGGGAAAGAAAGTCGTCCAGGTCGAGGGCGTTAGCCGCCATGTTCTAGCTCTCCAGTTGATGCAGAATACGGTTAACTTTATCAAAAGTTTCCTGATATTCCGCTGCCTCTTCGCTGTCCGCCACGATACCGCCGCCCGCGGAACAGTACAGCTGACCCTGCCAGGCGGTGATCGTACGGATAGTAATACTGGTATCCATATTGCCGCACAGGCTGAGATAACCAATGCTGCCGCACCATGCGTTGCGTCGCTGCGGTTCAAGTTCATCGATAATCTCCATAGCGCGAACTTTTGGCGCGCCGGTAATAGAGCCGCCAGGGAAGGCCGCGCGCAGCAGATCGCTGGCATCAAGCGTAGCAGGCAATCGTGCGGTGATGGTGCTCACCAGGTGATGCACCGCCGGGAAAGGTTCAACCACAAACAGTTCCGGTACGCGAACGCTGCCCGGCACGGCGACGCGGCCGATATCATTGCGCATCAGATCGACAATCATCAGGTTTTCTGCGCGATCTTTCGGTGAGTGGGCAAGCGTTACCGCCTGGCGCGCATCTTCTTGCGGAGAGTCGAGTCGCGGCAGCGTGCCTTTAATGGGGCGCGTCTGGATGTCGCCCTGATACAATTGAATAAATCGCTCCGGAGACAGGCTTAAAATCGCCCCTTCCGCCAGGCGAATGAAGGCGCTGAACGGCGCGCGGTTAACGGCATTAAGCTTACAAAATGCCTGCCATTCGTCGCCGCGATAGCGGGCCTGGAAACGCTGCGCCAGGTTGACCTGATAACAGTCGCCGCTGCGCAGATACGCCTGCACCTGGCGGAATTTTTCGCCGTACTGCTGACGGCTCATATTTGATTGCCAACTGGAGGTCAGGGAGAAAGATTCAGCCGGCTGGCGCGTTTGCGATTCCAGCCACTGCAGGCGCTGTTGCGGATTGTCGTAGCTCAGTAGCGATACCTGCTGGCGTTGATGATCGACGATCAGCGCCCAGTCATAAATGCCGACCGCCATCTCCGGCAGAGCAATATCAGCCTGCGCTTGCGCGGGAAGACGTTCAAAGCGGCGGCCAAGATCGTAGCCGAATAACCCCAACGCGCCGCCGAGAAACGGCAGGTTTTCATCGGCCTGCGGCGTTAACTGACAGCGATCCAACTGCTGTTGCAGCAGCTGCAGCGGATCGTCCTGCGAGACAAATTCGCCTTCACCGTCGTTGACCCAGGTTTGCTCGCCGCGGGTAACCAGCGTCGCGCGCGGTTCGGCGACGATAATATCGAAACGGCTATACGGATGATCGGCAAAGCCGGAGTGCAGCAGCATCGCCCACGGCATCGCGCTTAACGGCGCGAAATAGCGTTCGGCGGCATCCGCACGCCAGGGCAGGGTAATAATAGCGGGGGACAACATTAACCTCGATCCTAATGTGCCGCCCACTGGCGAAATGGCGGACGGCGTGAAATAATTACGCCCCACAATGTAGCAGGAGTGAGTGATGTTTGCAGGTTTACCTTCGCTGAGCCATGAGCAACAGCAAAAAGCGGTCGAACGTATTCAGGAATTGATGGCGCAGGGGATGAGCAGCGGCCAGGCAATCGCCCTGGTGGCCGATGAACTGCGCGCCACGCATACCGGCGACCGGATAGTAGCGCGCTTCGAAGATGACGAAGAAGACGAGTAACTACGCCGCGGCGATGATTTTAATCTCAACTTTATACTGCGGCTTCATCAGGGTCGCCTGTACGGTACAGCGCACCGGCGCGTGACCGGCAACCACCCAGGCGTCCCAGGCTCTATTCATCGCCGCAAAATCATCTTTATTGGCCAGGAAAATGGTGGCATCAAGAATACGTGACTTATTGCTGCCCTGTTTTTCCAGCACCGCGTCAATTTGCGCCAGGGTGTTGGCGGTCTGTTCAAACGCGTCGGCGTCGAGGTTTTCCGGCACCCCGGTGTAGTAAATGGTTTGGTTGTGAATGACCACATCAGACCAGCGGGCTTCGGCATCAATACGCGTAATTGTCATTTATCTTTCCTCGTTGTTCTATCCATTTGGCTGCGGCAAGACTGCCATAATGTTCCGTCCGCGTCACTACCCGGGCTGGCGAAACGCCGTCCTCCCTGACATAATCACTGTCCAAATAACCAGGGGGCAACGTGATCGACGATTTTGCAGCAGACGGCCAGCTGGCCATGGCGATACCGGGATTTAAGCCGCGCGAGCCGCAGCGCCAGATGGCGGTAGCGGTGAGTGAGGCCATTGAAGCCTCCCGGCCGCTGGTGGTGGAAGCAGGGACCGGCACCGGTAAAACCTACGCGTATCTGGCGCCCGCGCTGCGTGCGAAGAAAAAGGTGATCATCTCCACGGGTTCGAAAGCGCTGCAGGATCAGCTCTACAGCCGCGATCTACCGACCGTTGCTAAAGCGCTTAAATTCACTGGCAAACTGGCGTTGTTAAAAGGGCGCTCAAACTACCTGTGCCTTGAACGCCTTGAGCAGCAGGCGCTGGCGGGCGGCGATCTGCCGGTACAAACGTTAAGTGACGTTATTCTTCTGCGCTCCTGGTCTAATCAGACGCAGGATGGCGATATCAGCACCTGCGCCAGCGTCGCCGAAGATTCTCAGGCCTGGCCGCTGGTCACCAGCACCAACGATAACTGTCTCGGCAGCGACTGCCCGTTATACAAAGATTGTTTTGTGGTTAAAGCGCGTAAGAAGGCGATGGATGCTGACGTGGTGGTGGTCAACCATCACCTGTTTCTTGCCGATATGGTGGTAAAAGAGAGCGGCTTTGCCGAACTGATCCCCGAAGCGGAAGTGATGATCTTCGATGAAGCCCATCAGTTGCCGGATATCGCCAGCCAGTATTTTGGCCAGTCGCTCTCCAGCCGCCAGCTGCTGGATTTGGCCAAAGACATTACCATTGCCTACCGTACCGAACTGAAAGATACCCAACAGCTGCAAAAATGCGCCGATCGTCTGGCGCAAAGCGCGCAGGATTTTCGGCTGCAGTTGGGCGATCCGGGCTATCGCGGCAACCTGCGCGAACTGCTGGCGGATAGCCACATTCAGCGCGCGCTGCTGCTGCTCGATGACGCGCTTGAACTGTGTTACGACGTCGCCAAACTCTCCCTTGGCCGTTCGGCGCTGCTCGACGCCGCCTTTGAGCGCGCGACGCTCTACCGTGGCCGCCTGAAGCGGCTCAAGGAGATCAATCAGCCTGGCTATAGCTACTGGTATGAATGCACGTCGCGTCATTTTACCCTCGCCTTGACGCCGTTAACGGTGGCAGAGAAGTTTAAAGAGGTAATGGCGCAAAAATCGGGGAGCTGGATCTTTACCTCGGCGACGCTGTCGGTGAATGACGATCTCCACCACTTTACCGCTCGTCTCGGCATTGATGACGCGCAGACGCTGCTGTTGCCCAGCCCATTTGATTATCAGCATCAGGCGCTGCTCTGCGTACCGCGTAACCTACCGCTACCGAATCAGCCTGGCGCTGCCCGTCATCTGGCGGCAATGTTGAAACCCTTGATTGAGGCCAACGATGGGCGCTGCTTCATGCTCTGCACCTCGCATGCCATGATGCGCGATCTGGCTGAGCAGTTCCGCGCCACCATGACGCTGCCGGTACTGCTGCAGGGAGAGACCAGCAAAGGCCAACTGCTGCAGCAGTTTGTTAGCGCCGGCAATGCGCTATTAGTGGCGACCAGTAGCTTCTGGGAAGGAGTTGACGTGCGCGGCGACGCGCTGTCGCTGGTGATTATCGATAAGCTGCCGTTTACCTCGCCGGACGATCCGCTGCTCAAAGCGCGAATGGAAGATTGCCGCCTGCGCGGCGGCGACCCGTTCGATGAAGTTCAGTTGCCGGATGCCGTCATTACCCTCAAACAAGGCGTGGGGCGCCTGATCCGCGATATTGACGATCGCGGCGTTCTGGTTATCTGTGACAACCGGCTGGTGATGCGCCCCTATGGCGCCGTGTTCCTGGCCAGCCTGCCACCCGCGCCGCGGACCCGTGATATCCGCCGGGCGGTACGCTTTCTCGCCGTGCCGCCGGCAAGGTAATCCGTCGCAAAATGTGGTAAGCTGCGCGCCATTTTGTTAATCAGCTATCCCCAATGGATTTCGGGCGGTGCGGCGGCGGTGACTCCGTCAGCCGATGAATTTACCGCCCTAAAACCTGGATTATGTAACGAGAGCGTGACCACCCATGCGAATTTTGGCTATCGATACCGCCACGGAGGCGTGCTCCGCGGCGCTGTGGAATGATGGCGCCCTGAGCGCCCATTTTGAAATTTGTCCCCGCGAACACACCCAACGTATCCTGCCTCTGGTGCAGGAGGTCCTCACTGAAAGCGGCACTACGCTGAATGAACTTGACGCGCTGGCCTTTGGCCGCGGTCCGGGCAGCTTTACCGGCGTACGTATTGGTATCGGCATTGCGCAAGGACTGGCGCTGGGCGCTGAGCTGCCGATGATCGGCGTTTCTACGCTGGCGACGATGGCGCAGGGCGCGTGGCGCAAAACCGGCGCTACTCGCGTGCTGGCAGCCATCGACGCGCGTATGGGAGAAGTGTACTGGGCTGAGTATCAGCGCGACGAAAATGGCGTCTGGCACGGTGAAGAAACTGAAGCGGTTCTCAAACCGGCTGCGGTTGCCGAACGCCTGGCGCTGCTTTCTGGCGAATGGGCTACCGTCGGCACCGGCTGGCAGGCGTGGCCGGATCTGGCGAAAGAGAGCGGGCTGATTTTAAGCAGCGGCGAGATTGAACTGCCGGCGGCTGAAGATATGCTGCCGCTGGCCATTCATCTGTTGGCGGCAGGAAAAACCGTGGCCGTTGAGCATGCGGAACCAGTTTATTTGCGAAACGAAGTGGCGTGGAAGAAACTTCCTGGCCGCGAGTGAATCTCAGTAGAGAGAAGACTGAGAGAAGGAGTCGCATCATGGCGGGTCAAAAACAGGGCGTCCGTTGGCTGTTAGCCGCGGCGGTTGCCGTTGCGCTAAGCGGTTGCGTGTCGGTGCCGGATGTTATTAAAGGCACCAGCCCTACGCCGCAGCAGGATTTAGTGCGGGTGATGAACGCGCCGCAGCTGTATATCGGCCAGGAAGCGCGTTTTGGCGGTAAGGTCGTCAACGTGCAGAATCAGCAGGGGAAAACCCGCTTAGAAATTGCCACCGTACCGCTGGATAGCGGCGCGCGGCCGGAACTGGGCGAACCTTCACGCGGCCGTATCCTCGCCGACGTGAGCGGTTTCCTTGACCCGGTCGATTTCCGCGGCCAGCTAGTAACCGTGGTTGGGCCGATTAGCGGCGTTGTCGACGGTAAAGTTGGCGCAACGCCGTATAAATTCATGTTGATGAATGCCACCGGCTATAAACGCTGGAACGTGGTGCAGCAGGTGGTGATGCCGCCGCAGCCCATTGACCCGTGGATGCTCGGCCCGCGCCCATGGGGCTACGGATACGGCGGCTGGGGTTGGTATAACCCGGGCCCGGCAGAGGTCAGAAACGTCGTAACGGAATGATTTTGTTGTTTTTATAATGGAATAGAAACAGCGGCTAGCCCGCTGTTTCGTGTTTTTTAGTCTCATAAGAAAAATAAATAGTGACGCGCTTCGCAACCTGAAAAACGCCTAATTAATAAACTGGTACGCTGAGTTAATATAATGTTAACAAAATGTTTGTTGATCAGGGGCTGTGATGACGACGAATAACTATTTCAGAGGTGAAGCAGTGAAAAAGGTTTGGCTAAACCGTTATCCCGCCGATGTTCCAGCGGAGATAAATCCTGACCGCTATCAATCCCTGGTTGAATTGTTTGAGCACGCCACTACCCGTTATGCCGATCAGCCGGCATTTATCAACATGGGCGAGGTGATGACCTACCGTAAGCTGGAAGAGCGCAGCCGCGCTTTCGCCGCTTATCTCCAGCAAGGATTAGGGCTACAGAAGGGCGATCGCGTCGCGCTGATGATGCCTAACTTGCTGCAATATCCGGTGGCGCTGTTTGGGATCCTGCGTGCCGGAATGATTGCCGTCAACGTTAACCCGCTGTATACCCCGCGCGAACTGGAGCACCAGCTCAATGACAGCGGCGCGGCGGCGATTGTGATCGTTTCCAACTTCGCACATACCCTGGAGAAAGTAGTCGATAAAACCCAGGTAAAACACGTCATCCTGACGCGAATGGGCGACCAGCTCTCTACCGCCAAAGGGACGTTAGTCAACTTTGTGGTGAAGTACATTAAGCGGCTGGTGCCGAAATATCATCTACCGGACGCCATCTCATTTCGTAGCGCCCTGCAGCATGGCTACCGTATGCAGTACGTGAAGCCGGAAATCGTCGCGGACGATCTTGCCTTCCTGCAGTACACCGGCGGTACCACCGGCGTGGCGAAAGGGGCGATGCTGACCCACCGCAATATGCTGGCTAACCTTGAACAGGTGAATGCGACCTACGGTCCGCTACTGCACCGTGGTAAAGAGCTGGTAGTGACCGCGCTGCCGCTGTACCACATCTTCGCCTTGACCATGAACTGCCTGCTGTTTATCGAACTCGGCGGGCAGAACCTGCTGATTACCAATCCGCGCGACATTCCGGGCCTGGTAAAAGAGCTGGCAAAATATCCCTTCACCGCGATGACCGGGGTGAATACCTTGTTTAACGCGCTCTTGAACAATAAAGAATTCCAGCAGCTTGATTTCTCTTCGCTGCATCTTTCCGCCGGCGGCGGCATGCCGGTGCAGCAGGTGGTAGCGGAGCGCTGGGTGAAACTGACGGGTCAGTATCTGCTGGAGGGCTACGGCCTGACGGAGTGCTCGCCGCTGGTGAGCGTCAACCCGCATGATATCGACTACCACAGCGGAAGCATCGGCCTGCCGGTGCCGTCGACCGAAGCTAAGCTGGTCGATGATGACGATAATGAAGTCGCGCCGGGTGAGCCGGGCGAGCTTTGCATCAAAGGGCCGCAGGTGATGTTGGGCTACTGGCAGCGTCCGGATGCCACCGATGAAATCATTAAAGATGGCTGGCTCCATACCGGCGATATCGCGGTGATGGATGATGAAGGCTTCCTGCGCATCGTCGATCGCAAAAAAGACATGATTCTGGTTTCCGGTTTTAACGTCTATCCGAATGAAATCGAAGATGTTGTGATGCAGCACGCCGGCGTACAGGAAGTGGCCGCCGTCGGCGTACCGTCCGGCAGTAGCGGCGAAGCGGTAAAAATTTTCGTGGTGAAGAAAGATGCCGCGTTAACCGAAGAAGCGCTGATTACTTTCTGCCGTCGCCATTTGACCGGCTACAAAGTACCGAAGCTGGTGGAGTTTCGTGACGAGCTACCGAAATCCAACGTCGGAAAAATTTTACGACGAGAACTGCGTGACGAAGCCCGTGCTAAAGTAGACAATAAAGGCTAAGTAACGAGTGAGTCGCCAGGCGCCGGCGAAGCCGGCGTCAAGATTACTGACAAAGAAGGAAAAAGCGTGGTTTTTCCTTCTTTGTGGTTATCAGCCGAAAATCAATACATTGATTTTCCTTGTTATTTGTCTGGTGCAATCTGCAAGCCCAACGATTGCATGAGGTTTGTCATTAATCTCGCGCCGGCTAAGCCGGCGTTTTTTATGGGCGCAAGTTAAGAGAGTATGATTTGAACTATCAGATGATCACCACCGACGATGGCCTGCGCGCTATCTGTGAAGCGGCAAGCACGGCACCCGCGGTTGCGCTGGATACCGAGTTTGTTCGCACCCGCACCTACTACCCGCAGCTTGGTTTGCTGCAGCTGTTCGACGGCAAACAGGTTTCTCTGATCGATCCGTTGACCATCAACGACTGGGCGCCGATGCGCGAGCTGCTGCTCAACCAGGATGTCACCAAATACCTGCATGCGGGCAGCGAAGATTTAGAAGTCTTCCTCAACGCGTTCAACCTGATGCCGCAGCCGCTTATCGACACCCAGATTCTGGCCGCCTTCTGCGGGCGCCCGATGTCGTGGGGCTTCGCTTCAATGGTTGAAGAGTATTCCGGCGTTGCGCTGGACAAAAGCGAATCACGCACCGATTGGCTGGCCCGTCCGTTGACCGAGCGTCAGTGCGAATATGCGGCCGCCGATGTCTGGTATCTGTTGCCGATAGCCAGCAAATTAATGGCGGAAACCGACCACGCGGGCTGGCTGCCGGCCGCGTTAAACGAGTGCCACCTGATGCAGCAGCGCCGTCAGGAAGTCCTTGACCCGGCGGATGCGTGGCGGGAAATCGGTAACGCCTGGCAACTGCGTACGCGTCAGCTGGGCTGCCTGCAGTTGCTGGCGGAGTGGCGTCTGCGCAAAGCGCGCGAGCGTAACCTGGCGGTGAACTTTGTGGTACGCGAAGAGCATCTATGGAGCGTGGCGCGCTATATGCCGACCAGCCTCGGCGAACTTGATAGCCTCGGTTTATCCGGGAGCGAAATTCGCTTCCATGGTAAGACGCTGATTAGCCTGGTTGAGAAAGCGCAGGCCTTGCCGGAATCGGCGCTGCCTGAGCCGCTGCAAAACCTGATCGATATGCCGGGGTACCGCAAAGCCTTTAAAGATATTAAAGCGCTGGTACAGGAAGTGAGCGCCGAGAAGGGGGTGAGCGCCGAACTGCTGGCGTCGCGCCGCCAGATCAACCAACTGCTGAACTGGCACTGGCAGCTGAAAACGAAAAACGGCGAGCCAGAGCTGGTTTCCGGCTGGCGTGGTGAATTGATGGCCGATCGTCTGAAAGCGCTGCTCAACGACTATCCTCGCTAGCGCCGGGCGCTATTCAGGCCATAAAAAACCGGCCGCGCGTGGCGTGGCCGGTTTTTTTAATCCTACGGCGAGATGCCGTTAATAAGACAACAGGGTCAGGGTTTCGACTCTTCAGCTTCTGGCAGGGTCACGTTCAGCTCGAGAATCGAAATATCACCATCGCGCTGTTCCAGCTGTACGCTGACCATCTCAGGATCTATCTGTACGTATTTACAGATGACCTCCAGGATATCTTTGCGCAGCTGCGGCAGGTAATGTGGCTCCGCGTCGCCGCGGCGGCGCTCCGCGACGATGATTTGCAGGCGTTCTTTCGCAATGTTAGCCGTGTTCTTTTTTCGCGAGAGAAAAAAGTCGAGTAATGCCATAATTTATCCTCCGAACAGGCGTTTGAGGAAACCTTTCTTCTCTTCTTCTATGAAGCGGAAAGGACGTTCTTCTCCGAGCAGACGATCCACAGTATCCGCATAGGCTTTACCCGCATCTGAAACGGTATCCAGAATGACCGGCTCGCCCTGGTTCGATGCGCGCAGCACGGACTGATCTTCCGGAATCACGCCCACCAGATTGATGCGCAGAATTTCCAGCACGTCTTCCATGCTCAGCATGTCGCCTTTGTTCACGCGGCCTGGGTTGTAGCGCGTCAGCAGCAGGTGCTCTTTGATCGGCTCGTCGCCATTTTCCGCGCGGCGGGATTTGGAGGCCAGAATGCCAAGGATACGGTCGGAGTCGCGCACGGAGGAGACTTCCGGGTTAGTGGTGATGATGGCTTCGTCAGCGAAGTACAGCGCCATCAGCGCGCCAGTTTCGATGCCCGCAGGGGAGTCGCAGACAATAAAATCGAAATCCATCTTTTTCAGTTCTTCAAGAACTTTATCTACGCCTTCGCGGGTCAGCGCGTCTTTATCACGGGTCTGAGAAGCCGGAAGGATATAGAGATTTTCAGTACGCTTATCTTTGATTAGCGCCTGATTGAGAGTGGCATCGCCCTGGATAACGTTGACGAAGTCATAAACCACCCGACGCTCGCATCCCATAATCAGGTCGAGGTTACGCAGGCCGATATCGAAGTCGATAACGACAGTTTTCTTTCCCTTCTGGGCCAAACCAGTAGCGATGGCCGCGCTGGAGGTGGTCTTACCAACGCCCCCTTTACCCGAAGTCACAACAATAATGCGTGCCATAGAAATTCCTTGTTAAAAAGGGATTAATTGAACGGTTGAATTGTCAAAGCGCCGTCGCCTAAACGCAGGCGCGCCGCTTTGCCATAAAATTCAGCTGGGATGTTATCGCTCAGCCAATATTCCCCTGCGATGGACACCAGTTCCGCCGCGAGGTTAGTACAAAATATTTGGGCATCTCTGTCGCCGCTTGCGCCAGCCAGCGCACGTCCCCGCATCATGCCATACACATGGATGTTACCATCAGCGATAAGTTCCGCGCCGGCACTCACATGGTTTGTAACAATTAGATCACAGTGTGGCGCATAAATGCGCTGACCGGAACGTACCGGCAGATCAATCAAACGCGTTTTTGTGATCGGCGTAGCAACTGGTGGCGGTGCGACGGGTTCCGGCGGCGGCGCCTGACGAACGATTTTCTCTTTTCCTTCCGTCAGTAGCGGGATCCCGGCGCGGTCGATTTCCGTTTTCAGGCGGGAAATTTTACACCCGCTCACGCCCATGATGCGTAAACCGGTGGCGACGATAGCTTCATGCATCGGGCGCCAGTCGACACTCTCTTCAATACTGCTGATGTTGACCACCACCGGCGCATGACGTAAAAAAGCGGGAGCCTGGGCGATTTTGTCTTCTAACGCCTGACGAATAACCTCGGGATTTGCATCGTGCAAATGAACGACAGATAAGGTGAAGCTACTGCCCTTAAGTTCGATTGGCGTATTTGACATCCTGGCCTTACTCAATTTGCTGTTTATCATCCGCCGAAGTGCGGTGATATTCCGAAGACTAAAAGGCATGTTATAGTCACTCATATATTGAGGCAAGTGACCACGGGTCTAATTCCGAGTAAATCTATGTTTTGTGTGATCTATCGAAGTACTAAACGTGAACAAACCTATTTATATGTCGAAAAAAAGGACGATTTCTCACGCGTCCCGCCGGAACTGATGGCAAGCTTCGGCACCCCGCAGATGACCATGCTGTTGCCGCTCGACGGGCGCAAGACGCTGGCTAACGCTGACCTCGAGAAAGTAAAACAAGCGCTCGTCGATCAGGGCTATTACCTTCAACTTCCTCCCCCTCCTGAGAATTTACTTAAGAAACACCTCGCGGAACAGGGGAATAAATCCGATTAACCCATTGAGGGAAAATAATGTACCAACATCATAACTGGCAGGGTGAGTTACTGGATTATCCAGTGAGCAAAGTGGTTTGCGTTGGCAGTAATTACGCAAAACATATTAAGGAAATGGGCAGCGCGATGCCGGAGGAACCGGTGCTGTTTATTAAACCTGAAACGGCGCTATGTGATATCCGCCAGCCGTTGGTACTGCCTGAAGGATTGGGATCGGTGCACCATGAGGTTGAACTGGCGGTGCTGATCGGCAGTACGTTGCGCCAGGCCAGCGAAGATCACGTGCGTAAGGCGATTGCCGGTTATGGCGTGGCGTTGGATCTCACCCTGCGTGATATTCAGGGCAAGATGAAAAAGGCCGGACAACCGTGGGAGAAAGCCAAGGGGTTCGATAACGCTTGTCCAATCTCTGGTTTTATCCCTGCTGCCGAGTTCAGCGGCGATCCGCAAAATACGCCGCTAAGCCTGAAGATTAATGGTGAAGTTCGCCAGCAGGGGACGACCGCCGATATGATTCATAAGATCGTACCGCTGATTGCCTATATGTCGCGCTTCTTTACGCTGAAAGCGGGCGATATCATTCTGACCGGGACTCCGGACGGGGTCGGGCCGCTCGCCAGCGGAGATGAGTTGGAAGTCGGCTTCAATGGTTTGACGTTATCCACCCGCGTGCTGTAACGTCCGCTTGCCGCCTTTTGGGGCGGCAAAACTTGCATCGTCGTGCCAGACTGGTTATAAGGTGCACCCTGAATTGTAATGACGGACATCCCAATGAGCGAACAACCTTTCTGGCAACAAAAAACACTGGATGAAATGACCGACGCGGAGTGGGAATCACTGTGCGACGGCTGCGGACAGTGCTGCCTGCATAAGCTAATGGATGAAGATACCGACGAGATTTACTTCACCAACGTCGCCTGCCGTCAGCTCAACATTAAAACCTGCCAGTGCCGTAACTACGAGCGTCGCTTCGAGTACGAACCGGACTGCATCAAACTCACGCGTGATAATCTGCCGACCTTCGAATGGCTGCCTCACACCTGCGCCTATCGCCTGCTGGCGGAAGGTAAAGCGCTGCCGCACTGGCATCCGCTGCTGACCGGTTCTAAGGTGGCGATGCACGGCGAACGTATTTCCGTGCGCCATATTGCGGTTAAAGAGTCTACCGTCGTCGACTGGCAGGACCATATTTTAAACAAACCAGACTGGGCGCAGTAAACGCGTCAAAACACTGAACCGGGCATTCCCTGCCTGCGCGGCCCGGTTCTTTATTCGCATTAATATCCCATCATTCTCAATGCCAGCCAGATAATTCCTGCCCACAATAAAGCGCATGGAAAAATAACAACACTAAGAGAACGCCAGCCGTTTCTACTCATCGGAAACCCCACATTTAAGTCATCATCACCAGGTGCGTTTGGCATTTCATCATCGGCGCGGGGGCGGGGAACTTTAGGAATATTTGTAAAGCAGATGTAGATAAAAATAGACCCGGCGCGATGGCCGGGCTGAGGGGGCGTTGACGAGCTGCCAGGTCTCCCCGGCGCGATGGCTGCTTGCGGCGATCAGATGGGCAGGAAACTCATCATTAAATACGCCACGACAATGCAGATTAGCGTCATATACCAGACTATGCTCATGGTGACTTATCCCTTTTCAGACTCAAGAAAGACGAGCCTTTCGGGTAACGACTTTAAACATCCAGATGTCGATGATCAACCGCTTGCGCATCAGGGGATTAGCTTTTCTTTGCGTGGAACAGGCCGTCTTCGCCGTGGGCTTCATCTTCAACCCAGAAGTTAATGTTGAACTGGGCATCATCGCTGAGCTCGATACGATGCCAATATTGCGGCGGGCTGGTGGCGAACTGCCCGGCGTTAATGACGACTTTCACCTCCGGCTCGGTAGCCTGCTCGTCATGAAAACCGTAGTAGGTTACCGTTCCTTCCATAACGCACAGCTGGCCGAAAACGTTAGCGGCAGTATTGTGATGGGTGAGCAGAGCCGCCGGAACATTTTCTTTAGTGAAGAACGGAGTGGAGCGTTTAACTTTCCAGTTAGCTGGGATTCGCAGATGAGACATGGTGAGCTCCTTAGTGGATGCAAATAAGATGCATTTAATATGCAACTTTAAAGGGGCGTCGTCAACTTACAGGCATAAAAAAACGCCCCCGGAGGAGCGTTTACCATTTGGCCGGGTCACTTAACGGCCGAAAAGATCGCGTTTTTTAGCTTTAAATGGCTGAGCGATCAATACCAGCAGTCCGATAACCAGATAAGCGGCAAAGATGCCTACCAGCCACTGCGGCATTTCCAGCGTCAGGAATTCCCACTGGCGCACGGAACAGTCGCCGGTGGCGACGAATACCTGCGGCAACCATTTATCCAGAGGCAGCCACGTCGGGAAACGCGCAGCGAAATCGCAGGTCTGGAACGGGGAAGGATGCAGCTGAATCATGGTGTGCTCCCATGCTAGCTGCAGACCGCGCAGGGCGCTGTATAGCCAGATCAGCAGCGCGACATAGCGCAGCGGGGTTTTCGGCGCGATAGCGCCCACCAGACCGGCGCCCATGATGCCAAACAGGGCGCAGCGTTCATAAATACACAACACGCAGGGCTGCAGCAGCATCACGTGCTGGAACCACAGCGCCACTAATTCAAGTATAAAAGCGGTTAACGCCATCAAGAGCCAGGCGCCGCGTCCCCTTGAGCACTGGTTTAAGTATTGCAACATAATCATTTCCCTGGAACATGCTAAATCATGGCAGTGTAAACGAAAACTACCGCGACGCCATCCGCTAGTCGGAAAATATTACGTAAATGAATATTCGTTACCCGGGCGAACCCGGGTAACGGGCCGGGCAATTACGGCAGTATCGGCGTGGTCAACCAGCCGTGGCTGAGCATCCACTGGGTGGCCGGCATTAACAGGGTTTCGACGCACAGCAGGCCGACCAGCGTTAGCACGATGGTATAAGGCAGCGCCATCCACACCATTCTGCCATAAGAGAGGCGGATCAGCGGCGCCAGCGCCGAGGTCAACAGGAACAGAAACGCGGCCTGGCCGTTGGGGGTGGCGACGGAAGGCAGGTTGGTACCAGTGTTAATGGCGACCGCCAGCATTTCAAACTGCTGCAGGCTGATAACGCCATGTTCCAGCGCCGCTTTTGCTTCGTTGATATACACCGTACCGACAAAGACGTTATCGGAGATGGACGACAGCAGGCCGTTAAACAGATAGAACAGCGATAGCTGGGCATGCGGCGATGCCTGCAGGACGAACTCAATCACTGGAGCAAACAGATGCTGATCGATAATCACCGCCACGATGGCGAAAAAGACCGTCAGCAGAGCGGTAAATGGCAGCGCTTCGGTAAAGGCTTTACCGATGGCGTGTTCGTCGGTCACACCGGAGAAGGTGGTTGCCAGCACAATGACAGAGAGGCCAATCAGGCCAACTTCCGCCAGATGCAGGGCGAGGGCGGTAATCAGCCACACGCCGATGATCCCTTGAGCGATAAGGC
Source organism: Klebsiella sp. 141203 (assembly GCF_032601985.1). Classification (NCBI taxonomy): domain Bacteria; kingdom Pseudomonadati; phylum Pseudomonadota; class Gammaproteobacteria; order Enterobacterales; family Enterobacteriaceae; genus Klebsiella; species Klebsiella sp. 141203. The sequence continues at coordinate 941,723 of NZ_JAQIRL010000001.1, read as the reverse complement.
GCATCCGATCCTGGCGGCTGCGGCTTTGGCGGCTACGGTCGTCGAAATCCTGCAGGACTTTGCGTACCGGGACTGGCAGCGGCTCGCCGTAGCCAAACAGGCGGAATTTTTCCAGCAGCAGGCAGGTCAACAGGCCGCAAGCCAGTACCGGCAGCGTGACCGGCGACATGCGAATGAAAAATTCGCCGAAGTGCCAGCCGGCGGCTTTGGCGATAATCAGGTTCTGCGGCTCGCCGACCATGGTCATCACGCCGCCGAGCGCGGTACCGACGCCGGCGTGCATCATCAGGCTGCGTAAAAAGCTGCGGAACTGTTCGAGCACGTCGCGGTAATGCTGATCGATATGGCTGTCATCAAGCATGTCGTTATCATCAGGGCGCGCGGAGGCGACGCGATGATAGATACCATAGAAACCGACCGCCACGCTAATGACTACCGCCACGACGGTGAGCGCGTCGAGGAAGGCGGAGAGAAAAGCGGCGGCAACGCAGAAGGCCAGCGACAGCAGCATCTTGCTGCGGATCCCCAGCAAAAGGCGGGTAAAAATAAACAGCAAGAGCTGCTTCATGAAATAGATCCCGGCCACCATAAACATCAGCAGCAGCAGGACTTCGAGATTATTGGCTATTTCTTCGCGAATATGTTCGGGGCTGGTCATACCGATCACCACCGCTTCTATCGCCAGCAGGCCGCCTGGTAGAAGAGGGTAGCATTTGAGCGCCATCGCCAGGGTAAAGATAAACTCCACCACTAACAGCCAACCGGCAACAAACGGTTGAAGATAAAACGCCAGCGGGTTAACCACCAGGAAGATAATCAGGAGAAGCTTGTACCAGTCTGGCGACTGGCCAAGAAAATTGCGCCACAGGGCGCGGCCATAAGACATTTCCACGACAGAGGTCCTTCCGTCAAACAATATGATTTTATGCGTAACTATTGCAAGATTACCAGTTGAGCAAAAAGGGAAGCAACTTTCTTCGCGGCGCATTACAGGTAATGGAAGGCGTTAAGCAAAAGCTGAAAATGAAACGGCGATCCCCTTTTAATTACTTTCAGATGCTATCTGGCGTATGGCTGCTCTGGTATGATGAGTGCAAATTGCAACGCTGTGTAATGGAAATCTTACTATGGTCATTAAGGCGCAAAGCCCTGCGGGTTTCGCGGAAGAGTACATCATTGAAAGTATCTGGAATAACCGTTTCCCGCCTGGATCCATTCTCCCTGCTGAACGTGAACTTTCTGAACTGATTGGTGTGACCCGAACCACTCTGCGCGAAGTGTTGCAACGTCTGGCCCGTGATGGCTGGTTGACTATCCAGCACGGTAAACCGACGAAAGTGAACAACTTCTGGGAAACCTCCGGACTGAATATCCTTGAGACGCTGGCGCGCCTCGACCACGATAGCGTGCCGCAGCTGATTGATAACTTGCTGTCGGTGCGTACCAATATCTCAACGATTTTTATTCGTACCGCCTTCCGCCAGCACCCGGACAAAGCGCTGGAGGTACTGGCTACCGCGCGTGAAGTTGAAGATCATGCCGATGCTTTCGCCGAACTGGACTACAACATCTTCCGTGGTCTGGCGTTTGCCTCCGGCAACCCGATCTACGGTCTGATCCTCAACGGCATGAAGGGGCTATATACCCGCATCGGCCGTCACTATTTTGCTAACCCGGAAGCGCGGAGCCTGGCGCTGGGCTTCTATCACCAGTTGGCGAAAGTGTGTGAAGAGAGTCAGCACGATAAAGTGTACGAAATCGTCCGTGCCTATGGCCACAACAGCGGCGAGATCTGGCACCGGATGCAAAAAACGCTGCCCGGCGATTTAGCCATCAATATGCGCTAAGCACGGCCCATAATATAAAAAATGCCCGGATAATCCGGGCATTTTTTTCAGCCTTACAGCGCGTTCTGCCGCGGCGGCGTGCGATCCAAAAGCTCAACGCTGCCGTCGGCATTCTGTTGTTCAAGGATCACGTCAAAGCCCCACAGGCGGTGAACGTGTTTGAGCACTTCGCGGCGGCTCTTATCCAGCGGCACGCGGTTATGCGGCACATAGCGCAGCGTCAGCGAACGATCGCCGCGCAGGTCAACGTTCCAGACCTGAATATTCGGCTCGAGGTTGCTGAGGTTGTACTGCGCCGACAGCTTAGAACGAATTTCCCGATAACCTTCCTCATTATGAATGGCGGAAATTTCCAGGTAATTGTTGTGGTCGTCATCGAGTACCGTGAATAAGCGGAAATCGCGCATCACCTTCGGCGACAAGAACTGGCTGATAAAGCTCTCATCTTTAAAATCGCGCATGGCGAAATGCAGCGTCTCCAGCCAATCGGAGCCGGCGATATCCGGGAACCAGTAGCGATCCTCTTCCGTAGGCGACTGGCAGATACGCTTAATATCCTGGAACATGGCGAAACCCAGCGCGTAGGGGTTGATCCCGCTGTACCACGGGCTGTTGTAGGGCGGCTGGAACACCACGTTGGTGTGGCTGTGCAGGAACTCCAGCATAAAGCGCTCAGTTACTTTTCCTTCATCATACAGATGATTGAGGATGGTGTAGTGCCAGAACGTCGCCCAGCCCTCGTTCATAACCTGAGTCTGCTTTTGCGGATAAAAATACTGGCTGACTTTACGAACGATACGCAGGATCTCGCGCTGCCACGACTCAAGCAGCGGCGCGTTCTTCTCCATAAAGTACAGCAGGTTCTCCTGCGGTTCGGAAGGATAGCGGCGGCTTGCCTCGATGGCTTTTTCCTCTTCCCGTTTTGGCAGGGTGCGCCACAGCATGTTCACCTGGCTTTGCAGATACTCTTCTCGGCTTTTCTGCCGTGCCTTCTCCTCCTGCAGCGAAATTTTCTGCGGACGTTTGTAGCGGTCGACGCCGTAGTTCATCAGCGCATGGCAGGAGTCGAGCAATTTTTCGACTTCATCGACGCCGTAGCGCTCTTCACATTCGGTAATGTATTTACGCGCGAATATAAGGTAGTCGATGATTGAGCTGGCATCGGTCCAACTGCGGAACAGATAGTTGTTTTTAAAGAAGGAGTTATGCCCATAACAGGCGTGCGCCATCACCAGCGCCTGCATGGTAATCGTGTTCTCCTCCATTAAATAAGCGATACAAGGGTTGGAGTTAATGACTATCTCATAGGCCAGACCTTGCTGGCCGTGTTTATACGCCTGCTCGGTTTCGATAAATTTTTTGCCGAACGACCAGTGCGGATAATTGATCGGCATCCCGACGCTGGAATAGGCGTCCATCATCTGTTCGGAGGTGATCACCTCGATTTGATGCGGATAGGTATCGAGACGATACAGTTTCGCCACCCGATCGACCTCGGCGAGATAGGTTTCCAGCAATTCAAAAGTCCAGTCGGGTCCATCGCTTAACCGGGTGGTGTCCCTGTTCATGGAATCAATCGTAGCCATTAGCGCGCCCTCGTTGTTGGTGGTTCTCTCTTTGTGGAGAACCTCTTATCAAGCATAGAACACGCCATAACAAACTGCGTCTGCGGGTAATTTCTTTTCTTCGCGATTTCGCAATCCTAAAGGCCTGGATTTAACATTTACTTAGCATTTTATGCTGAGGAAAAATAAAGCGCAGCACGAGATCGTAAATCTCTGGTGTCAGTGCTGGTGCGGTTTGGTGTGAGATAAGTCACCATAAATAAAGCGTATGTTGAATAATATTTTCATCTGGGTTATCAATTTGTAATTAGATGATTGTTCTTTAACTATTACGGAGTGGCTATGCGAGTCGTCATACTGGGAAGTGGGGTGGTTGGGGTAGCGAGCGCCTGGTATTTAAGCCAGGCGGGACATGAGGTGACAGTTATCGACCGTCAGCCAGGGCCCGCTGAAGAAACCAGCGCCGCCAACGCCGGGCAGATCTCTCCCGGCTACGCGGCGCCGTGGGCGGCGCCGGGCGTGCCGCTGAAGGCGATTAAATGGATGTTCCAGCGCCATGCGCCATTGGCGATTGGCCTTGACGGCACGCAGTTCCAGCTCAAGTGGATGTGGCAGATGCTGCGTAACTGCGATACCCGCCACTATATGGAAAACAAAGGGCGTATGGTGCGCCTGGCGGAATATAGCCGCGATTGCCTGAAAGCGCTGCGTGAAACCACCGGTATCCAGTATGAAGGCCGCCAGGGGGGCACCCTGCAGCTTTTCCGCACCGAAAAACAGTATGAGAACGCCACTCGTGATATCGCCGTGCTGGAAGAGGCCGGCGTGCCGTATCAACTGCTGGAAGCCAACCGCCTGCTGGAAGTTGAACCGGCGCTGGCGGAAGTCAGTCATAAACTGACCGGCGGCCTGCGCCTGCCAAACGATGAAACCGGCGATTGCCAACTCTTCACCACCCGTCTGGCGGCGATGGCCGAGGCGGCAGGGGTGACTTTCCGCTTTAATACCTCCGTCGATGCGCTGCTTTACGAAGGCGATCAAATCGCCGGTGTGAAATGCGGCGAGGAAATTATTAAGGGCGACGCCTACGTGATGGCGTTTGGTTCTTACTCCACCGCGATGCTCAAAGGGCTGGTGGATATCCCGGTCTATCCGCTGAAAGGCTACTCGTTGACTATTCCGATTGCCGAAGAGAGCGGCGCGCCGGTATCGACTATCCTTGATGAGACTTACAAAATCGCGATTACCCGTTTCGATAAGCGTATTCGCGTTGGCGGGATGGCGGAAATTGTCGGCTTTAATAAAGAGCTGCTGAAGCCGCGCCGCGAGACGCTGGAGATGGTGGTTCGCGATCTGTTCCCGCGCGGCGGCTACGTTGAGCAGGCCACCTTCTGGACCGGCCTGCGGCCGATGACGCCGGATGGTACGCCAGTGGTTGGCCGTACGCCGTACAAAAACCTGTGGCTGAACACCGGGCACGGTACGCTGGGCTGGACCATGGCCTGCGGGTCCGGGCAGCTTCTGAGCGACCTGATCTCCGGACGTACGCCGGCGATCCCTTATGATGATCTGGCCGTGGCGCGTTACAGCCCGGGCTTTACGCCGGCTCGCGCTCAGCATCTGCACGGCGTGCATAACTAAGGAGCCTCCATGTCTCGTCCGGTAAAAGCCAGCATTGATCTGTCGGCTTTACGTCAGAATTTACAGATTGTTCGCCGCGCCGCCCCTGGGGCACGCGTTTGGGCGGTGGTCAAGGCGAATGCCTATGGCCACGGCCTGGCGCGGATGTGGCAGGCGCTAAACGCCGCAGATGGATACGCATTGCTCAATCTCGAAGAGGCAATCTTGCTGCGGGAAAAGGGCTGGAAAGGACCGATTCTACTGCTGGAAGGGTTCTTTCACGCCGATGAACTGGCGCTGCTTGATAAGTATCGTCTGACCACCAGCGTACACAGCAACTGGCAAATTAAAGCCCTGCAGCAGGCTAAACTGCATGCGCCGCTGGATATCTATCTTAAAGTGAATGGCGGTATGAATAGGCTGGGCTTTATGCCCGAGCGAGTGCATACCGTCTGGCAACAGCTGCGATCGCTCGCCAACGTCGGTGAAATGACGCTGATGTCGCATTTCGCTGATGCGGAAAACCCGGAGGGCATCGTGGAGCCCATGCGCCGTATCGAGCAGGCGGCGGAGGGGCTGGACTGCCCGCGTTCGTTGTCGAACTCAGCGGCAACGCTGTGGCATCCGGAAGCGCACTTTGATTGGGTGCGTCCGGGAATTGTGCTGTATGGCGCATCGCCGTCGGGTCAGTGGCGAGATATTGCCAATAGCGGCTTGAAAGCGGCGATGACCCTCAGCAGTGAAGTGATTGCCGTACAGACGCTGAAAAGCGGCGAACGGGTGGGCTATGGTGGGCTATATCAGGCATCCGGCGAGCAGCGCATCGGCATTGTCGCCTGCGGTTATGCCGACGGCTATCCGCGCGTCGCCCCGAGCGGCACGCCGGTGCTGGTCGACGGCGTACGCACCACCACCGTCGGGCGTGTTTCGATGGATATGTTGGCGGTAGATCTGACGCCTTGCCCGCATGCGGGTATTGGCGCGCCGGTCGAGTTATGGGGACAGGAGATTAAGATTGACGATGTCGCTGCGGCCAGCGGCACCGTCGGTTATGAATTAATGTGCGCCCTGGCGCCGCGTGTGCCGGTAGTGACAGTGTAACTTTGTGTGAGGCGGGTCACTCCGCCTCATCTTCCGCGACCCGCACACCCACCTTCAGTACGTGGTCGTCCTCTTTTTCGGCGACCGTCCACACCATACCGGCAAACTCCACCTGATCGCCGACGACCGGCGCGGCGCCCAACAGCTGCTGAATCACATCGCCCAGCGACTGCTGATGCTCGCGAAACTCTTCACCGCCGTCGAGGCCATAAATCTGCGCCACATCGGCGAATTTAGCTTCCGCATCAAGGATGAAGTCGCCAAAGAACCGCTGATCGAGCGAGACCGGCGGCGACTGGCTGAACATTTTACCCAGCGCCGGCAGATCGCGCTCGCGGCCGATAACGCAAAGAATATCGCCATCCATCAGCCGCGTGCTGCCGGTAGGATGCAGCAGTACGTTGTCGCGGAAGAGTGCGGCGATACGCGTCTCCGGCGGCATGTGGAGATCGCGCAACGCTGCGCCAACGCACCATTTATCATCACCCAACTGGTACACAAATTGCTCCCACGGATTTTCCGGATGGATATCCAAACCGACGCGAGAGATAGGCCAGCCGACCGGCGGTACCACGACCTTCGCTTTTTTCGCCGCCCAGGACAGTGAGGTTCCCTGTAATAGCAGTGAAATCAGCACCACGAAGAAGGCGACGTTAAAGAACAGCCGCGCGTTCTCAAGCCCGGCCATCATCGGGAAAACGGCGAGGATAATCGGCACCGCGCCGCGCAATCCGACCCAGCTGATAAACACCCGCTCGCGCAGATTAAAACCGCGGAACGGCAGCAGGCCGGCGAATACCGACAGCGGACGCGCGATGAAGATCATCCACATAGACAGCAGTAGCGCCGGAATCGCTATCGGCCACAGGTCGGACGGCGTCACCAGCAGGCCGAGGACGAGGAACATGGCGATTTGCGCCAGCCACGCCAGGCCGTCAAAGTTTTGCAGAATGCCGTGGCGGTTGCGAATAGGTTTATTACCGAGCAGGAAACCGCAGAGATAGACCGCGAGGATACCGCTCCCATTCAGGGAGGTGGTGACGGCGAAAATCATGATCCCGCCGCTTAGCGCCAGCAGGGGATAGAGCCCAGTAGGCAGGACGATGCGATTAATCATCTGCAGCAGCAGATAACCGCCGCCGAGACCAATAGCGATGCCCAGGCCAAACTGTTGAATGATATGCACCACAAACATCCAGCTCAGTCCTGCTTCGTGCTGTTGGATCATCTCAATCAGGGTAATGGTGAGGAATACCGCCATCGGGTCGTTACTGCCGGATTCAATTTCGAGGGTCGAGCCTACGCGCTCGTTAAGCCCTTTACCGCCGAGCAGCGAGAACACCGCCGCCGCATCGGTGGAGCCGACGATGGCGCCAATCAGCAGCCCTTCGATTAAATCGAGCTTGAACAGCCATGCCGCCATCATTCCGGTGAGGGCGGAGGTAATCAGCACGCCGACCGTCGCCAGCGACAGCGCGGGCCAGAGCGCGACGCGAAACGAACTGGCCTGGGTGCGCATCCCGCCGTCCAGCAGGATCACCGCCAGCGCGAGGTTACTCACCATATAGGCGAAAGGATAGTTATCGAAAGGAATGCCGCCGATACCGTCAACGCCTGCCAGCATACCGATGGCGAGGAAGATAACCAGAATCGGGATGCCGAGGCGCGAGGAGAAAGAACTCAATAAAATACTGCAGGTTACTAAAACAGAACCCAGGATAAACAGACTAATGACCGCAGCGGCGTCCAATGTTCACGTACTCCTTGTCAGCGTGAAGGGGTGAAAATTACACCATTTTAACAATCCGCGCGTTTTCAGGATACTCGCGGAGAGGAATTTTTATTCCGCCAGCACCGGATGGCCGCTTATCGTTAACGTTGCGACAGAGGCGTTGTTGACCAGCCGTGCCTGTGCGCCGAGAGGCAAAGTCACGGTGCGCTGTTCATGACCGAATTCGAGTCCGGTCAGCAGCGGGATGGCGAGTTGCTGACGTAGCCACGCGTAGACGGTGGGTAGATCGTAACCGTCGTCGTAGTCGTTGGGCTGCGCGCCGGTAAAGCTGCCGAGCACAATGGCCCGTTGGCGGGCAAGGATCCCGCTGTTGAGCAACTGTAGCAGCATACGCTCCACGCGGAACGGGTGTTCGTTGATATCCTCAAGCACCAGAATACCGCCATCAATCTGCGGTAGCCACGGCGTGCCGATGAGCGACGTGACCATCGCCAGATTGCCGCCCCACAGGGTGCCTTCGGCGCGGCAGGCCGGGCCATCGCTTTGCCATTCGAGGGTAAACTCCGGTTCGCGCAGCGCCTGCCAGAAGTGATGTTCAGTAAACGCATTCAGGGTTGCTGCGCCGAAATTGCCCGCTAACATCGGCCCGCTGAAGCTGATAGCGTTGGCTTTAGCCAACAGTCCCATCTGGATGGCGGTGAAATCACTGTGGCCGCAGATAAGCAGCGGATCCTGACGCTGGCGCGCGGACAAGGCCTGCCAGTCGATATGCGATAGTAACCGGGTGGCGCCATAGCCGCCGCGCACCGCCAGCACGATGCGGTTTTTTCCCTTAAGGGCCGCAAGTTGGTTAATATCGGCCAGGCGTTCGCTGTCGCTGCCGGCGAAACGCTGCTGTCGACGGGAGATCGCCTGTTGGTTCAGTACCTGATGACCGGCCTCCTGCAGACGGGCCACGCCAAGGGCCGCAGCCTGTTGATTGATACAGTAACCGGAAGGGGCGACCAGATAAAACTGAGACATGGCAATTCCTTGCAAAGAATGAAAGGGTTATCATGCCGCCTGGAACGTTTATTGTCATCTCCGTGCGGCAAACTTCAGCCAATAAGGATAGATGTGTGAAATTGAGATGGTTTGTTTTTTTATTTGTATTGTTGGCCGGTTGTAGCTCAAAGCACGATTACACCAATCCGCCGTGGAACCCGGAAGTCCCGGTGAAGCGGTCGATGCAGTGGATGCCGATTAGCGAAAAAGCCGGCGCCGCGTGGGGAGTAGACCCGCAGCTGATAACGGCGATCATCGCGATTGAGTCCGGCGGTAATCCCTCGGTGGTCAGTAAATCCGGCGCGGTAGGGCTGATGCAGTTGAAGCCGTCGACCTCCGGGCGCGATGTCTATCAACGGATGGGCTGGCGTGGCCAGCCTTCGGTAAGCGAGCTGAAGAATCCGGAACGCAATATCTCGATGGGCGCCGCTTACCTGAGCATTCTGGAAAACGGCCCGCTGGCGGGAATTAAGGACCCGCAGGTGATGCGCTATGCGGTCGTGGTCTCTTATGCCAACGGCGCGGGCGCGCTGCTGCGCACCTTCTCGTCGAATCGCCAGGACGCCATCGACGAGATTAACGATCTCGATGCCGATGAGTTCTTTGAACACGTGGCGAAAAAGCATCCAGCCCCACAGGCGCCGCGCTATATCTGGAAACTGCAGAAAGCGCTGGACGCGATGTAATTCCTCACCTTGCGTTGCCTCCGGGATGTTCCCGGAGGCAACGTTGTCAGAAATCGTAACCTAAGGTAGCCGTGACGCTGCGTTCAGCCCCCCAGTAACAGTTGCCGGTGCCGTAGCAGCCGGAAAGATATTCACGATCGCCGATATTATTCGCGTTAACCTGAATGTAGGCGCCTTTCATCGCTGTCGACCACGCTCCGAGGTCGGCGCGCGCCATCGCATCTATCAGGGTGACCGAAGGTAAACGTTCGGTATTGGCGTCATCGGCCCACTGCTTACCGATATAGCGCACGCCCGCGCCAAGGGTAATGCCCGCCGGCAATTGATAGCGCGCCCAGAACGAGGCCATCTGATCTGGCGACAGCTGCGGCGTATTACTATCGGTGCCGTCTTTCGTGTCCTGGAAGCGCAGGCGATTCCAGGTATAAGAGGCAATAGTGCTCAATTGCGGTGTAATTTGATTATGCGCTTCCAGCTCTACGCCCTGCGAATGCACTTTTCCGGCGGGAATATAGGTGGCGGTGGCGATGTTCGGATCGCGGGTGGCGACATCCTTTTGCATCAAGTCGTAAATCGCGATGCTATACAAATCGCTGCTGCCCGGCGGCTGGAATTTCAGGCCGGCTTCCACCTGTTCGGCGGTGGTGGGTTTTAATAACGTGCCGTCGGCGCCCGGCAGCATCGCCGGGGTAATCGCCTGGCTGTAGCTTAAGTAGGGCGAAAGACCGTTATCGAGCGCGTACAGCAGCGAGGCGCGGCCGCTGATGTGATCGTCGGAGCGGCGGTTTGACGTGCCTGAGGTGTCGCTTACCTGCTGTGAAACGATGCGGTCGTAGCGCCCGGAAACATCAAGATGCCAGCGGTTCCACACCATTTCATCCTGCAGATAAAGCCCGGTCTGGTAATAACGGCGATTATTATTATCGCTGTAGGTGATGGTATGCCCGGTTTGCGGCGTATAGCCGGTAAACGGATTGAGCGGCGCCGCGCCGCCAGCGCCGGTCCACAAATCGTTGCGGAAGCGATGATACTCAGCGCCGAGGATCAGCGTATGCGCCAGTTCACCGGTGGCGAAATCGGCGCGCAGGCGGTTATCGGTTGACCAGGCGTCCAGCGACCCGCGGGAACCGCTGTAGCCGCGGGAAAGCATGTCGCTGTCACCTACCCAGCCAACCTGATAAACCTGATCCAGCGAGACATTCGTATGGGTATAGCTGCCCGCGGAGTAGGCCGACCAGACATCGCTAAACTGGTGATTGAACTCGTAGCTGTAGATCTGTTCGCGGCGCTGGTAGCCATCACCCGGATCGCCTTCATTAGTGCTGGGTGAAAGTTTACGGCCGTTGTGCGCGTAACGGGTGCCATCCAGCGGCAGAGAGCCGTGGTAGCCTCCGGAGGGATCTTTTTGCAGGTAGGCGCGCAACAGCAGCGAAGTATCGCTATCCGGTTGCCACAGCAAGGAAGGCGAAATCGCGTAGCGCTCTTCGCGGGTATGGTCATACTGCGTATCGCTGCTGCGGGTCATGCCGATGAGCCGCCAGGCCCACTGGTCATTGATAGCGTTGGTATAGTCAAAAGCCGCGCCCTTAGTATTTTGCGTACCACCGGTCAGGCGGAAGTGACCCTGCTGGCTGAACTGCGGCCGTTTGGAGGTCAAATTGACCACCCCGCCCGGCACACTCTGGCCGTAAAGGGCGGAAGAGGGGCCACGGATGACGTCGACGCGCTCAATAAACCATGGGTCGATCTGCAGTACGTTATGGCTGCCGCCGTCGCTCATCAGGCGCATGCCGTCAAGGAACAGGTTATCGACATCGCCGCCGTGGTAGCCGCGCAGCGAGATAGTATCAAAGCGCGTCGCGCCGCCGCCAAAACTGGAATAAACCCCCGGCGTATACTGTAGCGCCTGGCTTACGGTATTGGCGCCCTGATCGGCGATTTGCTGGCGGGTGATCACCGATACCGACTGGGCGGTAGTTATCAACGGCTGATCGGTTTTCGTGGCGCCGGTTGACGTTTTGGCGCTATAGCCTTGAGTCTGCGCGCTGGCGGAGTCGTCAGGCTTTGCGGTAACGATTAGAGTATCTTCCGCCTGCGCGGCGAGAGGGAAGGCGGCCGCGAGGGCGCATACCAGCGCGGAGCGTTTGAAGTCAACAGAGGAGATCATGCCATAATCCTGAATAGCGCGGTCTGGCACTCCTGTGCGCCGCCGCGGAAATAAACGAAATGCTTTTTCGTTAAAAATAATGCGAATTATTATCGTTTGCTTTTGCATGATCAAGCAAAATAGTCCTCCTCAGAGCAAGAAGACATTTTGCTGGCTGTCGAGCGGATGATGGGGTGATGTCGATGGTAATAGCGCGGCGAAGATATCGCCGCGCGCAGGGGATTATTGGGCTTTTTTCTCCAGAGCCGCCACGGCATCGTTCGCGGCTGGCTGCTTACCGGCAGCGCTTTCTGCCGGCGTCGGACGGGTCGCCGGCAGGGCATCACATGGTTTTTCCTGCGGGCAAAGCAGGTCGAGCATTTTCAACGTCACGCCATTGGTCCAGCCAAAGCCGTCCTGCAGGGGATACTCTCCGCCGCCGCCGCCGGTACCCGTTGAACTCACGTCATATTTCTCTACCAGCTTCTGCTTGCTGTCATAGGTGTGCTGTACGTTGCTGAGGAAGCGCCAGGTGACCTCCATGGCCACTTTTTTCTGACCGTAGTTCTGCAGACCCTCCACCGCTACCCACTGCAGCGGGGCCCAGCCGTTTGGCGCGTCCCATTGCTGGCCGCTATTGACCGTGGTGGTGGTGAGTCCGCCAGGCTTCAGCAGGCGGCTTTCCGCCGCCGCGGCGACTTTCGCGGCGCGTTCGCTGGAGGCCGCTTTGACGTACAGCGGGAACAGCGCCGCGGCGGTCAGCTGATTCCGGACTTTATGGCTCTTCAGATCGTAATCGGCATACCAGCCTTCTTTATCGTTCCACAGATATTTTTCCAGCGCTTTCTGGCGGGCGTTCGCTAACGCATCGTACTGCCCGGCTTTGGCGCTGTCGCCAGCGGCCTTACTGGCGCGGGCGATGGTTTTCTCCATGTGGAACATCAGCGCATTGAGATCGACCGGAATGATGCTGGTGGTGCGGATAGTCCCCAATTGCTGCGGATTATCCATCCAGCGAGAACTGAAGTCCCATCCAGAGGCCGCGGCGGAACGTAGGTCGCGATAGATTTCGGTGGCCGGGCGGTTAGGATTGTTTTTGGCGGTGGTAACATCGTCCAGCCAGGATTCCGGGCGAGGCGTATCGTTATCATCCCAGTAGCGGTTAAGCAGCGCGCCATCTTCCAGACGCACCACGCGTTTATTGGCGTTGCCGGGCGTCAGCGCCTCGGCGCCTTCCATCCAGTAGCGATACTCTTTTTCCATCTGCGGCAGCCAGGTCTTTAGCGCCCGATCGCCATCGTGGCTGGCCAGCAGCTCAACCATAAAGGAGAAGAACGGCGGCTGCGAACGACTCAGGTAGTAGCTGCGGTTGCCGTTTGGAATATGGCCCCAACGGTCTATTTCGGCGGCGAAGTTGGCCACCATGTCTTCCACTTTATCCCAGTGCCCGCTTTCGGCGAGACCCAGCATGGTGAAATAGCTGTCCCAGTAATAGACTTCGCGGAAGCGTCCACCGGGCACCACATAAGGTTTCGGCAGCGGCAGCAGCGAATCCCATTTTTCTACCTCGACGGTGCTGCGGGTTAATACCGGCCATAGCCCATCGATGTGTTGACGCAATGTTTGCCCTTTCGGCGGCACGTATTGATCGTTATCACGCGGCAGGGTGAAGTTGATCTCGACGAAATGGCGCAGATCGAAGCTGGCCTGGCTTTTTTGCATCCGATAGTCGGCAAGGATCGTTAGCGGATCGCTATTCGGTACCGCATCGGCGAAGGTTTTTTGGTCAGCGAAGAGTTTCGCGCTTTGCACGTCGTTAAATAGCGGGCCTAAAAGTTCATCAGGCGATTGCGGCACCGGGGCGGGGTTTTCATCAGCCTGAACGGCAAATGTCGCCAGGCTTAACATTGCGCCTCCCAGCGCCAGTTGAATGAGGTATGTCAGGGTTTCCGGGCGACGTAGAACCGATCTCGTCATCGATAATTCTCCATTTTGCGTTTTGCTGACTTCGCGCCACTGCGAACGGCCATCAGAAAACCTTAGCCGAATATCGGCCGCTTCGCGTGTTGGAGTTAACATTTTGGCCGAAAACAGAATATTTACCTGGTGAAGTATTGTCCCGGCGTTTTGCCGGTCTGGGTACGGAAGAAGTAGATAAAGGCGCTATCGCTGGCAAACTCCAGCGCCTGGGCGACATCCGTGATGCGCTGGCCGCAAGACAGCAATTCTACAGCTTTCATTAGCCGCCACTGTTGGCGCCATTGTTGATATGACATGCCGGTTTCGCGCTGAAACAGGCGGCTGATGGTCTTTTCTCCGGCGCCGCATTGCGCAGCCAGTTGCTGAAGTAGCGGTGGTTGCGCATTGCCGTTGAGATGACGCAGGCGTTTATCCTGCGGCAGCGTTAGCATCATCGGTTCCTGTTTTGCCGCGCCGATTTCCGCCACGCAGAGCGCCGCCAGATGCCGGGCCGGGCTCTGTCGCCAGTCGGTATCCCACGGGCTGGCGCTAATGCGTTCGAGCAACTCGCGCAGCAGCGGCGTAACGTTGAGAATCGCAGGCTGACGGGGCAGCTGCGGGTATGAGGTAGTGGCGAACCACACCGAACGGTAATCAACGATGTACTGCATTTCGGCGCGGTGGGTGACGCCTGCGGGGATCCACGCCGCGCGGGTTGGCGGCAACATACACAATAGCGCGCCATCGTTTAACGTCAGCCGGATACAACCCTGACGGGTAAATAGCATCTGCCCCATTTGATGATGATGCAGACCATCGTCATGATCGCCGTTAAGGGTCGCTTGCACGCCAATCAGCGGCGTATTGAGCGTATCAGGGTCAAAGGATGCATCCGCGCTGAGCCATGCCATGATGTCTGATTCTCGATGTTAAAAGTCATTATATTTATAATCGCCGATTATACCGCTCCCTACAATGGCGCCTCTGATAAGGGAGGTGGATATGTTAAGTCGTTCGGCGATGGCGCTGGTTACCGCACTACTCATGTTTCCGCAAATCGCGGAAACCATCTATAGCCCGGCGCTGACTGATATCAGCGCACATTTTTCCGTTAGCGCCGCCGATGCGGCGCAGACGCTGGCGGTCTATTTCATCGGCTTTGCCATCGGCGTGCTGTTCTGGGGCTGGTTCAGCGACCGGCGTGGACGGCGGCCGGCGTTATTGCTCGGTCTGGCGGTGTATACCGCAGGCTGTATGCTGGCGCTGGCGGCGCCAAATTTTAGCGTGCTGCTGGCGGCTCGCATCGTAGCGGCTTTCGGCGCGGCTATCGGGTCGGTGGTTGGGCAAACGGTATTGCGCGATGCGTTTGATGGCCGGCAGTTGGCGGCCATCTTTTCCTTCGTCGGCATGGCGCTGGCTATCAGCCCGGCCATTGGCGTTTATCTTGGCGGCGTACTGGCGGGGTGGTGGGGAATGTATGGCGTCTTCGGGGCGTTGGCGCTGCTGGCGGCGGCATTATTGCTGCTGTGCGCAGTGGTAATGCCTGAAACCCGGCCGCCGCGAACAGGGGATCAGACGCTCTGGCCGTTAATGCTGCGCATGCTGGCGGATGCGAAAATCCGTTTAGCGGTAGTGTTAGTTGCGGTATTGAATATCGGTTTGTTCAGCTATTACAGCCAGGGACCTTTCCTTTTTGCCCGGCAGGGACTGGATGCGCAGGCTTTTGGCTATAGCGGTATGGCGCTGGCGGCAGGGGCGTTAGCCGGCGCGCAGGGGAATCGTCTGTTGCTACGACGTGGAGCCGCTCAGCGGCACATTTTTATCTGTGCCGGTCTGCTGTTACTGCTCTCCAGCGCAGGCGTCGGCCTGTTAACGCATTCATTGTTCTTTTTACTGCCGATGATGGGGGTGGCGGCGGCATATGCCATGGCGATCCCCGTGGTGTTGGGTACGGCGCTTAGCGACTACGCCGAATGTCGTGGTAGCGCCGGCGCGCTTTTTGGCCTGGCCTATTATTTGATTATCGGCTTGGGGCTGGCATTTGTGGGGTGGGGGGAATCGTTGGGTATCACGCTGGCAATCTGCGCGGTGGTTAGCGCGCTAACCGGTTGGCGTTATCTGCGGCACATGCTTGATGAGTTTTCCTGATTTGTGATGATTAGCACAAATCACTATTTAGTAGCTCTGTGGTTAGATGAAAAATCGACATTGATTTTAATCAAGGAATTACCTGCTATAAAATAGCCAAAAAATGAAGTTAAAATAATGTTTAAAATGATGGGTTATTGTTTGTTTTTGTTTTCAATTAAATTAATGAAACATATCTTTACATACAAATAACGTGAAAAATTGTGACCTCATCCCGTAATGAATCGAAATAAATACAGTTTTCTCATTTTATTTGATTGTTTACACCTGAGGTTTAATCAGAAAATAATGTGAAATACCTCATTTTATTGCTTGAAAATTACCCTTTTTCTGCTCATTTTTAGCTTAAAAATTAACCTTTTTTATCCCCATAAATATTTTTTATCCCCTCATATTTCTTTGACTAAAATCATGCTTAATTTCATGTTTTTGCTTTTATGTTATTGATTTTAATTGTTTTATTTTGTTTTATGGATAAGGTTGATTATAGGTGGAAGGGCTTTGTGAGTAGTCTCACACAACCAGCGGATCATCATTTGATACACTTCCCGCCGTCAACAAAGTCATTAACGTGGATAACCAATATGAATACTATTCCGCTCCCTAAAACTCAGCACCTGGTTGTATTCCAGGAGGTGATCAGAAGTGGTTCGATTGGTTCAGCAGCGAAAGAATTAGGATTAACTCAACCTGCAGTCAGTAAAACAATTAATGATATTGAAGACTATTTCGGCACTGAGCTCATTGTCCGTAAAAATACCGGTGTTACGTTGACTGAAGCCGGACAGGTGCTGTTGAGCTGGTCGGAATCGATTACCCGCGAAATGAAAAATATGGTTAACGAAATGCACAGTATGACCTGCAGCACCGTCGTTGACGTCTCTTTCGGTTTCCCGTCGCTGATCGGCTTCACTTTTATGTCGGACATGATCCATAAATTCAAAAAGTTATTTCCAAAAGCACAGGTCTCGATGTACGAAGCGCAGCTTTCTTCGTTCCTGCCGGCGATCCGCGATGGCCGTCTCGATTTCGCCATCGGCACGCTGAGCGATGAAATGAAGCTGCACGATCTACATGTCGAACCGCTATTTGAATCAGAGTTCGTGCTGGTGGCCAGCAAATCGCGAACGCGTAGCGGCAGTGCCACGCTGGCATCGTTACAACACGAACAGTGGGTATTGCCGCAAACCAATATGGGTTACTACAGTGAACTCCTCGCCACGCTTCAACGCAGCGGCATCAACAATGAAAACATCGTTAAAACAGACTCTGTCGTTACTATTTATAATCTTGTTCTCAATGCTGATTTCCTGACGGTTATTCCTTGTGATATGACCGCACCATTTGGCTCTAATCAATTTATTACTATTCCTGTCGAGGACGCGTTACCCGTAGCGCATTATGCTGCGGTATGGTCGAAGAATTATCGCATAAAAAGCGCGGCCTCGGCGTTAGTCGAATTAGCGAAAGAATATTCAGCCCATAGCGGTTGCCGACGACGACAATTAATCAGTGTGGATTGATTGTCTATTTATATTAATCGAAACGCAAGCTGCGATTTATTTATCAATCGCTGCCCATTAACGCTATTTTTTAATTCCAGGTTAAGAGGTTCTCATGCATATTACATACGATCTTCCGGTTGCTATTGAAGATATCCTCGAAGCGAAGAAAAGATTGGCAGGTAAAATATATAAAACGGGGATGCCGCGTTCGAATTATTTCAGCGAACGATGCAAAGGCGAAATCTTCCTTAAGTTTGAAAATATGCAGCGCACCGGTTCTTTTAAAATTCGCGGCGCGTTTAATAAACTCAGCTCGCTGACCGATGCTGAAAAGCGCAAAGGCGTGGTGGCGTGTTCCGCCGGTAACCATGCGCAGGGCGTTTCACTCTCCTGCGCTATGCTCGGCATTGACGGCAAAGTGGTAATGCCGAAGGGCGCGCCAAAATCAAAAGTGGCCGCCACCTGCGACTATTCGGCGGAAGTGGTGCTACATGGCGATAATTTTAACGACACCATCGCCAAAGTCAGTGAAATTGTCGAAATGGAAGGGCGTATATTTATTCCTCCCTACGATGACCCGAAAGTGATAGCCGGCCAGGGGACGATTGGTCTGGAGATCATGGAGGATTTATATGATGTCGATAACGTTATTGTGCCGATTGGCGGCGGCGGTTTAATTGCCGGCATCGCGGTGGCGATTAAATCGATTAACCCGACTATTCGTATTATTGGCGTGCAGTCGGAAAATGTTCACGGCATGGCCGCCTCGTATTACGCCGGAGAAATTACCAATCATCGCACTAATGCCACCCTGGCTGACGGTTGCGACGTTTCTCGTCCAGGGAATATTACCTATCAAATCGTGCGTGAATTAGTGGACGATATTGTGCTGGTCAGCGAAGACGAAATTCGCAACAGTATGGTCGCACTTATTCAACGCAATAAAGTCATTACCGAAGGGGCCGGGGCGTTAGCCTGTGCCGCATTATTAAGCGGTAAACTGGACAGCTATATTCAAAACCGAAAAACCGTCAGCATTATTTCCGGCGGCAATATCGACCTGTCTCGCGTATCGCAAATTACTGGTTTAGTTGACGCTTAATCTTTTTGATGAGGAAAGGATATGAGTACTACAGATAGCATTGTATCCAGCCAGACAAAAGAGTCGTCCTGGCGCAAATCGGACACCACCTGGACCCTGGGCTTATTCGGCACCGCCATTGGCGCCGGGGTATTATTCTTCCCGATCCGCGCCGGTTTCGGCGGCCTGATCCCCATCTTACTGATGTTAGTGCTGGCCTACCCGATCGCCTTCTATTGCCATCGGGCGCTGGCCCGGCTGTGCCTTTCCGGCTCAAATCCTTCCGGCAATATCACTGAAACGGTAGAGGAGCACTTTGGTAAAACCGGCGGGGTGGTGATTACTTTCCTTTATTTCTTCGCGATTTGCCCGCTACTGTGGATTTACGGCGTGACGATCACTAATACCTTTATGACCTTCTGGGAAAACCAGCTGCAGCTGCCGGCGCTGAACCGCGGTTTTGTCGCGCTGTTCCTGCTGCTGCTGATGGCGTTTGTCATCTGGTTCGGTAAAGATCTGATGGTGAAGGTAATGAGCTATCTGGTATGGCCGTTTATCGCCAGCCTGGTGCTGATTTCGCTGTCGCTGATCCCTTACTGGAACTCTGCGGTTATCGATCAGGTGAATTTAAGCGAGATCTCGCTGACCGGTCACGATGGTATTTTGGTGACCGTCTGGCTGGGTATTTCGATTATGGTGTTCTCGTTTAACTTCTCGCCAATTGTCTCTTCATTCGTGGTCTCCAAGCGCGAAGAGTATGAAAAAGACTTTGGTCGCGAGTTCACCGAGCGCAAATGTTCACAGATTATCTCTCGCGCCAGCATGCTGATGGTGGCCGTGGTAATGTTCTTCGCCTTCAGCTGCCTGTTTACCCTGTCGCCGCAGAATATGGCGGATGCCAAAGCGCAGAATATCCCGGTTCTCTCTTACCTGGCGAACCACTTCGCCTCGCTATCCGGCACCAAATCCACCTTTGCTACGGTGCTTGAATATGGCGCGTCAATCATCGCGCTGGTGGCGATTTTCAAATCCTTCTTCGGCCACTATCTCGGCACCCTGGAAGGCCTAAACGGTCTGGTGCTGAAGTTTGGCTACAAAGGCGATAAAACCCGCGTTTCCAGCGGCAAGCTCAACACCATCAGCATGATTTTTATCATGGGCTCAACGTGGATCGTCGCTTACGCCAACCCGAACATTCTCGACCTGATTGAAGCGATGGGCGCGCCGATTATTGCCTCGCTGCTGTGCCTGCTGCCGATGTACGCCATCCGTAAAGCGCCATCGTTGGCGAAATATCGCGGCCGCCTGGACAACGTTTTCGTCACGGTAATCGGTCTGCTGACCATTCTGAACATCGTTTACAAACTGTTTTAATTAAGCTCAGGACGAGCGGAGTGATGACATGAATGAATATCCGGTAGTACTGGTCATTAACTGCGGCTCGTCTTCAATTAAATTTTCAGTACTGGATGCCGCCAGCTGTGAAGTATTAATGGCTGGTATTGCAGATGGCATTAATTCTGAAAATGCGTTCCTGTCAATAAATGGGGGAGAGCCGGCTAAGCTGGCTCACCGCAGTTATGAAGGTGCATTGAAGGCGATCGCATTTGAATTAGAAAAACGCGATTTAATGGATAGCGTGGCGTTAATTGGCCACCGTATCGCGCACGGCGGCAGCATATTTACCGAATCGGCGATCATTACCGATGAAGTTATCGACAATATTCGCCAGGTGTCGCCGCTGGCGCCGCTGCATAATTACGCCAATCTCAGCGGTATTGAATCAGCGCAGCAGTTATTCCCGGGCGTACAGCAGGTGGCGGTCTTTGATACCAGCTTTCATCAGACGCTGGCGCCAGAGGCATTTCTTTACGGCCTGCCGTGGGACTATTACCAGCGATTGGGCGTGCGTCGCTACGGTTTCCACGGCACTTCGCACCGTTATGTGTCTCAGCGCGCGCTGGCGCTGCTTGATTTACCCGAGCAGGATAGCGGGCTGGTCATTGCCCATCTTGGCAACGGCGCGTCGATTTGCGCGGTACGCAACGGCCGCAGCGTCGACACCTCGATGGGCATGACGCCGCTGGAAGGCCTGATGATGGGCACCCGCAGCGGGGATGTCGATTTTGGCGCGATGGCGTGGATTGCCGGCGAAACTAACCAGACGCTCAGCGATCTGGAGCGCGTGGTGAATAAGGAGTCCGGCCTGCTGGGGATATCCGGATTGTCATCCGACCTGCGGGTGCTGGAAAAAGCCTGGCATGAGGGGCATGAACGCGCGCGGTTGGCGATTAAAACCTTCGTGCATCGTATTGCCCGCCACATTGCCGGCCATGCCGCCTCGCTACGCCGCCTTGACGCGATTATTTTTACCGGCGGTATCGGCGAAAATTCGGTATTAATCCGCCAACTGGTGATTGAGCATTTAGCGGTATTCGGCGTCAGCCTGAATGATGCGCTAAATAAACAACCCAACTCCGCCGGTGAACGCGTTATTTCTTCCCGCGAGGCACGCGTGATATCTGCAGTCATCCCCACCAATGAAGAGAAGATGATTGCGCTCGATGCTATTCATTTAGGCAAAATTAACACATCCCTGGAATTTGCTTAATTACGTTGTGGTCCTGTAGAGAGATTATTTTCATGAAGGTAAATATCGATACCAGCGATATGCTGTACGCCGAAGCATGGCACGGATTTAACGGTACGGACTGGAAAGAAGAAATTAATGTCCGTGATTTTATTCAGCACAACTATACGCCATATACCGGGGATGAATCGTTCCTTGCGGAGGCGACGCCGGCGACGACCGCGCTGTGGGAAAAAGTGATGGCCGGCATTCGCGTAGAGAACGCTACCCACGCGCCGGTTGATTTTGATATCAATATCGCCACCACCATTACCGCCCATGATGCCGGCTATATTGAGCAAGCGTTGGAGAAAATTGTCGGTCTGCAAACGGATAAACCGCTCAAGCGCGCGCTGCATCCGTTTGGCGGCATTAACATGATTAAAAGCTCGTTTGATGCCTATGGCCGGGAAATGGATAGTCAGTTTGAATATCTGTTTAGCGAGCTGCGTAAAACCCACAATCAGGGGGTATTTGACGCCTATTCGCCGGATATGCTGCGCTGCCGTAAATCCGGCGTGTTGACCGGGCTGCCGGACGGCTATGGCCGCGGGCGTATCATTGGCGACTACCGCCGGGTGGCGCTATACGGCATCCGCTATCTGGTGCGTGAACGTGAGCTGCAGTTTGCCGATCTGCAGGCAACGCTCGAGCGCGGGCAGGATCTGGAAGCCACTATTCGTCTGCGTGAAGAGCTGGCGGAGCACCGCCGCGCGCTGCTGCAAATGCAGGAGATGGCGGCGAAATACGGCTGCGATATCTCCCGCCCGGCGCGCAACGCCCAGGAAGCGGTACAGTGGTTATACTTCGCCTATCTGGCGGCGGTGAAATCGCAAAACGGCGGCGCGATGTCGCTGGGGCGTACCGCCTCTTTCCTCGATATCTATATCGAACGCGACTTCCACGCCGGGATCCTCAATGAACAACAGGCGCAGGAGCTGATCGACCACTTCATTATGAAGATCCGCATGGTGCGTTTCCTGCGTACGCCGGAATTCGATACGCTGTTCTCCGGCGATCCCATCTGGGCAACCGAGGTGATTGGCGGGATGGGGCTGGATGGCCGCACGCTGGTGACTAAAAACTCCTTCCGCTATCTGCATACGCTGCACACCATGGGCCCGGCGCCGGAACCCAATCTTACCGTATTGTGGTCGGAAGCGCTGCCGATTGCCTTTAAGAAATACGCCGCCCAGGTCTCGATCGTCACCTCCTCGTTGCAGTATGAAAACGACGACCTGATGCGCGCCGATTTCAACAGTGATGATTACGCCATTGCCTGCTGCGTCAGCCCGATGGTTATCGGCAAACAGATGCAGTTCTTCGGCGCTCGCGCCAACCTCGCCAAAACGCTGCTGTACGCAATCAACGGTGGGGTGGATGAGAAACTCAAAATCCAGGTCGGGCCGAAAACCGCGCCGCTGATGGACGACGTGCTGGATTACGACAAAGTGATGGCCAGCCTCGATCATTTCATGGATTGGCTGGCGGTGCAGTATATCAGCGCGCTGAACATCATTCATTACATGCATGATAAATACAGTTATGAAGCCTCGCTGATGGCGCTGCACGACCGCGACGTATACCGCACCATGGCCTGCGGGATTGCCGGGTTGTCGGTGGCGGCGGATTCGCTTTCGGCAATTAAGCACGCGAAGGTGAAACCCATCCGCGACGACAGCGGCCTGGCGATCGATTTTGAGATTGAAGGCGATTATCCGCAGTACGGCAATAACGATCAGCGCGTCGATAGTATTGCCTGCGATCTCGTTGAACGCTTTATGAAGAAAATTAAGGTGTTGCCGACGTACCGTAACGCGGTGCCCACGCAGTCGATCCTGACGATTACCTCAAACGTGGTGTACGGCCAGAAAACCGGTAATACCCCGGATGGCCGCCGCGCCGGTACACCGTTTGCGCCGGGGGCAAATCCGATGCATGGCCGCGATCGCAAAGGGGCGGTCGCTTCGTTGACTTCCGTGGCGAAGTTGCCGTTCACCTACGCGAAGGATGGAATCTCTTATACCTTCTCGATCGTCCCGGCGGCGTTAGGCAAAGAGGCGAGCGTCCGGCAAACCAACCTCGTTGGTCTGCTTGACGGTTACTTCCACCACGAAGAGCGGATCGAGGGCGGCCAGCATCTGAACGTCAACGTGATGAACCGCGAAATGTTGCTGGATGCCATTGCTCATCCGGAAAATTATCCGAACCTGACCATCCGCGTCTCTGGCTATGCGGTGCGCTTTAATGCGCTGACCCATGAACAGCAGCAGGATGTCATTTCGCGAACCTTCACCCAGGCGCTGTAACGCAACGGGGCGACGATCATGGTCGCCCCATTTTTTATCATCGGTGTGAAACCTGGTCTTCACTGCACGGTAAACCGAGGTGTAGATATGATTAGCGCTTTCGATATTTTCAAAATTGGTATTGGCCCTTCGAGTTCCCATACGGTGGGGCCGATGAATGCAGGAAAAAGTTTTATCACTGAGCTGGCGAGCAGCGGCGACCTGACGCAGACTTCGCGCATTGTCGTCGATCTGTACGGTTCGCTATCGCTGACCGGCAAAGGGCATGCGACCGATGTCGCCATCATCATGGGGCTGGCGGGCAATAGTCCGCAGGATGTCGATATTGACGCCATCCCGGCTTTTATTCAGCAGGTGACCGCGAGCGGCCGTCTGCCGGTGGCGAAGGGGAGTCGGCAGGTCGATTTCCCGCTGCCGGAGAGCATCGTATTTCATGATAGCGCGCTGGCCCGCCATGAGAACGGTATGCGTATCAGCGCCTGGGATCATCAGCAGCCGCTACTCAGCAAAACCTATTACTCAATTGGCGGCGGGTTTATCGTTGAGGAAGCGCGTTTTGGCCAGACTCACGATGTCGCAACGCTGGTCCCCTTTGATTTCCGCTCCGCCCATCAACTGCTTCAGCTGTGCGAGCATAATGGTCTTTCCATCTCTGGCCTGATGATGCAAAACGAACTGGCGCTGCGCGATAAGGGGCAAATCGATGCTGGTTTCGCCGCCATTTACGCGGTGATGCGTAACGGTATTGAGCGGGGAATGAATACCGAGGGCGTGCTGCCGGGGCCGCTCAACGTGCCGCGCCGGGCGGCGGCGCTGCGCCGACAGCTGGTGGCCAGCGACAGCCTCTCCCGCGATCCGATGAACGTCATCGACTGGATCAATATGTTCGCGCTGGCGGTGAGCGAAGAGAATGCCGCCGGTGGCCGGGTCGTCACTGCGCCTACCAATGGCGCATGCGGGATTATCCCCGCGGTTCTGGCCTATTACGACAAGTTTCGCCGTCCGGTCAATGCCAACTCGATTGCTCGCTATCTGCTGGCTGCGGCGGCTATCGGTTCACTGTATAAGATGAATGCCTCTATATCTGGCGCAGAAGTTGGCTGCCAGGGAGAAATTGGCGTGGCTTGTTCCATGGCGGCGGCGGGGCTGACGGAACTCCTTGGCGGCAGCCCGGCGCAGGTATGCAACGCCGCGGAGATTGCGATGGAACATAACCTCGGTCTGACCTGCGACCCGGTGGCCGGGCAGGTGCAAATCCCCTGCATTGAACGCAATGCTATCAATGCGGTGAAGGCGGTTAACGCCGCGCGGATGGCGCTCCGCCGAACCAGCGAGCCGCGGGTCTGTCTCGACAAGGTCATTGAGACGATGTATGAAACTGGCAAAGACATGAACGATAAATATCGTGAAACTTCGCGCGGCGGGCTGGCGATAAAAGTGATTTGCGACTGACGAATCAGAAAGGAGTGGGCTGGCGCGCCGCTATCGCTTCACCGCTGACCGGATGGTGAAAATGCAGTTCGCTGGCGTGGAGCATCAGTCGTGAGGCCTGATGTGCCGCCAGCCCTCCGTAGAGATCGCAGCCGAGAATCGGATAGCCGAGATGCTGGCAGTGGATGCGTAGCTGATGGGTGCGTCCGGTTTCCGGTTGCAATCGTACGCGAGTTACCGCCAGCGAATCACTGGCTGTTGGCAACCATTCTCGTGATAGCACCTGAAAGCGCGAGCGCGCCGGTTTACCGTTACGCGCGCTAATCGCCATCCGTGGAAACAGCGCCGGATCTTTGGCAATCGGCGCGTCTATCACCCCTTCATCTTCCTCTGGATGCCCACACAACAGGGCGTGATAAACCTTGCTTACCGCCCGCTGGCTGAACTGCTGACACAGCGCGGCGTTGATCGTTTTGTTACGCGCCACCACCATCAGCCCGGACGTCCCGAAATCGAGCCGATGCACCAGCGTGCACCCCGGAAAATCCTGCACCAGGCGATGATGGACTGAATCCAGGTTGTGCGGGTTCTTCCCCGACAGGCTGAGCAGACCGCTGGGTTTGTCGATCAACAACAAGTGTTCGTCCTCGTAGAGGATGTTAATCTGCGCGGAACAAGGTGGGGCGATAAAGGTATCAATTACGGTAGGCATGGGCAGGCGCTGCTTAAGGGTGAGGGCGGATGATAGCGAAATTACCGGCCACAGGCGAATGAATTTGATGGCTATCAAAGGAGATTGGAACGGTTAACAATTCGGATTGCGCTCACGGATATTATTAGATATTCAACTATCAGCGTAAATATTCCGCGGTAAATGAAAAGGATTATTCATGATATTGCTAATTAAGGACGGCATTTATTCTTGCGTTAAATGGTTACTATTATTAATTAGCCTGACCGCAGGATTATCCGCTGCGGCAAGCGAAAATCTGCCGGATAATTTTTATCGCGTCACGCCTGAGTTGTATCGTTCGGCGCAACCCAATCGACTGCAGATGCAGAGCCTGGAGCGTATAGGAATACGCTCAGTGTTAAATTTGCGCCAGTGGCACAGCGATGCTCACGAAGCGCAGGGCACGGGGCTTATTTTGTATAGGGTGCCGATGAACGCGGCTGCGATTAACGACGATGATG
Source organism: Klebsiella sp. 141203 (assembly GCF_032601985.1). NCBI lineage: Bacteria > Pseudomonadati > Pseudomonadota > Gammaproteobacteria > Enterobacterales > Enterobacteriaceae > Klebsiella > Klebsiella sp. 141203. The sequence continues at coordinate 915,726 of NZ_JAQIRL010000001.1, read as the reverse complement.
TGGTGATTGCGCTGAGCTTTTTACATCGTGCGGTAAAACCGGCGCTGGTACACTGCTGGCACGGCAGCGATCGTACCGGGATGATTGTCGCGCTCTACCAACTGCTGTTTAGCCATGCGACAAAGTCAGAAGTGCTGGCGGAACTGCACCGCCCGGAATATGGCTATCACCAACAGTATTATCCCGACATTGCCCGCTATATTGAGTCGATCGATGTAGAACAATTGCGAGCACGGGTGCTGAGTTTATCCGCAGGAAAATTTTAGCGAGCCGTCATTTTTAACGCACAAATTATCGTCATAAAGATTGTTATCGCCATATAGCCAAACCATAGTGCGGCAGTTATCCCTGTGATTATGGTGAGGAATAGTTATTGTTATGTTTAATGAGTAAATAAGAGCTGCCAACAGGCGATACAGCGAAAAAAAACTGATCGAAAATTTAATTTGTCATTATTTTAGTGTGGGTATATTCCTTGAATCGTTAGTAAAATCCACAGGCGCGGAATTGCAGTTGATAGGCGAACGTGGTACAACAATTGTTATGTTATAACATAACCAGCGAGTCATATGAACGAACCTGCGATCCTGCACGTTGACGGGATAAGTCTTAACGCCCGGCGTGGTACAACGATACTTGATGATATCCAGTTCACGCTCCATACCGGCGAAAAGCTGGCGGTCATTGGCCCCAACGGCAGTGGTAAATCAAGCCTGCTGCGGACGATCATTGGCGACGCTCGCCCGGATAAAGGAACGCTGTACTGGCAGGGGTGTCCACTACGGCAACTGTCGCCACAAGCGCGTGCGCGGAAAATTGCTTTCCTGTCACAAAACGATACCCCTGATTTGCGCCTGACGGTGGAAGAGTATGTTCAATTGGGGCGTTTACCGTATCGTGAATCACCCTCCTCGGCACAGGGACGGCGCATCGTGGATAGCGTGATTAGCGATACGGGGCTGCAGCCTTTACGCCATCGCCCGCTGGGAAACCTCTCCGGCGGTCAGCGTCAGCGCGCCGCGCTCGCCCGCGCGCTGGCGCAATCACCCGCATTACTCCTGCTGGATGAACCGACCAATCACCTCGATCCGCTGGCGAGAAGCGAGTTGCTTACCCTGGTAAAGCGCACAGAGGTTGCGGTGATTGCGGTGTTACACGATCTTGCCGCGGCTGAAGCCTTTGCCGACCGAATGCTGGTTATCCACCACGGCAAGCAGATGATTTGCGACGTACCCGAGGCTGCGCTGCACCCCAACGTAAGCTATCCGGTTTTTGGCATGACCAGTTTTCGCGTGGCGCATCCCGTTAGCGGTAAAGCGCTACGCATTTTTGAAGTTCCTCATCGCGCTTAATGACCTCGAGTAAATATGAACAGACTTTTAACTATTTTATGGCTGCTGTTAAGTAGCCCGTTCGCGTTAGCTAATCCCTTTCCCGTTACCGTGGACAGCTGCGGTAAACCCATCACCTTTAATCAACCCCCACAGCGTGCGGTGATTAACGATCTTAATATGGCGGAAATGGCCTTTGCGCTCGATCTCCAGGATCGGATTGTGGGGCTAACCGGCATCACCGGCTGGTATAAACTAACACCACAGTTCAAAGCAGCGATGGGGGCCATCCCCGAGCTGGCGCCTAAATACCCGTCGCTGGAAACGCTGCTGGCGGTCCGGCCGGACTTTTTCTTCGCCGGCTGGAACTACGGCATGAAAATTGGCGGCGATGTGACGCCGCAGACGCTGGCGCCATATGGAATTAACACGCTGGTATTGAGTGAAAGTTGCGTACAGGCCGGCGGGCAGGCAAAGAAAGCCGACATGAGTTTGCTTTACAACGATGAACTCAAGTTGGGTAAGATTTTTGGCAAGCAACAACAGGCCGAGGCGTTGGTGGAAGGGTGGAAACGTCGGCTGGCGAATCTGCCAGCAAGGGCAGCGGATATGCAGCCGCAGCGGGTCTTCGTCTATGACTCCGGCGAAGATAAACCTTTTACCAGCGGCAAGTACGGGATGCCGACGGCCATTATCGAGGCGGCCGGGGGACGCAACGTGATGGATACTCTGGACGCGAACTGGACCACGACGACGTGGGAGGCGGTGGCGGCCAGCGAACCACAGGTGATTATTCTGCTCGATTACCAAACCGGCACGGGAACCGAGGCGCTGCAGCACGTGCTGGAATCTCATCCACTGATGAAATTGACGCCCGCCGTCCGGCAGCAGCGTTATCTTAAGCTACAGTATGCTGAATTGACTCCGGGTCCGGCGAATATTGCGGCGGTTGAGAAGCTGGCGCATCACTTATACGCCACGGACGTGAAATGAAGCCGTCAGTGCAACGTTTTCTTCTGTGGACGGCGCTGGCATCCGTCGTTTTATGCGGCATGATGATAGCGAGTCTGCAGTGGGGAAGTGTGGAACTCTCATGGCAACAAGTGATATCAGCGTTAGGGATATCATCCGCTCCCGTTCCCGAGATTTTGAAAACTATCGTCATTGACTTACGCCTACCACGGAGCCTGCTGGCGGCGTTGACCGGCGCAGGACTGGCGATCGCCGGCTTGCTGTTACAGACCACAACACGTAATGAACTGGCCGATCCATTTTTGTTTGGTCTCTCTTCAGGCGCTTCCGCCGGCGCGGTGCTGGTGATCACCCGCTTCGGCGATGTACTGGGGGCGTTTACGCTGCCGGTCTCGGCCTTCGTCGGCGGGATATTATCCGCGCTGGCGGTGATGATATTGTTTCGCGTCAATCAGCTAAGGCGGGCGGAACAGTTAATTATCTGCGGCCTGGCGGTGTCGTTTCTTTTCAGCGCGCTGACCAGCTATCTGGTCTTTTCCGGCGACCAGCGAGCGGCCGGTTCGTTGCTATTCTGGTCATTGGGCGGTCTGGGACTGGCGCGATGGGACAACTTGTTCATTCCATTATTGAGCCTGGGGTTGTTGAGCGGATTTACCCTGCGTCGCTGGCGGGCGTTGGATGCACTGCTGGCGGGGGAGCAGACGGCCTGCTCGCTGGGCGTCGATGTGCAGCGTTTGAGAAGCGAAACCTTTCTCTGCTGCGCGTTGGCTACCGCTTTACTGGTCTCTTTAACCGGGGTCATTGGTTTTGTCGGCCTGATGGTTCCTTATCTGGCGCGTCGGGTCGTTGGCGTCAGGCACCGGCTGGCCGTACCAATGTGCGGTCTGCTGGGCGCGATATTGCTCATTGGCGGCGATATACTTAGTCGAAGTCTGATAGCGAATCAAGAATTACCGATTGGTATTATTACTGCCGGGCTTGGCGGCGCGTTTATTGTTAGTCTGCTAATGCGGGCAACACGATAAGCCGAGCCACCGGAAAATAGCGGTTGACCCATTATTGCGCGCAAATAATGGGTTCTATTATTTAAATGAATGTGACTCGCCGATTATAAAGGTACTCTCCGCCGTTGAAGGGGGAACTTTTCTGGATAGAGCGCTTTTGGTCGAGGTGGATTTTTTTAAATGATTCGCCAAAAATATAATTGGACAGAAATTTTTTTCAGGCCACGATTGTTGCGGCATGGCGGTAAGTAATGATTTAAATCAATGAAACAGACATCATTGGCGCATGACCCGTTAGTTGGTAAGTTCCTGGTTTAATTCCCTGCTCAAAACGCATGAGGCCACGCGATATATTGAGATATTGCAATTGTTGGTTATTTTATTCGTTATTCCCGTGATGAATATTCTTGATATCAATCTAAATATAGTTCATTAATTCGGGTGGTTAACGGTAACCAGTGATTCATTCTGATGTGGTTCAGATATATAAGGGGTGTAATGAACAGCGCTTTCCCAGGTGAGCGACTCAATACCCGTATTCCTTCACTGTTGTCACTGCATATCGAAATTGAACAGAGGGCCGTCAAACTGACGCTTAAATCCCAGGCCGTTAGTCGTTCCGGTAATATTAAAGCCCACCCAATATTCGTTCAAGAAAAAATAAATACCAATAACAATAATTCAAGTTTTTCTGTTTCTGAGTGCCGTTCGCCAGTGAGTTAGCAAGGTGAAATTAAATTTGGAGTTTAAGAACACCTTATTAGAGAAGCGAGAGTAACGCACAGGAGGTGCGATGAAGACATTACGACCACTGTGGGGCAGGGGTCAGATGATCTCCCCACAACATTTTCAACAACAGGTGAACCAGGCGGCCTGGCAAAGCGAATGTATCGCCCGTCTGGGAGTGATGAATCCCTGGGGCGTCATCCGCGTCGAATTTGACGCCGCTCTGCTAAAGCAAGGGACACTGAAAGCCAGCCACCTGTACGTACGCTTTCCTGATGGAACGCTAATTGACAGTGATAATGCTGATGCGCTGCCTGAAGCCATGGTATTGCCGCAAGCGGACTGCCATGAATTAACGGTGGTGCTGGCGCTGCCCCATGAGCATGGCAACGGCGGCAACTGCTTGCAGGTGGAGCAACGTGCAGAGCGTCCGGTACGTTGGCGCCAGGCCTGGCGAGAAGTGCGCAACAGATATGGCGAAGACAGTCGACAAATTGCGGTGATGCTTGCGCAACTGACGCTGCGCACTGCGGATGACGATAACGGCGATTATCAAACCGTCGCCCTCGCCAGGCTACGTCGCGACAGTCAGGAGTGCTGGTCGCTGGATGAGGACTTTATCCCACCGCTACTGAAAGTGTTGGCCAGCCGCTGGCTGCACGAACAAACGGAACAATTGACGAATCAACTGCGCACGCGCCTGCAACGCCTGATGGCCATGCGCCGGGAGAGCAACGCCAGGATGGCGGATTTTGCGGTGGCGGATGTATCACTGTTCTGGTTGCTGAACGCGCTCAACAGCGCGGAGCCGGTGTTGAGCCATTTTCTGCGTCATCCCCAGGTACATCCGGAACGGCTGTATGAAGCGCTGGCCAGCCTGGCGGGCAGCTTGCTGACTTTCTCCCTTGACCACACCACGGCGGATATCCCGCTCTATCGCCATCAGGCGCTGACCGAAGTCTTTCCACCGCTATTCAAATTACTCGGCGTACTGCTCGAAGCCAGCCTGCCATCCCGGGTTGTGGCGATTGAAATGACGCACGATGACCGGCGTAAGCGCTGGCATGCCCGCCTGCACGATCCAAGGTTGCGCGAAGAAGCCGATTTTTATCTCTCGGTGCGTTCCGCGCTGCCTGCGTCGCAACTGCTGGAGCAATTTCCGCAACAGTGTAAAACCGGCAGCCCCGATGAGGTTGACCGGGTGGTCAACGGTTCGCAGCCCGGCATTCCGCTGAAAGCCATGAGCCATGTTCCCGCCGCTATTCCGCTGCGCCTTGAGAATCAGTATTTCACCCTTGATATGACTCATCCGGCGGCGCAGGCGATGCTGGCGGAAGGGAGTTGCGTCTTTTACGTGCCCGGCCTGCTGGGCGATCCTGAACTCGAACTGTATGCGGTGCTGCGCTCATGACCCAGGATATCAATATTGATGCTCTGCTGGCGGATAGCTGGCTAACGGTGACGGAACTGCGTCTTGGCGCCAAACTGGCCGAGGGGGAGGGGAAACTTCTTTGGCAGCGTTGTGTAGATAACATTGAACAGGTGATGGCGCAGCTGGTCGCCGCTGATGTCAGCGAGACGAACCGCCAGCACATCCTCTATGCGTGGTGCGCGCTGCTGGATGAAACCGCGAAAGGCCGCAAAGAGGAAGATGACGCCTGTATCGCCTGGTACGACCGGCCGCTTGAGGTCAAATATTTTGGCGGCATGGAAGCCGGAGATGCGCTCTATGAGCGTATACGCCAGACGTTGCGCGAACCGGCGCCGGATATAGCTGTACTGACCTGTTTTCATCGGGTACTGGCGCTGGGCTTTAAGGGGCGCTATAGCCTCAATGATCCGGCGCGCGCAGCGCTTGTCAGCGCGCTTGGCGAGCGTGTACCGCCGTTTGCGTGCGACCCGCATCTGCCGATACTGGCCTCCCTCTCCGGGCGCCGAGGCATGGCTGACTGGCTGCGCCGTTGGCCGGTTTGCCTTGGATTGTCGCTGGCGGCGGTAGCCGCGTTGTGGTTGGGGTTGAACTACTGGCTGGATGCCCTGGTGGCGGCGTTGCGACTGGGAGGCGGACAATGAGCGCGGGCTATCCGCGCCTGCTATGGCTGTGGGGCGGGCTGCTGGCGGTGTTAATGATCCTGCTGTTTCTGCCGTTATCCACCGGTGGCCGGGTGCTGGCTGTTGGGTTGACGGCGGCGGGCGTAGCGGCCGGGCTGGTCTACGTCGGGCGCCAACAACGTGAGCGACCTGCGGATGCCGACTGGCTGGTTGAGCTACCGTCGGCGCCGTATCGACAGCCGGTTGTGCTGGTCTGCGGCGACACGGCGGACTGGCCGGGAGAAGGGGCGGTTTACCGTACGGCGCAGGGTTGCTGGCTGAGAGTCGCCACCGCCGCGTTGCAGCAGACGGCGCGTTATTTGCAGCGTGAGCGGCCGGCGCTCATCGCCCAGCTGGCAGTGATGTACTGCGTGCAGCCGCAACAACATGATGATGACGCGGCGCTGACGGCCCGGCTTCGCGAGCTGCGCTGGCAGCTTGCTCAGGTGCGGCGTGATACCCGTCGGGCGATACCGTTACTGCTGAACAGCACCCTGTTCGGCACATCGCTGGAACCGTTATGGCAGACAGCGCGTGCCGAAGAGACGATGCAGATGTGGCTGCCTGACGGCGTGCCGTGCAGCAGCGCAAGTTGGCTGATGCAGGCTGATGGCGCTCATCGCCTGGCGGCGCTGGTGAGGATGAATGCGTTTGCCCGCTTTATGCAGCAGATAGCGTTGAGCGTACTGACGGCGGCCACCGACGATGTTCCCCCGATCGCTCCGGCGGTGGTACTGTATCATTTCACGCCAGCCGGGGCGCCTGCCGTGGCGGATAATCTATGGCAGCGTTGGCTGTCTGAGCATACTTCCCTCAACTCACTACCGGGCTGGTTGCCGAAAATTGCTGCCGATGCGCGGAAACTTCCTGATTTTATTTTGCCGATACTGCCGCAGGGCGGCGGCATTACGCCGAAAAGCCGTGCTCTGCGGCGGGCATTCTGTCTGTTCTCCCTCGCGGCTCTGATTGCGCTGTGTTGCAGCGCATGGAACAACCATCAACTCCTCCAGCGGGTTGGTTTTGATGTTCAGCGTTATGAACGGACGGCGATGGACGACCATGCAGCAAAAGCCCGCGCCGTACAGATTTTACGCCAGGATGCGGCGCAACTGGACGCCTTCGCGCGTGACGGCGCGCCGCTGGCGCTCAGTCTTGGGCTCTATCGCGGCGAGCGTCTGCGCCAGCCGTTACTGGAAGCGATTCGCTCCTACGTCCCCCCGCCTCCGCCGAAAGCGGTAGAAAAAATCGTGCCGAAAATTATCCGCCTCGACAGCATGTCTCTTTTCGATACCGGCAAGTGGACGCTGAAACCGGGCTCCACAAAGCTGCTGGTGAACTCGCTGGTGGGGATAAAGGCCAGGCCAGGTTGGCTTATCGTCATCGCCGGGCATACCGACAGCGTGGGTGATGATAAATCCAACCAGACACTCTCTCTGAAGCGTGCCGAATCGGTGCGCAACTGGATGCGCGACACCGGTGACGTGCCGGAAAGTTGTTTTGCGGTACAGGGCTATGGCGAAAGCCGTCCTGTCTCCGGCAACGAGACGCAACAAGGCCGGGCGCTCAACCGCCGGGTTGAAATTAGCCTGGTGCCGCAGGCTGATGCCTGCCGTGTTGCGACAAGCTCCGCTTCATCCCCGGCGGATGGCGCTTTCTAAACCGACCATCTCATGACGCTCTGCGCGGACAGGTTTTCCTGTCCGTCGTTTTTGTTGCCGGGTACCGGGGTCAACACAACCTGCCCAACCTTGTGCGCTTTTGGGCTCCTTATCAACAGGAAACAGCGACGGGCGGTAGCGTGGCTGAAAGCGATGGAAGGGAGATAAAGAGAATGGCGTTTGATACAGGAAAATAAACCATGAATGACATAAAGCCTTTGTTTTTCAACCACAGTCATCATCTTTTACAGGTGCATGGTTGTCACTCCTTGCTGGACGTTCTGTGCTTCGAAGGCGAGGAAAACTTAAGCGAGCCTTTCCGCTATACCATTGAATTTACCAGCAGCGATCGTGCCATCACCCCGCAGCAGATGTTGCTGAAAAATGCCTCGTTGACCTTGCAGGCGCCGGTTGACCAGGGATTTGGCATTAAGATCCAGCAACCGGTGCGCGTTGTGCAGGGAGTGATCACCGCTTTTGAACGGCTTTCCACCTCAAAAGAGGAAACGCGCTACGCCTTGACGTTACAGCCGCGTCTGGCGCTACTGTCGAAGAGCCATCAGAATCGGATTTATCAGGACATGTCGGCGCCGCAGATTGTGGAGCACATCCTCAGAACCCGTCACCAGATGCGCGGTGAAGATTTTGTCTTTCAACTGGCGCATGAATATCCGCGGCGTGAACAGGTGATGCAATACGGTGAGGACGATCTGACTTTTATCTCCCGCCTGTTGGGCGAGGTGGGGATCTGGTTTCGTTTTATCGCCGATACCCGGCTCAATATTGATGTAGCGGAGTTCTACGACGACCAGCAACACTACGAGGCGGGGTTGGTATTGCCCTCGGTCGCCCCCTCCGGGCAGCATGACGGCGGGAGCGAATCGGTGTGGGATTTACAAAGCCGACACCGCGTGGTTGAGCGTTCGGTCTTCACCCGTGACTACAACTATCGTAACGCGCCGGAGGATATGAATCTCAATGTCAATGTCAGCCGGGGCGATAGTACCACCTACGGTGAAGCCTATCACTGGGCGGACAACTACCTGACGCCAGGTAATCGCTATCAGCATACTCCGGACCCGGAGAGCGGGGCCTTTTATGCCCGTATTCGCCATGAGCGCTATCTCAACCAGCAGACGCGGCTGAACGGAGAAACAAACTGCGCGGCGTTGGCTCCCGGACAGCAGCTAAAAGTGAGCGGCGGCGAGGAGGTGACGGACCTCTGGCGCCAGGGCGTGGCGATCACCGCTATTCACTGTCGCGCCCGCCGCGACCGCAGCTTCGAAGTGACATTTCAGGCCATTCCCAGTGTTGAGACCTACTGCTTTCGCCCGGCAATCATCAGCAAACCCAAGATGGCCGGGACGTTACCTGCGCGCGTCACCAGCACCAAAATCAACGATCTCTACGGCCATATCGATCGCGACGGACGTTATCGGGTGAACTTATTGTTCGACCGCGATCGCCTGCAGCCGGGCGAGGAAAGCCTGTGGGTGCGCCAGGCGCGCCCTTACGCCGGTGAAACTTTTGGCCTGCATCTGCCGTTGTTAGCGGGCACCGAAGTGGCGATCGCTTTTGAGCAGGGCGATCCCGATAGGCCCTATATTGCCGGCGCCCTGCACGATTCCACGCACCAGGACCACGTGACGCTTTACAACTACAAGCGCAACGTGCTGCGCACGCCGGCGAATAACAAGATTCGCCTTGATGATACACGGGGCAAAGAGCACGTTAAGGTCAGCACCGAATATGGCGGCAAGAGCCAACTCAACCTCGGCCACCTGGTGGATCATCAGAACACGCCGCGCGGTGAAGGGTTTGAGTTACGCACCGATAGCTACGGCGCGATCCGCGCAGGCAAGGGGATATTTATCACCGCCGATGAACAGCTGAAAGCGATGGGCGCGACCGTGGAAATGGATCCCGCGAGTCAATTGCTCGGCAGTGCCGTTGTTCAGCTCAACGACTGGCAGGAGATAGCCCGCACCCACTACAACACCCCGCCGGATGTCAGCACGTTAAAGCAGTTCGTCGGCAACGCCGTCAACCTGGCGAGCCCCGTCCTGCTGATGAGCGCGCCGAAGGGCATCGGCATCGTGACGGCGGAAACGACGCTGCTGCAGAGTGGTAAAGGACTGTATCTGCAAAGCGCCAGCGATATTGCGCTGGCCAGCGGCAATCGGCTGTCGGTGAATACCAAAAACGCTATCTCGCTGCTGTCCCACCGCGAAGGGATGCGTATGGTATCAGTGAAAGGTCCGCTGGCGATAGAGTCGCACGGCGATACCCTGGCGCTCACTTCACTGAAGGATATTACCGTTCAATCAACGCAGGGACATCTGCAGCTTACCGCCAAAAATGGCATCACCCTGGGCTGCGGCGGCGGCTACATTCGCCTGACGCCGCAGGGAGAAATCCATCTTCACAGCCCCGGTCTGCTCAGTTTTAAAGGCACGCATAAGATGCAGGGGCCGGCCGGCGAGACGTTTCCGCTTCCCGACCTTCCCACATCGATTTGTAAAGATTGCCTGATTCATGCGCAAGAACTGGCTCAGACCTTTGTTCCGCGTGCCGCCTGACAATCGCCCATTGATATAACTTACCCGGAGGAACAGACCTTGAAACCCATTATTCGGCAGGGTGATACCTTGCGTGAGCATGGCGGTACGGTGATCGGCGGCCATTATCTCTGTTTTGGTAAAGGCATTGCCTGCAAAGGCGACCAGGTGAGCTGCAATGAACATGGCCTGACGGTCATAGCCGAAGGAAGCTCTCTGTATGAAGTGGATGGTTCTCCGGTGGCTCTTGACGGGCATCGTTGCGCCTGCGGCTGTACGCTGGTGAGCTCACGCCCTGATTGCGACGTCGCGTTATGAGACAGCTCACCGACTATCTGCCTTACAAAACCGCCACGCCGCCCCGCAACGGACGGTGGTTATCCATCGGCGCGGGGCTGACGCTGATTAGCGGTGGAGGCGCGGCGTTAATGCCTGGCGAAGCGCGTGGCGGGGCGTTAATTACCGTCGCAATCGTTGGCGCCATACTTTTGGTTTTCATCATCTGGATGTTGCGTCTGCTTTATTACCGCCTGTCGGTCCACTATACCCAGTACTACCAGCAGTTGATCGATTTCGATCATCAGACGTGGTGGGCCCGGCATCAATATAGCGTTGGGCTGGTGGAAACGGTGCTGCTGGGGCCGGTGGGGTGTGAACCCGAGCACTGGCATGCGCTGCTGAAGCGAGAACATCAGACGCCAAAAGAGAAACTGGAGGCCGGTGCGCGGGCGCTGCGGCTGATTCACTCGGATATCGTTGATATCGACCTGCGCGAACAGCAGCTGGCCAGGATGCTGGCGCAACAATGGCTGGCGCAGCGAGGCGAACATCAACTTCCCTGCCTGAGCGGCTGTTACTGGCAGGGCAGCGAACCGGCATGGCGAGAATTTTGCGCCGAGCTGCGCAAGCGCTGTCCTACCGCTCAGTTGCCGCATATGGCTGAACCCTGGCAGGGCGAGGCCAGCTTATCGGAGATTACCGCACGAATGAATGCGGCCGGCGACGGGTGTTTCATTCTGGTGGCGGGGTGCCAGTCGGTAGCGGCGACGGCTGATACCGCAAGACCGGCGGGTGAATCCGCCGTGCTGTGGTTACTGGCCCGGGAGGGGGAGGCGCGGCTGACCCGCGGCGAGGTTTATGAAGGCGCCGCGCTGGAAAATATCCAGCAGGTCTGTCAGCGGGCGATGCAGCAAAGCGGGGCCGAACGTCCGCCCGATCCCTGTATCGCATTTACACAGCCGCAAATCCCGGAACTGGCGCAAAGCGGCTGGAACAGTAACCAGCTGCTGCAGGATGAAAACTGGGGGGAGACGGGGCAGATGGAGCAGCTCATCACGATTACGCTGGCGGCGATATTTGCCTGTCGCTTTCATCAGTCTTGCGGCTGGATCGCCCGCGATCCGCGTCATCCTCTCTCACTGGGCATCGTCATCGCAGCAGTCCCGGCACCGCAACCTCAAGACAAGAAGGAATGAACATGTCGTTAATGAATCAGGAATGGATTAGCAAGCTGGAACAATTTGCGCGAAAACTCGCGCTGCGCGACGTCTATCTCATTGCCGATCAAGGTGTTTTAAGCAATCCGTTGTTGGATGGCTTAAATAGACTTTCTCCTCCGGTGCAGTGGTTCTCGCTCTATCAGGGGCAACCGGAAGAGCCGCTGCTGGAGATGGCGCCTTTATTGATGCGGCTGGAGCCAGCTTGCTGGCAGCATCGTCAATGGATCGCCGATCTGATCGCCGCATTTTCCTACAAGCCGGGTCTGCTGATCTTCCTCTCACCACTGAGTTTTTCAACGCTCGCCGCCCACTTGCGCAATCTGGCCGACGGCGCATGGGAAGACCGTTCTGGTCTGGTGCGTTATTACGATACCCGCATGTTCCCGTTGTTGATGCAGCATGTGCTCACTGAAGAACAAAAAGCATGGTTTTTAGAACCGGTTTATCTCTGGAGCTACCGCGATAGAGACAACAAGATCTGCTGGCTGGAAGGCGAATGTTCGCCAGTTCTGGCAGCGATCCCGGAGGCGATCAAGATTAATTTCAGCGATGAGCAAATGATGAAACTGGATGTCGCTATCGATGCCCAGCGATTTACGGTTTCTGAAAAATTCAGCACCTTTTTTGCCACCCAGGAGGACAAATTTAACACTCTTTGGCAGCTCGGCTGGCAGGCGCATCAGCAGAATTTTGTCGGCGATTTAGCGTCCTGGTTTGAAAGCCACTTTAAGGAATAAAACATCCTCCCTTTTGATAATCAATAGGTGATGATCAGTTCTGTAAGGACACATCAATGATAAAGCATACCCGTATTTTGCCCGGCGGGCTGGCGGTGCTGACCACCGGTTTTCTCTGCCTGCTGACGGCCTGCCGCGACTACAATCGCGACGGCATGAGCGGCGCTGATATAAATGTCTATAACCACGGCCCAGACGCCATTGTTTCGATGCAGGTGAACGGTTACGGCGGGCCAAGAGCTAATCCCTACGGCGGCGGCGGCGGCTTCTGCTGCGTCATGGTGCCTGATGTCTGGCGCCCGGGTTTGACGGCTAAAATCACCTGGACTTCCGATCCTAACTCCTGGATGAAATCAAGTGAGATGCCAGATGATTATGAGACTCACTATCAGAAACATGGGCCGATTATCGTCCCTATCGAACGCTGGGAAGAGGATCAGGCCTGTGGCTTTGATGTACATATTTTTCCCTGCGATAAGGTGCGGATAGTGCGTTCCTGTCATATGCGTGACTCTCCCGAATATCCGGTACAACCTGAACCTGACGAAGAAAAAAAAGCAGATAACGTTATTTTCAAACATATTAAGGAGGACGTTATATGTCCGACACCGCAGACTCCACGCTGAATGCCCTGAAGGCGCTAATTGCCGCCTTTCAGACCGGCGCCACTCCGGTCACGGTTAAAACCTCCACTGTGGAAGCATCTGGAAAACCGGTATTAATGTCTGTAGCGGCCAATTTTATTTGAACGCTATAAATATCATTACCATAAATATCCGGGAGGCTTATATATTAATAAAAATACAATTCTGTAATTACGTCATCTCTTAATAACGACGCATTTAATTTCTTTTGTAAGGACACATCAATGATAAAGCATATCCGTATTTTGCCCAGCGGGCTGGCGGTGCTGGCCGCCGTTATTCTCTGCCTGCTGACGGCCTGCCGCGACCACAGTCGTGACGGCATGAGCGGTGCTGACATAGCCGTCTTAAACCATGGTCCGGACGCCATTGTTTCGATGCAGGTCAATGGTTATGGGGGACCGGGGGCTAATCCCTACGGCGGCGGCAGTGGCTTCTGCTGCGTGATGGTGCCAGATGTCTGGCGGCCGGGCCTGACGGCAAAAATCACCTGGACCTCCGATCCTAACGCATGGATGAAATCCAGTGAAATGCCCGATGATTATGAAACTCACTATCAGAAACATGGGCCGATTACTGTCCCTATCGAACGTTGGGATAAAGAACAAGGATGCGGCTTTGATGTGCATATTTTCCCCTGTGATAAGGTGCGGATAGTGCGTTCCTGCTATGGTCGAGCGGCCCCTGAATATCCGATACAGCCTGAGGCTGACGGACTAAAAAAAGCGCAAAACGTGCTTATAAATCATGTTAAGGAGGAGATCGTATGTCCGACACCGCAGACTCCACGCTGAATGCCCTGAAGGCGCTTAATGCGGCCTTTCAGATCGGCGCCACCCCGGTCGCTGTTAAAACCTCCACCGCAGAAGCGGCCAGTTTACCGCCACACTTTCCCGGGCCGGATGATAAAAAGGGGAAAGCGCCAGCGGATGACTCCACCCAGCAGAAAATCGAATACAACGAGCGCGGCCGCCTGCCGGCGAGCAGAACGCAGACCGAAGGCAACTATGCCAGGCAGTACCTGGAGGGGTATGTCGAGGAGTCCGATCATCAATCGGACAAAAAAAACGGAACCGGGCTGCCCCGCCAGCCTGCATACACAATTCGCTGCTGACTAATATTGCCCGGCTCTGGCCTATGAGAAACCGGTATTGATATTTGCAGCGGCCCATTTTATTTGACCGCTACAAATATCATTATCAGTTATATATGGAGGTTCATCTATTAGCATAAATACAGTTATTCAATTACGTCATTTATTAATAAGTCATCACTTTATATTTGTAAGGACACATTAATGATAAAGCATATCCGTATTTTGCCCGGTGGGCTGGCGGTGCTGGTCGCCGCTTTTCTCTGCCTGCTGACGGCCTGCCGCGACCACAGTCGCGACGGCATGAGTGCCGCTGATATAGCCGTCTTAAACCACGGTCCGGACGCCATTGTTTCGATGCAGGTGAACGGCTACGGGGGACCAAGGGCCAATCCCTACGGCGGCGGCGGCGGCTTCTGCTGCGTGATGGTGCCCAACGACTGGCGACCGGGCCTGACGGCAAAAATCACCTGGACCTCCGACCCTAACTCCTGGATGAAATCGAGTGAGATGCCCGATGATTATGAAACTCACTATCAGAAACATGGGCCGATTACCGTACCTATCGAACGCTGGGAGAAGGGGCAGGCCTGCGGTTTTGACGTGCATATTTTCCCCTGCGATAAGGTGCGGATAGTCCGTTCCTGCTACGGTCGCGCAGATCCGAAATACCCTATACTTCCTCATCCTGATGAGGATAAAAAAGCAGATAATATTATTTTTAAACATATCAAGGAGGAAGTTGTATGTCCGACGCCGCAGACTCCACGTTAAGTGCCCTGAAGGCGCTTATTGCCGCCTTTCAGACCGGCGCCACTCCGGTCACGGTTAAAACCTCCACCGCAGAAGCGGCCAGCTTACCGCCAAAGTTTCCCGGGCCGGATGATAAAAAAGAGAAAACGCCGGCGGATAAATCCACTCAGCAGAAAACCGAATACAACGAGCGCGGCCGCCTGCCGGCGAGCAGAACGCTGACCGAAGGCAACTACGCCAGGCAGTACCTGGAGGGATATGTCGGGGAGTCCGATCATCAATCGGACAAAAAAACGGAACCGGGCTGCCCCGCCAGCCTGCATACACAATTCGCTGCTGACTAATATTGCCGGCTCTGGCCTATGAGAAACCGGTATTGATATTTGCAGCGGCCCATTTTATTTGACCGCTACAAATATCATTATCAGTTATATATGGAGGTTCATCTATTAGCATAAATACAGTTATTTAATTACGTCATTTATTAATAACTCATCAATTTATATTTGTAAGGACACATCAATGATAAAGCATATCCGTATTTTGCCCGGCGGGCTGGCGGTGCTGGCTGCCGTTATTCTCTGCCTGCTGACGGCCTGTCGCGACCACAGTCGCGACGGCATGAGCGCTGCTGATATAGCCGTTTTAAACCACGGCCCGGACGCCATCGTTTCGGTGCAGGTGAATGGCTACGGCGGGCCAGGCGCCAATTCTTACGGCGGCGGCGGCGGCTTCTGCTGTGTGATGGTGCCAGACGTCTGGCGGCCGGGACTGACGGCAAAAATCACATGGACCTCCGATCCTAACGCATGGATAGATCCGAAACATATCCCTGATGATCATACGAGTCACTACCTGCACCATGGACCGATTACCGTGCCGATTGAGCGCTGGGAGAAAGGACAGGCTTGTGGTTTTGATATCCATATTTTCCCTTGCGATAAAGTGCGGATAGTGCGTTCCTGCTACGGTCGAGCAGCCCCTGAATATCCGATACAGCCTGAGACTGACGGACTAAAAAAAGCGCAAAACGTGCTTATAAATCATATTAAGGAGGAGGTCGTATGTCCGACACCGCAGACTCCACGCTGAATGCCCTGAAAGCACTTATTGCCGCCTTTCAGACCGGCGCCACCCCGGTCGCTGTAAAAACCTCCACTGCGGAAGCGGCCAGCTTACCGCCAAAGTTTCCCGGGCCGGATGACAAAAAGCCGGCGGATAAAACCACACAGCAGAAAACCCAATACAACGAGCGTGGCCGCCTGCCGGCGAGCAGAACGCAGACCGAAGGCAACTATGCCAGGCAATACCTGGAGGGGTATGTTAAAGAGTCCGATCATCAATCGGATAAAAAAACGGAACCGGGCTGCCCCGCCAGCCTGCATATCAGCCTGTTCTTTGACGGTACCTGCTGTAATGAAGAAGGGGCTGATGAAGTGTACGGCTCCCGCAATCCGCCGCTGACTAATATCGGCAGACTCTACCATGCGGCAAACTGGAGTGGACAGTTGCCACCAGCGGAGGATGACGGATTCTTTTGTTACTACTTTCCCGGCTGCGGAGCGCGTTTTCCGCAGATAGGCGAAGAGCACTACTCGCTGGACGGCGAACTGTTTGCCAACGGCGGTGAGGATCGTATCAACCAGGCGCTGCTTAAAACCTACAGCAGCATTTGCTATGCGGTGAAAAAGGAAAGGATAGAAGACAGCGAACTGACCGGATACCGGAACAGTATGGCCACCGTCTGGCCCTTCTCGCGGCTGACCCAGAAGTTCAACCGTAAAAGCGCGCTTGACAAATTCTGCGACGACCATCTGGGGGCTGTGGTCAACCAGTGGCCGAGGCAGCCGACGCGGCTGCATATCCAGCGCTCGCAGCGGCGCATCGCCAAAATCAAGCTGTTTGTCTACGGCTACTGCCGGGGGGCCGCCGCCGCCCGCGCCTTCGCCCGCGGGCTGGAGTCGCTGCTCGATGACGCTAAAATGCCGCTCGATGCGACAAATATGCTGCCGGCGGGGACGGTGGTTCCGGGGGGAGCCACGCTGCTGGGCATTCCCATCAGTATCGAGTTTATGGGGCTACTGGATTCGGTCTCCGCGGTTGGCGTGCCGCATATTCTGCCGTCGGCCACCGGGCATCTGGGCTGGGCGGCCAACAGCCTGCGGCTGCCGACCACCAAAGGTTTTTTAAAAAGCTGCTACCACTTTGTCGCCGGCCACGAGCAGCACGGCGACCTGCCGCTGGACTCTATCCGCGGTCCGGACGGTAAATACCCGGCGGGAGCGGTGGAGGTGGTCTACCCCGGAATGCATGCCGATGTCGGCGGCGACTGTAAGCCTGCGGAGCTCGGCAAAGTGCAGACCGACGCCCGCAACCTGCTGTCAAAGATTGTGCTGCATGATATGTATGCCGCCGCCTTTGATGCCGGGGCGCCGTTAAGTGTTCCGCGTGATGTTCTACCCGGAGGTGCTAAGAACAAAACCTACCGGGTAATGCAAGGGGATGTCGCTGACCAATTCAAAATCTCCGCCCAGGCCATCGCCCTGTTTAACGCCTGGCAGCAGGCCGGGGCGCAGCAGGCGGGGGCGAAGACCGAAACGCCGGCCGTCAATGAGGCGGAGGTGGTGGCCATCGCCGTGGCTCAGGGCCGGGATCCGGTTGCCGCGCTGAAGGCGGCTCACGACAAGGCGGATAGCGATAAGGCGAAAGCCGCAGCCGCCGCCGCGAAGCTGCCGGAGAACGGTCCGCTGGGCAAACTGCCGGATCCGGTGTATGTGCCGCTGAAGGCCAAAGCGCTGGAGGTGATGCTGGCGGACCAGCTGAGCTGGATCACCGCCTGGCGTACCGAGCGCTTTGCCAGCCCGCAATACGCCGATAAGTATTATCAGCGCAAGCCTTTTTATCAGCAGGCGCTGAATGAGCAGGTCAGCGCGCTGCCGTCGGCGGCGGCGCCCGCGGAAAGCGAAGGGCCGCGTGAAGTGCCGTTTATCGATAAGGATCGTCTGGATCGCGCGGTGTGGGGCTATGACTTTGCCCATACCGGTATCGTTGCGCTGCTGGGCCAGGTGCTGCTGGATGTGATCCCCACCACGCAGACCAACCAGCTTGGCGGTCCGCTGGTGGCGGCGCAGGAGTCGGAATATATCCAGATCAAGAAAAGCGGCGATGCCCGGCGGGCGGCGCTGATGGGCTCGCCGACGATGCTGGATTTTTACGATAACTACGTGCATGACACGCTGGCTAAATATAATCACGACCCGCTGCATTCCTCGTTTTCCCACGGTTATTTTGCGTCGCGGACGATTTACGATAACGATGACGATACGTGGGATTCGGTGAAACAATTTGGCCAGCGGGTAAAAGCGATTATAGATATTAATGTTGGCGATATATTAGTGCAGGCGCGAACGGATATGAAAATACAGCTGAAGATATTTGCAGCGGCCCATTTTATTTGACCGCTACAAATATCATTATCAGTTATATATGGAGGTTCATCTATTAGCATAAATACAAGCATTTAATGACGTCATTTATTAATAAGTCATCACTTTATATTTGTAAGGACACATCAATGATAAAGCATATCCGTATTTTGCCCGGCGGGCTGGCGGTGCTGGCCGCCGCTTTTCTCTGCCTGCTGACAGCCTGTCGCGACCACAGTCGTGACGGCATGAGCGGCGCTGATTTAAATCTCTATAACCACGGTCCGGACGCCATCGTTTCGGTGCAGGTGAACGGCTACGGCGGGCCTGGGGCCAATTCCTACGGCGGTGGCGGCGGCTTCTGCTGCGTGATGGTGCCAGATGTCTGGCGCCCGGGATTAACGGCAAAAATCACCTGGACCTCCGATCCTAACGCTTGGATAGACCCGAAGCACATCCCTGATGATCATGCGAGTCATTACCAGCGGCATGGGCCGATTACCGTGCCCATTGAACGCTGGGAAAAAGGTCAGGGATGTGGCTTTGATGTACATATTTTCCCCTGCGATAAGGTGCGGATAGTCCGTTCCTGCATACCACCTGGACAGCCGGGATATCCGGTACCCCAGTCGCCGACAGACTGGAAGCAAAGAGCTCAGAAAATACTTATCAAACATATTAAGGAGGAAGTTGTATGTCCGACGCCTCAGACTCTCCGCTGAATGCCCTGAAGGCGCTTATTGCGGCTTTTCAGACCGGCGCCACCCCGGTCGCTGTTAAAACCTCCACCGCAGAAGCGGCCAGTTTACCGCCAAAGTTTCCCGGGTTGGATGATGAAAAAGGGAAAACGTCAGCGGATAACTCCACGCAGCAGAAAACCGAATACAACGAGCGCGGCCGTCTGCCGGCGAGCAGAACGCAGACCGAAGGCAACTACGCCAGGCAATACCTGGAGGGATATATCGGGGAGTCCGATCATCAATCGGATAAAAAAACGGAACCGGGCTGCCCCGCCAGCCTGCATATCAGCCTGTTCTTTGACGGTACCTGCTGTAATGAAGAAGGGGCTGATGAAGTGTACGGCTCCCGCAATCCGCCGCTGACCAATATTGGCCGCCTCTACCATGCGGCAAACTGGAAAGAGCAGGATGAAACTGCGGAAAACGACGGCTACTTCAGTTACTACTTCCCTGGCTGTGGGGCGCGATTTCCGGAGATTGGCGAGAACGAATACTCGCTGGACGGCGAGCTGTTTGCCAACGGCGGCGAAGACCGTATCAACCAGGCGCTGCTTAAAACCTACAGCAGCATTTGCTATGCGGTGAAAAAGGAAAGGATAGAAGACAGCGAACTGACCAGATACCGGAACAGTATGGCCACCGTCTGGCCCTTCTCGCGGCTGACCCAGAAGTTCAACCGTAAAAGCGCGCTGGATGAGTTCTGCAACAAGCATCTGGATGCCGTGGTTAACCAGTGGCCGTGGCAGCCGACGCGTATGGCTATCCAGCGCTCGCAGCGGCGTATCGCCAAAATCAAGCTGTTCGTCTACGGCTACTGCCGGGGGGCCGCCACCGCCCGCGCCTTTGCCCGCGGGCTGGAGTCGCTGCTCGATGACGCCAGAATGCCGCTCGATGCGACAAATATGCTGCCGGCGGGGACGGTGGTTCCGGGGGGACCCACGCTGCTGGGTATCCCCATCAGTATCGAGTTTATGGGGCTGCTGGATACGGTCTCCGCGGTTGGCGTGCCGCATATCCTGCCGTCGGCCACCGGGCATCTGGGCTGGGCGGCCAACAGCCTGCGGCTGCCGACCACCAAAGGCTTCTTAAAAAGCTGCTACCACTTTGTCGCCGGCCACGAGCAGCACGGCGACCTGCCGCTGGACTCCATTCGCGGTCCGGACGGTAAATACCCGGCCGGGGCGGTGGAGGTGGTCTATCCCGGGATGCATGCCGATGTCGGCGGCGACTGTAAGCCCACCGAACTCGGCAAAGTGCAGACCGATGCCGCCAGCCTGCTGTCAAAGGTTGTGCTGCACGATATGTATGCCGCCGCTTTTGATGCCGGGGCGCCGCTGAGCGTGCCTCCTGAGGTATTACCCGGCGGCGCCAAAGAGAAAACTTATCGAATGATGTCTGTTTATGTATTGGAGCAATTCAAAATCTCCGCCCAGGCCATCGCCCTGTTTAACGCCTGGCAGCAGGCCGGGGCGCAGCAGGCGGGGGCGAAGACCGAAACGTCGGCCGTCAACGAGGCGGAGGTGGTGGCCATCGCCGTGGCTCAGGGCCGGGATCCGGTTGCCGCGCTGAAGGCGGCTCACGACAAGGCGGATAGCGATAAGGCGAAAGCCGCGGCCGCCGCCGCGAAGCCGCCGGAGAACGGCC
Organism: Klebsiella sp. 141203; assembly: GCF_032601985.1. Taxonomy (NCBI): domain Bacteria; kingdom Pseudomonadati; phylum Pseudomonadota; class Gammaproteobacteria; order Enterobacterales; family Enterobacteriaceae; genus Klebsiella; species Klebsiella sp. 141203. The sequence continues at coordinate 894,851 of NZ_JAQIRL010000001.1, read as the reverse complement.
CGCTGGGCAAGCTGCCGGATCCGGTGTATGTGCCGCTGAAGGCCAAAGCGCTGGAGGTGATGCTGGCGGACCAGCTGAGCTGGATCACCGCCTGGCGCACCGAGCGCTTTGCCAGCCCGCAATACGCCGATAAGTATTATCAGCGTAAGCCTTTTTATCAGCAGGCGCTGAATGAGCAGGTCAGCGCGCTGCCCTCGGCGGCGGCGCCCGCGGAAAGCAAAGGACCGCGAGAAGTGCCGTTTATCGATAAGGACCGTCTGGATCGCGCGGCGTGGGGCTATGACTTTGCCCATACCGGTATCGTGGCGCTGCTGGGCCAGGTGCTGCTGGATGTGATCCCCACCACGCAGACCAACCAGCTTGGCGGTCCGCTGGTGGCGGCGCAGGAGTCAGAATATATCCAGATCAAGAAAAGCGGCGATGCCCGGCGGGCGGCGCTGATGGGCTCGCCGACGATGCTGGATTTTTACGATAACTACGTGCATGACACGCTGGCCAAATATAATCATGATCCGCTGCATTCCTCGTTTTCCCACGGTTATTTTGCGTCGCGGACGATTTACGATAACGATGACGATACGTGGGATTCGGTGAAACAATTTGGCCAGCGGGTAAAAGCGATTATAGATATTAATGTCGGCGATATATTAGTGCAGGCGCGAACGGATATGAAAGATCTGAATACGGTATCGGGCGTGTTGGGTAAAATATATCGCGATATAAAAAGCGAGGCTTTTAAAATACTGCTGCCTTAATTCGTTATCGCCATATTCATTATATCCGCTAAGTATCCTTAATAACGCTATACGGGCGTGATGATGCACGCCCGTGGCTAAGGGAATCATCAATTTTATGTTCAAGGAAAAAAATGCCGCGGTAATGACCGTAGCGGCTACCGCGACCCTGTGTCTTGCCGTCTGGACAATTGTGGTCCTGCTGAGCGGTCTGGGATGGTGGAACTGGCACGCCAACCGCACGCTGCAGTGGACGGCGATCCGCGAGATATTGACCGTCTGTGGCCTGATCTGGGCGTATGGTCTCTGTCTCTGGATACTGGGCTTTATTGCTTTCCACCTGTTTATCAGGCAAAAAGCCGATGGGCAACAGCGTCAGACGCGGACTTTTATTAGCCAGCAGACAAAACCGGCGCAGCCGTTTGCGTCCTTAAAGCACTTTCTCCGTCGCCGCTACGGCCGATTGTGGCGCAATAAGGTCCGCCTGCTGTGGGTCGCTGGCGAGGCGGCGCAGATTGCCGCCATCGTTCCCGGCCTTGCGCATCAGCAATGGCTGGAGGGCCGCGGTACGGTGCTAATTCGCGGCGGTAGCCTGTCGGCGAAGGTGGATAACGAGCGGCTCAGCGCCCTGCGTCGGCTGCGCGGCCGCCGACCGCTGGATGGTATCGTGCTGGCGCTGGACAATGCTCAGGCCACCGCCGCGAACCTGGACGGGTATTTGCGTACGCTGGAGCTGGTAGCGCAGGTCCTGCGCTACCAGCCGCCGGTCTATCTGTGGCAACTCCACGACAGCGACTGGCCGCAGGATACGCGCATTACCCAGACGCTGGGGGCGTTGTTCCCGCCGCGGGCCGTCCCGCAGGATGTTGAACGGCAGCTTCGCGCCATTCTGCCCGCCATGCTGGCGCAGGGGACCCAGCAGTTGTGCGCTGATTCGTCCCACGATTACCTGCTGCGTGTCGCTAAATGGCTGAAGGAGGGCGGTATCAGCGGCTGGAAGACGCTACTGACGCCGTGGCTTTCCGGGTATCTGCAACAGATCCCGCTCCGCGGTCTGTTGTTCAGCCCCTCGTTAAAGGCGGAAGAGGCGGCGGACAATGGGCTCTATCCCCACCATTGGTCAGCCCCGGCCGTCTGGCAGGGGATCATCGCAGACTGCGGCCGCGCGCGAGGCGTGCCGGTGGGGGTGGCGTGGCGCCGCTCCCTCGGCGTCGGCCTGCTGGCGCTGTTTGGCTTGTGGGCGGCGGGAAGCCTGCTCTCTTTTATCGTCAACCGCCAGCAAATTGTCAGCGCCACCCAGCGGGTACAGCTGCTGCGGCAGCCCGTCGTTAACGACCAACAGCTGATCGATTTGCAGGTGCTGCGTAACGATATCGGCCGTCTACAGAATCAGCTCGCCAACGGCGCGCCCTGGTATCAGCGCTTTGGTCTTAATCATAATGCGCCGCTTTCTGCCGCGCTGCTGCCGTGGTATGGGCGGGCTAACCAGCGTCTGATCCGCGACGCGGCGGCAGAAGCGCTCACCCGGCAACTGACGGTGTTGGTCAACCTGCCGCCGCGCAGCCCGCAGCGGGCGCAGCTGGCGAAAGCGGGTTATGACCAGTTAAAGGCCTATCTGATGATGGCGCGTCCGGACAAAGCCGATGCGGCGTTTTACCGCCAGACAATGACCGCCGCGCAGCAGACGCGTCAGGGAGTCGCCCCGGCGCTATGGCAGAGTATCGCCCCTGATTTATGGGCCTTCTATATGCGTAACTTGCCGTCGCAGCCGACGTGGAAAATCACCCCGGACGCCGCACTGGTGACGCAAGCGCGTCAGGTGCTGCTGGCGCAAATCGGGCGGCGCAACGCCGAAAGCACGCTTTACGAGAACATGCTGCTGCAGGTGCGCCGTAACTATGCCGACATGACGCTGGAAGACATGACGCCGCAGACCAATGCCAGCCGGTTGTTTACCACGGAAGAGGTGGTGCCGGGGATGTTTACCCGCCAGGCGTGGGAGGGCGGCGTGCGCGAGGCGATCGATAAGGCGGTGGCGGCCAGGCGCGATGAGATCGACTGGGTGCTGAGCGATAGCCGCCAGACCGTCAGCGGCGATGTCTCCCCGGAGGCGTTGAAACAGCGGCTGACCGATCGTTATTTCACCGATTTCGCCGGGGCGTGGCTGGGCTTTCTCAATAGCCTTCGCTTAAATCCGGCGCGCAATATTGCCGATGTGACCGATCAACTGACGTTGGCGGGCGACGTTCGTCAGTCGCCGCTGATTGCGTTGATGAATACCCTTGCCTGGCAGGGGCAGACCGGGCAGCAGCGTGAGGGCGTGGCGGATTCACTGGTGAAATCGGCAAAAAATCTACTCGATAAGGACCAGCAGCCGTTTATCGATCAGCAGGCCGGCGGCGCGCGCGGCCCGCTGGAGAGTACCTTTGGGCCGCTGCTGGCGCTGATGGGCAAAAATCCCTCTCAGAGCGTGGTCGCAGCAGACAGCACCCTCAGTTTACAGACCTGGTTGACACGCTTGACCCGCGTACGCCTGCGGCTCCAGCAGGTGGCAAACGCCCCCGACCCGCAGGCGATGATGCAGCAGCTGGCGCAGACCGTGTTTCAGGGTAAAAGCGTCGATCTGACCGACACCCAGGAGTACGGCAGCCTGGTGGCGGCCAGCCTCGGCGAAGAGTGGAGCGGTTTCGGCCAGACCATGTTCGTCCAGCCGCTGACGCAGGCCTGGGAAACGGTGCTGCAGCCATCGGCGGCCAGCCTGAACGAGGCGTGGCAGCGTTCTGTGGTCGCCAACTGGCATTCGGCTTTTGACGGCCGCTATCCGTTTGCCGCGGGCAAAAACGATGTCTCGCTACCGATGCTGGCGGCATTCATCCGTCGCGATAGCGGGCGGATCGACCAGTTTCTCGCCCGACAGCTGGGCGGCGTACTCAACCGGGAGGGCAGCCGCTGGGTGGCCGATAGCACGCACAGTCAGGGGCTAACTTTCAATCCGGCCTTCCTGAAGGCGATTAATCAACTGAGTTCCTTGTCCGATATCCTGTTTACCGACGGCAGCCAGGGAATGGGGTTTGAACTACAGGGGGTAGCGACGCCGGGCATTGTTGAAACGCAACTCACCCTCGACGGCCAGAATCTGCACTACTTTAACCAGCTTGCCGAATGGAAAAGTTTCCGCTGGCCGGGGACTATCAACAAACCCGGCGCGATGCTGAGCTGGAGCTCAACGGCGGCGGGCGCCCGGCTATTGGCGAACGACAGCGGCCCGTGGGGCACGCTGCGTATGCTGGAGAGAATGAAGCGCCAGCAGATCGGCGATGGGCTGTTTCGCCTGACGGTCAATACGCCGGATAACCGGCAACTACAGTGGCTGCTGCGTACCGAACTCGGCGATGGCCCGCTGGCGTTGCTGAAACTGCGAAACTTCACGTTACCGACACAGATTTTCATCGTGGAGGCTCCCCGAGCAGAACCGTTTGCTGACGGTGACGTAGAGGAATAAGGGCCGACATTCACGCTGCAAGCGCTGCTTTACAAGCGGCGAGTTTTCCAATTCTGACATTTGAGATATTCCATGGACGATTTAACTCTGCGTTATTTTGACGCTGAAATGCGCTACCTGCGCGAAGCTGGCGAGGAGTTTGCCCGCGCCCATCCCGATCGCGCCGCGGCGTTAAACCTCGATAAAGCCGGCGCCCGCGATCCCTATGTTGAGCGCCTGTTCGAAGGTTTTGCTTTCCTGATGGGGCGGCTGCGCGAAAAGCTCGACGACGACCTGCCGGAGCTGACCGGCGGGCTGGTGAGTATGATTTGGCCGCATTATCTCCGTACTATTCCGTCGCTGGCTATGGTGGAATTCAGCGTCGACTGGCGGGAGATGAAAGAGCCGCAGCGGCTGAAGAAGGGAACGGAAGTGATCTCCCGGCCCATCGGCGAGACGGGCACCCGCTGCCGTTACACCACGACCCAGCCGCTAACCTTACAGCCGCTCGCGCTCTCCCGCGCCAGTATCAGGACGCTGGCAGATGGCCGCCAGGCGATTTGTCTGCGTTTTGACTGTAGCGCGCTGGTGGACTGGCGGGCGCTCGACCTGAGCCGTATTCCGTTGTATCTGAATGCCGACGCGCCATTGGCCTGCGCGCTACATGAAGCGCTGACCCTGAATGTGGCGCGCATCGGCATACGTCTGGCGGGGGAGGCCGATAGCAGGCCGCTGGCGGCCCATTTTGCCGTTTGCGGTTTTGGCCATGATGATGCGCTGCTACCCCAAAGCGGCGGGTTCAGCGGCTACCAGTTGCTGCTGGAGTATTTCAGCTTTCGTGAAAAGTTTATGTCGGTCGCGCTGTGCGGGCTGGAGAATATGACGTTTCCTGATGCGCCGGGATGGTTTGAGATCGAGGTCGTGCTGGATCAACCGTGGCCGCAGGAGTATGCGTTGTCAGAGAAACATCTGCGTTTACACTGCAGCCCGGTTATTAACCTGTTCCCGCTGGAGTCGGACCCGCTGCATCTGGATTCACTACAAAGTGAGTATCTGCTGCGCCCCATGCGCGTCCAGGATGGACACACCGAAATCTATTCGGTGGAGTCCGTCACCTCTTCACGTCTTTCCGGCACCCAAGTGTATGTGCCGTTTACCAGTTTTCGCCACAAAGGCGGCATGTTGCGCCATGATGCGCCGGAATATTATTACCACACGCGCGTTAAACGTGGTCCGTCCGGGCTGCATGATACCTGGCTGACGCTGGGCGGCGAGGCGTTTGACCAGCATCGCGTGCCGCAGAATGAAACCCTGTCATTGAGCCTGATCGGCACCAACGGCCAGTTGCCGCGGCGGGCGCTGCAAAGCACGCTGCTGGACACGGTGGTCAAATCCACGACGTCGCGCCTCCAGGTGCGCAATCTCAGCGCGCCGACGTTGCCGTGTTATCCACCGGATCGGGATCGTTTTCACTGGCGGGTGCTGAGCCATCTCGGCAGCAGCTTCCTGTGGATGATGGATAACGCCGAAGTGTTGCGCGGCGCGCTGGCGTTGTATGACTGGACGGACAACGAAATGAACCGCCGTCGCCTGCAGGCGATCGTCGACGTGAGCCACTGTGAGGTGGAGCGTTTTGCCGAGGGGCATTTTCTACGCGGCGTGCAGATAGAAGTGACGCTCGACGGTAACGGCTTCGCCGGGCACGGCGACATCTGCCTGTTTGGCGAGATGCTCAACCGCTTCTTTGCCCTGTATACCGACATCCATCTGTTTAATCGTTTGATTCTGATACTGCAACCTACCGGAGAGCGTCTCGAATGGCAGGAGAACCACAAACGCCGCATTCCCGGCTGAGCCCGCGGCTTGAGCGGGATATTCAGCGCATCAACTTTTACCGCTTCTGCCAGCTACTGGAAAAATCGCGACCTGGCGCGCCGGCATTAGGCAGCACGCTGAACCCGGCGGATGATCCGGTACGCTTTCGCCCGCATCCGGGGATGGGTTTTCCGGTCAGCGAGCTCAAAGCGGTGGAGTATGATGAGGCGCATCCCGACGCGCCGCCGACGCTGCGCACCACCTTTATGGGGCTATACGGTGTTGATTCGCCGTTGCCTACCGCCTGGCTGGATGATATTGCGCAGCAAAGAGAAGGGCATGAGGCGCAGGAAGCATTTCTCGATATTTTTAACCACCGCATTCTGAGCCAGTTTTATCGCATCTGGCGCAAATACTCGTATCCGGCAACCTTTGAAGACGGCGGTTGCGACCGTACTTCGCAGAGCCTGCTGGGGCTGATCGGGCTGGGCATTCCCGGCACCGCTCAGCATATTGCCGCGCCGGTATCTCGCTTTCTGGCATTACTCAGCGTGATGCGCCTGCCCGCGCGTACCGAAGAGGGAATTCAGGCGCTGGTACGCTTGTTGGCGCCCCATACGCGGGCGGAAGCGTCGCCGCACTGCCCACGGACGGTGTACCCGGCGCAGCCGCTGGGTTTTTACGGCGATAACGATTTCCTGCTTGATGGCTACACGGTGCTGGGCGATGAAACGACCGAGATTGCCAGCCAGTTGCTGATCGCGCTGTATACCGATGATATCGCCGAGGCCGCAGGCTGGATGCCGGAAGGGCAAATCTATGCGGACTTTTTGGTTCTGCTGCGGGTTTATCTCGGCTGGCGCTATAAGGCCAAAATCACCTTAACGCTTCCCACGCCGCTGTTACCCGCGCCGGTACTTGGCGAAACGCCGTTTATGCTCGGCATCACCGGCGTTCTGGGCATGGAGGGGGACGCGGTTCCGCCGGATTTACCGGCCACGTTTACCACGGAACTGGGCGGCTACCGCGGCATGCCGCTTGCACCATTATCACAAGGAAACCAACGTGTTGCATATCACTTCGCTTAAACTATCCGCACTGATTCTTCTGCCGTTCATGCTGGCGGGTTGCGGGCTAACACAGAAAATCAGCGACGGCGCTTCGTCCGCCGTAAAGTCAGTATTTTATCGCCAGGTGAAAACGCTGCGTTTGGATTTTAGCGCGCGCAATGCGTTAAACACCGATAACCGCGAGGATAACAGCGCCTCCCAGCCGGTGATGGTACGGGTCTATGTGCTGAAAGATCGCAAGACTTTCGATAAGACGGTTTACCAGCAGCTGGCGGCGGAGGGGGAGGAGATATTAAAAGACGACCAACTGGCCAGCCGCAGCCTGGTGCTCAAACCGGGAACGGAGATGAGTCTCACCATGCCGCTGGATGAACAGGCGCAGTATGTTGCCGTGGTGGCGCTGTTCCGGGCGCCGGATCTGACGAAAAACGACTGGAAGCTGGTGCTTGCCCGTGAGGATCTTGACCCGGACCGCGCGCGCGTCATTGAGGCCAGCCATCATCAACTTGTTCTGCAACCGCGGAAGGACAAGTGAGAAACGCGCTGCGCAATTTTATATTCAATAAATAACCTGACGGACGCCATGATGGCCAAACCTGATTTTATTTAAGGTTTGGCCTGTCGGGGAATCATTTAACCGTGGGCAGATCGCTATATCGGGTAGTGTATCGCGGGGAGAGCATTTCCCGCTTCATCTGCCACGGTTGCTGGATACCCTGGCCGGCGAAGTAAAGCGTTCCACGTCCGTCCTCAGCATTCAGGCGGTCCAGCACCTCCATCAGTTTTTGGCTATTTTTTCGCGGCGCATTTTCGTCAAACAGATTAAGTTGCGCGACGCCCTGGCTATAAAAATCGCCCAGCATCACCCCGGCTTTCTGGAACCGGCAGCCACTTTGCCAGATGGCATCCAGACAACGCGTCGCGGCGGCGATAATATCCCTGCTGTCCTGCGTTGGGGTAAGCAGGGCCACCGAGGCATTATTGGCGTAATACCGTTCGTCAGGCGCGAAGGGCGACGTTTTTACAAAGACGGAGATAAACCGGCAGTATTGATGTTCCTGACGAAGTTTCTCTGCAGCCCGGGAGGCGTAACTACAGATGGCCTGGCGCATTTCCTCGTACTCGGTGATGCGATGGCCGAACGAACGGGAACAGATAATCTCTTGCTTTACCGGGACAAACTCTTCCAGCTCGAGGCAGGGCTCGCCGCGTAATTCACGGACGGTTCTTTCCAGTACGACATTAAAGTGTTTTCTGATGAATCGGATATCCGTGTCAGCCAGCTGCAATACCGTCCGGATCCCCATCGTTTCAAGCCTCTTCGCGATGCGTCGACCCACCCCCCAAACCTCTTCCACCGGTAGCGCCGCCATCAATTTTCTTTGCCGCTCCGCATTCGACAGGTCAACCACGCCTCCTGTCTGCTGTTGCCAGCGTTTTGCCGCATGATTCGCCAGTTTAGCCAGCGTTTTTGTCTGGGCTATTCCGACGCCCACCGTCAGGTGCGTGCGTTGCCGCACCGTGGCTCTGAGCTCATGTCCAAACTCGGTAAGAACGCGGCAGTTACGCACGCCGGTAAGATCGCAAAAAACTTCATCAATGGAGTATTTTTCACAGCGAGGCGACATCTCTTCAAGCGTCGTCATTACCCGGTTGGACATATCGGCGTAGAGTTCATAGTTACTACTGAAGCAAACCACGCCATAATGCCTGAAGATATCTTTTTGTTTAAAGTACGGTTCACCCATTTTCACAAACGGTTTGGCTTCCGCAGAACGTGAAATCACACACCCGTCATTATTGGACAAAACAACCACCGGGCGGCCGCGTAAGTCCGGGCGAAAGACGGTTTCACAAGAAGCATAGAACGAGTTCACATCACACAGGGCAAACACGATCAGCCCGCCGATTTCACGATGTAGGTCACCACGCCAAAAATTTCCAGACACTCTTCACTGCCTGGCATAATCGGCTGGTAGGCGGGATTATCAGGTTTGAGCATGACAACAGGATGTAACTGGAGGCGCTTAACCGTGAATTCCCCATCCACCGCGGCAATAACGATGCTGCCATGGACGGCCTTGCGGGAGCTATCCACCACCAGTAAATCACCATCGCCAATGCCAGCGCCAATCATTGAGTCACCGCTTGATTTCACAAAGTAGGTGGCGCCTGGATGCTGAATCAGCAGTTCATTCAGGTCGATACGCCGTTCAACATAATCCTGCGCGGGGCTAGGAAAACCGCAGGGAACAAGGTCGCTGAACAGAGGTAATGCCACGATCTGGCGTAGCTCGGTTAGTGTGAAAAACTGCATGATGATCACCGATTATCTTTACTGTATGTATATACAGTATTGTAGATCGATGGCAGAGATCAAGAGGGTCGTACCTTATCAAAACCTGCGCCAGCGCCCGGCAGGCGGGGGGTTATGCCTGAAGCCGATTGATAAACAATAGATTACCTCATCGCTAATATTAGCGACTGCGCCGTTTAGCTGGCGAAAATAGCGTGACGATTTTATGTAAAAACAATCTGAATATGACTGAGGTAAAGGATCTGATATTAACGAGGCAGGGGATGTCTGCGCGATTAACGCGCAGGGATTGCTCACCGGCCGACCGTATGCAAGAGCAGGCCGGTGAGCAAATGGCTGTGATGGCAGTTCGCAGCCGCGGTTATTTTAAAGCGTCCTGGCCGGTTTAAACATATTTCTTCGCGCCAGGAGACTATTTTCAGACTTACCTCATTACCGTTTCTAATAAGTCAAACCAGTAATTAATGCCTGTTAAGAAAGCTCCACTACTAATAATGACGGTATAAAGATGAACAAAAGCACAGAGTTGAATAATTAAGAGTATTCCTGGGTGAAATCTCGGGCAGAGAGATGACTTCTGATAAATATTCAGGATAATTTATCAATCTTAAGGAATTAGCCCCGCGGCTGCCTGCACCATAAAGGAATCCATATGGTTAATCGGATATCGATCCTGTCATCTGTCGACAGCTCCTCGTTATTATTCTGGAAATTCAGCGGGCAGGAGAAACTGTCCGAACCTTTCCACTTTCAGGTCGATTTACTCAGCCAGGATTTTGCTATCGACCGTCAGGCCATGCTCGGCAAAAACATGACGGTGGCGGTTCCCGGCCAATGGGGACAGGAGCGTTATCTTTCCGGCAAAATCACCGCCGTAACCGTGCGCGCCGAAGATCTTGGCGAGACGCGCTACGCCGTCTATCAGACCACGCTGGAACCCGATTTCTGGCCGATGATGCGCGACCGCAACTTCCGTATTTTCCAGCAGCAGCGGGTGCCGGATATCGTGGCCAAACTGTTTAGCGAGCATAACGTTAAGTTTGAGGACAAACTTACGCGTAGCTACCGGCAGTGGGATTATTGTGTACAGTACGCGGAAAGCAGCTTCCATTTCATCAGCCGTTTGCTGGAGCTGGAAGGTATTAGCTATCTGTTCCGCCACGATAAAGACGGCCATACCCTGGTGCTGATGGATGACTATCAGCAGGCTGAATCCTTCCCCGGTTATGAAACTATTCCCTGGCATGCGCAGCCGGGCGGCGGCGCGGTCGGCGAAGAGGGCATCAGCCAGCTGATGGCGAGCCACGTCGTCACGCCGGGGCTTTACAGCACCGATGACTATGATTTTCGCAAGCCCCACGCCTGGATGCTGCAAACGCTGCAGAATCCGGTCTCGCCGACACCGGGCAAAATCGACGTTTACGACTGGCCGGGGCGCTTTATGGAGCACGGCGACGGCGAAGCCTACGCCCGTATTCGTCAGCAGTCCTGGCAGGCCGAACAGCAGCAAACTCAGGGTATCGCCACCGCGACCGGTATCGTCCCGGGACACACGTTTACCCTGACGCATGCGCCTAACATGGCTGATAACGCTAAATGGCTGGTGGTGGGCGCCCGCTATGATTTTGAAGAGAATCAGTATGCCTCCGGCGGCGGAAATACCGCGCAGCACCGCATCGCATTCACCGTTATTCCCGCCGCGACGCCATTTGTCCCCGCGTCAAGGACCGACTGGCCGCGCACCTACGGGCCGCAAACCGCCCGCGTGGTAGGGCCGAAAGGAGAATCGATCTGGACCGATAAATATGGCCGGATTAAGGTGAAATTCCACTGGGACCGCGAAAGCCAGGGCGATGAAAATAGCTCCTGTTGGGTGCGCGTTTCCAGCGCCTGGGCCGGCCAGGGTTACGGCGGGGTGCAGATCCCACGCGTCGGTGATGAAGTGGTGGTGGACTTTATTAACGGCGAGCCGGACCGGCCGATTGTCATTGGCCGCGTCTATAACGAAGCCAGTATGCCGCCGTGGGCGCTACCGGCGGCAGCCACGCAGATGGGCTTTATGAGCCGCTCAAAGGATGGTTCGCCGGACAACGCCAACGCCCTGCGTTTTGAAGATAAACCCGGCGAAGAGCAGCTCTGGCTGCACGCTGAGCGCAACATGGATACTGAAGTCGAAAACGACGAGACCCATGATGTCGGCAATAACCGCACCAAAACCGTCGGCAAAGACGAAACCAGCCATATCAAACAGAACCGCACCCGCACGGTGGATGGCAATGAAAGCGTTACCGTCGGCAAAGATCGCAGCAAAACCATCAATGGTAATGAAACCACCACCGTTGAGCAGAACCGTACCGAAAGCGTGAAGGGGAATGAGACCCTAAGCGTTGAGCAGAACCGCGATGAAACCATCAGCGGCAACCATACCACCACGGTGAAAAGCGACCATACCGCGACCGTCGAAGGCAAGCAGTCACTGACGGTAGTTCAGGATCGCACCCGTCAGGTACAGGGTAACGAAAGCGTCAGCGTCCAGCAAAATCGTAACGTGCAGGTCACCGGCAATCAGACGCTGGGAGTGACCGGCAATCACGATATTTCCGTGACCGGTAAGCAAACGCAGACCATCACCAGTAAGCAAGAGGTGACGATCGGCGCCGGGCGTACCCTGAGCATCACCGGCGGTGATACCCGCTTTACGCAAGGGAGCGTAACCGACAGCGCTACCGATACCGTACATATCAACGTGGGCGAAAGCGGCATTCTGATAAGTAACGGCAGCGTGGAGATTACCGCTGGCGGGTCGACGATCACCATTAACGCCGCTGGCGTGATGGTGAATGGTAAAAAGATTGAGCTCAATGCCTGACAGGGAAAGGGAATGAACGCGGCGAAGAATCCGACCGAAAAAGTAATGAGCGAGCTTGAGCTTAGCTGGCTGGACGCCAGCGAGCAGGCGGAGCAGATCCGCTTATTTATCTGGCGGACGCCTGCCGGCGGCGAGTCGCTGCTTGATGGTTTTATCGCGCTGCAGCAGCATCCTGAAGGCCGCTCGCTGCCGGATCTGCTGCTGGGGTTAACCACGCCGTTTGAGACCGGCTATGGCTACAGCGACGCGCTCGGGCGCGAGTTTGTGGAACACTACGAAGCGACGCCGGATGCCGACATATGGGATGCCGAACGCTTTCTTCCGACCTATAGTCCGGCGCAGTTGCGGCAGTTGCTGCAGGATTTTGCGACGACATTTCATGACGATTTACGTTATCTGGTGTTGGTGCTGAAACCCTCCGCCGTCAGCGATGAAAAGGCGTTGAACCGCTGGTTGAACGGCTGGCTGGCGCAGGAGGCGTGCAACGCCAGACTGTTACTTATCGACACCCTTGAGCAACCGATCTGGCAGCCGTTGTATGAGGCGCATCCGCGCAGGGTACGGCTGCTGACCGATGATGTCGACAGTATGAAAGTGATGCATCAAACCGCGCGCGGACAGAGCGATCCGAATCCCGATCGCCTGCTGTTTCGCCGCTATCTGGCTGACGCCATGCTGCTGCTGGAAAAAGGCAGCGCCGCGCAGGTGGCCGCGCGCGGCGGTATGGCGCTCGGCGTCGCCCAGCGCTGCGGTTGGGCCGAGCAGCAGGCGATGATGCATAACCTGATCGCCGGCGGTTGGCTGAAAGGTAACGATCATCAACGGGCCGTCGATCACTACCGCCAGGCGCAAAACATCAGCGGCGAAATTGCCGACCCGGCGCTTAAAGGACAACTGCGTACCCAAAGCACTTTTGGCGAGGCCGGCGCCTGGTTCGCGCGCAAAGAGTATCTCCAGGCGGCGAAAGGCTATCGCCGGGCGGCGGGCGAAGCGCAAACCATTCCACACCCGGTATTTGCCGTAGAAGGCTGGCGGATGTCCGGTTTTTGTCTCAACCTCGCGGGACACCGGGCAAAAGCGATGGAGGAGTATGCCCACGCTATCCAGGCGGCGGAGCCGATCCCACGGCAAGAGCGCGCCCAGACCACGCTGCCGCTGGCATTCCAGGATCTGCTGCGCATCCATGATAAACGACGGACCGAGGCGCTTGAGGCCTGCGCGACACGCTGGCAAAGCGAAAAACAGCGCTTAATCCAGCAGGCGGAAGACCGCTTGCCGCGGGAACCCGTCGTCGAACAGGTAAAACGCGTGGACCGGCAGTTACAGCTACAGCTGGAAGCCGCGTTCGCGCTGATCCGCGAAGCGCGGGAAAAACTGATCCGCGGCGGCGATGACAGCTTTCGCCGCGTGATCCGCCTGGCGCGGGAGACGCTGCATCCGCACTGGAACGGCCTGCCGGAGATCGCCCACCCCTTTGATGCCCCGCCGGGTGAATGGCAAAGCCTGCCAGCTTGGGGAAATACCGATGCATCATCCACTGAAACTGCAGGGAGCAACCCGCTATGAAGACCCGGATTATTATTATTGTTGCCGTGACGCTGCTGGCAATTCTGTTTTTAAGCTTCTCGGACGGCGGTTTCGCCACCGAAGTGCGTACCTTCCTGCGCGCGTTGCTGCGCGCCATGTTCTGAGGCGCGTCTGATGCATTCCGGCGCTCACTTCGACCCGCAGCTTGGCCTGGATATCCATACTTATCCCTGGCCGCTGCCGACGCCGCATATTGGCATCGTTTTCGACGTGTTTGATTATCTGCCGCTGCTGGGGACTACCGTGCACGTCAACAGCATCAAACGCGCCAGCGCGGGGACCGGCGGTATTGCGGTACATATCCCGGTCGGCGGGGTGTGGGTGCCGCCGCTGCGCGCGCCTGGCGGCCCGCAGATGGAAGACGAGCTGTTTATGGGCAGTAAAACCGTCGCCGTCGACGGCGAGCCGTTTTCCCGCATCGGCATGCCGGTACTGAGCTGTAACATCCTCGGAATGGTGCCGCCGTTCCGCCTGAAGCGGCTGAGTAAACCAAAGCCGCTCTCGCTGACGCTGCCGCTGACGTTTAACCTCGCGATTCCCAACAATGTGATTGTTGGCGGGCCGCCAACAATCAACCTGATGGCGCTGCTGATGCGCGCCGGGTTAAGCGGGTTGGGCAAGGGGTTGAAGAAAGTTAAAAAAACGCCGCAGTGGCGGCTGTTTATGCGGCGGTTTAAAAAGCTGCGCCAGAAGCTGTTTCGCAACATGGATCCCGGCGTCCTGAAATGCCGGGTGCTACGCGCCGAACCGGTTGATATCCGCGACGGTAGCGTGAGCCTGGAACATGAGGATTTTCTGTTACCCGGCCGCCTGCCGCTGGCGTGGACGCGAAGCTACTCGTCGGCGGATCTCGATGAAGAAGGGCTGTGCGGTTACGGCTGGTCAACCCCGGCGGACACCCGCCTTGAAATACTGGCCGATGAAGGCGTCGCGGTGCTGACTCAGCCGGAAGGGATGACGCTGTTTGCGGCGCTGCCGCAGTCCGACGGCCGCGAGCAGGGTATTGTCGGCCTGCCGGACGGCAGCCGCCTGTGGCGGGAAACCCGCAATGGCGAATGCTTCTGGCATGTTGAGCAGGAAGGGAGCGCGCGGCTGCAGTTTCGCGGTAAACGCGGGCCGCTGGCGATTTACCGGCTGGCGGACCGTAACGGTAACGGCTGGCAGTTCGACTGGCAGGGGCGCGAGCTTGAGCGTATTCGCGAGTTCAGCACGCGCGGCATGAGTGGCAGGGAGATTCTCGTCACCTGGCAGGATGGCCGCCTGCGGGCGCTACGCCTGCGCAACGCGCTGGATGACGAGATCACGCCGCTGACCCGCTATGAATACGATAGCGATAATCAATTGAGCGCGGAGATCGATGCGCTTTCGCATCCGCGGCGCTTCTACTATCAACAGCGCCATATGACCAGCCATGTCGACCGTAACGGCCAGGGCTTCCACTACCAGTTCAATGACGAGTGGCGGGTGGTTCACGCCTGGGGCGACGGCGGCGTATGGGATTACCATTTCGCCTGGCACGACTTGCTCAACGAAGTGGAAATCACCGATTCCAACGGCCATGTAACGTCTGTCAGCTTTGATGATAACGGCCTGCCGGTTTCGGAGATCGATCCGACCGGCGGCAATACCGTCTTCCACTACGATGATTTTGGCCGCACCGTCGAACTCATTGAGCCGGACGGCAGCACGCGTCGTTGGGAGTATGATGAACAGGGGCGAATGATCGCCGAACATCTGCCGGACGGTAGCCAGATTCAGGCGGCCTACAATGAAGACGGCGATGTGCTGGCGCTGATTGATGAGAAAGGCGCCTGCTGGCGTTCGGACTATGACGAACGCGGCAACCTGCTGGCGGGAACGGACCCTACCGGCGTCACCTCGCGCTATCAGTATGATGAGTACGGGCAGCTGAGCGCGGCGGACGTGCCGGGTTCCGGGCAGAGTCGCTATCGCTATGATCGGTTTGGTTTTTTGCAGGCGCTGAGCCAGGCCGGCGCGGGAACCACTCAACTGCGGCATTCCGCGCGCGGCACCCTGCAGGAGCGTATTGACGCCAGCGGCGGCAGTAGCCGTTTCCACTGGGACAGCAAGGATCGGCTGGTGGCGATGGTCAATCCGCAGGGTGGCGAAATTCGCGTCGCTTACGACCGGGAAGATTCACCGCTTCACTTCACCGATGAAGCCGGCCAGATAACCCGTTTTCGTTATAACCGCACAGGAATGCTGGCCGCCTGCGAGACGCCGGATGGCGCGACGCTTGGCTATCAGTACGACCTGGAAGATCGCCTGCTGGCGGTGATCAACCAGAACGGTCAGCGCTGGCAGCTGGACCGCGACGCGCTGGGGCGCATCGCCGCGGAGACCGATTACTGGGGACAGGTAACCCGTTATGGCTGGGATAAAGGCAACCGGCTGATCAGCCGTGAGGATCCGCTGGGGCGGCTGGTGCGCTACGGTTACGACCGCGGCGGGCGGCTAAGCGAGCGGCGCAGCGGCAATACCCTGCAGGCGAAGTATCATTACGATCCCTGCGGGCGGATGGTGCTGTGTGAGAATCCGTGGCGGCGGCTGGCGTGGCGCTATGATGACGCCGGGCGGGTGCTGCTGGAGGAGCAGGACGGTTTTCAGCTGCATTACGGCTATAACGAGCGCGGCCTGCTGGTCTCACGACGCAGCGACAGCGGTCATCAGGTGCGTTACGCCATGGATGAGTATGACCGGCTGAGCCAGATCCAGCTGAATGACGATGCGCCGATCGTGCTGGGTTACGATGAGGCCGGGCGGCGGGTCAGCGAGCAGCTGTCGGCGGAGGTGACGCGTCATTTCACCTACGACCGGCTCGGCCAGCTGACGTCGCAGCAGGTGTTGCAGAATGATTTACCGCTGTTCGCTAGCGGCTTCAGCTGGGATAGGCTGGGTAACCTGACCCGGCGCGATGACAGCCTGTGGGGCAGCGATCGTTACGCTTACGATCCGGTGGGGCGCTTGACGGCCCATACCGCGCCGGACGGTACGCTGCGGCAGTTTGTGCAGGATGCGGCGGGCAGCCACCTGCAGACGCAGACCCGGGCGGTGAATGAGAGCGCCGGAGGCTGGTTCCGCGAGGGGCAGCAGCGCGGGGTGCGTTATGTATTCGATCGCGCGGGCGAGCTGCGACAGCGGCGCGATGTCCGGCATAACGGCGAGAAAGAGGATTTCAGCTGGGACGATAACCGCCAACTGGTGGCGGTGCGCAAGGGCGAGCGGCTGGTGCGTTACGGCTATGACGGGCTGGGGCGCCGGGTGTTCAAGCAGACGGCGGAAGAGACGCGCTGGTTCTACTGGCAGGGCGACGCGCTGGCGGGGGAAACGGTCACTATCACCCGCGAACCGCTGGCGGCACAGAGCATTTTTGATACCGGCAGCCGGCTGCAGCGGCAGAAAGCGCAGGCCGCGCTGTTCGGCAGTATGCGCGAGTACGTGTACTATCCGGGAAGTTTTCAGCCGCTGGCGCTGCTGACGCAGGAAGCGGGCAGGAAGGAGAGCTGGCACTATCATTGTGACCCGAACGGCGCGCCGGTCCGCCTGACGTCATTACAGGGCGAGATAGTGTGGTCAGAGAAGACGGGCGTATGGGGAGAGAAAGGGGAGGTCTACGCCGATCGTATCAGCAACCCGCTGCGTTTCCAGGGACAGTATTTTGACGCTGAAACGGGGCTGCACTATAATCGACATCGTTACTATGATCCTGAAATTGCGGGATTTATTAGTCAGGATCCGATTGGATTAGCCGGCGGGCTGAATGTTTATCAGTATGCGCCGAACCCATTAAGCTGGATCGATCCGCTGGGACTAAAATGTGGCTTCGCGGAAAAGGACAATATAACCCAAAGGTGGGTAAATAAATTAACAGGTAAAACTCCGGCTGAAATAGACTCCCTTTTAACATCTAAAGGTTGGACGAAGATCTATCCACAAGCTGGTAGGCCTGAGGCTATTCAACATATACAATATGTGAAAACGACAAAATCTGGTACAACATATAAATTAGATTATCATCCTGGTGGTAACGCAAAACAACAAAATATTCATGGAAATGATTACTGGAAGGTTTATAGGACTAATAGTGAAGGTGAGGATATCGTATATGGACGTATAGGTCATGGTGGTTTTGAAAATTATGATCTAATAAAGGACTCTCCTGTTTATGTCGACGGTGTATTAGTAAATGGTGGGATGTAAAATGTTTGATTTTTCTGCAGAAATAAAATCATTTCATTCGTTAGGCGATGTGCTGTTAAATACAAATATATCTGTCTATCTTGCTGAAATGTATGCTGACCATTGTGTTGAGTACAAAGAGTATCTTCTACCTGATGCGAGTAAGAGATTTGCCTATGTATTGGATGATACTTTAACTATATCAACCGAACCTGATGGAAATATATTTTCTATTGGATGCAATCAAAATTACAAAGGGTTATACAAAAACTTATTATATGCCGGTCAAGAATTTGGTGAGATAAAAAAACTCACTTATCGGCAAAGAATATTTAATGGTTCCATTATTATAGACGAGGATTTTGGCATTCAATTTATATTACCCTCACCATTTGATGAGATAGCTGACAGTATAGATAACATTCCGTCCGACTTGAAATTGAATGAAATATATATAGGGGATTTTTCATTTTGGAATCCATGTAAATAACAAAGCAAAGCCGGGTAATAAATTAACTCTTCCCGGCCTTTATAGCAACGCTGCGCTTTGGGAACTCTATCTTAGAGCTTAGATTGGTGCGGGTTGACGGTACGATTGGCCCAGGGGATAGGATTGTTCGTCTGATCCGATTGGATTAGCCGGTGGGCTGAATGTTTATCAGTATGCGCCGAACCCGCTGGGATGGGTGGATCCGTGGGGGCTGACTGGAAAACCGTTAAACTCACCTGATATAAGCAAGTGGCTTAATAAAGGGGGAACGGTTTGGCAAGAAGTTGAAAGCAAAGTTTGGGTATACCAAGATAGTGCTGGCAATGTTGTTCGCTATCCAGAAGGGTTTCCAGATTTTACACCATATGAAAGGCAGAGTGTTAATGTTCCAGACTTAAGGGGAGATCATAGTAAGTCACCTGGAGGAGATTTTGGTAAAGCAGATGCATTAGCGCCAAAAGGCCAGGCGAATTATGATCTTAATACGTGGCATCATCATCAAAATGGCATCACAATGCAGGAAGTGCCCAAAAATATTCATCGCCGGTTCACCCATAGAGGCGGTGTATCTAAAATAAAAAGCAACTGTCAATAATATCAGGAGTTATAGAATGCCTATTTTGACTGGATTAAGTATTGATAAACAAGATATTAGTTATCTGGAGGGACATTTCTCTGTTGCTTTTCCTGATGATTACAAAGATTTTTTAAAAAAATACAATGGATATAGAATCGTGGCACCTGACTATTGCGATCTACCATTCGACAAAGTTGATAATGATTTTATTTCATTCGATGTGCTTCTTGGTTATAAGACTAGTAATAGTAATTTTGATATAGTTGAAATTAATGAAGAGTTACTAGATGAAATATCGTTTATTGATGGTGCACTAATAATTGGCATGGATCCAAGTGACAATGGCTATGTCCTGATAACTAAAAATAATTTGGCCGGAGTTTATTACTGGGACCGGACTTGCCTACATGCTGAGGATAATAAACAAAGCTATGATATTAGTGATGATGATGATTTAAATCATCTTTATCTTATAAATAAAACCTTTTCAGATTTTTTTGGAAGTATAATGAATTTAACAGCCAATAAAGGAATGAAGTTATCTACGGGATTGTAATGATACTCTTAATTTAAGGATGTACTTCTTTAATACCCTGTATGGTTAATTATCATGCAGGGTTCAATAATAAAATGGATTGCACATCTATAATGCCAAGTATTAAAAAGTAAGAAATGGAATCATAGGATTTAGGGAGTCTTGCTTCCTGACAGATATAAACATTCTGGAGATTTTATTGGCCCAGAAGAAAAATCTCAGTATTTCCAGTAAAGGAGTATTGCACTATGAAAGAACTCGAAAATCCAAGAATTGAATCCGAAGTTAACTCCTTTGTTGAAAAAGGAAATGCGTTGCGTAATGACAAAAAATATGCTCAGGCTTAAGAGCAATATGAAAAAGCCTGGAATATTTTGCCTGAACCAAAACCAGAATGGCAAGTTGCTAACTGGATTACCGCAAATATATTCAGCGCTTATTTTGACCTTGGTGATTACAATGAGGCAAAAAAAGGGGCGAAATGACGTTGCAAACGAGAGTAAGAAATATTTCTTTAAATGATAAAAATCCTCGCTACTGTGTGGGTTTTGCAATGCGAAAGCCCTTTGAGCAAATGGTATAATGCCGGGAAAAAGGATTCCAGCCGGCGGCACAGGCATTTTTTTGATTCCGGCAGCCGGCAGCATGCGCCGGTCCGCCTGACGTCATTGCAGGGCGAGATAGTGTGGTCTGAGAAGACGGGCGTATGGGGAGAAAAAGGGGGGGCTACGCCGAACGTATCAGCAACCCGCTGCGTTTTCAGGGCCAGTATTTCGACGCTGAACGGCTGAATACCTTCTTTACCTCTTTCGCGGCGTCCCCTTCTTACTACTGTACATCGCTTTATCCGCACTGTTCAGCAATGTATCGGCATCCGCGGCATCGTGAGGGAAAAGCGCAATGCCGATGCTGCCGGAAATCGTAATAACATGCTCGTGGATCAAAAATGACTGAGTCAGCGCATTGCTGATTTTTTCCGCCGTTTGTCGGGGGAGCGGATCGTTTACCTTTAATCCGGGGAGCAGGGCGATAAACTCGTCGCCGCCGAGGCGGGCTACCGTATCACCTTCTCGTAAAACGCTTTGCAGACGGAATGCTACCAGCCGCAGCAGTTCGTCACCCACGGCGTGGCCGTAAACATCATTCACCGGCTTAAAGCGGTCGAGATCGATAAAGAGCAGCGCCACCTCTGTCTCATTGGCGATAGCCTGAGTAATCGCCAGCTCCAGGCGATTAACCAACAGCCTGCGGTTTGGCAATCCGGTCAGCGCGTCGAAGTTGGCGTGCAGCCAGACCACCTGCTCCCGCTGTTTGCGGTCGGTGATATCGCGAATAAACGCGGAGAAAATCTGCTTGCCTGATTGTTGATGCGGCCAGATTGACAGTTCGATAGGGAACTTGCCTTTAGTGCGATGCAGGGCGGTAATTTCGATGGTGCGATTAAGGATATTCGACGGCTGAGCCGCCTGAAAGCGCATTAAACCACGTGCGTGCTGCTCGCGAAACTCTTCCGGCACGATCATCTCGCCCAGGTTGTTGCCGATAGCTTCCCCAGCGGACCAGCCGAACATTCTTTCCGCGGCCTGGTTCCAGTTAATCACTACGCCCGCATGATTGATGGTAATCACCGCATCTTGTGCGGTCTCAACCAGCTGTCGATGGTTCTCCTCGCTTTCTGCCAGCGCTCGCTGCATCGACTCAATCTCGCTGATACTCTCTTGCAGCTCACGATGCATTTCCGCAAGCGAAAGCGAGAAAAAGCGAATACGCTCTTCTACTGACATATTTTTCATTTCGGCGTAGAGATCGCTGGCGCTACGTGGTGGCATAAGGCGTTCCTGATGAATCGATGAGAATATTCAACCAATATAACAATAAGTGTAGTTAAAAAAAGATCCGCTGCTGACATCTCCGCTATTTTATCTATTAAATAAAATCTATTGTAAATTTGTCCAGATTTAAATTTAACGCTTAGTTACAGATGGATCATATTCCGGAGGTAATAATCCGCACTCTTTATAAAGCGTATTAAGGACAATTTATCGTGAATACTTTCTTGCGTAACACCCTGGCCGCCGTGTTGATGACCGCGGGTCTTTCCATTGCCGCTCAGGCCGCGACGAAAACCGAAGTACCGCCGTTATCCCAGGACCCGGTGGTGCAACATCTCAAGCTGAGCAACGATCAGGTCAGCAAAATTCAGGCCCTGCGTCAGGAGCTCGAAACAAACCTCAAAAAAATCAAAATTGGTGGTTACCAGGATGGTGCGCTGGTTGATGTGATCCAATCCGGTAAATGGGACGATGCGAAAGTAAAACAGCAGCTAGCCGCTTTTGCGCAATTGGATCAGCAGACGCGTTATTACCGCGTGAAATATTACTTCGGCATTAATCAGGTGCTGACGGCTGAACAGCGCGAGCAGGTAAAAAAAGATCTGCAGCAGGCACTCAACTAAGCGATGTCCTAATGCTCCGCAGCCCGGCGGAGCATTGATAGTTGACTTTCCGCAATGAAAAGACAAGGGTGTCATCATGAAGAAGTTTCTCTTTATTGCGCTGGGAATGGCCGCGTTGTTTAGCCAGGCTGGCGTCGCCGGGACTAAAACGTTGGTTGATTATGGCGTCGTACAGGAAAGCCATATTATTAGCACTCCGCATCAGCGCCAGCCGCTTCGCACGCTGGCGGCAGGAACGCTGGGCGGCGTGGTCGGCCATCAGTTCGGCAACGGCAAAGGGCAGACGGCGATGACCGCCGCAGGCGCTCTGGCCGGTGCTGGCGCCTCTCGCTATCACCAGGATCGGCAGCAGGGCGCTCAGCAGGTCGAACTGTTAATCAAAACCAGTAGCGGTCAGGTGATACAGGTGCTACAGGGTTACGACGGTCGGCTTATCTTCAATAAGGGAGATAAGGTGCGCATCCTGACGTCGGGAAATGATACCCGGGTGGACAAATCGGTGTAATGCGCCAAGCGGGAGCCGATACACTCCCGTTTGGGGTGACATGTTATGCCGATTTCAGCATATCAAAGCGGATAATTCGCGAGCGTCCCAGCTCTTTCGCCCGATACAACGCGGCATCTGCGGCACGTAGCAGGCTGTCGCTTTGTGCGTGTTGCGGATAGCTGGCGATACCAATAGAGACATTCACCTGGCCTATATCCGTCAGCCCGCAGCGTAAGGTCATATTTCTCACGTTGTTGTAGATTTCAGTCGCGCAGGTTTCCGCTCTGGCCTCATCGCTGCCGGAAAGCAGCACCAAAAACTCTTCGCCGCCATAGCGGAATGCCATGCCAATATCGCGAACCGCGCGCTGGATGATCGCCGCGACGTTTTTAATCACCAGATCGCCCGCCTCATGGCCGTAATTATCGTTAACCGCCTTAAAGTGATCGATATCAATCATCAGGCAGCTCAGCGGGCTGTTGTTGCGTACCGCGAGATTCATCTGCGTATGCAGCGCTTCCTCAAGATGATGGCGGTTTCGCAACCCGGTCAGAGAATCAAACAACGCTTTTTCCAGCAGAGCGTTGCGCAGACGCTGATTGGACAACGCCAGACCCAGCGCTTCCGCCATGAGTTCAAGATAGGCGCGGGAAGGGGCTGTCTCACTGGTGACATTACGGAAAGAGAGCAGGCCAATGGCTTCACCCTGCGCGATCAGTGGAACGCATAATGATTGCTCGTTGCATTCTTGCGGCAGATGATAGCAGGCGATGTCCGGTTCGCCGTTAACCGGCGGATGGCTGAGGCCTCGGCGTACTGCCCAGCAGTTATCGGGATAAAACACGGCCTCCTCGTCAGGTGGCGAAAGCCACTGCGCGACGCAGCGCATCTGCCAGGGATCGGTATCCAGAATATACAGCCGGCCAGGAACGTCAGGCGCGATATTGGGGGCGAAAAGTTCAGCGACCTTCACCACATCCTCAAATGACTCACATCCCTGCAAGCGTTGAGTCATGCGCGCCAGCAGTTCACGAACGGCCCAGTCGGCATCGCGTTGTTGTTCAAGGCGCTGGCGGGCAAGGCCATTTTCGCGAAAGATGCGGATCGCCTGCGCCATATCGCCAATTTCATCGATCTGTTTGAAGTGCGGTGGTTCGACGGCATAATCCTGCGATGCCAGACGTTGTACCACATCGCTGAGTCGTACCACAGGGGTGAGCACCCGGCGTTTGAGAATAAAGCCGAGAACAAATAAAAACATCAAGGCGGTCAGGCCAACCATCGCTTCCGAAAGCGTCCGCCAGAGGCGCGATTTTTCAGTCGCCTGCTGCATGGCGTTGTTCGTTCGGCCTTCCAGCAGCAGGCGGAAATGATCGATTTGCGTTTGCACACGCTCCAACTCCTGCTCATAAGGCTTACCGTAAACCTGCAAAATCGCCTCTTTCTCTTCGCCGCGAGCGACGCGATCGATGGCGGTCTGCTGTTCATCTTGTAATTCATCGGCAATACGCAGACCGTCGCGCAACAGCGCCAGCTCCTGCTGGCTGGCGCCAATGTCTTTTAGTTTAAGCAACCGATTTTCAATTGATTTGAGAGTTTGGATCTGCTGACGATACTGTTGCAGCGTCTCTGGTTGTTTTTCGATGACGTACAGTCGCGCGAGGTCTGAAAGCTCCCACGCGTCGCTTTCTATCTCATCGGCAAGACGAACGAACGTATCCCGTTGTTGTACTGCCTGGCGTTCAGCGCGATCGGCGCCGGAAGCCATTAGCATCGCAATACCGGATGCAATGGTCAGCCCTACGGTGATCCCGTAGGCCCAGTTAGTCATGGTGGCGATTCTCACCGAGTATTTCCTTGCAGGCAGATGAATGAGCGATTCGTATTTTTATTATAGAACCACGCCGCCAATCAGAAGATTCAAAGGCGCGGTATGCGGGTGACGAGGTGATGTAGCGCCTGGGCATGCTGGCGCAAAACAAGATACACATCGTTATCCAGAGCGCCATTTATAACATCAGCTTCGATAAGATGTAACGCCTCTTGATACGGCATTCCGAGCCGATAAGGGCGATCCTCAACAAGCGCGGTAAAGATATCCGCAACGGCGATAATTCTGTCTGGAAGGTGTAAATAACGATGATTTAAATGAAGTGGATAGCCGCTGCCATCGAGTTTTTCATGGTGATTAGCGGCCCAATCGATGATTTCCGCCAGATCGGTGAAATCTCGTAATATTTCACCGGTCATATAGCTATGTTCGCGGATCAATAGCGCTTCGTCATCGCTAAGTTCAGCCTGTTTTTCGAGGATCGCCAGTGGAATATATATTTTGCCGATATCATGCAAATAGCCGGCAATTTCAATTTTGCGGCATACCAGCGGCGGTAAATTCATATAGACGGCGAGGGCATAAGAAATTTCGCCAACCATAATGCTGTGGCTGGCGGTGAAACTACTGTAAGTATCGACAATTTTCGCGATCAGCAAACAAATATCTTTCAGACCATCGATGTCAATAAATACGTCATTAATCGGTCCCACAATTTCCAGCAGCCGCTGAATATGTTCTGCTTGCATATGGCGCCAGAAGGTAGGGTGTTGCGCCAGTTCACACAGGGTATCGCACAGTGGCGGATCGATATCGCGATAGTCATCGACAAAGCGGGCGATGAGCGCTTTTTGTTGGTCCGGGGCAACGACGCCTTGCGTAGGAAGGAGCCGTTCAAAGCAGTCCGCAAAATAGACGATATGCTGCTCCAGATTACCTTTGCGAGTAGGGCTAAAGTGGTGATCGCCAATAATGGGGCTAATAAGAGTAAAAGTATCCAGGCCGGCAAGCATCTGTACGCCGCGGATTTGGTGTGGGTCATAAAGATTATCTATCGCATTCAGTGAGTCAATGCGCCGCTTATCGCCAAGTACGCCGATATCATGCAGCAGCGCGGCCAGAAAGACGGTTTTTTGCTGGGGAGCTGGAAGATCCAACGCCAGTGATAATTTGTAGCTTATCAGCGCCGTGCGCTGTAAATGCAGATCCAGCCTCGGGTTGATGGCATTAATGACGCGCGTGATCAGCATTAAAGCCGACTTTAAGGCAATACGCATTTTTTTCTCCGTCCATGCAATCCGCTGTTGCCGTTAATCCTGTGGCATCCGAAAGTGCGCTCAAACGCCTCCCGGACGCGGCGCGAGTGAAGCGACGCATATCTGAGGCTTCATCCACGCTCCGTAAACAATTCATTTTAGCTCACATAGTCGCTTTCATTCTGGTAATCACATGATGAATCACTTCACAGTTTGATTCATATCTAGTTGCGGTGAGGAGTGATGGCTTTTACATCACCTTTCAGGAGACGGTGAGCGCGGACTGGACAATGCCCAAATCCGCGATAATGTTTTGTCAGTCTCAATTTTGTGAGATGGCATCGGCAATGCCGCATTATTGCCTGGAGTGCATCGAAGAGTAATCAAGAGGGGATGAGGTCGATATTCCTGCGAACGTGACTACTAGCTGCAAAGCTATACTTTTGTCAGTATTTATCAGTAAGCATAAATAATCCTGTTCTTATTTATATTTATTAATTACTAACATTTTAATCGGCCAGCGCGGTATGTGAATATTATTATCTACAGTGATTGTTTATATTGAACGCATTTGAGGTATGTATGTTTTTTGGTCGTTACTGTTCGGGGCTTGATGCGCTGGGAGGCAGCGTCAGTAGCGGCCTGCGTGAATCCACGCTTGTAAAATCGCCAGATGGCAGTTTAAGTCCATTCCTATATCAGAAAAAATCATTAGCGCGAAAATGATTATCAGTGTGAATATGAATGAACGGACCTCAATTCTGCTTTACAATTTGTAACATCTGTGAATCTATTATGTATTTTAGCGTTAAGTGTAATTTTTTCTTGCTGCCGTGAATTTACCAGGATTACTATTGTCTGACTTGCTGTATCGCCTAATGACGGATGAAGGGACTCGTTTTTTCCTTAAGCGTTACCCTATATTTTAATGTTTACAGGAAAAACCATGTCTTGCGCCTTTAAAAAACATCTATTGCTTCCCCGTTATTGGGTGACCTGGTTTGGCCTGGCCATTCTTTGGTTAATCGTCCAACTCCCTTATCCCGTGTTACATACGCTCGGCACCAGCGCAGGGCGGCTATCGCGTCGCTTTCTGAAACGTCGGGAACACATCGCCCGGCGTAACATTGAGCTATGCTTCCCGGAAATGTCCAGCGCTGCCCGCGAAAAGCTGCTGGAAGAGAACTTTATGTCCCTCGGCATGGGGCTTATCGAAACGGGTATGGCGTGGTTCTGGAGCGATGAACGCGTTAAAAAATGGTTTGACGTCGAAGGCATCGCTAATCTGAACGCTGCGCTTAGCGCCGATAAAGGCGTGATGGTTGTTGGCATTCACTTTATGTCACTGGAGCTGGGTGGCCGCGCAATGGGCTTGTGTCGTCCGATGATGGCGACGTATCGCCCGCACAATAGCCCGCTTATGGAGTGGGTGCAGACTCGCGCTCGTCTGCGCTCGAATAAAGCGATGATCGACCGTCGTAATCTCTCCGGGCTGGTACATGCGTTGAAATCCGGTGAGGCGGTGTGGTTTGCGCCGGATCAGGATTACGGCCCGAAGGGCAGCGTTTTTGCGCCGTTCTTCTCGGTACCACAGGCGGCGACGACTAATGGTACTTGGGTGTTGTCGCGCCTCTCCGGTTCGAAAATGCTGAGTATCAGTATGGTGCGCAAGCTGGATCGTAAAGGCTACAGCCTGCATATCAGTGAAGTTATGAATGATTATCCCGGCGAAGATAAACAGATTGCCGCCAGCTATATCAACAAGGTCATTGAACGCGAAATTCTGCGTGCGCCGGAGCAGTACCTGTGGGTGCATCGCCGGTTCAAAACCCGCCCGCTTGGCGAAACTTCGGTATATTAGTACCACAGTTGCGCTCCACGCTTTCAAAATGACCGCAGTTGCGTTAACGTGAGCCGGATCATACTTTTTGTTGAAAGCGAAGGAGTGCAGCGTGTTCGCTGAGTTTGGTGTTTTGAATTATCTGACCTACCTGGTCGGGGCTATTTTTATCATTCTCGTACCTGGTCCCAATACCTTTTTTGTACTGAAAACCGGTATCGCGCACGGCGTTAAGAAAGGATACCTTGCCGCCGCCGGCGTGTTTATCGGCGACGCGGTTCTGATGTTCCTGGCATTTGCTGGCGTTGCGACGCTTATCAAAACGACGCCGGTGCTGTTTAATATTGTGCGCTATCTTGGCGCGATTTATCTGCTTTGGCTGGGCGCTAAAATGCTCTACTCGGTATTTAAACAGCGCGAGGGGCATGATGCCGCCGATGCTGAGCCGGGGAGCGCGATCCTCAAACGCTCGTTAACCCTGAGCCTGACCAACCCGAAAGCGATCCTTTTCTATGTCTCTTTTTTCGTCCAGTTCATTGACGTTAATGCGACATCGCCGGGCGTCGCGTTCTTTATCCTGGCGCTGACGCTGGAGATCATTAGCTTTGTCTACATGAGCTTCCTTATCCTGTCTGGCTCGTTTGTTACGCGCTATGTGAAAACCAAAAAGAAACTGGCGAAATTGGGCAACAGCCTGATCGGCCTGGTCTTTGTTGGCTTTGCCGCACGCCTTGCGACGCTGCAGTCCTGATCCCGGAATCGGTTTGCCAGCGATAATCGCTGTGTTGTAACAAAAACCCTTCAATTTTTATTGCATTGGTGTTACATATACAGCCGATTATCGCTCACAGAGAAGGGAACCCGGATGATTCTGCAAAAAATCCTCAGTAATAAAAACGGCAAGAAGTTTCTGTTGTCGATGGCGACGGTATTTGCTATTGCGCTTGCCGTCGTGGGCCGCGCAACGTTCGGTGGCGTGGTGAGCGAGTACAACATGCCGTACTCGGAGTGGACAACCTCGATGTTCTTCCTGCAAGGCGCGATGGTGATGGTTTACAGTACCGTGTTCACCGTATTATTTGCTATCCCGCTGGGCTTTCTGTTTTTAGGCTCTGACCGTCAGGACTAAAAGCAACAAGGCGAACACTAGTTCGCCTTTTGCGTGATCCCGTCTGTCACCATCCTCGATCATGATGATGATGGTGGTGGTGCCGATGATGGTAACCATCATCCACGATACATCCCGATAACAGCGTGCACAGCGCAATAATCAACGGTAACACCATCGGTTTTTTCATTACTCACTTCTCCAGTTAATGCCCGCTTTGCTGCATAAATACAGCGAAGCGGCTGATGAAATGAGTGTATCGTCCTAACTTATTGAGTAGATAAGACAACTCTGCAATAGCGGGGCGGCGGGAAAAATTGAGATTACCACCAGCCCAATTCGGTGCCGGCAACCACCACGATGGCGACGATAATCATAATGATGGTCGTCTTTTTCATGATGCCCCCCCTGGCGCCGCATAGCCGCCAACAAAAAACCAGCCCAGAAAGACCACGGCGACGATGAAAATCACCACCGGAAAAAGAATACCCAATTTCATGCTTAGTTCCTGTCTCTTAACGTTATGTTATCTATCATACTGGAAAGTTATGCTTTCTGGTCAATATCGAAAATGGTCAGCTTGCGGCGTGAGTTTTTGTCGTGATACATGGCTTCATCCGCTGCGCGCAGCGCCTGCTCAACGTCCATATTTTGCGGATCGACTTCGATCACTCCAAAGCTGGCGCCAGGGTATTCTATACCGTGTCCGGCCAGACGGTAACGCCCGGTAAGCTGCTGGCGTAGGTGGGCAATAAATGCCTCCTGCTCAGATGATTCAAGCGCCGGGCCGATGATTAAAAATTCATCGCCGCCGAGGCGGCCAACGGTATCTTCGTTACGTACGTTGGCACTTAATCGTTCACCTATCTGGATGAGAAAACTGTCGCCGCAGGGGTGGCCCAGTTTATCGTTAATCGCTTTAAAATCGTCGAGGTCGATAAAAATAAGCAGGAGCCTGCGCTGCTGGGCGCGAGCTTGAGTAAACAGCGTTTTAAGATGTTTAAACAACGCGCGGCGGTTAGCCAGACCGGTCAGCTCATCGGTATAGGAGTGCATCTCCAGCGCCGCATTCGCGCTGCGCAGCTGCTGAACCAGCGTCTCTTTCTCCACGTAATGGGAGATCAGGCTGGCGAACAGGATCATTACCTGCTCACCTTCAAGATTATAGGGCTGTTTGACGCGGCTGGTGGCGCACAACGTACCATATAACGAACCATCGGCAAGATGGACAGGAATACTAAAGAACGTGGCGATCCCGAGTTCCTGCGCGGCGGTGCAGGAGCGCCAGCGTTGGCCAACCTCGTTGCAAAATATACAGTTATCATCGATTGCGCGTTTGCAGAGCGACTCGTCCCAGGGAACGGAAAAGCCTTCCGGGATCTGCATTTCGCTGCTGTTGTGGGCATACATGACTAACTGGCGCTGCGCTTCTAAATCAATCCGTGTCAGATAGGTGGACTCCATACGAGTCACCAGCTCCAGCATTTCCAGCAGTTGTCGCACCAACGTTTCGAGCGTTCGTTCGGTAGCAAGCGTCTGTGAGACGCGGGCAAGAATGAAGTCTGACATGAATGAAACGGCCCCCGGAGGTTAGCGCAGTACTGCGAGCTGGCGCAGCGAACAGCTAATAACAAACAAATTTATAACGAATGTATCACATTTAGCAGGGGGATATCTGCTATCGCGACGGTAAAAAAAAGCCCCATCGGGGGCGATGGGGCAAAACTCATTGATTATGGAATGATCTGTTCTCTGGTCAATTCGAGAACGAGCGCTACTCTAAAGGGCAAAAGTGTAGTTAAAATGGAGAAACCGTGGAGATTCAGGGCGAAAGGTCGCTTTGAATAAAACAGGAGTAATTATGAAGTGGATAGTAATGATGTTGCCGCTGATGCTAGCGGGCTGCGCTCAGTCACAACAGCCTGATGCGCCGCCGCCGCCAAATTCGATCGGTATGGCCAATCCGGCCGCCGTCTATTGCGACCAGAAGGGCGGTAAGCAGGTTCCGGTCCAGACGCCTCAGGGCGTACGCACCGACTGTAAACTTCCCAGTGGCGAAACGCTTGATGAATGGGAACTGTGGCGGCGCGATCATCCGGCGAAGAAATAATTCGCCGCCGCTAAATTAAGCTCTTCAGCCACTCCGCCAGCACCAGCGCATGATTTTGTTGCGTATCTTTTGCCGCATAGAGCAGGGTTAATGGCTGCTGGTTGGCCAATTTGGCGAGCCGTAGACCTTCATCGCGATGGGTTTCCAGTTCTTCGCGGTACTGCTGGCGGAAGTGAGAGAAGTCAATCGCTTCTCCGTGCAGAGCCTTGCGTAAATCGCTGGAAGGCGTCAGGCTTTTACACCATTCGTCATAATGCAAATCCTCTTTTTTTATCCCCCGTGGCCACAGGCGATCGACCAGCACGCGGTAACCGTCGCTGGCCTCTGTAGGGTCATAAACGCGTTTACATTGAATCATCATTATTCTCCCGTCGTTATGTCATTCTGGCGGCAAGCCCGTGCAGCGCGCCGCTAAATAACCATTGTGTTCCGCGAATGATATCGCTAATCTGAGGTTCCTTGTGTTGCCCGATAATCCTCAGACATAAGGATCCTGCTATGAACACCCCTTTGCGCATTGCCCTTGTTGGCGATTACAACCCTGACGTGATTGCCCATAAGGCTATTCCGCTGGCTATTGATGATGCTGCCGCGGTCCTGGAACAACCGGTGAGCTATGACTGGTTAGCCACCAGCGAGATTGTCAGCGCAGACCAGCTCACCGATTATGACGCCATCTGGGTGGTTCCCGCCAGCCCGTATAAAAACGCCGATGGCGCATTCATCGCCATTCGCTATGCCCGCGAAAATAGCATTCCGTTCCTCGGCACCTGTGGCGGTTTCCAGCACGCGATTATCGAATATGCCCGTAATGTTATGGGATGGCAGGATGCGGCGCACGCCGAAACCGATAGCGAAGGGCGAATGGTCATTGCGCCATTAAGCTGTTCGCTGGTGGAAAAATCAGATGCTATCGAACTGCGCGCGAACACGCTGATCGCCCGCGCTTATGGCCGGGACAGTATTGAAGAGGGATATCATTGTAACTACGGTATTGCCGAAAGCTTTGCCCATGAACTGGAGCAGGGCGCGCTGCGGGTAACCGGGTGGGATGAGAACGGCGAGATCCGCGCCGTGGAGTTAACCACCCATCCGTTCTTCGTCGCCACGCTGTTCCAGCACGAGCGCAACGCGCTGGAAGGGCGTCCGGCGCCGCTGGTACAGGCTTTCCTGCACGCGGCCCGGCAATAAAAAATCGGCAGCCCTGGCTGCCGACTCTTGTGATTAATGAATTTCCCGCGCCCTGCCGGCAAGGGCGCCGAACAGCGCCATGACCACTGCGATGAGTGCGACGATGATTAACGGTATATGCCAGTCGCCGTAAGCATCATGGATTTTACCGATGAGCGGCGGTCCGCAGGCGGCCAGCAGATAACCAATAGTCTGCGCCATGCCGGAAAGCGCCGCGGCCTGATGCGCTGAGCTGGCGCGTAGACCAATAAACGTCAGGCCAAGGATCATGGTGGCGCCGGATCCGAAGCCAAAAATCAATGTCCAGATCACCGCCTGACCGGGCAGTAACCACAATCCCAGCGTGCTTACCACGCACATTAAGGCTACCAGAACGGCGATGCCGCGCTGATCTTTTAGCCTGTGGAGTACCAGCGGGATGGCCAGGCCCGGCGCGGCGGTTGCCAGCTGCAGCAGGCCATGTAGCGAGCCAGCCTGCGCTTCGCTATAGCCCATACTCTGCAGGATTGCGGGCAGCCAACCAACGATAACGTAATAGACCAGTGAATTAATCCCAAGGAACAGCGTGACCTGCCAGGCCAGCGCCGAACGCCAGATCCCCCGATTGTGCGCAGCGCCCGATCCGGTCATCGGCGTGGAAGCCTGACGACGGGCCTGCGGCAGCCAGAGTAATAGCGCCAGCAGTGGGAAAACCATCAGTAGCAGCAGCGCGCCGCGCCAGCCAAACCCCGCCAGCGCCAGCGGCACCACCATCGCGGAACCTGCCGCCGCCGCCGCGCCCATGGTAATGGAGTAGGCGCCGGTCATCCGGGCGACATGGCCGGAAAAATCACGCTTAATTAACCCTGGCAACAGCACGTTACCCAGCGCGATGCCGCAGCCAATGAGCGCTGTACCGATATATAGCCAGGCTGCTGAGGGGAGGGAACGTAATCCGATCCCGAGGCAAATAATCACCATCGCCAGCAGCAGGCTACGCTCAATGCCGAAACGGCGGGCGACGCCGGCCGCCAGCGGAGAGACCAGCCCGAAGGCCAGCAGCGGCAGGGTCGTGAGCAGCCCGGTTTGCGCCGTCGTCAGTTGGTATTCAGCGCGTATCGCATCCAGCAGTGGGGCGATACCGGTGAAAGTTACCCGTAGCGTGGCGGCGATAAATAAAATTCCGACAATCAGCAGCAGTTTGTTGCCGTTGGCAGAGGAAGAAACAGGACTCATAACATTCTCAGACTAATAAACAGGGTCGTAACAATAGCCTGTTTAACGGCTGTTTGAATCAAGCTAAAATGACAGATTATCGCTAATATCGGACAATTTGATGATTGGACTGGGTTTAGACGGCTATGAACCAGATAGCGGCCATGAAGCGGCGCTGGCGTTTCGCATTCAGGTGGTGGACGACGAGCAGTTTATTCCGCGTCATCAGCACCGCAAAGGTCAGCTGATCCTCGCGTTGCACGGCGCTTTAACCTGCGAAGTGGATAACGCCATGTGGATGGTGCCGCCGCTGTATGCGGTGTGGGTACCGGGTCAACTCCCGCACAGCAATCGCGCAACGCCAGGAGCGCAGGTGTGCTTTTTGTTCATTGAGCCGGGGGCGGCGCCGATGCCTGAGCATTGCTGCACGTTAAAAATCTCACCGCTGGTGCGAGAGTTGATTATGACCCTTGCCGAACGCGGCAGGGAGGCGCTTGACACGTCGCCTACGCAGCGCCTGGTGCAGGTATTATTTGATGAGCTACCGCAACAACCGCAGGAACATCTGCAGCTGCCGGTTTCAGGACATCCGAAGATCCGCCGGATGGCCGACACCATGGCCCGCGATCCGGCGCACTGGCAGACGCTCTCGCAGTGGGCGGCGGCGTTCGCCATGAGCGAACGCAATCTGGCACGGCTGGTGGTGCGGGAGACCGGGCTTAGCTTTCGCCGCTGGCGGCACCAGCTGCAGCTGATCCTGGCGCTGCAGATGCTGGTGCGCGGACAGACGGTACAGCAAACCGCCCAGACGCTCGGTTATGATTCAACAACCGCCTTTATCACCATGTTTAAAAAAGGATTAGGGCAAACGCCTGGCCGCTACCACGCCAGTTTATCTAAGCCTTTCCGATAAAAAGCGAAATAATGCCGGCGGCGATAAGCGGCCCGACCGGGACACCGCGAAACAGCGCAACGCCCAGTACGGTACCCACCAGCAGCCCGGCGACCAGCTGAGGCTGCGAACCCATTAGCGCGACGCCACGTCCGCCGAGCCACGAGACGAACACGCCCACGGCAATCGCCAGCAGTGACTTCCAGTTCACAAAAGAGTGGATCAGCGTTGAGGGCGGTAGCGTTCCGCTGGCGATGGGAGCCATCACGCCGATGGTCAAAATGATGATACCGATGGTCAGCCCCTGCTTTTCAATCCAGGGAAAGAAAACATTAAGCGGCGTCACCCGCACGATGATGAGCACCAGTATTGAGATAGCGACCGTGGTGTTATGACTGATAAAGCCGAGCGCCGCCAGCCCCAGCAAGATAAACAGGGTTGTATCGAACATTCCAGAGGTCCTTGCCAAAATAAAAAAGAAACCTGCTTACTCTACGCATAATCGCGTGAATAAACAGGCTTTTAATTTATTTACTGCAAATCAGTCTACCAGCGCCGCCCGCGAATCTTGTCGCACACTGGCGATGTGCTAAATGACGCGACGGAACGCTGCCAGCTCAGGGCGGGCGATACGCAGATAGTCGTCGGTATTCATAATGATCGATTTTTCCAGCAGGCCGGCATTAAAGGCTATCTCGGTAAAACGTTCGAACAGCATCGGGTCGGCGACCAGTTTTAGCTTAGGGTGAAAGCTAAAGGGCGGAATGGCGCCAAATACGCAGGCGGTAAGAGCATCGACCTCCGCCGGGCTGGCGAGCGACGCTTTACTGCCGCCAATATGCTGCGCCAGACGGGATAAATCGGCCTGCTGATCGGCGGCAAGGATAGCCAGTACGTGCTGGTTTATCCCATTACCTTTCACTGTACAGACCAGCGCTTTGGCGCCCTGTCCCAACGCGGTACCGCGGATTGCTGATACGGCTTCACATTTGCCAACGGCTTCATGTTCCATGACCCGATAGCGAGCCTGCTGCTCATCAAGGAGGCGGCATAACCGCTGGTGTATGTCGGCTGTCTCTGGCGATTGCATATTGCGATGGTTCCTCTGCTGAAAAGGGCAAGCTTAACTCCGCGCGGCGGCAATGAAAACTTATCAGCGAATGCCGGGGATTTTTTTCTGCTTTTTGTTTATATACAGGCGCGCATCGGCTGCTTTCATTGCTTCACCGAGTGAGTGTTCTGGCGCGAGATGTTCCGCTCCCCAGGAGAAATCGACGCGCTGTTGATGGTCATGAATCGCCAGATATTGCCGGATCCTCGCCGGGATATTTTCCGCTTCATCTTCCGGATAATCGATCAGAATTAGAAAGAACTCATCGCCTCCTAAGCGCACGCCATAATCGCTGCTGCGAATAGAAGCGGAAATAGCCTGCGCCAGAAGAATAATCGCTTCGTCGCCGGCGTTATGCCCCCAGGTATCGTTGATCTTTTTCAGTCCATCGCAGTCAAGGGCCATTGTAACGACGTTAACCCCTTGCGCGGTAAGTCGTTGCAGGCGTGATTCCAGCATCGGGGTAAGGATCTTACGATTATAAAGGCCGGTCATGGTATCGCTGATATTCTCTTTCGACACCGAGTTGTAGTGGCGGAAATGAACCCGCACCAGGTGCAGTAACGCGGCGGTTGAGAGTAAATAAAACAGGAAGAGTTTCCACGAGCTGAGCAGAAAATACATAATATCAAGAGATAAGGTTATCCGTAAGTTTTCTGCTACCTGATGGGTGTAATGGGCGTAATTCAACAGATGTGTTTTACTATTATGTACCTCAATGAGCGCGCCGGTATCGGAGTCCTTCAAGGTAATATCCAGATAGCGCCACACCAAAGGTCGGTCGCTGGTGTATAACAAGGCCTCAATCTCTTGCGCGGTCACATCGACCATCACTACGCCTTTGAGTTTATCCTTGAAATACACTGGCGTTAAAAACGATAAAATATTCTTTCCCGTCATCGCATCAACATACACGGTCGAGATGAGCGAACGACCCTGTTCTAAACCATCAAGGCTGGCCTGGCTAATACCCAGTTTACTGTCCTGAAGAAAATTCCAGTTCTGTATCGGATTGCTTTTAATTCTGACGGGCGCATAAAAGTAGATGTATTTATTTACCAGATCTATGTAATAGCGAAAGCGTTTTTCTGATTTGAGCGTCGCAGGAACCTCTGGCTGCCAGCTATCATTTCTGGCAACCGCGCGATCGAATGCCTGGAGCGCAGGAATATCGCCACGCCATTTGCCGCAGTCGGCATGTGCGGCGCTTAGGGTGCCATGCAATTGGGGATAGGTATAGCCGGCGATATTCAAACCACTGACATCCCCGTTGTGTTGTACGCTATTACAGACCTGTTCTAACTCTGTTTGGTTTGGGGGAGTATCCAGCTTGCGCAGAAACTGAGAGATGATGAGTTGATTCTGATACTTATCATAGAGAAAGGTCGATTCTCCTTTTTCTATGATGTATCGCATATAGCCTGACATATCGCGATGGGTAGCGATTAATTCGTATACGAGAAATGAAGACGTCAACACCACGACGCCTGCGGAAATAACATGTCGCAGTAATTTATTCTGTAATTTCATGATGTTTGCATTCGTCCTACTCGTTTAGCTGATTTTATCATAGTGGATAAACTGGCTACCAGAGCGTGGGTGAACGAACGGCTGGTCAGAAAACTATGCTGACAGATAGTTCAGGAGTGGAGAATAGGGCAAGGCAGGCTGGACTAAAAAGCGGCACTCTTCATGACGCGTGTCTGAAGAGTGCGCAGGACTGGCCTAAGGCCACTCATGAGGCGGCGGAAGCAAACATTTTGCCACTTCCGGCGAGCTGTGACATGACAGGCTGATAAACATCGATAGATTCGATATTGTCAAAAGTCACCATGTCGGATTTACAAAAAATGCATTTCGCGCCGAAGGGATTTTTTTCGCTCACATCAAAATGTGAGGTTCTGTACTGTGACCCATGGCAGCACGGGCATCGGAAATGAATATTGTTAATCATAATTTTATCCTTTTATATTATTATGTTTTTTTACATTTTGTCACTCATCCACAGATTATAAATACGTAAAGTTTCTGGTGAGCTGAGCTTCAAAACGGAAATATCTTTAATGTTACTACTAAAAATAGCATGTCTGACAAATCATGTTATCAATTTATGCCATTTTGTGGTGATTTGAATGAGATGCTTCTTATTTATCTACTCAGGTCAAAGCCGTCATCGTTATCGTAAATCAGAAGTTCGCATCAAATTTAGCCGGCGTTTAACCGTCTTACTAAGCCATTACTCTTATTAGTCATCTTCTATCCAGTTTTTTAATGTATCAAAGCATACAGGATTTGATTTGCAGAAGAATCTTAATACTATTGGAGAGACTCAGGAAAGGTGGTATCAGCGATAGCGCCTGGAGGTGTGAGTAACTGCTTGGGTAATATCTTTCTGTCTTTCAAATCGACGTAGCCATTAACGCATAGTAGAAAAAATAGTGCAACATTTATTTTAGCCATCCAGAGGCCCAATGCGTAAAGGATTAATTCGGTAATTATCTAAATGTAAATGAGCGGAGCCTGAACCTGGCTATTTATGTGTTTGTGGTACAGAAAAATCAGCCAGAATGGGTATTTATCTGGCTGATTGATGAGGCTAAGTATTGCTGGTGGTGCCTTGTTTATGGAACAGTTCGCGGAACACCGGGTAAATATCTTCCTGATCGCGAATATGCTGCATAGCAAAATTCTCAAATGTTGCCTGCAGATGTTCATACTCGCGCCACAGAGTCTGGTGGGCGCGGCGGGTGATTTCGATATAGCTGTAGTAACGAACCACCGGCAGTATTTTCTTCGCCAGCAGTTCATGACACAGCGGCGAGTCGTCTGCCCAGTTATCGCCATCCGACGCCTGCGCGGCGTAAATATTCCACTGCGCCGGGTCATAGCGGGCTTTAACAACCTCATCCATCAACTTCAGGGCGCTTGAAACAATCGTGCCGCCGGTCTCCTGGGAATAGAAAAACTCATGTTCATCCACCTCTTTCGCCTGGGTGTGGTGGCGGATATAGACCACTTCAACGTTTTTATAGGTCCGGCTGAGGAACAAATACAGCAGAATGTAAAAACGTTTCGCCATGTCTTTTGTGGACTGGTCCATTGAACCAGAAACATCCATCAGGCAGAACATCACCGCCTGGCTTGAAGGCTCCGGTCGTTTCTCATAGTTTTTATAGCGTAAATCAAACGTGTCGATAAACGGCACGCGCTCAATTTTAGCCCGCAGTTCCGCAATCTCTTTACGTAGCCGCTCCTCTTCCAGCAGCTGCGCTGGTTCGCTTTTGGCAATGGTATCGAGACAGTCTTCCAATGCCCGCAGTTCGCGCCGCTTACCGGCGGTCATCGCGGTTCGCCGCGCCAGCGAATTCTGTAATGAACGCACCACGCTGATATTGGCCGGCACGCCGTTGGCGGTAAAACCCGCACGATGGGTTTTGAACTCGTTCAACTGGCGTTGCTGGTTTTTCTTCAGGTTGGGAAGGGCCAGATCTTCAAACAGCAGGTCAAGATATTCATCTTTGGAAATCTGAAAGACGAATTCATCCTGGCCCTCGCCATCGGCGCTGGCTTGCCCCTGACCACCGCCGCCTCCACCGCCGCCGCCCTGTGGGCGTTCAATGCGGTCGTTCTGCACAAAGTGATCGTTGCCGGGATGGACGCGATTACGTAGCCCGCCGCGCCCCTGATGAAACATTGGCTCGTTAATATCGTCCGTCGGAATGGAGACGGATTCACCGCTGTCGATATCGGTCACCGAACGTTTATTGATGGCTTCGGAGATCGACTGCTTTATCTGCGCCTTGTAACGGCGCAGAAAGCGCTGACGATTGACAGCGCTTTTGTTCTTCCCGTTCAGGCGTCGGTCTATGAACCAGGTCATATGCCCTCCTGTACTGCATTTGCCAACTGTACCCTGATGTTGCTTAGGGTATATGTCTTTCGTTATACGAGCAGTGGTGCAGAAACCCGGCAGCCGCGGCTACCGGGTTTGTCGCTATCAGGACGATTTACGTACCCGCAGGTACCATTCGCACAGCAGGCGCACCTGTTTACGGGTATAGCCTTTTTCCATCATGCGATCGACAAAGTCATCGTGTTTTTTCTGCTCGTCGGTAGACGTTTTGGCATTGAACGAAATGACCGGCAACAGCTCCTCGGTATTGGAGAACATTTTCTTCTCAATAACCGTGCGCAGTTTCTCATAGCTGGTCCAGTTCGGATTACGTCCGCTGTTATTCGCTCTGGCGCGCAGCACGAAGTTGACGATTTCGTTACGGAAATCTTTCGGGTTGCTGATCCCGGCGGGTTTCTCGATTTTCTCCAGTTCCGAATTCAGCGACTCACGGTCGAACAGTTGCCCGGTATCCGGATCGCGGTACTCCTGATCCTGAATCCAGAAATCCGCATAAGTGACATATCTGTCAAAAATGTTCTGTCCATATTCGGAATAAGACTCAAGATAAGCAGTCTGGATCTCTTTACCGATAAACTCGGCGTATTTCGGGATCAGATAGCCTTTGAGGAATTCCAGATAACGTTCGGCCTGCTCCTGCGGGAACTGTTCGCGTTCGATTTGCTGTTCCAGTACGTAGAACAGATGGACCGGGTTAGCCGCCACTTCGGCATGATCGAAGTTAAACACCCTTGAGAGAATTTTAAAGGCAAAACGGGTAGAGAGACCGTTCATCCCTTCGTCAACGCCGGCGTAATCACGATACTCCTGGTAGGATTTCGCTTTCGGATCGGTATCTTTCAAGCTTTCGCCGTCATAGACGCGCATCTTCGAGTAGATGCTCGAGTTTTCCGGCTCTTTCAGGCGCGACAGGATTGAGAAGCGCGACAGCGTTTCGAGCGTTCCAGGGGCGCATGGCGCATGGGTCAGCTCACTGTTATTCAACAATTTTTCATAAATACGGATCTCTTCCGAGATGCGCAAGCAATAAGGCACTTTGACGATATAGACACGGTCAAGGAACGCCTCGTTGTTTTTGTTATTACGGAAGGTCACCCACTCGGATTCGTTGGAGTGCGCGAGGATAATACCGTTGAACGGCAGGGCGGAGATACCCTCGGTTCCGTTATAGTTGCCTTCCTGGGTCGCCGTCAGCAGGGGGTGCAATACTTTAATCGGCGCTTTAAACATCTCGACGAATTCCATGATCCCCTGGTTGGCGCGGCACAGCGCGCCGGAGTAACCATAGGCATCCGGATCGTTTTGCGCATAGTGTTCCAGTTTACGGATATCCACTTTCCCCACCAGCGCCGAAATGTCCTGGTTATTTTCATCACCGGGTTCCGTTTTGGCGATGGCAATCTGTTCGAGGATTGACGGCCACACTTTCACGACGCGGAATTTAGTGATATCACCGCCGAACTCGTGCAGGCGTTTAGCCGCCCACGGCGACATTATTGTGCCGAGATAACGGTTAGGAATGCCGTATTCTTTATTGAGGATCTGCGCGTCCTCCTGCGGGTTAAACAGGCACAGCGGATGATCGTTGACCGGGCTGCGTTCGCCGTTGGCGCTCAGCACGTAGATTGGCACTCGCTGCATCAGCGATTTCAGACGTTCCGCCAGCGAGGATTTACCGCCGCCGACCGGCCCCAGCAAATACAGAATCTGTTTTTTCTCTTCCAGACCCTGCGCAGCATGTTTCAGATAGGAAACAATCTGCTCGATGGCATCTTCCATACCATAGAACTCTTCAAACGCCGGATAGCGTGCGACAACCCGGTTTGAAAAGAGGCGGGACAGCCGCGGCTCCAGGGCCGTATCGACCATGACTGGTTCACCAATGGCCGTCAATAGCCGCTCTGCCGCGTTGGCATAAGCACTGCGATCTTGCCGGCAGATGGTAAGAAACTCCTGCAGTGTGAACT
Organism: Klebsiella sp. 141203; assembly: GCF_032601985.1. Classification (NCBI taxonomy): domain Bacteria; kingdom Pseudomonadati; phylum Pseudomonadota; class Gammaproteobacteria; order Enterobacterales; family Enterobacteriaceae; genus Klebsiella; species Klebsiella sp. 141203. Next base: position 853,821 of record NZ_JAQIRL010000001.1, on the reverse strand, counting down.
CTTCGTCCTTGGCAGCTTCATAGCGCTGGCGATAGTGATCGAATATATTCATGGCATGCCGTCCTTTCGTTTTTTAGCACAGGTTGAGAGCCGTTCATATGAATAGTAGGGGCCCCCGGAAGGAGCAGGCTGAACGACATCCTTTACTTATCAGCAACCCTCGTGCCAGGTTACAGAAGCGATTTGGATAACGTGCTCTGCGACTACACCTTCTAAATTTAAGCGTAGATGCATTTAGAAAACTTGCATGCCGCTAAAACTCAATTTCAATGACATATCAATAACTCATCCGGAAACCAGGCAATTTTTCGCATATCTTGCCAAAGCCTTTCATTAATCTGTCATGAAGTCGCAAAAGGGCGGTCATTAAGCAGTGGGAAATTGTTCGGTTTAGTGTAAGAGCAAGTAAAGCATTTGAGGCATGACCTCTACGACGTTAAACTGCACGCGCTAATTATTTGACAACAGGAATATGGATCGTGACTAAAATCAAACTTCTGGCACTGGGTGTGTTCATCGCGACGTCAGCTAGCGCAGTGCACGCTGACGGGAAGTTAACGCTGGGGGCCGGCGTGGGCGTCGTCGAGCATCCTTATAAACAATATGATGCAGATGTTTACCCAGTACCTGTCATTAGTTATGAAAGTGAAAACTTCTGGTTCCACGGTTTGGGTGGTGGCTACTACCTGTGGAATGATACCAACGACAAACTGTCCGTGACCGCTTACTGGTCGCCAATGTATTTCAAGCCGGGCGACAGCGACAATTCGCAGATGCGCAAGCTGGATCGCCGCAAATCCACCATGATGGCGGGTTTAAGCTACGTTCATAACACTCAGTACGGATTCCTGCGTACGACGCTGGCCGGCGATACGCTGGACAACAGCAACGGCATCACCTGGGATTTGGCATGGCTGTATCGTTATACCAACGGCAACCTGACCCTGACGCCGGGTATTGGCGTGGAGTGGAACAGCGACAATCAAAACGAATACTACTACGGCGTCTCGAAGCATGAGTCGAATCGTAGCGGCATGCGCAGCTACGATCCTGACAGCAGCTGGAACCCGTATCTGGAGCTGGCGGCGAACTATCGTTTCCTCGGCGACTGGAGCGTTTACGGTATTGCCCGTTACACTCGTCTGTCTGACGAAATCACCGATAGCCCGATGGTGGACAAATCCTGGAGCGGCCTGATTTCGACGGGGATCACCTACTCCTTCTGATAGTGCACTTCCACAGACTTTTTTATGCATCAAAACAGGGCGTTATGCCCTGTTTTGCTATACGGTGGTGCGGAAGTGGCGACCTCCCACGACAATTCGCGATTATGCCGGGTGGCGGCTACGCCTTACCCAGCCTACGGGTCGAGCCCACTGTCGCCTGGAAAACACGGTGTTAAGTAGGCCGGATAAGCGAAGCGCCATCCGCTCACGCCAGACGCTTGTCGGTCTTAACGCTTCACAACGCGAATGGTCTGCGCCAGGCGAGTGGGTTTCTCTTCGCTGGCTTTCTGCGGCGCGGTAACGCAGCAGGTTTCCACGCACACGAAAGTTTTGTAGCCGTCATCCGGCATATCACCCATGCTGACGGAAAGCGCCGGGCCCGGGTTCCAGGCAACGACGTTACCGTGATGGCGATGGATCACGTCGATGTTGCGCTTCAGCACGTCATCATGAATCACGCTGCACGCTTCGGCATTCAGATAAACGCGGTCGGTGCGGTCCGGGAAGGTCTGGATGCCGTCTTTCAGCACGCCTTCTTCGGCATTCAGCACTTTATCAACATAGCGGTCGCCAAGGCCGCTAACTTTCACCGCCGCGATATCGCCAACGTTGAAGTAGGTGTGCAGGGCGGATGTGGTTTCAAACTCGCCGTGGGCTTCCAGTTCGATCTCGCAGGTCTTACCCAGCTTGAAGCGCGCATACAGCGTAAAGTCGTGCGGCCAGTATTTGCGGGTTTCGTCACTGCTCTGCAGTTCGAAGGTCAGCATCACGCCGTTTTCATCTTCGTCCTGGCATTTTAGCGCCCACGGCAGGTTGCGTGCGAAACCGTGCGACGGTAGCCCCTGCTGCGCTGACGGGCCGAACCATGGCCAGCAGATTGGTACGCCGCCGCGCAGGGCGACGCCGTTTTTAAATGGGGTATTGTTGCTTAACCACAAAACTTCTTCTTCACCGGCCGGCTGCCAGGAGAGCAGGTGAGCGCCCTGTAGGGCGACGGAAGCTTTTACCTGCGGGTGGTCAACGACGATAAGTTCAAGATCGTCCAGCTTACGGCGGGAGAATGCAGGAGAAAGTTGTTCAATCACCGGGAGAGCAAAAATTTTATTAATCATTACGCCATCCTCTTTCAGGCAAAAAAAAGAGCGACCGAAGCCGCTCTTATTGATTACTTATTCATCTCAACTTATTTGGAGATGTGAGCAATCAGGTCCAGAACTTTGTTGGAGTAACCAGTTTCGTTGTCGTACCAGGAAACCAGTTTCACGAAGTTGTCGTTCAGTGCGATACCAGCTTTAGCATCGAACACGGAAGTGCAAACTTCGCCGTTGAAATCGGTAGATACAACGTCGTCTTCGGTGTAACCCAGAACGCCTTTCATTGCGCCTTCAGAAGCCGCTTTGATTGCTTTCTTGATTTCTTCGTAGGACGCTGCTTTTTCCAGACGAACGGTCAGGTCAACAACGGATACGTTCGGAGTCGGAACGCGGAACGCCATACCGGTCAGTTTGCCGTTCAGTTCTGGCAGTACTTTACCTACCGCTTTAGCAGCGCCGGTAGAGGACGGGATGATGTTCTGAGCTGCGCCGCGGCCGCCGCGCCAGTCTTTGTGAGACGGGCCATCAACGGTTTTCTGAGTGGCGGTAGTCGCGTGAACGGTAGTCATCAGGCCTTCAACGATACCGAAGTTGTCGTTGATGACTTTAGCCAGCGGAGCCAGGCAGTTGGTGGTGCAGGATGCGTTAGAAACGATGTCCTGGCCTGCGTAAGTGTCGAAGTTAGCGCCGCGAACGAACATCGGAGTGTTGTCTTTGGACGGGCCAGTCAGAACGACTTTTTTCGCGCCAGCGGTGATGTGTTTACGAGCGGTTTCGTCGGTCAGGAAGATACCGGTTGCTTCAGCAACAACGTCAACACCAACTTCGTCCCATTTCAGGTTAGCCGGGTCACGTTCAGCGGTAACACGGATTTTTTTACCGTTAACGACCAGATGACCGTCTTTCACTTCAACGGTGCCGTCGAAACGACCGTGAGTGGAGTCATACTTCAGCATGTAAGCCATGTACTCTGCGTCTAACAGGTCGTTGATTGCAACGATCTCGATGTCAGAACGTTTCTGAGCAGCACGGAAAACAATGCGACCGATACGGCCAAAACCGTTGATACCTACTTTGATAGTCATATATTCCACCAGCTATTTGTTAGTGAATAAAAGGTTGCCTGTAAAATTACAAAAACCTTACGCAGCGTCAAGCGGAATCGTGTCAATCATTGCGACAAATCAATCCTGAGCAGACCTTTGCGCGATTGATTTGCCTCACTCTCCCTTTGAGCCCAATTCCATATGGGGACTGCGTCCGGAATTTTAAAGGTCATATAAGATAAAAATGTGATTAGCATCACAATTATCTGGCTGCCTGATGGCATCGGATAAGTTTAGAACAAAAGTACAGGTTTCATTGTTAATGTTTTGTTAGAATCGACGGGTAAAGTTGCCCTTTCAAAGCGAGAAGTAATCACATGGCTAATAAACCATCTCCTGACGAGCTCAAACAAGAATTGAGCGAGATGCAGTTTTATGTGACGCAGAATCACGGTACCGAACCGCCGTTTACCGGACGGCTGCTACATAATAAAAAAGACGGCATCTACCACTGCCTGGTCTGCGATGCGCCGCTGTTTCACTCACAATCCAAGTATGACTCCGGCTGTGGCTGGCCGAGCTTCTATGAGCCGGTGAGCGACGACGCGATTCGTTATCTCAATGATTACTCGCACGGGATGCAGCGTACGGAAATTCGCTGCGGCAATTGCGATGCGCACCTGGGGCATGTCTTCCCGGATGGCCCGCAGCCGACCGGCGAGCGTTTTTGCGTCAATTCGGCCTCTTTAAGCTTCACCGATGACCAAAACGGCGAACGAACTAAAGGCTAAGAAACGATTCAGCAAATTATTCCAAGACGGATGAGCAGATGATGGATATCGAGCAAATTATTGCCAGTATGACGCCGGAACTGTACCAACGTTTAGCCACCGCGGTGGAGTTAGGAAAATGGCCGGACGGCGTTGCGCTGACCCCGGAACAAAAAGAAAACAGCATGCAGCTGGTGATGTTGTGGCAGGCGCGCAACAACACGGATGCGCAGCACATGACCATCGACACCAACGGTCAGATGGTGATGAAGAGTAAACAGCAATTGAAAGAGGATTTCGGTATCGTGCCGAAGCCGATTGCAACGTTCAAACCGCAGTAACCTGCCGTACTGAGCGCCCGGTCTAGCCGGGCGGCTCTTCATGTCACCCCGGTTGCGCAGGGCTTCCGGGGCTCATGCTTTATTGCGTCTTAATGCCTAACGACTCGGCCAACTGGCGGGCAAGCTGGTTTTTATCATCAGCGCCATACTCCCAGAACATACCGCCTGCTAACCCTTTGCTCTTGATGTAATCGGCTTTGATCGCCACCGAACGAGGGTTCTCGTAGGACAGGGCGAACAGCGCTTTGCCATCGGCAGAATTTACCGATAACCACGGCACCTTCGCTTCGTCATCCCAGTGCTCAGTAAAGCGTTTCTGCGGATCGTTGAGCAGTTTGGCAACAATATCGTTGTATTTCACATAGGTATCTTTGCTCAGGTCATAACCCAGCGATTTAAACAACTCGATCTGCTGCGCCCCGAAGTAAGGTTGAGTGGCCGGGTTTTTCTGCGCATCAGGCTTACTCCAGTCAATGCCAGGCTCGACGGCACGTTTCGGGACCCGGCCATAGAAACCAATCCCGAGATTCAGCTGACTCGGTTTCAGACCCGCTGCCAGATAGTTATTCACCACAAAATCGGCGCTGTATTTATCCGCTGCGGCTACGGTCGGCCAGTGGCGGGAGTCATAGAGATTTGAGTTAAAATATTGCGTGCCGTAGGCCATGTCGTAGGTCATCAGATTGATGTAATCCAGCTGCGGGGCGACCGCTTTCACGTCGACCCAGCTTTTTGGACTTTCAACATTGGCGCCTACGGCGATGGTCACCAGTTTCTTAGTGCCGACGGCGGCACGTAGTTCTTTCAGCAACGCGGTAAAGTTATCGCGATCCGCCGGCTGGCTGGCCACCAATCCCCAGGCGCCGTTAACCGGAAACTCCCAGTCAAGGTCGATGCCATCAAGGCCATACTGGTTAATGACCTGCTGGACCGAACGGATAAACACCGCCCGGCTTTCCGGCGTGGCCGCCGCGCCGGAAAATCCACGCGCGCCCCAGCCGCCGACGGAGAGCAGGACTTTTAGATCCGGGTTTTGCTGACGTAGCGCCGGCAGTTTTTGTAAATCCGCCTGTACTTTCGGCGACAGCCAGATTTGATGGAGATGGTCAGGGTCTTTCAGCGCGTCGTTGGTCTCGTCTTTTTCATCGTTGTAGATAAGGCCGAACGAGTAGTTAAGATGGGTTATTTGTCGGACATCAAGCTTGTCGATATCGCCGCCGGGGCCTGCGGTGACGTCGCCGCCGCCGTTAAAGTAGCCGACCGACATATAAGATTGCGCGGAAACGACAGAGGCGCAGAGCAGGGGGAATGCTGCCAGCAAGGGCAAAAGTTTCATCGGAGTTCCTCTTTGACAATAATAAATAAGCACACGCCACGGAAATGGCGTGGCGAAAAAACAGCCTGTCCACAGTATCAGCCCTTATCCGGGGAAACTGCGAGACAGCTCAATTTATCGAGGTTAACGAGGCGGTAAATACCGCCCGGCGTGAGGTGCGCCGGGCGTGAGGTCAGGGCTGAGTTTCCAGCCAGTCATCGAGGGTGTAGAGCGTGGCTCCGGCGGCGGCCATTTCCATAAAGGCAACGGCGCTGTCCTGCGGCTGCAGGTTGACGCCGCGACAGCCGTCGGTGATAACGTTAACGGTGTAGCCCAAATCCAGCGCATCGAGCACGGTAAATTTAACGCAGTAATCCGTCGCGAGGCCGAGAATGTTCAGCTCCGTCACGCCGTGCGCGCGTAGCCAGCCATCCAGTTCGGTTTTCTGCCGGTGACCGTTGTCGAAAAACGCGCTGTAGCTGTCGATTGCCGGGTTTTGCCCTTTATGAAACACGGCGTTGATGGCCTGCTGTTTCAGTAACGGGTGCAGCGCGGCGCCATCGCTATGCTGCACGCAGTGATCCGGCCAGAAAGTCTGCGGCAGGCCATCGAGCTCTCCCTGGGCATAGGGCTCGGCCTGATGCTGACTGGCAAAGCTACCATGGTTGGCCGGATGCCAGTCCTGGCTTGCGATGATGGCGTCGCCGCGCGCCAGACTCCAGTCGATCAGCTGATTTGCGATATCAATGGTGCTGTCGCCATCGGGGACGGCGAGTGCGCCGCCGGCGCAGAAATCGTTTTGCAGGTCGACCAATAGCAGCGCGCGGTGGCTCATGGCTTGCTCCTTACTCATCGGGGGTCAATTCGCCGCGCAGGTTTTGCTGCATGGCGTTTCGAATGGCCGCACCATCAAGGTTCTGACTGAGCAGATAGTGTAGCTTGGTCAGCGTCGCTTCCACGGTCATATCAAAACCGCTAATGACTCCGGCCTGCGCCAGCGCGTTGCCCGTGGCATAGCCACCCATATTCACCTTACCCGACATGCATTGCGTCAGGTTCACCACCACAATGCCGCGCTGGCTGGCTTCCGCCAGGACCTGAATAAACTCGCCGTTCTGCGGCGCATTGCCTACGCCATAGGAGCGCAGGATCAGCGCTTTCACCGGCTGACGCAGGAAATTACGCACCACATCGGCAGAAATCCCAGGATAGATAGTAACCACGCCGATAGGCTGCGGCGTAATCGGGTGGACGATCAACTCGCCATTTCCGTGCGGCGCCGGCGGGGTACCGAGACGGCGGATATGGATGCCGGCTTCCAGCAGCGGCGCCAGGTTTGGCGAAGCAAAGGCATCAAAACCGTCTGCGTGGGCCTTGGTCGTGCGGTTGCCGCGATACAGACGATTATTGAAGAACAGCGAAACTTCGTTGATGGGATAGTTGGCGGCGACGTACAGCGCATTGAGCAAGTTGATTTGCCCATCGGAACGCAGCTCGGCTAGCGGGATTTGTGACCCTGTCACAATGACCGGCTTACCTAAGTTTTCCAGCATGAACGACAGCGCCGAAGCGGTGAAGGCCATGGTATCGGTGCCGTGCAGGATAACAAAACCATCGTACTGGTCGTAGTGGTCGCGAATGTCGTCAGCGATATGCTGCCAGTCTTCCGGCGTCATATCAGACGAGTCCATTAACGGCGCATATTCATGAATAGTGAAGTCCGGCATCTCCGGACGGTGGAACTCGGGCATCAGCGCTAGCTGGCGCTGCAGGTGGCCGGAAACGGGGATATAACCGTGATCGGAGCGCTGCATACCGATGGTCCCACCGGTGTAGGCAACGTAAATCGATTTCTTTTGCATAGCATCGCTTAGGTTGGACGTGAACAGGCGCAGTATAAAGTGGCAGGCAAAAAAATAAAGCGCTAACCCTGGGAGTTGCAGAGAAGCGCTTGAATTTAATGTCGTTGAAACGCTGCCCCACTGTGGGGGCAGACGGGGAATTAACGAATATTGGCGCAGGTCAGACAGAAGGCATAGCGGTTCTGCGGATCGTTAAATGCCGCCAGTTTATCGCTTTCCGTTTTCACAACGTCTGCTGCAGCCGCAACCGGCGCAGGCAGATATGCCTGAATCGCGGCCGGCAGAGCAGCGCGCACCGAACCGGTCAGACTATCCATCACCATCGCGAAGAACGTTGGTTCTTCCTGATACCAGGTGATATGCCACTGTTTCAGTTTCGCCAGCTCCGCGGCTTTCGCCACCGCGTCGTCGAAATCGCCGAGGCTATCTACCAGGCCGTTGGCTTTGGCGTCTTCACCGGTCCAGACGTGGCCTTGTGCGATTTGGTCAATCTTCTCCGGCGTGCTCTTACGCGCGTTGGCGACCAGAGTGATAAAGCGCTTATAACCGTTCTCGATGCTCATCTGGATCAGCTGCTGAACTTCCGGCGGCAACGATTTGGTGGTCGAGACATCGGCCAGCGGCGAGGTGGCGACGCCATCGGTATGGACGCCAATTGAACCGAGCGTATTTTCCACCGTGTTAATCACGCCGAAGATACCGATGGAGCCGGTGAGGGTGCTCGGGTTCGCCACGATGTAATCCGCCGGGGTGGAGATCCAGTAACCGCCGGATGCCGCCATGCCGCCCATTGAGACCACCACCGGTTTACCCGCCGCTTTCGCCGCCGCCAGCTCTTCGCGAATCACTTCCGAGGCGCTGACGCTGCCGCCAGGGCTGTTGACGCGCAGAACGATCGCTTTCACTTTCGGATCCAGGCGCGCGTCGCGGATTTGCGCCGCGGTGGTGTCGCCGCCGACGTTACCCGGCGTTTCTTCACCATCCATGATGGCGCCGTTCGCAAAGATAACCGCTACCGCTGAACCCTGTTCAGCAGGCGCTTTGACGTTGTAATCGTAGTAGCTAATGGCGCGATAGTTGTTATCCGCTTTGCTCCAGCCAAACTGCTTAGTCAGCGCTTTTTCCACTTCCGTCGAAGTGGCCAGCTCGTCGACCAGCTTGTTATCCAGCGCGTATTTCGCGGTATCGCCATCGACTTTACGCAGGCCGTCGATCACGCCCTGAGCGCCGGGGAACAGCTGCTGCGCGGTGATCTGGCGGTTAGCGGCAATAGTGTTGAGATAGTTCTGCCACAGTTCGCCAATCCAACGGCTGTCCGCTTCACGCGCAGCCGGCGACATGTCGTCGCGAATAAACGGCTCGACGGCGGATTTGTAGGTACCGACGCGGAAAACGTGGGTCGAGACTTTCAGTTTATCCAGCAGCGATTTGTAGTACAGACCGTTGGTGGCAAAGCCGTGCAGGTCGACTTCACCCTGCGGCGAGAGCCAAATTTTATTGGCGAAGCTCGCCAGGTAGTATTGCCCCTGGGTGTAGCTGCTGCCGACGGCATATACCGGTTTACCGCTGTCGCGGAACTCGCGTAGCGCTTTACCGATGTACTGCATTGAGGGCTGATCGCCGCCGACGAAGTTTTTCAGATCCAGTACGATACCGGTGATATTACGGTCGTCTTTCGCCTGGCGAATCGTCTGTACGATATCGAACAGCGAGTTCTCCTGCAGACGATCGGAACTGGCGCCGAACAGCTGGCGGCCGATGACTCCCAGTTTGCTGCTGGCGGAAGGTTTATCAACGACCACGCCGGTGATGTTCATCAGCAGCGCGCCGCGCGCGGTATGTTCCGCGGTGCTGCTGCTAAACTGCGCCCAGATGCCGACGCAAATCAGCACCAGTGCCAGGAACACCAGGTTCAGCGCGAATTGGCGAATGAAATTGAGTATTCGCCATGTCCATTTAAAAAATCCGGCAAGAAATCGCCAAAGGGTTCGCATGTATTCTCCCTAATATTTTGATGATGGGTCAGCCGCAGGGGCTGCCGCGTCTGGCTATCCTAAAGAGAGTGCCGACGCTTGTCAGCAGGAATCACCCATCGGGCTGTAACAAAATCCATGCGCATGTTAATTTTATGCAAAATGACATCACAGGAGTTACAAAGATGGATGCTCTCGAACTACTGATAAATCGCCGCAGCGCGTCGCGCCTGACCGACCCGGCTCCGGCTGGCGAACAGCTGGAAAATATCCTTCACGCGGGGATGCGCGCGCCGGATCACGGCACGTTACAGCCGTGGCGGTTCTTTATTATTGCCGATGATGGCCGCGAACGCTTTAGCCAACTGCTGGAAAAAGGGGCGATGGCCGCCGGGCAGGATGAAAAAGCCATTGAAAAAGCACGTAATGCGCCGTTCCGCGCACCGCTGATTATCGCGGTGGTCGCACGCTGTGAAGAACATCCGAAGGTACCGCTGTGGGAACAGGAAATGTCCGCAGGATGTGCGGTGATGGCGATGCAAATGGCCGCAGTGGCGCAGGGCTATAACGGTATCTGGCGTAGCGGCGCGTTAACCGAGAGTCCGGTTGTCCGCGAAGGCTTTGGCTGCCGCGAGCAGGACAAAATTGTCGGTTTTCTCTACCTCGGCACGCCGCAGTTAAAAGCATCGACCACGTTTGCGCGTCCGGATACCGCGCCGTTCGTCACGCGCTTCTGAGTCAGCGCTTGTTCCGCCGGGCGCGTTGTTGCTTACCGGGGCTACAGCGCTGTGCGATTTAGTAGCCCGGAGAAGGCGCGTTAAGCGCCGCCTCCGGGAGTTCAACGGCGATGACGTTACTTCTGCGTTTTGGCGAATTCATCTTTGGCTTTCTGTAACTGCTGCTGGAAGGCCGGGTTGGTGTGCAGGGTCGCCACTACCGCCGAGCCGACAATACGCGCCGCATCGACGTCGCTCTGCCAATGATAGCCGCAGATAACCCGGCTTTCGCCCAGCTCATAGCCGCGCTTAAGAATTTCGTTTTGCCGCTGCGGATTGATCTCCGCCAGTACCAGCGCGGTTGCCCAACCGATAGAGGTGTGGCCGGAAGGGTAAGAGCCATTTTTCGACAGCTTGTCCTGCTCGGTGGTGTTACAGGTTGAAACGCCGTAGAACGCAAACGGGCGAATGCGCATATATTTCTCTTTCGCGCTGCGGGTGGCCAGATCGCCGGCATCCTCAATCATATTCGTCAGCAGCTTATGCAACTGCGGCGCGTCTTTTTCGGTGATGGGCGAACCAAAGGCGCTGGAGAAGGCATTCGCCACGCCGCCGGCGCTAAGGTTGGCATCTTCAGCCGCCAGTTTACCGCGTTCGGTATTGCGCAGCAGTCGTCCTTTCTCATACATCGCCTGATCGTTTAAAAATGCGATGCTGCCAACTTCCGGCGGCGGCGGCAACAGCGCCAGGCTATCGATGGCCTGGGCATTTTTCAGATAATAGAGATCGGGTTTAGTGGTTGCATCGTTGCCGGCAGGGACCAGTGCGAAAGCGTTAACGGAAAACAGGCTGGCGAGGCAGAGGGCGAGAACGCGCTTTTTCATCTACATTTCCTTACGGTGTTATATGTCCAGAACAATGGTTTTGTTTTTAGTCACATTTTTGTCATCTGTAAGTAAAAGTTAAAATCACATTGAAAAAATTGTTCGGTATCGCAAAAACGCATATTTGTCTGCTTAATGAGCAACCACTCGCGATTTCGGACTGTCGCACTTATCACCTTGCCGTTTGGGCGCTACCATAGCGGGATTGCAATGACAGGAGATGTCCATGAGCGAGCAAGCTATTCGTTTAACGCAATACAGCCACGGAGCCGGTTGCGGTTGTAAAATTTCCCCTAAGGTGCTGGAAACCATTCTGCATAGCGAGCAGGCGAAGTTTGTCGACCCGAACCTGCTTGTCGGCAACGAAACCAGCGACGATGCGGCGGTCTACGATCTGGGTAACGGGACGTCGATCATCAGCACCACCGATTTTTTCATGCCGATCGTCGATAATCCTTTTGATTTTGGCCGTATCGCGGCGACTAACGCCATCAGCGATATTTTCGCCATGGGCGGCAAACCGATTATGGCGATTGCGATACTTGGCTGGCCAATCAACACGCTGGCGCCGGAGATTGCTCGCGAAGTGGTTGAAGGCGGGCGTTTTGCCTGCCAGCAGGCTGGGATTGCGCTGGCGGGCGGTCACTCTATCGATGCGCCGGAACCGATTTTCGGGCTCGCGGTGACCGGCGTGGTACCAACCGAACGTATCAAGAAAAACAGCACCGCGCAGGCGGGCTGCAAGCTGTATCTGACCAAACCTCTGGGTATTGGCGTGCTGACTACCGCCGAGAAGAAATCGCTGCTGAAGCCGGAACATCAGGGGCTGGCGACGGAGACCATGTGTCAGATGAACCTTGCCGGCGCCGCATTTGCCAATATCGAAGGGGTAAAAGCGATGACGGACGTCACCGGTTTTGGCCTGCTGGGGCATCTCAGCGAAGTCTGCCGTGGCGCGGGCGTTCAGGCGCAGCTAAACTACGCCGATATTCCTAAACTGCCGGGTGTTGAAGCCTATATCGCCGCCGGAGCGGTGCCGGGCGGCACCGGACGCAACTTTGCCAGCTACGGCCACTTGATGGGCGAGATGCCGGCGGCATGGCGCGATCTGCTGTGCGATCCGCAAACTTCCGGCGGCCTGCTGCTGGCGGTAACGCCGGAAGCTGAAGCCGAAGTCCAGGCCGCTGCCGCGGAATTTGGCATCAAGCTTGCCGCCATTGGCGAGCTGGTAACCGCCCGCGGCGGGCGTCCAATGATCGAGATCCGTTGATTAGATGCGGTTGTTTATTGCAGAAAAACCGAGTCTCGGTCGCGCTATCGCCGATGTGTTGCCTAAACCGCATCGTAAAGGCGATGGCTTTATTGAGTGCGGCAACGGGCAGGTGGTCACCTGGTGTATCGGCCACCTGCTGGAGCAGGCGCAGCCGGATGTTTACGACGGCCGCTATGCGCGCTGGAACCTGCTCGACCTTCCTATCGTACCGGAAAAGTGGCAACTGCAACCAAAACCGTCGGTCACGAAACAGCTGAACGTCATCAAGCGCCTGCTTGGCGAGGCGCAGGAAGTGGTTCACGCGGGAGACCCGGATAGAGAAGGGCAACTGCTGGTCGATGAAGTGTTGGACTACCTGCAGCTGGCGCCGGAAAAGCGCCAGCAGGTGCAGCGTTGCCTGATTAACGACCTGAACCCACAGGCGGTTGAACGGGCAATTAACCGCCTGCGCGCGAACAGCGAATTTGTCCCGCTGTGCGTATCGGCGCTGGCCCGCGCTCGCGCCGACTGGCTGTACGGCATCAACATGACCCGCGCCTACACCATTCTCGGGCGTAATGCCGGCTATCAGGGGGTGTTGTCGGTTGGCCGCGTACAGACGCCGGTATTGGGGTTGGTGGTACGTCGTGATGAAGAGATAGAGAACTTCGTCGCCAAAGATTTCTTTGACGTCAAAGCGCATATTGTCACGCCAAAAGATGAGCGGTTTATCGCCACCTGGGTGCCAAGCGAAGCCTGCGAACCCTATCAGGATGAAGAGGGGCGTTTACTGCATCGTCCGCTGGCCGAGCATGTGGTTAAACGTATCGAAGGCCAGCCGGCAATCGTGACCGGCTATAACGATAAGCGCGATTCCGAACCGGCGCCGCTACCGTTTTCGCTGTCAGCATTACAGATCGAAGCGGCCAAACGCTTCGGCTTCAGCGCGCAGAACGTGCTGGATATCTGCCAGAAGCTGTATGAGACCCACAAACTGATTACCTATCCGCGTTCGGATAGCCGCTACCTGCCGGAAGAACATTTTGCCGGCCGCCATGCAGTACTGAATGCGATTAGCGTCCATGCGCCGGATCTGCTACCGCAGCCGGTGATGGATCCGGAGATCCGCAACCGCTGTTGGGATGATAAAAAGGTCGATGCGCACCACGCGATTATCCCAACCGCGCGCAGCAGTCAGGTCAAACTCAACGATAACGAAGAGAAAGTCTATAACCTGATCGCTCGTCAGTATCTGATGCAGTTCTGCCCGGATGCGGTATTCCGCAAGTGCCAGATTGACCTTGATATTGCTAACGGCAAATTTGTCGCCAAGGCGCGCTTCCTCGCCGAAGCGGGCTGGCGCGCGCTGCTTGGTAATAAAGAGCGTGACGAAGAGAACGATGGTACGCCGCTGCCGGTGGTCGCGAAAGGCGATGAGCTATTGTGCGAAAAAGGTGAAGTGGTGGAGCGACAGACCCAGCCGCCGCGCCACTTTACCGACGCGACGCTACTGTCGGCGATGACCGGTATTGCCCGCTTTGTGCAAGATAAAGAACTGAAAAAGATCCTCCGCGCGACCGACGGTCTGGGGACGGAAGCGACCCGCGCCGGGATTATAGAGCTGCTGTTTAAGCGCGGTTTCCTGAATAAAAAAGGACGCTATATCCACTCATCGGACGCCGGTCGGGCGCTAATCCATTCCCTGCCGGAAATGGCCGCGCGCCCGGATATGACCGCCCATTGGGAGTCGGTATTGACGCAAATCAGCGAAAAACAGTGCCGCTATCAGGACTTTATGCAGCCGCTGGTAGGGACGCTTTTCCAGCTTATCGATCAGGCGCGGAGGACACCGGTGCGCCAGTTCCGTGGAATTATCTCACCGAACGAGGGTAAGAAAAAGAGCGCACTTCGCAAGCGTACCAGCAGAAAGACGCCACCTGCGCACGATCGAGGGGAAGATACTCCGACATAACCTCCGCCCCCTGCGCATAAGGATTCCAGGGGGCGATTTTAATGTTATGTTGTATATCATATCGCGGATTTTATTTTAAAATAGACCTTTCCTGTAATGAAGGAATAATTAATATATTTTATTATTGAATGATTCCTGTCTTTTTATATGTCTGATGTAGTGGTGTTGATTTGTTTTTCAAATCATACTTTAATAATATTTAAAATGAGTGGGTTTTATTTATACTAGAGCAGTAATCGCAGAGATTTATTCGCAATAGAAAATAAATCTATTCAGGACTGAAAATATCAAGGACGAAAATGATAATTGGTATCGATTTAGGTACAACGAATAGTCTGGCTGCCGTGTGGCAGAATGGTCAAGCGGTGCTCATACCCAATGCACTAGGTAAATATCTTACGCCTAGTGTGGTGAGTGTTGATGAGAACGGTATGGTGTTGGTGGGTGAAGCAGCCCGCGATCTCCAACTGGTGCGGCCGGCCAACTGCGCGGCGAACTTCAAGCGGTTGATGGGGACTGCGCAGACCATTATGCTGGGTAAACAGGCTTTTCGCCCGGAAGAACTCTCTTCACTGGTACTACGCCAGCTAAAAGAAGACGCTGAGAATTTCCTTGGTGAAACGGTAAATGAGGCAGTCATCAGCGTTCCCGCCTATTTTAGCGACGTGCAACGTAAAGCAACGAAAATTGCGGCCAGTATGGCCGGGTTAACCGTCGAGCGTCTGATTAACGAACCGACCGCCGCCGCGCTGGCCTACGGCCTGCACAACCAGGAAGATGAACACCAGTTCCTGGTATTTGATCTGGGTGGCGGCACGTTTGATGTCTCTATCCTTGAGTTGTTCGACAATATTATGGAAGTACGCGCCAGTGCCGGGGACAACTTCCTCGGTGGCGAGGATATTGTCGATATTCTGGTCGAGGCCTTTCGCCAACAGCAGGAATTCATGGAAGAGATCGAATGGCGGGAACCCACGCTACAGCGGCAACTGCGGGTAGAGGCTGAACGGGTTAAAAGAGCTCTGAGCCTGCGTGAAGCCGCGGTTTTCAGCGTGGAAATAAAAGGGCAACACTACCAGTGGCAAATCACCGAAACGGATTTTGAGTTGCTGTTAGAATCTTTTTTCGCCCGTATTCGGGAGCCGCTGGAAATGGCGATTCGTGATGCCCGGTTGGATATCTCTCAGTTAGATCAGGTCGTTCTGGTGGGAGGTTCAACACGGATGCCGCTTATCCGCAAACTTGTCGCGCAACTCTTTGGCCGCCTGCCAGCAATGCATCTTAATCCTGACGAAGTGATAGCCCAGGGGGCGGCGATCCAGGCGGCGCTCAAAGCGCGCAATAGTGAACTTGAGGATGTTGTGGTCACTGATGTCTGTCCCTTCACCTTGGGCGTTAACACCTCAAGGACCTTGGGACACACACGGGAACAGGGATACTTTGCACCAATTATTGAGCGCAATCGCAGTATTCCTTGTAGCCGAATGCGGAAATTTTATACTGTTCATGACGACCAATCCACTGTCGACTTTAAAATTTATCAGGGCGAGAGCCGAATGGTAGAGAATAATATCTTTCTGGCCGAGCTTTCTATTGCCGTACCACCCAAGGCGGCAGGAGAGGTCGAAATAGAAGTTCGTTTTACCTACGATATTAACGGACTGCTTGATGTTGATATTCATGTGCCGTTAACGGGCAATCGCAGCAGTCTGCTGATTGAACAGCATCCCGGAGCGTTGACGGAAGAACAGCTTCAGCAGTCGCTTGCTAAACTCAGCGCGCTGAAAATCCATCCTCGCGATGATCAGGCAAACCAGGCGCTAATGGCGCGTCTGGATCATCTCTATCAGTTGAGCCTTGGTGATACTCGCGAATGGATAAGCGATTGTTCGCGGCAGTTTAGCTACTTGCTGGAAAAGCAGGATAACGATCCGATTGTTGCTTTTCGTGAGCGGCTTAATCACATTCTTGACGACCTTGAGACGGACCGACTGCTATGAACTGTTGGGATATTCTGGGATTAGCGCCGGGAGCGGAGCCACGTGACATTAAGCGCCGTTTTGCGCAATTGGTAAAAATTCACCGTCCGGAGGACGATCCACAGGGCTATCAGCGGCTACGTCAAGCCTATGAAGCGGCGCTGAGCTGGGAAGAGAATGAGGATAATTTTCCGGAAGATGAAGAAGATGATGAGCAAGAGGACGGAGAACGTCATCCGGAGCAGACTTTCTTCCCCCGGCAACGCGGACCTATCCCGCTACGATCCGCTGACGTAGGCCGTGGCGCACTGGGCTGGCAAAATGTGCTGGAACGTCTGTTTCAGGTGAATGAAAGACAGCCTGAAAATGCCAGCAAGCAGCTCGAGGCCGCGTTGGGCGAACTCGAATATCTTGATCTGAAAGCGCGAATACGTTTTGAGGAAGAATTGCTGATCAATCTGCAGCAGCTTACTCGCCCGTTACTGACGTTAGCTGCGGCAAAATTCTTCCGTTGGCATCTGGTTGCCGCCGGGACTCGGGCCGCCATTCAGACTGCGATAAACGAAAGTTGCCTGCTGTATCAAAAATTAGAACAAGAAATAGCACCTCATTTTATTGCCGATATGTCGTGGGCTGAGGAAGTGGAGTGCGGCGATAAAATAAAAAAAATTTATTATTCAATAAGGGATAATGAAGTAAGTAAGACGTGGTTCGATGTCGTACTGCTATTACAGATTGGCAAATTTCAGCTCTCATCCAATTTTTTATGCCAACTCATTGAACTTGTTGAATGGTCATTTAAACCGGATGATAAAGTGCGCATATGGTCTTTGTCCGACCGTTTTCATGCCCTGGCCGCCGTGCATAAACAAAGTTATCGACAGCTCATTGCCGCGATAAACGTGCAGAATAATAATTATACTTCATCGATGGTTGTTAGCAGTTATTTAAAAGCTGCAGAACAGGACCATGCCTTTTCATATAATAAACTGGCGGAAAAATATTATGCTGGCGCGGATGTCGAAAAAGACGACGCTCAGGCGGCATACTGGTATATCCGCGCGGCCGAGTCAGGACATATTTCTGCCCAGCACAATGTTGGAGTCCTCTATCGTGATGGCGTTGGCGTTGAAAAAAATGCGCAAAAAGCATTTGAATGGTATATGCAGGCCGCGCTGCAGGGCGATGACAAGTCGCAATATGCCGTGGGGGTTATGTATGAGACAGGTTCTGGTATCGAGCAGAATCTGACGCTGGCGTTTGAGTGGTATCTGAAGTCCGCAGAACAAGGAAATAGCTGGTCACAGCTTGAACTGGCAAAGATGTTATGTGGCGGCGGGACTGGCGTTGAAGAGGATCTGGCAAAGGCTTTTGCCTGGTGCGTTAAAAGCGCCGGGAGTGGGTATGACGCCGCGCAAAGTCAATTGGGGATCATGTACTTTCATGGCTGGGGTGTCGCGCAGGATTACCACCTGGCCAAGGAGTGGTATCTCAAGGCGGCGGGACAGGGAGAAAATACCGCTCAACATAATCTGAGTATTCTCTACCGCGACGGACTGGGAGTTGAAAAAGATCTCCAAAAATCGTTTGAATGGTGTTACCAATCGGCCATCCAGGGTTTTGTTAATGCGCAAAATGAACTTGGACATAAATATTATTATGGGCAGGGTATTCCGCAGAATTACATTCTGGCATATGAATGGTTTAGTAAAGCTGCTGGACAAAATGATTGTTGTGCGCAATTTTATCTCGGTGAGATTCATCGCTTTGGTTATATTCCCGATAGTGATTATCAGCAGGCGCTTTATTGGTTAAATCTGGCGGCGGAACATAACTATAGTCATGCGCAATATGCTTTAGGAATGATGTATTTTGATGGAGCTGGCGTAGAAAAAAATACGCAGACGGCGTTTCACTATTTTCATGCTGCTGCATTACAGGGGAACGCAGCAGCACAAAATAGCCTGGCCATTATGTTTGAGGACGGTAATGGCGTGACTCAGGATTTCCATCAGGCTAGCAAATGGTACATGCTTGCAGGTGAACAAGGTTTGAATGACGGCCAGTTTAATCTTGCGCTGTTGTATAAAAATCATCTCGCGGATCACCGCCAGGCCGTCTACTGGTTCACACAGTCCTATGAGCAAGGTGAGGATCTTGACGCGGCATTTATGCTTCATAAGATCTTTCAGGAAGGCGGTAAAGGAGTTGAGAAGGATGAAGAGCTGTCATTTACCTGGTGCGCCCGGGCGGCGCTCAGAGGACATAAAAAAGCTCAAAATGTGCTCTGTATACTCTATTATTGCGGATGTGGGGTCGAGAAGAGTTACGTTGATGCATGGGCCTGGGCACTTATTTTTGGCCCGGTAGGCATACTGTTAAAAATAAAGAAGTCAATGTCGTCGGAGGAAATTACGCAAGCGCAAGCTCTGGCAAAAGACCTGATAATACAGTATGAACTGGAAAGTACCTTTCACCCGCTATCGTAAAAATGGCGAACCTAAAAAACACCTCATCCGGCAGAGTCTTCAGCGGATGAGGTGTTGCAGGTATTTTAAATCACACCCTGCGCCAGCATGGCGTCAGCGACCTTGACGAAGCCGGCGATATTGGCGCCGCGAACGTAGTTGGTCTGTTTCTCTTCACCGCCGTATTCGACGCAGGCGTGGTGAATATCCAACATAATGTGGTGCAGACGCGCATCCACTTTCTCCGCTTTCCAGCCCATACGCGCGGCGTTTTGCGCCATTTCAAGGCCGGATGTGGCGACGCCGCCAGCGTTGGCTGCTTTACCCGGCGCGAACAGCACGCCAGCGTCGAGGAACAGATCGGTGGCGGCAATGGTGGTGGGCATGTTGGCGCCTTCGGCAACCGCTTTAACGCCATTGGCGATCAGCATTTGCGCGGCATCGACGTCCAGTTCGTTCTGGGTCGCGCACGGCAGCGCGATATCTACCGGCACTGACCACGGCTGCTGGCCTTCGAGGTAGGTCAGACCGAATTCGCGCGCGTAGTCGGCGACGCGGCCGTGGCTACGCTCTTTAATATCGATCAGGCGGGCCAGTTTCTCTTTGGTGAAGCCGGCTTCGTCTACCACCGTACCGTTGGAATCGGAGGCGGTAATGACGCGCGCGCCGAATTCCATGGCTTTCTCAATGGCGAACTGCGCCACGTTGCCGGAGCCGGAGACCGCGACGCGCATCCCTTCGAAGCCAAGACCGTGGCGCTTGAGCATCGCTTCTGTAAAGTAAACCAGACCGTAACCGGTGGCCTCGGGGCGGATGAGACTGCCGCCGAAGGAGAGACCTTTGCCGGTGAAGACGCAGGCGCTATTGTTGGAAAGCTTGCGCATCATGCCGGCCATAAAACCGACTTCGCGGCCGCCAACGCCGATATCGCCCGCCGGCACGTCGGTGTCCGGGCCGAGATGACGATATAGTTCGGTCATCAAAGCCTGGCAGAAGCGCATCACTTCGCCGTCGCTTTTACCTTTCGGGTCGAAATCGCTGCCGCCTTTACCGCCACCCATCGGCAGCGTGGTAAGGGCGTTTTTGAAGGTCTGTTCGAAGCCCAGGAACTTAAGGATCGACAGGTTGACCGACGGGTGGAAGCGCATGCCGCCTTTGTACGGGCCAATCGCGGAGTTGAACTGCACGCGCCAGGCGCGGTTAACCTGAACCTGATTGCGATCGTCAACCCAGACGACGCGGAACTGGATGACGCGCTCCGGTTCGACCAGGCGTTCCAGCAAATTGAGCTGACGATAGCGCGGATTCTGTTCAAGGAACGGCCACAGAGTGGTCATCACTTCGCGGACGGCTTGAGCGAATTCAGTTTGATGCGGGTCGCGCTGTTGAACGCGGGCGAGAAAACTTTCCAGAGTACACGCCTGATCCATAGATGTAATTTCCCCTTACGGTTGTGGTTGCTTGTTATTTTTTATACCCGGCCTTGAAAATGCCGTTTTTCCGACTATAACACCGGAAATCGTTAGGCTGACAAGGAAAAATTGAGCGCGGAGAAAAATTTATAATTCGACAAGGGTCATAACTAAAAACGATGACCCAGGTCGGAGAGGGGGAAGAGAAACTAACCTGCCTGTTGAGCGATAAAGGCATTCAGCAGAGGAATATCCGCTGGCGCCAGATCAAATGCTAATGCTTGCGCCGGGGTACACCAACGCAGTTCGCTATGGTAACGGGCGACGGGTTCACCGCGAAATTCGGCGACCCACCAGGCATGCAGGTGGATCAAACGCCCGGAGACTTCCCGCTGATGGCTGGCGATATAGCGGGTTGGCCTCGCAACAATTGCCAGTTCCTCTTCCAGTTCGCGGGCTAACGCCTGCGGCTGGCTTTCGCCATGTTCGACTTTGCCGCCGGCGAACTCCCACAGCCCCGGTTGGTCGGCGTGCGGCGGGCGCTGCGCCAGGAGAATTTTGCCGTCACGTTCAATAATGGCGGCGACGACATCAATCGTTTTTTGCATAGTTATCCTGAATCATTCAAATACCGGGCTTGCGCATAATGGCGTATTATCTCCGTCTTTCCCCTGTACCGACAACCTTTTAGCCTGATGGAGCGTCACCGTGCTTGATAGCCGCCTGCATCCCCGATTGAAGCCCGTACTGAATGCTATCGCCCGCGTGCTCGACCGTCCGGGGATCTCCCCTGACGGCCTGACGCTTTTCGGTTTTGCTATCGGCGTGCTGGCGCTGCCGTTTCTGGCGCTCGGCTGGTACGGTGCTGCGCTGGCGGCCATTGTGCTGAACCGGTTGCTGGATGGCCTGGATGGCGCGCTGGCGCGGCGGCGTGGTCTCAGCGACGCCGGTGGGTTTTTGGATATTTCGCTCGATTTTTTGTTTTACGCGCTGGTGCCGTTCGGTTTTATTGTTGCCGACCCGGCGCAAAATGCGCTGGCGGGCGGCTGGCTGCTATTTGCATTTATCGGCACCGGCAGCAGCTTCCTGGCATTTGCGACCCTTGCGGCAAAGCATCAGATTGCCAATCCGGGCTATGCGCATAAATCATTTTACTATCTAGGCGGGTTGACTGAAGGAACGGAGACAATCCTGCTATTTGTGCTGTGTTGTCTGTTTCCGGCGCACTTCCCCTGGCTGGCGTGGTGTTTTGGCGCGCTATGTTGGCTGACAACCTTCACCCGTATCTGGAGCGGCTACCTGACGCTGAGGGAGGCGCAAAGCCAGAACCTCCCTCAGTAGTAGGATTATTTGCTGCTGTCCGGGCCACGTTCGCCGGTGGCTACCGGGTTTTGCGGATTACCGCTCCATTCGTACCAGCCGCCGTCGTAAACGGATACGTTTTTCCAGCCCATCGCACGGGCGTACATGAAGGTCTCTGAGGCGCGCCAGCCAGTACCGCAGTAAAATGAGACCTGCTGGTTGGGCAGAATGTTCCACTGTTTCCACATCGCCGCGATATCATCGGCGCTGCGCATCGTGCCGTCCGGATTATGGAAGTCTTCCATATGCGTGGAATCGCTGCCGGCATGACCCCAGCGGGCGCCGGCAATATCGCCCTTCGGCTTGATGTAGCTGTAGCCGCTGGTGGTGCCGATAAATTCCGGCCACGAGCGGACGCTGACCAGCGAAGCATCCTGGCGGTGTAGTAACCCGCGCGCCTGTTCGGTATCGAGCATTAACTGTGGCTGACCGGGGATCGGCGCGCCGAAATCCGGCACCGCTTTTTCTTTGGCTGGCATGCCGCGCTCGACCGGCAGATTCGCGTCGGACCAGCTTTTCCAACCGCCGTCGAGCAGGCGTACATCTTTCACCCCGGCATACAGCATGATCTGCGCGACGCGCGCGGCGGCGTAGACGTCGCGGCCGTACAGAATCACCGTGGTGTCATGGCGAATACCGTGTTTAGCCAGCATCGCTTTTAGCTGTTCATCGGACACTTTGTTCCACAGCGGCTCGCTTTCCACTTCATTGGTATCAATATAACCGGCGCCGGGAATATGATTCAGCAGATAAAACTTCGGCGCGCCCCAGGCCACTTCAAACAGTTTCCAGTCGCCCTGCGGGGCGGCGGTAACGGTTTTACCTTGCTGTAAATCGTGGATCCACTGCGGATACACCAGCTGCTCAAAGTGCGGCAGCTTCTGCAGGCGCTCGCTCTGACTGAAGGCGTCGCTAAGCGTGCTGAGCTTCGTGAATCCGGCTTCTTTCAGGCGTGCCGCAACCCTGGCGTTATCGTCAGCGCCGCCATATAACGCGATTGGCGTATCGGCCTGCAGCTGGTGCTGAGTAGCCCAGGCACGCAGTTGTTCGTCGCTCATTGCGCCAAGCCAGCTAGCAGAGAGGTTTAGCGCCTGCGGTTCATGGCCCTGCGGGCCGTTGGCACTTTGCGGCCAACCGTTATAGAAAGCGCTGAGGCGGGTGTCTATCGCCACGCCGTGCCGCTGTTGCAGCGTTGAAAAGTCCAGCGTTGGCATGGTATCAGCGGCGAAAGTAGAGGAAGCAGCAAGCCCCATGAGCAGGGCGAGTGCGGTCAATTGAGAAACACGTTTCATCGAAATGCCCGACGGTAGAAAGAGGAGGGCTCATTCTCTGCTCCTGATAAGGGAATTTCTTTGCGATAACGCAGGTTAGGCGGAATTTGCCTGCCAGGCGGCAATATTAATACAGCGTCCGCCCGGTGGGAGATCCTGGCTGTCGTGAGTTACCAGGAGCGCCGGGATTGCCAGCCGGTCAATTTCCGCAAACACCCACTGGCGAAAATCGGCGCGAAGTTCTGCATCCAGGCGATTAAAAGGCTCATCCAGCAGCAGCGCTTGCGGCCTCGCCAGCAGAGCGCGCAGAAGGCTGACGCGCGCGCGCTGTCCGCCGGAGAGCGTGGCCGGATCGCGCGAGGCGAAGCCCGGCATACCGGCGCGCGCCAGCGCCTGTTCAACTTCAACCTGGCGCGCCGCGCCGCGGATCTCCGCAGGCAGGGCGAGCTGTAAATTGTTGCCCACGCTGAAGTGGTCAAACAGTAGCGCATCCTGAAACAGGATGCCAATGCGCCGCGCTTCGGTGGCGAGCCTGTCGCAGCGGCGTTCGTTGAGCCATAATTCACCTTTGGCGCGAAAAGTGTCGGCAAGCGCGCCGATCATCCAGGCAAAAAGGGTTGATTTACCGCTGCCGGAAGGGCCCATCAGGGTCAACACTTCGCCGGGGGCGACAGAAAAATTTACTCCACATAACAGCGGTTGGCGGTGGAGGGTTAATGTCAGGTTGTGAACGGTTAGCATTAGCGTAATCCCCGGCGGCGACGGCCTATAAACCAGGCCATCAGCGCAGTAACCATAAAGCAGATCGCCGGTAGCAGCAATTGCCATAACGCTTGCGCGGCAAGCCGCGTGCTGTCGCCGCCGCTGCTCAGCGCTACCGCTTCGCTGGTCAATGTTGGCGTCCGTCCGCCGCCGAGCCACACGGTCGGCAGATATTGCGCGATACTCACCGAAAATCCGACCGCCAGCGCGGTGAGCAGCGGTCGCGCCATTGACGGCAGTTTGACCCACCAAAACAGGCGGCCGCGCCGCCAGCCAAGCGTACGGGCAATCAATAACAGGCGTGGATCAAGATTGCGCCACGCCGGGGAGAGGATAAACAGCATCCATGGCACGACCCATAACAGATGTCCCCATAATACGGTTATCAATTGACCGTCGAGCCAGCCCGCTAGCGCTAATTGATATTGACCATCGGCAAGCGGCAGCGTCGGGATGATTAATGGCAGCCAGAGTCCGTTATATCTGGCGGGACCGAACTCCAGCCACAGCAGACACAGCGCGGCCCCCAGTATCGCCGCGCCTAACGCCAGCCAGAGACTGTTACCGATCGCCTCAGCCGTTGGCTGCGTCCATTGCGAAATGCCAGCCAACAGCAACGCGCAAACCAGACCGCAGGCGGGTACCGCCTGCGCCAGAATATGTCCCGTCGCTGCGTTGGCAGGGGCGGCGCGCTTGCCGCATAGTGCGGGAATAGTTTGCCGCCAGCGGTGCCAGCCTACCGATGCGATGGCCGCGAAGATTAACGTGAAGGCAAGCAGCAGCAGGCTGGCCAGCGCCCCTTTCGCCTGTTGCAGCGGATCGCCCTGATTAAGCCACTGCCACGCCAGTACCGCCAGCGTTGGTGGATTTCCAGGACCGATCACCAAAGCGACATCCACCGCCGACAGACTCCAGGCGACGGTCGCCAGCAGAACAAGGCTCATCGATGGCAGCAGCGCCGGTACAACAATCCACTGCAGACATTGCCTGCGGTTGTAGCCGAGGGTTTTCATGACTACGGTTTGGGCTGCCAGCTGTTTTTCGCCCAGTACGCCATACGCCACCCACAGTAAAAAAGCGCTCTCTTTGACCGCCATTGTCAGGCCCAGACCGATACCGTAGCGATCGGCCGGTGGGCTCAAGGCGGGAAACAGACGATACAGCCAGCCGCCTTCGGCAAATAGCAGCAGGGCGGCGGTGACGAAAGCGACATGGGGTACGGCCAGCAGCAGCGGTAATCTTCTCGCCAGGCGCTGCCAGCCGGCGGCTGGCCATAACGCGCCAATCACCGTCAGGGTGATGAACAGCGCGCCGCCCACCGCCAGTAGCGTAGAAACTAGCGTCGCCGCCAGCGCCTGCGGCAACTGCGGATCGCTAAATAGCGCCCGCCAGGCCGCGGCGTCGACGGCAGGTATCGCCATCAGCGCGGCGGCGGGAAGCAGGGGGAGGTAGATAAGCGCTATCGCTCCCCACGTCAGCGCAATTAGTGGGTACCGTAGCGGCGCAACCATTCCTGCTCCAGCGCGTCAACCCAGGCGGCGTGCGGTTCTGCCAGCATCGGCGGCGTCGCTTTCGGTTGTACGGCGTACAATGCGGCGCGCTGGGCGTCGTTGAGTTTTTCGGGATCGAGTACGCTGGGATCGCCCCAGATTTGCGGGTCGGCTTTGCGTAACTGAGCCTGTGGCGACAGCAGGAAGTTGGCAACCACCTGTGCGCCAGCCGTCGCGCGGGCGTTGGCGGGGATAGCGACAAAATGCACGTTGCCGAGCATCCCTTGTTTAAAACCAAAGCTATAACTGTCTTGTGGGAGTTCGCCGCTGTCGGCTTTTTGCTGCGCATGCAGCGGATTGAAGGTCAGTGATAGTTGTAGCGTGCCTTGCGTCAGCATCGCGTCCATCCGCGCCGGCGACAGCGGAAAATCGCGGCCCTGGCGCCAGAGCTGCGGGTGTAGCCTGTCGAGATAGGCCCAAAGCGGCGCGGTCACCGCGGCGAAACTTGCCGCCTCCGGCGGCTGGCGCAGGGCCTCCGGCCGATCGGTTAGCGCAACCAGCAACTGCTCAAGGAAAGCGGTGCCGGTAAAATCCGGCGGCCGTGGATAGGTGACGCTACCTGGATGCGCTGTGGCGAAAGCCAGTAGCGCCTGTGCGCTGTCCGGTGGTTGAGCCAGCTGCGATCGGCGGGCGATAAAAGTCAGCTGCGCGCCGCCCCACGGGGATTCCGCGCCGTCGGTGGCGATGGAGAAATCTTCCCGAACCGGTTTTCGCGTATCGACGTAGCGCCAGTTAGGCAGCTTTTCAGCCCAGCCGCTGCGCAGTAAATTCGCCTGCTTCAACGTGCGGAAATTCTCGCCATTAACCCACAATAAATCGATTGAACCGCCGCGTGAACGACCGGCACGCGCCTCGGTCTGAATACGCTTAACCGCATCGGCGGCATCGGCGATATGTACAATACGCAGATCGACGGCGTAATCGCGTTTCACCTCGGCGCTGACCCAGTCGAGGTAGCGGTTAACCGCCGGGTCGCCGCCCCAGGCGTTAAACCACACCGTCTGGCCACGCGCCTGCTGGCTGATGCTCTGCCAGTTCTCGTCGGCGCTGGCGAGAGTCGGGGCCAGCAGCAGCGCGGCAAGCCAAATTAAACAATAACGCAGACTGCGCATATTGACTCCTTAGGGATGAGTGTCAGAAACATCGGGCTTTGGAATTTGGCACAGGCCCTGCGCCGGGATCGCCAGCGCGGAATTAAAGCGCGCGGATAAATTTTGCAAGCCGATCAGCGCGGTTAGCTCGGTTAACGCCTGGGCATCGAACTGCTGCGCCAGCCGGGCGCGCAACGCATCATCGACGGCGGGCGGCGTCATGCTCGCCGCTTCGGCATATTCCAGCGCTAACCGTTCGCTATCGCTGAATAATCCGCTGTTG
The DNA here is from genome assembly GCF_032601985.1 of Klebsiella sp. 141203. Lineage (NCBI taxonomy): Bacteria > Pseudomonadati > Pseudomonadota > Gammaproteobacteria > Enterobacterales > Enterobacteriaceae > Klebsiella > Klebsiella sp. 141203. The sequence goes on along the minus strand of NZ_JAQIRL010000001.1, from coordinate 827,192 downwards.
CGCCAGTCGTTAACCGCCAATAGCTTTTCGCTGCCGCCGGCGCGCTGCGCCAGTTTCATACTGGTGATATCAATGCAAAATTCACAGTGACACAACTGGGCGATACGGGCGCTCACCAACGAGCGTAGCAGCGGATCGAGCGGCGAGCGCCGGCGTTCCAGATATCCGACAAACATTGAGACCAGATAAAACGCCAGCGGGATGCGCCCCCACCAGCGGATAGGGCTGAGTACCGCGCCATAATGGCGACGGTGTAGCCACGCCTGCGGGCGCAGGATCAATGGAATCGACGTTAACGGCGGTAGATTCATGGCGATTTCCTGTTGTGATGCGCAACGTATTGCGCTTTGACTATCGCGACTACGATAGCTAAAGCGAACAAAATAGATAAACCGCTGAGCAGCCAGAACCGCCCCCCCGTCAGCAGGCTTCCGGCCCACGAGTAGACGATAGTCGCCGGTAATTGGCCGACGCCGGTGGCAACCATAAAATGGCGAAAGCGGATTGAGGTTAGGCCAGCGGCATAGCTCACCGGATCGAAAGGGACGAAGGGCAGCAGGCGGCAAACCAGGATGGTGTGCTTGCCGTAGCGCCTAAAAAAGCCATCTACGCTCTGTAATACCGTCTTGCCGGTCAGTTTTTCTACCACTTCACGGCCCAGTACGCGGGCAATAAAAAAACACAGCGCCGCGCCAGCCATCGCGCTGACCCATGACAACACGCCGCCCCATAGTGCGCCGAACAGCGAAGCATTGGCGAAGGTAATTAAAAATGCCGGCAGCGGCGCGACAATCGCCTGCAGGATCATCAGCCCGAAAGAGACCAGCGCCGCCAGCGGGCCATAAGCGTGAATAAAACGCTCCAGCGCCTGCTGATCGAGAGTGGCAAACGCGCTAAGGCTATGTTGCACAAAGGAGCGTACGCCCGGTATTAACCACCAGCCGATGAACGCCGCCAGCGCCAGCAGGACGATAGCGCCGCGTGAGAGCCACAGCCGTTTTCTGTTATCCATTTTCATCGCTTACCGCGGATGTTGCGACACTAATGCGTTTATAGCGGCCATACCGCCTGGCGGCCTGGGTTAATACAAAAAGCGCTAGGCCGGCGATGCTGAGTTTGCCAATAAAGGCCAGGGTGATGCCATCGCGGGCCAGTTCGCTGGCCATAAAAGTATAAATAAACAATCCCGGTAGGGTGGCGATGGTGGAGATAAACGTAAAGGACCAGAAGGGGATCGCCGTCAGCCCATAGGCATAGTTCTGCAGATTATAAGGAAACAGCGGCACCAGCCTGGTGAAAATCAGAAAATCGCAGCCGCTGCGGGCAATGCCGCGCTCGAACGCCTGAAAAACGGCATGGTGACCGCAATAGCGCTGCAGCGCTTCGCGGCCCAGCCAGCGGGCCAGCAGGAACGACAGCGATGAGGCGACAGTCGCGGCGATAAGCGAAAGTAGCGTGCCCAACCAGGGGCCGAATATCATACCGCCGACGATGACTAACGCGCTGCCTGGCATCAGACATAAGGTGGCGATGATAAACAGCAGGATATAAAGCGCATAGCCTGCGCTACCGCTGTGCAGAATAAGTAATTGAAGATCGTGAAGGTGGCTGAGCAGTCGCGTCAGCCCGGCGTGATGAACAAGCCATGCCAGCAGGGCAAACAGGAGTACGGCAAACAGCAGTTTATAGCGTGTTGGATAACGGCTTCTTTTGCATAGGGGTCTCCTGTCTTCGTTTTGCCCGGCAGGAAACGCCGGGTGCGCGCGACAGTATAGTAAATTGCCGTGAGCGACAATGTATACCGTTCACTTTATTGATTTTGCTCAGGATAGCGGGGTTCCGCGCCGGAGCCCCAAGAAGCATTACGGCTTAAAGGTTGCCCATACCGGCGCATGATCGGAAGGCTTTTCCATCCCGCGGATGTCGTAATCGATGCCGGTTTCGACGCAGCGCTGAGCCAGCGGCGAGCTTGCCAGCAACAGGTCGATACGCAGACCGCGGTTGTCATCAAAACCTTTAGAGCGGTAATCGAACCATGAGAAGCGCTCATTATTATCCGGGTTGGCGTGACGCCAGGTATCCACCAGGCCCCAGCCCAGCAGACGATCCATCCATTCACGCTCTTCCGGCAGGAAGGAACACTTACCGGTGCGCAGCCAGCGTTTGCGGTTCTCTTCACCAATGCCGATATCAAGATCGGTAGGGCTAATATTCATATCGCCCATGATAAGCACCGGATTTTCTTTGTTCAGCTCGGTATCGAGGTAGTTCTGCAGATTCTGATAAAACGCCGCTTTCGCCGGGAACTTGGTCTCGTGGTCGCGGCTCTCTCCTTGCGGGAAATAGCCGTTAATTACCGTGACATTGCCAAACGGTGAGGGGATTTCCGCCATGATGATGCGGCGTTGCGCATCTTCGCCGTCGCCCGGGAAGCCGCGACGCACGGCTATCGGAGTCTCTTTGGTCAGCAGCGCGACGCCGTAATGGCCTTTTTGCCCATGGTAAAAGACGTTGTAACCCAGCTTCGCCACCTCTTCGAGAGGAAACATATCGTCGTGTACTTTGGTTTCCTGGAGGCCGATAACATCGGGCTGATGTTTATCGACGATGGCGGCCAGTTGATGGGGGCGGGCACGCAGGCCGTTGATATTAAAAGAGATGAATTTCATAGTCGCTGCCACTGTGCAAGGTGAATAGTGCAAGGATGTTAGCAGAATTTCATCATGGTGGCTGCCGGCAGGTGGTTAATTCTGCCGATTACTGCGGTTGGCGAGCGAATCGCACAAATTATGCACCGCTTTGGCGCATGTCGCGCCAAAAAAGCGCAGATATCTACGATAAATTTCGTAGAGGATCACAATTACAGAATTATATCTTATCGCTGCATAACTTCTCGTCGTTTTCCTCTATCCATCGCCGTTTATTTGATGATTATTCACTAAATATGCATTTTTATTGAATAATTAGTGTCTGTAACTCATTGATATCACGTGATTGAGCTCAATTTATGCATTTTTGCCTCTGGCTGGCACGATGCGTGCAATCTACATTTACAGCGTAATAACTCATAAATTTTAACATTGTGCTTACTTTTAATTTACCGGAAGAGGTCGATATGTCTCAGTCAATTACGCGTAGCAATTTTGATCAATGGATGATGCCGGTATATGCGCCGGCGGCTTTTATTCCGGTACGCGGCGAAGGTTCACGGTTGTGGGATCAGCAGGGGAAAGAGTATATCGATTTTGCCGGCGGTATCGCGGTGAATGCGCTGGGACACGCTAACCCACAGTTAGTAAAAGCGCTGACCGAGCAGGCGGGAAAATTCTGGCATACCGGTAACGGCTACACCAACGAACCGGCGCTACGCCTTGCCAAACAGCTTATCGACGCCACCTTTGCCGACCGCGTTTTCTTCTGTAACTCCGGCGCCGAAGCCAACGAAGCGGCGCTGAAACTGGCGCGTAAATACGCCCACGATCATTACGGCAGCCACAAAAGCGGCATTGTCGCGTTCAAAAACGCCTTCCACGGGCGCACATTGTTCACCGTGTCCGCTGGCGGCCAGCCTTCCTATTCGCAGGATTTTGCGCCGCTGCCGCCGCAGATCCAACATGCTACCTATAACGACCTCGACTCGGCGCGCGCGATGATTAATGACGACACCTGCGCGGTGATCGTCGAGCCGATGCAGGGCGAGGGCGGCGTGGTGCCGGCGAAAGCGGAATTTTTGCGCGGCCTGCGCGAACTGTGCGACCAGCACAACGCGCTACTGATTTTTGATGAGGTACAAAGCGGCGTCGGGCGTACCGGCGAATTGTATGCCTATATGCACTACGCCGTGACGCCGGACGTCCTGTCGACGGCGAAAGCGCTGGGAGGCGGCTTCCCGATCGGCGCGCTGTTGGCGACGGAAAAATGCGCCAGCGTGATGACCGTCGGCACCCATGGCACGACCTACGGCGGCAACCCACTCGCCACCGCTGTTGCCGGGGAGCTGCTGTCTATCGTCAATACCCCAGCGCTTTTGAACGGCGTTAAACAGCGTCACCAGTGGTTTAGCGAACGCCTGAGCGCGATTAACGCCAAATACGGCCTGTTCAAGGAAATTCGCGGATTGGGGCTGCTGATTGGTTGTGTACTGAACGACGAATATGCCGGGAAAGCTAAAGCCATTAGTACCCAGGCGGCGGAAGATGGGCTGATGGTACTGATTGCCGGGGCAAACGTCGTTCGCTTCGCTCCGGCCCTTAACGTGAGCGAGGAAGAGGTGAACACCGGTCTCGATCGCTTTGAGCTGGCTTGCCGTCACTTCCTTGCGGGAGTTTCATCATGATGGTGATCCGACCGGTTGAAAAAGCCGATTTGCCGGGGCTGATGGCCCTGGCGGGGGAAACCGGCGGCGGCCTGACGTCGCTGCCGGCGGACGAACCCACGCTGGCTGCCCGCATTGAACGCTCCCAGCGCACCTGGCGCGGCGAACTGCCGAAAAGCGAGCAGGGCTATGTCTTTGTGCTGGAAGATAGCGTCAGCGGCGCGGTCGTTGGGATCTGCGCGATTGAAGTCGCCGTTGGCCTCAACGATCCCTGGTACAACTATCGGGTCGGCACGCAGGTACATGCATCAAAAGAGCTCAACGTTTATCACGCGCTGCCAACGCTGTTCCTTAGCAACGATCACACCGGCTGTAGCGAACTCTGCACGCTGTTTCTCGATCCTGCATGGCGTAAAGAGGGCAATGGCTACCTGTTGTCGAAATCGCGACTGCTGTTTATGGCCGGTTTCCGCGACCACTTTAATGACAAAGTGGTCGCCGAGATGCGCGGCGTGATTGATGAGCATGGCTATTCTCCGTTCTGGGAAAGCCTCGGCAAGCGCTTCTTCGCGATTGAATTTTCCCGCGCCGATTATCTCTCCGGCACCGGTAAAAAAGCGTTTATCGCCGCATTAATGCCAAAACATCCGTTATATATCGACTTTCTTTCCGATGAAGCGCGGGCGGTCATCGGCCAGGTTCATCCGCAAACGGCGCCTGCGCGTGCGGTACTGGAAAAAGAAGGCTTCCGTTTTAACAACTACATCGACATTTTTGACGGCGGCCCGACGCTGGAGTGCGAAATCGACCGGGTGCGGGCGATACGCAAAAGCCGCCTGCTGACGGTGGAAGAAGGGCAGCCTGTGCCGGGAGAGTGGCCGCAGTGTCTGGTCACCAACGAGCAGTATCAGCAGTTCCGCGCCATTTTGGTCCATGCCGATCCGGATAGCGAAACGTTGCTGCTGAGCGCGCGTGAGCTGGATACGCTGAAATGCCACCCAGGCGATCGCGTACGGATGGTCCGCCTGATCCCGGAGGAGAAAACATCATGAGTTTATGGATTAACGGCGAATGGCAAAGCGGGCGCGGCCTGCAGCGCAGTAAATATAACCCGGTCAACCAGGCGCTGCTGTGGCAGGGGAATGACGCCGACGCCGGGCAGGTCGCACAGGCGGTTAGCGCCGCGCGTCAGGCTTTCCCCGCCTGGGCCTGCCTGCCATTTAGCGCGCGTCAGGCGATCGTCGAGAAGTTTGCGGCGCTGCTTGAAGAGAACAAAAGCCAGCTGACGGCGATTATTGCCGCCGAGACCGGTAAACCGCGCTGGGAGGCGGCCACGGAAATTACCGCCATGATAAATAAGGTGGCAATCTCAGTGCGCGCCTATCATAGCCGCACCGGCGAGAGCGAGACGGCGATGGCCGACGGCGCCGCCACGCTGCGCCACCGTCCCCACGGGGTACTGGCGGTGTTTGGGCCGTATAACTTCCCGGGCCATTTACCTAACGGACATATCGTGCCGGCGCTACTCGCTGGTAATACTGTCGTCTTTAAGCCTAGCGAGCTTACGCCGCAAAGCGGCGAAGCGGTGGTTAAGCTATGGGCGGAGGCGGGCTTACCCGCTGGGGTCTTGAATCTACTGCAGGGCGCTCGGGAGACCGGCGAGGCGCTGAGCGGGCAGGCGGATATCGATGGACTGTTGTTCACCGGCAGCTCCGCGACCGGCTTCCAACTGCATCGCCAACTGGCCGGGCAGCCGCAAAAAATCCTCGCTCTCGAAATGGGCGGCAACAACCCGCTGATTGTTGACGAACCGCAGGATATTGACGCTGCGGTCCACCTGACCATCCAGTCGGCATTTATCACCGCCGGGCAGCGTTGTACCTGCGCGCGCCGCCTGTTGGTGAAGCGCGGCGCGGCGGGCGATGCGTTTTTGCAGCGTTTAGTGACGGTGTCACAACGTCTTATTCCCGGCGAGTGGGATGCGCAGCCGCAGCCGTTCCTGGGCGGACTGGTATCGCCGCAGGCCGCGCAAAAGGTGCATCAGGCCTGGCTTGGGCATGTGGCGAGCGGCGGACAGACGTTACTTGAGCCGCGTCTGTTGCGCGACGGTACCTCGCTGCTGACGCCGGGGATCATCGACATGAGCAACGTGCAGCAGGTGGCGGATGAAGAAGTTTTTGGCCCGCTGTTGTGCGTGTGGCGCTATGACGATTTCACGCAAGCGATCGCGATGGCTAACGCCACCCGGTTCGGTCTCTCCTGCGGATTGATTTCTGCCGAGCGCGACAAATTTGAGCGCCTGTTGCTGGAGGCCCGCGCCGGGATCGTCAACTGGAACAAGCCGCTCACCGGCGCCGCCAGTACCGCGCCGTTTGGCGGAACCGGCGCTTCGGGAAATCATCGTCCAGGCGCCTGGTACGCCGCCGATTATTGCGCCTGGCCGATGGCCAGCCTGGAATCTGCCGAACTGACGCTGCCGGAGACGCTCAGTCCGGGTCTGGATTTTTCATCGCAGGCAAGCTGATGAAGGCATGCGAGGCCAGACTGTCGGCCTCGCGTGCTTTCCTCGATCCGTTTCAGTAATAGAGGAGGCGTCGTGGACGACTTTCTGGCATTAACTCTGGCGGGGCGCTGGCCGCATCAATTTCATGGCGAAACCGCCCATTTTCGTTGGCACTGGATCGATTGCGGCATCCTGCTGTTGACCCCGCATGCGCGCTGCGAACGTTCACTGGTGCTTTCGTGCGGTATTCACGGCAATGAAACCGCGCCGGTGGAGATGGTTAACGCTTTGCTTCAGCAGTTATTTAGTGGCGAACTGCCGCTGCGCTGGCGTGTGCTGGTGATATTCGGCAACCCGCCGGCGCTGCGGCAAAATAAACGCTATCTCGAAAGCGATATGAACCGCATGTTCGGCGAGCGATGGCGCAAATTCGCCCCCGGTGGTGAAACAGTGCGGGCGCGGCAGTTGGAAGGCGCTGTGACGCGTTTCTTTAGCGATAGCCATGGCGTGCGCTGGCATCTGGATATGCATACCGCTATTCGCGGCTCGCTGCATCCGCGCTTTGGCGTATTGCCGGCACGCGAGGAGCCGTGGAGTGAAGATTTTCTCAGCTGGCTTGGCGCGGCCGGGCTGGAGGCGCTGGTGTTTCATCAACAACCGGCGGGAACCTTTACCCACTTTAGTTGCGAACGTTTTGCCGCGCTGGCCTGTACGCTGGAGTTGGGTAAAGCGCTGCCTTTTGGCGACAACGATTTAACCCAGTTCTCAGCGACGCGGCGGGCGTTAAGTAGACTGTTAGTGGGCGATTTAGCCGTGGAAGAGGCGCCTGCGCCGCTGCGCTACCGGGTGGTGCAGCAGATCACGCGCCACAGCGACCAGTTCCGGTTGCATATGTCAGGGGAAACGCTCAATTTTACGCCGTTCAGCGCCGGGACGCTGCTGGCGGAGGATGGCGAAACGCGCTATGTCGTCGAAAAGGCGCAAGAGTACGTGCTGTTTCCCAACCCCGGCGTGGCGCCAGGGCTACGGGCTGGGCTGATGCTGGAACGGTTGTAATTCCCTTTCTTAACTATTCACAGCCGTTGTTGTTCGCGGTTGTGAATATCGAGTGAAATATCGCTGTACGCCGATCTTATTTATTTGTGCCATTGATATGGTTTGCGGATTATTCCTGGTTAAATGCTTTGTTTTTAATCTCTACTGTTTTATAATCTTCACAGTTTCCTTATAAAACAGCTTGTTATTTATTTTTTGTTGCATATCCCTCCTCATTTTCCTTATTTTCTCCACAATTGGTGAGAAAATGTTTTTTACACTTTCATTGTTTTACGCTTGCACTGACTAATTGACGATAAAGCGCGTAAAGTTAATCTCGTCAACACGGCAATGCGCCGTCAGAATAACTGATAGTAAGGACATAACCATGAAGAAGATTACTGCTCTGTTTGTTGCCTCTACTCTGGCTCTGGGTGCTGCTAACCTGGCTCACGCGGCCGATACTACCGCTACCACCCAAACCGACAGCAAACCGATGATGCACCATAAAGGTATGCCGGGTCATCACGATATGATGTTCAAAGACCTGAACCTGACCGATGCGCAAAAACAGCAGGTTCGCGACATCATGAAAAGCCAGCGCCAGAACATGAAACGTCCGTCCCTTGACGAACGTCGCGCCATGCACGACCTGATCGCCAGCGATACTTTCGACAAAGCGAAAGCCAGCGCGCAGATTGATAAAATGGAAGCGCAGCATAAAGAGATGATGCTTTCCCGTATGGAAACCCAGAACAAGATTTACAACATCCTGACGCCAGAACAGAAAAAACAGTTCAATGCGAATTTTGAGAAGCATCTGACAGAACGTAAAGCGCCGGAAGGTAAAATGCCTGCACCTGCTGAGTAATCAGCGCCAAGAATGAAGACCGCCGGTCTTGCCCAATCATTGCCATTAAGGCTTTGGGCAGGGCCGGCGGTTTTTTACGTTTACGATATCATTAGCCAAGCGGGTGCAACTGATACTCACCGCTGAGCAAAGGCTTACAAAGGATCTTGTAGCCATCGTGATCGAAACCGGCTGGCAGTGTGGTGAGTTCAGCGGCCTGCGTCAGTGAATCCACCGCGCCCAGCCACAGCCAGTTACGAATGATGTGATACTGAACCATATCCGGACCGCGCTCTTCCAGCGCCACCGGACCCGCCCACGGCCAGCACACCAGCTGAAGTTTACTCATTTGCGCCAGCAGCCGCTGGTTATGATCTTCGACGCTCTCTTTACCACAGCAGGCGCCGGCGCAGCGCCCCAGTGCGGAACGAAAACAGGCGCGCCCGCGACTCAGCGGCTCCAGCCCCAGAATGCCATAGCACAGACGGTGCTCATCGGCGATGGTTTGTAGCGCCTGTAATGCCGCGCGGCGGTTAGCGAACAGGCCGTAGAGGTGCTGTTGATGGGAGAAATCGACTTCTCGCGCATACACAATTTGCGGTTTACCCGCCTCCAGCAGCCAGGAGCAGAGCTGCTTATTACGCCGCAGTCGTTTATTAAACAGCGGCTGCTGTTCTTTAATCAACCGCGCTTCAAGTAACAGCGCGCCTAATTCCCCGGCGGTGCGTTGCCAGCTGATGCGCCGCGCCTGCCGCAGCATGGAGGCTTCGTCAGCGGTACGCAAGTGCGACAGCACCCGGCTGCGGATATTCACGCTCTTACCGATATAAAGCGGCAATGTTTCGCTTTCACCATGAAACTGATATACCCCCGGCAGCTTTGGCAAGGCCTCCAGCCATGGGCGCAAATGTTCGGGATACTCATAGATTGCCGCCGCCTCGAATTCCAGACGCGGGGCTGATTGCTTTCTGGCCACAACAACTCCTGATACTGTTTATGTATCCAGTGTAGCAGGCGAATTTTGCGGCGAAAAGGACAAAAAATAACCCCGGCGCTGGCCGGGGTGTTGGGGAATAGTTACTTCTTCCAGAAATCGTCGAAAACGGTAATTGGCGGGCGGCGCTTATGCTCGGTTTTCAGATACCAGCCTTCGATGGTTTTGGCGATGTTCTCGTCCAGGGTTTTGCCTTCCAGATAGTCATCAATGTTTTCGTAGGTCACGCCTAGCGCGACTTCATCCGGCAGAGAAGGGCGGTCATCTTCGAGATCGGCGGTCGGCTGCTTCATATAAAGGTGCTCAGGACAGCCCAACTGCGCCAATAGCTGTTTGCCCTGACGTTTATTGAGGCGGAAGATAGGGTTAATATCGGTTCCGCCATCGCCGTATTTCGTAAAGAAGCCGGTGATCGCTTCTGCGGCATGATCAGTTCCCACGACCACGCCTTTGGTCATGCCGGCGATACTGTATTGCGCTTTCATTCGCTCACGGGCTTTCTCGTTGCCGCGAACAAAATCGCTCAGCTCAATACCCGCTTCTCGCAACGCCTGCTCGCTGGCCAGCACAGCGCCTTTGATATTGACGGTCAGCACGCGGTCAGGTTGGATAAATTCGATGGCATCCTGGCAATCCTGCTCATCGGCCTGGACGCCATAGGGCAGGCGCACGGCGATAAATTGCAGGCTCCGATCGCCGCTTTCAGCGCGCAGCTCATCGATCGCCATCTGACAGAGTTTGCCGGTAAGGGTCGAATCCTGACCGCCGCTAATCCCGAGCACCAGTGATTTAATGAACGGATAGGTCTGCAGATAGGATTTCAGGAAATCCACGCTGCGGCGAATTTCGCCTTCGACATCAATCTGCGGCTTCGCGCCCAGCGCCTGAATAATTTGTTGTTGAAGCGTCATTACGCCCTCCGGAAAGTGAGCCTGTATGGCAACCAGCATGGTCTAAAACTACCTCTTTGCTGCTGAAACGACAAGGCTGGTACCGCTGACTGACGGAAAAGAAGGCAGCCAATGTCATAGTCTTTACTTATGGTGTGTCAGGAAGTCCGTAGAGGAGTTCGTTCCGTCGCTGTTTTTTTGCACATATCTGGTTACCAGAAAAGTTCTGAATTTACATGAATTCGACGTTTGGCTTGAAAAATAACGCTTTTTATTCCAGGCTTAAAACACGCCGATTACATAATGAGGACGGAATATGAACAAAAAATTAGCAGGATTGATGGGCGCAGCGGCAGTATTAACCATGCTGGCAGGGTGTACGGCCTATGACCGCACCAAAGACCAGTTCACACAGCCAGTTGTTAAGGATGTCAAAAAAGGCATGACCCGCAGCCAGGTTATGCAGATTGCCGGTAAACCGTCGTCTGAAGTCACCATGATCCACGCGCGCGGAACCTGCCAGACTTATATCCTGGGTCAACGGGATGGTAAAATTGAAACCTACTTTGTCGCGCTGGACGAAACCGGTCACGTGATGAACTCTGGCTACCAGACCTGCGCCGAGTACGACACCGATCCACGTAACAGCAAATAACTACGCGTCATAAGCTGAGAGCTACGAAAGCCCGACCATTGGTCGGGCTTTTTTATGGCGGCTAATGCTTATTTAATTGCGCGAATTATTTGGGGGAAATGTGAGGGTAGTCAAAACGCGAGGTCAATGAGAGACAATTCTGTTCAACAGGGAATTATCCTGCCGCCAAATGTTGCCGTATACTCAATGCATAAACAAAACTAACCGAAAGTTACCAGTCTTACCGGCTCTCAGCCAGTGCTGAAGCCCAGGTCCTACACATTGAGGAAGCGTTCATGGAAAAGAAACATATCTATCTGTTCTGCTCGGCTGGCATGTCCACTTCATTACTGGTCTCCAAAATGCGCGCCCAGGCGGAAAAGTATGAGGTCCCGGTTATTATTGAAGCGTATCCTGAAACGCTGGCCGGCGAAAAAGGTCCGGAAGCGGATGTCGTATTATTAGGGCCACAAATTGCTTATATGTTGCCGGAAATTCAACGGCTACTGCCGAACAAACCGGTAGAGGTAATTGATTCGATTCTGTACGGTAAAGTTGATGGCTTAGGTGTATTGAAAGCGGCCGTCGCGGCCATTAAGAAAGCTGCTGCACAATAATTTTATTTTTTAAACTCGCGATATTCTGGCGTCTGGTAGTTAATTAATACTAGCCGCCACGATATTCAACAGTTTATTTTCCCGTCAAAGAGTAATTTCATACATCATCGCCGTAATATTTTATTGCGGCTTTTAAGGGTATTTACTATGAGTAAAGTGATCGATTCGCTTGAAAAGGTACTCCTTCCTTTTGCAGTTAAAATAGGAAAGCAACCGCACATTAATGCGATTAAAAACGGCTTTATTAAATTAATGCCGCTGACCCTCGCCGGGGCCATGTTCGTATTAATCAACAACGTTTTTCTGAGCTTTGGTGAAGGTTCTTTCTTTTATTCAATGGGGATTCGTCTGGATGCCTCCACCATTGAAACCTTAAACGGCTTTAAAGCCATCGGCGGTAATGTCTACAACGGTACATTGGGCATTATGTCGCTGATGGCACCGTTCTTTATCGGCGCCGCGCTGGCCGAGGAGCGTAAAGTCGACCCCATGGCAGCAGGTCTGCTGGCGGTTGCCGCCTTTATGACCGTCACGCCTTATAGCGTGGGTGAAGCCTACGCCGTCGGCGCCAACTGGCTCGGCGGGCAGAACATCATCTCCGGGATGATTATCGGCCTGGTGGTGGCGGAACTGTTCACCTTTGTTATTCGCCGTAACTGGGTCATCAAACTGCCGGATAGCGTACCGTCATCGGTATCACGTTCCTTCTCGGCGCTGATCCCGGGTTTCCTGATTTTGTCAGTCTTCGGCATTATTTCGTGGATTCTGTCAAACTACGGCAGCAACTTCCATCAGATCATCATGGACTCCATCTCCACGCCGCTGGCGGCGATGGGCAGCGTCGTTGGCTGGGCGTACGTTATCTTTAACTCCCTGCTGTGGTTCTTCGGGGTGCACGGCTCGCTAGCGCTGACTGCGCTGGATAACGGTATTATGACGCCGTGGGCGCTGGAAAACATCGCGCTGTATAACCAGTATGGTTCTGTCGACGCGGCCATCGAAGCCGGCAAACAGTTCCACTTCTGGGCGAAGCCGATGCTCGACTCCTACATCCTGCTGGGTGGTTCCGGTGCGACGCTGGGTCTGATTATCGCCATCTTCATCGCTTCTCGCCGCGCCGATCATCGTCAGGTCGCTAAGCTGGCGCTGCCGTCAGGCATCTTCCAGATTAACGAACCGATTCTGTTCGGTCTGCCGATCATCATGAACCCGGTTATGTTCATCCCGTTCGTGCTGGTACAACCGATTCTGGCCGCGATTACGCTGGCCGCTTACAGCCTCGGCATTATCCCACCGGTGACCAACCTGGCGCCTTGGACGATGCCAACCGGTTTGGGCGCTTTCTTTAACAGTAACGGTAGCGTTGCTGCCCTGCTGGTCGCGCTCTTCAACCTTTGTGTCGCTACTGCCGTGTACCTGCCGTTCGTCATCCTGTCGAACAAAGCGCAGAGCACCATCGAGCAGGAAGAGAGCGAAGAAGATATTGCTAACGCACTGAAATTCTGATGTCGAGCGGTACGGGTTCACCCCGTACCGCCTGAGAAACGAGGGAAATATTATGTTTGATCTGGATAACATCGACGCGGTAGAAACCCCGGAAAATGACCTCGAAGAGGTGGTGATGGGGCTGATTATCAACTCCGGGCAGGCGCGTAGCCTGGCTTATGCGGCGCTGAAGCAGGCAAAGCAGGGGGATTTCGCCGCCGCGAAATCGATGATGGAGCAATCGCGGATGGCGCTGAGCGAAGCGCATCGCGTCCAGACCCAGCTGATTGAAAGTGATGAAGGCGAGGGCAAGATGAAGGTAAGTCTGGTGCTGGTTCATGCGCAGGATCATCTGATGACCTCAATGCTGGCCCGTGAACTGGTGGCCGAATTGATCGAGCTGCATGAGAAGGTACAATAGGCTATCCGAACGATGAGGCAGCCGAAAATGATGACCACCGAGATCAGTACCGCCAGGGAACAACAGCTCTTCAACGGGAAAAACTTTCATGTGGTCATCTATAACAAAACGGAGAGCGTGAGCGGGCTTCACCAGCATGATTACTACGAATTCACTATCGTTTTAACCGGGCGCTATTATCAGGAAATTAATGGCAAACGGGTGTTGCTGGAGCGCGGGGACTTTGTCTTCATCCCAATGGGGTCGCACCATCAGAGCTTTTACGAGTTTGGTGCGACGCGCATTCTTAACGTTGGCATCAGCAGACGCTTCTTTGAGAAACATTATCTGCCACTGCTGCCGTTCGGTCTGGTCGCCTCTCAGGTCTATGCGGTGCAAAGCGCCTTTCTCAGTTATATCGAGTCGGTTATTGCTTCACTGAATTTTCGCGAGACTGAATTTGACGAGTTTATTGAACTGGTCTCGTTTTACACCATTAACCGCTTACGTCATTATCGTGAAGAGCCCGTTGAAGATGTGATTCCTCACTGGCTGAAAAATACCGTAGAGGATATGCACGATAAAAATAAATTTGGCGAAAGCGCGCTGGAAAATATGGTGCAATTGTCCGGGAAAACGCAAGAATATTTAACCCGGGCGACCCAGCGCTATTATGGTAAGACGCCGATGCAGATCATTAATGATATCCGCATCAATTTCGCGAAAAAACAGCTGGAAATCACCAACTATTCGGTCACTGATATTGCGTATGAATCAGGATATAGCAGCCCAAGTCTGTTTATTAAAACTTTCAAGAAGCTGACCTCATTCACGCCAAGCAGTTATCGTAAACAGCTGACCAATATTAATTAACTCGCAGCGGTATTTACCGCGCGGTTTATTCATTCAAGTTAACCGTCCGCATTTATGCGGAGAGCGGTCTACGTCTACGCGTAGCGCCTAAGGGAGAAAGATATGAGCCAGAAATTAAAAGTCGTGACTATCGGCGGCGGTAGCAGCTATACCCCGGAATTACTGGAAGGTTTTCTCAAACGCTATCATGAGCTGCCGGTAACGGAACTGTGGCTGGTGGACGTGGAAGAAGGGCAGGAGAAGCTCGATATCATCCATGCGCTGTGCCAGCGGATGGTAGAAAAAGCCGGCGTGCCGATGAAAGTCTACAAAACGCTGGATCGCCGCGCGGCGCTGGAAGGGGCGGATTTCGTTACCACGCAGCTGCGCGTTGGCCAGCTGAAAGCGCGTGAAAAAGATGAACGTATCCCGCTAAGCCACGGCTATCTGGGCCAGGAAACCAACGGTGCGGGCGGTCTGTTTAAAGGTCTGCGTACCATCCCGGTGATTTTCGATATCGTCAAAGATGTGCAGGAAATTTGCCCCGACGCGTGGATCATTAACTTTACCAACCCGGCGGGTATGGTCACCGAGGCGGTTTACCGCCACACCAACTTCAAGCGCTTTATCGGCGTGTGCAACATTCCAATCGGTATGAAGATGTTTATTACCGATGTGCTGCAACTGAATCCGAGCGATGAGCTGAATATCGATCTGTTCGGTCTTAACCACCTGGTATTTGTTCGCGATGTACTGGTCAATGGCGTGTCGCGCTTCGATGAACTGCTGGACGGTGTGGCTTCAGGCCGCCTGACCGCGAACTCGGTGAAAAATATCTTCGATCTGCCGTTTAGCGAAGGATTGATTCGCTCACTGCGCCTGATCCCATGCTCGTATCTGCTTTATTACTTCAAGCCGAAAGAGATGCTGGCGATTGAGATGGGTGAGTACTACAAAGGCGGCGCGCGCGCTCAGGTGGTGCAGAAGGTTGAAAAGCAGCTGTTCGAACTTTACAAAAATCCGGATCTGAACATTAAGCCGAAGGAGCTTGAGCAGCGTGGCGGCGCTTACTACTCTGATGCCGCCTGCGAGGTGATTAACGCCATCTACAATGATAAGCAGGCCGAGCACTATGTGAATATTCCGCACCATGGCCATGTTGATAATATTCCGGCCGACTGGGCGGTAGAAATGACCTGTACGCTGGGCCGCGACGGCGCGAAACCCACGCCGCGAATCACGCATTTTGATGAAAAAGTGCTGGGACTGATTTATACCATCAAAGGCTTTGAAGTGGCGGCCAGCCAGGCGGCAATGAGCGGCGAGCTCAATGATGTGCTGCTGGCGCTCAATTTAAGCCCGCTGATTCATTCGGATCGCGATGCCGAGCAGCTGGCGCGGGAGATGATCCTCGCCCATGAGAAGTGGCTGCCGAATTTTGCAGCGACTATCGAAAAACTGAAACAGTAATGGGAGCGGCCGATGGAACGCGTATTGATCGTTAACGCCGATGATTATGGCCTGAGCAAAGGGCAGAATTACGGCATTATCGAAGCCTGCAAGAATGGACTGGTGACGTCGACTACGACGTTGGTCAACGGCGCGGCTATCGGCCACGCCGCCCAATTAAGCCGCAGCCTGCCCGAGCTGGCGGTGGGCATGCACTTTGTGTTGACGCTGGGCGAGCCATTATCGGTGATGCCGGGGTTAACCCGCGACGGGCGGTTGGGCAAATGGATTTGGCAGATGGCGGAAGAGGACAGCCTACCGCTGGATGAGATCGCCCACGAACTGGAGTGTCAGTACCGGCGTTTTATCGAACTGTTTGGTTGCGAACCAACGCATATCGACAGTCACCACCATGTGCATATGATTGCGCAGATCTACCCCATCGTCGCCGCCTTTGCGCGCGAAAAGGGCGTCGCTTTGCGTATCGATCGTCAGGTGGCGGCGCTGAATGGCCTCGACCAGGATGCGGCGCGCAGTAGCGATGGCTTCAGCAGTGAATTTTACGGTGAAGCGGTTTCACAAGCGCTGTTCCTGCAAACGCTGGATGCATCGCTCGAACGGCAAGAAAACTCGCTGGAAGTGATGTGTCATCCGGCATTTGTCGATAACACCATTATGGGCAGCGCTTACTGCTATCCGCGGCTGACCGAACTGGACGTGCTGACGTCCGGCGAACTGAAATACGCGATCGCGGAACGCGGCTACCGGCTGGGAAACTATCGCGACGTATAATGAGAGGAAAGCCCGGCAGCCATGAACTGCCGGGCTTTTTACTATGCGGGTATGGCCGCAACTTTACTGCTTCTTGACCAGACGCGATGCGCGGCCAGTAGCGTCAGCAGCTTATCGACGCTAAGCGTATTAATCGCGTCGCATTCGATAACCCCTTCTTCACCCGCAGCGGGCACCTGTAGCAGCGAACTAAACTGCCGCGCATCGCCCGCCAGTAAAATGGGCTTCAGATGCTTATAGGCTTCCAGCAGGTAGTAGCGAGCATCGCCGTTATCGCTGATGCTGCTCAGGTCGCCGCCGGGAACAATAACCGCATCAACCGTCAACGATGGCGAGCCGGCGAAGGTTCCGGCGATCGGTAGCTGCGATCCATCATCGGCGCTGACTTCGCCCATACGCGAATAGAGCAGTTTGCTGTGGACGCCTCTGGCCTGCAGCGCCTGCAACAGGTTGAGTACATCCTGCGCGCAGGTCTTCTCATTGAGTAATACCGCGACAATTCGCCCTTTTACATCGCCATCGCCATCGGCGTAAAGACTGAGGGTAGGATCTTTCTCCACGCCGTTAACCGGCGCTGGTGGAGCAATATTCCGCTGCTCATCGCTGAGTTCGATACCGAGATTGTTGGCTACCGCTTCCGCCAGCCCGATATCAATATGCGCCAGATGATCGACCACCCGCTCGCGGATCCAGACTCTCACCACTTTGCTCAGCTCAAAACTAAAGCCGCCGATAATGTGCTGTTGCTCGATCGGCGTCTGGCTGAGCCAGAACAGGCGAGGTTGGGCGTAGTATTCGCCGAAGGAGGGACTACGGTTACGGATTTTCTCGCCATCAACGCGTTCCGCCAGCGATTCAAAGCCGCCGCGTTTCGGCGCCGGCGGCGTTTCGCGAGGCCAGTTATCGTTGATAGAGTTAGGCTCATAGTTTGCCGGATTGGTATCAATCTCCATTCGGTGCATGCCGTCACGCTGGAAATTATGATACGGGCAGGTGGGGCGGTTAATTGGAATTTCGTGGAAATTTGGCCCGCCGAGGCGGCTAATTTGCGTATCGGTATAGGAGAAAAGTCGCCCTTGCAGCAGCGGGTCGTTACTAAAATCGATACCCGGCACAATATGACCAGGATGGAATGCCGCCTGTTCGTTCTCAGCGAAGAAGTTGTCGGGGTTACGGTTAAGCACCATTTTGCCGACTCGTTGTACGGGTACCAGCGCTTCCGGAATGAGCTTGGTCGGATCCAGTAGATCGAAGTCGAAATCGAACTCGTTTTCCTCCGGAATTAACTGCAAGCCGAGCTCAAACTCCGGATAATCGCCAGCCTCAATGGCTTCCCATAAATCGCGGCGATGGAAGTCCGGATCGCGGCCGGTCAATTTCTGCGCCTCATCCCACACCAGCGATGCTTTACCGGCCACCGGTTTCCAGTGGAAGCGCACAAAGGTGGCTTTGCCTTCGGCGTTGATCAGGCGGAAGGTATGAATGCCGAAACCTTCCATCGTACGATAACTGCGCGGTAAGCCGCGGTCTGACATGGCCCACATCACGTTATGCAGCGTTTCCGGCTGTAGCGAAACATAATCCCAGAAGGTGTCATGAGCGCTTTGTCCCTGTGGGATTGCCCAGTGCGGTTCAGGTTTCACCGCATGGACAAAGTCGGGAAATTTAATCGCATCCTGGATAAAGAAAATTGGCGTGTTGTTGCCCACCAGATCGAAAATGCCCTCTTCGGTATAGAATTTGGTGGCGAAGCCGCGGATATCGCGCACGGTATCGGCTGAACCCGCGCCGCCCTGAACGGTAGAGAAGCGGACAAAAACGGGGGTGATTTTTTCCGGTGCGGACAGAAAATCGGCTTTGGTAATCTCTTTCAGGCTTTTGTAAGGCTGGAAATAGCCGTGTGCGGCGGAACCGCGAGCATGAACGATACGCTCGGGAATGCGTTCATGGTCAAAATGGGTAATTTTCTCACGTAAGATAAAATCTTCCAGCAACGTTGGCCCGCGGTTGCCGGCGCGCAACGAGTTTTGATCGTCGGCGATGCGTACCCCCTGATTGGTGGTCAGCGGAAAGTTTTCACCACCTTTACGCTGCGGCTCGAGGGTATCTAATTTTATGCTGTGGGTATCCGGCGCTTTCAGGCTACCCGGCGCCGTCGGTTCCTCCCCGGGCGCGGTTGGCTGGGGAGTAGGGCGCCACTCGCGATCTTCTGGCGCCAGTGAATCGAGGCCC
Organism: Klebsiella sp. 141203; assembly: GCF_032601985.1. Classification (NCBI taxonomy): domain Bacteria; kingdom Pseudomonadati; phylum Pseudomonadota; class Gammaproteobacteria; order Enterobacterales; family Enterobacteriaceae; genus Klebsiella; species Klebsiella sp. 141203. The sequence continues at coordinate 808,144 of NZ_JAQIRL010000001.1, read as the reverse complement.
GGTTTTGCTTCATCGCTATCGTGTACCGGAGCCTGTCGGCTGTGTGGGTCGTGGTGCTTTTCTGACATCTGCTCGTCTCCTGCTTTCATTGCTAAAAGTGGTTGTTGCTAAACCAAAACCCTTCTAACTATAGAACATTGTGCTGAGGATGCCGCTCTTAAAGGAATGGAGTTATCCTAAAATGCGCATCGTGCCAGGAGGGGCGACGAAAAGGGGGGCGATCGGCTATGATAGGGGTTTATGTTCCCGCTTTGCTTAGTGAATCCATCTGTTATGAAAACATTGCGCCAACAAAATCGCCCTGTCATTAGCTACGTGCCGCGCGTCGAGCCTGCGCCGCCGGATCATGCCGTTAAAATGGACCATTTTCGCGATGTCTGGATATTGCGGGGCAAGTATGTCGCCTTTGTACTGATGGGCGAGCGTTTCCGCCGTTCTCCGGCGTTCACCGTGCCGGAATCGGCGCAGCGTTGGGCTAATCAGATACGCCAGGATGGTGAAATAGAGGCTTGAGCTTGTAGGCAAAAAAAAGCCGCTGAATTTCAGCGGCTTTTTTGTGGCTGTTAACATTAGCGATGCGCCAGCTCGGCGTCTTCTTCGCTATCGAGGATAGCTTTATCCGTCTGGCGCAGCCACTGGCTGGTCAGCGTGCCGGCGGTCATTGAGCCGTTAACGTTAAGGGCGGTACGGCCCATATCAATCAGCGGCTCGACGGAAATCAACAGTGCGACCAACGTGACCGGCAGACCCATCGCCGGCAGCACGATCAATGCCGCGAAGGTGGCGCCGCCGCCAACGCCGGCTACGCCCGCGGAGCTCACGGTGACGATACCCACGAGGGTGGCAATCCACATTGGATCCAACGGGTTGATGCCAACGGTCGGGGCTACCATTACCGCCAGCATTGCCGGATAGATACCGGCGCAGCCGTTCTGACCAATCGTCGCGCCGAATGAGGCGGAGAAGCTGGCAATAGATTCTGGTACACCCAGACGGCGCGTCTGCGCTTCCACGTTCAGCGGAATAGAAGCCGCGCTGGAACGGCTGGTGAAGGCGAAGGTAATCACCGGCCAGACTTTACGGAAATACTTCAGCGGACTGACGCCATTGACGGCTAACAGCAGACCGTGCACCACAAACATGATGCCCAACGCGATGTAAGAAGCCACGACGAAACCGCCGAGCTTGATAATGTCGTGCAGGTTGGAGCCGGCAACCACTTTGGTCATCAGCGCCAGCACGCCGTATGGGGTCAGCTGCATCACCAGACGCACCAGCTTCATCACCCAGCCCTGCAGCGTGTCGATGGCGGTCAGAACGCGTTGACCTTTCTCCACATCGTCTTTCAGCAGCTTCAGCGCCGCAACGCCAAGGAACGCCGAGAAGATAACGATGCTGATGATAGAAGTCGGGTTCGCGCCTGTCAGATCGGCAAACGGGTTCTTCGGCACAAACGACAGGATCAGCTGCGGAACGCTCAGATCTGATACTTTACCGACATAGTTGCTTTGGATGGCGTTCAGACGGGCGGTTTCCGCGCTGCCCTGCACCAGGCCTTCAGCGGTGAGGCCAAACAGGTTGGTCACCAGCACGCCGACCAGCGCGGCGATGAGAGTGGTGAACAACAGCGTACCGATACTCAGGAAACTGATTTTACCCAGCTGTGAAGCATTGTGCAGACGAGCCACCGCGCTCAGAATTGAGGCGAAGACCAGCGGCATGACGATCATCTGCAGCAGCTGCACATAACCGTTACCGACGATATTGAACCACTGAATAGAATCTTTCAGAACCTGGCTGTCGGAGCCGTAAACCAGCTGCAGGCCGAGACCAAAGATAACGCCGATAACGAGACCGACCAGTACTTTTTTAGCGAGGCTCCACTGTTTGTGGCGGGTTTGAGCCAGCGCAAACAGTAAAACCGCGAACACGACAACGTTCGCTATTAATGGAAAATTCATCCCCGTTCTCCTGATATCTTGTTACCTGGGTTGGTCTGAAACCAACTCTTATGGCGCCAAGAGTAGCAGAAGGCCTTATTGCTTTCTTATACTCAAATGGAATGGGTTATAACCAAAAAACCATTTAGCGTATTTATCGTTCAGCCTGATGGTTAATAAAGCGATTAAAGGTTATTTGCAGCGAATTAATCATATTTGATGACCAGCGCACGGCGCTATTTTCGGCCATGCTCTGCGGCATCCAGACGGCGTAAATGAACAGCGCCATGCACAGCGCGCGTTCTAGCTGATTGCCTTTGCGCGGCGCGAGGATTGGTAGGCGGAACCGCCAGCGGCACGGCCACAGCAGCGGTACGCCAGCCGGGGTGAGCATATCGGCAAGTATATGACTGAGGTAGCCCAGCACTAAACCCTGCAGCGCATCCGCTGGGATAATCCAGCTCTCAGGTACTTTCAGGTAGAACAGCGCCAGCGCGCCGAATACCGCCAGCAGACTGTGGGTAAAACCGCGGTGGCCAAAGGCGCGCGCTACCGGTTTCGAGACCCAGCTTAAGCGCTGCCCGAGGAAAGATTTTGGATGGTCGATGTCGGGCAGCAGGCAGGTTAGCACGGCGGAAGGAACGATATGCCACCAGTCCCCCTGCGCCAGCACGGGGGTTAGTTCTGCATTTTTTGCAAATACCGCACAGGCGATAGAAAAGAAGAGGTGGCCTTCCGCCGTCATGATAAAAACCCTAAACTGTCAATTCATACAGTATAGGGTTTTTATACAGTATACGGAAGAGGTGACGGTGTAACTCTTTGTCACAAGGTTGACATATTTTGACGACACCCATGCCTGCGCACGTCGCTTAGCCGCGCAGGTCCGCTACCGTCAGCTGCTGCAGAGACGCCAGTTTCACATCGGCCAGTACGAAGCGCGGATCGCGGCTGTTTTCTGCTTCCGGAACGACAATCGAACGCATACGCGCCGCTTTGCTGGCAATCATACCGTTAACTGAATCCTCCAGCGCCACGCAGGCCATCGGCGCGACGCCAAGCTTAGCGGCGCAATCGAGATAGACCTGGGGGTGCGGTTTACTGTATGGCAGGTGCTCGGCGGAAGCCAGCGCGTCAAACTGGTCGCGCAGTTCAAACATCTCCAGCACTTTTTCCAGCATATGCAGCGGCGACGCGGAAGCGAGGCCGATTTTTAGTCCTTCGGCCTTACACAATGCCACGGCTTCACGCACGCCGGGCAGCAGCGGCCGTGACTCCTCGACCAGTTGAATGGCCCTGCGGATAATGCTGGCGGTTACCTCAGCGCGATCCGGGCCTCGCCAGGGCTGTTGCGCAAACCACAAATCAACCACCAGGTCGATGCGCAGCCCCAGCAGGTCCGGTAATTCATCACGGCGGCTAATATCCACTCCGAGGCTGTCCAGTACCTCCAGCTCTGCGCGGTCCCATAGCGGCTCTGAATCGATAAGCAGGCCATCCATATCGAAAATAGCGGCAAGAATCTGGCGCTTCGCTGACATAAGTTCCTCTCCATTGGCGTAAGTAGATAACGAAATTGTCCATATGGTATATCATACCGCGCTTAAGCAGGCGAAATTCGCTGACGAAGATAGACTTATACCTGACTCTAGGTCGGCATGAAGAGTCTGGCGTTTTAAACAAGGGGAACTCATGACGTATCAACAAGCTGGACGCATTGCGGTCATTAAACGCATTTTGGGATGGGTCATCTTCATTCCAGCCGTGCTGTCTACGCTGATTTCCGTACTGAAATTTATGTACGAGCATAGCGAAAAGAAACCGGGTATTGATGCGGTGATGATGGACTTCGCCCACCTGATGATTGAGATGGTGCGTTTTAATACGCCGTTCCTGAATTTCTTCTGGTACAACTCGCCGCTGCCGGAGTTCAAACATGCGTTGAACATCGGTTTCTGGATTATCTACGCGCTGGTGTTTGTCGGCATGGCGTTGCAGGCTTCCGGCGCGCGAATGGCCCGCCAGGCGAAGTTTCTACGCGAAGGTGTGGAAGATCAGTTGATTCTGGAACAGGCTAAAGGAGCGGAAGGCCTTTCTCGTGAGCAGCTTGCCGAACGTATTGTCGTACCGCGTCATACGATCCTGAAGCAGTATTTCACGCTGTACGTACTGCCGATTGTGGTGATTGTGATTGGCTATGTTTTCTTCTCACTGCTTGGCTTCCTGTAAATAGACAAACGGCCCGGATAACCGGGCCATTTATCATTCGGCAGGCAGCGCTCGCGGCTTGCCTTCATTGTCTACCGCCACATAAATAAACAGGGCTTCCGTCGCCTTGTAGCGCTGGCCCAGTGGTTCCGTCGATACTTTTTTCACCCATACCTCAATATTAATGGTGATTGAGGTGTTGCCGCGTTTTACGCAGCGGGCATAGCAGCACACGACATCGCCAACGGCGACCGGGCGTAAAAAAGTCATACCATCAACACGGACGGTCACAACACGGCCGCGGGCAATCTCTTTGGCCATAATCGCGCCGCCGATATCCATCTGCGACATCAGCCAGCCGCCAAAAATATCGCCGTTCGCGTTGGTATCCGCCGGCATGGCCAGGGTGCGTAAAACCAATTCGCCCTTCGGGGCGAGATCTGTTGTTGTCATTCTATACTCTGTACTAGTCAAAGAAGATCAGGCGCGATGCTACTATGAAAACGGCGCAGAGAGAATAGGGGAATACGCCCGTCGGTACGGTTAAAACGGGGTTTTGGAAAAGGTCGGGACGCGAGTTGATAAAAGAAGGCGGTACGCGCCGGCCAGCGCGTACCGTTGAGAGGGATTAGTGCTTATCGTCCTGCGGCATGTGGCGGTAGATATAGACGCCGCTCAACAGGGTAAAGACCAGGGTCAATGCCGTTAAACCGAAGACTTTGAAGTTGACCCAGATATTTTGCGGCAGCCAGAACGCGATGTAGATATTAGCCAGCCCGCAGAGAATAAAGAACAGCGCCCAGGCCAGATTCAGCCGCGACCACACCTGCTGCGGCAGCGTCAGCTCTTTACCAAGCATGCGTTGGATCAGCGGCTTTTTCATTACCCACTGGCTGAACAGCAGGGCGCCGGCAAACAGGGCGTAGATGACGGTCACTTTCCACTTAATAAATTCATCGTTGTGGAAGAAGATTGTCAGCCCGCCGAATACGGCGACCAGCACAAAAGTGATCAATGCCATCTTTTCAACTTTACGATAGCGCACCCAGCTATAAATGAGGACTACCGCGGTGGCGACGATCAGCGCGGTGGTTGCGGCGTAGATATCGTAAATCTTATAAAAAGCGAAGAAGACTACGAGCGGTAAAAAATCGAGAAACTGCTTCATACATCAATTCCGTCGTTCAGGAAGGGCCGGAATGCCCGGCCCTGATTAAAGTTAGTTGCGAATAAGCATATACAAGCGGAACAAATAGATCAGCAACAGCGCAGAGAACAGATTGCTGATGGTATTAATGACCACGGCGGCAACGTTGGGCGACAGCGTTGCAAAGCTTGAAGCAAGCAGCAGCAGCGCCGTTTTTGCCAGCAGCCAGCCGAGTACCGCTGGCGCCACCAGGCGCATATTCGCCCACGCCAGACGCATACTGCCGCGCATTGCGCTAAAGATGCCGATTTTATCCTGCACCAGCATCACCGGCGCGAACGCCAGAACAATCGCCAGCAGCACGCCCGGCACCAGCACCAGCATCATCCCCATCTGTACCACGAAAGTGGTGAACAGAATAAGCAGCAACAGCTTCGGCAGAACCGGCGCCGCCGCGCCGATCGCCCGCAGCGCGCTGACGCGATGCCCGGCGGAGATCAGCTGAATCAGCAACAGTACGCCGCCGACGAGGATGGCATTCCCCACCAGGCCCGAGAAGGTTGAGGCCGCCGACGCGCGCAGCAGGATCTGCTGCTGTTCCGGCGTCATGTTCTGCACCAGCTCAAACAAGCCGGCGCTGCCCACGAGGTTATCGCCCTCGCTGAGAATCGATAACTGCTCGTCGCTGGGCGAAAAGGCATGGCCAATGACTACCGTGATGAACGCGCATAACAACGCAATCAGCAGAATAGTAACGAACTGATTACGAAAAAAATTCCCCGTGTCACGGTAGACGGACTTCGCCGTGATAGACATGCATTCTCCTTGAGTCTTGCAGGTGTTTTAACTAGCCGGGGATTGTACCGCAAAACGTGGTTGGGTAGCAGTCTCTGCCGAGGTCACGGTAGGTATATCTTTGTAAAGAGTTCCCAGCGGCGGCAGGCCGTAGCGGGCACGGGCGCGATCGCACGCTTCGTTGAGTTCGCCGCCTTCGCCTGACATGGCAAACTCGCGGCAGGGGGAAGGCCGCTGGTGATAGATGGAGCAGTGTACCGATTCGCCGATTTCACCGCTTAAGGCGGTACAGCGGCTTTGCCGCTGATTGGTACCGCTCATGCAGCGCAGAAAAGGGGTAAGGGGTTCGGTGAGCTGTGTGGGTACCACGCCGCCGGCGTCGTCGGCTTCAGCCCAGTAGAAGGAGACTCGAAAATACGCACAACAGGCACCGCACGTCATGCACGGGTTGATTTCACTCATAATTACACCTGAAAAAAACGCATCAACACAAATTGTCGGCAATTAAATTAGCTATCCGCACGATCGGCGACAAGAGGGGCAAGCAAAAATTTTTCTCATGGGTAAAAATTGATGTAAAGACGAATCAGTACGTTACTAACTGCTGCAAAAATTAATCTGGATCAATAAATGTTAAATCTAATGGCCTGGTGTGATCTAAAACAGATCAAAGCTAACTCATTGTAGGTATATTTGCAGCCGCTGATAAAAACCATAATGGGGACATGGATATGAAGAAAATAGCAGCGGCGGCATTGATCTTAGGTACGCTTTCTGGTGGTAGCGCCTGGGCGCATGAAGCGGGGGAATTTTTTATTCGCGCGGGCTCGGCGACGGTTCGCCCCACTGAGGGTTCTGACAACGTGCTGGGTAGCCTCGGCGGTTTTAACGTCAGTAATAACACCCAGTTAGGTTTAACCTTTACCTATATGGCGACCGACAATATCGGTATCGAACTGCTGGCGGCAACGCCGTTCCGCCACAAGGTCGGTACCGGGCCGACCGGCACTATCGCCACCGTACACCAGTTGCCGCCGACGCTGATGGCGCAGTGGTACTTTGGCGATGCGCAAAGCAAAGTGCGCCCGTATATCGGCGCCGGTATTAACTATACGACCTTCTTTAACAATGATTTCAACAATACCGGTAAGGACGCCGGGCTTTCCGACCTGAGTCTGAAAGATTCATGGGGCGCGGCAGGACAGGTTGGTCTGGATTATCTGATTGACCGCAACTGGCTGCTGAACATGTCGGTCTGGTACATGGATATCGACACCGATGTGAAATTTAAAGCTAACGGCGTTGACCAGAAAGTCAGTACCCGTCTGGATCCGTGGGTGTTTATGTTCTCTGCCGGTTATCGCTTCTAATGCTTTAAAAAAACTGGCCGCCTGCGGCCAGTTTTATCCTCTTCAGACCAGCCGATGGGCGTGCAGTTTGGCGCTTTCCATAATGCTATCCATTATCACCTGCACGCGATGCGGCAACACGCCGCGCTGACGATAAATCAACCACGCCTGCATATTCACGCCGCGTTCCCGTGGCAGACATGGCTGTAACGTACCGGCCTCTAATTCCGCCGCGACGGAGTAAAAAGGGGCATATACGATGCCCAGTCCCTGTTTAGCAAGCTCGATTGCCGGCAAAATGTTATCGCATACGCTGGAACCGTTGACCTCTACCTGAATACTCTCACCCGCGGCGTTATAGCAATGCCAACTGTTGCGGATCCCGCCCAACGTACGCAAAGTGATACAGCGGTGCTGCGCAAGCTCATCAACATCGTGCAGAGGCGACTGCGCAATATAATCCGCGCAGGCAAACAGCCCCATGCGAAAGCGGGTGAGAGGCCTTGCGATCAGGCTTTCGTCCTGCGGTTGGAAAAAGCTAATCAGCAGATCGCAATCGCTATCGAAAAGCGTCCCGTGTTTCTGTTCGCGCTCGTCGGGATTGCGGGTGAGAAGATTGACGGTTAATTCCGGCGCCGAGCGCAGCACCGGCGGCAAAAGGTATCGGGCAAGGAAAGCCTGAATGCCGATTGGCGCGCCGAGCGTCACCATGCCGTTAAGGCTGCGTTTCCAGGTACCGGACATATCAAGCAGGTCATTATGCCTATCCAGCAGGATGTCCGCCCGGCGCAGGAACTGCTCGCCAAACTCGCTCAGAATTAACGCTCGAGGGTGGCGGATAAAGATTTCCAGCCCCAGGCGCCGTTCCAGCGCGTTCAGCGCCCGCGACACGTTCGACTGCGGCATGTCCAGTAGCTGGGCGGCTTTGCTAACGCTTGCCGTTTCGGCAATCATGCGGACGATACGGAGTTCGTCAATACGCAGGTCTTTTTCTTTCATGAGATGGCTTCTTTCGGTTTGCTATATCAAAAATGATATATATCTTTGCTGTCATTGTCATATGACTTCTGGTCAGTCGCTGGGTATTATTTGCGAAGATTATTTGTTACAGCCGAAAATACAGAGAAATAATCGATGAAAATAACAAGAATGGCTGCGTTATCTGTGATGTTGCTGCTGGCGGCGTGCGCTACCAGCGTAACCGAAGAAGAAAAAAAGATTGAATATGACGATATTATCAAAGGGCTATCGGTCTCGGGAGAAGAGATTTTATATCGGAAAGATAAAAGTACTGATTTTTACCGTTATCAATATTTGGTCTATCAGTCGGCAAACTATCATTCTCGACTAAGCCCCAATATTAAATCGAGTGGTATTGCTAATTATAAAACAGCGTAGTCAGCACTGTTTTACCGTTTATTGTCAGGAACCATTATGTTTCTTAACTACTTTGCCTTAGGCGTATTAATAGCCGTGTTTTTGATTTTATTTTACGGCATTATTATTATTCATGATATTCCCTATTTATTGGCCAAGAAACGCCAGCATCCTCACCAGGATGCAATTCATGTCGCCGGCTGGGTGAGCCTGTTTACCCTGCATGCGATTTGGCCGCTGTTGTGGATCTGGGCCACGCTGTATCGCCCCGAGCGCGGGTGGGGAATGGCGCATAAAGGCGAAGATAGCGCCGAAATGCATCAGCGAATCAGGCAACTTGAAAGCGAGCTCAAGCGTCTGCAGGAGCAACAGATAACTGTAACGACAAACTCGTCAAATAACCGCTGAGGCCAGTGTATGGATTTACTCATTATTCTTAGCTATGTGGCGTTGGCCTATGGCGTATTTAAAATTTTTCGTATCCCGGTAAATAAATGGACGGTACCCACGGCGGTCCTTGGCGGCGTGTTTATTGTCGGTGCGCTAATTCTGACTATGAATTATAATCACCCGTACACCGACCGGGCGCAAAAAATAGCTCTGTCGATCCCGATTGTGCCGCAGGTGTCGGGGGCCATCGTAGAAGTTACCGATAAAACGAATGTGTTATTACGCAAAGGCGAGGTGCTGTTTCGCCTTGATGATAGCCGTTATCGTGCGCGGCTGAATAAACTGGAGGCGGATCTCAGTGCCGCCGAAGCGGATATCAGAACCCGGAAAGCGGCATTAAGTGAATCCGCCGCTAACGTTCAACGGATGACGGCGGAATATGAACGTTCCCGGCAGGATTATCAGCGCTATGCGAAAGGCGCGACGATGCCGGTTAACCCTTTTTCCGAGCAGGATGTGAATCACGCCGAGCAGCAATATCAGGCGCAATCCGCGGCCCTGCGGGCGGCTAAAGCCCAGTATCAACAGGAGTTAGAAAGACTTTCTGCGCGTTTCAATGGCGAGGATGCGCAAATCGCCAGCCTGAAATCGCAGATTGCCGAAGCGCGTTATGACCTTGAACAGACGGTTTTCCGCGCGCCCAGCAATGGTTATGTCACCCAGGTGCTGGCGCGACCGGGAACCACGGCAGTTCGTCTGCCGTTCAAACCGGTGATGATTTTTATTCCGCAGCAGAAACGGCAGGTGGTGGCGGTATTTCGCCAGAACGCTATCCTGCGCCTGGAGCAGGGCGACGAGGCAGAGGTGGTGTTCAATGGTCTACCGGGGCAGGTGTATGCCGGCAAGGTCACAAAGGTATTGCCAACCATTCCCGATGGCAGCTACCAGGCCAGCGGCGCATTACAGGGTTTAAGCGCCACGCCCGGTCGGGAAGGGGTGTATGTAATGATTGACCTGGCGGCGAGCCGCGATCTTGCCCATTTACCGGATGGGGTCAGTGCCCAGGCGGCGGTGTATACCGACCATTTTGCCCACGTGTCGGTGATGCGTAAGGTGCTGTTACGGATGACCAGCTGGCTGCATTATCTGTATCTCGACCATTAAATGCCGAAGTTGACCCAAAAAAAAGCCCGCGATAAACGCGGGCAAAAATACTGGAAGCAATGTGAGCAATGTCGTACCGAATACCTGAGTTGTTCACTCAACCATTCGGTAATGAGAAAGATAATATTTCTCATTTAAGATATCAACCCCAGAGTTTGTGCGGAGGCACATTTTTTTAATCAAGAGTGAAAACCGTACGTTTCTGGCTGTTATCACGCGGCCAGGCCGCAGCGACATCGCGGAGCGGCAGCGGCGTGGTGGCGATGGTAAAATGACCGGGCACTGCAGCCTGCAGCATCTCCCCGGTTGCCGCCAGCAGTTGCGACATGGTCAGGCTGCCGATGCCGCTGCCCATGAGCTGTAGCGGCGCGGCGCGCAGAACCGCGCCGTTTAACGCGATATCCGCCCCTGCAAGGGAACCTACCTGCACATAACGTACCGGCTTATCGCCGGGGGCGTATTTCGCCAACGCAGGCAGCAGCAACTCTGCGCTGCGGCCCCACAAATAATCCACGATCACATCAACTTGCCCGGCGCTGGCGGCGGCGAATTGTGCGCTAAGCGTCTGCTCATCGGCGGTTAAATCAATACACTCATCGGCTGCGAGGGCGGTCAGCGTCTGCGTATTGCGCCCGGTAGCAATGATTTTTTTCGCACCGAGGTAGCGGGCAATTTGCACCGCCAGCTGTCCGGCGCTGCCGGTGGCGCCGTTAATCAGTACCGTTTCGCCGGCCTGAAACTGCGCCCGCTTAACAAGCGCAGCCCAGGCAGACATGCCCGGATTGGCCATTGCCGCGGCGCTGATGTCGTCAAGCTCATCCGGCAGCGCCAGGCAATTCTGCAGCGCGACCGGCGCGCGTTGCGCCATACTGCCGAACGGCGCGTTGGGGAAAGCAAAATAGACGCGCTGGCCGTCAGGGGTCATACCGACGCCATCGATACCGACGACAAACGGCAGAGTACCGTCAAAACTATAATGATGTCCCGATGCCCGGCCCTTAACCACGTGGCTAATGGCGGCGGCGCGAACGTCAATCAATAACTGTCCGACTGCAGGCTGCGGTTCGCTAAAATCGGCCCATACCGGGCCTTCGTTAAGATCAAATACCACGGCTGCTTTCATAACATTACCTCCTGAAGATAATTATGTGTAAAATGCACATATCGTTCAGGAGCACTATACGCGGTTAACTAATATATGCAAGATGCACATAATGATTACGACATCACCGACTTTCACGGCGCGCTGCTGGATATCATCAGCGTGATGAATCAACCTCTGCGCGATGAGCAGATATTACAGGCGGCAGGGGTGCAGCTTGAACAGATGCTGTTTCCGCTACTGGTGGCGGTAGGGCGCTATGGCCCGGTGGGGGTAGTTGAGCTGGCGGATCATTTAGGCCGCGATTACACCACCGTCAGTCGTCAGGTGAAAAAGCTGGAGGCTCAGGGGCTTGCCTGCAAGCAGGCCAATGCCAAAGACCGGCGGATTAGCGAGGTGACGCTCAGCGAAAAGGGGCAGCGGATGATCGACGCTATTGCCGTTGCGCGGCGGCGGTTAATGAATCAGGTGCTGGATGGATGGTCTGAAGACGAGGTGTCGGCGCTGTTTCGCCTAACGCGAAAATACGCCAACAGCCTGCAGCAGAAATAGCCGCCCGGGGTGAGGCCGGGCGACGAAGGGTCAGATGGTTTTGGTCGCCGCTTTCAGACCATGCACGAAGCTTTTTAGCTCTTCGAGCATTTTTTGCGGCTGCTCAAGGTTGCGCTCGATAATCTTGACGATGGCCGAGCCGGATATTGCCCCGGCGGCGCCGGCGTCAATGGCGGCGGAAACCTGCTCCGGCGCCGAGATGCCAAAGCCCTGCAGCGGCGGCGCGGCGTTATATTCCGCCAGTTTTTCAATCAGATGATGTAGCGGCAGCGCGGCGCGGTTTTCCGCGCCTGTCACGCCAGCGCGCGATAGCAGGTAGGTATAGCCGCGGCCATAGGAGGCAATCTGGCGCAGTAAATCGTCATCGGCATTTGGCGGGCAGATGAAAATCGGCGCAATGTTATGGCGCAGGGCGGCCTGGCGGAACGGGGCGGACTCTTCGACCGGCACGTCGGCGACCAGCACGGAATCCACGCCGACACGCGCGCATTCGGCGTAGAACTCATCAATCCCCGGGCTGAACACCAGGTTCGCGTACATCAAAAGGCCGATTGGGATTGTCGGATGCTTGTGACGGATTGCCGCCAGCATTTCGAAGCACTGCGCCGGGGTGACGCCGGCGGCAAAAGCGCGTAATGTCGCGCCCTGAATCGTCGGGCCGTCGGCCAGCGGGTCGGAGAAGGGGATCCCCAATTCCAGCGCATCGGCGCCGGCTTCAATCAGCGCATCGATGATTTTTAGCGACTGCTCCGGCCCCGGATCGCCAAGGGTGACGAAGGGAACAAAGGCGCCTTCCTGGCGGTTTTTTAACTGTGCAAATAGCGTCTCGTAACGTTCCATCAGATTTCCCCTCGCGCTTTCAAAATGTCGTGTACGGTGAAGATGTCTTTATCGCCGCGGCCGGACAGGTTAACCACCAGCAACTGCTCTTTATCCGGGTTCTCGCGCATCATCTTCAGCGCGTGCGCCAGAGCGTGGGACGATTCAAGCGCCGGGATAATGCCTTCATGGCGGGAGAGCGCTTTAAAGGCATCCAGCGCTTCGTTGTCGGTAATTGACACATACTCGGCGCGCCCGGTGCTGTTAAGGAACGCATGCTGCGGACCCACTGACGGGAAATCCAGCCCGGCGGAGATAGAATAAGATTCTTCGATCTGCCCGTCGGAGGTTTGCATCATCGGCGACTTCATGCCGAAGTAAATGCCGACGCGACCGTGCTTCAGCGGCGCGCCGTGCTCGCCGGTTTCGATACCGTGGCCGGCAGGCTCGACGCCAATCAGGCCAACGCGGGATTCATCAATGAAATCAGCGAACATGCCGATGGCGTTAGAACCACCGCCAACGCAGGCGATCACCGCGTCCGGCAGGCGTCCTTCTTTCTCGAGGATCTGCGCTTTGGTTTCTTCGCCGATCATGCGCTGGAATTCACGCACGATAGTCGGGAATGGGTGCGGGCCAGCGGCGGTGCCGAGCATGTAGTGCGCCTTCTCGTAGCTGCCGGACCAGTCGCGCAGCGCTTCGTTACAGGCATCTTTCAGGGTGGCGGAACCGCTGTGCACTGGAATGACCTCCGCACCCATCAGGCGCATGCGGAAGACGTTCGGCGACTGACGCTCGACGTCTTTGGCGCCCATATAGATGCGGCATTTCAGACCGAGCAGGGCGCTGGCCAGCGCCGAGGCGACGCCGTGTTGGCCGGCACCGGTTTCGGCGATAATTTCCGTTTTGCCCATACGTTTGGCCAGTAGCGCCTGGCCCAGCACCTGGTTGGTTTTGTGCGCGCCGCCGTGGAGCAGGTCTTCACGCTTGAGGTACAGCGTGGTGCGGGTGCCTTCGGTCAGATTGCGGCATTTGGTCAGCGCCGTCGGGCGGCCCGCGTAGTTTTTCAGCAGGTCGGTGAATTCAGCCTGAAACTCAGGATCTTTTTGCGCGCTGACGAAAGCTTCTTCCAGCTGGCGCAGGGCGGGCATCAGGATCTGCGGAACGTACATACCGCCGAATTCGCCGAAATACGGGTTCAGTAAAGTGCTCATTATTGCATTGCTCCTTAATATGCGCGCAGCGTCTGGAAAACGGCAGCCACCAGGCTTGCCTCTTTGATTCCCGGCTGCGACTCTACGCCTGAGTTGAAATCGAGTCCGGCACAGCCGCTTTTCGCGGCTTCTACGCAGTTATCGGCGCTGAGGCCGCCTGCCAGCATCACGTTACGCAGGTCCTGGCCCTGCAGCAGCGACCAGTCGAAGCGTTGACCGCTCCCGCCCTGACCGTTGTCAAAGACATATCTGTCCACATGATTGAGGTTACGCGGCGGCAGCGTTTCGCCGACGCTCAGCGCCTTCCAGATTTGGATCTGCTCCGGCAGCGCCGCGCGCAGGGCATCAATCCAGGCCTGATCTTCGCTCCCATGAAGCTGGACCGCGGCGAGTTTCAATTTGGTCGCACGGGTGACGATCTCTTCAATGGCTGCATCGCGGAATACGCCAACGTAGCTGAGCGGCGCGGCGGCCATTACCGCCTGTGCCTGCTGGTCGTCAACGGCGCGCGGCGAACTGGCGACGAAAATCAAGCCGCCGTAGATAGCGCCCGCCTCCCAGGCGACTTGCGCATCCTGCGGACGAGTCAGGCCGCAGACCTTGTTCTCACCTAACAGCACGCGCTTCACCGCAGCGCTGAGGTCCGGTTGCTCCATTAGCGCCGAGCCAATCAGGAAGCCGTTGGCAAAGTGGCTCAGTTCGCGGACTTCGCCGTAGGTATGGATTCCGGATTCGCTTATCACGGTGACATCCGGGCCGAGACGCGGCGCCAGTTGACGCGTGCGGTTCAGGTCAATCGACATATCGCGCAGATCGCGGTTGTTAATGCCGACGACTTTGGCCTTCAGCGCAATCGCGCGTTCCAGCTCCTCTTCGTTGCTGACTTCTGTCAGAACGCCCATATTGAGGCTGTGGGCGACGGCGGCGAGCTGGCGATATTGATCGTCATCGAGCACCGAGAGCATCAGCAGGCAGGCATCAGCCTGATAGTAACGCGCGAGGTAAATCTGGTAAGGATCGATGGTGAAGTCTTTACACAGTATCGGCTGCGGCGCGACTTTGCTGACAATCGGCAGAAAATCAAAGCTGCCCTGAAAATATTTCTCATCACACAATACCGAAATTGCCGAGGCGTAGTGCTTATAAACCCCGGCGATGGTCGCCGGGTCGAAATCTTCACGAATCAGTCCCTTCGACGGCGACGCCTTTTTGCATTCAAGAATAAAGGCGGTGCGGGCGCCGGCCAGCGCATCGTAAAAATGGCGTTCGGACGGCACGATGTCATTCTGAAAACTGGCTAACGGTTGTTGTTGTTTGCGGGCTTCTACCCAAATCGCTTTGTCGGCAACGATTTTTGCTAAAACGGTCTGCATTATTTACCCTCTTGCCGCTAATGCGGTCACTCTGTCATAGGCCGCTCCGCTGTGCAGCACATCCAGTACCTGCCGGGCGTTGGCTTTCAGGTCTTCATGCCCGTGTAAACGCATCAACATGGCGACGTTGGCGGCGACGGCGGCTTCGTGAGCGGCTTCACCTTTACCTTGTAGCAAGCGCGTGAGAATGTCACGGTTTTCTTCCGGCGTGCCGCCAGCCAGTTGATCCTGATGATAAGGCGTCAGACCGAAGTCGGCGGCGGTCAGCTGATAGCTCTGGATTTCGCCGTTATTGAGTTCGGCGACCACGGTCGGCGCATGCAACGAGACTTCGTCCATGCCGCCGCTGTGTACCACGGCGGCGCGTTGATAGCCGAGTACCCGTAAGGTTTCTGCAATCGGCAACACCAGTTCCGGGCTATAGACGCCAATCAACGCCAGCGGCGGGTGCGCAGGGTTGATAAGCGGCCCCAATAC
This sequence comes from Klebsiella sp. 141203, assembly GCF_032601985.1. Lineage (NCBI taxonomy): Bacteria > Pseudomonadati > Pseudomonadota > Gammaproteobacteria > Enterobacterales > Enterobacteriaceae > Klebsiella > Klebsiella sp. 141203. The sequence goes on along the minus strand of NZ_JAQIRL010000001.1, from coordinate 792,237 downwards.
GTTAAACAGGGTGCGCGTTTTCAACTGTTGGCGGACCGGCATCGCATGGCGGAAACCGGTGTGGTACTTCGGCGCGAACAGGAAGCAGACGCCCAGTTCATCCAGCGCGGCGCGCGATTTATCGGCATTCATATCCAGGTTGATGCCAAACGCGGCCAGCAGGTCGGACGAGCCCGATTTACTGGAGACGCTGCGGTTGCCGTGTTTCGCCACCTTTAAACCGCAGGCGGCGGCGACAAAGGCGCTGGCGGTTGAAATATTAATGCTGTTGCTGCCATCGCCGCCGGTGCCGACAATATCGGCAAACTGATAATCCGGACGCGGGAACGGCGCGGCGTTTTCCAGCAACGCGGTTGCGGCGCCGGCAATTTCCTGCGGTTGCTCGCCGCGCACTTTCATGCTTACCAGCGCGGCGGCCAGCTGTTCTGGCTTCACTTCGCCGCGCACGACGGCGGAAAACAGCACGTGGCTCTCCTGCTGGCTCAGCGTCTCTGCCTGGTACAATTTTTCCAGAATCGGTTGTACGACATTGGTCTGTTCCAGTTTCTGCAGCGCCCATGCCAGCGTTTGCTCCAGCAGCAGCGCCCCTTGAGTAGTCAGAATCGACTCCGGATGGAACTGGAAGCCGCAGACGCGATCGGCGTCATGGCGAACCGCCATCACCATACCGTTGAAATTGGCGTTAATGGTGAGCCCGGCCGGAATATTGCTGCCGACCAGTGAATGGTAGCGGGCCACCGGCAGCGGGTTGGCAAGACCGGCGAACATCGCCTGGCCGTCATGCTCAATGCTGGAAGCTTTGCCGTGAAGGATTTCGCCCGCCTGGCCGACATAGCCGCCGTAGGCTTCCACGATGGCCTGGTGGCCGAGGCAGATACCGATAATCGGTAACTTGCCGCGCAGGCGGGTCAGCAGCTCCGGCATGCAACCGGCTTCGCTTGGGGTACCCGGCCCCGGAGAGAGCATCAGCACCGGATTATCCATAGTGCCGATACGTTCAATCAGCGATTGCGCCGGAACGGTATTACGATAAATGACCACGTTGTGGCCGTTAGCCCGCAGCTGGTCGGCGAGGTTATAGGTAAAGGAGTCGATATTATCGAGCAGCAGGATGTCGGCCATTAGAAAGTCTCCTTCGCGTGATGGGCCTGAGCAATGGCGCGCAGCACGGCGCGAGCTTTATTACGGGTTTCATCCGCCTCGGATTGCGGAACGGAATCGAGCACGATACCGGCGCCCGCCTGCACGGTGGCAATGCCGTCCTCTACGTAGGCCGAGCGGATCACGATGCAGGTATCGAGGTCGCCGTGGGCGGTAAAGTAGCCGACCGCGCCGCCGTAGCTACCGCGACGCTTGCCTTCCGCGGCGGCGATTAGCTGCATGGCGCGAACTTTCGGCGCGCCGCTAAGGGTGCCCATATTCATGCAGGCGCGATAGGCGTGCAGGACGTCGAGGTCGCGGCGCAGTTCGCCAACCACGCGGGAAACCAGGTGCATCACAAAGGAATAGCGATCGACTTTGGTCAAATCCGCCACGTAGCGGCTACCCGGGGTACAGATGCGGGCGAGATCGTTACGGGCCAGGTCGACCAGCATCAGATGTTCAGAGAGCTCTTTGTGGTCGGTACGCATCTCCAGTTCAATACGGCTATCGAGGTCGCGATCCAGCGAACCGTCGGCGCGGCGGCCGCGCGGACGGGTGCCGGCAATGGGGTAGATCTCAATCTGGCGGCTGACGGCGTCGTATTTTAGCGAGCTTTCCGGCGAGGCCCCGAACAGCGTGAAATCGTTATCCTGCATAAAGAACATATACGGGCTGGGATTGCTCTTTTTCAGCACATCGTACGAGGCCAGCGGCGACGGGCAAGGGAGGGAGAAGCGGCGCGACGGCACAACCTGGAAAATTTCGCCCGCGCGAATGGCGCGCTGCATTTTGCGCACCACGGCGCCGTACTCTTCATCGCTCTGATCGACGTCGCAGCGCATTTCGGCAACCGTCGTCACTGGCAGCGGCGCGGGCGGCTCATTTAACTGCTGGCGTAGCTGGGCGATACGTTGCAGAAGACGCTGTTTCTCATTCTCCAGCGGCGTGAACAGGCTCGCCTGAATGCGGGTGTTTTTGGTCTGATGGTCGATGACCAGCAGCGTCTCCGCCAGGTAGAAACAGTAATCCGGGCAGGCGGTATCGGCGTTAAGCGGTGGTAAATCTTCAAAACCGGCCACCAGGTCGTAAGCGAACAGGCCGCCGAAGAACATCGCTTCGCGCTCGGCCTGCGGGACGCTGACCAAATCCTGTAACAGACGAAACGCATCGAACACCGATAACGAACACAGGCGAGCGTCTTCATCCAGCAGGGCGCTAACCGGTGGGAAGGTGAGTACCCGGCTGTTCGGCTGGCGCAGATTCTCAATGCCGGACGGCAATGCGTTATCCAGCAGTTCAAGCAGCGCGGCGCCGTTCGCTGACAGCGCCTGGACAGTGACGGTATTGCCAAGTGCGGTAATACGCAGGGCGCTATCCACCAGCAGCAGGCTTTTTAAATCGTCTTTACTATCGATGTCGGCCGATTCCAGCAGCAAGGTTGCCGGGCGCGCGCCGCATAATTGATGGAATAACGCCGTCGGGTTTTCGCGATAGATAGCGTCGCTGGTGAGAAGCTCGAGCGCTGGTTTTGATGTTTGCATTATCATTCTCGCCTGTTCTGTTCATTATTTTGTTCAAAAAAAAGCCCGCTCAGTGGCGGGCCCGGTATCTGTTTGCTGAGTGCAAAACGCGATCACGCCGCCCGATTCCAGGAACGACGCCACCAGCTATGAAGAGTAATAATTTGCGTTTTCATCAGAGATACCCGTTGTGTGAACTTGCGTACTAGTTAACTAGTCCATGAAAATAAAGTCAACCCTTGTTTGCAGATTTTCTTTCTCAGTCGTTATCATAATGCGCTTATTTCAGTTCAGGTCCACCAGGAGCCATTTTGAGCGACACTAATTACGCGGTCATTTATGACCTGCACAGCCATACCGTCGCCTCCGATGGGCGATTGACTCCAGAAGAGCTGGTACATCGCGCGCATGAGATGCGGGTGGGGACGCTGGCAATCACCGATCACGATAGCGTGGCGGCCATTCCGGCAGCGCGTGCCGAAATTGCGCGGGCTGAACTGCCGCTCACGCTTATCACCGGGGTAGAAATTTCCACCCTGTGGGAAAATCACGAAATTCATATCGTCGGACTGAATATTGATATCAACCATCCGGCGATGACGCAACTGCTCTGCGAACAGAAAGCGCGGCGCAACCAGCGCGGGCAGATGATTGCCGAACGGTTGGAGAAAGCGCGAATCCCCGGCGCCTGGGAAGGGGCGTTAAAGCTCGCCGATGGCGGCGCGGTTACCCGCGGCCATTTTGCCCGCTTTTTAGTTGAAGCCGGCTTTGCGAGCAATATTGCCGATGTATTCAAAAAATATCTCGCCCGCGGGAAAACCGGATACGTTCCGCCGCAGTGGTGTACAATAAAACAAGCGATTGATGTCATTCATCATTCTGGCGGCAAAGCGGTGATCGCCCATCCGGGGCGTTACGATCTTTCCGCCAAATGGTTGAAACGGCTGTTGGCCCATTTTAGCGAGCAGGGCGGCGACGCGATGGAGGTCGCCCAATGTCAGCAGGCGCCGCATGAGCGCGCGCAGCTGGCGGGCTACGCGAAACAGTTTGGTTTAATGGCGTCGCAGGGTTCGGATTTCCACCAGCCCTGTCCATGGATCGAACTGGGGCGCAAACTTTGGCTACCCGCTGGCGTAGAAGGGATCTGGCGCAGTTGGGAAGTGGCCGCTGAACAAATTGAGAGGGAAGTATGAGCCAGTTTTTCTATATCCACCCCGATAACCCGCAGGCGCGGTTGATTAATCAGGCGGTGGAAATCGTACGTAAGGGCGGGGTTATCGTTTATCCAACGGACTCTGGTTATGCTCTGGGGTGCAAAATTGAAGATAAAGGGGCGATGGAGCGGATCTGCCGTATTCGTCAGTTGCCGGATGGCCACAATTTCACCCTGATGTGCCGCGATCTCTCCGAGTTGTCGACCTATGCGTTTGTCGATAACGTGGCGTTTCGTCTGATCAAAAACAATACCCCGGGCAACTACACGTTTATTCTTAAAGGAACGAAAGAGGTGCCGCGCCGCCTGTTGCAAGAAAAGCGTAAAACCATTGGTATGCGCGTGCCGGCAAATCCTATCGCCCAGATGCTGCTGGAAACGCTTGGCGAGCCGATGCTCTCGACATCCTTGATGCTGCCGGGTAATGAATTCACGGAGTCCGACCCGGAAGAGATTAAAGACCGTCTTGAGAAGGTGGTCGATCTGATTATTCACGGCGGTTATCTCGGCCAGCAGCCGACGACGGTTATCGACCTGACCGAAGACGCGCCGGTGGTGCTGCGTGAAGGCGTTGGTGATATTAAACCCTTCCTGTGATGTTTCTCGCGGGCGGCGTTTCATGTGTCGCCCGCGGCTTAAATTTATTTTAAAATTCTTTCCGCATTGAGTCGCTCCTTTCTTCTTTATATTATTAGTCCGCTTACGATATCACTCACTGATATTGCTTCCAGAAAGAAATTCAACATTATGTATAAGCTGACTATTTAACCCTCCGACGTGTTTAAGAGGAAGAAAGTACTGTTGATTTTTTTTATGTTTTCCAGTGTTGCCGTTACCTTATATCTGGCGGGTAAAGTCATACATTAAGCCCTGGTGGTATTCAGTGATAATAATCTTATAATAGTGATTAAATACCGTTAATATATGCCAAAGCTGACCTCAAATACCTATCCCATCACCCTGGTAAAAAGCGTACTGGTTGTTTCGCTGCTGGCGTTAATGCTGATTGTTGTCAGCCTGACCAGCCTGTTTAACTATCAGTCGCGTCAGGTCAGTAGTGCCATTGATAAAAAAATCATTGGTTCTCAGTATACGTCTATTCAGCTTAAACTTGAGGATGCTGTCGATCGCCCACGACAAATAACGAATCTATTTTTACAATATATTCAGGGCGAAAGTAACAACATCGATAAGGATACTTTAGTTCCTGAAATGGTGTATTTGACGGCGAGCGCGTTTAAAACCATGCCCGCCTTCCAGAGCCTGTCGTGGTATGCGGAAAATGGCTCCAGTATTGCTGTTATTCGCGATAATCATAGTAATCAAATTTATTTACAGCGAACCCAGCGCGATAATCATCACTCCCTGGTTAAATACAGCGGGTTAAGCCCGCAGACCAATATTGTCAACGTCAATAACGCGTTTAATGTTGCTGATTTACCGCAGTTTCGCCGCGCTCGCCAGCAAACGCACGGGTTCTGGCAACGCTCTCTCTTTACCGGCAGTTTGATCATGAGCTGGAACCAGCCAGTGTACGATAAACAAGGCCGCTTCGTCGGGGCGATCGCCAGCGGCGCCACACCTGCAGATATGACCGCTTATTTACAGAGTCTCCTGCCGGATAAAAGCTATGCTCTTCTACTTATCGATGACAACAATCGCATTGTCGCGCGTTCCGGCAACCAACATAAATGGCAGCAGGATCGCCAACTGATGGCAAAGCTTACCTCGGCGCAGCCGTCGCCGACGTCATTTTCCTTGCGTACTGAGGACGAGTCTTTGTTGGCGACCGCCTTTAGCGTGCAGGACCGCCAACATCTGCTGAACTGGAAGGCGGTACTTATCGCACCACAGCATGCGGAAATGGCGGAAATGAATAAACAGCGTCTACTTGTGACCTTCGCCACGACACTGTTTATTTTTATTCTGATGTTGATTCTGTTGATGATTATTTCTCATTTCACCGGCGCCTTAAAAGACGTTACAGATAAAGTGCATCTGGGGTTAATGCCGTGGAAGAAACCAACTAAACGAGTATTTCCGGAAATAGCCTCGTTGGATGCAGCATTGAGCAACCTATATGCAATTATTCCAGACACTTTCGAATCTAAACGCCGGAAACTGGAAGAAGATAGCGAAACCGGTTTTTTAACCCGTAGCGGTTTACTGCATTGTGAGTCGCTGTACCGTCATCGCAATATGCTGGCGATGGTATACGTTAACAACTACAACTCGGTTAAGAATGTGCTCGGTACGACTCAGGCCCGACAGTTTATTCACCAGTTTACTTTACGCATTCGCAAAATATTGCCTGAAGGGGCACTATGTTGTCGTGATCGAGAAGACTTGTTCATTATCGCTTTTGATGGCATGTATGCCGAAAAGGATGTCGACTGGTACAGCGCGCTACTTGCTTCTGTTTTTCGTATGTCTGCTTCTGATATGTCAGGCGAATCGCATATATTTACTGGCCATATTGGCATGTTGATTGAATCATTAACCCCAGAGAACATCGGCGAATGTCTGATGAATGTTAGTCTGGCTTTACAGCATGCCCAGATGCAGCGTAGCGGTACGAGTAAACTTTTCACGGCCGCCATGCGTGAAGAGGAAGTGAATAATCTGCGTCTGCATCAGGCGTTATGCGACGATCTCCATTCGGAAGGTTTCCATCTCGTTTTGCAGCCGATCGTTTCATTTGAATCGCAGCGGCCTTGTAAAGAAGGTGAATGCCTGATCCGCTGGCAATCAAATGTGTCGGGTTTCGTGCCGCCCGACAAATTTATCGCCCTTGCCGAGCACACCGGCATGATTGTGCCGTTAGGGAAATGGATAATTGAAACCGCCTGTCGTGAACTTGCCGCGTTTATCACGCGCGGCGCGCCGCGTGATTTTAAACTGCACGTCAATATCTCGGCAATTCAGCTTCAGCAACCTGATTTTGCTCAGCATTTGCTGGAGTCAATTCACGCTAATGATTTGATGAACCGCAATATTTGTCTCGAAATCACCGAAAGCGTTTTGCTACATGACACGTGGCGGATTGTCGAAATACTGGCTTATTTACGCCGCCTCGGCGTTTGCGTCGCGATTGACGATTTTGGTTCCGGTTATTCCAGCCTCTCGTATCTGCATTCACTGCCGTTTGACTGTCTGAAGATTGACCGCGGGTTTGTTAGCAATGTGCTAGACGATAAAAAAAGCGAAGCGGTTATTGCCTCGGTGTTAATGCTGGCGCGAAGTTTTTCCGTGCCGCTGGTGGCCGAAGGCGTTGAAACGCGCGAAATGGCGGAAAAACTGCAGGAGATGGGCTGTGATTTGGCCCAGGGATATCATTATTCCCGGCCGAAAACGTTTGATAGTTTTGACGTCGCCAATGGGTTTTTCGTTGTTGAACCGGAATGATGACAAAGACGAGCGGCGATAATAACGATGCAAATATTAAAAAAACAGCTTTCGGTCAACAGTTACCCGTTCACCCTAACTCAGGCCATCATATTTACCTTAGCCACGACAATTCTCGTCGTGCTGCTGACGACATATGCTTTTCTCTACTACGAAGGTTATGCTTTTTTTGATGAGGTGAGTGAGGATATTCTGCGAGCGAAAAGAGTCAATATCGAGGAAGTCATCCACGATTATATTGATGTTCCCGCGCAATCGAACGCGATACTGGTTCATGCGATCGGACGTCAATCCAGTACTGCGATCCCGGTTCGCAGCCTGATCGGCGAAATGGTCAATACCACCAATAACGTCTTCAGCAACAAACATTATCTCAATCTGGTCGGATTTGGCGCAGTAAATGGCGATTTTATTCAAGTGGCGCGCGGCCAGGCCGAGTCGAATGATTATCTTGCGGTAAAAGATGCGCAAACAGGTCACCATCTGACGGCGTATAGCCACCTGACGGTGAACTCATTGGTAAAATCGGTGCTAGCGGATTATCAAACAACGCAACGCGAATGGTATGCGGCGGTTGCCAAAGACCAGAGCTCGCACTGGACAAAACCCTTTCGCGATTATGAATATGAAAATGAAATTGGCGTTGCGTTCAGCTCGCCGGCATTCAATCGCCAGGGACAGTTTGTTGGCGTCGTCGCCAGCGAGTTGCACCTCAACGAACTAAATAAAAGCCTGGAAAAATTTAAACCCCATCCGGAAAGTATTCTGCTGATTGTTAATGAAAAAAATGAGCTCATTTCTTCATCAGTGCCATCATTGACGCGAAATATGCTGGCTGGGGGAAAACACTCACGGTTGAATCTACAAACGCTTGAAAACACTCATTTACCGGTTGTTGTGGCAGCCAGTCACACCTTAAAAACGCATAAACGCACGGGATTGCAGTTTTTTAGCTCCGGCAAAGAAGAATATTATGTTGATGCTTTCCCAATCACCGACCGTGATGACATACTGCACTGGACGGGGATTGTGATTAGCCCAGCGAGAATGATTACCCGTACCATCGTTAAATATATAGCTATCACCATGAGCATGCTGTTTGTCATTTTTACACTTGGTCTGCTGGTGGTTTTCTGTGGCCTGGCGAAGGTGGTAAAACCGCTGCGGGATATTGTCCGTAAAGCGGATCAGCTTGCGACGCACCGCTGGACGCCGCCAGATAATAAGCGTCATTTCCCGGAAATAGCCTCTCTGGAAACCACATTTATGGCGCTATCGCATAAGCTGGCGGAAAGTTTCGACGCCCAACGGCGCGAAATAGAAGAGGATAGAACCACCGGATTATTCTCGAGGACGGGGTTACTGCGTCAGACATCGCTATATCAAGGTAGAAACCTGCTCGCGCTGCTGCATATCAGTAATATGAACGCTATTATCAATTCCTTAAGTACGGAGTATGGTGAAAAATTCATTAGCGATTATATTCTTCGCCTGCGTAATTTACTGCCGACGAATACGCTGATCTCCCGCGATACAGTAGATAAGCTTATCGTGGTTTTTCCAGGACAAACTCAGCCAAAAGAGCATCAGCGCTACAGAGAACTGCTCTCCTCACTATTTATCGACGTCAATAATGAAGCGTCTCCTACGGCAAGCAAATACGTTTATACCGGCAATATTGGCCTGGTGACGGCTGAGATCCACGCAGAGAATATTGAACAAACGTTGCGTGAGGCATGGATTGCATTACGCCATGCGCAGAAACAGGGAAACGGCGTCGCGACGTTTTTCAGCGGCGAGATGCATGAGGCTGAGCTTTATAATATCCAACTCCATGAGCATCTTCATGATGCGATCCAGCAACATGAATTTCATCTGATGCTACAGCCAATTGTGGATTTGCAGGATCAAAGCGCTTTTCAGGAAGGAGAATGTTTGCTTCGCTGGCGCTCCGAAACGGTAGGCGAAATTCCTCCCGAGCGTTTCATCCCACTGGCGGAAGAGAGTGGGCTGATAATCCCGCTGGGGCGCTGGGTTATTGAAGAGGCCTGTCGGGAACTGTCCGCTATGATTCTCCGCGGGGCGCCGGCGAACTTTATTCTGCATATCAACGTATCGGCGATTCAACTCCTGCAACAGGATTTTGCCTGGCATTTAATGGATGTTATCTATCGTAATGGGCTGGTCACGGGCAATATTTGTCTTGAGATAACCGAACGGCTATTGATGAACGATGCTACCAGAATGAGCAGAATGATTGCTTATTTACGTCGCCATGGTATTGCCGTCGCGCTGGATGATTTTGGCGTCAATTTATCCAGCCTCTCTTATTTACATACGCTGCCATTTGATAGCATCAAAATTGATCGCCGTTTGATCTGTCAATTCGCCGATGATGACAAAGCGGAATCGGTGATTGCATCGCTGATTGTGCTGGCACAGGGTTTTAAGGTGCCCGTCGTTGCTGAGGGTATTGAAGATGAGGAGATAAAAGACCAGTTACGCGACCTCGGTTGCCAGAAAGCGCAAGGATACCTGTTTAGTCATCCGGCGCCATTTGCCCACTTTCCCCTTAAGGCAAGTTCATTGACGGCGAGCGATAATCCATAGACAGAGAAATGTATCGCAGTGAAGCATTCATTTTGAAGTTAGTGTAGTATGTTCGCCCACGCAGGCGCGCGCGCTGTTTAACAGTGCTGACGAACGGCGCCTTAAAATGTGTAAAGTATTTATATAACAACAGGTTGGTGGTTTTAATGGCCTGTTGTCGCCAAAGCATATCAGACGCCTGGGAAGGCGACACCTAAAGGAAGCTCTATGAGCGAGAAATTACAGAAAGTGCTGGCTCGTGCTGGCCATGGCTCCCGCCGTGAAATTGAAACTATCATCGAAGCTGGCCGCGTCAGCGTGGATGGTAAGGTCGCAACCCTCGGCGATCGCGTAGAAATCGTGCCTGGTTTGAAAATTCGTATCGACGGCCATCTTATTTCGGTAAAAGAATCTGCCGAGCAGATTTGCCGCGTATTGGCCTATTACAAGCCAGAAGGCGAACTCTGCACCCGTAACGATCCGGAAGGGCGCCCGACGGTATTTGACCGTCTGCCGAAACTGCGCGGCGCGCGCTGGATTGCGGTGGGTCGCCTTGATGTGAACACCTGCGGCCTGCTGCTGTTTACCACCGATGGTGAACTGGCGAACCGTTTGATGCACCCGAGCCGCGAAGTCGAGCGTGAATACGCCGTTCGCGTTTTCGGCCAGGTTGATGAAGACAAGCTGCGCCAACTGGCGCGTGGCGTACAGTTAGAAGATGGCCCTGCAGCGTTTAAAACGATTAAGTTCACCGGCGGTGAAGGGATCAACCAATGGTATAACGTCACCTTGACCGAAGGGCGCAACCGCGAAGTGCGTCGCCTGTGGGAAGCCGTCGGCGTTCAGGTCAGCCGTCTTATTCGCGTACGCTACGGCGATATTCTGCTGCCGAAAGGCCTGCCGCGCGGCGGCTGGACGGAACTGGATCTGGCGCAAACCAACTATCTGCGTGAACTGGTGGAGCTGCCGGCGGAAACCGAAAGCAAAGTGGCGGTGGAGAAAGATCGCCGTCGCATGAAAGCGAATCAGATTCGCCGTGCCGTCAAGCGTCATAGCCAGACCAGCGGCAATCCTCGCCAGGGTAATAACGGCAACCGCCGTTCCAGCACTCGCAACAAGACCAACGGCTAATGCTGTACGTTCCGGCGGTTCCCGCCGGAACGCTCCTCTTTTTCCCTTCGCTTGTGACATTTTTCACACTTTTGCATAAAGACAAGAAACAGGAATTACGCAGACAAATAACGCAAAGTGATGTTATTAGCGTCGCCATATACTGTCGGCACTGATTACAAAAACAGGTAGCCCGCAATGAGTACAACAACAAAGTTATCGGCAAGCTATGTGGTCATCGGCGTAAAAGAAAAGATAGGCTATGGCTTAGGTGATTTCGCCTCTAATTTATCGTTCGGTTTTGTCTCGTTATTCTTACTGTTTTTTTATACAAATATTTATGGCATCAGCGCGGTACAGGCGAGCCTGATCTTTGTGATCGCCCGGGTGATTGATGCAATATTTAATATTTTGATTGGTTTTGCAATTGATAAGACGCAGAGTAAATATGGCAAGCTGCGTCCCTGGCTATTATATGGTGCGATACCGTTAGGTTTTTTAACCGTGTTGTGTTTTGTGCCATTTGGCGGGGAAGCTAAATTTTATTTCGCGCTGGCTTCCTATACCATTTATTGCCTGGCCTATACGGCGGTTAACACGCCTTATTCAGCATTGACCAACCGCCTGACGCAGCATGAAGCCTCGCGCTCGTCGCTGTCCGTGTACCGCTTTGTGTTGGCGATTGTCGGGTATCTGATTGTTTCCACAACCGCCGACTGGCTGATTTCGCCCTTTAACGACAAACAGATGGGCTATGTCTTTGCCGTTTCCTGCTTTGCGCTGTTAGCGACTTTTATGTTTCTTGCCTGTTTTGCCATGACCAAAGAACGAGTTGGCGAAGAGGATGAAATGAATGCGCCGACGCTTCGTGAAATGTTCCGTGCGGTATTAGGCAATGCTCCACTAATTCATCTGTCATTATTTACCGTATTTTTCTATATCGCCTATACCGTCTGGATGGCGATCGCCATTTACTTTATTAAATACATTATCGGCAGCGAAGGGTTTACCGCAACTTTCTTCATGATTCAATCAGGTGCTTATATCGTTGGAACCATCATTTCCGAGAAAGTGATTGCGCTGATAGGAAAAAAGAAAATGGCGCTTCTGGCGTTGTTAATTGGCGTGCTGGGGGTGCTGATGCAATATTTCATCGCTGGTAATAACCTGTGGCTGATAATGAGCGGTGTATGTCTTTACAGCATCACATTAGGTATGGGCTTTGTCGCCATGTGGTCGATGATTGCCGACACTGTCGAATATGCTGAATGGCATCACGGCGTACGCTCTGAAGGCGCAATCTACGGTTTCTTTAACTTCATCACCAAAATTGCGATGGCTATTGGCGGCGGTTGCGCGGGCTGGATGCTGGATCTCTATCACTATGATGCGGGTAATGTGACCAGCGATGCGATTAATGGCATCAATATTCTGATGACGCTCTTCCCCGGCGCGATGTTCGCTATCAGCGCCATCTTCGTAGCCTGCTACTCGTTGGATGAAAATACCTATCGCGATATCGTGCAAAAAATCAGCCTGCGTAAGCAAAGCGCGCTTTAACCTCAAGGAGTCAGAGAGATGAATAACGATTTTAGTACCCTTATTGCCGCCATGTCGGTAGAGGAAAAAGTGGCGCTGCTGACCGGCAGTGGCCTGTGGCGTACGGCATCGTTGCCGCAGCATGGTATCCCCGATATCGTGATGACCGATGGTACGTACGGCGTGCGCTATAGCAGTGCGCAAATAGATGGCAATGAAAAGTGGAGCATGGATGACTTCATCTCGGTGATAACTCAAACCGCCGACCAGGCCAGCGCCGACGAGCCTGTAGCGAAGGGCGGCAGCGAAGCGTTGTTCAGCGCCTCGCTGCCGGCCACCTGTTTTCCGAATGGCTCCAGTCTGGCCTGTAGCTGGGATGTTGAACTAGTGCAGGAAATGGGCGCAGCGCTGGGACGCGAGTGTCAGCAGATGGGAGTGGGTATTTTATTGGGGCCGGGAATTAACATTCGGCGCACCCCGCTGGCTGGACGCGGCTATGAATACTATTCAGAGGACCCGGTCGTCAGCGGGGATATCGCCGCGGCGCTGATTAACGGCTTACAGGCCGAAGGCGTCGGCGCCAGTCTTAAACATTTTGCCGCCAATAACTCCGAGTATCGGCGAACCGAAATGGATTCGATTATTGAGGAGCGGGCGCTGCGCGAAATCTATCTCGCCGGTTTTCAACGAGCGATTGCCAAATCCCGGCCCTGGACGGTGATGTCTTCTTATAACCGTCTTAATGGCGTACAAACATCGCAGGATCCGTTCTTACTGACCCAGGTATTGCGTGAGGAATGGGGATATGACGGTCTGGTGATGTCCGACTGGTACGGTATTAAAGATCGCCCGGCATCGCTGCTTGCCGGCAACGACCTGGCAATGCCGGAAACCCGCCGGGACAAACAAACCCTGCTGGCGGCAATCTCTTGCGGCGAGGTTCCAATGCCGGTGGTAGACCGGGCTTGTTTGCGGATGCTTGAACTGGTCGATAAAGTGCAACGACATCGCCGGCCGCAGACGCGCGCTGACTTTGCCGCACACCATGCGTTATCGCAGCGTTTAGCGGCAGAATCCATCGTATTGCTGAAAAATGAACACAACCTGCTGCCGCTGAAGCCACACAAAACGCCGCGCATCGCGGTGATCGGTAAGCCCGCTCAGGAGCCGGTGATACAGGGCTCAGGTTGCGCCACCACGGTTCCCTATTTACTTGACCGTCCGCTGGATGAGATTTTCGATCTTGCCGGGGATGACTTTAAGGTCTCGTGGGCGCCGGGCGCGCCAGACGACAATCAAAGCGATGAGCAGGCTCTGGCGCAGGCGCGCGATGTCGCCGGTGCCGCCGATGTAGCAGTGGTTTTTGTCAGCACGGCGGTCGGTGAGGATGGCGAGAATGGCGATCGCCAGGATCTGAATATTCTGCCCGCGCATGAACGGCTGATCCGCGAGGTCGCTGCGGTACAGCCAAACGTGGTGGTGGTGCTGGCCAACAGCGACGCGGTGGTGATGCCATGGCTTGGCGAATGCCGGGCGCTGCTGGAAACCTTCTTCGCCGGACAGGGGATGGGGCGCGCCGTGGCTGAAATTCTGTTCGGTAAATGCAACCCCTGCGGTAAGCTGACCGTAACGGTGCCAAATACGCTCGAAGAGACGCCCGCCTGGCTACAGTATCCGGGGGAAAACCTGCGCCATCATTATGGCGAGGGATTATTTGTCGGCTATCGCTATTACGATAAACGCCGTCTTTCGCCGCGTTTCCCGTTTGGCTTTGGCCTGAGCTATACCCAATTCCGCTATGCCAATCTTTCGCTCTCCGCCTCGCGGCTTGCCGAAGGCGAAACCCTGCATGTAGCGTTTGATTTAACGAATATCGGCGACTGTGAGGGCAAGGAGATTGTACAACTGTACGTTGCGGCCCCGGAGGGAGAACTGATCCGCGAGGTTCGCGCGCTGAAAGCCTTTAGCAAAGTGTCGTTGCTGGCGGGAGAGACGCGTCGCGTCGCGCTCGCGCTGCCCGTCGCTGATTTAGCTTGCTATCATCCGGGGCTGGCGGATTGGCTGGTGACGCCAGGGCAGTGGCAAATCTACGTGGGTGCCTCGTCACGCGATCTTCCATTAACGGCAAGCGTTGAGATTGATTGCCCTGCGCGCTACGTACCGCTGCGCGACGACAATTCTCTCCAACAGCTTATTCAACAGCCGGAAGCCTTTGCCCGCGTGGTGGCGCTGATTTCGGCGAAAAGCGGCGTAGCGCCAGACCAGGTACGTGAAAAGCTTATCCGCCTGGCGCCGGATCTGTTCTGTGGTTTGCTCATTGCATTGACTGAATTCCTGGCGCTGGATATCGACCGCGATGAACTCAATGCCGTGCTGGCGGATCATCAATAACAAAAGTTCAGGAGGTAACCCGTGTTCCCGTTTTCAGTGACGCATCCTCGTCAGGTAACGCAAAGCGGGCAGCCGGCGACCGGTAGCGGTTATGAGCTGATCGCCTTCGACGCTGAGAAACTCAACGTTTTTGCCGCTGAGGTGCGCTACTGCGAACCTCACTGGCACCCGGCGCCGGAGCTTATCACCGTCCTTCATGGCGGTTTTACGCTGGCCGTCGGCCAGCGGGAGTGGCTACTACGCGAGGGCGATATGTTGTATATCAACGCGGAGGAAGTGCATTCACTCAGCGCGGAGATGGCTGGTAGCCAGCTGGTTACCGTACAGTTTTCGCCGGGTCTGTTTGATGAAATGCATCCCTCTCCGCGGCTGGAATGGTGCACCGCCGGGCGTGTTGCGCAGAATGCGGATTGGCAGGTGCGCCAGCGGCTCACGGCGCTGCTGCAACAGCTAGTCGATAACCGTACGCCATTCCAGCGTATCGCAGCGATATATTTGCTGCTTGATGCATTGGTGACGGCAGGCGAGCCGCAGGAGCGGGAGGAGAGTTCGCTACGCGAAGAGTCGATGATTAAAAAAGGCATCGATTATATTAATCTGCATTACGACCGGCCACTGACGTTAAGCGAAGTGGCCGAGCACAGCGGGATGAGCTATTCGTGGTTTTCCCGGCTGTTTAAGCGGGTGAGTCGTTACAACTTTAAAGAGTATCTGACTCTGGTACGGCTGAATAAGGCTCGTAATCTACTACGCGATACGCGCACGCCGATCACCGAAATCAGCCATAGCTGCGGTTTTCAGGAGCACAAATACCTGATAGCCGCCTTTAACAAATACTGCGGACTGACGCCGACCGAATACCGCAAACGCTTTGTTTCGCGGCAAAACGTCCTCGACCAGCAACTGGCGCTCGGCGAGGACTGTTTGTGTCTGCCGCTCAATAGCCAGCTCCTGGCCCGACTGGCGCTTAGTAATCAATCCCCATCTGCGCTTTAACCCCGGCGTCAAAGGCGTGTTTTACCGGGCGTAACTCGCTGACGGTGTCGGCTATCTCGATGATCTCGCGGTGGCAGCCGCGACCGGTAATCATCACCGTTTGATGCGCTGGACGGTTGCGCAGCGCCGTCAGCACCTCTTCCAGCGGCAGATAATCATAGGCCACCATGTAGGTAAGTTCATCCAGCAGCACCAGATCCAGGCTGTCGTCGGCCAGCATTCGGCGCCCGTGCTGCCAGACATCGAGGCAGGCGGCGGTATCGCTGTCGCGATTTTGCGTATCCCAGGTAAAGCCGGTGGCCATGACCTGAAACTCCACGCCGTGCGGCTCCAGCAAATTGCGCTCGCCGTTAGGCCAGGTACCTTTGATAAACTGCACCACGCCGGCTTTTTTGCCGTGTCCAACCGCGCGGGTGACGGTACCGAAGGCGGCAGTCGTTTTGCCTTTGCCGTTACCGGTAAAGACCATGATTAGCCCGCGTTCTTGCTGGGCGGCGGCGACCCGCGCATCGACTTTGTCTTTTACCCGCTGCTGGCGCTCGCGGTAGCGTTGATCGCTCATTGGGAGATCCCTGGTTTACGCCCCGGCTGGGCATCAAAGGTCATACCGGTTTTACGCCGGCTATCGTCGCCCATCAACCATAAATAGACCGGCATGATATCGGCGGGGGTTTTCAGTTTTTGCGGATCTTCGGTCGGGAAGGCGCTGGCGCGCATTTTGGTGCGAGTCCCGCCAGGATTGATACAATTTACCCGCAGATGACGGCTTTGGTACTCTTCGGCCAGAACCTGCATCATCCCTTCGGTGGCGAATTTAGAGGCCGCGTAGGCGCCCCAGTTGGCGCGGCCCTGGCGGCCAACGCTGGAAGAGGTAAACACCAGCGAGCCGGAATCGGACTTGAGTAATAAAGGAAGAAGCGCCTGGGTGAGCATAAACGTGCCGTTAACGTTTACCTGCATCACCTGCTGCCATACCTCAGGATCCTGCTGATCCATCGGACATACGTCGCCGAGCAGGCCCGCGTTGTGCAGTACGCCGTCAAGGCGCGGGTAGTGAATGGCGATTTTCTGCGCCAGCTGCTGGCACTCCTGCGGCGTGCATGTCAACAGGTCGAGAGTGAACCAGCGTGCGGCAATGCCGCCGGCCTGTTCAATTTCTTGCGCGACGCCGCACAGCTTTTCTTCATTACGGCCGACCAGTACTACGCTTGCGCTGTAGCGCGCATAGGTGAGGGCGGCTTCGCGGCCGATGCCGTCGCTGGCGCCGGTGACCAGAATGATACGGTCTTTAAGTAGGTGATATTGCGGTTGATAATGCACGGCGACTCCTCTGCTGGCCTGCGTACGGCCACATCTTATTCGGTATCTTACTTTTGCGCTTTATGCCTTAAACGATTGATGATTGCAATCAGTCAAAGGGAAAGTCTTCGCAGAATTAATATCTTGCAACGATTTCATTGCGACAAAAAAAACGGGAATGCGCCTCGCAGCGCACGGAAAGCGCAGAGACTTGATGATAAAGGCTGATGTACACTGTGCGTCAACGTCAGTGCTTTACACAAGGTGAAAACGTGGAATTACTTGCTCAATACGGCTTATTTTTAGCCAAGGCTGCGACTATCGTCGTCGCCATTGCGGTTATCGCCGCCATAATCGTTAATCTGACTCAGCGTAAGAAGCAGCGCGGCGAGCTGCGGGTAACGAATCTTAGCGAGCAATATAAGGAGATGAAAGAAGAGCTGGCGGTGGCGCTGCTGGATGGCCCGCAGCAAAAACTCTGGCATAAAGCGCAGAAGAAAAAACATAAGCAGGAAGCCAAAGAGGCCAAAGCGCGGGCAAAATTGGGCACCGCGGAACCCAGCGGCAAGGCGCGTATCTGGGTGCTGGATTTTAAAGGCAGCATGGATGCCCACGAGGTAAGCGGTCTGCGCGAAGAAATCACGGCGGTGCTGGCTTCGGCGAAGGCGCGTGACCAGGTGGTGGTGCGTCTGGAAAGCCCCGGCGGCGTGGTTCACGGTTATGGTCTGGCAGCTTCGCAGCTGCAGCGCTTACGTGATAAACAGATCCCGCTGACGGTTGCGGTCGATAAGGTCGCTGCCAGCGGCGGCTATATGATGGCCTGTGTGGCGAACAAAATCGTCTGTGCGCCGTTTGCTATTCTTGGCTCGATTGGCGTAGTGGCGCAGATCCCCAACATCAATCGCTTCCTGAAAAACAAAGATATCGATATTGAACTCCATACCGCCGGGCAATATAAACGCACGTTAACCATGTTGGGCGAAAATACCGAGGAAGGTCGGCAGAAATTCCGCGAAGATCTCAATGAAACCCATCAGCTTTTTAAAGATTTCGTGCATCAGATGCGCCCGTCGCTGGATATCGAAAAGGTGGCGACCGGTGAACATTGGTACGGCGTGCAGGCGCTGGAAAAAGGGCTGGCGGATGCGGTACAGACCAGCGATGAACTCCTGTTGAGCATGATGGATAACCACGAAGTCATTAGCGTGCGTTATCAGCAGCGTAAGAAGTTGCTCGACCGCGTTACCGGTAGCGCGGCGGAAAGCGCTGACCGTCTCTTGTTGCGCTGGTGGCAGCGTGGACAAAAACCGTTAATGTAATATGTAATTAAAACAACGCGAGGCTGATACCTCGCGTTGCTGTTTCTGGCTGGCTTAAGCCGAGAGCCGGTCCATCAATGACTGGCGATTAATCGACCAGGTGATACTTATCTGACAACTCATGAGCGAGATACTTGAACATGTTGAATACGGCAGTGCTCTTCGCCGTCGGTAAACCTTGTTCATCAAGATAAAACTCGCCGCTGAACACCAAAACCCCGTTACGCTGAACGACGTTGGTGGCTTCAATTCCGGCTAACGTATCTTCATGATCGCGAATGAGTTGGTTGGCAATTTCAAGTAACGCCTGGCGTTCGATGGGTTGGGTTGTACCTTGCATAACGGACTCCTGTAGTTCTTCGCGGGTAGTCTACGCCGCGAGAGGGCAACGGGCAAATTTTCCATTGATTGTGCAGGGGTAATTGTAACCGGCTAAGAAACATCACTTTACTGGCGGAGTTGGCTTTTGCATGCTAATAAAGTTGCGTAACGAATTTTATCAGGTAGAGTGTGACGCTTTCAGCGATCTGGCAACAGATTTGCTTGACATTCGGCCAAAAATTCTTCGTGCTATGCAACCTGGCTCGCAAAAGCCAGCAAACTCAGCTATCTGGTTTTATGGATGTGAAACTGGGCGTGCAGAGGGTTGATATCCATCGACGTGGCCGCAACATATCAGGCACGTCGCTAGTGGATGGTGAATCAATGTGCGATGTATTCCTGGATGAATTAAATTAGGTAAAGGTGAATATGGGTAAAGCTCTCGTTATCGTTGAGTCCCCGGCAAAAGCCAAAACGATCAATAAGTATCTGGGTAATGACTACGTGGTGAAATCCAGCGTCGGTCATATCCGCGATTTGCCGACCAGTGGCTCAGCTTCCAAAAAGAGCGCCGACTCTACCTCCACCAAAGGGGCTAAAAAGCCTAAAAAGGATGAACGTGGCGCTCTGGTCAACCGCATGGGCGTGGACCCATGGCATGACTGGAATGCGCATTATGAAGTACTTCCGGGTAAAGAAAAGGTAGTTTCAGAACTCAAACAGTTGGCGGAAAAAGCCGACCACATCTATCTCGCAACCGACCTTGACCGCGAAGGGGAAGCCATTGCCTGGCACCTGCGGGAAGTTATAGGTGGTGATGAGCAACGTTACAGCCGCGTGGTGTTCAACGAAATCACCAAAAACGCGATTCGTCAGGCCTTTGAGAAGCCGGGCGAGCTGAATATCGATCGTGTTAATGCCCAGCAGGCGCGCCGCTTTATGGACCGTGTGGTGGGGTATATGGTTTCTCCACTGCTGTGGAAAAAAATTGCGCGCGGTCTGTCCGCTGGCCGCGTGCAGTCTGTCGCAGTCCGTCTGGTCGTTGAACGCGAACGCGAAATTAAAGCCTTCGTTCCGGAAGAGTTCTGGGAGATCGACGCCAGTACTACCACGCCGGGCGGCGATGCATTACCGCTGCAGGTAACTCACAAGAATGACAAGCCGTTCCGTCCGGTTAACCGCGACGAAACCATGGCTGCCGTCGCGCTGCTGGAAAAAGCGCGATATAGCGTGCTGGAGCGCGAGGATAAGCCGACCAGCAGCAAGCCGGGCGCGCCATTTATCACCTCCACGCTGCAGCAGGCCGCCAGTACCCGTCTTGGCTTCGGCGTGAAGAAAACCATGATGATGGCCCAGCGTTTGTATGAAGCCGGCCATATTACCTACATGCGTACCGACTCTACCAACCTGAGTCAGGATGCGCTGAACATGGTTCGCGGCTATATCGGCGACAACTTTGGCAAAAAATATCTGCCTGAAAGCGCTAATCAGTACGCCAGCAAAGAAAATTCACAGGAAGCGCACGAAGCGATACGTCCTTCTGACGTGAACGTGATGGCGGAATCGCTGAAAGACATGGAAGCCGATGCGCAGAAATTATACCAACTGATTTGGCGTCAGTTCGTCGCCTGTCAGATGACGCCGGCAAAATACGACTCAACCACCCTGACGGTACAGGCTGGAGAGTTCAAACTGAAAGCCCGCGGTCGTACGCTGCGCTTTGATGGCTGGACGAAAGTGATGCCAGCGCTGCGTAAAGGCGATGAAGACCGTACGTTACCGGTGGTCAATCAGGGCGACAGCCTGAGCCTGGTGGAACTGACCCCAGCGCAGCACTTCACCAAACCGCCTGCGCGTTTCAGCGAAGCCTCGCTGGTGAAAGAGCTGGAAAAACGCGGCATCGGTCGTCCGTCCACTTATGCGTCGATCATTTCGACCATCCAGGACCGCGGCTATGTACGCGCCGAGAACCGTCGCTTTTACGCTGAAAAGATGGGCGAAATCGTCACCGACCGTCTGGAAGAGAACTTCCGCGATCTGATGAACTACGATTTTACCGCACAGATGGAAGACCGCCTCGATCAGGTGGCTAATCATCAGGCCGAGTGGAAACAGGTACTGGATAACTTCTTCGGCGATTTCACCTCCCAGCTACAAACGGCTGAGAAGGATCCTGAAGAGGGCGGCATGCAGCCGAACCCAATGGTGCTGACCAGCATCGACTGTCCGACCTGCGGGCGTAAAATGGGCATTCGTACTGCCAGCACCGGGGTATTCCTCGGTTGCTCTGGCTACGCGCTGTCGCCGAAAGAACGTTGCAAAACCACTATCAACCTGGTACCGGAAAACGAAGTTCTCAACGTGCTGGAAGGCGATGATGCCGAAACCAACGCGCTGCGCGCTAAACGTCGCTGTCAGAAATGCGGCACCGCGATGGACAGCTACCTTATCGATCCGAAGCGTAAACTGCATGTCTGCGGCAACAACCCGACCTGCGATGGCTACGAGATTGAAGAGGGCGAGTTCCGTATCAAAGGTTATGACGGCCCTATCGTGGAGTGTGAGAAATGCGGCTCTGAAATGCACCTGAAAATGGGGCGTTTTGGTAAGTACATGGCTTGCACCAACGACGAATGTAAAAATACGCGTAAGATCCTGCGTAATGGCGAAGTGGCTCCACCGAAGGAAGATCCGGTGCCTTTACCGGAACTGCCATGCGAGAAGTCCGACGCTTACTTCGTCCTGCGCGATGGCGCGGCGGGCGTTTTCCTGGCGGCAAACACCTTCCCGAAATCACGTGAGACGCGTGCGCCATTAGTGGAAGAGTTGTACCGCTTCCGCGATCGTCTGCCTGAAAAGCTGCGCTATCTGGCCGATGCGCCGCAGCAGGATCCGGAAGGCAATAAAACGCTGGTACGCTTTAGTCGTAAGACCAAGCAACAGTACGTCTCCTCCGAGAAAGAGGGTAAAGCGACCGGCTGGTCCGCCTTCTTTATCGACGGTAAATGGACTGAAGCGAAAAAGTAACCTTCTCAATGGGCCGCAATGCGGCCCATTTTCTCTCCTGTTTTCCTCGTATTACCGCCTCGTGGCTCCCACGTTATAACCGACTTATTATTTTTTGTTAGCATCTATACACTGTAGATATAAATGATATAGTGGTTATAGCGAATCACTTTTTTATTATCAAATCGTCTTATACATCATCGTTTTCAGGACGCATTGTGGCGCTGGTTCGGCGCGCCGCAGGGAATGTCTGGCGTTTTGCCGCCGGCAGGCAGCAGTCTGAACATAATGGGTATTAAGCGGATTCATTTGACGCGTTTACGGATATCAGCCATGAAACTACAGCAACTCCGCTACATCGTTGAGGTTGTTAACCATAACCTGAATGTCTCCTCTACCGCCGAAGGCTTGTATACTTCGCAGCCTGGCATCAGCAAGCAGGTGCGCATGCTGGAAGATGAGTTGGGAATTCAGATATTTGCCCGCAGCGGTAAGCATTTAACTCAGGTCACTCCAGCCGGGCAGGAAATTATTCGCATCGCGCGCGAAGTGCTGTCCAAAGTTGAGGCTATTAAATCCGTGGCAGGGGAGCACACCTGGCCGGATAAAGGCTCATTGTACGTTGCCACCACCCACACGCAGGCGCGTTATGCGCTGCCTGGGGTGATTAAGGGCTTTATTGAGCGTTATCCTCGGGTTTCTTTGCATATGCATCAGGGATCGCCGACGCAGATTGCAGAAGCGGTTTCTAAGGGCAATGCTGACTTTGCGATTGCTACCGAAGCGCTGCATCTGTACGACGATTTGGTGATGCTGCCGTGCTACCACTGGAACCGTTCCATTGTGGTGACCCCGGATCACCCGCTCGCTTCTAAAGGTTCGGTGACCATTGAAGAGCTGGCGCAGTACCCGCTGGTGACTTATACCTTCGGCTTCACCGGGCGTTCCGAGCTGGATACCGCGTTTAATCGCGCCGGGCTCACTCCGCGTATCGTCTTCACGGCGACTGATGCCGATGTTATCAAAACCTATGTGCGTTTAGGGCTTGGCGTTGGGGTCATTGCCAGCATGGCGGTCGATCCGGTGTCCGATCCGGACCTGGTAAAACTTGATGCCAATGGTATTTTCAGCCATAGCACCACCAAGATAGGCTTCCGCCGAAGCACTTTCCTCAGAAGTTATATGTATGATTTTATTCAGCGTTTTGCGCCACATCTGACGCGGGATGTGGTAGATACGGCCGTGGCGCTACGTTCGAATGAGGATATAGAGGCGATGTTCAAAGATATTAAACTGCCGGAAAAATAATCGTATCGATAAATGGCATTTCCTCTGGGGAGTGCCATTTTCTATTATGGACCTTATCAGAACTTATAAACCTCGTTGTAATCACATTTCTGCGGATTTTACCTCATCCCTTTTCCATTATACCCGCTGCGATCAAAATAACGGTTAAAAGCCTTTTAGCTGTTCCTGAATTAGCTGGATCTATTTTATATATCTTATTAAGATTTATCTGTACCTGATGATTTTAGCAATTGGTGGTGATGAAATGATAAACAATATCGATTATGCAAAGCTCGCGATGTCGTACGAACGTCATAAAGCGGAAATCGATCCAACGCTGCGCAGTCAGGTTTGGGGCTCGCTACTGATGGGGCTTAGCGCTTTCTGGTGCATCGTTGCATTATTCATCTGGATTATTAGCTAAAGCAGTTTATCAGAGAAGGTTATATTTCACTTTTGTGACAAAAGGAGGTTGGTAAAATTAGCACCCGGAATTGTGGAACACGGTGGAAGAAATTATTTTCCGACTTATCAGCTTTAAATGTTAATCCATCCTGAGCTAATCATTGCATATCGGTGATTAGCTCTTTTTCTATTCCCGCTTAGTGAACAGGTTCGGAACTTACTCACCCTCATCAAATATATCCGTGCTGTAATACTATTCTCGTCAAAATTTCTGAACTGTACGGTTTTGTCAATTTTAGCAATTTGAGTTGTTATCAAAGTGTTATGCCAAGTTTGTGTTATCTTTAATAAAGACCCTGAGGAGTTCAGGGCATGTATCCCTGTGATAAAGGAGGAGCTATGTCGTCAACACTACGAGCAGCCAGTAAGGATACGCTACAGGTCAAAGACAAAACCTACCATTACTACAGCCTGGCTCTGGCCGCTAAACACCTGGGCGATCTCACCCGACTGCCCAAATCTCTCAAAGTTCTGCTTGAAAACCTCCTGCGCTGGCAGGACGGCGACTCGGTGACGGAGCAAGACATTCAGGCGCTGGCCGGTTGGCTGGCCACAGCGCACGCCGACCGCGAAATTGCCTACCGACCGGCACGCGTGCTGATGCAGGATTTCACCGGGGTACCGGCGGTGGTGGATTTAGCCGCTATGCGCGAAGCGGTAAAACGCCTGGGCGGCGATACCGCGAAGGTGAACCCGCTCTCTCCGGTTGACCTGGTCATCGACCACTCGGTGACGGTAGACCGTTTTGGTAATGAAAACGCTTTTGAAGACAACGTGCGTCTTGAAATGGAACGGAACCACGAGCGTTATGCATTCCTGCGCTGGGGGCAGCAGGCCTTCAGCCGCTTTAGCGTCGTGCCGCCGGGAACCGGGATCTGCCACCAGGTAAACCTTGAATATCTTGGCCGTGCCGTCTGGAGCGAACTGCAGAATGGCGAATGGGTGGCTTACCCGGATACGCTGGTGGGTACCGATTCGCACACCACCATGATCAACGGTCTCGGCGTATTAGGGTGGGGCGTCGGCGGGATTGAAGCGGAAGCCGCGATGCTTGGTCAGCCGGTATCCATGCTCATTCCCGATGTCGTTGGTTTCAAACTGACCGGGAAACTACGTGAAGGGATCACCGCGACCGATCTGGTGCTGACAGTGACCCAGATGCTGCGCAAACATGGGGTGGTTGGCAAGTTCGTAGAATTCTACGGCGACGGCCTTGACTCGTTACCGCTGGCCGACCGGGCGACCATTGCGAATATGTCGCCGGAATATGGCGCGACCTGCGGATTCTTCCCGATCGATGCAGTGACTCTCAGCTATATGCGCCTCAGCGGACGCAGCGAAGAGCAGGTGGCGTTGGTTGAAGCGTATGCCAAAGCGCAGGGCATGTGGCGCCAGACGGGCGATGAGCCGGTCTTTACCAGCACCCTGGCGCTGGATATGGGGACGGTTGAGGCCAGCCTCGCCGGGCCGAAACGGCCGCAGGACCGCGTCGCGTTGGGCGATGTGCCGAAAGCGTTTGCCGCCAGCAACGAACTGGAAGTGAATCAAACGCAAAAATCGCGTCAACCGGTTGATTACACTCTCGATGGGCAACGCTATTCGCTGCCGGAAGGCGCGGTGGCGATTGCGGCAATCACCTCCTGCACCAACACCTCCAACCCAAGCGTGTTGATGGCCGCCGGCCTGCTGGCGAAGAACGCGGTTGAGCGCGGCCTTAAACCGCAGCCGTGGGTAAAAGCTTCGCTGGCGCCGGGTTCGAAAGTGGTTTCCGATTATCTGGCGCATGCGGGGTTGACGCCTTATCTTGATGAGTTGGGCTTTAACCTCGTTGGCTACGGTTGTACAACCTGTATCGGTAACTCCGGGCCGCTGCCGGAACCTATCGAAGAGGCAATCAAAAAAGGAGACCTGACCGTGGGGGCGGTACTCTCCGGCAACCGCAACTTCGAAGGTCGTATCCATCCGCTGGTGAAAACCAACTGGCTGGCGTCGCCTCCGCTGGTCGTAGCCTATGCGCTGGCCGGCAATATGAACATCGACCTGACCCGTGAACCGCTTGGGGTTGGTAAAGACGGTAAGCCGGTGTTCCTGAAAGATATCTGGCCGAGCGGCGAGGAGATTGCTCGCGCTGTGCAGCAGGTTTCTACCGAGATGTTCCGTAAAGAGTATGCCGAAGTCTTTGAAGGTACCGAGGAGTGGAAAGCGATTCAGGTTGAGCGTTCCGATACCTATCGCTGGCAGGATGACTCTACCTATATTCGCCTGTCGCCATTCTTTGATGAGATGGGGGTTGAGCCGAAACCGGTGGAAGATATTCATGGCGCTCGGATCCTGGCGATGCTTGGTGATTCCGTCACCACCGACCATATTTCCCCGGCAGGAAGTATCAAGGCTGACAGCCCGGCAGGACGCTACTTGCAGGAGCACGGCGTGGCGCGCGGCGATTTCAACTCTTATGGTTCGCGACGCGGTAACCATGAAGTCATGATGCGCGGTACCTTTGCTAATATTCGTATCCGTAACGAAATGGTGCCGGGCGTGGAAGGGGGAATGACGCGTCATTTGCCGGACACGCAGCCTATCGCCATCTACGATGCGGCTATGCTGTACAAAGCCGAAGGTACGCCTCTGGCGGTAATCGCCGGTAAAGAATATGGCTCAGGCTCCAGCCGCGATTGGGCGGCGAAGGGGCCGCGTCTGTTGGGCGTGCGGGTGGTCATTGCCGAGTCCTTCGAACGTATTCACCGCTCCAACCTTATCGGCATGGGGATATTACCGCTGGAGTTTCCACAAGGCGTGACGCGTAAAACGCTACAGTTGACCGGCGAAGAGCGGATTGATATCAGCAACCTGCAGGCGCTGCATCCCGCGGCACAGGTTCCAGTCACGATTACCCGCGCCGATGGACAGCAGGAGGTCATTCAGTGTCGCTGTCGTATCGATACCGCGACTGAGCTGACTTACTATCAGAACGACGGCATTCTGCATTATGTGATTCGTAATATGCTGTAAAAGAAAGGGCCAGCGAATGCTGGCCCTGATTCATTCTGGAACTGAATTATTTATTCAGCAGATGCCCCATCTTGGCAGCCTTGGTATCGAGATAGTGTTCGTTTTTCGGGTTACGCCCGACGATGAGCGGCACGCGTTCGACGATATTGATTCCCGCCTCGGTCAGAATTTCGACTTTCTTCGGGTTGTTAGTCAACAGGCGAACCTGCTCGACGCCGAGCAGCTTGAACATGTCGGCGCACAGCGTAAAGTCGCGCTCATCGGCGGCAAAACCAAGCTGGTGGTTGGCTTCGACGGTATCGTAGCCTTGATCCTGTAGCGCGTAGGCGCGAATTTTATTCAGTAAACCGATATTTCGGCCTTCCTGACGATGATAAAGCAGGATCCCGCGTCCTTCTTCAGCGATGTGCGACAGCGCCGCTTCCAGCTGAAAACCGCAATCACAACGCAGACTAAAAAGGGCATCGCCCGTCAGACATTCTGAGTGTACGCGAGCCAGTACCGGGGCTTGCCCCGAAATATCGCCATACACCAGCGCGACATGATCCTGCCCGGTTGCCAGTTCTTCAAAGCCCACCATCAGGAAATCGCCCCAGGGGGTTGGCAGTTTGGCTTCTGCCACACGTTTAAGCTGCATGTGATTCTCCAGATTCTGACAGCACCTGAATGTGCTTTCTGTTTACTACTATTTTGCCACAACGCCGCGACGTTCTCCTAATTACCAACGACCGCCTGCGCGGAAAGCGCACAAACGATCTACTTTCCGTTATGATATTCAGAAGGAAAGAGAAGGAGATACGATGCTGTTAATTGCCAAAAGGACCGCCATCGGGGCGGCGCTATTGCTTGTTATGCCCGTTATGGTCTGGCTCTCCGGCTGGCAGTGGCAGCCGGGTCAAGCCCCGGCCATGTTGAAAATGTGGTACTGGGTGACTGAAACGGTAACCCAGCCGTGGGGAATCATTACCCACGTAGCGCTATTTGGCTGGTTTTTGTGGTGTTTACGTTTTCGTCTGCGCGAAGCGCTGGTGCTGTTTCTCATTCTCGGTGCTGCTATCCTGGCAGGACAGGGGCTAAAATCCTGGATCAAAGAACGGGTGCAGGAACCACGGCCGTTTGTGATTTGGTTAGAAAGAACCCAGCAGGTTCCTGTGGCGCAATTCTATGAGTTAAAACGTAAAGAACGCGCTAAACTGGTGCATGAGCAATTGGCTGAACAACAGACAATACCGGGGTTCTTGCGTAAACACTGGCAAAAAGAGACCGGTTTTGCCTTTCCGTCCGGCCATACCATGTTTGCCGCCAGCTGGGCGCTGCTGGGCGTCGGGCTGTTGTGGCCGCGTCGGCGCTGGGTGACTATCGGTGTGCTGTTAGGGTGGGCGACGGCGGTCATGGGCAGCCGCCTGGCGTTGGGCATGCACTGGCCGCAGGATCTTATCGTGGCGACCAGC
Organism: Klebsiella sp. 141203; assembly: GCF_032601985.1. Classification (NCBI taxonomy): domain Bacteria; kingdom Pseudomonadati; phylum Pseudomonadota; class Gammaproteobacteria; order Enterobacterales; family Enterobacteriaceae; genus Klebsiella; species Klebsiella sp. 141203. Next base: position 764,171 of record NZ_JAQIRL010000001.1, on the reverse strand, counting down.
CTTTCCTGGCTGCTGGTTACCGCGGCGACCTGGCTCACGCAGCGTTTTTGCGGCCCGTTAACCCCGCCTGTCGAAGAGGCGACGGATATCAAAAAACGCGCAACCTGACGCTGTTTATGTTGATTTTCGCGACACCCGGCCGCATATCATGACGGGTGTCATGCTTTTCCATTTCACCACTGCGGTGAAAATGATACTTTATAGGGCTTGAACGCGTTTTACTCGCGCAACCCACAGAACGGGAAGTCATGTGAAATATTTACTTATTTTCTTACTGGTGTTAGCTATCTTCGTCATCTCTGTGACGCTGGGTGCGCAAAATGACCAACTGGTCACGTTCAACTATTTGCTCGCGCAGGGTGAATTCCGCATCTCCACGTTGCTGGCGGTGTTATTTGCTGCCGGGTTTGCGATTGGCTGGCTGATTTGCGGCCTGTTCTGGTTACGGGTACGAGTATCGCTGGCCCGCGCCGAGCGTAAAATTAAACGCCTGGAGCAGCAGATCGCGCCAGTGACCGTAGCGCCTGCTGATGCCGGCGTCTCTGCGGTCAAGGAATAACCGTCTATGCTGGAGTTGTTGTTTCTGCTTCTTCCCGTTGCCGCAGCCTATGGATGGTATATGGGGCGCAGGAGCGCACAACAGTCCAAACAGGACGATGCTAATCGCCTGTCGCGCGATTATGTCGCTGGGGTCAACTTCCTGCTGAGCAACCAGCAGGATAAAGCCGTGGATCTGTTCCTTGATATGTTGAAAGAGGACACCGGCACCGTTGAAGCCCACCTGACGCTTGGCAACCTGTTTCGTTCTCGCGGCGAAGTTGACCGCGCTATCCGCATTCACCAAAGCCTGATGGAGAGCGCCTCGCTCACCTACGACCAACGCCTGCTCGCCGTCCAGCAGTTGGGCCGTGATTATATGGCCGCGGGCCTGTACGATCGCGCGGAAGATATGTTCAAGCAGTTGGTAGATGAAACCGACTTCCGCCTGGGCGCGCTACAACAACTGCTGCAAATTTACCAGTTAACCAGCGATTGGCAGTCCGCTATTGAAGTTGCCGAACGGCTGGTAAAATTGGGCAAAGAAAAGCATCGCAGCGATATCGCCAACTTCTGGTGTGAGCTGGCGCTGCAGCAGATGGCCAGTAACGATCTCGATAAAGCAATGACGCTGCTGAAAAAAGGCGCGTCAGCGGACCGCAACAGCGCCCGCGTCTCGATTATGATGGGGCGCGTGTGGATGGAAAAAGGCGACTACGCGAAAGCGGTAGAAAGCCTGGAACGGGTGATTGGCCAGGATAAAGAACTGGTTGGTGAAACCCTGGAAATGCTGCAAACCTGTTATCAGCAGTTGGGTAAGCATGAGGAGTGGGAAGCGTTCCTGCGCCGCTGTGTAGAAGAGAACACCGGGGCGACCGCGGAGCTTATGCTGGCGCAAATTATCGAGCAGCAGGAAGGCGCCGAGGCCGCGCAGAGCTATGTGACTCGCCAGTTGGAACGCCACCCGACGATGCGCGTGTTCCACAAACTGATGGACTACCATCTTAATGAGGCGGAAGAAGGGCGCGCGAAGGCGAGCCTGGGGGTTCTGCGCAATATGGTTGGCGAGCAGGTGCGGAGCAAACCGCGTTACCGCTGCCAGAAGTGCGGTTTTACTTCTCACACCCTGTACTGGCACTGCCCGTCCTGCCGTTCTTGGGCGACTATCAAGCCGATTCGCGGCCTTGATGGCCAGTAACTTCTAAAAAAAACCTGACTTTAGTTACAACATACTTGTCTGGGTTTTAGCGTATCCATTTCTGCAGCCGCGTGCCCGCTTTTGTCTGTAGACGGGCAAAACCAGCCTGTCATTTTCCCCACTTCGCAGGTAGAATGCTGCCCGTTTACCTTTTTTGCGCCCTGGCGGCGCTCATCCACAATTAAGGTCCGGTCATGACGTCTACTGCTAGCTCTTCTCCTCGCGTTATCACATCCTCTCCCGTCGTTGTTGCGCTTGATTATGATAACCGTGACAAGGCGTTAGCCTTTGTTGATCGAATCGATCCGCGCGACTGCCGGTTAAAGGTAGGTAAGGAGATGTTCACGCTGCTGGGGCCGCAATTTGTTCGCGACCTGCATCAGCGCGGCTTTGAAGTGTTCCTTGACCTGAAATTCCACGATATCCCGAACACCACCGCACGCGCGGTCGCCGCAGCCGCGGAGCTTGGCGTATGGATGGTGAACGTTCACGCCTCCGGCGGCGCGCGCATGATGACGGCTGCCCGCGAGGCGTTGTTACCGTTCGGAAAAGAGGCGCCGCTACTGATTGCGGTCACCGTATTGACCAGCATGGAAGCCAGCGATTTGCAAGACCTTGGCATCACGCTTTCACCTGCCGATCATGCTGCTAAACTGGCGGCGCTAACCAAACGCTGTGGTCTCGATGGCGTAGTCTGTTCCGCGCAGGAGGCCGTCCGCTTTAAACAAGAGTTAGGACAAGAATTTAAGTTAGTTACCCCAGGGATCCGCCCCACAGGCAGCGATGCGGGCGACCAACGCCGGATTATGACTCCGGAACAGGCGCAGCAGGCGGGGGTTGATTACATGGTGATCGGCCGGCCGGTTACCCAGTCTGCCGATCCGGCTGCAACGCTTGCGGCTATCAACGCGTCGCTGAAATTGGAGGCGTAATGAGCGATTCTAACAGCCGCCTGGTTTACTCTACCGATAGCGGACGTATCGAAGAGCCGAAAGCGGCGCCGCAACGTGCGAAAGGCGATGGTATCGTGCGCATTCAACGCCAGACCAGCGGGCGCAAAGGGAAGGGCGTCTGCTTGATTACCGGCATCGATCTCGATGACGATGCGCTGGCGAAGCTGGCCGCGGAGCTGAAAAAGAAATGCGGCTGCGGCGGTTCACTGAAAGATGGAGTGATTGAAATTCAGGGTGATAAACGCGACTTGCTGAAATCACTGCTGGAAGCTAAAGGGATGAAAGTAAAATTAGCGGGTGGCTAAGATAATTTCTACGAAATAAACAACAAGGCCACGGTAAATACCGTGGCCTTAATTATTGGTAGATGCGTGAGTCAGTAACTACGAAATTATTATTAATTTAATACGCGGGGTGGTTATTTACCAACCTGGTGGCCAATGATGCCGCCAACCGCTGCGCCGCCCAGGGTACCCAGGGTGCTGCCGTCGGTTAATACCGCGCCGCCCAGTGCGCCAGCGCCTGCGCCGATTGCGGTATTACGGTCGCGTTTAGACCAGTTGGAACAAGCGCTCAGGGACATTACTACAGTAACCGCCAGTACGGCCGCAGCCATTTTTTTGCTCATTGAAGTCATCATTTTATTCTCCTGAATAATCTATTCATGGATACACCTTCCTTTAAGCATAGCAACTGGCTATGACTTAAGGGTTATTCCATGAAACTTAAGTTGCGCAGGTGTTGCTCTAATCACGCAGGTGATAGTCACTTCCTGTTATATCGCTAATAATAATTCTACTTATTTTAAAATTTAACGTCAGGTAAAAAATCTTAATTGCGGGTCAGAATACTCTCAGACGCAGAAAGGCTGCCAACGCCATTCTACGGGCGCTGGCGGAAGCGATCAGGCGGGGTCGACTATATCGAGCGTTAAACCGCTCCCGGAGAGCTGCCGGCGGATAGTTTCGCTCAGGTTGTTGTCGGTTATGACGCGATTGAAACGGGCAATCGGGCCCAGTGGATAAGGATGCACAACGCTGAACTTCGAACTGTCGCTGAGTACGATAGCCTCGCACTGCTTTTCCAGCACCGCGTTGACCACATCGGCGCGCATCATGTCGCGGCCGGTAAAGCCGGTTTCGGTCTGCCAGCCGTCAACGCCGATAAACGCCTTGCTGAAGTGCACCTGCTGGATGCATTGACGGGTTAATGGGCCCACCATGCTTTCACTGCGCTTCTGATAAATACCGCCCAGCAGGATGACCTCGCCCGGCGTTTCCTTGAGTAAATGTGCGATATAGCTGCTAACGGTGATGATAGTGATATCACCGCGTTCCGCCAACGTGCGGGCCAGAAGGGCGTTTGAGCTGCCATTTTCGATGAACACCGTTTCTCCGGCTGCCACCAGCGACGCGGCGCGCGCGGCGAGTTCACGCTTAATGGCAAAGTTGGTCATCATGCGGGTTTCGACGTCTTCGCTATCCAGCGGTACGGCAAAGCCGTGGGTGCGGCGCAGATAGCTTTGTTTTTCCAGCGAATTCAGATCCTGACGAATAGTGACTTCGGAGACACCGGTCATCCTGGCCAGATCGGCAACGCTCATGCGGCCTTTATCAATGACCATTTGTAAAATACTTTGTTGTCGGGCGTTCATAGCTACATCACAGTTAGAGGTCTATACGGCGCCCAGCAGGCTTTAAGGCGTGCTGGGGGACAGGAATCAATCAGATTTCCCACGGCGCTTTTGATTGCCCTGAATCCTTCTCTGGCTCGTCGTGAGACAATGCCTGCAGTTCGGCTTTGAGGATCTCCAGATTATGGATCGCCGAGTGATAATCTCCGGCAACCAGAATATCCAGCACGGTATCGATACGTTGGGCGAGCAGGCGGGCATTCAGATCAGACATAGCATTATCCTGGTTACAAAAATGAATGAAATCAATGATGCAAAAAACGGTTGCAAAAGAGAAGCGAAAAAAACGCACATCCTTGCGCAGCTGGCGATATTCACTCAAAACGAGAAATGCATGGCCCCTGGGCAGGGGCCATAAAAGCGTTACGCCGCTGGACGGGCGATGACGCTGCGGGTTTCCATACGAACTTCAGCGATAGTCACGTCGATAACATCGGTGACTTTATAAACCACTTCACCTTTAATCTGTACGGTTCCGTTCTCCTGGCTGCAGACCAGTTCATCGCGCACCGCGTGCAGGAAAGGTGCCGGAATAAAGGCGACAGCGCCGTTATCGACCAGGCGCACGCGCATGCCGCCGCGACTGACATCAATGATTTCTGCCGCGTAGCGGGTATCGGTTCCGGCTTTATCGTTGAGGAAGCGAGCATACAGCCAATCTGCGACGTCACGTTCCGCCATACGGTTCAGACGACGACGTTCCGCCATCTGCACGGTGATATCATCCTGCGGGCGACCAATGGTCTCGCCTTTAATGATGGCCTTTAACAGACGGTGGTTGATCATATCGCCGTATTTACGGATTGGCGAAGTCCAGGTGGCGTAAGCTTCCAGGCCAAGGCCGAAGTGCGGACCCGGCTCGGTACTGATCTCCGCGAACGACTGGAAGCGACGGATGCGGCTATCGAGGAAACCTGAAGGCTGAGCATCCAGTTCGCGGCGCAGTTTACAGAAGCCGTCCAGTGTCAGGACTTCCAGCGGATCGACGTGTACATCGTGCGTTTTCAGCAGCGCGGCCAGCTGCTCGGTGTTAGCTGGGTCGAAACCGGTATGCACGTTATAGACGCCAAAGCCCAGGTTATCGCGAAGCACGCGTGCCGCGCAGATATTAGCGGCAATCATTGACTCTTCAACAATGCGGTTGGCGATGCGGCGCGGTTCGGCAACGATATCCAGCACTTCACCTTTCTCACCCAACACGAAGCGATAATCAGGGCGGTCTTTGAACACCAGGGCGTGGGTTTGACGCCATTCGCTGCGGCGCAGGCAGACTTCCTGCAGCAGTTTGATTTGCTGCGCGATAGCGTCATCAGCAGGCTGCCATGAGCCTATATTTTCCAGCCAGTTGGAGACGTCGTCATAAGCCAGTTTGGCTTTAGATTCGATGGTCGCGGCGAAGAATTCGATATTATCTTCAATAGCGCCGTCAGCCGCCAGAGTCATGCGGCAGGCGAGTACCGGACGCACTTCGTTGGCGCGCAGCGAGCACAAATCGTCAGACAGTTCGCGCGGCAGCATCGGGATATTAAAGCCCGGCAGATAGTTGGTGAAGGCGCGAATTTTCGCCGCGTTGTCCAGTTTGCTGCCCTCGGCAATCCACGCTGTCGGATCGGCGATAGCGACGGTCAGCAGAAGTTTACCGTCGTCGGCGCGCTCTACAAACAGCGCGTCGTCCATATCTTCGGTGCTGGCGCTGTCGATGGTTACAAACTCAAGCGCCGTCAAATCGCGACGTTCCAGTCCTTCATCGAGCATCTCGGTGGCAACGCCATTCGGCGCTTCTTTTTCCAGGTTATGACGCGCCAGCGTCACCCACCACGGCACGAAATGATCGTCGCTAAAGGTGATGAATTGCGTTAATTCGGCATAGAAACCGCGGTCGCCTTTCAGCGGATGGCGACGCATTTCAGCCACCGCCCAGTCACCCTGTTTGAAATCGTGTTCTACGCCACGCGCGGCGCGGCAAGGGATGGCGTCTTTCAGCAGCGGATGATCAGGAACAATAGACAGACGATCGTCTTTTTTCTGCACTTTGCCGACAAAACGGGTCAGGAAAGGCTCAACCAGCTCTTCCGGCTCGGCGCTTTCACGTTCTTTTTCCGTATGGACCACAGCGATAATACGATCGCCATGCATCACTTTTTTCATTTGCGGCGGCGGAATGAAGTAGCTTTTCTGCGAGTCGACTTCGAGGAAGCCAAAACCTTTTTCCGTACCTTTAACGACCCCTTCAACGCGCGGGGTCTGGGAATGCAATTGCTGTTTAAGCTGCGCTAGCAGCGGGTTGTCCTGAAACATAATTAGGTTTTTTCGTGGCTAAAAGAGCGGCTGACATTTTTACGCGAATATGCCTGCCTCAGCAAGCGCTGTTTCAGCATTTTACGTCGCTTGACGTACCTCGCCGAGGGCGACTTTAAGCCGATTCAGCCAGCCGCACAGGCCGCACCACGCCAGCAGATCGATAGCTTCAACGCGGGAAAGCCCATATTCAGTGAGGGGAGTTAGCTGCGCGGCGCTAAAACGGTCCGGCGCACGAGTCAATAGCTGCGCCGCCTGCAGGAAAACGTGTTCCAAAGAATGGCTTTGCGCCCAGTGCTGAATCATTCGTTCATCGCCGCGCAATGCCTGCAACAATCCGTTGTCACCTGTCCAGCGCGCGGCCCAGGCGTTAAAACAGCTGACGCTGCCGTTGATTCGCGCCGCCAGCAATGCCGCCATTGCGCTTAAGGGCTGCGCAGAGTTATCCAGTTGATTCAGCAGTTGATGCAGCAGTGCTAACGCCCCTTCATCCGTTGCCAGAAGGGGGGCGAGAGGCTGCAGGCCGGGATGACGGTGCCATGCGGCGAGCCTGGCTTGCCTGTCATCATTGGCGTAACGCAGGTCGGCATCATCGATATCCAGTGACCACTCTCCGGTAACATCAGTAAAGCGTTCTGCCGGGGCATCATCCTGCTGCGGCATACCTGGAAGCCAGCGTACCGGCTGGCCGAGCGCGGCCTGAAATGCGGCCACCGCGCGGGCCTGAAAACCCACGAAGCCAATAATTTGGTTAATTAACACAATATCGCGGCTGGTCAGTCCTACCTCATCAAGCTGACGGCGGGAGACCTCGTTGATAACAGAAGGGGAACTGGCTAACTGGCGGGCGTACTGGGTTATCTGCGCCAGCCGGTGATTACTCTCTCGTGAAGAGTCTGGGCCCGGTAACGGCGCCAGACGCGCGGCGTAGTGGTTACACAAGCGCTGTACGCCGTAGACCTGAGCGACGGTCAGGGCCGTGCTGAGACGGTCGTAGGCATTAAAGGTTTGTAATCGGGTGACCGTGACGCTGTCCGGGAAAAGTACCTTTGCCAACTGACGCGCGGGCGCCAGCCAGCCTTCATGAGGGTGGCTAAGATCGGCTGCGAGTGGCAGATCGAGCAAAAAACGGTCATCAACGTCAGCGGCCTCCGGGACCAGAGGAAGAACCTCGACCGGGCTATTGGTTGACTGGGTCTCGTGATACCAGTGGTTTTTGCCATACACGCGGCGTTGCTCCATGGGCGTTCCTTGTTCGGTAGGTGGCGAACCGCCGTTTCGCGGTACCTCTTTGCACAACTATCCTGGCGTAACCCTGAAGCAGGAGAAAATATTGATACGTACTAATAAATAGCGGATTGGAATAACAGAAGAGAAGCGTAAGCAGAGAAGGGAGAGAGAGCCTCCTCACCGGGGTGAGGAGGATAGGGAACTTATTTCAGTTCCAGTTCGTTCATCGCAGCGATGCTGAAACCGCCGTCAACGTGAACGACTTCGCCGGAGATGCCCGCAGACAGGTTAGAGCACAGGAAGGCCGCGCTGTTGCCGACGTCTTCGATGGTGACGGTGCGACGGATCGGGGTGACCGCTTCGCAGTGCGCCAGCATTTTACGGAAATCTTTGATACCGGATGCCGCCAGGGTGCGGATCGGACCCGCAGAGATGGCGTTAACACGAATACCTTCCGGACCCATCGCGTTCGCCATATAGCGGACGTTGGCTTCCAGAGACGCTTTTGCCAGACCCATAACGTTATAGTTCGGGATCGCGCGCTCAGCGCCCAGATAGGAAAGGGTCAGCAGCGCGGAGTCCGGGTTCAGCATTGAGCGGCAGGCTTTTGCCATCGCCACGAAGCTGTAGGCGCTGATGTCGTGGGCGATTTTGAAACCTTCGCGGGTGACGGCATTAACATAGTCGCCATCTAACTGGTCAGCTGGCGCATAACCGATAGAGTGCACGAAACCATCAAATTTCGGCCATACTTTTTCAAGTTCAGTGAACAGCGCGGTGATGCTTTCGTCTTCAGCCACGTCGCACGGCAGCACAATGTTAGAACCCAACGCAGCAGCAAACTCTTCTACGCGGCCTTTCAGTTTTTCGTTCTGATAGGTGAATGCCAGTTCAGCCCCTTCACGGTGCATTGCTTGCGCAATACCGTAGGCGATGGACAGTTTACTGGCCACGCCAGTGATCAGAATGCGCTTACCGGAAAGAAAACCCATAGCTTTAATCCTTATCGTTATTGCTTATTTTTACTCTAACAATCAAACGGTTAACGTTGTTATTTCAAAATAACTCAAATTTAGCCAGGAATTATATCCCACTGAAGACCCCTTGTGTCACGATTTTTTGTGCCGCCTATCGCAACGCAGCGCGTAAGGACAAATGCGCTCACTCCAGTATATCACCGGATAATCACTACGTTTTACCGTGAGATCACGACGCGTTACCGATATTTCTGCGGTTAACGGCGCACGATCGTGGTGAGTAACAGTAGGGCGTTTGCCGTGAGCGGCGCGAGTTCGCCCGGCGCTTGCTGATGCCAGAAAATACCCGATTGCGCTTCACATTGCTGTTCACCAAGTTGCCAGCGACCCTGCAATACCCACGCGACGCCTTCGTCGCCGGGAGTTTGTACATCGTTCACGACCCGAACCTCGGCGGCGGCGCGACTGCGCTGGGTCATGATATTAAAGTCGAGACCGCGCTCGCGGATCCCTTCGCTACGCAGCGGCCACTCGCCGGCAAAAGCCCAGGGCTGCCACAGCGCTAAAGGGTGATCGATAGCTTCGCCTTTCAGACGCAGCGGCTGCCCGGTCAGTAGGGTAATGACACGATCGACGCCGGGAAAGCAGGAAAACGGACCATCATTTTGTAGGGTGGCAATGCTGGCTCGCCACAAAAAAGGGGCATCAGGAGAAGGTACACAGACTATCTCACGGGTCTCGCCAGCGCCATTTTTCCAGGGGGTGACGGGCAGAGTGGATAGTTGGACGCGAACGATCATGAGCGGTACACCTCGTTAAGCGCTGCCTGCGCAGGCGTTAATCAACGTTATTGTTATGGTTTTGTTACTTTTTGCAATACAAAGAATTTACATATTCATCACAAAAATAGGATGCGTGCGGTGCGGGTAGTTGTCAATGCTTGTATATACAGGATCGGTCAGATGGGGAGTCAATGAAATAATAATAGCGAGGTACCTATGTCTTCTTTTTCGTCTACAGACGGGCAACCAAAAAGTAATGAGGCAGGATTAAAGGAAACGCGGTCGATTGATTACATTCCCGAACGCGAGAGGCATGGGCATCCGTTTAGCCAGTTTACTCTGTGGTTTGGCGGCAACCTGCAAATTACCGCTATTGTCACCGGCGCTTTAGCCGTGGTGCTGGGCGGCGACGTGGTGTGGTCGCTGATAGGCCTTCTTCTTGGACAGGTGTTGGGGGCGGCGGTGATGTCGCTGCATGCCCTGCAGGGACCACGGCTGGGTTTGCCGCAGATGATAATCAGCCGCGCCCAGTTTGGCGTCTTTGGCGCGGTAGTGCCGCTGGTACTGGTCTGCGTCATGTATGTTGGCTTCTCCGCCAGCGGTACCGTACTGGCCGGGCAGGCGATGGCAAAACTGTTAAGTATCAGCAACGTTGCCGGCATGCTGCTATTCAGCGCGATTATTATTGTTATTGCGGTACTGGGTTATAAGGTGATTCATAAGCTGGGTAAACTGGCGAGCATTATCGGCATTCTGGCTTTTGTCTATATGTTCGTTACGCTACTGATGTCGGCGGATCTCACGGCCCTGGCGCAAAATAACCATTTCTCCCTGCCGATGTTCCTGCTGGCCGTGTCGCTGTCATCGTCGTGGCAAATCGCGTTCTGCCCGTATGTGTCCGACTATTCGCGCTACCTGCCATGCAATGTATCGGCAACGAAAACGTTCTGCTCGGTATTTTTCGGTACCGTATTAGGAACCCAGACATCCATGACGCTAGGGGTATTTACTGCCGCGATTGCCGGCAGCGCTTTCCCCGGTCATGAAGTGAGTTATCTGGTGGGATTGGGTAAAAGCCAGGTGATGGCGATGGTCATCTACTTTGCTATTTGCTTTGGCAAAATCACCTTCACGACGCTTAACGCCTACGGCAGTTTTATGTCTCTGACCACCATTGTTTCCGGTTTCCGTCGCCAGACGGCATTGTCGCAGAAATGCCGCGTCGCTTTCGTCGTCCTGATGGTCGCGGCTTCGTGTATTATCGCGCTGCTCAGCGAGCCGGCTTTCTTAAAACACTTCACCCATTTCCTGTTATTCCTGCTGGCCTTTTTCGTTCCCTGGAGCGCCATCAGCCTGACCGATTACTACATTATCTCTAAAGGCGCGGTCGATATTCCGGCGCTTAGCGACCCGCATCAGCGCTATGGTTTCTGGAATCTGTATGCCATTACCATTTATATCATTGGCGTGCTTATTCAACTGCCGTTTATTGAGAACCCGCTGTTCCATGGTTCGCTGACGTGGATATTCGCCGGCAATGATGTGTCATGGATTATCGGCTGGGTAGGTACAGGATGGTTGTATTTTGCGCTGCGCCGCTTTGACCGCCGACCATTACCGGCGCAGAGCGTGTTCCCGCAGTCATAAAGGGCAGGGGCGGCTATTATGCCGCCCCTGAAGGAAAGTTAACGCTATTTGCCATCTTTTCGCCAGGCGTCGGCAGTCAGCGCTTCGCCAAAATGGCCGGCGATCAGCCGCTTGGTCAGATCATGCAGAGGCGAGGCCAGTACATCAGCAGTGCTTCCGCGCTCAACCACTTCGCCCTCATGCATCACCAGCACCTGATCGCTGATGTGCTTCATCATCCCCAGATGCTGAGTTACGTAGATGTAGGATATTCCCTGTTTTTCCTGTAGTTCCAGCATCAGGTTGATTAGCTGCGAGCGCATTGACATATCCAACGAGGCCAGCGCCTCATCGCAGATAATCACTTTCGGACGCAGGATCAAGGCACGAGCAAGACCCAGGCGTTGTTTTTGCCCCGGCGCCAGCATATGCGGATAGTAGCTGACGTGGTCAGGTAGCAGACCCACCATGCGCATCGTCTCGATAATCTGCTTTTCCCGGGCTTCTGGTTCAAGATCGGTATTGAGGCGCAGCGGGAAATCGAGGATCTGCGAAATACGCTGACGCGGGTTAAGCGAGGTCGAGGGATCCTGAAAAATCATACGAATACGCTGGCTGCGGAATGAGTAGTCGCCAAACTCCAGCGGATGGTCGTCAATCAACAGTTCACCGGTGGTTGGCTCAACCATCCCGGCCAGCATTTTGGCCAGCGTTGATTTACCGGAGCCGTTTTCACCAATAATTGCCAGCGTCTGACGCTCGCGCAGGGTAAAGCTGAGCGGCTTCACCGCCTCTACCGTCTGACGGTGGAACCAGCCGGTACGATAGCGAAAGGTCTTACTCAGATTGCGAACTTCCAGCAATGTTTCGACCATTTCACTCTTTCTCCATGTTCAGCGGGAAATGACAGGCGTACAGATGATTACGCGCGCCGGTCAAACGCGGCGTGACGATACACTCGCGTTGCGCATAGGGACAGCGCGGCCCCAGCCGACAGCCGATCGGAAGTTGTTCCAACAGCGGAATGGCGCCTGGCAGGGTATTCAGCCTACTTTTATGCGGCATTGAGCTGCCGAAGTCCGGGATCGCGCGAATCAGCGCCTGCGTGTAGGGGTGATGAGGAATGGTCACCAGCTCTTCGCTCGGCGCGGTTTCCACCGTCTGCCCGCAATACATGACGTTAATTTTATCCGCCCATTTGCTGAGCATCTGCATATCGTGACTGATCAGCAAAATAGTGGTGTTGTTGTTCTGGTTGAGCCGGGTCAGCAGGCGAATAATCTGCGCCTGAGTAGTCGGTTCCATGGCATTAGTGGGTTCATCAGCAATCAGCAAGCGCGGCTGGTTGGCAAGCGCGATGGCGATCATAACCTTCTGACATTCGCCGTCGGTCAGTTCGTAGGGGAAGCTGCGCATAATATCTTTGTGATCTTTAATCCCCACCCGGTGCAGCAGTTCGATGGCGCGGCGCTTGCGCCAGCCAAAGCGTTGCCACCAGTGGCCTTTAAAGGTCCAGCCGGGGATATTTTGCATCAACTGCAGCCCAATACGCTCGGAAGGATCGAGACAGGATTGCGGCTCCTGGAAGATCATCGATACGTTGTGGCCAATCAGTTTGCGGCGCTCGCGGTTAGACAGGCGCAGCAGATCGATATCATCAAAACGCATACGGTCGGCGGTGACCCGCCAGTTATCTTTAGTGACGCCGCAAATCGCCTTGGCGATTAAGCTTTTGCCGGAACCTGATTCCCCCACCAGACCACGGACTTCACCTTCAGCCAGCGTCAGGCTGACCCTATCGACGGCCTTTACCCAGCCTTCGTTGGTTTTAAACTCAATGGTGAGATTACGTATATCCAGTAACGGCATTATTGGACCCCGGCAATAATTGCGCGGCGAATACCGTCGCCCAGCAGATTAATGAGCAGTACGCTTATCATAATGGCCGCCCCCGGCAACATGACCGTCCAGGGAGCGACGTAAATCAGTTCCAGCGCGTCGCCGAGCATGGCGCCCCATTCCGGAGAGGGTAGCTGGGCGCCGAGGTCGAGAAAACCGAGCGCGGCAATGTCGAGGATCGCCATCGACAGCGCGCGGGTAATTTCGGTGACCAGCCCGGCGGTAATATTAGGCAGAACCGCAAACCAGAGAATATTGAGCGTGGAAGCGCCGTCGAGGCGGGCGGCAATCACGTACTCTTTTTCCAGTTCATCGTGCACCATGCTGTAGACCGAACGCACCATGCGCGGCAGCAGAGCCAGCCAGACGGCGAACATCGCATGGCTAAGATGCGGTCCGGCGAAAGCGACGACGATAATCGCCAGCAGCAGCGACGGAATCGATAGCAGGGTGTCGAGAATATGGTTCATTACCGCTGAACGTAAACCATGGGTGGAACCAGCAATCACGCCAAGCACCAGGCCGAACAGCGCGGCGCCGAGCGTGAGCACAAAGGCGCCGCCGACGGTCGGCGCCGCGCCGCTGAGTAGTCGACTCAATACGTCGCGGCCAAGGTCGTCGGTGCCGAGGAAGAACGACACTTCACCGTAGCGCGACCATGAGGGCGGCAGCAGCTGGTAGCCAAGGAACTGCTGATCGATACCATAGGGCGCGAACCAGCCGCCGAATACGCATAGCAGCACCAGCGCGCCGCAGCCGTATAAACCAATCATCGCGGTGGTATCGCCGTAGAACTTACGCCATACGGTGCGCAATGCGCCCGGCGGGCGCTTTTCGAGATAGACGCTATCGTAGGGCATATGTATCCGTTTTAAGTTTGTTAGTCATGCTTTATTTCTTTTCAATAATCCCGCTATTATCAACGCCTTGCCAGTATGTAGCGCTTTATTTTTGTGTGTTCTTCATAGATTTGAAGGTTATCAATTTACGTATAATGTGTACACTGATGTGTATATCTTCTTCCGGAGTGTACACATTGCTTACCGACACAAAATTAAGAAAAGCTCTTGGCAAAAAAAGAGACCAAATCGAGGTCATTTCAGACGCACATGGTCTGAATGTCAGGTTGTCTACATCCGGCAGTATAACATTCTTTTACCGCTACAGATGGAACGGGAAAGCCGCTCAACTAACGATTGGTGATTATCCAACCACCTCATTAGCTCATGCGCGAGAACGTAGGCAGCAGTTCAGGGCTTGGCTAGCGGAAGGGCTTGATCCTAGACGGCAAGTAGTACTCGAGAAACAGAAAAAAGTAGAAGCGCTTACAGTGAAAGAAGCATTCGATTACTGGGAGAAGTACTACTGCATCCCTGAAGGTCTGGTAAAAATCAAAGTTAACCGCCGCGACTTCAATAATCATATAGCCCCAGTGCTCGGAAATATGATTGTAGATCAGACAACTAAAGCTCACTGGCTAAATCTTTTTGACGGTATGGGGCGAAGAGTGGTTACAGGGCAAATGCTCGGTTTGATGCAGCGCACATTTCGTTTCTGTTCCAACCGTGGGGTAATTAACGTGAACCCTATTGAAAGCCTTAGACGATCAGATGTAGGGCTCACAGCAGCTGTAAAAGATCGCAGGTTAAGTGATGATGAAATCATTACAGTTTGGAATGCCCTGCCTGAGATGAAATATAGGCAGCAATTGATAATGAAGTTTCTCATTATGACTGGCTGTCGAAGTACAGAGATCAGAACAGCAAAATGGGAATGGTTTGATTTCAAGGAACAAACATGGACTATCCCGGCAAGTGACTATAAAACTGGGAAGTCGGTGAGAAGGGCGCTTCCTGAGGCTGTAATACAGATGATGGTAGCTGAAAAAGAAACATCAGTTTCAAAACATGTTGTGACGTTGTCACGATACAGGGGGCCAGAAGATGACAGGCCGCCACTTCAACCAAACGTGGCTCTGTTCTCTGCGCAGATAATTGCAAAAACAGGGATGAAACCTTGGTCGCTTCATGATTTGAGAAGAACACTGGCGACGCGCCTTTCTGAATTAGGTGCGCCACCACATGTTGTGGAAAAGCTACTAGGGCATCATATGTCTGGAGTCATGGCGCGGTATAACCTCCACGATTATTTGGATGATCAGCGTCATTGGCTTGCTGTTTGGCAGCGTCATCTTGAGAAGTTGATTGGCCAGCCTCTGGTTTGATACTCATGTTGTCTTCCCAGGCAAGAAGGTCTGACAAACGCCATCTTTTAGGGCTGCCATTTATTTTTGGCTTCGGAAACGGCTGAGAAAAGTACGATGGCATCCGGGATGGAGTGCTCCAGAAATACAGTGTGCTGCGCGAAATTTTGTATCTGGACAGAATGTCACTGGTTACCAATATTTCATCTTGGAAATGAGATGCGTTATTCATAAAAGCCCCTTAGTTACATTGTCCAGGAAGATGCTGCAGCCTGCGGGCGCAGCTCATAGCAGTAGCCACGTAACTACAGCGTCGGTTAACCACCTCAACAGTGATTTTTGAACCCTGCACCACGACGGTATAAGTCCGCTTCATTTTCTGCCGACCATAATCGCCATAAAGCTCTACGTGTTTTGCCAGTGCGGCATCACAAGCCTGGCGGCCTAGCGGTGATTGCTTGCTTCGGTTTATCAGTCGCATATCCACCTCACACAAATACATCAACCGGATCGCCAGCTGCTCGCGCGTTGTCGTTCGCTTCACGGCGGAGGCCGAGAACATAGCCAACGGGATCCCAACTGGACAGAATTACGTTGAGCTCTTTCTGGCTGTGCCATGTTGTCATGCGCTTTTTAAGCGCGGTGGCGCAGGCGCGTACGTTCGCTCGTGTGGGGCCGGCCATCTTCATGCACAAGCACAAAGTCAGAAGCAGATCCGAATATTCGTCGGCGGCCGCGCGCAATGCCGCAGGGTCGATGCTGGCTTCCAGCTCAGGTAATCGATGTTTAAGACTCATGCTGCACCGCCTTTTACGCGCTTGAACTCGATAACCCAAACCCAGGGATTAGCATTCCAGTTTTCCTGCCCGTAAATCGATTGCCACAGGTAGGCAAAAGCATCGGTAGCATCAGGCTCTGGATTGGCGCATCCGCATGGCTCAGGTTCCCCGCAATTCAGACAGCCACCGTCAATAATGCCTTCTGCTCGCGCATCCTCTTCGCTGATAGCGTTCAACCGCTCAACCCGCACGTCTGTAATTTCCAGCAGAATGCGGCTGGCCCAGCGCGGCATGTGTAGTGATGGTGTCCACTTCTCAGGCGTTGCCGCTTTATTGCAGACAGCTACAGGCACGCGATGGGTTTGCTCCGTCCACGAATTTCGCACGCTGGCTTTGTATACCAAGGTGGCAACGTCTGTAGCCCGGCTATGCACCCGAAATGTTTCACGCGCCCAGATGCGGTCGCCGACGGCGCCGAACGGGCATGGGTGCCAGAAGTCGCAAGCATGCTCTGCATCTTCGCTCCACGGCCATTTGCTACCGTCTTCGCGCTCACCAATTTCAGTGAACCGAGTCTGTTTCCATTTGATAGGCCGCCGGGTCTGCGTCTTCCGGCCGTCGAGAATGGCCCGCACCATCTCACCGTTAAAAATCATTCCGCGCTCAGTCATTCCAGGCCTCCAGCTCGTTCTGAATTTCCTCGTCGATCTCGTCGTTGGTAGCTTCTTCATTCAGGTAGTCGCGCGCTTCTTTGAGATAATGCTCTCGATGCCCGTCGTACCATGCCGAGAACTCTGGCGACCAGCCATTCCTGTCACCCACATCAGCGAAAAAATCGTGCATTGCGTTGTTGTAGGCCAAGTTTTCAACCATGCAATACGCCGTAGTCAGTGCCACCTCACGGATGTAACCGCGGAGATCGCGCTTGTGCCAATAGGGGCTATATTTCGAATCGCAGCGCCCTTTGAATTCAACTTCCCAGCGGCGTATGCATCGTGCGTTAAGTGATTTGCTCATATCGTTACCGGGAGGGCGAACCCTCCCGCCTCCCTTAGCCCAGGTATTCCGGTTTCATGTCGTCCAGGGTGATACGGAACTGGTCATACAGTTCATCACCCAGGTGGCGGCGCGATGAGGTCAGGGTGCTTTCTGCCTTCGCGAATAACGCTTCGGCTTCCGGATCCCCAGGGTTAGGAAGTGAATTTATGGCAGCCTCAACCTTGTTCTTCGCATCAACAAGGTAGTAGCGCTTCACCGCCTTATTTTTCAGTTCGGTATAAAGAGCAGTACCCAGCAGAGCTTTCTGTGATTCGATGTCTGCGCGAATGGCTTTGGCCTGATCCACTGAGTCAGCTGTATCAATTCGGTCGCGGAGTCCATCGGCAAGAGAATCAATGCTGATACCTGTACCCTGTTCGCTGGTGGTGGCGTCAGAGCTGCTGGTAATCTCAGCTACAGACATTCTTTGCACCGGCGCCGGATTGATTTCTCGTTCTGTTCGTTGCTCAACTTCATCCGGGCTATAAACACCCAGAATCACTTCAGGGCAGTACAGGCGAGCCCAGTATTTCACGCCCAGATAAGCGATCTGCTGCTTCGGGTTAGAAACCCACAATGGTGAATTGCGAGTTACAACACCCGAGAGATAAAGCGGCTCACCCCAGGTGATTTCTGACTCACCGCGAAGAATCGCGCCGACCTGAACAAACAACCCGATTTCGTCTTCATCAGTCCAGCCGCGTACCCGTTCGGTAACGGTGTATTTCCCACTTTTACCGTGTTTTTCCCTGGTGATTTCCTGCGTCCTTGTGCAACGCTCCCAATCGCCGCCGTAGCGGTAATGAAATCGACCGTTGATAGCACTGGAGCTGGCGATTACCGCGTTGACGAGCTGGGCTTCATATCCGAGTACGCCATTTACCAGATGCGTTTTTTGCGCGACCGCATAGGGATTCATGCCCCACTGCATAGCCTGCATAACGATGGCCATGCAATCGGCTGGCTTACCTGCAAGGTGAGCTGGCACTGTCACTTGTGAATCAGCCATAAGGTTTGCGAAAGCAGTTAACTGACCGAGAGCCTGAACGTTAAAGATCGCGTTGCTAGCTGAAATGGTGTTTGGTGCTTGCTGTTCGGCTGTAACAATGTTGGTATTTTCCATGACTGTTCCCCTTTATGCCTGTACGCGCAGCGCTTCAAGACGGCGCACATCAAAATCGTTAAGTTCTTCGGTGTAGTCTTCAGTGATCGGAGCCGGCCATTCGCCAGTGTCGAAACCGTTCGCGATGGCGCGCATTGCTTTGCGGTATTCCAGCATGCCGAGCTCCAGTAGCTCTTCGGATGCCTCGATAATGGCGATCCAGTGGTAGTTCTCGTCTTTGTTGACGAAAATCCAGAAGAACTGATCCAGAGCAGCGGTTTCGCAGTACATGGCCGCGCTGAGGTGGTAATCGCGCTCAATGATTTCCCTGTGCAACTTCGCGCGCAGGCCTTCCTGCTTGATGTTCCACATGCTGATGGTCTTCAGGTCCGCACCAATGCGCAGGCCGCTCATGTCTATCTCAAGGTCAGGGCGTACGCGAACTTCCAGCCCGGTTTCCTCATCTATACCGAAATAGCTCACTTCAACGGCGCGGCTCGGATGCTGGAGCAACTTGCCGGCGGTGGGGTGGTTCAATAGTGCTTTCTGAATGTCCAGCGCAGTGCTCATCTGATGGCGGGTAACCAATATTTTTCCTTCCGGGTTTTCGCGCCATGCATCCAGCAGTTCGTCGGCAAACACGGCATCCGGTTTAACCGATTTCACAGCCTGAATCAGATCCGCTTTGGTGCCTGATACTTTCAGCGGCTGCGCCTTCTGGGTTTCCTGAGCGACCATGTCAGGATTGATAATCGCCAGTTGTTCCAACATGGCATCACGGCTGCCGCTGGTTTTAACAGGCGCAGGCAGGGTGGCGTTGTATTCTTTGATGCAGGCCTTCATTGCTGACGCGGTAAAGTTTTTATCGTCACCAACGATTCGCTTGAACTCGTCAGGTAATTCCAGATACGCAATACCGATTGCATCTTTGTCGCCGCCCAGCGGTACCGGAGCGGGCAGGGTGGCGTTGTGCGCCTCCAGCAGCGCCTTGATGTCGTCAGCACTCAAAAGCGGCGGAAGACCGGCGTTGTACTCGTCGATAAACGCGCGGATCGTCGCAGTCGTGGTGAAGGCGCCTTCCGGGATTTCCGGCTCGATGCTGAATTCTTTTTCCAGCTGTTCAGGCTGCAGCGCCAGCGCATGCACCAGATTGCCCATATCCAGAACAGGAGAGCGCATTTTTTCAATGACTTTCGAGACGTGGCGTTTTTCGAAATACATCAGAGATATACGGGCATCTTTAACCTGAGTCGAACTGGTGCCGTTCGCCGCGTGGTAAACATCGTTCGGAACACCTTCATATCGACCGGGCTCGAAGAATTCAGGCCATTTTGTTGCTTCCGGCTCTGGCTCATGCTCTTCTTCTGCAGTTGCTGATTGCTGGTCCTTCAATACTGCCGCGGTAAGGTCAGGGCAGCGCTCAGCAAGAATGTCGCGCATGTTCACGGCATCTGCTTGCGGAGCAGTTGCATCAGTGCCTTCGCTTGCTGATACCGCATTATCATTTTCGTCTTCGACTGGCTGAGCCGTTTCCATCTGCACATCGCTGGTGGTTTCCCCGGAATTAGCTGGATGTAATTTTTCTTCTGCAGCGCGCTGGCGCGCCTGGTCCACGATAGAAAGTGCTGATGCTGATGCTGATGCTGGCTGGCTATCCATCAGACCATCAATCGAAAAAACACCATTGCCCATGTTTGAAACTTCAGGCTGTTTGGGTTTAGTCAGGTCTTCCGTTACCCAGTTCGGCGCATCCGGATCGCTTACTCCGTCGATATATTCACCTCGCTCAGCTGCGAGAATCTTATCCACGGCTGACTGTTCAGCGACGGCGGCAGATGACACATGCCCGGCTTTCTCAAGCGTTTCAGCAAAGGGCGTTTCATGCTTATGCTCTGTCAGGTTCGCATTGATATAGGTCTGCAGACTTACCGGGAAATGATGAATATCGCTGGTGGCGCCACGAATGAGGGCAAAAATGGCAGCGCGTGAATAATCCAGGATGCCTGCGGTTTTACGCAGCGCAGCAGACCATTCTTTGAACGGGCTTTCTTTTTTCTGGACGATTTCTTTAGCCCGGCGATGAATGGATGCCGGGAAATTGTAGATATCGAAATCCATCGGCATTGTGGCCAGCGCAATCTCAACATCAAGCGTATCAAGGGTATGGGTGTAGTCAGGGTTGCGATCGGTTTTATTACCGCCGCCAGCATTCGTGCCGGTATCCGTTTTCTGAACAGCAGAAATATAATTGCCGGCAGACCATTCGCGAACGAGTATGCCGCGGTCAATGTGCGGAGTTTCAAACCACAGTTTTGCAAACTGGATACGCTTGCCCAGTTCGTGGCGCTTACCTTCAGGAAATACAGCTTTGTTGGCGCTGGTAAATTTCCACAGGGTAGGCATGTCGGCATCCTTCAACCCCTGGACGTTCTCAGCGGCGAGAATCAGATCCTGCACTGCGGAGTTATCGGTATTCATTTCCAGAACTGCGAGCTCTTTACGGTGAGGAATACTGATTTGATAGACGTGGTTATCATTCGCCATGTACTGCGCCAGCAGCTTAATGCGGAACGGCTGCTCAGCAATATTGAACAGGGCGTTTGTATCGTTTTCGTATTCAGCATTGCCGAACGATTCCACGGTATCGACATCACCAGCATCGTCAGCACTATTGTCATCAACCAACTCGCCAGTGACAGGGTCAGAGGATACCCCAGCATCATCGGTGTGATGAACGTCCATGGGCTCTTGTCCTGGCTTCAGTGCCCAGGTACGACCGTCGTCGGCTAGCTGGTAGCGTTCGCACCATGAGTGATCGAGCACGCCTTCAGCTGGCAGGTCGTTAAATACCGGGAAATCGGTACGGATTGGCTTTTGATAGTCTTTTCCGCGGCCTGTTTCAATCTCAGCATCTTCCAGGTCGACGTCCAACTGCAGCAGCGCGCGGGATTCGGTTTTTGCAGAACGCCAGATTACGGCATCGGCTTTACCCGATTTTTGAGTCGCTTTTATCAGATAAAAATATTCCATGTGATAGCCTCAATTTTGGATGTAGAATCCCTCGGGCCATTGATAGCGCCCATTCAGGGTGTTCATTGGTTTTTGGTAAATTCCGGTGGAACTTTGGTCGGTGTCACCGGACGTACAGCCCGCTTCGGCGGGTTTACGTTAGGCCTCGTTGGCCATCTGGTCGTATTGACCGCACTTCGTAGAGCAATAGGTTCTTTCCCGTGGCGCCAGTTGCGAACCGTGAATGATGAGGATGGTCATTTTTACTTCCTTGCCTTCCTCAATCGGCTTGCGGCAATAAGCGCATTTCTTCTGCATAACTCCCCCTACATTTGCGCCGTAAATGCGGCTGGGTTTTCTGCTAATACTCCCTTTAGCTGGTAACAGTTTTCTTCAACGCCCTGCTCAACAGCAGCTTTCTTACAATCCGACTCGCTGTCATATACACCGAGAAGAACGTCCTGATTTCCGCCAGTCAGCATGCCGACAGTGAGAACCAAAGCGTAAAAACTACCCATCAGTGAGTCCCCGCTAGTACAAGGTTTTCTTCTACGCTTCGTGAAGCGTAAGGACGGCGAATATTGCGTAAGTTTCCCTGCGGTTCGTGCCAGTAGAGGCCATTACGGTAATCAAATGAAACCAGCCAGGCTGCGCCGGTACGCTGATTACGCATTTTGATCGCTCGACCGCTTTTTGGTACTGAATCAGCCATATGTGACCACCAATTTGATGATTACTAACCAGAAGATAATTCCGACGCCCAAACAGATGATGAGTGAGCGCCAACCGTTTTTACTCATCTGAGCCCTCATTGCCTTGTCGCCGGCCAGCGGAACGTTTACCACCTGACAACAATGCGGTTTGTTGTCGATGAGCTAAATTTACAACCAATAATTTCAATAGTCAAATGATTGAAACTAAATTTAGTAATTGAGGGCGAAAAAAAACGCCGACTATGTCAGCGCTAGGGGGCGGGTAATTAGCGATTAAGGTCTTTTATCAAATCACCAACATCGTCTTTTAGTGCTTGAAGGTCTCTCAAAACGCCCTTTGCGTGAAGGATTAAACGTAGTTTTTCTGCTTCGGGAAGTTGGTTAAAGATGCTTAGGAGCGCTTCTTCGGTAACATCGAGTTTTTTGGGAAGGCCTAGTTGAGCTACCAGTTCGGGATCATCTGTATCAGGCTGCATGAAATACCAATGCTCGGGCTTTCCCGTTACTTCAGCAAGCAACTTCAGCTTCTTGCCCCGCGGTATAGAACTTCCTTTCGCCCACTTCTGCACCGCCTGCGGCGTTACACCAACGCGGCGGGCTAAATCGGAAAGGTTCCAACCATGCTCAGTAATGGCTTGGTTAAACCTGTAAGCAAAAACTTGATTGGTTTCGGTAGTCATACTTTCCATTTTACAACTCCATGTTTCAGAAGTAACTGAAACAAATTGGAGTAATTTAATTGAAACATACGGTTTCAATGTGTATGCTTGTTTTCAACAAAAGGAGGAGTCATGAACGAGCAACTTAAAAACAAAGTTAAATCAATCACTACACAAACCGCGCTTGGTGAGGCAATGGGACTTTCATCTCAGGCTGTAAGTCGCTGGATGAATTCAGGAAAAGTCCCCACATCACGGGTGCGCGCGCTTTGTAAGTTTCTTAATTGGCAGGTTACACCTCATGAAATTGATCCTGAGGCGTACCCAAACCCCACCGACGGTCTGCCGAAACAGGAAGACTGACCATGCAAACACTTTCCTTTCAACAAAATACCGGATTCAACCCCGGCGCTCTGATAAAGCGAAATCAGGCGAAAGTGGAAGATCACGACGGCATTCGTTCTGCCGTTCGCGCCTGGGCTGCAGCTAAAGGTCAGGATGTTGTTTCGGCATACATCATCGATGAGTGGCGCCAGCAGGGCGGGGAAGAAATTGAATTTCCTGCGGACATCAGCCGCGCCCGCCAGAAGCTTTTCCGTTACCTGGATAACGAGGTCGATTCGGAAAAGTATCGCGCGAATGTGCGTCTTCTGACGCCAGCCATCATGGCCGTACTCCCGCTGGAATACCGCCACCGCCTGTTGCCTGAAGACAATTTCATGTCCCGCCTGGCACGACTGGAGAAAGAGACCAGCGAAGCGAAGGTAGCTGTTGCTATGGGAGCTCCACGCCATCAAAAGCTGAAAGAACTGAGCGAAGGAATATTCGAGATGTTCCGGGTTGACCCAGAGCTAACGGGGCCGCTAATGGCAATCGTCACCTCAATGCTCGGCACGTTGTAGCTGGAGGTTTACGTGAACCATATCGAATTCATTGAGAAAAACGTCCGCGAAGAGCTTATCCGGCAGGGCTTTACCCAGGCAGTGGCTCAGGGGGGGCATTTCAGGCCGTCGATATGTACAAGCGCATGTCTCAGGCAAGTCGTAAGGGAGGCATTTTTGATGATGTTATGCGCCACGCCAGGCTGTGGGCTGAGAAGCAAACCAGCGCTGCAGAAAAGCGAGAAGCAAAGAAATCAATCCGTAAGGGGAATAACCAGGTTGGGCTGTTCTGAGTGGGTGAAGACTGTTGTGCGCCAACACAGCCAGTCTTCGGAGTGTGAAAAAAGGGCTCTTAGTTCACGGAGTGAGTATGTCAAATACCGCTGAAGTTATCAATTTTCCGATTAAAACCGAGCGTTCGGGAGGTCAAATGGCCGACCTGGCTAACGGGTATACCAAGATCGCAAACGAGATACAGAAGCTCAAGCCACGTCTGCGGATGTCTGGTCGTGAGTGGCAGTGTCTTGAGGCTGTTATCTGGCTTACCTATGGATGGAACAAGAAGCAGGACCGAGTAACAAACACGGTGATTGCTGAGTTGACAGGCCTCGGAGAGTCGCATATTTCCGACACAATCAAATCTCTCGCGGAGCGGAAAATTATCTTCGCTCATAAGCAGGGAGTGATGAAAATTGTCGGTATAAATACTGAGCTATCTGAGTGGATTTTAGACAAACCGAAAACGGGAAAACTCTTCCCGGAATCGGGAAAAGTGTTACCGAAAACGGGAAAACCTTTCCCGGAAACGGGAGACACCCAATACAAGAACAATAGTAAAAGATCTTCTTCGTCTCGGAATTCTAAAGAATCCCGAAACGAGGAAACTTTGAAGTTTCTCTCTCGTCATCCAGAAGCGGCCGATGGGATTTATACCCCTGCGGGTAAATCCTGGGGAACAGCTGACGACCTCAAAGCCGCGCGATGGATTTTCGATAAAGCCCTTACCGTGAATGCCTCCCTCTCTGAGCCGAACTGGGTTGAATGGGCGAACACCATCCGCCTGATGCGCCTGCAGGACAAGCGCACTCACTATGAGATCTGCGAACTGTTCAAGTGGGCAAATGAGGACGGTTTCTGGCAGGAAAACATCCTTTGCCCCTCAAAACTACGTAAGAAATGGGATCAGCTCACAACTAAACGCCTGCGCAGCCATGGTCCATCAAGAAACTCATCAGGCGCCAGTGCGCTGGACAACACAGACTGGATCGACGGGGTACTCGAATGAAATCTATCGCAGAAAGCATGCACAACTTCGACCGTGAAAACTTCCAGCGAGTGGCTGCCGGGCTTCCGGAAATGCAGGACGAGCAGGCAGTAAAGCGCCAGGCGGCCAAGACTGCGGAGATCTTCAACGAGCTGTTCCGCCAGCTGCTTGCCGTATTCCCGGTGTTGGCCAACAAATCTGTGGAAGACCTCAACGAGATGCGTCGCCAGTGGTTGTTGGCGTTCAAAGAGAACGGGATCACCACAGTTGAGCAGATTAGCGCAGGGATGCGGGTTGCGCGCAAACAGGAAAAACCATTCATGCCATCACCGGGACAGTTCGTCGCCTGGTGTCGTTCTGAGGAGGCGGTAACTGTAGGCCTGCCAGATGCGAATGAGCTGGTTGAAATGGTTTACCAGTATTGCCGGACTCGCGGCCAGTATCCAGACGCTGAGTCGTACCCATGGCCTGAGCACAAAATCGGACCGTTAACGCTGAAACACAAAGCCTGCTACTGGATGGTTACTGGCTTGTACGCAGACATGCGCGCAAACGGCCTCAGCGACACTGAGCTGCGACGTAAGGCGCAGGATGAGCTGCTGCGTATGGTTCGTCGCTTGAATGCCGGGGAAGTGATTCCCGAGCCGGTTAAACAGATCCCAAAGCTTGGCGGACGTCCGCTGAGTAACGAGCAGGGCTTAAACAAAATTGCGGAAATCCGCGCGAAATTCGGTTTAGGCAGAGGGCGGAATCATGGCTAGAGCATTGTCAGCAGTTGAGCGCAGAGAGTACGTCCGCGCAGTGATTCGGATCACCAGGCATCAGGGGCGCCTCACGACCACCGAGGCAATGAAAAAACTGGGGCTGAGCCGCGCTACTGTCCAGCGGTATTTTTCCGAAGCAGAAGCGACCGGCGAGGTTGTCCGGCATGGTCGTTTGGGGCTGTTCCGCGATCAGCGGGCCGTCATCGACTTTGACATGAAGCGTTTTGGCCTGGTGCCGAAAGTTGCTGTTGGGATGAATTACAGCCTGCTTGGCAGTCCTGTTTTTCAGCGAGTTTTAGATGTTCAGGAGGCTATTTTTTCCTACATGCCAACATCGTCAAGCCGGTAGCATTATGTCAATCGCAAAAAATGAGTGAGGGCATCCAAAAGAAGAGCATAAACACTTGCACTCTAACATATTGATTCTTTTGTGATTTTATGATTGTATTTTACTTGTTGATAAGGACCGTACTTGGTAAGATCCTAAGATCTTTCAGCTCTATCACATGGTAACGCAGGCAATTATTGATGAATAGTTTTATTAAATACAATGAACAACTAAGAAACTTATATTCATCATATATTAATGAAGCAAATACAGACCATTTTGAAAAATTTTTTAAAGAAAATGATCCGCATGAGTATTTGCGGTTGAATGAAAGTATTAACTCCTTAAGAGATTTGGGGATTTTCTTTACAGGAGAAGAACTGTCAGCAGAATGTGCTAAGATTATAGCAAGTACTTTGAATGAACATTCAAAAGTCATTGACCCATGCTGTGGTGCTGGAAATTTGTTAGTTGCACTCACTAAGTTTTTGCCAGTTTGCAAAACACTAACAGAAACTCTTGCAAAATGGAATTCTCTGCTTCATGGGTTTGATTTAATTGAAGATTTCGTCGACGCTGCGAAAATAAGGATAATATTTCAGGCATTAAATCGTGGTGTTCATATTGATGAAAAAAATCTTCAAGAAAATATGAAAATCCTCACCAATATAAAATGTAAAAATGGTTTGGATGATGATGTTTCGCAGGATGCCTTTTCGCATGTCCTTATGAACCCTCCTTATAACCAATCTCTTTTGAAAGAGTATAAATATTGGAGCGGCGGTAAGGTAAACCTTGCAGCAGTCTTTGTTGATAAGTATATAACTGATGCTAAAAAAGGTATGCATATTGTTGCTATACTTCCTGATGTTCTAAGAAGTGGTACACGATATGAAAAGTGGCGTTGTGCGATTGATCAGTTAGTATCTGGTGAAATAAAATTAAAAGGGCGATTTGATAAAAAGACTGATGTTGACGTGTTTATATTAAATGGTTTTATTAATGATGTTAATTTAGGCTTGAATTGGGTTTCAGAAAAGAAAAAATACCAGCAATTATCTGATTATTTCTCTGTTTCTATTGGAAAAGTTGTTCCATATAGAGATCCACAAGAGGGTGAACCCCATGCCTATATATACCCTGGATTATTAAATTCTTGGGATGAAATTGATAGCAATGATATCGCTTCAATCAGGAGGCATAGAAGCATACCTGTTTTGCCACCTTTTATTACCATTAAACGAACCTCTTCACCGAAAGACAAAAATAGGGCCGGGGCTCATTTAATATATGGTTCAAAACCTGTTTATGTC
Source organism: Klebsiella sp. 141203 (assembly GCF_032601985.1). Taxonomy (NCBI): domain Bacteria; kingdom Pseudomonadati; phylum Pseudomonadota; class Gammaproteobacteria; order Enterobacterales; family Enterobacteriaceae; genus Klebsiella; species Klebsiella sp. 141203. Next base: position 736,925 of record NZ_JAQIRL010000001.1, on the reverse strand, counting down.
GAAAATCATCTTATTGTTATAAAAGCTAATGATGACAATATAACTAAATACAAAAAATTACTAGACCATTTGAAATCGGCCGAAGTTAATTTTTTCCTTAATGATGTCATTAGATGTAGACATCTTACGGTAAAGGTTGTAAAGGAAATTCCATTTAAATTAGAGGTAAGTGATGAAGAAACTATTAAATAGCTATGCTTTTGATTTATCTCCCAGAGTACCGTTGCAACTTGGTCGGGAAAGTATTGCTAGTTCGAGTACTGCAATAACCGAATTGGTAAAAAATTCTTACGATGCTGATTCTAATTTAGTGGAAATAAGTTTTCATAAATTAGATAAGCCTGTTCCTGTATTGATCATTGAAGATAATGGGAATGGAATGAGCCCTGAAATGCTTATCTCATCTTGGCTTAAGATTGGGACTGAAAATAAAGTTAGAAATAGTATTTCAGAAAAGGGGCGAATTTTAACTGGAGCAAAAGGTCTCGGTCGACTTGGTATTGACAGGTTATGTCGTCGAATGATCTTGCAAACTAAGACCAAAAATTCAGATACAATACTTCAGTTAGATATTGACTGGAAAAAATATGAAGATAGTGGAAAGAGTTTTTTTGATATAAAGCATAATTTATATTCATTACCCTTTCCATATTCTGATAAATATGGCACTGCATTAAAAAATGGGCAAGGGACAAGGATTATATTAGTTGGTCTAAAAGATGATTGGACAGGTTATTTATCGAAAGACCTCAAGCGAGATTTAAGATTACTGGTATCCCCGTTTTTTGCAAAAGATGAATTTCAGATAAAAATTGCAGATGATTCAGAGGAATCAACACGTTTGGATTCTTCTGAAATTCTTGATTACGCGAGATGGTCAGTTTCGGCATCGATTAATGATGATGATTCAATATCTTGTACGTATAAATATAATAATGAAGAAGTTAAAACAATAAATGAATCTTGGGCTAATTTCATTACTAATAGATTTTCAAAACCAACCTGTGGATCATTAGAATTCAAGCTTTACTTTATCCCTAGAGAATCTGTCAATGATATGGATTTGAACGTCAAACACATACGTTCATTTATGGATGCGAATCAAGGCGTACGTATCTATCGTGATAACTTTAGAGTCAGACCGTATGGCGAACCCTCAGGAAAAGGTGATTGGTTAGATTTGGGTATGCGTAGGATAAAAAACCCTGAAGGGATGAGGCAAGGCAATTGGAAGGTTGGGCCGAATCAGATTGTTGGTGCCGTTTTTATAAATAGAGATAACAATAAAACGTTAAATGACCAAGCGAACCGAGAAGGAATTGTTGAGAATGATGCATATTTTGATATGCGTTCATTTGTTTTAAAGGTAATTGAGCATTTTGAATTATTAGCTGTTACTAAAGCACAATCAGAAATAGAACCTCGACCAACTGTTGCAATCAATAACTTAAAAGAAAGTAATTCTAAGACCAATGATGCTATAATTGCACTGAAAAAACAATTAAATGAAAGTATTAAAAATAAAAAAACAAAAAATAAAGATCTAAAATATATTGCTAAAAATATGTTAAAGGTCGCAGAAGAACAAGAAAAGAAAACTGAAGAATTTCAGGAGTTAGTTGAACAAATAGAACATGTAAAAGATACAATGGCAAATCTCGCATCTCTAGGAATATTAACAGTTTGTCTTGGTCATGAAACAAAACAGCATACCAGTATGTCGGTTGTTAACATATCCAACTTGAAAAAAATGATTGAAGGAGATATAGGAAAGTTAGATGTTAAAAAGGCTATGGTTAAGGTTAATGCCCTAGATAATAGTATTCGTTATATTTCCGATTTTGCAGGTTTTGCGCTAAGTAATGTAAAGCTTGATAAGCGTAAAATGAAAAAGATTAACTTAAGAGTATTAGTTAACGATGTAATTAAAATTTTTTCTCAGTCACTTAATAAAAGTAATGTTGAGGTTGTAAAGGATTGGGATGAAAACATTGATTTCTATGTGAGGGGATTTCAAATTCATTGGGAAAGCATTATTATCAACTTTTTAACTAATGCGTTGTGGGCCCTAGAGGGAAAGGGAATAGGCTCTCGCTGTATAAAAATAGCCATTAGAATAAATGAAGATAAAAAAGATATTGAACTACGATTCATGGATAGCGGTCGAGGTATCGAAAAAGGAATAGAGGATAGAATTTTTGATACAGGTTTTAGCACTAAAAAAGATCCTAAAGGGACTGCTACAGGCACAGGAATGGGGCTTTCAATAGTTAAGGATTTTGTGGTTGGTAAGCAAAAAGGAGAACTAAAAGTCATCGCGGCAGGTGAGTTGGGTGGTGCTGAATTCATAATAAATGTTCCTGAATACTGAGGTTTACATGAAAAATGTAATATATATCGATGATGATAGTGAAGCACAAGAAGCTTATAATGATACTTTGCAGGAACTTTTTGGGGATGAGTTCGAGCTTATATCTATAGAGCCAAAATTTGATATCAAGGATATGATGCAGTATCTTCAAAGCGTAAACAGCGTTGTTGCATATATTCTTGATGAAAAATTGAATCAGTTAGGGAAGGCTCATTACCTTGGTCAAGAATTAGCCAGGGAAATAAGAAATATTAATTCAAAAATCCCAATATATATTTTCACTGCTTATAAAGATGAGTTCGATAGTTCATATGGACCAGCCGAAATTGAATATGTTATAGCGAAGGACGAGTTGGCTTATGAAGATAAAAAACACTCATTGTCTGCAAAGATAAGGCGCCATCATAATGTATTTAATGATGTTTTATCTGAGAGGGCACAAAGACTTGATGAATTGTTGATTAAATCTTTAAACAACAATCTGACGTTAGATGAACAAGTAGAATTTGAACGGTTAAATATGTTGCGTTCAAGAAGTATTGATTTGCAAGAAGCCGACTTAGCTAAAGAACTGCAATCTTCTATAAATGAAACTGATGAAAAACTTGCAGAAATAGAACGTTTACTAAAAGGTGATTGAAATGTTTTACCCTATCCTAAAAAGGCGCAATAACTATGATAAAAAAGATGATGGCACATATTATAGATATTCTTTCTACAGAGATGCAATTTTAGAGGATTGTCAGGAACGCTGTGTTTATTGCGACCTTTTATTAAAGGAGCATGCTTATGAAGGGATGCATTTAGATCATTTCAGGCCTCAAAGTTTTTTCAAATCGCTGTCAAATGACCCACATAATCTTGTCATCTCTTGCCCAAAATGTAATGTTCTTAAATCTAATCATTGGCCTTGTGATAAAACTCAAAATAATTCCCCCAGTCATGATGATGACGTCGGTTTTATAGATCCGTTTTCAGAGCGCTTAAGCGATTATTTATATGTTGATTCTGATGGAGTTGTTAAATCCAAGAAGAAAACTGCAAAATATATGATAGAACTACTAAAGTTGAATCGTAAAGCCAGGGTTCTTTTAAGGAAAAAAAGAATGCAGTATCATATTTCAATTAAGTTAAAAGAGTCACTTGATCGACAGATGAATAACCTTTTTGATGAACTGGTTGACGGTGTGGTCAGCAAGGAGTTAGCTTCTGCGAAATATTGTAAACTTAAGCAGGCGAGCGATAAGATACATGATTTACTAAAACTTCTGTGAACGTATCTCAACATGTCTTGACTATTTTAAGTTATAGTCAAGACATGAAGTTGTGTCGGTGTTAAACATAGATAACATTCAATTCACTGTGTCTTTACTTCATGATTTTTTCATGAACAACGAGATGTAAAAACATATAAGTAATATTGATTTTTTTGTCGCATACTGCTTCGAACCTTTTAGATAAAGAAATAATTGGTTCTTTCATATCATTGCGTTATTTCGTCTATGATGACAATGATAAAGCCTAAAGTAGAATATTTTATACTTTTTAAGTTATGTGGAGACTCAAAAAGTCGTTACTGAACTTCTACCAAATAGGCTTTGTTGTGGAAAGGATCTACGATTAACACCATTGAAATCACTAAATTTAGGGGCGCTATTCTTGTTCATATATTGCTGGTCGCATAAAAACTTTACATAAAATAAAATGTAACCTGCGCAAAAAGTGCCTCTACCGGATTGATAAATCAACTGCATAAGTATGCTGCACACATATTAAGTATTTGCACGGATAAGTACTGGTACGTTTAATATTCGACGCTTAGGCAAGCGAAATCCTGTGATCTCACCTCGGACCTGCTAAGGTGATTATATATTTTAGTGAAAACTTTAGAATAAACAGGGGCATGGCATTATCAAAAAGTGATGTAAAGGGGTTGACCATTTCATTCTTCAGGTATACTGTTTATTTATACAGCATTGGCATGAGGTGCTCCTTATGAAAATAGAACTCACAATTGCAAAAGACAAAAAACTCCCTACAGGGGCTGTTCCTGCGCTTGAAAAGGAGCTTCTACGCCGGTTATCCGAGTCCTATGACGACTGCAAATTAAGAATACGGATCACCAGCAATGATGGGCTCAGCGTTTTGGGCGGCGCTGACGGCGATAAAAAGCGTGTAGAGCAAATCCTGCAAGAGACGTGGGAAAGTGCTGACGACTGGTTTTATTAGTTTAATTGTGATGGTGGCGGCTCTTATCCCAGAGCATCGCATTCGCGTTTCCCTTGATGCTGCTACCCGTTTTTTATGAGTGCGTCTGTATGTCGCTCAGGGGGTAATGTGACAGATGGTATTGAGCCAAATCAGAAGGAGAATCTTTGGGCTACCGTCACGGATGGTTCCGGACATGTTTTGTGCTCATTTCGATTAGCTTTGAATGACCGAATCCTTCTAACGAATATCAATAGCGAAGTGTCGGTGAGAAAAATTGCAAAAGATGAACACCTCTGGACAAGGAAATCGTTGGTGGAAGTTATCAAGGAAATGGGCTCTAAAAATTGACTCTTAACAGCTAGCTACATCATACTTGCAGTGCTGGTCTGAACAACCAGCCACCTGACAGTGATGCGCCACCGGAGAACGTGATGGCGCAACTTCACTTAATAAAACATTCTCAAGGTATCCTGATCCCCGCAACGCCGGAGACCAGCGATTTTCTTCAAACAAAATGCAAGCTCGGTGCCGTCCTGGAGGCCGAATATAAGCTTGTCCGCAACCCGGCGTTTCACCGCCGATATTTCGCCTTACTCAATCTGGGCTTTGAATACTGGGAGCCTACTGGCGGCGCAATCTCTTCGAACGAGCGCAGGCTAATTCTCGGTTATTCCAAATTCCTTGCATCCCATGGTGGCAATGAATCGGTATTCCAGGATATCGCCGAGCAATATCTTGACCGCGTCGCAGAAAAACGAGCCGGAAGCATCAGTATCTGCAAATCCTTTGACGCCTATCGCTCATGGGTAATCGTGGAAGCCGGCCATTACGATGCGCTTCAGCTGCCAGATGGCACTCTGAAAAAGCACCCACGCAGCATTTCTTTCGCGAGTATGGACGAAACCGAATTCCACCAGCTTTACCAGGCCTCACTGGATGTGCTCTGGCGGTGGATTCTGTCCCATAAATTCGCCAGTCGTGAAGCTGCTGAAAATGCAGCGTCTCAATTGCTCAGCTTTGCGGGGTGAATCGATGAAATATTCATGGTTTCACCATCACGACTGCACGACCGAGCAGGCCGATGAACTGATAGATAATTACCGCAAACGCGGGGTAAAGGTCGAACGTAGTTTAAACCAGGACTTTACGACCTGGACCGTCAGCGCTCAGCTGGTGGAAGACAAGAATCCACCGCGCCCTGATTCCCGCTGGCGCAACCGGATGTGGGGTTGAATATGGCAAAGAGACCCCAACGACGCTGCAAAATCTGCCGGGCGAAATTCACTCCAGCTTTCGAGAACCACCGCTGGTGCTCTCCTGAGCATGGCGCTGAATTTGCCATGCAGGAATTGGAGAAGAAGCGCGAAAAACAGGCGCATGCGAAAGCGAAGAAAGAGCGCGCCGAATGGCGTAAACGCAAAGCCTCGGTGAAGCCCCTCAGGCACTGGGAAGATATGACCCAGCGTGTCGTTAACGACTATATCCGCGAACGAGACTACGACTTGCCATGCATCAGCTGCGGCACTTTTGACACGGTTCAGTGGGAGGCTGGTCATTACCGTTCCCGCGGTAAAGCATCGCACCTGCGTTACAACGAGGACAACATTCACAAGCAGTGCCATCACTGCAACGTGCAGATGTCAGGAAACCAGCAGCAGTACCGCATTGGCCTGGTAGAGAAAATCGGCGCTGAGCGCGTCGAGGCGCTGGAAAACAACAACACCCCTCACCGATACACCATCGAAGAACTGGAAGGCATCAGACGCCATTACAGCGCGCTACGCCGTGCGCTAATAAAACAACGGGAGGCCGCATGAGCCGTGACGGTATCGAACGTATCCGCGAACGCTGGCAAAAGCTCCGCCTCTGCCGGCACCGCGGAACAGTAATGACCGATTATCGAATTTTGAAAAACTTTGTCCGCATTTATCAGTATCTGGGAGAAATAGCATGAACCTCGAAAATACAGTGAAATACCACTTCGCGAAGTCCACTATGATTAGCGATTCTCCACGAGCGACGACATCAGACTCATTAACCGGCACTGACATTATGGCTGCAATGGGCATGACACAGGAACGTGCTGCTATGGGGTATAGCGCTTTTCTGGGCAAGATGGGCATTAGCAACAATGATCGAGAACGAGCTATCGGTCTATTAGCTGAATATGCGCTGACAAAATGCGATAAAGTTGCCGCGCTGCGCAAGCTCGCGACGAACGTAAAACCTCAGGTTATTCAGATCCTCGCAACGTTCGCCTTTGAGGACTATTCGCGAAGCGCTTCCAGCAAAAAAAAATGTGACTGCTGCTGCGGTTCCGGATTCATCGACGTAGAGGTCTTCACCAACAAAGTATCGTATCCGGACGGCAAACCGCCGAAGTGGGTCAAAGTTACAAAGGGGATCTATCCATCATACTGGGAGGAGGTGAAGTCGGTCCGGGAGCAGGTCCGGGTGCTTTGCCAAAAGTGCAAGGGAAAAGGGACTGTTAGCGCTGCCTGTAACGACTGCCACGGTCGGGGGAAGGTAGTGAACCAGGATGAGACGGAGAAGCAGGGAGTGCCTGTCATGGGCAACTGCAAGCGCTGTGGTGGTCGTGGGTATGAGCGAATCCTCTCCACTGCTGTGCAGAGTGCCATTTGCCAGGTAACGGATGCCATCACCCTGGATACATGGAAGAAGACGGTTAAACCATTTTTTGACGAACTGATCACTAAATTCGATATAGAAGAGGCATGGGCGGAGGGACAGCTCAAACAAATAACGCGCTGAGATATTTACTTTTCCCGAATTCGTGTTAATTTGTTCTAACGATGGGCATTGTCTGTTCACCGTTGATCAACCCGCCAGCGAGCGGGTTTTTTTATGGACATAAATTACCATTGCCATTCGCATGTGTATAATTCCCTGCTTTGCATCAGGCGATATTATGAGAAAGATTATTTTCCCAGCATTGTTTTTAGTGGCTTCCGCGCATGCCACTAACCAGCCAACGATGATGGTTTTCAAATGCTCTCCAGAACATTCTAAAAACAACACTATGGTTACTTGGCAAGATGTGAAGAAACAAGATGGCTGGCATCGTTATGCTAGCTGGAAAGATAAGGAGGGAGAGCATTATGGCATTGAACTGTATTTCAATGGTTCATCGCCTAATAAGGATGGACAGATTGAGGATATATATGTGTTTGGCAATATGGATAGCCAGAAAAAAATATCAGGACCCGCAATCTCTATGATTCTCAATAAAAAGGCAAAGTTGCTAACTTACAGTATTACGAACGACTTGGTAGGGTCGGACGTGCACAACCCTCTGGAGAAAGGGACGTGCACCTTAAGCGATAAAGGTTAAATCTACTATCGAGCCACATCAGTATAACAACTTCATTAAAGCTGCCTTTTGGCGGCTTTTTTTATATCAGGCTCACGGGAATCATCTGCGACGAGCTTGGTTGATAAATCAGCCCAACGGTCCTGACCCTTTCAAACACACACAGCACCCCGTTTTTTCGGAGGTGATATGGCTAAACGTATGCAAGATAAAGAAAGCATTGCCGGAGTCTCATGGCTGATTGTCCTTGCTCTGTCATGCTGGGGCGGTCTTGTCCGATACCTGATTGACGTTAAGCAAAACAAAGCTACCTGGAGCTGGATTAACGCTCTCGCGCAAATCGTGGTTTCAGGATTCACCGGTGTCATCGGTGGGCTTGTCAGCATAGAAGGCGGCCTAAGTATTTACATGATTCTGGCCACTGCCGGTATCAGTGGGACTATGGGTTCTGTAGCGCTCACGTATTTCTGGGAGCGAATCACCGGAGTGAGGGCACAATGACAGCAGACCAGATTATCGAGGGTATCCTCGGCAAAGAGGGTGGTTATGTCGATCACCCCTCTGATAAAGGCGGCCCTACTCGCTGGGGTATCACGCAGAACACAGCGCGTGCATACGGTTACAAAGGCGATATGAAAGAGCTCCCTCGGGAAACTGCGAAAGAAATCTATATGCAGCAGTATTGGCTGGAGCCCAAATTTGACAAGATCGCCGAATTGTCACCATCAATCGCAGAAGAGTTATGCGATACCGGCGTCAACATGGGGCCGCGTGTTTCCACAACGTTCCTTCAGCGTTGGCTGACGGCACTGAACCAACGCGGCAAACTATATCCCGACCTGAAACCTGATGGCGTCATTGGGAACATCACGATCGCCGCGCTGCGCAGTTACCTAGCCGTACGGGGTAGCGCAGGGGGCACGGTGATACAGAAAGGGTTGAACTGCAGTCAGGGCGCACGGTATCTCGAACTTGCGGAAGCGCGGGAAGCCAATGAAGAATTTCTCTTCGGGTGGGTGAAGGAGAGAGTAAACCTATGAAGCTAATTATCTTCTTTCTGCTTGCGCTGGTGGTTGTTTTAACGTTGTTGCTGTTAAGAAAGTATACCCGGATTGAGTTTGTGGGACATGCTCGCCTGTTACTTAGAACTTGGTCTGTTCGTCTGGGGACTGCTGGCGCGCTGGTCGGTGTATGGGCGCAGTCATTCCCGGATGCCGCGCTTCATGCTTGGGCAATGCTGCCGCCGGATATCAAAAACATCCTTCCGCCAAATATCGTTGCACTAATTAGCCCTGCGCTGGTAGTGCTGGCGGTGCTCTCACAATATGTACGGCAGCCGGCATTGAAAGATAAGGCCGACAAACAGAAAGAGCCGAAGCAATGAGTTTTGAAATTATTGCTGGGCTGGTGGTCCTTATCCTGGGTGCTATCGCTGGTGCATTCGGTATTGGCCATGCTCGCGGTACCAGCAAGGCAGAAGCCAAATCAGCACAAACGCGTACTGAAGAGAAAGCCGCTGCTAGCGTCGCCGCGTCTGAACGGAAAGAGGAAGCCACCAGAGAGGCCTGCAATGTACAGCAGACAGTTAGCCATATGCCTGATGACGATGTTGATCGGGAGCTGCGCGAAAAGTTTACCCGCCCCGGTGGTGGTTGATACGGCCTGCAACTGGGTACGAATCATCTACCTGACCGACCACGATATCGATGTGCTGGATAAGCAGACCAAGCGCGACATTCTGGCGCACAACAAATCAGTGCTGGCCAATTGCTCGCAAATTACAGAGAAGGGTGCTAAGTAATACAGAGAAGGTCTAACTTATTGATATATATACTGCCACATTAGTAAAAATCTGAAAGCGAGACAATAGAGCGGTAAACAATGAAAAGTTTGTATCTAATTCATGGGCGCTAATGCACTATTGATTTTTAAATTCCTTCAATCTAAGAAGCTGCCCATGACGAAAAATTCACTTCCTAAACTTCCCCACGATTATCGTTACGGAGACGAACACTCAATCCAGCCTCATTCTGATGGGGAATATTTTGCGCCACAGGGGTGTGTTATCAAGTCTGTTGATCTTTCTAACGGAATGGTTATCTATGTTCCTATCCAGCGCTACATTGAGCATTTAAATATATGGGTCACTGTCTAAGGAACCCTCGAGTAATTTGTTAGCAACCCACTTGGTTGGAGCGAATTGATCATTGGTATCAAAAGAACAGCATATACATCTTTTGTTCTGGTTCAATGTTCTGGATAGTAGTGAATAATTAATATAAAGGGCTTTTTCAGTAATTAAATGATATCGATAGCCAAAATGAAGCTATCATCTCGTAACTACTGCCAGCTAACACCGAAATGGCAGAGGTCAGTTATTAAGCAGAAAAGTCTCACCCGGGTGGCTCCTTAGAGATTTTAGTTTTCTAACTGGTATTAACCAAAGGTCGCATCTTTATGCGGCCTTTTTTATTGTGCGCAACAAGTATCCTGTAGGTAACCGCTCTGCTTGTATACGTGGCAAGGATAAATGCGAATGCATCACAGAGGCCATTCTCAGAGTGACCTCGATAATGCCCCACATCGCACAGAGGTAAGACATGTCAGAGATCACCGCATCCGAACAAATCCGCCTAGATATCATCAAGAAAGTTAACTACGACACTGCCGCGGCTAAGCTGGCCATTGATTGGGTTGGCGATAGCTATCTCAAAGCAGAGCTCTTTGCAGACTCTTTCGATCGTGTTTACACGGAAAGTGAGATTGTCTCGAAAACCCGAAAGGCGATTCAGGAAGCAACCGAAGCGCTGGCACTGTTTGATACAGTCACGGAGCAGTCCAGTTAAGTCGTTACAGCAGGCATTCTATGAGTGCATGTGATAATGACGATTTGTGGTGTACTTGTTAATCGTCAAAGAAGCAGGAGATAGAACGCAACTATCACGATGGCTACCCTACAGAGAGAGGTACACCCGAGCCAATATGTACACCACAACCCACACAGGCCACAGGCGTTCGCTGGTGGCTTTTTTTATTGGAGTAATCCATGGCAAAGCCGGACTGGGGCGAGCTTCAGCAACGGTTCCTGTCCGATCATGCCGCAACCGGCGTATCACCGAAGGATTGGTGTGAAGCGCAGGGACTGAATTACGCTACTGCCCGCCGATATATCAAGAAACCCACTGCGCAAACTGCGCAAAAACCTGCGCAGAAGAAATTGCGCACTGCGCAAAAGGAAAAGTGCGCAGAAGAGCTGGTGGATAGCAAACTGAGTCCAAAGGTAAAGCGCTTCATTGCCGAATACCTCAAGGACAATAACGCCACTGCCGCCGCAGAGCGAGCGGGTTATAGCGACCCAAACTATGGCCGTCAGCTTCTAACGAATCCTAACGTTACGCAGGCCATTGCGCAGCAGCAGAAAGCATCCATTGCGCGCACGCTGGGAAGTGCTGATGAAGTGCTTGAGCAGATGTGGCGGCTGGCAACTTTCGACGCCAACCAGCTTTCTCAGTATCGCCGCGGTAGCTGCCGTTACTGCTGGGGCTTCGGTCATCAGTATCAGTGGCGCGATGCCGTAGAGTACGAAGAGAAGCGCCTCGAAGCACTTGAGCGTAAACGTCGGGAACCTTTGGATGATGGGGGATACGGCTACGACCACACTAGCGCACCTAACCCGGAATGTCCTCGCTGCAATGGGGATGGTATCGGCCAGCCTTTCTTCGCTGATACGCGCAAGCTGGCGCCTGATGCAGCGCTTGCCTATTCCGGCGTGAAGCTCGGAAAGAACGGTGTGGAGATAACCGCTATCAGCCGCGAGCGAATGTTCGAGGCGGTGATGAAGCGTCTCGGCCTGGCTGATAGTGAATTCGCCCAGCGCCTGCAGCAGATAGAAATTGAGCGCCGGCAGCTGGAGATCGACAAACTTCGCAAAGAACTGGCCGCTGACCCGGAAGATGACGAACCAACGCCAGTTGCGATCAATATCAACGTAGTCGATGCGCGAGTGAGGGAAGAGGATGGCGATAGCACCGACGCTTAACGTTCCTCAGGCCAAATTCCTTGCGATGCAGTACAAGTTTAAGGCCTATGTCGCCGGCTTCGGTTCTGGCAAAACATGGGTCGGTTGCGGCGGCATCTGCAAAGGAATGTGGGAACACCCAAAAATCAACCAGGGTTACTTTGCCCCTACGTATCCGCAGATCCGTGACATCTTTTATCCCACCGTTGAGGAAGTAGCCAATGACTGGGGGCTGAATGTCAAAATCAACGAGGGGAACAAAGAGGTTCACTTCTACGCCGGGCGCCAGTATCGCGGAACCACGATCTGCCGCTCGATGGAGAAACCACAAACCATCGTTGGTTTTAAAATTGGTAACGCGCTGATTGATGAGCTGGACGTGATGCCCGCGCAAAAGGCGCAATTAGCCTGGCGAAAAATCATCGCGCGTATGCGTTACAAGGTGCCCGGCCTGCGTAACGGAATAGACGTCACCACGACGCCGGAAGGGTTTAAATTCGTTTATCAGCAGTTCGCAAAGGCTGTGCGTGATAAACCCTCTCTCTCAACGCTGTACGGACTGGTTCAGGCCTCGACGTTCGACAACGAAAAGAACTTGCCGGCGGACTACATCCCGTCATTGATGGAGTCATACCCGCCGGAACTGATAAAGGCTTATCTGCGTGGCCAGTTCACCAACCTGACCAGCGGGACGATTTACCATCAGTTCGATCGTAAGCTGAATAACTGCCGGGAAGAGGAGCAGCCCGGCGAGCCTCTGTATATTGGTATGGACTTTAACGTCGGGAAGATGGCCGGGATTGTTCACGTGTTACGTCTGGGGCTTCCGTTTGCGGTGAATGAAATCGTGAAGGCTTACGATACCCCTGACATGATTCGCATCATCAAAGAACGGTTCTGGCTGTACGACGGCAAAGATTATCGCAAGGTGCGTGAAATCTATATCTATCCGGATGCTTCCGGTGATTCTCGTAAATCCAGCAATGCCAGCGCCACTGATATCGCCCAGCTTAAGCAGGCTGGCTTCAATGTGGTTGTTAATGCATCAAACCCACCAGTGAAAGACCGCATCAACTCGATGAATGCCATGTTCTGCAATGGCAACGGCGAACGTCGCTACAAGGTGAACGTACAGCGCTGCCCGGTGTACGCAGAATCGCTCGAACAACAGGTCTGGGCCGAGAACGGTGAGCCGGATAAAACGGCGGATAACGATCACCCTAACGATGCCGGCGGGTATTTCATTGTGAAGCAATTCCCGATCATCAAACCAACCGGAAAAGTCACCCAACTGCGGATGTAAAAACATGCCTGATATTTCAACGCCCAACCTCGACTATAACGATATGGTTGAGGCATGGGATATTAATGATGCGCTGATGGGCGGCACGCTGGAAATGCGCCGGCAGGGCAAGAAGTATCTCCCGAAATGGCCGAACGAAGATCCTGAAAGCTATAAGGAGCGTTTAGCTTCGGCAACGTTACTACCTGCCTATGAAGAGGCCATTAAACAAAACATCGGGCGAGTGTTTGCTGAGCCGACGGTATTGAGTGAGGACTCTCCTGAACAAATACGAGAGTTGTCGCCAGATATTGATATGGAAGGAAACCGGCTCGATGTCTGGGCACAGCAATTTTTCAGCATCGGATTCCAGTATGGTCTGGTACATGCGCTGGTGGACTTCCCGAAAATTGACCCGGAGGCAGTAAAAACTAAAGCCGACGAAAAAGCCGCGGGATCCCGCCCGTATGCCACGATGTTAAATCCTCGCCAGGTCATCGGCTGGAAATCGAAAGTGGTTAAAGGGAAAGTGGTGTTGACCGATCTGCGTATCAGAGAGGTCATCATTATTGATGGCGATGATTACGGGCAAACGAAAGTTGAGCAAATACGCCATATCATGCCGGGTAAGGTTGAAATTTATCGCCGAAATAAAGGTGAAAATGGTGAAAGCCAGTGGCAGATTCACGACGAGTGGGAAACCAGTCGCGATGATATTCCCCTGGTGACGCTTTACACGAAGCGAACAGGCTTTATGCGCGGTTCACCGCCACTGCTTAATCTCGCTTTACTGAATATCAAGCACTGGCAGAGTCAGAGTGAACAGGACAACATCCTGCATGTCGCTCGTGTGCCGTTGCTGGTGGCTTACGGTCTGGCTGATGGCGAAACGTTGACGATAGGTTCTTCCTCTGCGACTCGTTTCGATGACCGCCAGCGGCAGGGACTGGAATATGTCGAGCATACCGGGGCTGCGATTGAAGCCGGTAAGATTTCCCTTGAGGATCTGGAAAACCAGATGCGTCAGGCCGGCGCAAAATTGCTGCGCGCGGAAAACACATCGACTAAATCCTTAGACCAGACTCACGAAGAGCGGATGCAGGAGAATTCACCTCTCTACACCATGGCAAGCTCGCTTGAGGATGCGCTCGATAATATCCTGCAGATTATGGCGGAATGGCTGGGCGAGAAAGAAGGCGGCAATGTCGATGTACGCACCGAACTGGACGTTTCAGCCCAGACGTTTGATGCCGCAGCTGCAACGGCTGTTCAGTCGCTCCGTCAGGGGGGGGATATACGTCAGGTTGATGCTGTTCGCGTTTTGCAGGCCCTCAAATTTATCGATCCGGACGCGAAGCCCGAAGAGGTAATCGACGAGTTGCGGAATCAGCAGGTCACGCTTGCCGGCGGGCTGAGTAACCAGGGGGGTGCAAATGGCAACGGCGAATGACAAGCTTCAGGATGAATCGATAGCGCATGCGATATGGGTAGCGCGGTACAGCACCAGCGTTGCAAACAGAATGATAAAAATCCTGAATGACAGCGATGCGGAACTGACAGCCAGATTGCTGGTGGCGATGGATAGCCTGGATGCTGAAAGCTTTACCGTGTCGCGACTGGAAGCGCTGCTCGTTAGTGTCAGAGCTCTCAATCGCGAGGCTGTGCAGTCAATGTACGCGGGACTATCTGATGAGCTGCAGCAACTCGCTCAGTACGAAGCAGGCTTTCAGCTGAGCCTGTTCCAGTTTGCGATCCCCGATGATGTTCTATCGCTTCATCCACTGGTGGGCATTTCACCGGATGCCGTTTATGCAACTGCGATGGCACAGCCGTTTCAGGGGCGCCTGCTTTCGGAGTGGACAGATAACCTTGAAGCTGACAGGATGGCAAGAATATCCAATACAGTGCGGCAGGGTTTTCTCCTGGGCGATACGCATGAGCAAATCGTCAGAAAGGTCCGTGGTCATGCTAACCGTGGCTATCAGGATGGCGCGCTGCAGATGAGCCGCTCCAATGCCGGCAGTATTGTAAAAACGGCTGTGGGGCATCTTGCTTCGACGGCCAGGAAAAGCTTTGCAGATGCGAACGATGACATTTTGAAGGGTAAACAGTGGTTATCCACTTTGGATAACCGTACATCAAAAGACTGTCGGATTCGCGACCGCCTCAAGTACACACTGGATAACAAGCCGATCGGCCATAAGGTGCCGTATCTGCAGGGACCCGGGAAAATCCATTTCTGCTGTCGCAGCGTCGAAACCTACATCCTGAAATCGTCTGATGAGCTGGGTATTGCTGTAGGGCAAATATCCGATAGCTCACGTGCCAGCATGGACGGGCAGGTGCCTTCGGATACCGATTATCAGGGCTGGTTCTCGCGCCAGTCGTTCACTCGCCAGTCCCAGATCGTTGGCGTAACTCGGGCCCGACTGATTCGTGACGGCGGCATGTCGCCCGATGACTTCTACAACGACAAGGGCGAATGGCTGACTCTGGAGCAACTGCGTAACCTGGATGCTCAGGCGTTCAGCAACGCCAGACTTTAAAGCTTTTTAAGTCTTCAATCAGGCTGCCTCCGGGCGGCCTTTTTTATTGCCGTGATCCGGATGGTGAGCGGTGCAACGGTCGGATGACCCCGAAAAGGTAACCACATGAAACTGAAAACAGTCGAAGTTAACGGCAAAAGTTATGCAGAAGTCGATGCGAGCGGTTTACCCGTCTATGTCCACGATGACGGCCAGGAAGTTGGTTTTGATGCTGTGCAGGCCGTTGGGAAAATCTCCTCTCTGAATGGCGAGGCGAAATCTCATCGTGAAGCCAAAGAAGCAGCTGAAGCCAGTCTGGCTAAGTTTGCCAAAATCGGTGATCCGGCGAAAGCACTCGAAGCGCTGGAGATGATGACTAAAATAGACCAGAAAAAACTGATCGACGCGGGTGCCGTTGATCAAGTTAAAGCGGATATCACCAAATCCTTCCAGTCCCAGCTTGATGAAGCTACTCAGCGTGCGACGACCCTTGAAGGCCAGCTTTATAAGGAAATGATCGGCAGCCGGTTCTCTGGCTCGAAATTCATCGCAGATAAAGTGGCAATCCCAGCAGATATGCTTCAGGCGCGTTTCGGTCAGTCCTTCAAAGTCGAGGATGGTAAAGTCGTTGCCTATGACGGTTCAGGCAACAAAATTTATTCACGCTCAAAGCCGGGCGAACTGGCGGCCTTCGATGAGGCGCTGGAATTCCTGGTGGAGCAATACCCTCAGAAAGACCACATTCTGAAGGCCAGCGGCAACCAGGGCGGCGGCTCTCGCCAGTCTCAGCATTCACTCGGGCAGAAAACGATGAAACGCGATGCGTTTACCAGTTTGAGCCCGACAGATCAGCAATCAACTCTCAAAGACGGTATCACCATCGTCGATTAATTCTTTGCCAGCCGCCGGATGGCAGCTGGTGCCGGAGCTGGATAGCTCAACCAACCCTATATTTTAATCTCCAAGGAATCCAAACACATGGCTAATACGCTTACCGGGTTGATCCCGACTATCTTTACGGCTCTGGATACCGTATCCCGCGAACAGGTCGGTTTTATCCCGGCTGTATCGCGCAATGCGAAAGCTGATGCTGCGGCGAA
Source organism: Klebsiella sp. 141203 (assembly GCF_032601985.1). Classification (NCBI taxonomy): domain Bacteria; kingdom Pseudomonadati; phylum Pseudomonadota; class Gammaproteobacteria; order Enterobacterales; family Enterobacteriaceae; genus Klebsiella; species Klebsiella sp. 141203. The sequence continues at coordinate 720,087 of NZ_JAQIRL010000001.1, read as the reverse complement.
GGATCAGACTGTTACTGCGCCAGTTGCTCCACCGGCAACCACAGTTGATATTACGCCGGGGGCTACTGCACCAAATGATGGCGACCAGACGATCGGTACCGTTGATGTCAAAATCACCAAATCCAAAATGGCCCCGGTCAAATGGAACGGCGAAGAGCAGTTGGCCCTTGGTCCGGCCGGTACTTACAACACCATCCTGGCGGATCAGTTCAAGCAAGCGTTCCGTGCGCTGGCAAATGAGATGGACTCGGATCTCGCGGCTTTGTATTTCGCTTCCTCCCGCGCTGTCGGTACGGCTGGTACTACTCCATTCGGGATTGCTGGCGATCTGTCGGATGCGGCAAATGCGCGCCAGGTATTGTCCGATAACGGCTCCCCGACTACCGATTTGCAGATGGTCCTTGGTTCCTCTGCGATTGCTAACCTCCGTGGTAAACAGTCAGTTCTGTTCAAGGTGAACGAGTCTGGTACCGATGCGCTGCTGCGTGAGGGTATCGTGGGGCGACTGGAAGGATTCAACATCCATGAATCCGCGCATGTTAAGAAACGCGCGGCATCGGCTGCCACTGATTATCTGGTAAATGGTGCAAAATCGGAGGGTGATATCCTGATCGCGATTGATACCGGCACGGGTTCTTTCACGGCAGGTGATATTGTGACGTTTGATGGTGATAGCAACAAATACCTCGTTGCTGCAGCTACTGCTACCACTATTACCCTGGCAGCACCGGGCTTGCGTCAGGCGCTGGCGGATAACTCCGCGATTACTACCGTAGGTGGATATACCGCAAACATGGCATTCGACCGTAACGCGTTCCTGCTGGCTGCGCGTACCCCGGCAATGCCGCAGGGCGGTGATACTGCGGATGACGTCATGAACGTTACTGACCCGGTGTCAGGCATCACTTATCAGGTGGCGCTGTACCGTCAATACCGTCAGGTGCGCTACGAAGTTGGCCTGTCTTGGGGCGTAGCGGCAGTGAAAACTGAGCACTCGGTTCTGCTGTTGGGTTAATTATCGGGGGCTTCGGCCCCTTTTTTTAGTGGAGGGCTTATGGCCGGATTAACCAAAGAGCAGCGTGCTGAACGTGCTGCAGCAAAACTTGCGACCGTGCAGGTTGACGCCAATACTCCTGCACAGCAGGAACTGCAGCTGGTGGCGATGATTACCGATTTCCCGGCATTCCCCGGCGCTCCTAATACAGCCAACGTTCACCCTGATGAAGTGGAGAACTGGAAGGCGCACGGCTGGAAAGAAATGGAGTGATGCATGATCACTTTCGTCACCGTTGAAGATGTCAATTCGATACTCGGTGCCACCTGGGCGGATGAAAGCAAAAAAGCCAAATCTGTGCTGATGGCTAATACCTGGATGAATGGACTTAACCTGAAAATGCCGTGCGATAAGGCAACTCACGAAACCATCATTCCTGACGATGTAAAACAGGCTGGCGCCTATGCGGCGCTGGCGGCGGCAAATGGCGGGCTGTATCAGCAGAAAACTGACTCGGGGGTATTGCTGAGTAAGGCCGTTGACGCTGACGACGTTTCTGTTTCCAAAACCTTCTCAGAACTTGCTACCAACAGCTCTGCATTGCTTGATTCTGACCTGCAGCTGGCTCTGGCCATGCTTAAGCCATACGGTGTTAATCAGTCGCAGGTGCGGCTGGTGAGGGGGTAACATGCAAAATCCGGATGTGCATTATGCCGGTGACGGGCTCGGTCCTCGCGATGTGTTTGTGAATGGAAACCCGATCAGACATGTCGTTTACGCAAACCCGGCAAAGGGCGTTGTTGAGTTTGCTCCGCTCCCGCTGCGGGTTAAGCGCAGCGGCGCAATTTATACCCGAAAACTCCACGGTACGGTGATCGTTAAACCTCAGCAGCGTAGTGGTGGGTGCAATGGGAATTCGTGACGAACTGCAAACCGAAGTCGCTGCGGCATTCGATACCGACCTGAAGGATGCTGTTAAGGATTTCACTGGAACATACACCGTACGAGGTGACTGGGACCCGGTTACGGAAACCGGCACTGAAACGCAGGTGACTTACTCGGGGCGCGGAGTGCTGGCGCGCTATAAACTCCGCCGCATCGATGGTGTTAACATCCTTCATGGTGATGTGAAACTCACAGCCCTCGTAAATGAGGTCACCGACAAGCCAGAGGTTGAGCACATCATCACGGCACCTGACCCGATCACTGGCGTACTCCAGCGCTACGAGGTCATTACCGCTTCTGCAGACTCTGCTGGTGCTGCGTACTCCATTCAACTGCGGAGGGCGTGATATGGCTAAGGGCTGGAACATTGACCCGGCGGCATTCGCCGGGCTGGTGGAGGACGACGTCAGGTTACGGCAAAGAACCATCGCCATTCAGCTGCTGAATGAAATCGTCCAGCGATCGCCTGTAGGTAACCCGGAGTTATGGGCTATCAACGCCACTGCGGTGCAGTACAACAAAGCGGTAGGTGAATGGAACGAATCTCTTTATGCCGATCCTGCCAACCTGACAAAGACAGGCCGTCTCAGAAAGAAAGCACGTGTTAACGATGGCATGGATATCCGGCGTCCGGCTGAGTATCGCGCAGGAACTTTCCGGGCGTCACACTTTGTCAGTATTGGAGAACCAGATCATTCAATACCATCAGAGCCTGACCCGCGCGGAACAATGACATTCCTCAACGGGAAAAATATCATCAATCAGGCGCCGGCCTACTCGGTGATTTACATTCAGTCAAACCTCCCTTACTCCGTACCGCTGGAGAATGGCCACTCTACGCAAGCGCCGACAGGCGTCTATGCCGTCTCATTTAATGGTGTGATTCAGGCCTACAAATGACCCTCACAGAAATAAGAAACGTTGTCATCAGACGAATGACGACGCAGACCGCTATTGCCCAGGATGCGGTGGATTATCCAAACGGTCCTGTATTCGATCCCAGCGGTCGAAAAATCTGGGCGCGTCTTACTGACATCCCCGGACAAGCAGGTGCTAACGAAATTGGAGCGGGCCCGACTGTCCACCGAACAGGGGTTCTCATCATCCAGCTTTTCGTCCCTGTTGGTTCAGGCACTCTGCAGCTGACTCAGGCCGCCGACAAATTAACGCAACTCTTCGAGTTTCAGGACGACGGAGCGCTGAGTTATTTCGCCGTATCCGCCATCCCGGCAGGTGAAACCGATGGCTGGTCTCAGCTCAATCTTCAAATCCCTTATCGCGCTCTGTAGCGCACAATCAACAGGAGGCTCCTGTGAGTTCAGGCGCAAAAGTAGTAACCGCGTTTATTCGCGAAACCACACCGGGAGAGACACCCTCTGCTGGTGTCTGGAACCTGTTACGCCGTTCGTCGTTCGGGCTGATGCCAACGCAGAACACCAACGATAACGATGAAATCGGCGGTGACCGTATGGCGCAGGGCGTTTCCCGTGGCACGATTGATGTCGGCGGTGATGTCGGCACCAAATTTCGCTGGAATCAGCATGATGATTTTCTGGCGAGCTGTTTCGGAGCGGATTGGCTCGATAATGTGCTGACGATGGGCAACAACCGCATTACTTTTTCAGTTTCTTCATACGCTGATGATGTAGGGATCGCACAGATTGCCCGCGGTTGCCAGGTTGCAACTTTCCAGATTGAAATCCCGAATGATGGCGACATCACTGCGACCATTACCTTCGCCGGGCTTGACTGGGAAACCAAAGCCGACGATACCAGTTATTTCACTAACCCGGTGGATGGTGCTGGCGCGCTGCGCTATTCGTTTAAGGAAGTGACAGGCCTGAGTCTGAACGGGGTGGCGGGTGGTGCCGGCTTCTGTGTGGATACGTTTAATATCCAGTTTGATAACAACATGCAGACTCAGCGTTGTATCGGTACCGGCTCAGCATTTGCTGGCGCAAACATTCCGACGACCTTTACACCGTCAGGCCAGATCACGCTGTCATGGTCCAAGGCGGCTTGGGAGATTTATAAAAAAACCTTCACCGGCGAAACGGTGCCGTTTACCTTCACGCTGGAGAACGCCGAAGGCGCTTATACATTCAGCTTCCCTGAAGTGCAGATTTCTGGCGACTGGCCGGACGCCGGGAATACTGACATCGTACAGGTTCAGCTCGATATCACGGCCGCCAATACGCCGCCAACGATTACCCGCGCGCCAAAAGTTCCGGCGACGGCAATCAGTGTTGCGCCAGCCACTTCAAATGGCGCAGTCGGCTCTACGGTGACATTAACCGCCACGCTTACGCCTGCTGATTCAACAGATATCGTCCAGTGGAAGTCATCGGATCCTGCGATTGCCAGCGTAGTTTCTACCGGGCAAAAAACGGCGAAAGTGACCCGCAACGCTGCCGGGAACGCCACGATCACCGGGAAGGCTCGCACCTTTACGGCAACGTCTGAAATCACTGTCACCGCACCTTAATTTCCCTGACCCGTTCCGCAGAACATCGCGGTTCGGGCTTTTTATGGAGTCTGTATGCTGATTATTTCTTCTCAACTTGATCTGAGTGGCGAGCGTTGGTTTTGCCCTTTTAAAAAGCCTGATGGCCGTAAAAAGAAATACACACCGGAAGAAGAAGCACTGTTTAAACTCCGTCTGCTGGTGGCCAGCAGCGAGAATCCACAGTATCGCTCACGTAATGCGCTGGTGCGGCGCCATATCGACAAAATGGACGCGAGCTATCAGGTCGGTACCGACGCTTTCGATCTCGCCAGCGTAGGTGAAATTGACTCGATTGATGATCTTCTCATCGATAACTGCGCGCGCTTCCTTTTGAAAGACTGGGAGGGAGTAGGTGAGCTGGTGGATGGTATAGAGAAGGCTGTAGCGTATACACCCGAACTTGGCGTCGCGTTATTGAAGCAGAACCCCGCGTTGTATTGGCTGATTCTGGCAGAGGCTGCGAACATAGCTCAGGGTAAGGAGCAGCAGACTCAGGAAACCGTAAAAAAGCCCTAGAGGCGCAGGCGTGGCTAAAGGAGTTCGGGGGCGAAAGGGGAGACAAGGCAAAATGGCGCCGGGAGCAATTGAACCTTCCGCCGATTCCTGAGCCAGAAATTGATCCAGTAACAGGGGAGATCCTCAATGCCTATGCCATGATATCGCGCAGCAGGAAATATGCCGGCATGGCCGGAGTACCGCTCCCATTATCCCTGAATGATATTGAGCTATATCTGGCATCGCGCACCATCCTGATTGACCGCACCGAGTTTGACGCCGCTATCCTGGCGCTCGACGATGCGTGGCGTGACGAGTGGGCAGCGGAGCAGAAAAGACAGGAAAAACGCTAAATAATTGTAGCATTGCGATGCACAACTCATGTGTTAGGATGTTTCCGATTGCAATCAAAGGAAATATAAAATGAAAAAAGTCATCGCATTGGCGCTTGGAGCGCTGTTACTTTCGGGGTGTACTGTGCGTGTTGCAGATTTAACTGTAGCAAGCACCAAAAACTACAACCTTAATGGGGGCAAGTTCTACAAAGGTAAACGAGTTACTGCTGAAGATAGCTACCCGGTCATCATCTTCCCTACAGGGATCCCTAACGTGAAAACTGCAGCAGACCGCGCGATTGAAAAAGATCGTTGTGCTGTTGGTCTGTCAGACGTAGTTGTCACTCAGCTAAACCATGCTTTCCTGTTTGGTAAAATAGGTCTGCGTGTTGAAGGCAACCTCGTGATTGACCGCAGCCTGCCGGGTTGCGAGAACGCAAGCTGATTGATAAGGCCACCTTCGGGTGGCTTTTTAACTGATTGGGTAGGCAAGTGAAGATTATTGGTTATATAGCGATTGCAATAGGGGTGATCTTTGCGATATCTGCGCTATTCATGGATGTGACAGTAGCGACAAGCGGTGGTTACAGGGTTAACAATCTTGGATTAATGTCATCGCGCCAAAATTACATGATATTTGGAGGGTTCGTAGCCATCGCCGGTATCATCGTTGCTCTGGTGGGCGATAAGTTAAAAGGGTCCAAATGCCCTTACTGCGCAGAATTAATAAACTCCGAAGCGGTGAAGTGCAAGCATTGCGGGAGTGATGTAACCCCTTCGAAGACAATAGTTAACACTAACGATGCTGGCGCCAGCGATAGGCTGGCTGACGTTAATGTAAAGTTAATCGCGGGGATTGTGCTGGCGGTCTTTGCGGCGATTATCGGCGCAATAATGTTTTACCGTCAATGAATTAAAAGCCTAACAGTTCTAAAGCTCTAACCTCGCTTCGGCGGGGTTTTTTATTGCCCGGAGATCGCTAAATGACAGAACAAACCTCACGCCTCGCAATCATTATCGACAGCTCTGGGGCAGAAAAGCAGGCCGATAATCTCGCAACTGCACTGGTTAAAATGACTCAAGCTGGAGACCGTGCAGCTACGAGCGCTGGCAAGGTGACAAAGGCTACGGACGAAGAAAAGCAGGCTCTATCTGAACTTCTCGATCGTATTGATCCGGTGAATGCCGCCCTGAATAAGCTGGACAAACAACAACAGGATTTGGCGAAATTCAAATCTAAAGGGATGGTAGATACAGATACATTTGAGCTTTATTCAAAGCGAATTGAAGAGACTCGTAACAAATTAACCGGTTTTCGTGACGACTTGAAAAAAACTGGGCAGTCTGCTGCCCAAACAGCTTTTGCAATGCGCATGATCCCCGCTCAGATGACGGATATCGTAGTCGGACTCTCTACAGGCCAGTCCCCTTTTATGGTGCTTATGCAGCAGGGTGGGCAGTTAAAAGATATGTTTGGCGGTATTGGGCCAGCTATTAAGGGAGTTGGTACCTATGTAATGGGGTTGGTTAATCCATACAGTGTGGCCGCTGCCGCAGTTGGTCTACTGACTTATGCCGTCTATCAAAACCGCCAGGAGATAGATGCCGCAACGAAAATCGCGACAACGTCACTTGGTGCTAACGGCGATGCGGCAGAACGACTGGCGCTCAATATGGTCGCTATATCTGACAAAACGGGTCAGGCTATTGATGACGTCGGCAACATGTTTATTACGACCAATGACGGTGCCAGCGAGGCAGTAAATAAATTAATTGATGTCGGATATAGCTACGATGAAGCACGACAAAAAGTTTCTCAATATAAGGATTCAGCTAATTTTACGGCTCTGAATGCTGATATTGACATGCACCGTCGAGAGATACTGAAAATTGGCGACTCTTGGACGGCAGCGGCAATAAAGGTCAAAAACTATTACACAGCTGCCGACAAAGGTAAGCAGAATGTTGCTCTTGGCGGCGCAATTGACCCAACGATGAGATTTATCGGACAGGCCATCGACCTACAATCAACGATGAATACTCTGACTATTGAGGGAAATAAAGCTGTCGCAGAGTCCGTTGATTGGATTAATAAGGAATATCTGGCGGCTGATAGGGTCGCTGGAGCCGAAGCAAGACTAAAGGAAGCGAGGGCACAATCAAGAAAAATAGCTTTCTCAGGGAACAAAGAGGCGATTGAACAAGCTAATGCGCTAATTGCCGTTCGTGAAAAGGAATTGGAGCAGGCCAAAAAACAGGGCAATGAAAAACCTAAGAAAGAGATAAAAGGTAAAACATTTACAGAGGACGCAGCAACTCGGCTTCTTGACCAGATACACCAGCAGACTGCCGCGATGCAGTCCCAGTTGGATGCCAGCGATAAACTTAATAGCGCTACGCAGGCACGGGTAAAGTTCGAGCAGCAGATCGCTGACCTCAAATCTAAAACGCAGTTAACTGCCGACCAGAAGTCGATTCTTTCCCGTTCTGACGAAATATTGCAGGCCTATAAGCAGCAGGAGGCTTTGCAGAGTTCAGTTAAAACGCTGGATGACTACCGGAAAATGCAGGAGCAAATTGCACCAAAGGAATTGCGCCAAAATGAGACGCTGCAAAAACGCCTCGAAATTCTTCAGAAGATGGTTGAGCTGAAGAAACTGACGCCGGAGGCTGCAGGGAAGCAGGCGAGCGACCTGATTGGTAAATCAGTGCTGCCTGATTCCGTTATATCAGGTGTGAACAAGGCTGGTGGTACGCTGACGTCTGGAGCAACCAATAGCGACCTGTCAGGGCAGGGATTGAATATGATAGGGCTGCAAATTGATCCGCAGCTGGAGGTTATCGAAAAGCTGAAGCAAGCCCAGACTGATTATGCTGCCTGGCTGAATCAGCAACAACAGGCGATCACACAAAATACTTTACTGAATGAGCAGCAGAAGCAGCAGCAACTGCTGGCCCTCCAACAGCAAGGGCAACAGAACCAACTGGCACTAAGCACCGCAGTTAATGCCGCACAGATGCAATCAGCGCAAAACTCTTTCTCCGGTATCACCGATTCGATGGGGGTGATGTTTGGTGAACAATCCGCGATGTATAAGGCTGCGTTTGTTACTCAGAAAGCATTCGCGATTGCACAAGCCGCTCTGCAACTTCCTATGGCAATGGGGCAGGCGCTGGCCGGTTTACCGTTCCCCGCTAATATTGCGGCCATGGCTTCAGTTGTCGGGCTAATGGCATCTATAACATCCAGCATCTCCAGCGCTGCCGCCGTCGGCTTTGCTTCTGGTGGATATACTGGCTCAGGCGGAAAGTATCAGCCGGCAGGTATTGTCCATAAAGGGGAATATGTCTTCGATCAGGAGTCTACAAATCGAATCGGCGTGTCGCAGCTTGAGGCATTACGGAACGGCAAGCCGCTTGATGCGACATTGGGGCGTTCGGGGTTTGGGACTGGCGTTCAGAACGTTAGCAGCGACAACAGCCGGCGAACCACTGTTCATGCGCCGATTACCCAAGAGTTTAACCTTCAGGGGGTCACGCCTGAGCAACTTAATTCTACTCTAAACCAGAATAACAGACAGCTTTCCAGGCAGTTGAAAGGGGAGCTTACGAAGGAGGTCATGATGCCGCAGGGTGATTTTGGCCGCGCTTTAAAGAGTCGCTACGTGAGGGGGTATAAGGAATAACATGGCAGATATCCTTTACCCACACGACTATCTCCCAATGCCACTGCAGGAAGGCTATGGATTCCAGCCTGTAAGCCCGTTAAAACGAACCCAGTTAACCACCGGCCGCGCGCGGCAAAGGCGAGCTTATACGTCCACACCGACGCAGGCTAGCATCACTTGGTTTATGGAAACCGATGCGCAGGGACTGGCGTTTGAATCCTGGTTCCGTGATGCGTTATCTGACGGGGCTGCATGGTTCATGATGAAGCTGCAGACGCCGGCAGGTATTAAGTTTTACAAATGCCGCTTCACAGATATTTATCAGGGACCGGTGCTGGTGGCCCCGATTTACTGGAAGTACACAGCGACGCTTGAATTATGGGAACGCCCCCTTGCTCCTGCCCCATGGGGTAATTACCCGGAATGGATCGTCGGCAGCTCACTGCTGGATATTGCGCTGAATAAGGAGTGGCCGAAGCATGACGCAGATTAAACGCCTCTACGCCAGCAGCGGGACGGAGGTGATCATTGAAACTCTGCAGATCACCATTGGATCTGATGTTCACTACCTGTGCCAGGGCTACGAAGATATTACGGCAACGACGGAGAACGGCGATACGGTAACATTCACAGCCTGCGCAATAGACATTGCGCTGCCGGCGCGCAATGCGGACGGCACGCAGGACCTAAAATTTGCCCTGTGCAATATCGATGGTGTTGTGTCCACGGCTATCCGCAATGCGCTGGCTAACCGTCTGTCTGCATTGCTGACTTACCGGAGTTATATCTCTACAGATTTAGCAGCGCCTGCGGCAGTGCCTTATACGCTGAAAATAAAGTCTGGTTACTGGACGGCGACAGAGGCACAGATCACTGCGGGTTACATGAACATCCTCGATACCGCCTGGCCGCGTTACCGCTATACGCTCCCTTTATTCCCCGGTCTGCGTTACATCAGCTAAGGAATCCTAATGTTTAATCCTGATAAATACCTTTCAGTCACATGGCTGAAGGGCGGCAGAGTGTATCCGCAACTCGACTGCTTCGGCATTGTGAACGAAATCCGGGCTGACCTTGGACTACCTCTCTGGCCTGAGTTCGCCGGGGTGACAAAAGACGACGGAGGGCTCGATCGAGAAGCGCGCCGGATGATGCTTTCACTGGAACGCTGTGAGCCTTGTGAGGGCGCCGGGGTGGCCTGTTATTCCGGTTCAACCGTCACCCATGTCGGTATTGTTGTCAATATCGGTGGCCTGCTGCACGTGGCGGAATGCAATCCAGGAGCGAACGTCACCTTTCTGGCTTTGCCGCGATTTAAGCGGCGTTTTGTCAAAGTGGAGTTCTGGCAATGACCATTCGTTTTTACCCATCCCAACTGCCTGGTGAACCACTGGAAACGCATGAACATGGTGTAACCAGTATTCGCAACTGGCTGGTGGAAAATGTTGAAGGTTACGAGGATCGGGATGTGCCACCGCTGACCATTGAGGTTGAGGGGCAGTCAATTCCGCCAGGCGAATGGGCTACTTTCGTGATCCACCCTGACAGTGATGTCCGGCTTTATCCTGTGCCTTTCGGGCTTGAGGCCGCTACGATTGCCTGGATAGGAGTGGGTATCGCCGTCGCATCTGCGGCTTATTCATTGTTCATGATGAGTAACATTGATGCCGGCGGCTACACGTCATCCACAGGGCGAAGCCTCGACCTGAACCCCGCTAAAGCAAACAGCGCGAAACTGGGTGATGCGATTCGTGAAGTTTTTGGGCGCGTGCGTATTTATCCGGATTATGTCGTGCAGCCCGTTACCCGGTTCGATGCCGACGATCCTACGAAGATGCACGTCCAGATGCTGCTGTGTCTCGGTGTCGGTGAACTGATTTATACCAATGGCGATATCAGGGTAGGCAGCACTCCTGCATCGACGCTGCCAGGTTTCAGCAGTACCTATTATCCGCCAGGCGCGGACGTTTCCGGTGATGAGCGCAGTGAAAACTGGGTCAACAGTACGGAGGTTGGTGGGGCATCATCCGGTACCGGGCTGGATATGGCCCAGACGTCGCCGGATGCTGACGATATTATCGCGGACAGCATGACCGTCTCTGGATCGAGCGTGACGTTTACCGGGCTGGATACGGATGATGATGACGATAGTGACGAGAACGACAACGAACTGCCACCCAGCTGGGTCGCCGGCGCGGTGGTTGAACTGAAAGCCCCGGCAAACTACCAGATCACAACGGCAGCCGGATATAGCGTAATCGCAAGCCCACTGCTGACGGAAATCGCGCCGGTGGTTGGTATGCCGGTGACGCTGGGGTTTAACTCAGTCGATTACGATCTGTTTATCGCGTCATATACTCCCGGTCAGGCTGCAGTGCCCGGCGCCGGGGGGAGTGCGGCAAAAGTACAGGCCAGTGCGGCCCCGACTACCTACGACTTTTCGACAAGCTCCAGCACGTTCACGATCACCTGGCAGGGGGTTACCTACACGGTATCGCTGGTGACGAACTATGTCTCAATGTCGGGACTTCTGTCGGCCATCACCGAGGGACTCACTGGATCCTCCTTGGTCGCGCAGGACAACGGTGGAACTGTATTGATAACCGAGTCGGCCAGCCCGTTTGCGGGTGGGGCGATCACGTCCTCGTCGCTGCCGGCATCTGTCTTCGGTGATGCCCCGGTTTATACCACCGGTACGGCATCAACCGGCGGGAGCCCAGCGGTAACGGCATCTGTGACACTCGCCTATAACAGCGCCACGGGCACCGCATTCTCCGGGATGCCGGAGGGTGGGCAACGGCTTTCACTTGCTCATCGCGGGAATGAGTACCGGATTGTGTCATCTGACGGCACGACGGTGACGGTGGCGCGCATGGTTAACGGTACCGTTGATGATTCGTGGCCGGGATTCGCCGCAAGGACGATGATTGACTATGAGGCCACTGGTCTTAACGACAACAATAGCTGGATGGGACCGTTTCTCGCTTGTCCGGATAATGAAGTCGTAAATGCTTTTGAGGTTAACTTCTCTTTTCCCAGCGGTATTTGCGGTTTCGGGAAATCCGGCGGCAAAAATTTCCGCAACGTTGATTATGAAATTCAGTACCGCGTATATGGTTCTGGTTCGGGCTGGGTGAGCAAAACTGGACGGTACCGGATGAAGAACGTTAATGCCCTGGGGTTCACTGAGCGATTTGAATTGGCTACCCCTGGTCTGGTTGAGGTGCGGTGCCGGCGGCGTAATGAGCAGGGGAGTAAAAACGCCAGGGACTCTATGTACTGGCAGGCGCTGCGCGGCAGGTTACTGACCCGCCCGGCATCATATGCCGGAGTATCGTTAATGGCCGTGACGGTGGAATCTGGCGGCAAACTGGCGGCGCAGTCTGATCGGCGCGTAAATGTTGTGGCCACGCGCGCCTATGAAACCGGAACGGCCAGAACCATCTCGGGTGCTCTTCTGCATGTCGGGAATTCGCTGGGGCTGGAGATGGACGTCGACACCATCGCCGCGCTTGAATCCGCGTACTGGACGCCACGGGGCGAAAATTTCGATTTTGCCACGGGCGACAGTATCTCGGCGCTGGAAATGCTGCAGATGATAGCCAATGCCGGGAAATCCCGCTTCCTGTTAAGCGATGGCCTGGCGACGGTCAACCGTGAGGGGATTAAGCCATGGACTGGCGTGATCACTCCGCATGAGATGGTGGAGGAGCTGCAGAGCGGATTTACCGTACCATCCGACGATGATTTTGATGGCGTCGACGTGACGTACATCAACGGTGTCACTTGGGCAGAGGAGACCATTAAATGCCGGACGCCCGACAATCCCACACCGGTGAAAATCGAGAACTACAAACTTGATGGGGTACTGAATGAGGATCACGCCTACCAGATCGGGATGCGCCGCCTGATGAAATACCTGCAGCAGCGGGTGACCTTCCAGACCACTACCGAGCTGGACGCGCTGTGCTACAACACGGGCGATCGCATTGTGCTCACGGATGATATTCCGGGTAACAACACGATTTCCTGTCTGGTGGAGGCGATGACAACGGCTGGTGGCGTGACAACGTTCACCGTTACGGAGCCGCTGGACTGGTCTTTCGAAAATCCCCGCGCGCTGATCCGCTATCAGGATGGCTCTGCATCCGGGCTGATGGTGGTGAGTAGGGTGGGCGATTTTCAGCTGTCAGTCCCGCACCTGAGCGAGTTTGATGACCCGATGAAGGTTGACTTGTCATCGGAAACCATCGAGCCGATCCGTCTGGTATTCTGCGGCTCAACGCGCCACGTCTACGACGCCATTGTAGAGGAGATCGCCCCGCAGTCTGACGGAACCTGTCAGGTCACCGCTAAAGAATACCTTGAATCGTTTTACCAGTACGACGACGCCACATACCCCGGCGATGTCGCGTAATACCCCATAACAACCCCTAATTAACTCTTTTCGCTCAAACCCTCGTTTGGGCGAATCCTCTTTTTGGAGCAAAAAACATGGCCGAACTTAACCCGCCTTTGGGAACGACGACGCCTGAAATTTTCCTGGATAACGTCAAGCGCGCTGACAAGTTGGTTAACGGCCCGGAAGGAACAGTTAACGACCGCGGTGGTGAGCCACTTGACACCTGGCGCCAGATGATGGCGAAGAATGATGAAATTCGTCAAAACCTGATACCGCTCAGCAGGCAGTACATGAAGATTGAGGCGGCGCAGGCGGATATTGCCAATATCCCCGAAGGGAGCACAACCTATGTACGTAGCGGTATCGGTAGCGCTCTGGCGGATGAATACATTAATAATTCAGGGACCCTTGAACCGACTGGCAGAAAGATGCCATCGCAACAGGCCGTTCAAATAAACGATGATTTCAGGGTGGATGTTACTCTGGGCAGCGAATCGCAATGGGTTGATAACAGCAGCAGTTCAGCCAAAACCACGATAATGGCCGATGCTTCAGGACGCGAGGTTATTTACGCAAACCATAGCGCAAAAAAAATAATAGCCTATGGACAGCCACTGGCTGATAACAAAACGGTTTCGGAATTAGGTTCTGAAACATGGGTGATGGATGATAGCAATCCGACAATCATAATTGAGCTGGTGGATAAGTCGGGCCGTATTGTTAAATATTTGGACCTTGCTTCCGGGCTTTATTACGTATTTGGTAAAGCTGTAGGGACCGAACAGTCGTCAATTGTGTACCCGACGTTTATTCCTGAATTCATGGACGCTCGTAGCTATGGGCAGAGTTTAAGTATTTACTCGCAGGGCACTCCGGGTCTCGCTACGCCCACCGTGAAGACTTTCAGGTTTGATACGGGAGTCCTTACCTACAACAAGAATCCGACGTCACTTGTGGCGCTGGAGGACCCTACGTCTAGCCAGTACATGCAAAGTCAAATCCATGACTTCCAGACCAAAGTTTCGGATGCGTCAAACAGTGAGTTTCTTCTTGCTGCATCGGGGTTAGGCGGTACGCCATTCTCAGGGCTGGAGCCCGGAACGGTGGTCTATACCCAGTTCATAAACACAATCCAGAAGGCAAAAGACCTGGCTGATGCGCGGGGAGTCCAGTATGGGATGTTGTGGTTTAATTTCCAGCATGGCGAAACCGATGCTTCTCAAGGAACCGGGTATGCCTACTATCGGCAGAAATCGAAAGAGATGCAGGAAACCACTAACGCTCATGTTAAATCTATTTCAGGGCTGAATCATGATGTGGTCATGTTCACGTATCAGATGGCGACACATGGCCGTTATGACGGGACAACATATCCCAGCTATGAAATACCGCTGGCTCAACTGGATGAGGCAATCAGTAACCCGCTTATCCAGCTCACGACGCCGATGTATATTTTCGACTATGCCGATGGGCTACACCTCACGAATGACGGCTATCGTCACAGGGATATTTTCTTCTCGAAAGCCCAGAAGTTTTACTACGAAAATAAAAAACCATGGCTGCCGTTATATCCAACTAAAGTCAGCCGTATCGGCAATACCTCTGTCCTGCTTGATCTGCACGTCCCGGTTGGCCCGGTTCAGTTCAGTACCGATCGTGTGACTGCTGCAACTGATGGAATGCAGGGATTCGAACTATGGGCAGAGAACAGTGACGGTACGCTAACACGCCTGGCTATTTCATCGGTCGCTATCGTAAGCGGCTCACGCATTAAGGTTGTTCCTGCGGTTCCGTTTAATGCGGCTGATAAAATTTATCTGGCCTATGCATTCACGCCGGAAAACCGTGGCGCCGACAGTGGAGGCGGTATCTATCCAAACTGGCCCGCCGGATATACCGCCGGGTGTCGTGGAAATGTTTGTGATTCTGATGATTACGAATCTGATCTCCGCGATAAAAACGGCAATCCCTATGAACTCCGCAACTATCTAACTATTTTCCGGAAAGAGGCTATTTCATGAGCTATTTATTCACCCGCCTGTCTATTGATGTGCCATTTGATAATCCAACTTATGTTGATGAAAGCTCTGTCCGCCGCCTCATTAATCCGGAATTTAATCCGGAGTCTGGTTTTGTAAACTGGATGTTTGGTGGAAGTGCTGACAGCCTCACGTCACTGTCTGGTGGCCATGTTATGACGCCTTCGGCTGGTGCTTTGCCAACCTACAAAAACTCATCACTGGTTCTTCCTGCGGTGGCGACAGGTTTTAACGGCCTCAACACTGAATATAATGACTCAAACAGCATGACGCTGACCGCTGTCATTCAGTATACCGGCGCAGCAACGCAGATACTTCTTGGTGTAAATACCGGAACGCAAGGAGAGTGTATCTATATGAGCGGTACCAGTGTACTGACCCACCTGGTGCGTAATGCGCAGGGGGCATCAGTGACAACTGAAATTCCGGTGCCAGCCGGACTAACTGCAGGAAAGTATATTTTCTTGGCGTTCAGCCGAAACGGGAACAACCTGATTTCAATGGTAGGAGGTGCATCCACGCAGGTTAATCTGACGGATTCTGTTAAAACCCCTGCAACAGCGGCGAAAGTTGGGCCAGGGAATACGGCATATAATGCAAACGGGTTTTCAAAACAGTTAGAGGTGGTTGAGTGTCTGTATCGGGATGGCCCGACCACGCTTGCAGACCTCCAGACTGCCTATGCAAATTCGAAAACGCGATGTGCTTTACGCGGAATATCATTGCTATAAATCAATTGCTTATAAAACGGCTATCGACTTTGATAGCCGTTTTTATTTAGTTCACCACTACGCCTCGCATAGCCATAATACTTTTCATCTTGTCACGGACATCTGTCTGTTCTGCATCAGACAATACGCGATTGTAGACGGCGAATATCCCCATTAAACCGGGAAGCCCCATATTCTGCTCCGGGCTCTGGCCACCATTCAGGATCAGGGGCAGTGTCGATTTCTTACGTATAGAGATAGCAGAAGTATGTTTATCACCGCTCGCCCTGGTGATAGACGCTTCTGTATTTGATACCGCTACGGTGAAGCGCGTCCATCCACCTACTGCGCCACCGTGGCTCACCTGAACAGTTGACTCAACACTATTCCCCGTAGCCACCTGTAAAATGAGCGTGCCCGCGGCTTCAATTCGCAGCTGCAGACCACCAAACGGGGCGATACCGGGAAATAAGTTGGAGAACAGACGGCCCGACACAGTCGGCTGGCTCATATTGATACACAGTGCAAACGTCATTTCATCAGTTTCAATGATCCCCGTATCAGCACCATGCGCACTGTCTGCAGTCGTGCGCATCCCCAGTTCAGTAAATTCATTGCCGGTAATCAGATCATACCCGTTGCCACTTGAATCATACTGGTCCTGCATCCCGTAAGTCGCAATACTGGCGCTATCGTTGAGAATCATTTCAGGCTCGGCCAGTTCCAGATCGTCGGCATTCACCACACCATCACAAACAAGAATCATACTTCCTCCAGTTTTAATAATCCCATCTGTCCCACGCTGGTAGTGGCTCCATTCGCGACAATGGTCAATTTCATTTCGGTCATACCCTCCGGGATCACCACGTCATAACTGAACGTCCTGAATCCGTCCGTCGAATGGTTCCAGGGGCGAATTCCGGCAATATTTGCTCCGTTGGCTTCGAGGAAGCAGGCGGTTGCCGCGTTTTCATCCACATCAAATTTCACTCTGAAACTGAATTTCCGGCGCTCACCTGGCGTAACCGGGATAGTCTGTGACACGCGCGCGCTGGTATTCCCGGCGCCAGTCACCACCAGAACGTTACCAACGACATCAGGATCCGTGGTTAATGACACGGTTCCGCTTTCAACAACCCATCCTGACGGCAGACCATTCACGATATCGAGAAAGAGTGGGTTGATAATGGCATTCGGGCCTCCTGAGGTGACCGGATTGGAGATAGCCATCTGTGGATAAACCGGCATCATGAAAGGTGCCAGCGCTTCCGCCAGTGCTTTACCCATATGAAAAGCACCGAGTGGCGCAGGGTGTGATGGGTCAGGAGAGCCATCCTGAAGTTTGCCGTTATAGCCCGCCTTCCAACCGTCGGTTTCCGGGTCAACAGTGATTGACCGCATATCAACGAACGGAAATCCCTGCTCAATTGCATACGCGCGGGTAAAAGCGTTTATCGCATTCTCTCTGGCTTTCAGAGCCGGATCGCTGTTGTTCTGGGCCGCCATGCTACACACCACCGGGATAATGCCATTCTTGCGGAACTGGGTGAGGATGTACCGAATATTGCTGGTGACCGTTGCAATGGTGAATTTAAAGTTCCCGGCGCTATCTTTCTGAATGACATCGTTACGCCCTCCCAGGAAGGTAATAAATCTGGGCTTTGCTTCAATGGCTGGCTGTAAGTGGACGCGGATCATATCGGCAGTGGTATAACCGCCGGTAGCCCACTGGCCAACATACTGCAACTGCCCGTTGCTGAACAATGATGCCCATACCTGCCATGACCTGGCGTTATAAGCATTACCATCCAGCCCATTCGCCGTTAATGAATCCCCAAAACCGCCAAACGTGTTTTGCAAAAGACCCTGGTGGGTTTCCAGCGGGATACCGCGATACTCAAGTGTGGCGTTGCCGTCGTCGCGAACAGCCAGAACCCTGAATCCTCCAATCACCAGATTAAATAAATAGCCTGCTCTGGCCCGCCGAATTGATGATGTTCCGATGAGAAGAGAGCGCAAGATATTCAGGTAATCAGCAAAGGATTTGCCTGGTAACTCTTTCTCACCATTTTCATTGATTGAGAATAGCCGTCGGCCTTGCCGGGTCAGAATATCCAATGGCCTTTTTTTACGACTGACAGTGTTTATTCCGCGCGTTCGCATATCGGTCGCGCGCGCAAAGTTATGGACCATCTCAATGAATTCCTGAGAGGCCTGTTTACGTCCGGTAGGTTGCAGGATGCCGTTAACGTTAATTACTTCATAGGCCAGATAATCGTTATCCTGGCTGCGTATGAACGTTGTACTTCCCTCCATAATGTTTGCAATATCAGCCTGCGCCGCCTCAATCGTCATGTACTGGCGACTCAGTGGGATCAGGTTCTGATGGATACCCCGCCACGAATAAAGCGGATCACCGGCGCGGTCGGGAACGGTCGTCGGCTGTCCGTTGACCAGCTTATCCAGGCGCGTGGCGTTATCGAGCAACACAGCGGGAGAGGTATCCCCCAGCGGCGGATTAAAGGCCATGTTTTTTGCTCCAAAAAGACGCTTCGCCCAAACGAGGGTTTGAGCGAAAGTCCGGAGATTTTTACAATCAGCTATTTCAAAGGGTTATGTGATGCTGATTGGTTACGCCAGGGTGTCTACCGGGGATCAGAACCTCGATTTACAGAAAAACGCACTGATTCGAGCAGAATGTGAGCTTGTTTTTGAAGATATGGACAGCGGGAAAAATGCCAGGCGACCTGGTTTAAAGCGTGCGTTGCGCAGACTCAAGCCTGGTGATGTGCTGGTGGTCTGGAAGCTGGATCGGCTTGGGCGCAGCGTGCGCGACTTAATAACCATGGTATCGGAGCTACAGCAGCGCGGCGTAAACTTTCGCAGCCTGACTGACTCGATCGACACGTCGACCCCTGCAGGCCGTTTCTTCTTTCATGTCATGAGTGCGCTGGCAGAAATGGAACGAGAGTTGATCGTCGAACGTACTCGCGCTGGTTTAGCCGCAGCAAGGGAGCAGGGGAGAATTGGAGGGCGGCGTCGGGTAATGACGACTGATATCGTGGAACATTGCCGCCGGATGCTCGCAAATGGAGCTACCCGACAGCAGGCTGCAGATGTTATTGGGGTTGGGGTAAAGACGATTTACAAATATTTCCCTGTAGCTGGCGTAGGGAATTTTGAGAATCAGTAATCGTCAGGGATGTTGGAGATACCGCCCCACACGATAATCAGGCCAAGTATAGTCATGGCAAATAAGGTTACAGATACGCCTGAGATGATTAAAAATGTCATATAGTTCCTTGAGGTGTGTGTTGTCATTCATTAGACAGCAGGAACTGTAGAAGGTTGTGAGCTTTACAAATTTCTGGCAATCGTTTTTTGGTTAAGTAAACGGCCAATGGCTATATGTAAGAGTCAGTTGGGAACCACCAAGTACTTACTCGGGAACCTCTTGGTAAAGAATTGCAGGGATAATCGGAGATAGTTTGAAGACTACTAAGATATTTCCCCGGAAAACATTGCCTCATCCTTATAAACTTAAGGTTTTCAACGTGGTAAAGCCTGCTGCTATTACAAAGTAGTCAGCAAGATAGATTCATGGTACATGACAAGTAGAATGGTTCATTTATATAAAGAGGCTTCGCCTTCAGGACGCGTTTTGAATCTGCGATGCATCCACAGGTATTGCTCAGGGGCTCGGAGAATTTCATGCTCGATGATCTTATTCATATAACCCGCTGCGGCGACCTTGTCTTCCCCTGGATAGCCTGACAACGGATTGCTGATATACATGCGATAACCTTTTTTATCGCTACGTCGAATCATGCTAAGTGTGATCAGTTGTGCACCTGCGAGTTTTGACAGAGCATATGTTCCGTTCGTTGAGGCTGCTTTTTTTACCGAGAAAAAAGGTGCAAAAACGCTTCCCTTAGGCCCATAATCCTGATCTGGTGCAAACCACACGGCTTCACCAGCTTTCAATGCATGAACAAAACCAGATAAATTACGCCGATTAATCATCGCCTTATTTGAACGCATACGACCTTTTGTCTGTACCCATTCCATTAATAGATTATTGTGTGGGCGATACGTAGCCATCATAGGATGGCATAAACCCATTACTCTTCCACACAACTCAAGGGACATAAAATGAATCCCGACAACCATTACCCCTCTGGTCGCACCGGTCAGGTTTTCAAGCCCTTCGACATCAAACCATTTTTTGACTCTCGCATCACTCCAGAACCAGGCCATTCCTGTTTCCATCAGTCCCAGTCCGAGAGAAACAAAGTTTTTCTTGACCATCTGGTTTCGGGCAAACGGTGTCATTCCTGGAAAGCAGAGTTCGATATTTCTAATCGCAATTCCTTCCCGACGTTTCAGAAAGGGTCTGGATATTTTTCCAAGACCAGAGCCCAGAATATGTAAAACCGGGTAAGGAAGCTGAACGAGAAGCCACAGCAGACCCAAACCAGTCCAGGTAAGCCAGTAGCGGGGATGGAGTAAATTATAAGTAAAAGTCTGTGACATAAATTTCCTTAATGCTAATGGAGTTATAACGCAAAAGGGAAATGCTGAGAAAATTCGTCTTTAGCGATACTCATTCTTTTAGACAGTTTGAATTCGTATAAATTCAGAAGAAACAATTTCAATTACTGGCAACAGTTTTTGAATAGTCAGGGATACATTGTAAATCAGCAAAGTTATGCTGTTATAACTTCATGGGTTTTTCATTGATATTCAAGAAATTGTCTTCTGGATTCATTATCATCAAGGTACTCAAAAGAAAGAAGGCGAATTTTGGTAAGTTTATAAAACCACTCACAATCGTTTCGTTGAATAATTTCGCCTGGTTTGAAACATATCCCGGATGCCACCCGGATAATGGCATATTTACCATTACTAAACCTGACCCGGTGAATACAGAAAGGTTGGCCAGCCTGCCCGTGACAGCTGTTCGACAGGATACGTCCTTCAATAAAAACAGATTTTTTAGATTTCATTATCATACCCTCGACAACTGCAGTACAGGAGGAACGTTGTCATTTTCCGACATCACTGACGTTAAGTGGCAGAAGCTAATCAGCCGCCGATACACCAGCATTCTGAAGGTCTGAACAACAGTCCGCAGGCAGGGCACTCAAGAACCGCATCTTTTCTTAGCTTACCTGCTTTCTGATCAGCTCTGTGTGCGCATACCGGGCAGGCAACATGAACCGGTCTTTCTTTAAAATTTCTGAGCCCTTTTGTATAAGACATAAATGATTCTCTGAGGAATACAGTAATTATTATACGCTTTGATATAAAAATAACTGGCATAAGTTATGTTAAGTTGTGTCTGAATCAGGATGTAAGATATTGAAAATTGAACGTCTGATTTATGATACACTATCCTTCCGTGAGAAATTTATGATGAAATCAGAAGACACCCTTGACTGGTATCCGGCACAACTACCGCCAGTGAAAATTATTCTTGGTGAAGCCGTGCTGGCTGTGGGTAAACAGGGCAGACCGATTAATACCCGCACCTTGCTGGAATACCTTCAGGTCATGCAGGACAAACAAAAAAGGCGGGATGACAAAATCGCCATGCAGACTGCGATTGATGTTCTCAGGGATAATCAGCGCATTAACGGCAGACGTTAATGCACCTCCGGGATCAGTGTCAGTTCTGAATGATCTCAACCGTATGGTTTTGTCCATCATCCTTCAGCGGTATTCTGTCATCAGGGAGGAGAACACCATCCAGCGTCACGGAATATTCTGCATCGCCGCGTGAGACACTAATCTGATAGTGGCTTTCACCATACTGATAAGCAATAGAAAAAGACGGCCACGCATCCGGTAATAGGGCATGAACACTAAAGTCAGTGCCGGTGCGTTTTATCCCCAGTAATTCCTCGGTAAGTAAACGCCAGGCCCAGCCTGCAGAACCGGTGTACCAGCTCCAGCCTGCACGACCAGTATGGGGAGCTACGCTGTAGACATCAGCACTCATGACATAAGGTTCAGCTTTATAAATCCCGACAGAGCCCGCATTGAGAGTATGATTTACAGGGTTGAGCATTGACCAGAGTTGCCAGGCACGTTTGGCATTCCCCATCCGGGCAAATGCCATCACGGCCCAGATGGCGCCATGAGTATACTGCCCTCCGTTTTCCCGCACACCGGGCAGGTACCCCTGTATGTAGCCCGGATTTGGACCGTGTCCGTCGAAAGGAGGCGTTAACAGTTTGATCAGCCCGCCTTTGTTATCCACAAGGTGCTTATCCAGCGCCTGCAGGGCCTTTGCGCACCGTCCCGGGCTCGCGGCACCGGACAATGCAGACCAGCTCTGCGCAATCGCATCAATCCGGCAGTCCTGTGAGGTTTTCGATCCCAGGGGAGTACCATCGTCAAAATACCCGCGCCGGTACCATTCCCCATCCCAGGCGTGGGCTTCGAGATTGCTTTGCAGGCGCAGAGCCTGTGAATGGCACATCGCGGCGACGCTTTCATCCAGCCTGCGCTCCGCCAGCGCTGCAAACCGCTGCAAAATGTCGTACAGGAAGAAGCCCAGCCAGACGCTTTCACCTTTGCCTTCGATACCCACCCGGTTCATCCCGTCATTCCAGTCACCAGCCCCCATCAGCGGCAGGCCATGCCCCCCGAACCGAAGTCCATGGCGAATAGCTTTGACACAGTGTAACCAGAGAGTCTCTCCGATGCCGCTGATGACCGGCGTGTCATAGACAGACTCTTCACCAGGCGGAAGCGGGCGCCCCTCCAGATAAGGAATGTGTATTCCCAGAGCCTCCATATCCCCCGTCGTTTCAACATAGTGGCAAACGGCAAGCGGCAGCCACAGGTAGTCATCTGAACAACGGGTACGGACACCGTTACCGTGTGGTGGGTGCCACCAGTGCTGCACATCCCCCTCGATAAACTGCCGGGAGGCACAGAGTATTATCTGTTCACGCAACCGGTTCGGATCAGCATGGCTCAGTGCTAGTGAATCCTGCAACTGATCGCGAAAACCATATGCACCGCCAGACTGATAGTAACCACTGCGGGCCATAAGACGACAGGCGACTGTCTGATATAACAGCCAGCCATTGACCAGTAAATTTACTGACGTGTCGGGGGTGTTAACCACGATTTTATCGAGCACATTGTGCCAGTGGTTATGAATCCGGTTCAGCTCCTGGCGGACTGTATCCTCGTTCATGTAATGGGCCAGCGTCTCATTAGCACAAACATCATTCTCTTCTGCGCCGAGGATAAAAATAAACGTCCTCTGATCCCCATCAATTAATGTTACCGTCGATTGTACCGCCCCGCAGGGATCCAGACCGGCGCCCGTGTTACCTGAAAGCCTGCGCAATTTCATGGCTGACGGCGCGTGAAGGGAACCATTACGGCCAATAAACTCCCGACGGTCCCCGGTCAGCGAACAGTCATTACCGCTGACGGCAAAAAATGCAGTTCGGCCTCCACCATTATCACCATAAAAGTTGTTCGCCAGCACCCCGCAACCGCCAGACGTTCTGGCCGCATGTGTCACAATGTGAGGAGCTGAGCGAGTTCGTGATCCTCCGAGCGTCCACTCTACATAACCTGTGACGGAGAGTTGACGTGTCCGTCCCGAAGAGTTACTGAGTGTCAGGAGCACCAGTTTAACTGGCGCCTCTTCGGCAACCAGGACCGTCAGCTCGCTGTCTATTCCACTCTCTCGATGGGCAAAAACGCTGTAGCCAAAACCATGCCGGGTCAGGTAATCACCGTGTCCGCGAACAGGCAACGCTGTCGGTGACCAGTTTTCCCCGGTCTCTTCATCACGCAGATAAAACGCCTCGCCAGAGCGATCGCTCACAGGATCGTTTTCCCAGGGTGTTAACCGGTATTCATGGGCATTCTCATACCAGGTATAGGCCTGTCCTGCCTCTGAGATCACGCTGCCAAAACGGGGATTTGCCAGTACGTTTGACCAGGGAGCCGGTGTCTGCGCATTTTCCCGCATAACAATTTGATATTCCCGTCCATCCTGAGAAAATCCACCGAACCCATTGAAATAGCATAACTGACTGATATCGGGGGGCCAGTCCGTATGTTGATTACGCTCGCGCACTGCACGCGGCATGAATGCTATGACCGGCGATTTCAGGGTATGGATACGCTGGTTAAGCTGCTCATTAATACTCCCTGCGCGGTCATCAAGATAAAGACAGGCCACGCTCATCAGAAGCAACTTATCTTCTGCGGAGAGATGCTCGCCATTACGGACAAAAAGACCGCCCGTTTTGTCCAGCAGACTGGCTTCAGACCCCGCATAAATTAATTCCATAATTTGATTTTGTAATCCCTGCTGGTAGCCACCGGGGCTGTTATTCAGGATAACCAAATCAACATCCAGTCCTTTCTGTCGCCAGTAACGGTGTGCCTGAATCAGTGTGGTCACTGAGGCGATACTTTCTTCGCCGGTTATACTGAGCAGTACTATCGGCAGATCGCCTGAAATTGCCCAGCCCCACAGACCGGACTGACCACGCCGGTTGCGGCTGATCACCTGGCCTTCAGCGCGTAGCTCCTGGACAGGGTAAAGCACAGCACTGGCGAGACGATTAAACAAAGTTGCATCATCTTCACTGGCATTCATCTGGCGTAATACCACCAGACTGTGAGACCAGGCCAGTTCAAAGACGCGATCGGCAATAGGGTAATCGCGATATTTTTCCAGCAGGGCCAGGCTCTGCTGGCGGTTCTCGCTGATACCATAAACGATATCAATCGTAACCGGATGCCCCGGCTGTAGAGTGATGGAGTGACGTATAGCCAGTATCGGATCCAGCACTGACCCCGACGTGTTGCTGAGCGTCCCTCCCGCCTCTATTGCCTGGGCATTCGCAGGATTTCTGCCACGTCCAATAAACCTTGCCCTGTCCGTTTCAAACGACACGTTATTTCGGTTATCGCCGTGCACCACCATCATGTGAAACAGGCAAGGACCCGGTTCATCCGGTGAGCGCGGGCGACGGTGGCAAAGAATAGCGTCACGCTCAGGAGCCAGCTCAGTCTGAATAAACAGATTGCTGAATGCCGGGTGTGCCAGATCGCTGGCAGCCGCTGCCAGGACCACTTCAACATAGGTTGTCAGCTCCAGAGAGCGAGGCTTGCGACCACGATGAATCAGTGTGAGCCGTCGTAATTCAACATCATCCTCCGGAGAGATCACCACCTGAGTTTTGACGCTGAGTCCCCCGAAGCTGCGTCTGAATTCTGCCCCCGCATCGGTGAATAACACTTCCTCGTCTTGTCCGCTGATGTAGCCTGTCGGTTGCCAGGTATTGCTCCACACATCTCCCGTCTGGGTATCGCGGATATAGCAGAATGCTCCCCAGTTATCACGGGTGGTATCACTGCGCCAGCGTGTTATTGCAATATCGTTCCAGCGACTGTAACCGCCGCCGGCTGCGGTCAGCATCAGATGATAATGGCCGTTGGACAGAAGTTGAATATCCGGGGCAGGGGTATCCACGCTATAGAAAATACGGGGTTCATAGCGGATGGGTTTGACCCTGCCCTCATGAGATTCAAAATGACGGCGCGGACTGTACAGATCGACCGCATCCGGCACGCGCTCCTGTAACAGCAGACTCGCTGACCGGAATACCGTACTGGACATAAAGCGTTCAGTCATGGGGGCGTCAAGCAGCACATGAGCCAGCGCCTGAAATGCCATACCCTGGTGATGCGCCATCCAGGACTGTACCACCGCATAGCGCTGACCGGTTGCAAGACGTGAGGGGGTATAGTCCAGCGCTTCATAAAAACCGTATTCTCCGCGTGCACCTTTTTTTTGCAGCCTGAACAGGTTCTCACAGGCTTTCTGCGGGGAAACCATCAGCGCCAGCAGCGTGGCGTAAGGAGCAACAACCATGTCATCGGCAAGCCCCCTGCGCAGACCGAGCCCCGGTACGCCAAATGCCTGATACTGATAATTATGCTGAACATCAAAAGCATGATAGCCAGACTCTGAAACACCCCATGGTACCCCGCGTTCTTTCCCCCAGTGAATCTGGCGCATAACCGCCGACTGACTCATTTCATCGAGCAGGCTGCCGGGCCAGGTGGGCATCACCAGATTCGGCATCAGATATTCAAACATGGATCCGCTCCATGACATCAGGGCCGTTTCATTATCAATCGTGGTAAACAATCGACCCAGCGCGTACCAGCTTTTAAGAGGCAGCTGATTAGTCGCAATGGCAAGAAAACTGGTCAGGCGGATTTCAGACGGCAGGAGATCGTAGTGGCTCTTGTCAGGCGTATTCGTGTCACAGTTATAACCGACGCTGAGCAGACTGGTTGCTTCACTGTACAGAAAGGCGAAATCCATCCGGGCATGCTCATCCAGCCGCTGTTCCAGCTCGGTGATAATATTGAGTCGCATTCGGGCCTGCTCCGCCACTGACGCCGGAGGCGTTTCTGTACCGGTTAATGTCGGACGGGCAAGCTCGCTCAGCGTCGGCAGCGTCTGCTCATTCCAGGATACAGGTAACCAGCCAAGCAACAGAGACCACTCATGGCAAAGCTGAACCAGTTGATGCTCCAGATGTCCTGCCCAGCGCATCTGAAGAGGTGACCCCTGATGGCATAACATGGTCAGATGGTTGCACTGGGTGCGCATGTTTTTCAGTTCGCTGATAAACGCCTGCGGAGAGAGCGACACCGCATTCAGGCAATGCTTGCGCAGCAGTCTCAGGCTGTCAGGTGGGTTCTTACCCCACTGTTTTTCCAGAATATCCAGCGTATCGTTCAGTCCTGCCAGTATCTGTTGGCTGCTTAAAACAGGCTGATGACGCATGGCGGACAGCCCTGCACGCAGCGTCAACAAATGCCCGGCCATGTTGCCGCTGTCGACGCTGGAGATATAGCGTGGACTGAGGGGGACCAGCGTACGGGTGTCATACCAGTTGTACAGATGGCCCCGGTAGTGCTCCATTTTATCCAGCGTGTCGAGTGTGAGCGACACGCGCCGGAGCACCTCTCCGCCGGGCAGGTAGCCAAAGTCCCATGCCGTCAGGTTAGCCATTAGTGAAAGACCAATATTGGTAGGAGAAGTTCGGTGTGCCACCGTCGGTTGTGGTATTTCCTGATAATTATCAGGCGGAAGCCAGTTCTCTTTTTCTGTGGCAAAGGTTTCAAAAAATGCCCAGATTTCACGGCTTGTCTGGCGTAACAGCTGTTTTTGTTCCTGACCTGGCGAAAAAACCTTACGCACGGGCTGACGACTCAGCCAGCTCATCAGCAACGGCGCCACACACCATACCAAACCGATCGGTAACACAATCCCCAGCAGCTGGGGGGCCAATTTTCCGGTCAGAATTATCAGCGTCACGCCACCGGCAACATTCAGCCACATCGCCTGATAAAAACGTGCAACAGTGGATCTGGCCTGATTGCTGTCCTGGCTGTGGCTGACCCACTGGCTGAGGTGACGCCTGCTTATCCCCAGTCGCCATAGCGTCACGGCGATCGCTTTCAGCGAATATCCGGCTTCGTGTGGCAGTATCGCAAAATTAAGACCGATACCTGACAGACGCTTCAGCGCGCCCGCCATTACAAGTAACAGATGCGGCTTCAGGCGACGGCGCAGAGGTTTATTGAGAAGGTCATGGGTGATGCAGAGGAGGGCTGGCAACAGCCAAATCAGTGACAGTATGCACAGCCAGTAAACCGGATTGGGAACCCAAAGCAGGGTGAAGTAGAGCAATACCACTAAAGAGGGGGCGACCAGGCTGCGACGCAGATTGTCGAGTAATTTCCAGTAAGAAAGCGCGGTCAGTGGATTCCGGGTACGGGTTCCATCGGCTTTTCTGACGTGTGGTTTCAGCCAGTTAAGCAGTTGCCAGTCACCCCGGATCCAGCGTGAACGGCGTGCAACGTCCGACAGATAATTATTAGGGTACTGTTCGTAGAGTAACACCTCACTCAGCAGACCCGAGCGCGCATAGCACCCTTCGAGGAGATCATGGCTGAGAACCAGATTTTCCGGGCAGGTATTGGCAGTGGCCTGCATAAAAATGTCAACATCGTAAATCCCTTTGCCCACGAACGACCCTTCCCCAAAGAGATCCTGATAGATATCCGAAGACATCATAGAATAGGGGTTATTACCCGGTATGCTGCTGCGCAGGGCGGCGTAACGCCCCTGACCGTTACGTGGTATCTCCTCAGCAAGACCGGGTTGTAAAATACCAAATCCTTTGACCACCCTCTGGCGTACCGGATCATACTCTGGCGTATTCAACGGATGGGCCATCGCCGCGACCAGTTTGTGAGCCGTATCGCGCGGCAACACCGTATCACTGTCCAGGGTAATGACGTATTTTATGTGACCCGGTAAAAGGTGGGCAGGCATGTCTGCAACGCTGACGAATTGCGTTCCGGGATGGCGCAACCAGCTGTTCAGTAACGCCAGTTTTCCCCGCTTGCGTTCATAGCCCATCCACGCTCCTTCCGAGGGGTTCCATTCAGGCTGACGATGTAACAGATAAAAACGTGGTCGGCCGGAGGGGTAGCGGCGATTCAGCACCTGCGTATCAGCGATAGCCTGTCTGAGCAGCGCGTGACTTTCCGGCGAGGGTTCATTTTCAGAATCTGCAAAATCAGTGAGCAGCGCGAACCTGAGATTTTCGTTTTCATTCCCCAACCAACAGACTTCAAGACTGGAGAGGAGCTGGCTGAAACTTTCGTGGCTGGTCAGCATGCAGGGGATGACGATCATGGTGGCACTGTCAGCGGGAATGCCGGTTGAAAAATCCATCCCCGGCAAGGGGCGAGGAACGCGAAAACGGGTGGTTGCGTCACTGAGTAAATCACTCATTAACTGAGTTAAAGCGATAACCAGAGGTAATATCACCGCGATTAACAACCAACCTGCGCCCTGCATGGCAGTTTCGTGCAATATTGCCGCGGTCGCTGCGGTTGTCAACAACGCCAGGCTACCAAGCCATGACAGCAGGGTTATTCTGTTGAAACTGTGCCGCAAGCGTATGAGTCTTGAGGTGTCTGCCAGGAGATGTATATCCAGTGCCTGTCGACCTTCGCCGGCGAGATAATAACCAACATGATGTTCCGGTGTATTGGGGGCTTTTTCCTCTGAAAGCGCCAGCACCCTGTCAGCAACCTCAGGCTCGCTGAGCCCACTGTCTCTGGCCAGGACCTCAACTACGTGCCGGTAATGATCCCGGGTATTGAAGTGCATCCGGGGATAGATACCGGCAGGATCATTGCTTAATACCTGTTCGACGACGCTTATCGTTTCGGCGAAATCAGCCCAGTCCGTTTCACCCAGTAATCGCAGACCTGCGATGCTGTTACTGACAGACAGCTGGCTGGCGGCAAGCTGTTGATTGAAGTTATTTATGAGAATGTCAGTGGTGACTCCCTGTTCCCGAAGGCACTGATCAACCCAGGTAAGAGGTAACGACAGCGCGTTGCCGTGCCCCTGCAGACGCCGCACCAGTTCTGCGACAAACGCGCTGGATAACGGAGGACGGGAGCGCGCCAAATCGGCAACCACCATAATTAAATCACCAGGCGCACTCTCTGCACATTCGAAAATCCTGGTTATCCACGTATCTGCCAGGTTTCTGTCCTGTTGCGCTTTTATCACTTCCATACTGATACGACGAAGATTTTCAATCAGCGCCAGTCGAAGCATTCCCGGTAATGCCCAGACTTCACCCAGCGTCAGCGGCGTCACCTGTTGATAGGCAGCGAGATAGCTGGTCAGACTGGTGGCATCCCAGCGGCCATCACCGTGAGCAATGGCCTCTGATGCGATATGATAAATTCTTGGGCAATTCAGCGGCGACATCAGCGACGGGAGACCTTTACCAAAACTTTTCGGCAAGTGCTGGCGGACGGTACGGATTTGCTCCTCAATCAGATAATAATTGTCCAGCAACCACTCCCCGGCGGGCATGATACTGGTCTTTTTACCTGCATTAAGCTCATAGCAGTTTTGGGTGATAACGGCCTCATTGTCGCCAAGCCGTTTCAGAAGATAATAGGGATGTTTATCCGGTGATACTTTATGGGTCCGCGCCAGCTTCTGACCATAGCGTTCCATCTGGGCAGTCGAAAAGAGTTCTGACCGCGGAGTGCTTTCGCTTGCAGGATCGTTCGCCGAAAACGTTACGTTTTCGGCAGCATTCACCGGAATACGGGAGCGGTTAAACCACGCTCTGGGGTTCATTTTCATAGCATTGCTCTGATGCGACATTAGCGCGCAGGAGCAGTTGCGAAATCAGTTCAGAAACGTTCTCTCAGGATGGGCGTAAGGCATCAGGGATTTAACAGCTGCTGGGATTTAACTTAAGTATAGAAGATGGTTCTGTCCACGGCGGATCAGTTGATACTAGCGCCGTGAGATAAACAGGGCTTTACACCGAGGGCAAAGCATGGCCTGATTGCGCCGGATTTTTGCCATCGGTTGAACTGATTTGAAACCACAAACAGTGCAGACAACAGTGGCAGTAGATGCACCGCTGAAGAATTTCATTGCGTAATTGATAATAGACATAACCATTAACCTTTCAATGAATGAACTTCACCGTATCACATATGGTTAAGATTTAATCTGTTTATTTTGTGACCCTGAAATTCAGGAGAGGTAAATGTTCGCAGCCACAGGCCCTCTGGGACCATTGATCCGACAGAATTCTATGCGGCTTCCTGGGATGAGTAATTCTGATTCGCGGGAGTTAACGGCTGAAATGTGAAGCAGAACATCTTTTCGCCCATCTGAAGGGATGATGAGGCCTTTACCACTGAGAATGTCAAAGCTTTTGACAATGCCTGTCATTTTATGGGACAAGTCGATTCCTTATTAAAAACACGTAAAGACTATACATTCAAAATAGTATATTGCCACACTTAATTTTCCTGCAGGACTTCTGGATGGCTAAAAAATAATTTGCGTATTAGTATCTCCCGTGTCTTAATGAATCCTGTTAGTTCAATGTACAAACGAACGTTAAACATTTTCTGGTCAGTCCTCATTACCAGGCGCTATCGCTGATATCCCCTCCTTTTGAGTCATACCTTTAATACTATACGTTTACTATTAATACTATCATGTATAACGGGAGTCAGTATGTCCACAAGAATTAAAGGTTTGGTAAAATGGTTTAACGAAGATAAAGGTTTTGGTTTCATTTCACCTCTTGACGGAAGCAAGGATGTCTTCGTCCATTTTTCCGCACTCCATGGTGAGAATTTCAATACCTTATTTGAAGGGCAGAAAGTTGAGTTCGCCATGCAGAGTGGTGAAAAAGGGCCTGCTGCTACAAACGTAATACTTTGCGATAAATGAAGATTTGTGGGCCCGCGACAACGATGAAGGATTATTCCTGAGTAGACAGGTCCATAAATTAAATCAGAGAAAGTCGGTTGTTTTTTTAATATCAGGTCAACATGTTTTTCGCAATTATGAGTGTGCTGACCGATGTGATGAAGTGCAGGACTGCTGCCTGAAAGCCTGAAAGCCTGAAAGCCTGAAAGCCTGAAAGCCTGAAAGCCTGAAAGCCTGAAAGCCTGAAAGCAGAAGCTAACTG
Organism: Klebsiella sp. 141203; assembly: GCF_032601985.1. Classification (NCBI taxonomy): domain Bacteria; kingdom Pseudomonadati; phylum Pseudomonadota; class Gammaproteobacteria; order Enterobacterales; family Enterobacteriaceae; genus Klebsiella; species Klebsiella sp. 141203. Next base: position 688,388 of record NZ_JAQIRL010000001.1, on the reverse strand, counting down.
CTTGTTAAATAATAAAGTGCGTAAGAGACGAGACTGCCTTCGAAAGCATCACGTCCCTGATTGTATTTTAATGGCATCGGCATTTAACATCACTGATAGAAGAGAGTGACGGGAAAGACTAACAGAATTATGGTGGCATATGATAAAAGTACTCGTTTTCTTTAATACCGAATCCTGTAAAGTCATGACCGTTCCGGAGGGTACATCCTCAATCAGACAGGAATACCCAAACGGTGAAGAAATACATCTACAGATTATGTCTGCAGGCTTTCCTTCATTAACCGGTGATCATGATGTTATTTACGTAGCCTCTGACAGACAGTTAATGTCACAGGAAATACTCGATGCGTTCCGGAAATATTTATAGCATTTTCGTTATGTTCTCTGCTTCAAATTGAATTGCGTATTTACCCTATTTATCAGAAGCGAACAAAAAATGAGTTAAAATCTTTGTGGCTTGCTAATAGCAGGCCTTTTTTTTACATGTTCATTTTTAATAATCGTTCTCATATAAGGAAGTCACTCTTTGTGCACTGACAAAATGCAGATATCTTTCTAACCTGATGACTTTGCTGCTGGAATGTTCATCATGCACGACTGAAGCCGCGAGTCATGGGGGGATACCTAAATATTTACCGGGAGGAACCCGGCATCATATTGATACATCCAGACAATGCAACAAGGGCTTTTTCACCGGATATTCCGTTTTCTGACCCAGTAAGTTATTATCGAAAAATTATTATTTATTTCCGCTTTTGGCATTAGGCGTACGTCTGGCTATGTGCATTTGATTGCCTCAATCAATTATTCCCCTGATTTTTCACATTTCTTACGGCGCGCGTCACTGCATGCCAGATAAATTTGTCTGCGGGCACGGTGCCATTCGCAGCTAACTCCTCTGACTCTTTCCCTCCAATGTCCTGCCTCATCCATTATCTTGCTGCTTCTGGCGACAGTACCAGAGACTGGTGGTCGTGGATATCTATTAGACCTTTTTCTGTTGCTGCGGTGACGATCAGAAAGCCTTCTGTTCCGTCTCCACGTTCAAATGGTGTGCTTCCGATTGCCGCCATGAATATCGGCTGGCCATCGGCGCGATGGATAAAGTAGAGTGGGTTGCTTCTTGTCACCTTCTTTCTTCCATCCGAAGCCCCCATCAGCAAAGCAGATCGCCCGGCCATGTTGCCATAGCGCCTTAAACATCCTGCTGGTGGCCACAGTTTCAACACGCGCGTTAATCAGTGGAGCCTTATCCCAGCACCCGGGCGCATAACCCCAGAAGACAGGATCGATATGCAGTTGTTCGTCGCGTTCGCTCAGGAGCAAAACCTTTGTACCTGGCGACACGTTGTACCGGCCGATTGGTTCGGGGTCATAAGCGATATCCCGCTCAGCCTCTTCAGCCAAATAAGCCAGGTACTCTTCACGGGTTTGTGATTGAGCAAAGCGTCCGCACATGGTTACCTCCCGTTTGCAGACTGAAAGTATAGAATGTGTGGAGGAGTAGGAAGAAAACTCCGACAGCAATCAAACTGATGACTGTCGGAGCTAACGTTAAAAACAATGTGTACAAAATTGTGTATTAAAGTCAGGAATATCGAACAATTTTAAAATTTAACTCATTGTTTTTAATTGATAAAGGTTTTTGCTTTGTAGGTGCTATCGTAGGGCATACCATTCCTTATGTTTCAGTGGGTTAGCCATGGCTCCTAAAATATCCGAGATCACATTGACGATAATGACCAGCGCGCCGATCACCATCACTCCGGCGGAAATCGCCGCGTAATCCTGCTGGCGGATAGCGTTGATCAGCCAGCGCCCCAGCCCCGGCCAACTGAAGACCATTTCGGTAATCATTGCCAGCGTTAACATAGTGGAGAACTGCAGCCCCAGGCGCGGGATCACCGGCGGCAGGGCGTTGTGCAACACGTGGCGGTGGAGAATCGTCCTGCGGGTGACGCCACGGGTCGCCGCGGCTTTAACATAGTTTGTATCATAGACTTCGCTGGTACTGATGCGCATCAGACGGATCACTTCGGTGGTCGGCGCGACGGCCAGGGTTAACACCGGCAGGACCATATGTCGTGCGGCGCTAACGATCATCTCATGGCGCCAGGGTGAATCGGATAGCCAGGCATCAATGAGCGCGAAACCGGTCACCGTTTTTACTTCGTACAACAGATCAAAGCGGCCGGAGACAGGTAACCAACCCAGCGTTAGCGAGAAGAAAAGGGTAAACAGCAACGCCAGCCAAAATACCGGGATAGAGAAGCCCACCAGCGCCAGGGCGCTAATGAGCGTATCCGGCCATTTATTACGCATGATCCCGGCAATCATTCCCACGGGAATGCCGACCAATAACGCAAAACCAAATGCCAGAATGCACAGCTCCATCGTTGCCGGGAAGACCACTTTAAGCTGTTCGGAAATCAGCTGGCCGTTGATGCTGGAGACGCCAAAATCCCAGTGCAGCACCCCTTTAAACCAAAACAGCCAGGCATTCCACAGCGATGCGCCCTGCAGCGGCGCGTGCGGCGTGAAATAGCTGAGACTAAAGCCGATAAAGGTGAGGAAAAACAGCGTCACAAGCAACAGCAGCAGGCGGCGCAGGGTAAAAATAATCATGGTTTTTTCACCTCTTCTTTTTCGCGCGACACGCCTGCGAAGGAGGCGTTGCCAAACGGACTCAGCACCAGTCCTTTCATATCATAACGATAAGCCTGCAGCCGCAGCGAAGAGGCCAGCGGCAGCACCGGCAGCTCGCGGGCGAGAATATGCTGCGCCTCTTTATAGGCTTCGATGCGCGAGGCCAGCTGCTGCGAAATCAGCGCTTTCTGTAATACCTCATCAAACTCGCGGTTGCACCAGTGGGCGAGGTTGGTCTGCGAACCAATCGCCGCGCAGCTTAACAGCGGGCGGAAGAAACTGTCCGGATCATTACTGTCGGTGGCCCAGCCGGAAAGCGTTAAATCGTGGCTCATGTCCATCAATCGCGCCTCCTGGAAACGGCCTTCAACAGGAATAATAATCACTTTGACACCCACCTGCGCCATATCCGCCTGTATCAGCTCGGCGGTTTTCAATGGGCTGGGGTTCCACGCCTGGGAACTGGTCGGCACCCACAGTTTTAAAGTCAAATTACTCAAACCCAGGCCCTGCAGGCGACGACGCGCCTCCGCGGGGTTGTATTCGGTAATTTTAGCGTCGTTGTCGTAGGCCCACGAGGCGCGAGGCAGCATCGAGGCCGCGGTTTCCGCGGTGCCGTAGTAGATCGATTGCATCAGACGCTGGTTGTTGATCGCCAGCGCCAGCGCGTGGCGAACTTCCGGGTTATCCAGCGGCGGTTTAGCGGTGTTGAAAGCCAGCCAGGCGATATTCATACCCGGGCGCAGCGTCAGACGCAGGCGCGGATCGTCGCGCAGGATGGTGAGCTGGCTGGCGGCCGGCCAGGCGAGCACGTCGCATTCGCCGGTTAGCAGTTTTGACAGACGACCGGTGCCGCCGGAACCGAGATCCACCACCACCTGCGGCATCAAGGGTTTGCCGCGCCAGTAGGCCGCATGGCGCTGCAGGCGGATGTACTGCCCGGTGCGATACTCTTCCAGCTTAAACGGACCGGTGCCGACGGGCTCGCGGTCAAGTTGTTCTTCGCGGTCGCTTTTGGTCAATTGCGCGGCATACTCCGCCGACATGACCGAAGCATAGTGTGTTGCCAGATGCCACAGGAACGAAGCATCCGGCCGTTTCAGGCGAAACTCGACGGTATGGTTATCCAGCTTACGAACGCTTTCTACGGTATCGGCGAACTGCAGACTATCAAAATAGGGGAAGCTACTGCCGTTAACGCTGTGCCACGGATCGTCGCGGTTAAAGATGCGCCCGAAGGTAAAGATGACATCATCAGCGTTAAAGGCGCGGGTCGGTTTAAACCAGTCGGTAGTCTGGAACTGGACCTTATCGCGCAGATGGAAGCGGTAGGTGGCGCCGTTATCAAGCACTTCCCAGCTTTCCGCCAGTTCAGGTACCAGACGATAGGTATAGGGGTCGACGTCGAGCAGGCGATCGTAGATCTGGGCGGCTAGGGTGTCGACAATCAGGCCGCTGCTGACTTTTTGCGGGTTAAAGGTATTTACCTGCCCGCTGACGCAATAGACAAATCCGCTATCGCGGATATCGGCATTAGCTGGCAGCGCCGGAGTCAAGGCCGGTGCGGCAAAAGCCTGCCCGCACAGCATCGAGGCTGCCGCTAAAAGAGAGGACAATTTCAGGCGCATATTTTCTTTTTGATCATAGAGCAGAGCTCTATCTTATTAATATTAAATGACATTTACCACCACCTTTACGACATCGAGGGGGATAATGCGGTCACCGGCAGCGCATGTTGTCCAGCCAGTTGGTCAATTTAGTGTCGGAAATAAACCAGTATTATGAAACATGGTATCTTTTTATCGCCAATTTCTCCAGTTAGCCATCTGCTGGCGTTCTGCAATCGGCGGGCGCGAGTGGCGGGGATCAGAGCGGAAGGAGCTGATTGTAGCGGGCAATATAATCTTTTGGCGTGATCTCCAGTTCTCCGCCGTCGCGATGGATGGCGACGAAAGTACGCAGTACCAGCCCGCTTTTACGTTCTGATATTTCCCAGCCTTGTTCGCTGTAGGCATCACGCGTGGAGCGCACGCAGAGATCCGAAAAAATCATCATTAAAGAGAGGGCTGGCGCATGATGATTTTTCATAGTGTGAATCAGACTGGCATGGGCGGCATAGCGGGTTAGCGTATGAGAATTAACCGGAATCACGTGAATTTTCAGTCCATTGAATATAATTGCCGCCGATGATAATTCACATTAAGACATCTTACCAGTTACATATTATTAACTCCTCGCGTTTTCATACATGAAATGATAGTGACGTTGTCACGCTTCAATTATTCAGCGGTGTGAATTCATATAATGCCAGCGCATTGCTCTGCAATGAATCCACCCGTAGCCAGCCATCATCCAGTTGTTCCTCATGCACGCTCAGCGCCGGACGGGCGTGATGCTGGAGCCAGCGATAATCTTCTTCGTCCGGGCCGCTGCGGCTACGGAATGCCTCGAACAGCGGAAATAGCGCGCCGTGATGTTGATCGAACAAATGCTGTTTGATGCGCCAGCGTCCCTCCAGTCCTGCAAGCCGCAGGGTATAGGGTTGGCGAAAGCGCTGAGTAAAGGCCTCTTCGCTCGACAGCCAGGGGTTGAAAATCACCGTATTGCGCAACAGCAACTGGTAATGTCCGTTATGACGTAACAACAACAGGTTTTTGTCATTGATTAAGACTTCGCCGCGCAGACGCCGCCACAGCCATAATACCCAGTAAACCGGGCGCGGCAGACCATGCAGGTAGTGCAACGCCAGGCTGGAGGTGTCGAGTTTACCGTTGTCCCGCGCCTCCCCCTGCAGCCCGGAATTAAGCCAGAAGCCTGCCAGCCACACCTGTTCGGCAATGCCCAGCAGGTTATCCATCAACAGCGCGCCGCGAAAAAAACGCCCGTTGGTATCGCGGGTATCGCCGGTTAACGTATTCCACGATAGCAGCCACAGCGGCAACGAAAGCTGCCGTTGCCGCAGGGCATTATGGATTTGGCGTAATTTCTGTCGCGGATAGCTTTCACTGGCGGCAAGCTTGCTGCTATCGGCCTGCGCCAGGTCAAGCAGTTCATTAGCATCCGCCTGGCAGGCGAGAAAATCGGCCTCGCTGAGCAGCGGGGAAGACAGTAGCGGATCGTCGGCAATACCGCTTTGCGGGAAACGATGCCAGATACCCATTTGCGGTTGTTGCAAGGTGGACGCAACCACTTCGCGCTGTTGTCGCCAGGCCAGCTGTCGCGCGGCTTCACCGGCCTGCGGCGACCAGTGCCAGACAAAGCGCCAGCTCGCAAGCGTCGTGGGTGAAAAGTGATTGGCGGCGAGCCGAAGAAAACGCTGCAATAAATCGCAGCGGGTGGTTAAACCGGTATGGAGCAGCACCGTCCAGCCTTTCTGCGCCAGCCAGCTAAACAGCTGCTGAAGATTGTACCAACAGGCATAACCCGCGAGCGTCGGGTCGTCCCAGCCTTCGCCAAACAAGCGGCTGCTGAGAAACGGATCGTGAATATCAATGCCGTAGACGGGTAGCGTCTGCTGCAGTTGCTCCAGCTCGCGGCGGACATCTTCGCGGAGTAAATCATCGAGTTCACGGACGGTAACGATGGTACGGGTATGGCGCAATACCGGCGCGCGCGCTGGCAGCTGGCGGATATCCACCTGCCGTGTCTGACGTGGGTTGAGCAGTAGCGGAGGCGTATCATCGCTGCTTTTTTCCGCCTCGTTAAGGCGGGCGTAAAGCCGTTCGACCGCGACCGGATGCCAGACTTCACTGGCGTTGACCCGCGGACGAGCGGCGGACTGCGGCTGCTGCTGGCGAAACTGCCGCGGCGTGACGCCATGCTGGCGCTTAAACAGATCGCTCATGATGCGGGTACTGGCGAAGCCGTTGTCCTGCGCCACCTGCTGCACCGAGCGTCGGGTGGTCAGCAGTTGCTCGGCGGCCTTGCCGAGACGCAGGGCGGTAATGTACTGCACGAAGCTGACGCCGACCTCTTTATGAAACAGGCGGGAAAGCCAGGCCTCCGAGACAAACTCAGCGGCGGCCACTTCCTGCAGCGAGATCCGCCGCTGATAGTTGGCTTCGATGCGCGCTACTACGTTGATAATTCGTCGGCTCCAGTTTTCGGCGCCGCGGCGCAGGCTGGGTACGATGGGCTGCGTAAAGCGGGTCGCCAGCAGCAGGGCGATTTCGCTGAGCCAGCGGTTGGCTTCTAAGCGGTAGCGCGACTGATGATTGACCAACCCGGCTACCAGCAACTGGCGCATCAACTGGCGCAGGTTATCTGCCGCATCCATGTTTTCGCCGTTAACCCGATAATCACAGGCAAAAAAATCGCTATCAAGGCGGGTGAGCCAACCGGCGGCAAGGTTGAGGATCATGACCGCATTGGCCTCTTCGCCGGTAATCTGCCAGCGCTGGCGGCGGTTAACGATCGCCAGTTCATCAACCCGCATCGGTTGCGGCGCTTCGCCGAGTTGCAACCGCGCGCTGCCTTCCAGCAGCCACAGCAGCGTTAATCCGTCGCTTTCCGGCGGGCTGAGGTGGCGAATATCGCGCACCGTGAGGCTGAAATCGCCGAGATGGTGTTCCATGCGCCGCTCCTTAAAAGACAAAAAATAACAGGGTATTTTTTGTCATAACAGAATTGTATAGAAAATAGTCATTGATAATTCGTCAATATAAAACAAAAAAGCGCATTTTAAAGCCGGGTGGGGCGCATAAACTCGAAAGTGTCGTGCAAACACAACACAGGAATAATAAAAATGACACATCCATTGATTGAATCTTTGCAAGTTAATGAAGCGCAGTTTGTGGCGTTACGTCGCCGCTTCCACCAACAGCCCGAGATTGGCTTTGAAGAACATAAAACCAGCGATGAAGTCGCCAGGCTGCTTGCTGAGTGGGGATATGAAGTGCATCGCGGCCTCGCCGGTACCGGCGTGGTCGGGACGCTGAAAGTCGGCAGCGGCGAAAAACGTCTGGGTCTACGCGCGGATATGGATGCGCTGCCGATGCAGGAAATGAGCGGTAAAGCATGGGCAAGCCAGGTCGACGGGCGTTTTCACGGCTGCGGCCATGACGGTCACACCACCACGCTGCTGTATGCGGCGGAATATCTGGCGCGCACGCGTCAGTTTAACGGTACGCTGCAGTTAATTTTTCAACCGGCAGAAGAACTGCTGTACGGCGGACGGGTGATGGTCGAAGATGGCCTGTTCACAAAATTCCCCTGCGACGCCATCTTTGGCCTGCATAACATGCCGGGCCAGAAACTGGGCAAAATCGGCCTGCGCGACGGCGCGATGATGGCCTCTTCCGATACGCTGCATATCGAAGTGAAGGGCGTTGGCGGCCATGGCGCGGTACCGGAACATACCGTCGACGCGACGCTGGTTGCCTGCCACATTACCCTCGCGCTGCAATCGATCGTTTCACGCAACATCACGCCATTTGAACCTGCGGTAGTCACCGTCGGCAGCATTCAGGCTGGTCACGCGCCGAACATCATCAACGATAAGGTATTGATGAAGTTGACGGTCCGTACCCTTAATCAGCAGGTACGCGAGACGGTGCTGCAGCGCATTCATGATATTGCGGTCGCGCAGGCGGAAAGTTTTAACGCCAGCGCTACCTTAACCCACGTCAACGGCAGCCCGGTTTTACGTAACGATCCGGCGGCTAATGAGCTGGTCCGTGAAGTGGCGACCTCGCTGTTTGGCAAAGAACAGGTTTATACCGTGAATCCATTCATGGGTAGCGAAGATTTCGCCTTCATGCTGGAGAGCAATCCAAACGGTTGCTACTTCACTATCGGCGCGGGTGATGAAGCCGACCGCTGTATGGTGCATAACCCGGGATACGATTTTAACGATCAAATCCTGCTTACCGGTGCGGCGCTGTGGTGCGGCCTGACGGAACGCTATCTGCGTTAACCTATCGCGACGGGGGGACCCGATTATGAGTTCTGTATCGTTAAGCGAATCTCAGTTCGTCGGCAGCGATCGCCTGCTGGCGGGTATTGTGCTCAGCGTGCTGACGTTCTGGCTGTTTGCGCAATCGGTTATCAATGTTGTTCCGGCGATGAAAAGCAGCCTCGATATTTCACTGGAGACGTTAACCCTGGCGGTGAGTCTCAGCGCTTTATTCAGCGGCTGTTTTGTGGTGGCCAGCGGCGGGCTGGCGGATAAATTCGGCAGGGTGCGGATGACCTATCTCGGCCTGGCGCTGAGTATTATAGGTAGCGCGTTTCTGGCGGCGTCGCAGGGGCCGGGACTATTTATCACCGGCCGTATCCTGCAGGGGCTCTCGGCGGCCTGCATTATGCCGGCGACGCTGGCGCTGATCAAAACCTGGTATGAAGGTAGGGCGCGGCAGCGGGCGGTGAGTTTCTGGGTCATTGGCTCCTGGGGCGGTAGCGGGCTTTGCTCGTTTGTCGGCGGCGCGATTGCCACCGGTCTTGGCTGGCGATGGATCTTCGTGTTTTCGATTGCGGTGGCGCTGTTGGCATTATTGCTGCTACGGGGCACCCCGGAGAGCCGCAGCGCCAGCGCCGATCGGCATAAGCTGGATGTGGGCGGATTATTAAGCCTGATTGCTTCGCTGGTGCTGCTTAATCTGTTTATCAGCAAGGGTCATCAATGGGGCTGGAGCAGCGGTTTAACGCTGTCGATGTTGGGCGGCGCGGTGGTTATGGGAGGTTTGTTTATTCGCAGCGGTTTGCGCAAAGGTGAAGCGGCGCTGATCGACTTCGCTTTATTTCGCAACCGAGCCTACGGCGCGGCGGTGCTGTCGAACTTCATGTTTAATGGCGCTATCGGCACGATGATGATCACCAGCATCTGGCTACAGCAGGGGCATCATCTCACCCCGCTGGAAACCGGCATGATGACGCTGGGTTATCTGGTGACGGTACTGGCGATGATTCGCGTCGGAGAAAAACTGCTCCAGCGCTATGGCGCGCGGTTGCCGATGATGACCGGGCCGGTGTTTACCGCTATCGGTATTCTGCTGATCTCCTGTACCTTCCTCGATAAGTCGCTGTATATCGGGACCGTCTTCTTCAGCAATATTCTGTTTGGCCTCGGTCTTGGTTGTTATGCCACGCCTTCGACCGATACCGCCGTCGCCAATGCGCCGGAGAATAAAATTGGCGTCGCGTCAGGGGTTTATAAGATGGGAAGCTCGCTTGGCGGTGCGATGGGTATTGCCGTGACGGCGTCACTTTTTGCGCTGTTCCTGCCGTTGGGGATGGCCAGCGCCGCGCAGTACGCGCTGTGGTTTAACGCCGCGCTGTGTTTAGGCTCAATGCTGGTCAGCGCGGCGATGCTGCCGCGCGTCGCTCATAGCTGATGCTTCTTCAGTAATGCGCGTAGCTGGTGGTAGGTAAGCCCCAGCAGGTCCGCCGCCTGCTTTTGATTGTACTTCGCCTGCTGCAGGCTTGACTGCAGCAGGCTTTTTTCTTGCTCCAGCTGAAAGGCGCGCAGGTCCAGCGGCAACGCGGGAAGCGCATGTTCGGCGACCGGAGCAGGCGCAGGAGCGGCGCTGTTAAATGGGTTGATGATGATATTATCCAGCTCGCTATCACTGCTGCCGTGGCGGTAAACTGAACGTTCAACCACGTTTTTCAGCTCACGAATATTGCCCGGCCAGCGGTATGCAAGCAGCGTGTCGACGGCTCGCTCGCTAAAGCCGGGAAACAGAGGGAGCCCCAGTTCGCGGCACATCTGAATGGCAAACTGGTTGGCAAGCAGCATGATGTCGCTCTGGCGCTCGCGCAGTGGCGGTAGTTGCACGACATCAAACGCCAGCCGGTCGAGCAGGTCGGCGCGGAAATGACCTTCCTCGACCATTTTGGGCAGATCGGCGTTGGTGGCGCACACCAGCCGTACGTTAACCTGCAGCGGCTGGCTGCCGCCGACGCGTTCGAGCTCGCCGTATTCAATTACCCGCAGCAATTTTTCCTGCACCAGCATCGGAGCGGTGGCCAGCTCATCGAGAAACAGCGTGCCGCCGTCGGCACGTTCAAAGCGCCCCGGATGCCGTTTGCTGGCGCCGGTAAAGGCGCCAGCTTCATGACCAAACAATTCGGAATCGAGAAGGTTTTCATTCAGCGCCGCGCAATTCAGCGAAATAAACGGCCCCTGCCAGCGCGAAGAGAGAAAGTGCAGTCGGTTGGCAATGAGCTCTTTGCCGGTCCCGCGTTCGCCGATCACCAGCACCGGTTTATCCAGCGGCGCCAGCTGCGAGACCTGCTCGAGCACCTCCAGAAAGCTATTTGCCTCGCCAAGCAGGTTATCCTTGTATTCCGCCATGATGAATTTCGCCATTAAGTAGTGTGATTCACCAACTCACTGTAGCAAGCAGGCGGCCATTCCTCAACCACCTTGTTTAAAATCAATAAGATAAAAAGTTGGCACGCCATTTGTATTAACTACTGCACAGGCCGCTGCCTGCTATCAGAACTATGAGGATTGAAATTATGGGTATTTTTTCTCGCTTTGCCGACATCGTGAACGCCAACATCAACTCCCTGCTGGAGAAAGCGGAGGATCCGCAGAAGCTGGTCCGTCTTATGATTCAGGAGATGGAAGACACGCTGGTTGAAGTGCGTTCTACCTCCGCCCGCGCGCTGGCGGAAAAGAAACAGCTGACCCGCCGTATCGAACAGGCGCAGGCGCAGCAACTGGAATGGCAAGAAAAGGCCGAGCTGGCCCTGCGTAAAGAGAAAGAAGATCTGGCGCGTGCGGCGCTGATCGAAAAACAGAAGCTGACTGACCTTATCGGCAGTCTGGAGCACGAAGCGCAACTGGTGGATGAAACCCTGGCGCGAATGAAAAAAGAGATTGGCGAGCTGGAGAATAAGCTCAGCGAAACCCGCGCTCGTCAGCAGGCGCTGATGCTGCGCCATCAGGCGGCCAGCTCTTCGCGTGATGTTCGCCGCCAGCTGGATAGCGGTAAAATGGATGAAGCGATGGCGCGTTTTGAGTCTTTCGAACGCCGCATTGACCAAATGGAAGCCGAGGCGGAGAGCCATCGTTTTGGCAAACAACAATCGCTGGATCAGCAGTTTGCCGAACTGAAAGCGGATGATGAAATCAGCGAGCAACTGGCGGCGCTGAAAGCCAAAATGAATCAGAATAACCAGTAATGCATATTGCGCGGCGCGGTGTTGCGCCGCGGCTCACCACCTGTAAGGAGTACACATGAGCATGCTTTTTCTTGCCATCCCGCTCACGCTGTTTGTGCTGTTCGTGTTGCCGGTCTGGTTATGGCTGCACTACAACAATCGCTCGGCGGACGGGGCGTTAACCCAGAACGAACAGCAGCGCCTGCTGCAGCTGACCGATGAGGCGAAACGGATGCGCGAGCGTATTCAGGCGCTGGAAGCGATCCTTGATGCGGAACATCCGAACTGGAGAGACAAATAATGGCCGGATTGGACTTTAATAAAAAACTGTGGCGCATTCCGCAGCGCGGAATGGTGAAGGGGGTCTGCGCCGGTATTGCGCAGCACCTGGATGTGCCGGTGAAGCTGGTGCGTCTGATAACCGTGCTGGCGATGATTTTTGGCCTCTTCTTTTTCGTGCTGGTGGCCTACATCATTCTGACTTTCGCGCTGGATCCGATACCGGATAGCGAACTGTACGGCGAAAAAGGGCCGAGCAATGGTGATTTACTGGCCGCCGTGGATGCCGAACTGGCTTCCGGCGAACAGCGCCTGCGTGATATGGAGCGTTATATCACCTCCGATACCTTCACGCTGCGCAGCCGTTTTCGTCAACTGTAAAACTTTTTCCATATAACCACGAGGCAACGCATGAATATGAAATGGCAACAGGCAGGGCAAAAAGTGAAACCGGGTCTTAAGATCGCCGGTAAGCTGGTGCTGCTGACCGCGCTGCGTTACGGCCCGGCGGGCGTTGCCGGTTGGGCGGTGAAATCGGTGGCGCGTCGGCCGCTGAAAATGTTGCTGGCGGTAGCGCTTGAGCCGCTGCTCAGTCGGCTGGCCAATCGTTTTGCCCGCGGAATGAAATAATTCCTCAGGGGGAGGAATACCGGCGCGCTTTATATTGACCCTGATTATCCCCATCTATTTAGCTTATCATTAAACGACATTCCTTCTGGGCATAACGGACTGGCGATGAAGCGACTCAAAACTGAATTCAATGCGCTGGTCAACCGCGGGGTTGACCGGCATTTACGTCTTGCCGTAACCGGGCTAAGCCGTAGCGGTAAAACGGCTTTTATCACCGCGATGGTTAATCAACTGCTGAATATCCACGCCGGGGCCCGGTTGCCGCTGCTGAGCGCGGCGCGCGAAGAACGTCTGTTGGGCGTGAAACGGGTTCCGCAGCGTGATTTCGGCATTCCGCGTTTTACCTATGATGAAGGCCTGGCGCAGCTTTATGGCCAGCCCCCGGCCTGGCCGACGCCAACCCGCGGGGTGAGCGAAATTCGCCTCGCACTGCGCTATCGCTCTAACGATTCTCTGCTACGTCATTTCAAAGACACCTCAACCCTGTATCTGGAAATCGTGGATTATCCGGGCGAATGGCTGCTCGACCTGCCGATGCTGGCGCAAGATTATTTAAGCTGGTCGCGGCAGATGACCGGGCTGTTACAGGGGCAGCGCGGAGAGTGGTCTGCCCGCTGGCGGCAGCTGTGCGAGGGGCTCGATCCGCTGGCGCCCGCCGACGAAACCCGGCTGGCGGAGATCGCCGCCGCCTGGACCGATTATCTGCACGCCTGCAAGCGCGAGGGGTTGCACTTTATTCAGCCGGGGCGGTTTGTGCTTCCTGGCGACATGGCGGGCGCGCCGGCGCTGCAGTTTTTCCCCTGGCCGGATGTCGATGCGGCTGGCGAAGCCAGGCTGGCGCAGGCAGATAAACACACCAATGCGGGGATGCTGCGCGAGCGTTTCAAATACTACTGCGAGAAAGTGGTGAAAGGCTTTTATAAAGACCACTTCCTGCGCTTTGACCGCCAGATTGTACTGGTGGACTGCCTGCAGCCGTTAAACAGCGGGCCGCAGGCGTTTAACGATATGCGTCTGGCGCTGACCCAGTTGATGCAAAGTTTCCATTACGGCCAGCGAACGCTGTTCCGTCGCCTGTTTTCACCGGTTATCGACAAGCTACTGTTCGCCGCCACCAAAGCCGATCACGTGACCGTCGATCAGCACGGCAACATGGTGTCGCTACTTCAGCAACTGATTCAGGACGCCTGGCAGAATGCCGCCTTTGAGGGCATCAGCATGGATTGTCTGGGGCTGGCGTCCATTCAGGCCACCCAGGGCGGGCTTATCGAGGTTAACGGCGAGAAGATCCCGGCGCTGCGTGGCGATCGTCTGAGCGATGGGCAGCCGCTCACTATTTTCCCAGGCGAGGTGCCGGCGCGGCTGCCGGGTCAGGCCTTCTGGGAACAGCAGGGCTTCCAGTTTGAGAACTTCCGCCCGAGAGCGATGGATGTCGATAAACCGCTGCCGCATATACGCCTCGACGCGGCGCTGGAATTTTTGATTGGAGATAAATTGCGATGAGCGAGCCGATAAAACCGCGGATCGATTTCGATGGCCCACTGGAAACGGAAAAGAGTCAGACCTTAAAATCGGCCCGCGCCTTTGACGCGGCCGATGCGCAAACCTTCGCTCCGATGCTGCCTGAAATGGTCGCTGAAGAGGAAGGGGCCGCCGAAGCGGTGGTGGAATCGGTACTGCGCCCGAAACGCAGCCTGTGGCGACGGATGGTTAGCGCCGGGCTGGCGATTTTTGGCATTAGCGTGGTGGCGCAGGGCGTGCAGTGGACGGTGACGGCCTGGCAGACTCAGGACTGGATTGCGCTTGGCGGCTGTGCGGCCGGGGCGCTGATTGTCGGCGCGGGCGTGGGATCGGTTGCGACCGAATGGCGTCGCCTGTGGCGGCTGCGCCAGCGCGCGCACGAACGCGATGAAGCGCGGGATCTGATGCATAGTCACGCGGTGGGCAAAGGGCGCGCGTTCTGTGAGAAACTGGCGCAGCAGGCCGGGCTGGATCAATCGCATCCGGCGCTGCAGCGCTGGTATGCGGCGATCCATGAAACGCAAAACGATCGCGAAGTGGTGAGCCTGTACGCGCAACTGGTGCAGCCGGTGCTGGACGCGCAGGCGCGGCGGGAAATCAGCCGTTCGGCGGCGGAATCGACGCTGATGATCGCCGTCAGCCCGCTGGCGCTGGTGGATATGGCGTTTATCGCCTGGCGTAACCTGCGGCTGATTAACCGTATCGCCACCCTCTACGGTATTGAACTTGGCTATTATAGCCGCCTGCGTTTATTCCGCCTGGTGTTGCTGAATATCGCCTTTGCCGGCGCCAGCGAACTGGTGCGCGAAGTCGGAATGGACTGGATGTCGCAGGATCTGGCGGCCCGCCTGTCGGCGCGCGCCGCCCAGGGTATCGGCGCCGGGTTGTTGACCGCCCGTCTGGGGATTAAGGCGATGGAGCTGTGCCGCCCGCTACCGTGGATAGCCGATGATAAACCTCGGCTCGGCGATTTCCGCCGCGAACTGATCGGCCAGTTAAAAGAGACGCTGCAGAAAAGCAAAACCGGCGCGGAGAAATAACGTCGGCAAGCGTAAATGCCGGGTGGCGGCTGCGCCTTACCCGGCCTACGGTTCGTGCGACCTGCCTTTAATTTATTCACCACGCTGGATCCCCCGGCGGCGCTGCCGCTTACCGGGGCTACAGCGCTGCGCGATTTGGTAGCCCGGAGAAGGCGCAACGCGCCGCCTCTGGGAACCCCCCTTAAAAAAGTTGCAAACCGATAACAGTATCTACGGTTCGTGCGGCCTGCTGTTAATTTATTCACCACGCTGGATCCCCCGGTGGCGCTGCCGCTTACCGGGGCTACAGCGCTGCGCGATTTGGTAGCCCGGAGAAGGCGCAACGCGCCGCCTCCGAAAACCCCTGGCGACCAGAGCCTTCTGTGCGCTCTCTGAGCCATGCGAGCCATAACGCAAAAGAAATGCCCGCATAACTTTACGGCATAAAGCCCATTTTTCCGCCATACTGTCAATAATTGTTGACAGCTATCTTCCCGTAAGCACATATCTGTCCTATCATTCATCCGTCATTGGCCTTTTTAGGGTGAAAACTCCTATGCGTCTGGAAGTCTTTTGTCAGGACCGTCTTGGTCTGACCCGTGAATTACTCGATTTGCTGGTGCTGCGCGGTATTGATCTGCGCGGTATCGATATCGACCCGATTGGCCGAATCTACCTTAATTTCGCCGAGCTGGAGTTCGCCAGTTTCAGCAGTTTAATGGCGGAAATCCGCCGTATCTCCGGCGTAACCGATGTTCGAACCGTGGCGTGGATGCCGTCAGAGCGGGAACATCTGGCGCTGAGCGCGCTGCTGGTGGCAATGCCGGAACCGGTGCTGTCGCTGGATGCCAAAGGCAAAGTAGAACTTGCCAACCCGGCCAGCTGCCAGCTGTTTGGTCAAACTCAGGCTCGTTTACGCAGCCATCCGGTGGCGCAGCTCATTACTGATTTCAACCTGCAGCGCTGGCTGGAAGGTAACCCGCTGGAGTCGCATACCGAGCATGTGGTCGTGAATGGCCAAAACTTTATGCTGGAAGTAACGCCGGTGTATCTGGAAGGCGAACACGCCGAACGCGTGCTGACCGGCGCCGTGGTGATGTTGCGCTCCACCGTACGTATGGGGCGTCAACTGCAAACGCTAACGACCCAGGATACCAGCGCCTTCAGCCAGATCCTCGCCGTTGGGCCGAAAATGCGCCACGTCGTAGAACAGGCCCGCAAGCTGGCGATGCTTAGCGCCCCGTTGCTGATTGTCGGCGATACCGGTACCGGTAAAGATCTGCTGGCCCATGCCTGCCATCTGGCCAGCCCGCGCGCCAGCAAACCGTATCTGGCGCTGAACTGCGGTTCGATTCCGGAAAATGCGGTGGAGAGCGAGCTATTCGGCGATGCGTCGCAGGGGAAAAAAGGTTTCTTTGAGCAGGCCAACGGCGGCTCTGTGCTGCTGGATGAGATAGGCGAAATGTCGCCAGGCATGCAAACGAAGCTGTTGCGCTTTCTCAACGATGGTACTTTCCGTCGCGTCGGTGAAGATCACGAAGTGCATGTCGATGTTCGGGTTATCTGCGCGACGCAAAAAAATCTCGTCGAACTGGTGCAGAAAGGGCTGTTCCGCGAAGATCTTTATTATCGTCTGAATGTGCTGACGCTGAACCTGCCGCCGCTGCGTGATTGTCCGCAGGACATCATGCCGCTCACCGAACTATTCGTCGCGCGCTTTGCCGATGAGCAGGGTATCCCGCGGCCAAAACTTTCTGCCGACCTTAATACCGTGTTGACCCGCTATAGCTGGCCGGGCAACGTGCGTCAGTTGAAAAACGCAGTGTACCGGGCGTTAACCCAGCTTGATGGCTTCGAACTGCGTCCGCAGGACATCCTGCTGCCAGATCACGATGTGTCGTCGTTGCCGGTTGGCGAAGAGGCGATGGAAGGATCGCTCGACGATATTACCCGCCGCTTTGAGCGTTCGGTATTGACCCAGTTGTATCGCAGCTTCCCCAGCACGCGTAAATTAGCCAAACGTCTCGGCGTTTCGCATACCGCGATTGCTAACAAGCTGCGCGAGTATGGTCTGAGTCAGAAGAAAGGCGAAGAGTAAATCACTGCTTGCGGCCGGCTCGGCGCGGCCGCAATTATCGGCGTTTTTTCAGCGATAATTCTGTATATACTTATTTTATTATTCTTTTTCCGGGAAGGTGACGGTTGGTGCTGCAACGGGATTGGCCTCAGTGGATGATATTACTGGCACTCTCCGCCGTGCTCTCCTTTGTGCTGTTCTGGCTCCACCTTCCTGCCGCGCCGCTGCTTGGCCCGCTTATCGCCGGAATTATCCTGAGTTTGCGCGGCGCCACGATTCGCCTCCCTCGTCCTTTCTTTATCGCCGCTCAGGCTATCATCGGCTGCATGATCGCCCGCGCGCTAACCCCGTCGATTTTTGGCGTTCTGGCCGCCAACTGGGCGCTGGTATTGATTATCCTCCTTTCCACGCTGGCCATCAGCGCGTTGACCGGCTGGCTACTGGTGCGTTACAGCTCGCTGCCCGGTGCAACCGGCGCGTGGGGAAGCTCGCCGGGCGGCGCATCGGCGATGGTGGTAATGGCGCAAGAGTATGGCGCCGACGTTCGTCTGGTGGCCCTGATGCAGTATCTGCGGGTACTGTTCGTGGTCGGCGCGGCGGTAATGGTGGTGCGTTTGGCGCTCGGCGGCGAGGCGCAGGAAATGACCCGGCATATCGTCTGGTTCCCGCCGTTGACTTTTAATCTACCGTTAACGCTGCTATTGACCGCGGTCGCCGGTTGGTTGGGGTTACGTTTACGCATCCCTTCCGGGGCAATGTTGTTACCGATGCTGGCCGGCGCGCTGGCCCAGGGCGAAGGCGTGCTGTTGCTGGAGCTACCGGAATGGTTACTGGTGCTGGCCTATACTGCGCTCGGCTGGACGGTTGGCCTGCAGTTTAATCGCGATATTTTTATGCTGGCGCTGAAGACGCTACCGCAAATCATCGTCGCCATCGTCGGCTTGATCGCATTATGCGCGCTGATGGCTTTAGCGTTGACGCACCTGCTGCCGCTGGATTTTCTCACCGCCTATCTGGCGACCAGCCCCGGCGGTCTGGATACGGTGGCGATAATTGCCGTCGGTACCCGGGCGGATATGTCCTTTATCATGGCGATGCAAACGCTGCGCCTGTTTACTATATTGCTCACCGGCCCGGCCACCGCGCGGTTGATTTCGCGCTATGCGCCGCGCAAAGAAAAAAGCCTCCGTTGAAGGAGGCTTGATAACAGAAAGAGGGCGATTACGCTTTCAGCGCAGCCAGCGCCGCATCGTAATCCGGCTCTTCGGTGATTTCGTTAACCAGTTGGCTGTAAACCACCTGGTCGTTTTCATCGAGAACAACGACTGCACGTGCTGCCAGACCGGCCAGCGGGCCTGCGGAGATAGCAACGCCATAATCTGCCAGGAACTGCGGCGCGCGCAGGGTAGACAGGGTGATCACATTGCTCAGGCCTTCTGCGCCGCAGAAACGGGACTGCGCGAACGGCAGGTCAGCGGAGATGCACAGCACGACGGTGTTGTTCAGCTCAGAAGCCAGTTGGTTGAATTTGCGAACCGATGCCGCGCAGACGCCGGTATCGATGCTTGGGAAAATATTCAGTACTTTACGTTTACCAGCGTATTGGCTCAGCGTGACGTCAGAGAGATCTTTGGCGACCAGCGTAAACGGCTGCGCCTTCGCGCCAGCCTGAGGAATGGAGCCCTGAACAGACACTGGGTTACCCTGGAAATGTACGGTTTGCGACATGGTTATCTTCCTGTTTACATATAGTTAACGTCGTAGTTAGTGTATGACATCAGCCAGCAACACGGCAAACTCTATTTAACATTTACCTAAGAGGCCCAGGGAATGCGCAACCTTCGAGTTTTTGAAGAATCATGGCCGCTACACACGCCGTTTGTTATCTCTCGCGGCAGCCGCAGCGAGGCCAAAGTGGTGGTGGTGGAAATAGAAGAGGATGGCGTAAAAGGGGCCGGAGAATGTACGCCTTATCCGCGCTACGGGGAAAGCATCGCCTCGGTGATGGCGCAGATTATGGCGATCGGCGAGCAGCTTGAGCGCGGCGCCACCCGCGAGCAGGTACAACAGCTACTGCCGGCAGGAGCCGCGCGCAATGCCGTTGACTGCGCGCTGTGGGATCTGGAGGCGCGCCGCGCGGGGAAAACGTTGCCGCAGCTGCTTGGCGTCAACCTGCCGCGCGAAGTGGTGACGGCGCAAACCGTGGTTATCGGCACGCCGGAGCAGATGGCGGCCAGCGCCGCCGCGCTGTGGGAGAAAGGCGCGCGGCTGCTGAAGGTCAAGCTCGACGATCATTTGATTAGCGAGCGGCTGGTTGCTATTCGCGACGCGGTGCCGCAGGCGACGTTGATCGTTGATGCTAACGAAGCGTGGCGTGGAGAAGGTCTGGCGGCGCGCTGTCAGCTTTTGGCCGATCTTGGCGTGGCGATGCTGGAGCAGCCGTTACCGGCCGACGCCGATGAGGCGTTGGAAAACTTCATTCATCCGCTGCCGATCTGCGCCGATGAGAGCTGTCATACGCGGGAAAGCCTGCCGGCTCTGCAGGGTCGCTACGAAATGGTCAACATTAAGTTGGATAAAACCGGTGGTCTGACCGAGGCATTGCTATTGGCGCAGGAGGCTGAACGGCTGGGATATAAGAGGATGCTGGGCTGTATGCTTTGTACTTCACGAGCCATTTCCGCCGCGCTGCCGCTGGCGCCGTTGGCCCGTTTCGCGGATCTCGATGGTCCGACGTGGCTGGCGGTGGATGTGGAGCCGGCGCTGCAGTTCAGCACCGGCGTGCTTCATCTGTGAGTGTGCCAGTGCAGTAAATCGGTCATCGCCGCGAGGTACTTTTCTGTCGCTTCGTCGGCGGAGACCGGCGGAAATTCGGCGGTAATGCACGGCAGGCCGATATCGGCGCACCAGCTGCCAAAAGAGCCCGGCGTTTCGTAACCAACGCTGCCTACCAGCGGTAAATTAAAGGCCCCGGCGAGCCATTGTCCCAGCTCGCTGTGGCCGGGGTCCTCAATGCAGGCCAGCGGATCGTGGAAGGAGACTACCCACGCCGGATGGATCTGGTGGATCAGCTGGCACAGCGCCTGGGTTTCGGGCTCCGAACCCGGTTTTTCACCGGTCAGCAGAACCACATCACGCTCTTCGGCTGCGCTATTCCAGCGATACACCGTTTCTCCCGCCTTCCAGTTAGCGGCCGGGAAGTTTCGATTGAGATCGATACCGCGGGCGTTGGCGCGTAACCCTAGCTGACAGCCGTCAGGGTTGACCGTTAATACCACGTGATGGCGGCGCAGCTCCGGTTTTAGCGTGCGCAACGCGCAGGAGAGGGTGACGATCGACGAGTTTTCGTCGCCGTGCGTGCCGGCGATAATCAGACCGCTGCGGCTATCAGCCAGCGGAGCGGGGAACCACAGCAACGGCGCGCCGAGATGCGACTGGCCGTAACGTTGCGTACCTGGCGGGAAAGCGCCGCGCAGGGGGCGAGGACGTGAAACGGGCATAGGGTATCCTGTCATCAGGTTATTGTTAGCAGTGTTGTAGAAAAGCGTCCCGGAATCAAACGCTTTCCTTCTCTGGCGAAAAAACTCGTCATGTCAATTTTCTATCATAAGCCGTTTGCAATTTCAGGTGGGGAAACAAATAATTATCGCTCTGCCAGCACTGGTTTGTTCATTTAAAAGGGGATCTCATGAAGTATCCTGTCACATTGACATGCGGCGCGCTGTGGTTAGCCAGCGTTTCTTCTCTTGCCTGGGCGGCGGATGTGCCTCCAGGAACCGTATTAGCTGAAAAACAGCAGCTGGTACGCCATATAAAAGACGAGCCCGCTTCATTAGATCCCGCTAAAGCCGTCGGCCTGCCGGAAATTCAGGTTATCCGCGATTTGTTCGAAGGGCTGGTAAACCAGGATGCGAAGGGCAATATCATCCCTGGCGTGGCGACCCGCTGGCAGAGCAACGATAACCGCGTCTGGACCTTTACCCTGCGCGATAACGCGCGCTGGTCCGACGGTTCTCCGGTGACGGCGCAGGATTTCGTCTATAGCTGGCAGCGTCTGGTGGATCCGAAAACCACTTCGCCATTCGCCTGGTTTTCCGCCTTAGCGGGTATCAGTAATGCGCAAAATATTATTGATGGTAAAGCGGCGCCGGACACTCTCGGTGTGACGGCGGTCGATGCCCACACGCTCCGCGTGCAGCTGGATAAACCGCTGCCGTGGTTCAGCAACCTGACCGCAAGCTTTGCGTTCTACCCGGTGCAGAAAGCGAATGTTGAAAGCGGCGCTAACTGGACGCGCCCGGGCAGCCTTATCGGCAACGGCGCCTATGTGCTGAAAGACCGGGTGGTGAATGAGAAGCTGGTCGTCGTGCCGAATACACAGTACTGGGATAACGCCAAAACGGTGATTAAGCAGGTGACTTTCGTGCCGATTAACCAGGAATCGTCGGCGACCAAACGTTATCTGGCGGGTGATATTGATATCACCGAATCCTTCCCGAAAAATATGTATCAGAAACTGCTGAAGGATATTCCCGGACAGGTCTACACGCCGCCGCAGTTAGGCACCTATTATTACGCCTTCAATACCCAGAAAGGGCCAACCGCCGATGAACGCGTGCGTCTGGCGTTAAGTATGACCATCGACCGGCGGATTATGGCGGAGAAGATCCTCGGCACCGGTGAGAAACCGGCCTGGCGATTCACCCCTGACGTTACCGCAGGCTTTACCCCGCAGCCTTCGCAGTTTGAGAGCATGAGCCAGGCCGAGTTGAATGCCCAGGCTAAAGCGCTGCTATCGGCGGCAGGATATGGCCCGGACCGTCCGCTGAAGCTGACGCTGCTGTACAACACGTCGGAAAATCACCAGAAAATCGCCATCGCCGTGGCGTCGATGTGGAAGAAAAACCTCGGTGTGGATGTGAAGCTACAAAACCAGGAGTGGAAGACCTATATCGATAGCCGAAATACCGGTAATTTTGACGTTATTCGCGCATCGTGGGTAGGGGATTACAACGAGCCGTCGACCTTCCTGTCGCTGCTCACATCAACCCATACGGGCAATATTTCGCGCTTTAACGATCCGGCTTACGATAAGATCCTCGCCCAGGCGGCGCAGGAAACCTCGGAAAAAGCGCGTAACGATGATTACAACGCGGCAGAGAAAATCATCATGGCCAAAGCGCCCATTGCGCCAATCTATCAGTATACCAACGGCCGCCTGATCAAGCCGTGGTTAAAAGGATACCCGATCACCAATCCGGAAGACGTGGCCTACAGCCGCACAATGTATATTGTGAAGCACTAATCGGTACTGGCGCGGCTTGCAGCGCCAGTTTCTCCTTCTGACCCTCACCCGCCGTAGCAGAAAGCATCACTTTTCTGACGCATAGTTATCCTGCCGTATTCGGCGGGATAACAAATCAATAAATATGTCGCCAACACTACTGCTTTCTGGTGCTGGCGCGAACTTGTAACGCTGAGGGTAATTCAATGAATTTATCCGTCGAATTGCCCGCCAGTAGCTCAAGCAATGTTTGTCCTGCGAGGGTTCCCGTTTCACTCCAGGGAAATTCGACGGCAGTCAGCGCCGGTGAGCAAACGGCGGCGAGAGTCCCCCCACTCAGGCTTGCCAGTGCCAGAGAGTCGGGCACTTTTTGCCCCACACCATGGCAGGCCATAATGCAACCGCAGGCGATTTCATCGGATGTGCAAATCAGCGCATCAAGCTCAGGCCAGGTGATACGAATATCGCCTAGCAGGTTCAGGCCGGTCGTAATGCCTGCCGGCAGGTGAGAGGTCACCACGCGATGCGGGGAGTGGTTAACGGAGAGCATCGCGCTGTTCCAACCGCTTAGTACCTGGCGAAACATAATGTTATTGGAAGCCGTGCAAAGCAGGCCGATATTTTTATATCCGGTCTGTACAAGCGATGTGACCAACTTTTTGATGGCTGCGGCATAGTCAACGCCAATGCTGACCCAGCTCGCATCGCGATTGATGGCACCAATCTCAACCACCGGCACGCCGGTGTTACTGATCATTTGCGAACAACTGCTGATGTTATCAATATTGAATTGAACAATCGCTGCCGGGTTGTAAGCGAGCATTTGCGCAAAAGCTTTTTCTTCACTCTGTCCACCCTGGCCGGACTCGATAAACATCATGCTGTAGCCATGGGTCGTGAGCACGGTCTGCAGTGTTTCGGAGACGGCAAGAAAGCCCGGGGAGGAAAACGAGGGAACCACGCCCATCACCAGGCTGGAGTCGGCAGAGGCAAGGTTGCGGGCCTGCAGATTTGGCACATAGCCCAGCTCGTTTACCGCTGCTTCAATACGTGTGCGCAGTTCAGGATTCACTTTTTCAGGCATGCGTAACGCGCGTGACACGGTCATCGTGCTGACGCCGACCAGTTTTGCCACTTCAGCGAGCGTAATTTTACCGGTGTTTTTCCTGCGTTTTTCTCTCGCGCTATCGTCCGCTTCTAACGTCTGCACTGATGTCCTCCTTTCGCCTGACTGGGCGGCCATTGTAAATGATGTTTGGCATTTTGCGCATTGCCCAACTGCAAAGTAATGATAAGTATGGGTAACAAAGTTAGCGGTAACAAGAATTTTAACATTGTTACTGTGTTAGCGCTAACTTTGAGATGAAGATCACGGTAAGCCGCGAAGAGATTCCACTATAGTAGGCTCACTTTCAATGCTATCGGGGAATTTATGATCACGACCTGGTTACCAACGGAAAATATCCAGATTGTGGATTCAGTCAGTGACTGGAAACAGGCAATTACGTTATCGGCTCAACCCTTATTGGCGAAAGAGGCGATTACTGAAGATTATATTCAGGCCATTTTTAACAGCCATGAAAAACTTGGTCCTTATTATGTTTTAGCGCCTGGTCTGGCGATGCCTCATGCTCGCCCGGAGCAAGGTGCAATTAAAAATGGTTTATCGCTTTTGCATATTAAAAAAGGCGTTTCTTTTGGCTCGGAAGAGAATGACCCTATTTACGTCCTGATTATGCTGTGTGCGCTTTCGGGAGATGAACACATCAATATGATTACAGCCCTGGCGGACATTTTTAGCGATGATGAACGACTCTCAGCACTGCTGAAAGCCTCATCAATGACGAAAATTCAAGCCGTTATCAATGGATAGTGAGGTAGAGATGAAAAAGGTTCTGATTGTTTGTGGTAACGGTTTAGGTAGTAGCTTTATCGTTGAAATGAATGTAAAAAAAATTATTAAAGAGCTGAATAAAGAAGCAGAGGTTTCCCATACCGATCTGACTTCGGCAAAAAGCGAAACTGCCGATATTATTCTTAGCGCCAGGGATATAGCTGAACATCTGTCCAGCCATTCTGCGCAGGTTTTTGGTTTATCTAACCTGCTGGATAACAATAAAATAAAAGAAATTCTTTCCGAGAATCTCTGATTAATTATTTGCGGCCTTACGGAGTCATTCTATGCTGCAGTTTATTATTCATGATGTGTTGGGCACACCAGCAATACTGGTCGGTCTGTTTTCCCTGATCGGCTTATTATTGCAGAAAAAAGCAGTTTCCGACGTTATTTCCGGAACCCTCAAAACCATTATGGGGTTTGTGATATTAACATCCGGGGCGGCGATTGTCGCCACGACGTTAACGACGTTTAGCCAGCTGTTTGAGCACTCCTTCCATATTCAGGGTGTTGTCCCCAATACTGACGCCATGGCGGCGCTGGCGCAGAAAAACTATGGTACCGCGACAGCCATGATCATGGTGCTGGGGATGTTGTTTAACATTGTCCTTGCCCGAATTACGCCGCTGAAATACATCTTCCTGACGGGCCACCACACGCTGTATATGTCGGCGATGCTGGCCGTCATCCTCTCTGTCGGTGGTCTGTCGCCGTTCTGGGTGGTACTGGTGGGGGCGGTGATCCTCGGCATCATGATGGTGGTCTCTCCGGCTATTCTGCAGCCATTTACCCGCAAAATTACCGGCACTGATGACCTGGCGCTGGGCCACTTTGGTTCAACCGGGTATCTGCTGTCGGCGCTGGTGGGAAAAGCGATCGGTAAAGGCAGCCCGTCGATTGAAGAGCTGAAGGTGCCGAAAACGCTGAACTTCCTGCGTGACTCCTCGGTGGCCATCTCACTGACGATGATGATCCTGTTCCTGATTCTGGTACTGGTCGCAGGTAAAGCGTTTGTTGAGACCAGCATCAGCGGTGGTCAGAACTTTATCATCTTCGCCATTATCCAGTCGCTGACCTTCGCGGCAGGCGTGTGGATCATCCTTGCGGGTGTTCGCATGATTATTGCCGAAATTGTTCCGGCCTTTAAAGGCATCGCCGACAAGCTGGTGAAAGACGCTAAACCGGCGCTCGACTGTCCAACCGTCTTTCCGTTCGCCCCGAACGCGGTGATAGTCGGCTTCCTGTCAAGTTTTGCCGCTGGTCTGGTGAGTATGTTCCTCTGCCCACTGCTTGGTTTAAGCGTCATTGTTCCCGGCCTGGTGCCGCACTTCTTCTGCGGCGCGACGGCGGGCGTTTACGGCAACATCTGCGGCGGTCGTCGCGGCGCGGTGGTGGGGGCATTCGCTCACGGTCTGTTGATTTCATTTTTGCCCGCGATTTTGTTGCCTCTGATGGGCGACCTTGGCTTTGCATCCACCACCTTTGGCGATGCGGACTTTGGCGTTGTTGGCATCATTCTTGGGCATGTCGTGTCACTGTTTAACTAACTAATTTTATAGAGGTGAGGTATGGCAGCTAAATTTTCGCCCTCGTTAATGTGTATGGATTTAACGCAGTTCAGAGAGCAAATTACGGCAATGAACGGTAGGGCTGATTTTTATCACGTCGATATAATGGACGGTAACTATGTGAAGAATATTACTCTATCTCCGTTTTTTATCGAAAACCTGAAAAAAATTACCGATGTGCCGATCGACGTACATCTGATGGTGAATCATCCGGAAGATATTATTTCAATGTGTATTGATGCCGGGGCCGATATTATCAGTTTCCATCCTGAGACGGCGAATAACAAAATATTCCGGCTGTTGAACCAGATTAAAGATGCGGGCCGTCGCTGCGGTGTGGTGTTGAACCCGGCGACTCCGGCGGAGGCTATTAAAGAGTACGCGCACCTGCTGGATAAAGTGACCGTCATGTCGGTTGACCCAGGCTACGCAGGCCAGAAGTTTATCCCGGAATCACTCAATAAAATTAAACAACTGATTGCGATGCGCGAAGCGCATGGTTACCACTATCTGACCGAAATTGACGGCTCCTGTAACGAGAAAACCTTCAATGTTATCTCCCGGTCGGGCGTTGACGTCTTTATTGTGGGAACCTCGGGCCTGTTCTCCCTGGCGGATAACGTCAGCGATGCATGGGATAAAATGATCAATATCTACCAGCGCGAAGTCGCTGCCTGAAAATTGCAGCGCGCTCAGCCGTATTGAGCCATTGTGCAGTGCAAAGAGTCTATTTAACCGGTCTGTCTCTTTGCCTTCGCGTTAGATTTATATGGTTGAGAGCGCTGTAACCCTTTTATATCTGGAGTTCGTGACGACTCATCGCACGCTTGCGAATGCTTTCTATTGATGCTGTGGGCCCCGGCGGGTTTGGCAGACTGCGTGGTGGTAGAAGCCGGTATTGCTGATTACTGATGATCATTTATTTACATTAACGAAGGTGACTTATGGACATTTCGAGTGTGCTGAATGTAAGAAATATCAAATTGAACATGATGGCTAAAAGTAAAGAAGAAGCAATTGAAGAATTAACTGACTTATTAGTGCATGATGGCGCAGTTATTAATAAAGATGTTTTTCTGAAAGATGTCTGGTTACGTGAGGAACAGGGCTCTACTGGGTTCGAAAATCATATTGCGATCCCGCACGGTAAATCCTCAGGAGTAGTCCGTACGGCATTGGCCATTGGACGAACCCAACATCAAATCCCCTGGGAAACTATGGATGGTAGCGACGTTCGCTGTATTATTTTGTTTGCCGTATGCCTGGTCGACCAAAATGCCACCCACATCCGATTGTTATCGCAAGTTTCGGGTTCACTTGCCGATGAAGAGATAGTGGACAAATTACTGATGGAAGATTCCCCTCAGAAAATCATTGATCTTTTAAACGCTGAAGGTGCCAGCGCTTAATTTAATCATCATAGCATCGTAAATAATCAACTCCTGGAGAGTAGTGATGAATATTGTTGGGATTACAGCTTGTACTGTAGGCATTGCACACACTTATATTGCGCAAAAGAAAATTGAAATAGCAGCAAAAAAAGCCGGGCACAATGTCAAAATTGAAACGCAAGGCACTATAGGTATCGAGAATGCCTTGACCGCTGAAGAAATTGCCCAAGCCGACATCGTCCTGTTAGCCGCCGATGTTAAAGTTTCCGGTGAAGAAAGGTTTGCCGGCAAGAAAGTCGTCAAAGTACCTACGGAAATGGCCGTTAAATCACCAAATAAGCTTATCGAAAAGCTTGGTGAATTAGTCAATTCATAACACCTACCTATGCGTATCCTATATAAAATAAAGGGCGTAATTTATGAATATAAAAGAAATATGGAAAGCAGCAAACCCTAAAGGTCATCTGCTGACTGCCATCTCATTCTTGATTCCGATTGTCTGTGGTGCTGGGTTTATTATTGCCATCGGTATGGGTTTTGGAGGGACGGTTCAGGACTCTTTAGTATCGGGTCAATTTGACCTGTGGCAGGCTTTCGCTACCATGGGGGCTAAGGCGCTCGGACTATTGCCCGTCGTTATTGCTATCGGAATTTCCGGTTCAATCGCGGGTAAGCCGGGTATTGCCCCTGGTTTTGTTGTCGGTCTGGCAGCTAATGCTATTGGTGCGGGTTTTATCGGTGGCATGATCGGCGGCTATATTTCCGGGTATATTGCTCTTGCTATCATTAAAAATGTAAAGGTTCCTGGCTGGGCTCGGGGTTTAATGCCTACATTGATTGTGCCTTTTTTTGCATCCATTTTCAGTGCTCTGCTCATGGTCTATATCATCGGCACGCCTATTGGTATTTTTACCGATGCACTCACATCGTTCCTGAGAAGTATGGGTACTTCATCAAATTTACTATTAGGTGCTGTTATTGGAGCGTTGTGTATCGTTGACTTTGGTGGGCCGATCAATAAGACGTGCTTCGCATTCGTCTTAACTCTCCAGGCACAGGGTATAAATGAGCCAGTTACGGCCCTGCAGTTAGTTAACACAGCAACACCCATCGGTTTTGGACTGGCATTTTTTATCGCCAAACTGTTTCGCAAAAACATTTATAATAACGAAGAAATCGAAATGCTAAAATCGGCGGTTCCTATGGGGGTAGTGAATATTGTTGAAGGAGCTATACCTATAGTGATGAATGATATCGTTCGCGGTATTGCAGCAGCGGCAATCGGCGGTGCTTGTGGCGGTGCAATCACCATGGTATATGGCGCAGATGCAACTGTACCTTTTGGTGGTGTATTGATGCTGCCAACAATGTCAAACCCCATGGCGGGTATTATGGCTTTGATAGTTAATATATTAGTCACAGCAACCGTCTATGCTGTCATCAAAAAAGATGTACCTCGCGATGTTGTTATAAACAATGATCAAGAAGAGGAAGATATCAACTTCGATGACATTAAAATTAGTTAAGTATATACATAATGGTATGCAGTAACATGATGTCGCGCTCACAATGAATTGTGATAATAGAATATTATTATCGCGTTATATACTATTTGCTGCATTCTCTTTTAATCGTCACGAGTAAGAAATGGGTCGCCAGGGTGACCCATTTCTTACAGGCATATCATCACAATTACTTAGAAAGAGTATCGCTTAGCTGCCAGTATAGCGGCGAACCGAATGCTTCTACGTAATAATCAATTACGGCCCTGACGTTTAACGTTGGATGACGAGTATGTGGATAAATAGCAGCAATATTTTGTGGCTCGGTCTTAATCGCCGTTTCCATATCCGGCATTAATTCAATAAGCTCGCCGCTCTGTAGCGTTTCGCCAATCAACCAGTCCGGAAAAAGGACTATTCCCATACCGCCCAATGCTGCAATAAGTAAAGTCTCGGCATTATTAGAAGACATCAACGCAGAGACCGGATAGTGTATCCACTCCCCACCTTTTCGACGCAACAGCCAGCGATTCGGCCCGGATGAACCACGGTAAACGAGACACTTATGTCGGCTTAAATCCGCCGGGTTATCAGGTACGCCATACTTTTGAAGATAAGCCGGTGATGCTGCCAGGCGATAGCACTGCTGTCCAAAAATGCGTGCATGAAAAGATGAGTCAGTAAGCTCACCGATACGAAAAATGACATCAGCAGCATCTTTATGAGGGTCAATGTAATCATCAGTTAACGTCAGCTCAATACTGAGGCGTGGGTAACGTTCCGTCAGCCCCGCCAATTTGGGGGCGACATGCTTTTGCCCAAAAAAAACGGGAGCATTTATGCGTATTAGCCCGGAAGGCTCAAGCGTCCTTTCATTGAGTTCCCGTCGGGCAGCGTCCAGGCTACTGGTAACCGCCCGAACATAACGGATAAAAATATGACCGTTCTCTGTCGGAATAATGGCGCGCGTATTGCGATAGAAAAGTTGCTGACCGACCGCATCTTCTAGCTGATGAATGACGCGTGAAACCTGAGAGGCAGAAATGCCTTCGCGACGAGCCACAGTGGAAAAGTTCTGCACTTCATACACTGCAATGAAAATGAAGAGCGATCGAATATTGATATTGCTTAAATCATACATTAATGCAATTCCTGCACAGGTGTTTATTGCATTATGGCATTTTTCTCATTCATGTTCAGGCGTAGTCTTCATCGCCTGCACATCTGGAGATTGTTTGCTATGCAATTGGTACTGATTTTGTTAGTTATCGCTGGCGGTATGGGGCTGTCAGTCGAGGCAGGCTTACTGGGGCCGCTAGGGGGGGAGGTTGGTGATTTATGGGCAACGTTCAGCATATTTGGCGTAGGCGCTGCACTGACTTTCCTGCTGATGCTTTTTTTCAGCCCACGCAATAGCCCGTCATTTTTCTCTTTGCCTGGGTGGCAGCTACTTGGTGGCGTACTCGGGCCAGTTTATGTCGTTATTCTGACCGTGGCCACGCCAGTCATTGGGATAGCGATGACGATGATCGGTATCTTAGCTGGTCAGGTATTTAAGAGCCTGATAATAGACCATTTTGGTTTACTCGGTACACCCCCCAGAAAAATAGACAGTAAGCGAATTATTGCCCTTATTTTTATCATCGCTGCATTAATTCTGGTTGCCAGAGGATAAGTGAGACTATGACATTTATTATGATCGTTTTAGCCGTTATAGGCGGCTCCATGTTGAGTATTCAGGCGGCCATTAATGGACAATTGGGTAGTCAGGTAGGGGTATTTAAAAGCGCGTTCCTGACCTTTTCCGTAGGCGCAATTATCACCGCTTTGCTTATTTTCTTTTTTGAACCAAAACAGTTGGTTACACTGATGGATGTACCTAAATGGCAACTGCTGGGTGCCATGTTTGGCGTACCCTATATCGTTATCATGGTTTTAGCCGTACAACGAATAGGGACCGCGATTGCCACAGTCGCCGTGATCTTCGGACAGTTAACCATGAGCATGTTAATCGATAACTTTGGCTGGTTGGGAAATCAATCCATTTCGTTTTCGATGAGTCGTCTGGGGGCCATCCTCTGCTTAGGTATCGCGCTTTTCTTCATTTACTCAAGTAATAAAGTAAAGGCGACCGCCTTAAAACAAGACGTTCTGTCATCGAGCTAAATAGAATCCGTCTCATTCATCTATAAGGGATACGGACTAAAAATATCTGCATCCCTTATGAAAAGTAAATGCTCCGTTGATGATATCCAGAGCTAATATCGCCAAATTGATGAATATACCTAATAAACCCTAGCTAATTACACCATCTAATCGAATAAATCACTTCGCGTTATGCTTTTTCTGAACAACAGCCAAAGGATAACGTGATGCAAACTGTAAAACTGAACAACGGTATTGAAATGCCCCTGCTGGGCTTTGGTGTGTTTCAGATGTCTGATGCCGCTGAATGCGAAAGAGCCGTTATCGATGCCATCGATACGGGATACCGCCTGATCGATACCGCCGCGTCTTACCTGAATGAAACCCAAGTCGGGAATGCACTGAAACAGACCGGCATCGCCCGTGACGAGCTCTTTGTAACGACCAAGCTATGGCTTCAGGATACTCATTACGAAGGCGCTAAAGCCCAGTTCGAACGCTCCCTGAATCGACTGCAACTTGATTATGTTGACCTGTACCTGATTCACCAGCCTTACGGTGATGTCCATGGGGCATGGCGTGCCATGGAAGAATTGCAACAGGCTGGCAAAATTCGCGCCATTGGCGTCAGTAACTTCCATCCTGACCGACTGGCCGATCTCATTGCCTTCAACCACGTTGCCCCGGCGGTAAACCAGATTGAAGTAAACCCCTTCAACCAGCAGCTGCATCCCGTGCCGTGGATGCAAAGCCGGGGTATTCAGCCGGAAGCCTGGGCGCCGTTTGCAGAAGGTAAAAATGGTCTGTTTGAGCATCCCGTATTAACGGCGATTGGCCAGAAGTACGGTAAAAGCGTGGGACAGGTTGTGCTGCGGTGGATTTTCCAGCGAGGCATCGTTTCGCTGGCAAAAACAGTGCGAAAAGAACGCATGGAAGAGAACATCAACATTCTCGATTTCGAACTGAGTGATGAAGATATGTTGCAGATTACTGCTATCGACACCGCAACAAGTGCTTTCTTCTCACACCGCGATCCTGCCAGAGTTGAATGGTTGGCCGGTCGCAAACTGGATGTTTAAGTCGCGATAAAAGAGGCAATTAATCAATGCAAAAACGTTATCTGGGTCAATCAGGACTCGAAGTGTCCGCGCTTGGGCTCGGCTGCATGGGCTTAAGCCACGGCTACGGCCCGGCGACAGATACGCGTCAGGCTATCGAACTTATTCGCGCTGCGGTTGAACGTGGCGTCACCTTCTTTGATACCGCCGAAGTGTATGGCCCCTTCCTTAATGAAGAAGTTGTAGGCCTTGCCTTAAAACCGTTTCGTGACCGAGTGGTCATTGCCACCAAGTTTGGTTTTACTTTTGGCGAAGACAACAAGCAGCAGATTTTAAACAGCCGTCCGGAGCATATCCGTGAAGCGGTGGAAGGATCATTACGCCGCCTGAAGACGGATGTCATTGATCTGCTGTATCAACACCGTGTCGACCCGGATGTCCCGATTGAAGATGTTGCGGGAACAGTGAAAGACCTGATAGCGGAAGGCAAAGTTAAACATTTCGGCCTGTCCGAAGCGGGTGCGCAAACCATCCGTCGTGCTCATGCGGTACAACCCGTCACAGCCCTGCAAAGCGAGTACTCCATGTGGTGGCGTGAACCTGAGCAGGAGATCCTGCCATTGCTGGAGGAACTGGGTATCGGTTTTGTGCCATTCAGTCCGTTAGGCAAAGGCTTCCTGACGGGAGCGATTAAGTCAGGAACGACGTTTGGTCAGGATGATTTCCGCAGCCGTGTGCCACGCTTCGCCGAACAGGCGATTGCAGCCAATGAAAAGCTGGTCTCGTTGTTGGGTGAACTGGCTGCAGAGAAAGGTGTGACATCTGCGCAAATCGCACTGGCATGGCTGCTGGCGCAAAAGCCGTGGATTGTTCCCATCCCTGGTACCACGAAATTGCACCGGCTGGAGGAAAACCTGGGGGCTGCTGACATCATTCTTTCGTCGGATGCGTTGCGACAGATAACCCAAGCGCTTGAATCAATTAAAATTGTCGGCGAACGTTACTCGCCTGAGCATCAGGCTCGCGTGGGTCGTTAATAGCCGGGCGGGTCCGCACGAATGGCGGACCCGTTATTCCTGGTAGCGAAGCGCATCGATCATCAGCGCAAAGGCCGGTGGATGCTGTTTGCGGCTGGGGTAATAAAGGTAATATCCAGGGAAGGAAGGGCACCATTCCTGCAGAATCTGAATGAGCTCTCCTGACTTTATATAGTCCTGCACCCTGTCCTCAGGTATACAGGCGATGCCAAAACCGGATAAGGCCGCATCAAGCCTTTCCGCCTGCAGATTAAACGTTACCTGTCCTTCAACTCTGACCCGTAAAGGTTTTCCTTCCTTCTCAAATTCCCAGTGATAAAGACCACCGGCAGTCGGTAACCGCATATTGATGCAGCGATGATGTTGTAGCTCGTGCGGCGTGTGAGGTGCAGGGTTCGTGGCGAAATAGGATGGGGCACCGACAATAGCCATGCGTATGTCCGGGCCAATTCGCACCGCAATCATGTCTTTATCAACGCTTTCACCCAGTCGTATCCCGGCATCAAAGCGCCCCTCGACAATATCGACAAAACCGTTATCGACCACCAGCTCCAGGTTAATTTCCGGATATTCTCTGAGGAAAGGTTTCAGTTTTGGCCATACCACGCTCCGCGCGGCATGTTCCCCGGCAGATAGACGGATATTACCGGAGGCGGTGCCGTTGAGTTGTACCAGCGCTTCCAGTTCTTGCTCAAGGGAGGCAATGCGGGGTTCAAGGCAGGCAATAATTCTCTCACCGGCTTCTGTAGGGGCAACGCTTCGTGTCGTGCGGGTCAGAAGGCGGATATTTAGCCTTTCCTCCAGTGCCTTCATCGCATGGCTGAGAGCTGACTGAGACACACCGAGCTTACCCGCTGCTTTGGTAAAACTTCGCTCTCTTGCCACCACAAGAAAGATCTGGAGTTCATTGAAGTTTTCTTTGAGCATCGGTGATTTCCTAGGGGAGCATACCCTTCAATATGCATTCATGAAGGGGGTTCATAGACACAATCATTTTAGCCCTATTACTGACAATAATGATAATTGATATTCTGACTGTATCGAAAATAAGTCTGAACTTTCAGAAGGTTTATCATGAAAATACTCGTGGCGGGGGCAACAGGAAGCATTGGCCTTCATGTCGTCAATATCGCTATCGAAATGGGCCATCAGCCCGTTGCGCTGGTCAGAAATAGGCACAAAGTAAAATTGCTTCCTCGTGGAACGGAGGTATTTTACGGCGATGTTTCAATGCCTGAAACTCTCATCGATCTGCCAAAAGATATTGATGCCATCGTCTTTACGCTCGGCTCAGATGGACAGGGGCGTATTGGCGCCAGAGCGATAGATTACGGCGGTGTGCGTAACATTGTCCGAATGTTCAGGGAGACGGCTGTTCACATCGCCTTAATGACCACGATAGGCGTAACTGAACGGCTCAGCACCTGGAATCAACGCACTGAAGTTCATGACTGGAAAAGGCGTGCCGAACGTCTGGTCAGGGCCAGTGGTCACCCCTATACCATCGTCAGGCCCGGCTGGTTTGATTACAACAATGATGATGAGCACAAAATCGTTATGCTCCAGGGGGATCGACGCCATACAGGAACACCAGAAGATGGTGTGATATCCCGGGAGCAAATCGCCCGGGTTCTGGTCAGTGCCCTGGGCAACCACGCGGCAAAAAATAAAACGTTTGAGCTGGTCGCTGAACGAGGCGAAGCGCAGCAGGATCTTACGCCTCTATTTGCAGACCTGCAGGCGGATAATCCGCAAAAAAATGATGGGGTTTTAGATATGGACAATATGCCACTCGTGGAAGAACCTGAGTGCATTATTAACGAGCTGAATTTCTATTTAAAAAATTTAACCAATCAAAAAGCCTGACAATTTTGTCAAATAGTGGGCAGTCTTATGATAGCTGAGGTTTGTATATTTAAATATACAGACGGAGAACGCTCCTCCTGATATGAGTCCAGTTTCAAATATATTCTTTTAAACAGGCATTAGAGATGAAAGCACTGCTTATTACTACATTGGTCATAGGATTTATTTCTGCGAATACCGTATCTGCAGCTCAGCAATTAAATTATGCAGATGGAAAGAAGAGATGATCATAGTCTCAGCCAGAACGTCTGCGGTGCCCGTCCCGGTTGGGTCGCGGCTTCACAAAACTTCAGCGTCTGCCGCATTGATCTATTCCCTGCGATGAATGCTGGCAACGCGTTTACGATTTTCCCCATCAAAACAGTATCAGGGCATTATGAACAAGCAAAAAAACATTTCTCCGGCCGGGCGCGCTGCGACATCCGGCGTCTTTTTTATCGTTATTCTCGGCGCATTAATGGCCTTTACCTCTCTTTCCACCGATATTTATCTGCCTTCTATGCCGATGATGGCCTCTGAATTGCAGGGGAATGTGGAGCTGACCATTACCGGTTTTCTGATAGGGTTCTCGCTGGCGCAGTTGATTTGGGGACCAATCAGCGATCGTATCGGGCGCCGCGTGCCATTGTTTATCGGCATGGTATTGTTTGTGATCGGTTCAGCCGGATGCGCGATGTCTTCCAGTATGCCGCAGATTGTTTTCTGGCGCGTGTTTCAGGCCTTTGGTGCCTGTACCGGACCAATGCTGGCAAGGGCGATGATCCGCGATCTCTATGTCCGCACGCGCGCGGCGCAAATGCTTTCGACGCTGGTCATCATCAGTGCTATCGCGCCGGTGATTGGCCCTCTACTGGGCGGACAGATTGTCACCGTTGCCTCCTGGCGCGCCGTGTTCTGGCTGTTGGTGGTACTGGGTGGGGCGATGTTTATTGCGCTCTGGTGGTTACCGGAAACGCTGCCGGGTGAAAAGCGACTGACAACGCCGCTGAGCAGCGCCTTCGGCAACTATGCTTCGTTACTGCAAAATCGTGAATTTATGCGTTATACCCTCTGCGTCAGCTTTTTCTACGTGGCCGCTTACGCCTTTATTGCCGGTTCGCCGTTTGTCTACATCAGCTATTTCCATGTTGATCCACAGCATTACGGCTGGCTGTTTGGCATCAATATCATTGGTGTGATGGGACTGAGCTCCATTAATCGCCGTCTGGTGCAGCGTCATCCGTTGCATACGTTGTTGCGGGTTGCGGCGCTTGTTGCCGCTCTGGCAACGGTTGTGCTGGCCGCTGGCGCGAAAATGCAGACTGGCGGCATGGCGATGATGGTCGTGACGATTTTTATCTTTTTCTCCATGAACGGCATTATTGCCGCAGCATCGACGGCGGCGGCGCTGGATACCGTGCCATCCAATATGGCGGGGTCGGCTTCTGCGCTGATCGGCTCGTTGCAGTACGGCAGCGGGATTGTGTCATCGCTGTTGCTCTCGGCGATGAGCGACGGCACGCCGTGGACAATGTCGTGGATCATGATGGTATTTACACTGTTGAGCCTGGTGATGGTAATCAAACGAAAAGTGCATTGATGGCGGAACGGTCCGTTGCGTTTTCAGGGGATCCGCGTTTTATTTGCCATCATTTTTCTGTGGTGTTCTCCGGCGCTTCTGACATCGCCAACTTAATTTCCTGGTACCCCTGAAATGGGGTCACCTGGCCGGATCGTACCGAACGTAGAGGTTGGTCCTTGAGTGAGTATCTCTGTCATTTACTTTATAGTCAGGGTAATAATCCAGATCAATGAGTCCTGATTCTTTCCTGGGGTTCTGGCGCCTTTTACCAAAATAAACTGTCTGTATTTATGAATTCACTGCATAGGTCAAATCATGAATGACGGGCTAATCATGGTGGCGTTCCTCGCCTAAAATGGTGTTTTAACATAACGGGAGCTTTGCCGTGGAATACTCAGTATTAAGTAACAACCTCAAAATGCCGATGGTCGGTTTTGGCGTGTTTAAGGTCACCGATAAGGAAGAGTGTAAGCAGTCGGTGTTAAGCGCTATTCGTACCGGTTATCGCCTTATTGACACCGCAGCCGTCTACGGTAATGAAGATGCCGTGGGTGACGCGGTTCGTGAGGCCATCGCCGAAGGGCTGTGTACCCGTGAGGAATTATTTATTACCTCAAAACTGTGGGTTCAGGACATGGCCAACGGCGATATGGCCAAAGCCGGTATCGAGGCGTCGCTGAAAAAATCGGGTCTGGAATACTTTGATCTCTATTTGTTGCATCAGGCCATGGGCGATTATTTCAGCGCCTGGCGCGCGTTGGAACAGGCTTATGAAGTCGGTAAATTGAGAGCCATTGGCGTATCCAACTTCTATGCGCATGTCTTAGCCAATTTCTGTGAAACCGTCAGAATTAAGCCTATGGTGAACCAGGTCGAATTACATCCTTACTTTGCGCAACCCGCCGCGCTGGAAACCATGAAGCGCTATAACGTTCAGCCTGAAGCCTGGGCGCCGTTAGGCGGCGGAAGACATAAACCGTATGAAGATGAAATGCTTCAGGGGATTGCCGCTGCCCATCAAAAAACCATTGCTCAGATTGTTCTGCGCTGGAACGTGCAGCGCGGTGTCACGGTAATTCCTAAATCTACCCGGCAGGAACGTATTGCAGACAACTTTGCCCTCTGGGATTTCTCATTGACTGATAGGGAAATGGCGCAAATTAGCGCACTGGATTTAGGCTATGTGGGTGAAGCGGTGAAACATTTTAATCCTGAATTTGTTCGCGGTTGTCTGGGGGTTAAAATCCATGACTGAGCGGGTAGAAAAGGGCGCGAGATCGGATAGCGAAGTACTATTTATCCCACGGTACAAAAGTGGCTGCCTGCAATAATGCGACAACCGCAGCCAAAAACGCGGAGAAAAAGTAAGCCGAACGTTGTAAACCAACCCACCACTTCTTCAGGGCATCTGTATCGTTGGATGACCTTAGACCTGTTTCTTATGATATTGTAATAACGATTACAATATGCTTCGAAAGATCATGTCTTCAAGGAGTAATGTCGTGAGCACGACGAAAGCGAATCGAACCCCAGGGCGCCCACGTAAGTTCGATCCAATGCAGGCGGTGGAAACGGCGCAACACCTTTTCCACTCGCGAGGTTATGACGCGGTGAGCGTTGCCGACCTGACAAAAGCGTTCGGGATTAACCCGCCCAGCTTCTATGCCGCTTTTGGCAGTAAACTTGGGTTATATACCTGCGTACTGGATCGCTATAGCCGCACCGGCGCAATCCCTTTTGCGACGCTTTTACGTGACGATCGTCCGGTGGTTGAATGTTTGATTGATGTTCTGCATGAGGCGGCAAGGCGCTACGTTGCCGACCGGAGCGCTGCTGGTTGCCTGGTACTGGAAGGAACCCATTGCAACGATCCTGAGGCACGTGAAGCGGCTTGTGAATTGCATGTTGCTGCCGAAGAGAGTATTCGGAACTATATTGCGGAGCAATATCCGCAGGATGCCGTTCGCTTAACTGACTTTATGAGTACGTTGATGTCCGGACTTTCTGCGAAAGCGCGGGCAGGGGATAGCCTGGAGCGGTTACTGGAAACCGTGCGCCTGGCGGGGGTGGCGCTGCGGCAAGTACTTTCACGGTGATACAGGCCTTGCTTCTGCGGGTGAGAAGGTTTGTCCGCGCGACACCTCGCTGCGGGGCGCAAAACTGCGCGTGAGCATCGGTGTTGTCGCGGACCAGGCTACAGTATTGTGTGAGTTAAATAACGGTTTTAAGCCAGGCTTCAATATCCTGGGTCGCTATATTATTCTGTACATTCCAGGTGTCGCTCATTGGCCACCACATGCCATCTCCTCGTGCGAAAGCCGCGCGATAGCGAAGCATCGGATCGTCAGGATTTAAATGCAGGGCGTCCAGTAAGCCTGAGAGTGTTAATACGCTCTTGTCAAAGGTGTGTTTGGTCACGCGTTCAACCGTTTCAGCCAGCTTTCCATAAGAAGTCGTCTCTCCTGCGACAAAGAGCACTTCGTTAGCGATCCGCGGCTGATGCAAATAAATTTCGCTGGTTAGCCGACCAATATCTTCCGGTGATGTCACAGTGACTTGAGTTTCCCATCCTCCTAATGCCTTGATGGTTTTTTCAGATAGGTTCACCACATCAAATGCGGGTTCGAAGAGAAAACTGGTGAACATGCCGGTTGAAATAATGACCCATTCCGTTGTCTTCTGTGCCCGCAGCAGTATTCTGACGTCATACTGTTCATCCCAGACGGGCTGACCGCTGCCTTTACCTACCACATCGTAATTTACGCCAAACTGCCAAGGGAAATAGCGGTTAACGCCAGCATCCACGACGGCGTGTGCGATCTTTATCTGTGTTCCCGGACCGGCGACAAAGCCCATGCAATTGATAATGGTCTCAAAATTCATAAAGCAGGTTGTTAACGCTTCAGTCGTGCTGGCGGCGACATCAAGAGAGATAAACTCAGCTCCCGCGTCAGCCAGTTTTTGATGAACATCAGAAAACAATTTGCCCTGTTCATCCATGGCGCCTGGCGACACAATAACGCAGATGCTGCCATTACGCGCTATGACCTCTGGAAGCAGATAGTGCAGCACAGCAGCGCCCAGTTGTCCCGCGCCAAGCACTAATACTTTTTCACCCGTTGTAATCTCACGCTCTTTCATATTGAACCTCTTTTGGTAAATCGCCGGTTACTAGCGAGTAGAGAGAGGTTATGTCAGTGTTCTGTATTCGATAAGACAATGAATGCAGGTTAGACTGTTCGTATAAATGGGATAATCAATGCGTTCAGGCGCGGTGGGTATATGGATAAGCTGGAATCAATGCAGGTCTATGTTTGCGTGGTAGATGTCCATAGCTTCGCAAGGGCGGCAGAAGTGCTGGGACTACCGCGTTCAACGG
This sequence comes from Klebsiella sp. 141203, assembly GCF_032601985.1. Lineage (NCBI taxonomy): Bacteria > Pseudomonadati > Pseudomonadota > Gammaproteobacteria > Enterobacterales > Enterobacteriaceae > Klebsiella > Klebsiella sp. 141203. Next base: position 648,420 of record NZ_JAQIRL010000001.1, on the reverse strand, counting down.
TATCGCGGGTCGTTAAGGAACTTGAGACGTACCTGGGTATTCAACTATTACAACGCACCACCCGTAAACTCAGCGTGACCGCCGACGGCCGACGTTACTATCATGAATGTAAAAAGGTGCTGGCTGATATTGCGACGATGGAGTCTTCATTTGCCGGCAGGTCTGCACAACCCAGAGGCCGTTTCAAAGTCGGAATGCCGCAGTCGCTCGCCCGCCATTGCATACTTCCCCGGCTGCCTGCATTTCTGCATCAGTATCCTGAACTGGAATTGATACTTTGTTCCAGTGATAACGTCGAAGACATCATTCAGGAGGGATATGATTGCGTGATCCGCGCCGGCAGGATCGAAGATTCAACGACGCTGGTCGCCCGCCCGCTCGCGAACTTCAGATGGATGGTTCTGGCTTCGCCAGACTATATTGCCGCCCATGGCAAACCGGATAACGTAGACAGCCTGCAAAGACATCACGCCGTTGGCTACCTGAATCATCGCACCGGGCGTACCACCGACTGGTTTTTTACGTTGGATGATGGTGACTGCGCGCTCCGTATGAAAGAGACGCTGATTGTTGATGATACTGACGCTTACATCCAGGCTGGAATACAAGGCTTTGGTTTGATTCGTGTCGCCAGCTATCTGGTTGCGCCCTATGTGCAAAGCGGAGCGCTCGTTCTCTGTATGGAGCACCTCTCTTTTGATTTACCGCTTTCTCTGGTTTATCCGCAAAACCGCTATCTTCCACCTTCGGTACGCGCTTTTTATGAGTGGAGCAGAGCGGTTTTGCATCAAACCATTAATGGATGATTAAAATCGTGGCATGGCTGATTCAAACTAACGTTGCTGAAGTGAGAAGAAAGCAGCCGGAAGCAAAAAAATGCATCGCTATGGATATCCGTGTGGGGATTAAAAAAACAGCAAAAAATGCAGGGGATAAGAAGAGTACCAGGCTTCCGAAAATATATAAAACGTCATTGTTTATGGTTTTTATATAGTCAGATTCGTCTAAACGAAATCCTAATTTTTATTATTTTCGAAAAAAGATATAGAATTGTTTGTGGTTTTATTTCAGTATGCATAGCGCAAATAGTAAGCCTGAGTACTGCGTAATGTATTTGCTGATATTATATTTAAGGATTAATGTTAAGGGACTATACATATGAATAAAATCTGTGTGGCGGTATTACTGACAACGGCGATGGCAAGCGGCATGGCGTTGGCTGATAATCATACGGTATCAATCGGTTACGTGCAAAGTAAAGTGCAGGACTTTGATGATATCAATGGTGTAAATCTGCAATATCGTTATGAGTTTAACTCCACGTTAAGTGTCGTTGCCTCTTTTTCTTATATGCAGGGCGACGGTGAGCAGAATTATTTATACTATGGCGACTCAATAAAAAATAGTGTCGATGTGAAATACTACTCCTTACTCGTGGGGCCAGCGTACCGCATTAACAATTATGTCTCGTTATATGCGCTGGGCGGTGCGGCCTATGTTAAAGCTACAGGCTCGACGAAATGGATAAATGCAGGAGATGTTACCGCTAATTATGAAGATATCTCTGAAAAATCGACCTCTTTCGCTTACGGCGCCGGTGTGATTATTAATCCTGTGGAGAACCTTTCCGTTAATATCGGATATGAAGGAACTCAAGCAGACCTGGCAGGTAATTACTCAATTAATGGCTTTAACGTTGGCATTGGCTATCGTTTCTGATAATAAAAACAGCCTCCCTCCCGGTCGGATCTTCCGCTCGGGAGAATTTTATTGCCCGCCTACAAAACGGGCAACAGAGGTGACAGGTTTACGCCGGAGGAGTCCGACGGTGTCACAGTCGGTCAGGAACCGGCTTGCCAGGCCAGTTCCTGCCTGTAGTGATTTTAAACCGCCGCAGTGCTGGTTAATTAGCTCGTCGTTCCCCGGCCTCCCAACTATAAACATCCGTGCCAATTAACGAGTCGCCAAGTTCCTGATAATTGAAATCATAAAAATCAGCACAGGCGCCGTAGCCGGAGTAGTCTACTGCCGCAAGCCCTACAAATGCCCCGGTAAAGAAACCGCCATAGCTCTGTAGGACATAGTCATCAGAAAGAACGGCGGCATCTAAAACTACCGGAATTTCAATAAACCCGACGCCGTCAAAACTATACTCATAGCTATAGGTCTGCTTTCTGACTTTCGTCCGTAACCATACGTATTCGACGTCGTCAGGGACCTTAATCGCATTATCTTTCAGGTTCGAAGTATATTTTCCGCGATTGTTCTCGGCGACCTCGATGACTCTTCCGTTAATTTCATTCCAGGTAACAAAAGCAAAGCTCCAGTGGCGATCGTTGTAGTAATTGGTTAATCCGGCCATCTGTTGATAACTGAAAGGATTAAAGGCGACTTTAACCTGGGCATTAAAATAAAAGGCTTGCCAGCGGCGGGCAATCAACGACAGATCATGGGTATTCGCTAATGATCCCTGGCCGATTAAGGTGAGCTTTCCGTCGCCTGTAGTACCCATTTTTTCGCTAAAAGGGACCCGCAGGGTATTCCAGTTGAGATTAAGCGTTGGCGTTGTAAATTCATCGTGCTGGCTATTATCTTTCGCGCTTTCGGTATAAATGGCGTCTTTTGGCCCCTCGACAAACGTTTTACCGCCGTGACCGCCTACAATGCGCGGCCAGCCATCTTCATCCCAGTACACTTTTTGGATAGCCGTTTCCCGGCCAAGCGTGGACCAGCCGCGAGGATCATAGATTGATTCCCCAGGACGATTCCACGGACGCGCGCACAGCGAAGCATAATACCACTCGCCTTCGGGCGTCGAAACCAAAGCGCCGTGTCCTTGCTTCTGGATATAGCTGTCAGGGGTATCAACGTTAGTTAAAAATACTTCTCCTGGTTCAGTTTCGAAGCTGTCCGCGTTTAACGTCGTGGAACGGGCAACCACCTCCTGATGAGTAAACACCGTCCCCCCTTGAGCGGCAAAGAGATAGTAATAACCGTTCAGTTTGTAGAGATGCGGTCCCTCAACGAGCGCCACCGCGGTACCGCGATAGATGGTACGCGCAGTTTCCGGCATTAATTTTAAAGTTGTTGTGTCAAGCTCTGTTAAGGTAATCCCATCAAAAGGATGGTGGTACTCCCGATGGTCCCACGTCTGTTGCACGATATATTTACGGCCATCATCGTCATGGAAAAGTGAAGCGTCAAAACCTACGCCATTCAGTTTTATCGGCGAACTCCACGGGCCGCGAATATCTGTTGCGGTAGTCAGGTAGTTTGTCATGTCTTTAAAGGCACCTTCGGTGACTTTCACATCGGTATACACTAACCAGAATTTGCCATCCGCGTAAGAGAGCGCCGGAGCCCAGATGCCGCCTGAAGACGGATTGCCTTTCATATCTAAAAGAGTAGTGGTCGACAATGGTGACGGCAGCAGATTCCAGTGCTGCAGATCCTTTGACTCATGCAAACGGACGCCGGGAAACCACTCAAACGTTGAGTTGGCGATATAGTAGGTGTCCTCAACACGGATAATGCTGGGGTCGGCATTAAAACCACGCAAAATAGGGTTTTGGATAAGAGACATATCATTACACCTTTATAAATTTAAAATTTAATTCGTATTGGTTTTACACTCGAATCTCATCAAGCTGGCGGTTAATGTCGCCGACGTGTTTGTCTGAGATAGGATAAATTTGCATGACGATCATCGAGACAACCGCTAAGGCGATGGGGATCCAAACCGCTGTCATCATGATCCCGTCGATAGCGCTCGCGCTTTGTTGTGCGCCGGTTTCATTAAAACCGTAGACGGCCAGCAGCCACAGAGGAATGGCTCCGCCGATGGTAAAGCCAATCTTGAAAAAGAGTCCCATAATGGCGTTGATGATTGCCGCATTTCGCTTACCAGACTTTAATTCGCCATAGGCAATAACTTCAGGTACCAGTGCCCACATAAATCCGGTGGCTGAGGTTAAGCCCCACTGTTTAATAAATGTGGCGATATAAGCAAGCCACAGCGCATCGTGCATACCTTCCCGTGACCAGACATACGTTAATAACTCACCGACAATAAACATCCCCAGGAAAATGTGGAAGAAGCCTTTCTTTCCAAAAATTTTCTTGAGTTTTGGCCAAAAAATGGGGAACACAATACCCGGTATTGAGGCGACCAGGCCAACGGCACCCATCCACTCAGAGTGACCAACCACATATTGATTGAAAAAGCCATTAACCGTGTTCATAAAGAACATGAAGGTAAAGGCCAGCATAAAAAATAATCCAAGAATGACAAGGGGACGGTTATTTTTGAGTTCAAGGAACAAATCGGTTGTTTTGACGTTTGCCGTCTGCTCTGCGGTTGCAACGACACGTTCTTTAGTGAATTTATAGCAAATAAAAAGTGCCATCGCGCCTAATAACATATAAACGGAGTAGACACCGAACCATGCGTAATTTGCGGATGGGTCGGTATAGTTTCCCAGATTGAGTTCTATGCCAAAAAAACCAGTATCCTTTAGGCTACGATCTTTTGGTGACGCCATTTGCACGAACATTGGGAACAGGGTATACACCAGAAGATTGGCGCTATTAGCCAGCATCATTCGCGTACTGGTTAATTTATCAATCGACTCCGGGTCTCTTGTTAGCGAGGCATTAAGAGAACCGTAAGGAATATTGACCAGGGAATAAACTAAATCCAGCGCTAAATAGATGATAAAAGCAAACGGTACGGAGCCTCTGACGCCCGGAATAGGGGCAAAAAGCAAAGCGGAAAGGATCACTAGCGGCACGCCGGCTCTTAATAGCCAAGGACGATATTTCCCTGCCGCGGATGTCCTTTTGTCCACATAGGTTCCAACCATAGGATCCCAAAAAACATTGATGATTCGGACAAAAAGAAAAATGAACCCCGCAGTGGCTGTACTGATCGTATTTACCGTCAACATATGTAGAGCAAGAAAGCCGCCGATCGTGCCAAAAACCAGGTTTTGCGCAAAATCGCCCATACCGTAGCCAATACGTTCCCCGCGAGTTAATTTATGATATTCATCATTGCGATTTTGCATTATGTTTTTACTCATTCTGAGCAGACTCCGGTTTGTTGTGTGAATGTGAAACACTTTCTGACACAAATGATCTCGAAGAATCTATTACGTTTTTAAATTAATTAATTATGTTTTTTTACTTCTGTGATCCTCAAAGCAAAGGTCGTTTGGCATTATCTCTGTACTCTATATGGATTTTATGATGTTGATTATATGAAAGTGATATTTGCGAGATGGCTCACATTTGAGTGTTTTCTCAATCGCTGAGTGAAATAACGTAATTGAGCAACCGGTTTATAGAATACAGGATGTGTCATAGTTGTTACATTTCTTACATCCACCAATATTGGAGCGTTCATGCAATCTTAGGTCAAGTGCAGCACGATTAATGGTTTTGTTCACCATACAATGAAATCCATGCGGCAAGTCTCTGCGGCGTTGCTTGTTTTAGCGCTAATCATTAATTTAATTGTGGGAAAGGAGAACGTTATTCGTATAAAACCTCTGTAGCCGTACAAAATAAAAATTAAATTGTTCTCACAGTAGCAACATATTCTGCGTGGCCAGAGTGAGGTTGTTATTGCCTGAATAAAATTAACCTCTATTGAGATAATGATGACAATGATAAGAAAGCTTCCATTAACTATGGCGGTCATCGCCGCGTTTTCTCCGTTTACCTCTGTAACAGCCCAAGAGTTTACCCAGGAGCAGATCGACGCCATCGTCGCGAAAGCGGTTGATAAAGCGCTGGCCGACCGCCAGGCTAAAATCGACGCCGCGGCCAATAAAAAGGTCGATGTTATTACCAACCCGCAAACCACCGCCGCTTCGCCGGACCTGGCGATCCCCTTCGGCCTGAAATTTAGCGGTTACGCCCGCTATGGCGCCCACTTCCAGACCGGCGACCAGAAATACGTCGGCGTCGACGGCTCCTATAACGGCGCCTCGGCGATCGGCCGTCTCGGCAACGAAAGCAACGGGGGCGAATTCCAGATCAGCAAAGCGTTCAAAAGCACGCAGGGGGCCATCTGGGATCTCAACGTCATGTTTGACCACTGGAGCGACGAGGTTAACCTGAAAAAAGCCTACGTCGGCGTCACCAACGTCCTCGAATCCAACCCTAACGCCTATATCTGGGCCGGCCGCGACTTCCACCAGCGCCCGCAACAGGGGATCAACGACTACTTCTGGATGAACCACGACGGCCAGGGCGCCGGGGTGAAGAATTTCGATATCGGCGGCGTGCAGTTCGACGTGGCGACGGTGTCGCAGGTGAAATCCTGTAGCCCGGAAGTGATGGCCGACGAGACCAACCCGTCGCGCATCACCTGTACCGGCAGCTCCGATACCGGCGATAACGGCCACTACGCGTTGACCACCAAAACCCACAACATCAAGGCCGGGCCGATCGACGTCGAGGTATATGCCAACTATGGCTTTGACTCAAAAGCGGTGGACAGCGACGCGCGCCTCGATGCCTGGCAGGGCGGGCTGGTGCTGAGCCACACCAACGACAGCGGGGTGAATAAGGTGATCCTGCGCTACTCCGACAACTCGGATAACAGCGTCTACAACAAAACCGACGACCTGACCACGGTCTACGCCAGCTTTGAGGGCAGCCATAAATTCACCCAGCAGGCGCAGATCGAATATCTGCTGGCCTTCCACGACTACGACAACGGCAAGGACAATACCGACAACCGTAAAAACTACGGTGCGATCGTCCGGCCGATGTACTTCTGGAACGATGTGCACTCGACCTGGCTGGAAGCGGGCTACCAGCGCGTTGACTACGACCAGGGCGGGGATAACCACGGCTGGAAGCTGACGCTGTCGCAGAATATCGCCATCGGCATGGGGCCGGAGTTCCGCCCGATGCTGCGCTTCTATGTTACCGGCGGTCAGGTGAATAACGAGCACACCGCGAAAGTAGACGGCACCAGCGACGAGCGACTGGATTCGCTGAACATCGGCGGTATGTTTGAGGCCTGGTTCTAAAAATTGATGGATTTAACAAAAAATCAGGCTGGCCTATGCCAGCCTGTTCATTAATTCTTTTATCTTATACGGACTAGATGGCCGTTCTTTTTCTGACTCCAATTCAACCAATCCGTTTCCATCGAATAATTTTATAACTCTGCGTTTTAATAATTTCCTTAATTATATATTTTCTGCGATGTTTATTGATTTAAAGATTGTGATGACTTAATGCATTGATCATGATTATTTCTCAATGGGAATATTGATCTGTGCCAATAAAAACAATGAGTTTATATAAAAAACTGCCTTTCACTATTGTTTTGGGTTTTTATGTTGTCTTTATTTTATTCGTCAACATTCTTTTGTGAAGTGTCGCTACTTTATAGCGTCTGGTGCTGTGAGTGTTTGTGTTAAATTACTGGTAATCTTATTTGCGCTGGATTTTAGAATGACGCGCTTGTTATATTGTGCGGGTTTTTTCAAACATGACTTTTGACCAAATGAGATTTCCTCCACATTCATTCCTTAAGGAAAAGGGAGCGTTATGGCTGATTCATTCCAGAATGAGGTGCCAAAGGCACGTATCAATTTAAAATTGGCGTTACATACCGGAGGGGCGCAGAAGAAAGTTGAGCTGCCGCTTAAACTCCTGACCGTTGGCGATTTCAGCAATGGCAAAGAACATCGGCCACTAGCTGAGCGCCAGAAGCTAGATATCAACAAAAATAATTTTAACAATGTACTTTCGGAATTAAACCCGGAGGTCAACCTCACTGTTGCAAATACGCTATCGGGAGACGGTTCAGAGGAAGGCATTAAACTGAGCTTTTCCAATATAAAAGATTTTGAACCAGAGCAGGTGGCCCGGCAAATACCTCAACTCCGTGCCATGCTGGCAATGCGTAATTTATTGCGTGATCTCAAATCAAACCTGCTTGATAACGTAACTTTCAGAAAAGAGCTTGAGCGAATTCTTAAAGATCCGGCACTGTCCGACGAATTACGCGCTGAAATGAATGCGCTTGCCGAGAAATAATCTGGATCGTCTCTTTTAATGGATTAACCGGGAATATGCTGATGTCTGTAAATACTGAAACAAGCCTCGTTCAGGGGCAGACGACCGTACTGAACAAAGAGGGGGTATATGCTTCCCTGTTTGAAAAAATTAATCTGAGCCCAGCATCAAGCCTGGGAGATATTAATGCCTTTTTAGATGATACCGTGCTGTCAGATGCGACGGCAGGCGAACGCCTGACGGCTGCGATGCAGGTCTTTATGGACTGCATACGCCAATCTGGCAAACAGGTGGAAAAGCTCGACAAAACGCTGATAGACCACCATATCGCCGAACTGGATTATCAAATTAGCCGTCAGCTTGATGTCGTCATGCATCATCAGGAATTCCAGAAAGTGGAATCTCTGTGGCGGGGATTAAAACAGCTGGTGGACAACACTGATTATCGTCAGAACGTAAAAACCGAAATTCTGGATGTTTCCAAGGATGATCTCCGCCAGGACTTCGAAGACGCGCCTGAGCTGATTCAGAGTGGTCTGTACTGGCATACCTACACGGCGGAATATGACACCCCGGGCGGCGAGCCAATCGGTTCGGTCATCTCGGCATATGAGTTTGATGCCAGCCCGCAGGATATAACGCTGCTGCGCAATATTTCTAAAGTCTCCGCGGCTGCCCATATGCCGTTTATCGGCGCAGTTGGGCCTGCGTTCTTTATGAAAGATACCATGGAAGAAGTAGCGGCGATTAAAGATATCGGCAACTACTTCGATCGTGCCGAATATATAAAGTGGAAATCGTTCCGCGAAACTGATGATGCCCGCTATATCGGGCTGGTGATGCCGCGCGTATTGGGTCGACTACCATATGGTCCGGATACCGTACCGGTACGCAGTTTTAACTACGTAGAACAGGTTAAAGGTCCGGATCACGAAAAATACCTTTGGACCAGCGCATCATTCGCCTTTGCCTCCAATATGGTCCGCAGCTTCATCCAGAACGGATGGTGCGTACAAATCCGTGGCCCGCAGGCGGGCGGCGCGGTGAAAGATCTGCCTATTCACCTCTACGACCTCGGCACAGGCAATCAGGTGAAAATCCCCTCTGAGGTGATGATCCCGGAAACTCGCGAATTCGAATTCGCTAATTTGGGCTTCATTCCGCTGTCTTATTACAAGAACCGTGACTACGCCTGTTTCTTCTCGGCTAACTCTACTCAAAAACCAGCGCTGTATGACACCGCTGATGCGACCGCCAACAGTCGTATCAACGCGCGCCTGCCGTATATTTTCTTGCTGTCTCGCATCGCGCATTACCTGAAGCTGATTCAACGTGAAAACATCGGTACCACTAAGGACCGACGCCTGCTTGAGCTCGAGCTCAACACCTGGATTCGTGGCCTGGTGACTGAGATGACCGATCCGGGCGATGAACTGCAGGCTTCTCACCCGCTGCGAGACGCGAAAGTGGTAGTGGAAGATATTGAGGATAATCCTGGTTTCTTCCGCGTGAAGCTGTATGCGGTACCGCACTTCCAGGTTGAAGGTATGGACGTCAATTTGTCGCTGGTTAGCCAGATGCCGAAGGCAAAAGCGTAACGTACAGGAGGTGTGATGAAGATTTACCGTCCGTTATGGAGTGATGGCGCCTTTCTGACGCCGCAACAGTTCCAGCAGCAGTCTCGTTGGGAAGCTCATGTTGCGGATACGGTCTCAAAGATGGCGCTAGGTTTTCCCTGGGGGGTACTGGCGGCTGAGTTTGATGAAGGTGCGCTGGCGTTATCCCGACTCAATGCCACTCGTCTGGTGGTTCGTTTTACGGACGGTACGCTGATTGACACCGATCTGGCCGATACCTTGCCGCCGGTCTGCGATCTCTCGGGTCTGCAACAGGAAAGCGTTGATGTTTTACTGTGCTTACCGCTGCTCAGTGCCAGCGGCGGTAATCTCGACGACGGACAAGAGAGCGTTCGTCCGTATCGTTGGCGATCCGAGAGGGTAATCGTACAGGAACTTGCGGGCCACGAACGTTGCGAACTGGCGGTATTGCGGCATGGGCTAACGCTACGTGTTTCCACTCAGGAAAACGACGCATGGTTGACATGCCCGGTCGCGAGGCTCATCCGCAATGCGCAGGGCGTATGGACTCTCGATCGGCGATTTATTCCGCCGATGCTGGCGCTATCCGCTTGCCCAACCTTGGTCGGCGAACTTGGCGATTTACTGCATCGCCTGCAGATACGGCGTGGACGCCTGATGGCTATGCGCCGGGAAAGTAACGAACGGATGGCTGATTTTGCGGTAGCGGACGTCGCTTTGTTCTGGTTGCTTAACGCGCTGAATAGCATGGCGCCGGTGCTGACCGAATTACACCAAACGCCCTCGCGTCATCCGGAGTTGTTATACCGTGAACTAGTAAGGCTTGCGGGGAGTTTGCTGACATTTTCCCTCGAACACCACGTGGAGGATATTCCCCTTTACCAGCACCAATCTCCGGAGCTAGTTTTCCCGCCTTTGTTTGCGCTACTGGATAGCTTACTTGAGGCCAGCCTGCCGTCCCGTGTCATCGCCATCGCGCTGGAGCAGGGCGCGGACAGGGAGATTTGGCGTGGGAAATTACACGATTCGCGGCTGCGCGAAGGCGCGGACTTCTATCTGTCCGTACGCTCTTCGATGCCTAATTACCAGTTGCAGAATCGTTTTCCGCAGCTGTGTAAGGCTGGTAGCCATGACGATGTGTCAGAAGTCGTGAATGTTGCTCTCAGCGGCATAGTCATAAAACCGTTGAGTCATGTGCCTGCTGCAATTCCCTTACGGCTGGAAAACCAATACTTTGCGTTGGATCTGTCGACAGATGCGGCTCGCACCATGCTGGAAGCTGGAAACTGTACGTTTTATACCCCGGAGTCTCTCGGTGAAGTGAAACTTGAACTGTTTGCGGTGCTGCGCTCATGAAAACGCCTGATATCGATATGATCAATAGAGTCTTTTATCCTGGCTGGTTGATGGTTAGCCAGTTACGTAACGGTCAGCAGATTAAAGACGGGGATGCGCTGTATCGCCGCGCCTGTCGGTGGATATCTGAGGCTCGCGAGTCTCTGACGAAGGCCGGGGTTAGCACGACAAACAGCGAACGGATGCTCTATGCCTACTGCGCACTGCTTGATGAAAGCGTGTTGAACCGCGACCTACAGGATGACGGCTATCGCCGTTGGCGCAAGGACCCTCTGCAGGCGCAATTCTTCGGGACTCTGAATGCCGGAGAAGAATTGTGGGATCGCATTCGTGCGATTTTGCGTGAACCTGCCGCTGATGTCATGGTGCTAACCTGCTTGTTCAGAACGCTACAACTCGGTTTTGTCGGAGCATATCGCGCCGTTGACGACGAACGGCGGGAGGATGTGGTACGGATGCTCAGCCAGCGAGTACCGCCATTCTCACTGACGCAGGAGGCGCCGGTAGTGGTTCGGGCCGCGGGGCTACGCAGCGGTCGCCGCCGCTATTGGCTGGGCTGGGTAGCGGGCATCGTTGTACTGGCTGGGTTATGGTTCACCTTCTCGTCTGTGTTATCGCAAATGGTATTACAGATAGCAGGGCGAGGTTAAGGCATGCGCATTGGATTCCGTGGTCTACTCACGGTCGTTGCCGCCATACTGGCGCTGTGGCTGGTGCTGGGTTTCTGCTCATTTTCCGCCGGTAATCGAGCGGCGCTCTGCGCCGGTATTTTATTGATATGCGGCGCCGAGCTCTGGCGCCAGCATCGTCGACGTCATTTGCTAGCGGGACAGATCTGCGTAGTTGACCTGCCGCCGGAGAATTTCCTGGGGGCGGTGGTGCTGGTTTGCGGCGATAACCTCACTTTATTTCCAGCTAACACGGCTTACCGCGAAACTCAAAAAGCCTGGTATTTACGGGCGGCAAATACGGAACAGCTCCCCCTGCTGGCGCAGCGTCTGTCAGCGGCGCGCCCTGCGTTGGTATCGCAGGTTTCCGTACTACTGGCAATCACCCCGGAATCTCACGACTGCGCTGAGCGCTTTACGCAGTTCTTGCAGGGATGGCGTCGTAGTATTGGGCTGTGTCGGACATGGTTGAATGGCAAACCGCCGGTCTGGTGCGTGTCCTGGGTTTCGCCGCCAAGCCTCGAGAACGCAGACGAGCACCGCTGGTTCACGGTAACGCCTGAACTAGCGGGAATGCAGGTGCGACAGAATGACGATGTGGCGGTACCGATTGCCGAATGGCAGCGGGCAAACGGACATGACGCGTCAGCTCTTGGGCACGTACTCTGGTTAGACAGTATCCTGGCGCTAATGGCGAAGCATATATTTCAACCTTTGTCCGTCCGGCAGGGAGAGCTTCCTCCCCTGGGCTTCTCCGCCGTTGGTATCTGCCTTACGCCGGTAGCGGCATGCGCCGGGAATATGTGGCAACAGCAGCTTGCTGAGGTGACCTCGCTCTCCCCGGCATGCGCTAAAACAAGCGGAATATTACCGCTTCCGGATCTCCTTCTTTCTTATTTACCCCGCAATCACGGGATCGGTCGCCGCATGCAGGACGCGCGCCTGTTTGGGGGGGCATGTTTCCTCTTTCTGGCGCTGGCAATGCTGGCATCTTTTATTAATAACCGGCGGCTGCTGGATAGCATTGGCGACCATCTGGCTGCGTATCAGCAGCTTAGTGGAACACCACCTGCGCCCAAGCTGTTGGCGCAACAGCGTCTGCAGGCCGACAGCCGTTTACTGGACGATTGGCAGCGGCGCGGCGAGCCGCTGCGTTACGGGCTCGGACTCTATCCTGGGGCACGGCTGATACCGCTGCTTGAAACCGCGATTAATAACTGGACGCCGCCGCCGCCGCCCCGGCCAGTAATCAAAAAGATTATACAAGGGCCACAAACTATCCGTCTCAATAGCATGTCGTTGTTTGACATTGGCAAATGGACGCTGAAACCCGGCTCCACCAGGTTGCTGGTGAATTCACTGGTGAATATTAAGGCAAAACCTGGCTGGCTAATCGTAGTTGCCGGACATACCGATAGCGTCGGACATGATGCTGCAAACCGGGCGTTGTCCTTGAAACGTGCGGAATCTGTGCGCAACTGGATGCGTGACACCGGCGATGTGCCGGAGAGCTGTTTTGCGGTGCAGGGTTATGGCGAAAGCCGTCCTGTCGCCAGCAACGACACGCCGCAAGGCCGGGCGCTGAACCGTCGTGTCGAAATCAGTCTGGTACCACAGGCGACCGCCTGTCTGGCGTCAGACAACACACCTGCGCCATCTCAGGATGATGGCGCGTCAAAAAATGAAATGGAGTAATTAACATGGCAATACCAGTCTATCTCTGGCTCAAGGATGATGGCGGCGCGGACATCAAAGGTTCCGTGGATGTGAAAGATCGTGAAGGCAGCATTGAAGTTGTCGCACAGGAACATAACCTGTACATCCCGACCGATAACAACACCGGCAAACTGACCGGCACGCGTATCCATACGCCGTTCCTGTTTACCAAGGAAATCGACTCCTCCAGCCCGTACCTGTACAAGGCGGTCACCACCGGCCAGACCCTGAAATCTGCCGAGTTCAAGTGGTACAAAATCAACGATGCCGGTCAGGAAGTCGAGTACTTCAACACCAAACTGGAAAACGTGAAGGTGGTGAAAGTTAATCCAATGATGCACGACATTAAGAATCCAGCCTACGAGAAGCACAATCATCTGGAGCAGATTGAACTGCGCTACGAAAAAATCACCTGGACCTATAAAGACGGCAACATCATTCATTCCGATTCATGGAATGAACGTACGACTGCCTAATCCCATAAGCAGACGGTTTCCGTCTGCTTTTCTTTGCTAAGCCTCTGTTATCGCAGGTGCTTAGCAAAGAAAACACAATTTGCCTGCTCGACCTCGTGCGCTTTGGTCTCCTGTAAAACGGGAAACAGCGATGGGCGGTAGCGTGTCCGGAATCGATAAAGAGAGAGTCTCATGGAAAATCCAGCCATCCTGTTACGCCGTTTAAATCCTTACTGCGCCCGTGCGTTGGAAGGCGCAGCCTCGCTGTGTCAGGCCCGCGCGCATGCACAAATTCTTCCCGAACACTGGCTGTTGAAACTGTTAGAGCAGGGCGAGGGCGACCTGACGGTGCTGGCGCGGCGTTATGAGTGGGATATGGATGCTATCTGGCAAGACCTGCTCTCTTTTTTGGAAAAACTACCGCGTTCGGTGCATAGTCGGCCGCAACTATCCGGCAGCATTCAGAGTCTGATGCAGGAGGCGTGGCTGAGAGCTTCGCTGGCGGGAGAAACGTCTATTCGCAGCGTTCATCTGCTGATGGCGCTGGTCAATAATCCTGCCCGGGTGCGTTGCGATAGTCTATGGCCGCTATTAACTCTGGGACAAAAGCAGCTTGAGCATCTGCGCCCGCTACTGGATACGCAATCAGATGAACGTCCGGAATTACAATCAGAAGAACTGAATCATGCTGGCGACGTCGAGTTTGTCGGCCGCCCGGCAGAAACCGTTGAAAAAGCCGGCGAGCTGAATCCTGCGCTACAGAACGCGCTGGATAAATTCACTCTTGATGTCACCACCCGTGCTCGTGAGGGCAAGATCGACCCGGTATTTGGTCGCGACAGTGAAATTCGCCAAATGGTAGACATCCTGTCACGCAGGAGAAAAAACAATCCAATACTGGTAGGCGAGCCGGGCGTCGGCAAGACCGCGCTGGTGGAAGGGCTGGCGTTACGTATCGTGGAGGGTAACGTTCCCGACAGCCTGAAGCCAGTTATGGTACGCACGCTGGATCTTGGCTTGTTGCAGGCCGGGGCGGGCGTTAAAGGCGAGTTCGAACAGCGGCTGAAGAATATTATCGCAGCGGTACAGCAGTCGCCCGTACCGGTGCTGATGTTCATCGATGAAGCCCATACCATTATCGGCGCAGGTAACCAGGCTGGAGGCGCGGATGCCGCCAATCTGCTGAAGCCCGCGCTGGCCCGTGGCGAACTGCGCACTATTGCTGCGACAACCTGGAGTGAATACAAGCAGTACTTCGAGCGCGACGCTGCGCTGGAGCGTCGTTTCCAGATGGTCAAAGTCGATGAACCGGACGACGATACCGCCTGCCTGATGTTGCGCGGGCTGAAATCCCGCTACGCCGAACACCATGGTGTGCATATCACTGATGAAGCGATATGCGCGGCCGTTACGCTCTCCCGCCGTTACCTTACCGGCCGACAGTTACCAGATAAGGCGGTGGATCTGCTGGATACCGCATCTGCCCGTATTCGCATGGGTATCGATACCGTACCGGAACCGCTGACGCGGATGAAGGGGCAAATCACGGCGCTGGAACTGGAAAAACAGGCGCTGTTGGAAGATGCCATACTCGGTAACGATAGCGACAATGGACGGCTGGCGACAATTGAGCAGGAAGAAGTGCGCATCATTTTACAGCTCGACGAACTGGAAACACAGTACGGCCAGGAATTGAAGCTGACAGAGCAATTGCTGGTTTGCCGGGCCGATCCCTCACGCCGGGGAGAGATCGGCGAATTACAGCGCCAGCTCGCCGATGTACAACGTAATAGCCCGCTGCTGGGACTGGATGTGGATGTACGCACCGTGGCGACGGTAATTGCCGACTGGACGGGGGTTCCGCTCTCTTCATTACTGAAGGACGAGCAGAGCGAACTTTTAAGCCTCGAGTTGAATCTCGGTAAACGGGTTGTGGGGCAGGATAATGCGCTGAGCGCCATCGCCCAGAGACTCCGGGCCGCCAAAACCGGGCTCGCGTCTGAACACGGTCCGCAGGGCGTATTTCTGCTGGTGGGGCCGAGCGGCACCGGCAAAACGGAAACCGCGCTGGCGCTGGCTGATGAGCTTTTCGGCGGTGAGAAATCGCTTATTACCATCAATCTTTCCGAGTACCAGGAACCGCACACCGTTTCTCAGTTGAAGGGCTCCCCTCCGGGATATGTCGGTTACGGGCAGGGCGGTATTCTCACCGAGGCGGTACGTAAGCGGCCGTACAGCGTGGTGCTGCTTGATGAAGTCGAAAAAGCCCACCGAGATGTGATGAATCTATTCTATCAGGTGTTTGACCGCGGCTTTATGCGCGACGGCGAAGGCCGGGAAATCGACTTTCGCAATACGGTGATCCTGATGACTTCAAACCTCGGTAGCGATCTGCTAATGCAAATGCTGGAGGAGGCGCCGCAAGCGACGGGTCCCGAATTGCATGAGCTGTTGCGACCCGTGTTGCGCGATCATTTTCAGCCCGCCTTACTCGCTCGTTTTCAGACGGTGATATATCAGCCGCTCAGCCAGCCAGCAATGCGCAGGATTGTCGGCATGAAGCTCGAGCAGGTCTGTCAGCGTTTGCATCGTCATTACGGTATGACAACTGAGGTAGCTGAAGGCCTCTATGACGCATTGACGGATGCCTGCCTGCTGCCTGATACCGGCGCACGGAACGTAGATAGTCTGCTTAATCAGCAAATCCTTCCGGTCCTGAGTCAGCAACTGTTAAGCCATATAGCGGCAGGTCAAAAACCTCAGCATCTGTTCCTGGGGGTCGATGAAGACGGCGGAGTGGTTATAGAGTTCCGCGAGGCCTGATGGTTATTTTGCCGCGCCAGTGACGGTTAAAAACGTTACGGCGCGGGAGATGAAAAAGCAAAACTAAACTTGCAGGGCGTTGAGGCCTTCATGGAGAGAAGAGAATGAGTTTGATGGATGCGCTGATCGGTGAACGTACAATTGCCCTGAATCGCTATCAGTTGGATATACCCTCATGCCCATCGCCGCTTGATGTGGAATCGTTTAGCGGCACAGAAATGTTAAGCCAGCTTTATCATTACAGCATCAGCTTTACCAGCGCGGATAAAGATATTGATGTCGCGCATATGCTGAGCAAACCCGCCTCGCTGACTATGGGGGGAGGTATTCTACGAAGCCTGGCGCAAAGTCGGCGGGTTCACGGCGTTATCACCGCCTTCAGCCGCATCAGCAGCTCTGCCGATCAGGCTGCCTATCAGATCACCCTGGAACCGTATTTATCCTTGCTCGATAAACAATTTCGCAGCCACCGGTTTTTCGTTAACCAGTCGGTGCCGGAAGTGGTCGTGCAGATCCTGCAGGAACATAACCTACACGGCTGGGAGTATGAGTTTAATCTCAAACATAATTATCCAAAACGTGAGCAGATAAACCAATATCAGGAAAGCGATCTGGCATTCATTCAGCGCTTGCTGGCCGAAGTAGGCATATTTTATTACTTCACTTTGCAGCAGGAGGCGCAGAGCGAAGTTGTGCATTTTGCTGATGCGCAGCGCGCGTTGATCTTTGGTAAAACACTTCCGGTTAATAGCCCATCAGGGATGAGCGACAGCGGAGAAGAATCGATTTGGGGACTGAGTTCGACGCATAACGTGGTGGAAGCGAGTGTTATCACCCGGGATTATAACCACCGAGACGCGCAGAGCATCCTTCAGTCAGCGCCTGCGGACATGACTCGCGGGGATGGCGAAGGCAACACGTATGGCGAAGTGTATCACTACCAGCCGCGTCATCTGGCGCGCGGAGACAAAATCGATCCGCAGGTGGAAACCGCCAACTTTTACGCGCGTCTCGACCATGAGCGTTTTCTGGCCAGTCAAACGTTAGTTACTGGCGTTAGCACGGCGCCATGGCTAGCGCCGGCACAAGTCCTGACTCTTATTGATAATCTGCCGCCGGCTTTACCTGCATTATTGCAAGACCCTCTGTTGATCACCGGCGTTGCGCTAAGCGCCAGCCGCAAAGACGCGCTGCAGGTCAGCCTGCAGGCGGTACCATACCGTGAGACAATCTGTTGGCGTCCGCCGCTGCTACCGCGTCCATTGGTGACCGGCACGATGACGGCACGAGTGACCAGCGCTAAAACCGGTGATATCTATGCCTGGCAGGACGCCTGCGGATTGTATCGGGTGAAATTTGATGCCGATCGGGACGGAAAGTCGCCGGGACGGGAAAGTATGCTGGTGCGCCTCGCCAAACCTTACGGTGGTGACGAGTACGGTTTTCATTTCCCACTGATCCAGGGAACGGAAGTGGCAATCGCCTTCCATGAAGGCGACCCGGACCGCCCATATATCGCACATGCCTTACACGATTCCCGCCATGTTGATCTGGTGACGGAAAAGAACAGTACGCGCAACGTGATCCGCACGCCGACCAACAACAAGCTGCGGATGGAGGATAAGCGCGGTGAAGAGCATATCAAACTCAGTACCGAATATGGCGGTAAAACACAGCTGAATCTGGGGCATCAGGTGAATGCCGAGCGCGCGCTACGTGGGGAAGGCTTTGAACTACGTACCGATTCGTGGGGGGCGATACGTGCGGGGAAAGGCCTGTTTATTAGCGCCGATCTGCAACCAAAAGCCGGAGGGTTACAGCTGGATATGCAGGCTGCGAAGGATGTGTTGCAGGCTGCGCTTCAGGACGTGGAAGGTATTCGTGCTGCCGCCGAGAAAGCAAAAGCTGAACTGGCGGATATTGAAAAGCAAAAACAACTACTGACCGAAACATTAGCGGAATTAAAACAACAGGCGCTGTTACTGTCAGCCCCTGCCGGGATTGCGCAGGTTACTCCCGCCACTATGCAGCTGTCATCAGGCGATAATTTAATTGTTACTTCCGGCTCGAATGCGGATATCAGCATTGGCAAGAAATTCCGTCTCGGGGTGAAAGAAACGATTAGTTTATTTGCGCAATTGATGGGAATAAAAATTTATGCCGGTAAAGGTAAAGTCGACATTCAGGCTCAAAATGATGCACTGGATCTTCTGGCCCAAAAAACGCTCACTATTGCCAGCAAAGACGAACAAGTGATTATTTCGGCGGCGACAGAACTGTTGCTGAACTGCGGCGGCGCCTATATTCGCTTGAAAAATGGCGATGTTGAAATCGGCGCTCCAGGTAGTCTTCGCCTGAAATGTACAAACCTGCAAAAAATGGCGGCTGCGTCCTTGCATTCCAGCATAGATCTCCCTGCACCCTGTGCTTCAGCCATGGATACCGCTGGCGGAACTCAAAGTCCAACGGTAACCTTTAATTAAAGAACAATAAATGATGAAAGCGTCAGTAAATTATAATTATGCTGAAGACGTCTTGCGCTTGAAGATTAAAAATACCAAGCAGCAACTTCATAATAGCTTTGTCACCAAAAATCAGTTGTGTGTTTTAATGATCGACGCCGCGATCGCCAGATTTCGTCAGCAAGAACATTCGCTATATACGCCTCTACTGGCAAGAGAATATATCAGAGTTCCTGTTGCGCCTCGTTATCTGTCAGCGGAGTTCGAACCACGTTTAATTCCCCTCGATTTATCCATTGCTGATGATGTGCTGTTGCTGGAGATGAGCGCAGAGCTGGCTTGTAATGAAATTCATCCGCAACGTATCACTCAAGGATATGGCCGGTTAATATGTGGCTGGCTTTCTTGTTCGACTTCGCCGGAGGCATTAGCACTTCATTTAGCGAAAAGCGCGCTGCAGGAGCGTGAAGGGCAGGATACGCTGCTACGCTTTTATGATCCTGCCGTCGCGCTGCCGTTATGGTCATTATTAGATAACTGGCAGCAGCAACGTTTATTTGGACCATTAGCAGCCTGGTTTTCTATTGATGGAGATGGTCAATGGGTTCAAAGGAAGGGGGCGGAACAACAGAATATTAGATTATCTTATTCTCTGTCATTGAGTGAAGATAATTGGCGCGATATTCAGTTTATCGGCATTGTAAATCGCATTATGTGCCAATATCGCTGTTCATATATTAATGAGTTGAGATTTTCCGAGCAGCAGGTATTTACCCGGATTATTCCGGCGCTCCGCCGTGCATGGGAATTTCCATTTCATCACCCACAAGATTTGACCCTTTATGGCACGCATGCTTTAACCATATCTCCCGATTTTGATCGCCATATAGATTTATTGCAGGCGCTTCAGAAAGGCCCAATAGAAAGCAATCAAACATATCGTGCAAGGGTGGCAAATTTCAGTGAGCGCCAATGGCAGCGAATAAAGGAAGAGTGCACGCAATATCAATACCAGGGCGAACAATAAGAGGAGTACAGGGATGTCTAATCATCAATGCGATTGTAAGGCGCAGGGGCCGGCATTATTACCGGTACGTTATGCTGTGGTGCCAGACAGTATCGAAGGGGAATTACCACAGTGGGCGCGGCCGGCGACGAGTGATTATCCGCATCACGACGGCTATCATTATGCGTTGCGTGCTATGCGCCGGGGATTTATTTATATCTACTACCCGCATATACTTTCATGGGAGGCCTGGTCGGTAAGCGATGATGGCAGCTTATGGAAACAACTTTCCGCGGAAAACGTGCAGCCGAAATCGCAACCGGATTGTATTAAAGGGTCCTACAATCAGGGCGGCAAAGATTTCATAACCTTGCCTGCGCATGTGCTGGAAAATGATATCTGGATAGCGTTCAGCCAGCGTCAATGGAGCAAGACAACGCTGGATAGTTATCAAAACGACAGCAATCGTCGCGAGGCCAGAATGCAATGCCTGAGCCCATCGCACTGGGATAAGCCAACAGCACCGGTAACGGAAGCGACGGAAGACAGTTTGTCATCGGTGCTTGATTATATCCCTATGCGGGGAAATCAATTAAGTCCGTCCCAACTACTTCCTTATGAAGGGGTTGTTGATCAAGTGAGTTATTTTTCCAAATATGAATATCATCTGTGCGATGAAACGCTGCCGCAATGGCGGCGCTGGGTAGCCTCGTTGTGGGGCGAGAAGATAAAAGCGGGCTCTGCGATAAAGCCGCAGTGGACCTTATACCCCTGGCGGCCTTATCGCGGGGTAGGAAGTACGCTGCAGCAAATGCAGCAACGGGGGGTCAGCGCTGAGGGTACCCCGGTTAAGCCATTGATGATGGCATTACATGATGCCACGGGTATAACCCATGAACTCACCGGCTGGTCTAACGGTATTTTGGCGCTACAGCAGAAATTTGCCGACGAGCGGCAAGTAGAGTTATCGACCCTGAATCTTATTAATGGTGTAAGGCAGCTTATTATCAAGAGTAATTATCCGCGGTTAACCGAACGCCTTGAAAAAACGCAGCTGGGTCAAGCCGCAATGGATGAGACATATCGACGGTATCTTGAGGATAAAAAAAAGGATGGTACTGATGTACGCGATATTCGTAGTCGTGAGGATTTTGAAACCTGGAATACGCGTGGTTATATAGACTCCATGGCATTCAGTATCGCCGCTGACGAACTGGAGAAATACGACTGGATGTTGAATCCAACGCGGTTGGGTTCGTTTAATGAAACCGTCGATTTACTGACTACGCGAGTGAGTAACCTGCTGACCTGGTTAATTGAGTTCCGTATTGAGTGGTTACAAACCCCCTTATTTATTGCCGAGACGCAGGATTTCAATTCAAACGATCCGGTCGATAATCTTAGCTACCGTGAAATAGTCGCCTTCGCGATTTCGGGTATTGATATCCATCCCCACGGCCAACTACTGTTGGATCGCTGGATTGCTGAATATAGTACCGCTAATGCGGAGAATTTGGTCTGGCGAACGCACTTTTATAATAACCCGGAAATCATGGCCGAAGCCGAGGCATTACTTACCCTTGCCCGGCAAGCGGAAACTGACGTGGTACTGCCGGAGCAGGTTCTTGAATTCTTTGACGCCAATAGTGTTAAGCTGATTAAGATTTTTAAAGGTTTTGAAAAAGCCACGGATGCCCTGAAAAGTAATTTAGCTAAGAATGCCGTACTATCGCAAAAAGTGCTTTACAGTATGGACCAATATATGGCGACCGTCGGCGCACGAATTTTTTCGGCCACGGGAATCGGCCGAATATTGGATAATATTCGCGGCGTTATTATCCATGCGATATTTTCTCTTTCTGCAGGAAAATCCGTAGCGCAAACCAAAGCCTTTGCCAGCCGGTATTTCGGCTGGATGTATGAGCGCCATACCTATATTTCCGGCAACGTTTTTTATAATCCGGATAAACCACTCGCGAAGGCTAATGTTAATTTGGCCAAAGGTCGTTTTGACAAACTGAATGAAACTTTTGCCGAATATGGCCAGGGACAGGAAGGCGCAGCGGTATTCAAGACGACCAGTATCAGAATCCTGGTAACTTTCTTGAATATTTATGAACTTGGCAATCTGTATCGTCACAGCAAGGGCGATGCCGCCAGCCAGGCGAAAATCGCCAGCTCCGCCCTTGTGACGACCAGCGGAATCATCGATGTAGCTATGCCTGCAATGGAAAAGGCCTGGCAGGGGAAAAATGGTTTGCAGTATCTGAAAATGTCGGGCGCCGGTTGCACGATGATTGCGTCGGCCATTTTGCTTGGCCTGGATGTAGCTAAGGTGTATCAAGAATATAATACAGAACAACGAGAATTATTCCTTGGTCTTTATAGTGTAAAAGTCCTGAGCGATCTCGCAGCGATATTTAAAGCGAATGGTAAGCTGCTGGAAGCGCTGATTGCCCGCTTTGGCTGGGAAACCGCCGTTGCTTCGCGCGGAACATGGCTGGGAAGACTGGTAAAGCCGGCACTCAGTCCACTAATAGCTATCGAATGGGTAGGATTACTTTCCTCCTGGCAAGTGTCGCTGCTGATCATGCTCGTTGATTATGTCGCGACGCAATACTATTCTCGCGATGAGCTGCAAAAGTGGTTTGAACAAGGCATCTTTGGCAATGAGTGTGAAAAAAACACCGATGATTTTACTGCAGAGGACATCAGTACTGAAATAGCTCGCTGCCAGCAGTCATTAGAATATGCGCTAAGTAAAATGGCGGAACCGCAAGAAGAGATTAAACAAGATGTAATAATTCAGGAGTCATCTTATCCACTTTATAAAGATCCGCTAGTTTCTAAACTAGAGGAAAAAACCAAACAGGATGAATGGAAAAAGAGATCACCATACCCTATTTATAAGAGTTAAGTTGTTTCTGTACTGGCAACAGGTATTGATTGATGGATTGATGAAGTAACAGGGCGTATAAACCTGAACTATTCAACCATCTATCTCTCTTCAGCTTATTGTGGCGACCTTACGCAGTAATTGAGTAATATTAACGGAAACTGTTTGTAAAGGATTATTGAAAGCTTATGTTAACAGGTGTTGTGAGGTTAAATGATCGGCTAAATAGTGGTGGCCGTGTCATTTCGGCATCGTCAACAACGATCGTTGACGGACAACCAGTTGCTTTGTTGGGTGATAAAGTAATATGTCCGCTAGATGGCCATGGTGAGAATTATATTATTGAGGGTTGTCTTCAGTGGATATCCGATAACAAACCCGTTGCCGTTGATCGCTGTGCATGCCTGTGCGGTTGTTATGTTATCTCTAGTCTTTCTGATACGGGAATAGGATAATATAATGGCCTGGAATATACCGGAGAAACAAAAATTAATTGATGTGTCACCAGTCGCATGGGGAAAAATGACACTATTCTTCATTGTCTCTCTAATTTCGATCGCGGTTGCATGTGTCTCATGGTATTATTTTACGCATGATGCGAATTCTGTCCTGTATGCGCTTATATTATGTGCAAGCAGTCTGGCGATACTTTTGCTGTTCGCCGGATGGCGTTCATTTCAGCTTGGTATTTGTCTTGAAAAAAATGCAGTAATTAAGGCAGAGAATGCTGCATTGGACAAGATTTACTCTGCGTGGGCGTCGGAATATATCAGTATTGTAGATTATCACTTCATGTTCCCGGAGCAGGCGCAAGTTGAGAACCTGAAACAAGGCGGTGAGATACACATTATCGGGCAACAACCGGTGATGTTTCCTGTTAACGTTGATTATAATACATTATTTTACGAACTGCTTTCACCACTACGTTCTGTTTTAATTACATTAGCAAAAAAGAATAAATTGAAAATTGTCTTTCCTATGGGTATGCCTCTTGATACTGCAGCATGGCAATCCTTCACGCTGGCATGGCGAAAATTAGGGATGCAGGAGGAGAGCATTCAAACACCTGCGTGGATGATGACTCACTATGCTGAGCAAATTGATGAATGGCTTAATTATACCGATAATAACTTTCGCTTAATTATCACTTTTGCCCCCCTGGTTTCGCTTGTCGGTAATGGGGCAAATAGTGCCAGCGATGGTGTTTGCGCGTGGCTTTGCGCGCCTCCTGCAACAGATAAGAATGAACAGCTAAAGGAAAAAATCAGAATTTATCGTGCGATGGCGACAAATTCCGCTGAGTTAACTCAAGACCTGGCAGATGTTCTCAACTTTCAATCGTCTACGGGTATTATCGAAAAAATATGGATTGGTAAACTTAAGAATCAAGCAGCATTAGGTCAAGCTATTAAAATTCTCAATGCTAATAATGGTGAAGAAAAAGTCAGACATCATTTCACGGAATTTATACTGGGTAGGCAGGGAAGAAATAATATGTGGGCAGCGTTATCTCTATCACTGGCATCATCAGGTGATAACGGTTCTGTAAATCTTATTGTGTCAGAGGATGAGGCTGGGATCGTGCTATCTAAAATAAAGATCCTGGGGAAGCGCGATGCAAAAATATAGTTTACTAAGATTACTGGGTGTTGCCATATTGGTCGGCGTGATTGGCATTTTGGCTGCAATAGCAATACATTTATGGGGAGATGATTTTGGACTGACAGGTAAGGCCGGGAAAGTATCTTGCTGGTTTGCTTTTATGTTTGTTTTTTTATGCGCATTTAAACTCCTTAGATTAAATTCCTATTTTTCAGTATTCAAACGCTACGCTTATGCAACCAAAGCAAATCCATCGACATCATACCTGGCGAAACGCTTTTCAGCGCTACATACCTACCGCACGCCTGAAAATGATGAAACCAATGGCGAAGAAAATAGGTATTACGCTGAATTAAACGACTACCTGAAACAGCAGTATGGTTATTTCTGGCCGTCGAAAGTTCGTATCCTGATGGTGACGGGTAAAAGCGCTGATGTGGAGCAAGCTATTCCTGGCCTGATCGATCAATACTGGCTTGAGGCGAATGGAACCGTTTTGCTGTGGGACGCAGAGTTGACAAAACAGGGCGATCGCACCAAGCGTAATGCGGTTTGTAAGCTTCGCCGCCAACCCGATGGCGTCATATGGATAACATCGGCCTTCGACCAGCTGACCGTGCTGAGTGGGGATGCAATAACTCCGGCTTTATCCACTATGGATATAGACAGCATCGCCCATACCCTGAATGCCCGTTATGTTCAGCAGCGCAGGCGTCTACCGCTATACGTCTGGTCCTTACACCCGCGAGCTGGGGAACGACGAGGACAAATAACACAATCAATAGGTTGCCTGTTGCCTGCCAACTGCACGCCAGAGCAATTCCGTCAGTTGGTGGATAATCTGGCCGGGCAGCTGATCGCTCGTGGAATACACTCAGTAAGTGACAGCCATGAAGACGCATTTTTATTGCGCCTTGCCGAGCAATTGACCCGGTTTCCTGAATCTATTGTTGGTCCCTTATCCGCATTCTTGTCGTCCGCGCGGCCTTTGCCGTTGGCCGGTATCATGTTCGGATCTCAGGTCCAGGAGCTCTCCCATAGCGCGGATCATTACTGGCGGAAGGATAATCGCTGGGATGTTCTGCTTGAATCGCTTGCGACGTTACCCGCGGGACTGAAAGCCCATAAAACGGGTTATTCTCTTGCAAAAATCATGACCGTTATCAGCGCGGTGCTGATGTTGTTGTGGGGAGGCGCTATGTTCGTCTCTTTTGCGGCCAACCGCCATTTGCTGGTCACAGCGCAGGAGCAGGTGCAACGAGCCGCAGCGCAAAAACAGCCACTTGCCGAACGCCTGCATGCGCTGGCCGCCGTGCAGAAAACGCTGGCTCAACTGACATACCGCAAAGCGCACGGGGCGCCTTGGTACGCGCGCGCCGGATTAAGCCAGAATGATGATTTGCTGGCGGCGCTCTACCCACGCTACGGCGTCATGGCGCTACCGCTGGTTCGTGATGCGGCGGCGGAACATCTTCAGCAGCAGTTACAGGCTTTCGTGCAATTGCCGCCGGAAAGTCCGCTACGTGAACGGCTAGCCAAAACCGCCTATGACCAATTGAAGCTCTATCTCATGCTCGCCCGCCCGGAAAAAATGGATGCAGGCTGGTTTGCTCGCGAGTTGATGCGCAACTGGCCGCAGCGGGATGGCGTGACGGACGGCTTCTGGCAGGGCCGCGGAACGTCTCTACTGAGATTTTACGCATCCAGCCTGGCGTTACATCCGCAGTGGCGGTTGCCGGCCGATCCCACGCTGGTCAGTCAGGCTCGTACGCTGTTAATTCGTCAGTTAGGTAAACGTAATAGCGAATCCACCCTCTATCAGCAAATGTTGGCGCAGGTGGCGAACCAGTATGCTGATATGCATCTGGCGGATATGACCGGTGACACCGACGCCTCACGCCTGTATACCACCGATGCGGTAGTCCCGGGTATGTTCACCCGCAACGCCTGGGAGCATGCCGTGCAGCCGGCTATTGAAAAAGTGGTTAACGCGCGCCGCGATGAAATCGACTGGGTGCTCAGCGATAACCAGCTTCCGGTAGCGCAGGCGGCGACGCCGGAAGCGCTTCGCGAACGCCTGGCGGAACGCTATTTTGCCGATTTCAGCGGCGCCTGGCTGAACTTTCTCAATAGTCTACGTTGGCAGCGCGCCGCCACGCTGTCGGATGCCATCGATCAGCTAACTCTGATGGCGGATGTGCGTCAGTCGCCGCTGATTGCGTTGATGAATACCTTGAATGTACAGGGACGAACCGGACAGCGCGGCGAGGCGATAACCGATTCGCTGGTCAAATCAGCGAAAAATTTGTTTAACCGTGAAGATCAGCCGCTTATCGATCAGCAAGGCGGCCTGCGGGGGCCACTGGATGCGACTTTCGGCCCGGTGCTCGCCCTGATGGATAATCGCGATGGCAGCATGTCTGGTAGTCGTTTGAATCTACAAACGTTTCTGACCCGCGTGACACAGGTTCGTTTGCGTCTGCAGCAGGTGACTAATGCGGCCGATCCGCAGGCGATGACGCTGGCGCTGGCGCAGACGGTTTTTGAAGGTCGCGCGGTGGATCTTACCGACACCCGAGACTACGGTAGCCTGGTGGCGGCAGGGCTAGGGCAGGAGTGGCGTGGCTTCGGCCAAACGGTGTTTGTCCGCCCGATGGAGCAAGCCTGGCAGCAGGTGCTGACTCCGGCGGCAGAAAGCCTCAATGCCCGCTGGCGTAGCGCGGTGTTCGATGACTGGAACCGGGCATTCGGTGGGCGCTATCCCTTCAAAAATGTGAGCAGCGAGGTCTCTTTACCTCTGCTGGCGAAGTATCTCAATGCAGAGAGTGGCCGCATCAGTCATTTCCTGCAGACCCGGCTTAATGGGGTGCTGCATAAAGAGGGAAGCCGTTGGGTGGCGGACAGCATCAATGCCCAGGGGCTGACATTTAACCCAGCCTTCCTGCGCGCGATGAATACCCTGAGCCATATTGCGGATGTGGCATTTACCAACGGCGAGGCTGGAATGCACTTCGAACTGCGTCCGGGAACCGCGGAAGGCGTGATGCAAACAATGCTGGAGGTCGATCGTCAAAAACTGAATTACATGAACCAGATGCCGACCTGGCGTCGCTTTAGCTGGCCGGCGGACACCGAAGCGCCGGGGGCCAGTTTAAGTTGGATCAGCACCCGGGCGGGAACACGCCAGTACGCTGACCTGACCGGGGCGTGGGGCTGGATCCGGTTACTGGATAAAGCCACGGTGAGAGCTTATCCGGGCACAGGCAGTAGCTGGAGCCTGAGCTGGAAAGCGCCGGATGGACTGATGCTGAACTATACGCTCCGTACCGAAGCCGGCGAGGGGCCGCTGGCGCTGTTGGCGCTGCGCAACTTTACCCTGCCAGAGACCATTTTTATGGTCAGCGCAGAAACGACAGACAGTGACCTGGAGAGTGAAAGCCGAGGGGAGGATATTTATTAATGGCATCGGTTCTTACATTGATTAATGCTTGCCAGGCCGTGCCTGAAACGCTGGTTGCCCAAACGCAGCAACGTCTGCTGCTATGGGAAAGCTGGCTGCAGCCAGTCGCAGCCGATTCGCCGACCGGCAACGACCCTGGCTATAACGATGATTTCCAGCTGATGCGCGAAGAGGTGAATAAGCTTTCGGGAGCGGATACCGATCTCATTTGCCAGCTTGCGGAAAAACTGTTAACGACCGTGACTCGTGATATCCGCGTCGCTTCCTACTACGCCTGGGCTCGCCTGCATCGCGATGGCGAAGCCGGCCTGGCCGATGGGCTGGAATTGCTGGCGGGGTTAATGCAGCGTTTTGGCCTTCATCTGCACCCGCAGCGTGAGCGCAGCAGAAAAGCGGCTCTTGACTGGCTGGCCAGCCAGCGAATGCTCGACAGCCTCTCGCTATTCCCCGAAGTGAATAATAGCGTCGCGATGCGCATTACCGGAGCCTTGTTGCTTATCGAGCAGGTAGAAGAGGGGGCCGTCCCCGGCGCGCTGTGCGGCGTCCTCGAAACCCGGTTGATGAAATCCGGCGGCCCGGAGGCCGTAGTACCGCAGAATATCAGCGATACACCGCTAACGGCAGCAGTCAGTAGTGCGCCGCAGACAGGTACGATTACGTCTGGTCAGGAACTTCTGACACAGGCGCGGGTGCTGGCAAAATATCTCAGCGATCGACCGGACGGTTGGCTCTCTGCCTATCACCTGATACGAAGTATCCGCCATGACACGCTGCACCAATTACCCCCTCTGTTGGCGGACGGCAGGACCCGTATCGATCCGCCAAAACCGGATCAGCGGGCGTTGCTGAAGCGCTTGTATCTGCAGCAGAGCTGGCTGGAGCTGCTGGAGCAGGCCAGCGAGATGTTTTCCCGCGCAGCGAATCATCTGTGGCTGGATTTGCAGTGGTATGTTCACCAGGCGTTGCTGAAATCCGGGCGCGAGGCGGAAGCCAATATTATTCAACATGACCTACAAGGACTTCTGGCTCGCTTAATTGGCCTGGAGGAGCTGGCGTTCAACGACGGCACGCCGTTTGCCGATGAGGTGACTCAAAACTGGATTCAGCAACTGGTGCTGGATAATGCCGCCTTCCGGGACGATGCCGTGTCTGGCGCTGTAACGGCTTCCGGCGATGACCCTATCCTTCAACTGGAGCCCGAAGCGCTGGCGCTAGCCGACAGCGAGGGAGCCGATGCGGCGCTGTCCTGGTTACAGCATCGTCCAGGAATAACGACTCCGCGAAGCCGTTGGCTGCTGCGATTATTGATGGCGAGGGTTGCCGAACAGACTGGAAAAAATGAACTGGCGCAGCATTTGTTGGCGGATCTGGACGCGCAGGCCGCCACACTTTCTCTGGCGCAATGGGAACCAGAGCTGCTGTTTGAGGTCTGGGCCCGTCATCTTCGACTTTTGCGGGGTAAGGCCGGGCGCAGTGAAACGGACAAAAATCGTTTGCAGCCGCTGATGGACCGCTTACTGGCTGAATTGATCGCCATTAATCCCGCCCGAGCGGCGGTACTCTGTGTTTAAAAGCCCGATCGTCATGGATGAATAACGGAAAACCTACGATGGAAGATTTAACCCTACGCTATTTTGACGCTGAAATGCGTTATCTACGCGAAGCGGCAAAAGAGTTCGCCCAAACGCACCCCGATCGGGCGGCAATGTTGGATCTCGACAAAGCCGGTACGCCGGATCCCTACGTGGAGCGGCTGCTTGAAGGCTTTGCGTTTTCGATGGGCCGCCTGCGTGAAAAGATCGACGATGATCTACCGGAGCTCACCGAAGGGTTGGTCAGTATGCTGTGGCCACATTACCTGCGCACTATTCCGTCATTATCGATAGTGGCTCTCATGCCGGAACTTACGGCGATGAAAATGGCGGAAACGGTACCTGCTGGTCTTGAGATAACGTCCCGCCCGGTGGGGCCGAAAAATACCCTTTGCCGCTACCGTACCACTCGCGATGTGACGCTGAATCCGATAACGGTGGCGAAAATTGCCATGGTCAGCGAGCCGGACGGGCGTTCGCTCCTGAGGATTCGTTTTGCCTGCAGTGGCCAGGCTGACTGGTCCCACGCCGATCTGCGCCGCCTGCCGCTTTATCTCGGAGAAGACGCTGTAACCGGCAGCGCCCTGCATTTGTGGCTTACCAAACGCCAGGCCGCGATGTATCTGCGCCTGCCAACGCAAGCTGAGCGGATAAAGATTAACGGCTATTTCTCACCGGGTGGATTCGGCGAGGAGGACGGCCTGTGGCCGAAGGGAGAGAGTGCTTTTAGCGGTTATCAGCTATTGCTGGAATATTTTTCCTTCCGCGAAAAATTTATGTTTGTCCAGCTGCAGGGTCTGGACAATTACACCTTTCCTGCTGGGATAACTCATTTTGATATCGAGGTGGTGTTCAACCAACTTTGGCAAAGCGATTTACCCATAACCGAAGACTGCCTACGCCTGCACTGCGTACCGGTGATTAACCTGTTCACCCTGGAAGCGGATCCGTTAACTATCAGCGGCCTGGAGAGCGAATACCTGCTGCGGCCGAAACGTTTGCAGGACGGACATACTGAGATTTATTCCGTTGATAGCGTCACCGGCTCAGGGCGATCGGGCGAGGCGCGATATGTCCCTTTTACCAGTTTCCGACATCGGGGAGGAATGATGCGCCGCCATGCGCCGGAGCGGTATTACCATACGCGCGTGAAGCGCGGCGTCAGCGGAATGCACGACACCTGGTTAATCCTGGGCGGCCAGCGCTGGGAAGCCGATCGGGGTTTTGAAAGAGAAACCGTATCGCTACGTATCACTGGCACCAACGGGCAATTACCGCGCCGGGCGTTGCAAAGCACCGTGCTTGACCGCTGTGACCAGGTTTCAGAAACGCAGCTGAGCGTGCGGAATCTGTGTAAGCCGACGTTGCCTGCTTATCCGCCCGCAGAGGATCGCTTTCACTGGCGGGTTATGAGCCATCTGGGTACTCGTTTTTTAAACATGATGAGTAACGCCGAGGTACTTCGCGGCACGCTGTCACTCTATAACTGGCGTGACGATGAGCTGAATTACCGCCGTCTTGAGGCGATCCAGTCGGTCAAGCATCATCGTCTTCAGCGTTTTGAAGATGGGTTTCTGTTACGAGGGTTGGAAATTGAAGTGACCCTCGACAGCCGAGGGTTCACCGGCGAAGGGGATATTCATCTGTTCGGCGAAATGCTGAATCGCTTTTTTGCCCTCTATGCCGATATGAATCAATTCAACCAGCTTACGCTTATTGTTCAGCCAGAAGGGAAATATATTCGGTGGAAAGAGAATCACAATCCGCGCCTGCCCGGTTGATAGCGAAGGCTCGGGAGCGGTTGCCGTACATGAATTTTTATCGCTTCAGTCAGTTGCTTGAACAGAGCCAGCCAGAGGCGCCGTTGACCGGTGGAGGCTGGCAAATACGGCATGAACCGATACGCTTTCGACCACATCCGGGAATGGGATTCCCGGCCAGTGAAATTCGGCAACTTGAAATGCCTGAAGCGGATGTTTCGCACTTACCGCCCTCGCTTCGCGTCACGTTTATGGGATTGTACGGAGTCGAGTCGCCGCTGCCGACGCACTATATTGATGATATCGCGCAGCGCCGCGAGGGGTATGCCGCCGCAGCGGATTTTCTGGATATTTTCAACCATCGGTTGATTAGCCAGTATTACCGCATCTGGCGTAAATATTCATACCCGGCGACATTTCAGGCTGGCGGCACAGACAATACCTCGCAGTACCTATTGGGATTAGCCGGGTTGGGGATTAAGGGGTGCGCGGCCGCGGTGGATATACCGTTATCACGCTTTTTGGCGCTGCTGCCATTGATGCTTCTTCCGGGACGAACGGAGGAAGGAATGAGGGCGTTGGTTGAACTGCTGGCGCCGGAAACTCGTGCCGAGATCTTTCATCACGACCGCTGTCGTATTCCGCTGAAAAAGGCGCTGACCATGAGCGTGCGGCATCCCGTTAGCCTGGCGGCCAGGCCGGTCATGGGAACCCACGGCACGGATGTTAATGGTCAGGTGTTGTTACGTTTAACGACCAGCAACCATGAGGAAGCGCAGGGATGGTTGCCCGGGGGGGAACGACTCCAGGACCTCATGGCGTTGCTGCATGTTTGGCTCGGCACACACCTGGATGTGCGCATTCAACTATGCGTCGCCCGTCATTTATTGCCGGAAGCGCAGCTTACCTGCCAGTTAACAAAAGCGGTGCGGTTAGGGCGTACTGCAGTGCTGCGCCCGCTAAATCCACATCGCAGTTCGAATGACATTATCACCATTCATCCAGGGCGTTATCAGCGCGTCCAGGAAAATATTCACCGAAGGGAGCACGATGAAGATGGCGACTATCGCTGGTAAATATTCCGCTGCGTTATTGGCGATGATTTTCTCGACGGCCTTGGCCGGTTGCGGCTTGACACAGAGTGTGAAGGACGGGGCGGTCTCAGTGACCAGGTCTATTTTTTATAAGCAGGTGAAAACACTGCATCTGGATATTCGCGCCCGGGAAGGGGTGAATAATAACGCGCAAGGGGCATCGCTGGCGACCGTAGTACGTATATACCAGCTCAAAGATCGAAAGGTGTTTGATGATACAGATTATCCTTCGCTGTTTGCTGAGGATAGCCAGGCGATCCAAGGCGATTGGCTTGCCGAGAAAGATATTCGTCTGCGCCCCGGAGAATCCGTGGCTGTTGATATGCCGCTGGAGGCGGCAACGCAATACGTCGCGATCGCGGGGATGTTTATGGCGCCTGACCTGGCTGGGAACAGCTGGCGGCTGGTGTTGACTCGCGACGATCTTGACGCGGACAAACCGCGGGTTATTGAAGCCGGCCATAACCGTTTAACCTTGCAACCGTTGAAGGATAACTAAGATGCCGCGCCCCTCGCTTTACGACACGTTGTTCGGTAATTTTTCCGGCGGTCTCGACCTGCATCAGGTCAGCGAAGAAAATCAGGTCATTCTTTCGGTGCTCGATAACATGCAGCGTATTCTTAATTGCCGGGCGGGAGCATTGGCGCATCTCCCGGACTACGGGCTGCCGGATATGACAAAAATCCTCCAGGGGATGCCGGGCACCGCGCACCAGCTTATGACCACGCTGTCTGCAGTACTACTCAAATACGAGCCGCGTCTAAGCAGCATCCGCGTTGAGATGTTGGAACAGACACAGCCTGGCGAACTGCGTTATGCCATTGACGCGGAACTGAAGGAAATTGGTCTGGTACGTTACGGCACGGAGTTTATGCCTGAGGGCAGGGTGCTAATTCGCCATCTCAAACAGCAACAGTACCTGGACGCCCGTACCGCCATTTAGTACTCACTTTGGTTAATCCTTATGACGACATATTCTGAACGCCACCTCACTACCGGGGGGGACCCGCGCACGCAGGCGGACTACGCAAAGCTGCGTGAAGAAATGCAAAAGCTCAGCCACCCGGCGCGCCCGGACGTTAACTGGCGATATGCGGAACAGTTATGCCTGTCGCTGTTTGATCGTAACGGTGTGGATCTTCAGACAGCAGCCTGGTACACGCTGGCCCGCACGCAGTTGGCTGGATTATTTGGCCTCAATGAAGGTCTCGCTATTCTTGAAACGTTGATTACACGTCAATGGGGCGCTTTGTGGCCGCAGCCGGTGCATGCGCGGATGGAAATCGTCTGCGGGTTGAGCAAGCGGTTACAGCAGGCGCTGCGCACGTTAACCCTGGCATATGCCGACCTCAGCGAATTATATCAAGCGGAAACACATCTAAAAGCGCTCGATGCAGCCCTGCAACGGCTCGAGCTAAAGCATGCCGGTCAGTTGGATGTCCTGGTCGCTCTGATACATAACGCCGCCGTGCGGCTGGAAAACAGCGATGGCATAGCTCGCGCCGATAATTCGCAGCACGCCGGCGTGACCGTGCCGGGGAACGCAATTATTGAGGTTGATGAGTCGGTTGAACGGATAAAACGGGTGTACATTGCCCCCGCGGATACCGCTGCGGAGATGGCGACAGCTTGTGACCTTCCGTCGGCGGTACAGCGCTGGCGCCCCTTTGCTGCCGGTATGATCACCATGCTGTTGTTAACGGTGGCGACGATATGGGGATGGCGGGTTCTCTATTCATCAGACCAGGAGCAAGTGCAATTCGCCGCCAGCCTGGCGCCATTGCCCGTGGCGCTTTCGGCTGAGCAGCTGCGTTCCTTTCAGCCGCGCTCGCCGTCAGCTGATAAGGGGATACTACAGACCCAGCAGCAGCTGGCGCGGCTGGCTGAGCTCAATCCGGATTGGGCTATCGATGATGGAGAGCGATTGGTGCAGCAGGCGTTAACGCTGTGGCCTGA
The DNA here is from genome assembly GCF_032601985.1 of Klebsiella sp. 141203. Classification (NCBI taxonomy): domain Bacteria; kingdom Pseudomonadati; phylum Pseudomonadota; class Gammaproteobacteria; order Enterobacterales; family Enterobacteriaceae; genus Klebsiella; species Klebsiella sp. 141203. The sequence continues at coordinate 613,935 of NZ_JAQIRL010000001.1, read as the reverse complement.
GCAGGCTCAAACGCTCTCCCGGCAGTGGCGGCAACAGCTCGCCGCCGCCGCGCTGCCGGTTGAAAATCTCAATGGATGGCATCAAGGAATGAAGCAGTTGCAGCAATTGGCCCAGCGCCTTGATGCGCTGGATGAACAAAAGGGAAAATATCTAACCGTAAGCGAGCTGAAATCAGCGGTGTTCGCAATGACCCAGTCGTTTAATCGTACTGTTCCGGTCGAAGAACAACTGCGTCAGCTGGCGGAGATGCCGCAAGAGCAGGCCCAAAGTTCAGCGCAGCAACATCAGGCAGAACAGCATTTGCAGCAGTTGATTACTCGTTATGCCTTGCTGAAATTAGACATGAAGGAATAGTCGTTATGGTTGCTGCGATAAAGGGCTAGCTAATCTAGCCCTCCTGTATATCAGGCGCCAAATGCGCCATCTATGGTGTGCATTGCCCCCGTCACAAACGATGATTCCGGGCCTGCCAGCCAGGCAACCATTGCCGCAACTTCTTCCGGGCGGCCATGCCGCTTAATCGCCATAAAACTGTGCATCAGTTCTTTCATAGGGCCGTTCTCCGGGTTGGCATCGGTATCAATAGGGCCCGGCTGCACGATATTCACCGTAATACCGCGGGGGCCAAAATCTCGCGCCAGCCCGCGCGCCAGTCCCTGCAACGCGGACTTGCTTAACGCGTAAGCCGCCATGCCAGGCATCGGCATGCGATCCCCATTCACCGAACCAATTATGATAATTCTACCGCCTTCCGGCATCGTGCGCGCCGCCTCGACGGCCGCATGGTAGGGGGCATGAATGTTGATGCGGAACAGACGGTCGATCGCATCGCTATCTTGCTCCAGCGCATCGCCAAAGAGGGCTATACCGGCATTAACGACCAGTACATCCAACGGCCCGCTATCGCGAACTAGCTTGATCACTTCATCGCGATCGGCGCTATCGGTAAATACCGCGGTACTGCCGGTTTCGCCAGCCAACTGCTGTGCCGCTTGCCCTGAACCCGCGTAGCTGAAAGCCACCGACGCGCCGTCGGCACGAAAGCGCCGTACAATCGCCGCGCCAATGCCGCGACTCCCGCCCAATACCAGTACCGATTTGTTATCAAATACAGCCATGACCTTTGCCTCACTATATTGTAGTGATCGATACAATATTGTTCAGCGGTGAAAGCTGTCAAGAAATAATATAGTGAGTGATACAAAATGTCCGTGATTAGCAGGACTGGCACTACAGCAGATACGCGATAATGAATGCCAGTCCCTGATAAGACCAGAACCTTACTGCGGGAGTAATTCGATGAATTTAGCCAGCCACTGTGGGTGCGCGGGCCAGGCGGGGGCGGTGACCAGATTACCGTCAACGTGCGCCTGGTCGATGCCGATATCCGCATACTGGCCTCCGCTCAGCCGCACTTCCGGGGCGCAAGCCGGATAAGCGCTACAGGTACGGCCTTTGAGAATCCCCGCCGCGGCGAGAATTTGCGGGCCGTGGCAGACGGCGGCAATCGGCTTTTGCGCAGCGTCAAAAGCCTGTACCAGCTTAATTACCTGCTCATTCAGGCGTAAATATTCGGGCGCACGGCCGCCGGGGATGAGCAGCGCGTCGTAGTCTTGCTCTTCTGCGCTTTCGAAGTCGGCGTTCAGCACGAAGCGATGACCGGGTTTTTCGCTGTAGGTTTGCGCGCCGTCAAAATCATGAATCGCCGTCAAAATATAGTCGCCTTTGCTTTTATCAGGACAAACGGCATCAACCTGATAGCCGATCATCTGTAGCGCCTGAAACGGTACCATGGTTTCGTAATCTTCGGCGTAATCGCCCACCAGCATCAATATTTTCTTGCCCATTGCGACAGCTCCTTGATGAATAATGATGCCTAAGGTATAGCCTGGTAAAATGAACAATGCCAACAGTTAACGTATGAATAAGACAGGATAGCGACAATAGCGATAAAATATAGTTTGGGTGTATTGGATAATGTCTAATAAATTTAAAATATGAATTAAATGGAGTGGCAAAAAATTTATCGATAAATAAATAACTTCTATTTTCTAAGTTTTTCCTTTTTTGTTGACGGATACAATGTATTTGTTAGTATCGGCTTGTTCTCTATTTAATTGGGGGGTAGTCCGTTGGGATATACTGTCTGCCGTATATATGCTTTCCATTTTTCACACCTGTGAATATATTCGGGTATCTCGAGTGGTTGAGCGTTGGTGGGCGTTGATAATGGCTTTTAATATTGCCGGTATAGTGTAAATTTATTATTTAAAGTAATATTTTACGATGAGTAAGCATAATGGAGTATGAATGAATAAAATTCACCGTCTGACATTGATTGGTATTATTATTAACTTAGCCATGTTTCTTTTGGTGCTCAATGAGGTTAACTCGCTTTCAGATTATTATGGCTACGATCGAACGCTGCGTTTGATTAAAGATTTGGTCACAATAGTACTTCCCATTGCTATAGTCGCTCAGGTTGCAAGCGTTCTGTTATTACCGAAAGCTCCGCGTGTTGGTATTGTGTTTGCTTATATCGGTGGAATTACTATGGTGCCGATTGGTTTGGTGTTTTTAATCGGTTATCTTTTTAGCTACGAACGATACTGCAACGCAGGTCTTGATATTTACAGCACTAAAACTGCGGTTGATATATCAAAGCCTGAAGACAACAGTTATAAATTAACATGCGATACATCCCGATTTGTTCCTACCGGAGCTATTGCTTTATGCATGGGGGTTATTGTTCTGGTGATGGGCGTGGGAATTGGCTACTTATTGGTCGCAGTAGGAGTTCTCAATATCTGGAATGGGGTACGCCTCAAGGAGCGCGTTATGATTGGTCTTTCTGGCGATAAATTGATAGTTAAACCAAAGTTGTACTCAGACACCTTTATCGTTCCGTTGAGTGAAGTCGTATTAACCGATAAAGGGGTGAATAATGATAAGGTTTCTTTAAAGTTCTTACGTACCGGACGGGCGTTTGACGTGCGCAAGAAAATGCTGGCAGGTGAGAATATTGATGAATCATTAGAATATATTATTTCAAAAATCCCCGTAGCGTGATTATTTATCAGTGAAGTGAATGTAGAACGGCACCTTTAAGGTGCCGTTTTAGTATTTTCTGGTGATACTGAAGCGTTGCGTTAATCCACGTTGGTAAAGTAATCGCGAGCGACCGCTTCCACACGCTTTTCTTCCAGGCCGGTCTTTTCGCTGATCCCGGCGATAAAAGGCTTGAACTGCTCGGTCATCACGTGGCCGCCGTCCCAATGGGCGACGTAGTAACGGCACTGATAGCGATAAAAGTGGAGGGTCTTTTCTCCTAACGTGTAATACATGACATTCTCCTGTCCAGTGTGTCGGGCTGCGTCCGCAGAAGCTAATGGGGCGTTACCACAATAATCAGGTATTTGATTATATCCTGCTCCCAAATGTGGGAAATTTCCAGCAGGCATTAGCCCGGCGGGGCACATTTTCCTCTGGTTGCGAACTATACCATTTGCGATTGATTGTTGATCATACATAATGTATTTAATTAGACTAAATGTATTAAAGATGGCTACCCATTGATCAACAAGGCGAAACAATGACTCTACAACTCCCCGATTATCGCGACGTGGCGGCAGCCGCGCAGCGCATTGCCGACTACGCCAACCGAACGCCTGTGATGACCTCGCGTACCCTGGATGAACGATACTCAGCGCAGCTGTTTTTAAAGTGTGAAAACTTTCAGCGCATGGGGGCGTTTAAATTTCGCGGCGCAATGAACGCGTTGCAACAGTTTAGCCCAGCGCAAAAACGGGCCGGGGTAGTGGCGTTTTCTTCTGGCAATCATGCGCAGGCCATCGCGCTGGCGGCCAAACTGCTGGGCATTCCGGCAACCATCGTGATGCCACATGATGCGCCAGCGGCGAAAGTCGCCGCCACCCGGGGCTACGGCGGCAAAGTGGTTTTTTATGACCGTTACACGGAGGATCGCGAACAGATCGGACGTGACCTGTCTCAGCAGCATGGGTTTACGCTTATCCCTCCTTACGATCATCCGCACGTGATTGCCGGGCAGGGGACAGCGGCGAAAGAGTTAATAGAAGAGGTCGGTCCGCTCGATGCGCTGTTTGTCTGCCTCGGCGGCGGTGGTCTGCTGTCAGGCTCGGCGCTGGCGGCACGTCATCTGTCTCCGGGGTGTAAAGTCTATGGCGTAGAGCCTGAAGCTGGCAATGACGGCCAGCAGTCGTTTCGTTGCGGAAGCATTGTGCACATTGAGACGCCGAAAACCATCGCCGACGGCGCGCAAACCCAGCATCTGGGGCAATATACTTTTCCGCTAATACAGCAACACGTCGACGATATCCTGACCGTGAGTGACGATGAATTAGTCGCGTCGATGAAATTTCTCGCTGAGCGAATGAAAATGGTGGTTGAACCGACAGGTTGTCTGGGTTTTGCTGCCGCCCGGAACGCTATGGCGCAGCTGCGGGGTAAAAAAGTCGGCATTATCATCAGCGGCGGTAATGTGGATATGAGCCGTTATAGCGCCTTATTAGGCACCGGGGACGGCTTATGAGTAGTGAGTTGTCACCCTTGCTGGCGCAGCTTGATATCCTCGCTCAGGGGTTAAGCGAAACCTTTGCGCCGTTTTGCGAAGTGGTCGTGCATGACCTCACGCATCCTCAGCACGCCATTTTATCAATTCACAATAACCTCTCGGGCAGAGAGGTTGGTCAAGCGGCGACCGAGATGGGGTTAGCGCGGATTGCCAGCGCCGAGTTCCCGGCCGTTGTCGCCAACTATGCTAATCAGTTTGCTGACGGTCGTGCGGTGAAAAGTACCTCTATCGGTATTAAAGGGGAGAGTGGTGAATATGTAGCCGCGCTTTGTCTTAACGTCGATATCACGTTGTTTCGCGGTATGCAAAGCGCGTTAACGCGTTTTACCGCTACGGAAAGCGCCGCGGTGACCGAACATCTTGAACCCGGCGGTGCGGCGGCCATTCGCCAACGAATTGATGCATTTGCCGCCGAGCGGGCGACGACAGCCAGGGCGCTGAGCGCAGCGGATCGTAAAATGGTCATTCAACAGTTGCGTAAAGAGGGGCTATTAGATCTGCGCAAGTCGATGGAAATGGTTGCGCAGCATCTTGGTATTTCGCGTGCGACAGCTTATTTATACGCCCGGCAGGAGAGAGAAGCCTAGCGGCCGCGAGGAGGTGCAGCCGCTATTCCATCTGGATATTTACTGAAGCCCGGCCAGTTCGTCGGCGGTTAACGCCAGCTTTTGCACGCTGCCGCTTTCTGATGAGGCAACGGCGGCTTCCAGCACCGCCATTACCGCCAGCGCCTGTAGCGGCGGCACCGGGTTGGCGATTTTGCCCAACAGGGCATCGCGAACCTGAATATAGTACTGGCGCTGATCGCCTTTCGGCGTGGCGAGCGTGTGCGTCTGCAGGCTGGCATCGAACAGCGTCATGCTGTCGTCATCCTGGCCCCAGCTTTCGCTCCCTGGGATGACCCCAGCCAGCAACTGGCTCTCCTGCTGGTCTGCTTTCAGTTTCACAACGCTGCCGCTATCGCCGTGGACCGTAAAACGCGAGATGCCGCCGGCAACCAGCATACTACAGTGCAGAATCACTTTGTGCTGCGGATAGTTCAGTACCACGTGCGCCCAATCGTTGATCTCCGCACCCTGTCGTAAGGTGGCGATATTGCCCTGTACAGTTTGCGGCAGGCCGAAAAGTTGTAGCGTCTGGTCGATCAGATGGGGGCCAATATCAAACCACAGGCCGCTGCCGGGCACGTTCTGCTCGCGCCAGCGGACGCGTACTTCCGGGCGGAAGCGATCGATATGCGACTCGAAATGCTTAACCTTGCCGATTAGCCCCTGCTCGATGGTTTGCTTAATGCCAAGATAATCGCTATCCCAACGGCGGTTATGGAATACTGAAAGCAGGCGTTGCTTTTCTTCAGCCAGCGCGATCAGCTCGCGCGCTTCCTGCATATCGAGAGTGAAGGGCTTATCCACCACCACGTGTTTTCCGGCGTTCAACGCCAGTCGAGCCAGCGGGGCGTGGGTGGCGTTTGGCGAAGCGAGTACCACCAGGTCAACGTCCGGATGCTGAATGGCCTCTTCCGGCGAAGCGATTACCGTGACATCCGGCAGGTCCTGCTTCACTTTGGCTTCATCGCGGGAGGCGACGACGGCAAGCTTTAACCCCTCGACCGAGTTAATGAGCGGCGCGTGAAACGTTTTGCCGACAAATCCATAGCCGATCAGCGCAATATTAATGGGTTTACCTGCGCCGGTGATAACTTTATGCATGACTTTCTCCACGTTATTCAGCGTCAGCAATGCTGACCTGCATTGAATTGTCTTCGCCAAGCGCGTGCCACGGCTTGTCGAGGAACAGACGATCGATGTGTTTCAGTTCGGCGACCAGGTAAGGCTCGCAGCGATCAAGTTTTAGATGGTCAGCCACCAGCCAGTGCTCGATGCTGGCTGCCAGCATGGCGCGTTTTACTTCCGCATCTGCTTCCTGGCTGGCGCTAAGCCCTTGCCGCGCATGGATCGCGCAGGCGCCCAGAATGGCGATATCCGCGCGGTAACGGGAAAGCAGCGTAAGCGTAGCGCTACCGGCAAACAACCGCTGCCGCATATCCCATTTACCGCCGAGTAAAACCAACTCGATATCGGGCCGTTCGCTAAATAGTTGGGCAATATCCAGCGAAGGGGTGATGACCGTCAGCGGCCCTTTTAGATGAGCGGCGACGGCAAGTACCGTGCTGCCGGCGTCTAAAAATAGTGTTACTCCCGGTGGAACCTCACGGGCGACCAGCGCGCCGAGGCGCTGTTTAGTCTCGGGCAGCAGCGCATTGCGCCCCTGACGATTCATGGCTGGAAGATCGAGAGCGATAGCGCCGCCATGGTTTTTCTGCACCAGTCCGCGTTTTTCCAGGTCACCAAGATCGCGGCGGACGGTATCGGGCGAGACCTGCAATCGTTCAACCAGTTCACTGATGCTAATTTGACCGTTTTCGCTCAGTAGTTCGAGCAAAAACTGTTGTCGTGCGGTTTTATGCATAATCGCTTTCCCTGCAAAATGCTGCAATAACCTGCATAATACAGCATGATGTGAGAATGTGAATCGCAATAAACAGCAAAAAATGCGTTACCAGTTAAAAGGGTGATTGTGCATCGCTTTTTGGGAAGGGGGACCGGCTTAGCGCAGCCTGAGGCGCGTTCAACCGGTCTATTTAAATATAATGCGCTCAGCGCATTACCCAGTGCTGATTACCGACTTGTTCGTAGCGGCGGGTCGGCGGCTGCCAGTCTTTATCGCGAAACGGCGAGGGCAGTTCATCGTTATTGACTTCACGCAACAGATGGCGACGAGACGGATCGGTTTTCGGGATCGCCGCAATCAGCTTTTGCGTATACGGGTGCTGCGGATTAGCGAAAATGGCCTGCCGTGGGCCAATTTCGACGATTTCACCAAGATACATCACCGCCACCCGGTGGCTGATGCGTTCAATCACCGCCATATCATGCGAGATGAACAGAAAAGCGATTTTCATCGTTCGCTGCAGTTCGATAATCAGATTGACCACCTGCGCCTTGACCGACACATCCAGCGCCGACACCGACTCGTCGGCGATAATCACCTTGGGATTCATCGCCAGCGCGCGAGCAATGCAGATGCGCTGGCGCTGACCACCGGAGAATTCATGTGGATAGCGGTTAAGCACCGCGACGCTGAGACCCACTTTCTCAATTAATTCATGGGCGCGCGCCAGCGCCTGCTGGCGGGTGGCAAGGCCATTTTCCAGCAGCGGTTCAATCAGCGTTTCCTGGATTTTCAGCCGTGGATTCAGACTGGCGAACGGATCCTGAAAAATCATCTGGATATCCTGGCGCATACGCTTTTGCTGCTGGCGCCCGGCTTGCAGGACGTCATAGCCATTCAGGCGAACCTGACCGGATTGCGCCTGGACCAGACGAATGAGACTGCGACCGGTAGTCGATTTACCGCAACCTGATTCGCCCACCAGTGATAGTGTTTCGCCGGGCCATAAATCAAAGCTGACGTTTTCTACGGCGTGAATATGCCCGGCTAACTGATTAAAAAAGCCTTTTTTAACCGGAAACCGGGTGACCAGGTTTTTGACGGATAACACCGGTTCGTTGCTGGTCAGGCTAAGGTCTGGCTCTGGCGGAAAACGACGAATGTCCCCCGTTTGTAGGTTCACCGATGGGAACTTACAGGGTGTCGAGCTCATATCCATTTCACCTGCCGCGGGTACCGAGGCCAGCAGCGCGCGGGTATAGGGCTGCTGCGGGGCGGCGAATAGCGTCGGCGTGCGCTCGCATTCGATGGCATCGCCGCGGAACATCACCAGCGTATCGTCGGCGGTTTCCGCGACTACGCCCATATCATGGGTAATAAACAGCACCGCGGTATTGTTTTCTGCCTGCAGGGTTTTGATCAGATCAAGGATTTGCCCCTGGATAGTGACGTCCAGCGCGGTCGTGGGTTCATCGGCGATCAGCAGTTTAGGCTTCAGGGCCAGCGCCATCGCGATCATCGCGCGCTGGCGCATACCGCCGGAAAACTGATGCGGATATTCATCGAAACGCTGCGCAGCATGCGGAATGCGGACTTTATCCAGCAGGGCGATGGCCTCCTGCTTCGCCTGGCGCGCCGATAAACCTTGATGGCGAATAAAGACTTCCGCTATTTGGTTGCCAATGGTAAATGCCGGATTGAGACTGGTCATCGGCTCCTGAAAAATCATCGCTACCTCGGCGCCGCGTACGCGACGCATTTCCTCTTCAGGAATCTCGAGCAGTGATTTACCGCCGAGCAGCACTTGTCCCTCGGTACGGCTATGGCGGGTAGAAAGCAGGCGCATAATGGCCATCGCCGTCACGCTTTTGCCTGAGCCGGATTCGCCAACAATCGCCAGCGTCTTACCAGGATAAAGGCTAAAACTAATATTACGCACCACCTTCTGCCAGCTCTCGCCGTGGCGGAATGAGACGCTCAGATTGTCGACGGCCAGCACTGGCGCAGGCGTTTCACGGTTCATGACTCAGGACTCCCTGGCAAAGGGCGCGCGGGCGGAAACCCGCACCAGTGGAGTGAATTCGAGGTCACGCTTAAACGGCCAGGTGGGGGTCAGCATTCGCAGACGCGCCACCCGTTCAATATCCTGATCGACCACCCCTTCCGAGAGCGCCATCAGATTCGGATTGGCCAGCGGCGCCAGTTCCGGCGATAAATAGCCGGATTTGACCACCAGAATTTTCACCTGCCGCGGGTCGAGTCCCAGCGCGCTAAAGTCAGCGATATCGTGATACGGACGACGACGGTCGGCCACCACTACGGTAATCCCATCTGTCTGTAGCACCGCCTGATTGGCCGGGCGCTGCGGATCCGCCGCCAGCAGACCAGTGACGGTAAAACGCGCGCTCGCGCTGACGCCCGTCGGATCGAGGCTGGCGCCGACCGTTAACTGCAGTTCTGCGCCGATGCCGGCTTCAAACGCCGAACGCGTTGCCGGCGCGTCGGTAATGCCGGCGACAAGGGTATTTTGCGCCTGCTGACGTAGCAGTTCGGCGAGCACGTCGCCGCGATCGCCGACCCCGCCGCCGGTGGGATTATCGCCCGAATCCGCCAGGATAACCGGGCCCGTGGCGCTGGCGATAGCCTGAGCGACGCATTCGGCGACGCTGCCCGTCCGGCAGCCGAAAACAAAATCTTCCCGCACGTCCCAATAGGCCTGCGCCAGTTTCGCGGCCTGTTGCTCCAGTACCGCGCGATCGGTGCCGGTAAAAATGGCCGCGGCGGTGGCGCGCGGTTCGTCGGCCCACACGTAGCCGACCATTAATGAGCTATCGAGTACGCCGTCTATCTGGTCGCTGTTTGGCAGCATGGCATAGAGGCTTTTCGCTGGCTCATCTTCCGTACTGGTCCGCTCGCCAGGGAGTAATACCGGGATGGGGGCCCACACTATGCCCGGGCGCACGCCGCTTTGCAGACTATCCACCAGCATACTGACCGAACGGCGCATGGTTTCTTCAATATCGATATGCGGCGCGGTGCGATAGGTTGAGAACATGTCGATGGCGTCGATAATGCGCTGGGTCACGTTACCGTGTAGATCGTAGCTGACGGCAATCGGGCAGTCATCGCCGACGCAGGCGCGGGCAGCAGCGATCCAGTCGCCTTCAGCGTCTTCCATACCTTCAACGTACATTGCACCGTGCATCGCGAGGTACAGGCCGTCGATCGGCAGTTGCGCCTGCAGACGGCTTAAGAATTCGGCCTTGAACTGTTCGTAAGTTTCCCGAGCTACCGGGCCGCCGGGAATCGCCCGGGTGTGCAGCGTCGGCAGAAACGTCGCCGGATACTCACGTAAAAACTGAAAGTGGGGCGCCTGCAGCAGGGCATCGCCTCTGACGGTGCGAAACTCTGCTTCATGAGTCAGTACCGGGTTAAACGTGCTGCATTCAATATGTATTCCACCAACGGCAATGCGCATAGGGACCTCGAAATTATCCTGGAAAGAGAACGTGAGTCAGAGCGACGCTCGCCGCGGCGAGCGCCCAGCTATCTGGAGCCAGCGGGCGATAGATAAGCGGCGTTTTCCCCGCCATCCCCGGCAGCAGGTTGGTTTCAATGGCTTGTTGCATCACGGTATTCAGTAAACCGTTAAAGCTATCCGGCTGGTGGGCAAGCATGATCGCCGCCGGATCGTGGGTCTGGATCTGATGTGAAATAGCCAATCCTAAGGCGTCGCCGGCCCGATGCAGGATCTGGATGGCGGCGGTGTGGCCCTTACGCGCCATGGCCTCCAGTTCATCCAGGTGGTCGGTATGGATACCAGCCATGCGCGCCTGTTCAAAGATGGCGGTGAGAGACGCGATGGTGTCGAGACAGCCACGCTTCCCGCAGCGACAAGGCGTGCCCGCCGGCACGATGGTGCAGTGGGCTATTTCGCCTGCGCCGCCGTGGGCGCCGCGCCAGATTCGGTTATAGATAACCGCCGCGCTGCCGATGCCGCTGCCGTGCGATATCACCACTGCGCTCTCCAGCTTGCGTAGATGGCCAAACGTTTTCTCCCAGTTCGCCAGCGCCCGGGTGTCGTTTTCAATAAATACCGGGATCCCGCCGGTCGCGCGGCTTAACAGTTCAGCCAGCGGCACCTGATGCCAGCCGAGCAACGCCGACTGTACGCAGACCGATTGCGCAGCGTCGACAAAGGCAGACAGGGCAAAACCGATGCCGACCAGCCGTTGGCGCTCAATGAGCGTATCGTTTAACAAACTGCGGATTTCACCCGCCAGTTGCTGGATTACGTCGGGAATTTCAAGCTGCGGCGTGAGCAGGCGCTCGGCGATTTTCTCACCGCTGGCATTCATCAGTACCAACACCAACTGGTTATCAATCAGCGAGATGCCGATGGCGTAAGCGGCGTCCGGCGCCAGTGAAAGGGTGACGGAGGGGCGTCCCTGACCGCCGGAAGCGGCCATATCGCTCTCCTGTAGCAGACCATCAGCCAGCATCTCTTTTACCAGTGCGCCAATGGCCGCCTTACTCATACCCGTCAGGCGGGCGAGATCTGCGCGGCTGGCGCCTTCCTCGCTGCAGACCAGATGAATCAATTGTTGGTGGAGTTTGTTCAGCATAGTTACTCAGCCATAACGCTTTTTTCTGAACATAATCGCGGACTGGCGCTTTAGCAATCAGTTTATTTTCAAAAATAACTAAACCATCACATATAAGTTAAATTTATTACCTAATTAAGCGTTAATCATGGCTAATATCACATTTATGGGACTCTGTTTTGGGTAAAAAGAAAACCTAATCGCAACATAACAGCCACAACTGGCGACATAACAGACAGGTAGGGGTTAACGGATGAAGGCAATTATGAATAAATATCGACTTGCCATTCTGGCAGGCTTACTGGCAGCCGGCGGAGCGACGGCGCTGCAGGCGGCAACGCTGAACGTGATGCAAAACGAACCTCCGCGTAGCATGGATCCGGGCGACCAAACCGCGACCTTTACCGATACCGTATTAAAACCGATGTATGAAGGTCTGGTGGATTTGTCGCCGGATTTCAAAATCGCCCCGGCGCTTGCTACCGCCTGGAAGGTCAGCGATGACGGTAAAGTCTGGACTTTTACCCTGCGTAAAAACGTCACTTTCCATGACGGCTCGCCGTTCAATGCCGATGCGGTAGTCGCCAATATCGAACGACATATCGACCCGAAAGGCGGACTGGCAGCCAGTTCGCGGATGCGCAACGTGATCGCATCCGTGAAGAAGCTCGATGATGACAACGTCGAGATTACGCTGAAAAAGGTCTATCCCTCTTTCCTCAATCTGTTGACCGGCGGCTCGGCGAAGATGGTGAGCCCTGCGGCGGCGAAAGCTGGCACCATTGGCCGGAAAGCGGACGGTACCGGCCCATATATGCTGCAGGAGTATAAAACCGGTGAATACGTGCTGGAGAAGAAAAACCCGAAATACTGGGGCGAGAATCACGGCCCGGATGAGATTAAGTGGACCTGGAGCGCGGAGCCGTCGGTGATGAACATGGCGCTGCTTTCCGGTCAGGTCGATGTGATTAACCCGGTACCGCCGCAGTTTGGTCTGCAGTTGAAAAGCAACCCACAGGTGAAGCTGGAGCAGGGGCAGGGTGCATCCGTATTCTGGGTGGCGCTCAACGTTGAGCAAAAACCGCTAAATGATGTCCGCGTGCGTCAGGCGCTGAACCTGGCGACCGACAAAGAAGCGCTGTTGAAGGCGGTGATGTTTGGGTTTGCTTCTGCCGCCAACTCACCGCTGGCCCCGGTGAACGAAGGATATGATAAAACCCTCAACGACTTTCCGTGGGATCTCAATAAAGCGAAAGCGCTATTAAAAGAGGCCGGTTACCCGCAGGGTTTTGAGATGAACATCGCCGTGCAGGGACCGGATGCGCGTACCGCGCAAATCCTGCAGGCGATGTGGGGCAAAGTTGGCGTGAAGCTCAATATCCAGCAGATGGAGAGCGGCGTCTGGAGCAAAGCGGCGTTTGCCCCGGCGGCGGAAAAGTTGGCCAACCGTACCGATGCGGTGCTGGCTTCCTGGTCTTCCGGGCTTAATGGATCTGATTTGCAGTTGCGCCCGCTTTACTATTCGCAGAGCGCCGCGCCGGCTGGGGCCAATCTCGGATTCTACCGCAACCCGCAGGTGGATGAACTGTTAGACAAAGCGGCGACCACCATGGATGACAACGCGCGTATCGCCGAATATGTGGCGGCGCAAAAGGCCATTATGCAGGACGCGCCGCATGTGATGCTCTACTTCCAGGACGATCTGTACGCCACCCGCGCCACCATTAAAGGCGTGCGAATGGAACCGGGCGGCGAAATTATCGTTACCGAAGCGCAAAAACCATAACGCTGGGGCCAGCGTGGAGTTGTTATGAAAGCTTATGTGATTAAAAAACTGCTTTCTTTGCCGCTGATCCTACTGGGGGCATCGCTGATTGTCTTTATGGCGATCAGAATGCTCCCCGGTGACCCGGCCCGTCTGATGGCCGGGCCGCAGGCCACCCAGGATGATGTCAGCCGGATGCATACGCGCCTCGGTCTGGACGATCCGCTGGCGGTGCAGTATGGCCATTTCGTTAGCGGAATGCTGAAGGGGGATTTTGGCACTTCGTTGAAGTCCGGCCAGCCGGTCTCCGCCGAAATGAGCGAACGGGTTCCTTATACTTTAGGCCTGGCATTGCTGGCGTGGATGATGGCGGTGATCCTCGGCATTCCAATGGGAATGTGCGCGGCGATTTACCGCAATCATGTGGCCGACCATGTGCTGATGCTGGTGGCGATTGCCGGCGCGTCGATAGCCAATTTCTGGCTAGCGCTGATCGCCATGGATACCTTTTCCGTGAAGCTGGGTTGGCTGCCGCTACTGGGCGCCGAAGGCTGGAAAAGCTATATCCTGCCGTCGGTTTGCCTGGGGATTTTCCCGATGGCGGTGATGTCGCGGATGACCCGCTCGAGTATGGTTGACGTGTTAGGAGAGGATTACATCCGCACCGCGCGGGCCAAAGGGCTGGCGCCGTTTCAGGTCTATTTCAAGCATGCGCTGCGCAATGCGCTGATCCCCATCGTGACGATTATCGCACTGAACTTCGGCAGCCTGATCGGCGGCGCGGTGGTGACCGAGTCGGTGTTTAACTGGCCTGGGATAGGCCGCTATCTGGTGGATTCGGTACGCTATCGCGATTACCCCGTCATCCAGGGAGTGACGATGATTACGGTGGCAAGCGTGGTGGTGATGAACCTGGTTGGCGAGATGATTATCGCCAGAATCAATCCGAAAATAAGGTTTGACTGATATGTCGGAAATTTCACTCGCCAAATCGCGCAGCGGCGTTCTCAGCGGCCTGCGTTGGGGGATGGAGCATCCCTCGCTGACCCTTGGCGGCATCATCGTCGCCTTAATCCTGGTATGTGCGCTCTTCGCGCCGTGGTTAAGCCACTACGATCCCTATGCGCAGGACCTGCTGAATATTCTCTCCGCGCCGTCGGCCGACCACTGGCTGGGCACCGATGACTATGGCCGCGATATCTTTTCCCGCACCATTTACGGCGCCAGGATCTCGCTGATTGAAGTGGTGGTCAGCGTAGCGCTGTCGCTACTGATGGGGCTGCCTCTGGGCATTATCGCCGCCCTGTGCGGTAAAAGTGTCGACCACCTGATTATGTGGGTGATGGATGTCATTTTCGCTTTTCCCGGCATCGTGCTGGCTATCCTGCTGGTCAGCGTCCTCGGCGCAGGGTTGATGAATATGCTGTTGGCGATCGCTATCTTCTCGGTGCCGGTTTACGCGCGTCTCAGCCGTAACCTTACTTTGGGCATCAAGAATATGGAGTACATGGAAGCGGCGCGGGCGTTGGGAATTGGCTATCGCCGACAGATAATTCACTACATTCTGCGTAATACCCTGGGGCCGATTACCGTGCAGGCGACATTGACGGGCGGCTCGGTGATCCTCGCCGCGGCTTCGCTCTCCTTCCTCGGCATGGGCGTGCAACCGCCGATGCCGGAGTGGGGGACAATGATGAGCGATGGGCGTAACTTCCTTGGCATCAGCCTGGGAATTTCGCTATGGCCGGGGCTGGCTATTGTCTTTTCGGTATTGGGCTTCA
The DNA here is from genome assembly GCF_032601985.1 of Klebsiella sp. 141203. Taxonomy (NCBI): domain Bacteria; kingdom Pseudomonadati; phylum Pseudomonadota; class Gammaproteobacteria; order Enterobacterales; family Enterobacteriaceae; genus Klebsiella; species Klebsiella sp. 141203. Next base: position 598,721 of record NZ_JAQIRL010000001.1, on the reverse strand, counting down.
ACCTGTTGGGCGATGGCCTGCGTGATTTAATGGATTCGCGCCTATGAGTAACAGCGTGCTGTGTCTGGATATTGGCGGCTCCTTTATTAAAAGCGCGGTTTCTCCAGCGCCGGGGAAACTGGTTATGCCGCGCCAGCGGGCGATGCCGCTAAGCTCCTGGCCCGACTTCGTTTGCGCCGTGCAGGAGATTATCGCGCAATATGGCGATGCGATTAGTGAACAGAGTCCACTGGCGCTCTCCTGCGCCGGAGTGGTGGATGTAGCCAATGACCGTATTCTGTCGAGCAACATTCCGCCGTTCGCTGGTATTGATATTACCCAATCGCTGCAGGCTGAGCTTGGGCGGCCGGTGACGATGGCCAACGATGCGGACTGTTTTACCTTAGCCGAGGCGCGTTTCGGCGCGGCAAAAGATCTGCCGGTGGTGTTGGGCGTGATCCTCGGCAGCGGGATCGGCGGTGGGATTGCCATCAACGGTAACATTCTCTACGGCAATCAGGGAATCGGCGCCGAGTGGGGGCACGGACCCATTACGCGTACTCATCTACGGGGAATTGAGTTACCGCGGTTAACCTGCGGCTGCGGACAGCAGGGGTGTCTTGATACCCTTGGCGGAGCAAAAGGGATGCAGCGGCTGCATCAACTGCTCAGCGGTCAGGCGCTAAGCAGTGTCGAGATTGTAACGCGAGGCAAGGCGGGGGAAGAGACTGCGGTGTTGACCCTCGAAGTATGGCTCGATCTGGTAAGCGAACCGTTGGCCCATACGGTGAACATTCTCGGGCCGCATAAAATCGTCGCTGGCGGCGGGCTGGCGGGTGAAACGGCGTTGCTGGCGCGCCTTGATACAGCGTTGCGGGCAAAGATTCTGCTGAAGAGCGCTGAGCCACTACTGGTCGCCGGGCAATTTAGCCGCGAAGGGGGATTACTGGGGGCATCGGTGCTGGGCTGGGAAAAATTTTAGCCAGGAATGTGGCAAATCTGACGGAAGCTTCTAGGATTAGAGCCTATCCCAGTAGGCGTAATTGGCGCAGCCAGTTTGAACACGGACAGCGCGCAGAAACCGGAGCGTACACGTAGTACGTGAGGATTTCGAGCACTGCCCTGGTTCAAAATGGCAAGTAAAATAGCCCTAATGGGATAGGCTCTTAGTCTGCTTATAAAAATGGAGTAATAACCATGTGCACCAATTTACACGATAACGCCCGCCGCTATGCGGAAGAGAAAAAATGAACGCTTCCTGCTAATCCTGCCCTGCGCCCGCCCAGACGATGGCAAGGGTTAATACTGTGGATTAGCCGACGACTGATACGAACTAATAAGAACCCGCCAATGGCGGGTTCTCCCTTTCTGATGGCCTGAACAACTTACTTGAGCATTTTGTTATAGACGTAAAAATCCGTATCACGTACGAAGCCGCTACGCTCGTATAACGCCTGCGCTTTAGTATTATCGGTTGCCGTGCTGAGCATAATAAATGCGGAATCACTCTCTTTTGCCAGTTGTTCGGCACGGGCAATCAGTTGCTGCGCCACGCCGTGCTGGCGGGCAGACTCATCAACGTACAGATCGTAAAGCAGCCAGATGCGCTTCATTTCCAGCGAGCAGAACAGGGGATAGAGCTGGGTAAAGCCCACCGCTTTGCCGTCCACTTCTGCGAAGAAAATGACCGACTCATTCAGTTGCAGGCGCTTAAGGATGAACTCCCGCGCCTGAACGAGATTTTCTTCGACCTGATAGAAACGACGATAGGCGAGATACAGCGGCAGGACGGTATCGACATCCTGGGGCTGGGCTTGATAAATATTCATACTAAAACCTCATTACAATTACGGATGTAATTGTAATACAAATATGATCAGCTGTCGCCAAACGCGCTATGCTGCGTATTTGTTAGGCGATTGCGACGATTGCGGGAGGCGAAATTCAGCCGAATAGCGTACCTTATGGATTATTCACGCTTTTTACAGGCATGCATTAATGGAGGTTCAGTGGACGCGATTAAGGGCTCGGAGCTGAAAGTGCCGGACGCCATCTTTGCATGGGTGCTCGACGGGCAGGGCGGCGTAAAGCCGCTGGCTGATAACGATAATATCGATAAGAGCAATCCCTGCTGGCTACATCTCAATTATACCCATACCGACAGCGCCGACTGGTTAGCCGCCACGCCGCTGTTGCCGAATAACGTTCGTGACGCGCTGGCCGGGGAAAGCACTCGTCCGCGGGTGACGCGCATCGGCGATGGCGCGCTGATTACCTTGCGTTGTATCAACGGCAGCACCGATGAACGCCCCGATCAACTGGTGGCGATGCGTCTGTATATGGACGAGCGGCTGATTGTCTCTACCCGTCAGCGCAAGGTGCTGGCGCTGGATGACGTGCTGGGCGATCTGCAGGAGGGCAACGGGCCGACGGATTGCGGCAGCTGGCTGGTGGAAATCTGCGATGCGTTGACCGATCACGCCAGCGAGTTTATCGAACAGCTGCATGACCGGATTATCGACCTTGAAGATGACCTGCTCGACCAGCAGGTGCCGCCGCGCGGATTTCTGGCGCTGCTGCGTAAGCAGCTCATCGTGATGCGCCGCTATATGGCTCCCCAGCGCGATGTCTACGCCCGTCTTGCCAGTGAGCGCTTGCCGTGGATGAGTGACGATCACCGTCGCCGGATGCAGGATATTGCCGACCGCCTTGGCCGCGGTCTTGATGAGATTGACAGCTGTATTGCCCGTACGGCAATCATGAGCGATGAAATCGCGCAGATTATGCAGGAGTCGCTGTCGCGACGGACTTACACGATGTCGTTGATGGCGATGGTTTTTTTGCCCAGCACCTTCCTGACCGGGCTGTTTGGCGTCAACCTTGGCGGTATCCCGGGTAACAGCTGGCATCTTGGTTTTTCGATATTTTGCGTAATGTTAGTCGTTCTAATCGGTGGTGTTACCTGGTGGTTACATCGTAGTAAATGGTTGTAAGAAATTGTCTTTTCAGGCGATTTTGCCGCTGAAACCCCGGCAATATTTGAGCGAAATCAATAAACCATCTACCCATTCAGGGCAATATCTCTCTCGCAGGTGAATGCAACGTCAAGCGATGGGCGTTGCGCTCCATATTGTCTTACTTCCTTTTTTGAATTACTGCATAGCACAATTGATTCGTACGACGCCGACTTCATTGAGTCGGCTTTTTTTTTGCCCTCTGCCAGCTAACTTCTACGCTTAAAGAATAGTCCTGTAAAGTGAGGGGATAAACTATGCGTAACCTGGCGCTTTCCTTGCAGTCGATACCCATCGGCCCTGAGCCCAACGACCCGGTGCCCGTACCCGATCCGCGGCCCCGTCCGCACCCGCTTCCCGACCCGCCGCCGGACGATGATCCGATTAAATTGTCGCATCAAGAGCGGAGATCTGCGAGGATACGCGCCTGCAGATTGTCCGCCCTTTAATGCGAGAAAACATTGTGACCGCTTTTTCAACACTGAACCTTTTGCCCGAAGCTCAACTGAACAACCTTAACGAACTGGGATACCATGCGATGACGCCGGTGCAGGCCGCCGCATTGCCGGCTATCCTGGCCGGGAAGGATGTGCGCGTACAGGCGAAAACCGGCAGCGGTAAAACGGCGGCCTTTGGTCTGGGATTGCTACAGCACGTTGACGCCGGTCTGTTCCAGACCCAATCACTGGTGCTGTGCCCGACCCGCGAACTGGCGGATCAGGTCGCTGGCGAACTGCGTCGCCTGGCGCGCTTTTTGCCAAATATTAAAGTATTAACCCTCTGCGGCGGCCAGCCTTTCGGAGCCCAGCGCGATTCCTTACAGCACGCGCCGCATATTATTGTCGCCACGCCTGGCCGCCTGCTTGACCACCTGCAGAAGGGGACCGTATCGCTGGATGCGCTGCAGACGCTGGTTATGGATGAAGCCGATCGTATGCTCGATATGGGCTTCAGCGATGCTATTGATGAAGTGATTCGTTATGCGCCAGCTTCGCGCCAGACATTACTGTTCTCCGCGACCTGGCCGGAAGCTATCGCCGCCATCAGCGGCCGGGTGCAGCGGGATCCGCAGACGATTGAAATCGATAGCGTTGATGCGCTGCCGTCTATTGAACAGCAGTTCTTCGACGTTTCGCAAAGCGGTAAAATCAAGCTGCTGCAAAAATTGCTCAGTCAGCATCAGCCGGCTTCCTGCGTGGTATTTTGTAATACTAAGCGCGACTGTCAGGCGGTATGCGATGCGTTGAATGCTGCCGGCCAGAGCGCGCTGTCGCTGCATGGCGACCTGGAGCAGCGTGACCGCGATCAGACGTTGGTGCGTTTTGCCAACGGTAGCGCGCGCGTACTGGTGGCGACCGACGTTGCGGCGCGCGGCCTGGATATCAAATCGCTGGAGCTGGTGGTTAACTTTGAACTGGCGTGGGATCCTGAAGTTCACGTTCACCGTATCGGGCGAACCGCTCGCGCAGGTGAAAGCGGCCTGGCGATTAGTTTCTGCGCGCCGGAAGAGGCGCAGCGCGCTAACATTCTTGCTGAAATGCTGCAGATCAAACTCAACTGGGTTAACGCGCCGGCGGGTAATAATATTGCGCCGCTGCAGGCGGAGATGGCGACCCTGTGTATTGATGGTGGTAAGAAGGCGAAAATGCGTCCGGGCGATGTGCTGGGGGCGTTAACTGGCGATATGGGGTTTGATGGCGCCGATATCGGTAAGATCAACGTTCATCCCGCGCATGTTTATGTCGCTATTCGTCAGGGCGTGGCGCAAAAGGCCTATAAGCAGCTGCAAAACGGCAAGATCAAAGGCAAGTCCTGCCGCGTACGTTTGCTGAAGTAAGGACGGCAAGTGACGGTCTCCGGCGGTTGCCGGAGACGCGTTGCGTATTATTTTACTTCAACCACATTCAGACGCAGTTCATCTAACTGAGCGTCTTCTTCTTCCGGCTGCCAGCCCGCAGGCTGCAGCGGAATCTCTTCGCGGTCAAAGGCCAGATCGCCGCCGTCAACTACCGCAGAACCGTGTGTGATGGATTTAAAATCAAACAGATTGACGTCGCTCAGGTGCGACGGCACCACGTTCTGCATTGCGCTAAACATGGTTTCGATACGGCCAGGATAGCGTTTATCCCAATCGCGCAGCATATCGGCGATCACCTGACGCTGCAGGTTAGGCTGGGAGCCGCACAGGTTACAAGGAATAATCGGGAAGCCTTTGGCCTGCGAGAAGCGTTCGATATCTTTTTCGCGACAGTAGGCCAGCGGGCGGATAACGATATGTTTGCCGTCATCGCTCATCAGTTTCGGCGGCATACCTTTCATTTTGCCGCCGTAGAACATGTTGAGGAACAGCGTCTGCAGAATATCGTCGCGGTGATGGCCGAGCGCGATTTTGGTTGCGCCCAGTTCGGTCGCCGTACGGTAGAGAATGCCGCGACGCAGACGAGAACACAGTGAGCAAGTGGTTTTGCCTTCCGGGATTTTCTCTTTAACGATGCCGTAAGTGTTCTCTTCGACGATCTTGTACTCAACGCCCAGCTGTTCCAGATAGGCCGGCAGAATGTGTTCCGGGAAGCCCGGCTGTTTCTGATCGAGGTTAACGGCCACCAGCGAGAAAGAAATAGGCGCGCTTTTCTGCAGGCTACGCAGAATTTCCAGCATGGTATAGCTGTCTTTGCCGCCGGAAAGACAGACCATAATGCGGTCGCCATCTTCAATCATGTTGAAGTCGGCGATCGCCTCACCGACATTGCGGCGCAGACGTTTCTGCAGTTTGTCGATATTGTATTTTTCTTTTTTGCTAATTTCTTGATTTTGCAGCATTTAATAGTGGCTCAATTCATAGTGTGGCATCAGAAGAGCACGCGTTGTGCCAGTCGCTGGATCAATTCCCGCTGGCGCGTAGCAATGAGTGAGGTCTGATAGAAAACCGTGGCGTGTATGGTACGGATTCGGGGGGGCAATGTCAGCATCTTTCCGGCACTTTAATCCGCGAGGAGTAAAGATAATAAAGCCCGCCGGGCGGCGGGCTTGCGATTACCTGACGACCAGCACCGAGCACTCGGCATGGCGCACCACCGCCGCGGCGTTAGAGCCGAGCAGATAAGTGGTGATGTCCGGGCGATGCGAGGCGATAATGACCAGGTCGGCGGGCAGCGATTCAGCCAGCGCCAGAATCTTATCTTTTGGCGAGCCCTCGGCAACATGGAAATGCATTCTGTCTTCCGGAATGGCGAAGCCTTTTGCCAGCTCACGCAACTGTGCTTCCGATTCGGCGCGCAGTTCATCCATAGCCGGCAGTTCAGCGGTATAGGCCATACCCAGAGAGGCGTAGTAGGGTAGCGAAGGGATAACGGTGAGGAAATGCACCTGCGCGTCATCGACGCGTGCTTCGGATTCAACGTGGCGGATCACACGTTGAGTAAATTCTTTATCAGAAATATCGATGGGTACCAGAATCATTCTACTCATAAAACCTCCTGTTTTAATAACCACCAAAACAGTATGCCATCAGGATTGAGGTTCTACTATAGCGTGAATCACAAATTGGTACGACAACTGGCAATTTATTGTTGGTTTAAGTGAAGCGCCCGCCGTGAACGGCGGGCGCAAGCATTAGAACTGATATACCAGACCCAGTGCTACGATATTGTCGGTAGAAATACCGTTGTCTTTATAGAAGTCGTCATTGCCGTCGAGCAGGTTGATTTTGTAATCAACGTAGGTAGACATATTACGGTTGAAGTAATAGGTCGCGCCGACATCCATATATTTAACCAGATCTTGATCGGCATACTGACCTTTGTAAACCAGATCTTTACCTTTGGATTGCAGGTAGGAAATTGCCGGACGCAGGCCGAAATCGAACTGATACTGTGCGGTTACTTCAAAGTTCTGCGTTTTATTAGCAATGGTGCCGTTCTGATTGCCGTACGGCGTCATGTTACGGGTTTCTGAATACATGGTCGCCAGATAGATGTTGTTCGCATCATATTTCACGCCTGCGGTCCAGGCATCGGCTTTATCGCCGCCCGCGGTAGACTGATGGGTCTGTTCGTTGGTGCGGTCAGAAGAACTGTAGGCCGCGCCGAGGCTGACGCCCATACCTAAATCATAGGTAGAGGAGATACCGAAACCGTCGCCGTTGGAGTTTTTCACGCTGCGGCCATCGCCGTTAGCGGTTCCTTCCTGGCTGGCGGAAGAATTAAATTCATGGCTGGCTTGGTTTTCGTTTTTACCCTGATACTGGAGCGCGAAGTTCAGGCCGTTAACCAGGCCGAAGAAATCGCTGTTACGGTAAGTTGCGACACCGTTGGCGCGGCCGGTCATAAAGTTGTCGGACTGGGTATAAGAGTCGCCGCCGAACTCTGGCAGCATATCGGTCCAGGCTTCTACGTCGTACAGGACGCCGTAGTTACGGCCATAGTCGAATGAACCGTAGTCACCCGCTTTGATCCCGGCGAACGCCAGACGAGTCCACGCCTGATCGCCAGAGCTTTCGGTGTTGTTAGCCTGAACGTTGTATTCCCACTGACCATAGCCGGTGAGCATATCGTTAATTTGCGTTTCACCTTTAAAGCCGAAGCGCAGGTAGGTCTGATCGCCGTCTTTACTGGAGTCGCTGGAGAAATAATGTAAACCGTCTACCTTGCCGTAGAGATCTAATTTGTTGCCATCTTTATTATAAATTTCTGCCGCGTGAGCAGCGCCGGCAGCCAATAATGCCGGGATAACCAATGCCAGTACTTTTCTTTTCATTTGGATATTCCTTTAACTTTTTTGTTTTAACTTCCTGGGTGGAAGTACGGCCATGCTAAAGGAGCGCATTCTGATATGATAAGTATCAATTGTTACAATATAAGTAAATTCTAAAGCAAATAAATATACAGTAATGACAATTTCCAGCGTGAATGTTTTGGGTTGATATATATAAAATAAAAATTATACAATATAGGTTGAATATCGTATTCTGCCTGCGTTATATGCCTTTATTGTCATTGAGAATTTATATTATTGCCGTCTCATTCATATTGAATGATTAATTTGTCGGAAAATGACAAGCCCGAATAGATTTACTATTCGGGCTTTTTTTATAGCGCCAGATTTCCGTCAGCCGGTTTAGCTTTCGGTTGTCGGTTTCTCCGCTTTACCTGCCAACTGGGCCAGGAAGTCATAGCGTTTTTGTAGATCGGCGGCCGCGTCTTTCCACAACTGCTCGGCTACTTCCGGCTGCTGGGCGTTAAGGCGGCGGAAGCGTTGCTCGTTAAGCAGCGTCTCAGCCAGCGCGTCTGATGGCGGGCGTGAGTCCAGCGCCAGCGGCAGCTTGCCTTCATCGGCGCGGCGCGGGTCGAAGCGATACAGCGGCCAGAAGCCGGTGGCCGTTAGCTGACGCATCTGGTCGTGGCTTAGCGCCAGGTCGTAACCGTGCTCCTCGCACGGGCTATAGGCGATAATCAACGAAGGACCCGGATAGGATTCCGCTTCCTGAATGGCTTTCACCGTTTGGTTAAGCTGCGCGCCGAGCGAAATCTGCGCCACATAGACATGACCGTACATCATCATGCTCACGCCGAGATCTTTGCGTGCCTTACGTTTGCCGTGCTCGCCAAATTTGGTGACCGCGCCGAGCGGCGTCGCCTTCGATGCCTGCCCGCCGGTGTTGGAGTAACACTGGGTATCGAGTACCAGGATATTGACGTTTTCCGTCAGGCTCAGCACGTGGTCAAGGCCGCCAAAGCCAATATCATAGGCCCAGCCATCACCGCCGATAAGCCAGACCGACTTCTCGACTAACGCATCCGCATCGATGAGCAGCTCTTCGGCCCCGGCGACGCCCGTCAGCGCCTGACGCAGATCGGCTACCTGTTCGCGGCGCGCTTCCGGCGTCGCTTGCGCATGTAGCGCGGTATTTAGTTCAGCCGGGAGTTTATCGGCAAATTCGCTCAACAACCGCATCACACGCTGGCGGTGTTGGTCGACGGTTAAGCGGAAGCCCAGGCCGAATTCAGCGTTATCTTCAAACAACGAGTTGGCCCACGCCGGACCGCGACCGTTAGCATCAGTGGTATAAGGCGTTGAGGGGAGGTTGCCGCCGTAAATGGACGAACAACCGGTGGCGTTGGCAATCAACATCCGATCGCCATACAGCTGGGTCAACAGTTTGATATACGGCGTTTCGCCGCAGCCCGAGCAGGCGCCGGAGTATTCAAACAGCGGACTAATCAGCTGCGAGGTACGAATATCAATACGCTCAAGTTTCGTGCGATCGATTTCCGGCAGGTTGAGGAAGTAATCGTAATTGACTTTCTCTTCTTCAACGTGCTCAAGGCGCGACATCATATTGATGGCCTTGATGTCCGGATTCTGGCGATCTTTCGCCGGACACACTTCAACGCACAGGTTGCAGCCGGTGCAATCTTCCGGCGCGACCTGCAGAACGTATTTCTGCCCGCGCATATCGCGGGATTTCACATCCAGCGAGTGCAGGCTGGATGGCGCGTTTTCCATTTCTTGCGGAGCGACCACTTTGGCGCGGATCGCCGAATGCGGACAGGCGGCGACGCAGTGGTTGCACTGGGTACACAGCTCTTCCTTCCAGATTGGGATCTCTTCGGCAATGTTGCGTTTTTCCCAACGGGTGGTGCCCATGGGCCAGGTACCATCTGGCGGCAGCGCGGAGACCGGCAGCGCATCGCCAAGACCGGCAAGCATCGCTGCGGTGACGGTTTTGACAAAGTCCGGCGCGGCATCGGAGACCACTGGCGGACGGTTGGGGCTACTGGCGTTAACCGGCTGCAGCGGCACTTCCGCCAGCGATTCGCGGGCCAGAGCCAGCGCCTGCCAGTTGCGTTCCACCAGCTCCTGGCCTTTGCTACTGTAGCTTTTGGCAATCGCGCCCTGTAGCTCGGCCAGCGCGCTGTCGCCCGGCAGGATTTGGGTTAAATGGAAAAAAGCCATCTGCATAACGGTGTTGATGCGCGCGCCAAGGCTGCACTCGCGGGCGATTTTCGCCGCGTTGACCACATAAAAACGTGCTTGCTTTTGATTCAGCGCGGCCTGTACTTCCTGTGGCAGGCGCGACCATACCTCATCAGCGCTGTAGGGCGTATTGAGCAAGAAAATGCCGCCGGGCTTCAACCGTTCGACCATCTGATATTTGTCGATAAATTGCAGCTGGTGGCAGCCGACGAAATCGGCCTGCGAGATAAGGTACGACGAACGGATCGGTTTTTCACTGACGCGTAGATGCGAGACGGTCAGGCCGCCGGCCTTCTTCGAGTCATAGACAAAATAGCCCTGTGAGAACCACGGCGTGGAATTGCCAATAATCTTGATATTGTTTTTGGTCGCAGAGACGCTACCGTCGCTGCCGAGGCCGTAAAACAGCGCTTCCAGCTTCGCTTCTGCCGGTAGCGTATTTTCCGCCAGCGGCAGCGAAAGGTTCGTCACATCATCGTAAATGCCAACGGTAAAGCGGGGTTTTGGCTGTGCGGCCTGTAATTCATTAAAGATAGCCAGCACGCATTCCGGGCCAAACTCTTTGGAGGAGAGGCCATAGCGGCCGCCAATAGTACGCGGTAGCGTTTCGCGCTCGCCGCGGTTGAAGGCTTCCGCCAGCGCGGTCATCACGTCGAGGTACAGCGGTTCGGCAAGCGCGCCGGGTTCTTTGGTGCGATCCAGTACGGCAACCGCGCGGGCGCTCTCCGGCAAGGCCTGCAGCAGATGCGCGGCGGAGAACGGCCGATAGAGGCGAACTTTCAGCACGCCGACTTTTTCCCCACGGCTCAGCAGTTCATCAACAACCTCTTCACAGGTACCGATAGCGGACCCCATGATGACAATAACCCGTTCCGCCTGCGGGTGGCCGTAAAATTCGAACGGTTTGTACTGACGACCGGTTGCGGCGGCGAAATCATTCATCGCCGTTTCTACGTGCTCATATACCGCGTCGTACCAAGGGTTGGTCGCTTCACGGGACTGGAAATAAGTGTCCGGGTTGGCTGATGTACCGCGAATGACCGGATGCTCCGGGTTAAGGGCGCGTTGGCGATGCTCGGCGATTTTATCCTGCGGCAGCAGGGAGCGAATGGTGTCATCCGCCAGCGGCGCGATTTTGTTGATTTCGTGCGAGGTGCGGAAACCATCGAAGAAATGAATAAACGGCACCCGGCTTTGCAGCGTGGCGATATGGGAAATCAGCGCGAAGTCCTGCGCTTCCTGGACGCTGCTGGCGCACAGCATCGCGCAGCCGGTCTGGCGCACGGCCATCACGTCGGAATGATCGCCGAAAATTGATAGTGCGTGAGTGGCGACGGTACGGGCGGCGACGTGCAGGACAAAGGGCATCAACTGGCCGGCCAGCTTGTATAGCGTTGGGATCATCAGCAGCAGGCCCTGCGATGACGTAAAGGAAGTGGAAAGGGCGCCGGTCTGCAGCGCGCCGTGCACGGCGCCGATAGCCCCGGCTTCCGACTGCATTTCGACCACGCGGGGGACGTCGCCCCAGACGTTTTTCAGCCCATCGCCAGACCAGGCATCGGCCTGCTCCGCCATCGTTGAACTGGGCGTAATCGGGTAGATGGCGATAACTTCACTCGTGCGAAACGCGACTGAAGCGACCGCGCCATTACCGTCAATCGTAATCATAAGAAGACACCCTTACATTGCGCAAAAAGAAGGGACTCGTGAAACGGCGACGAGTCCTGTTGTTATCTCCATATTTTAGCAAACGCCCGCCGCGACCATTTTCGCATTTGTGTCCTTGGGAATGTCCTTATCTATGTTTGGATCAATTTTTTGGCGGAAAAACAGAAAAGTGTCTGGCCAGAGGGCTCAAAAGGTAGTGACGGATACCGGCGATGCACCACTTAAATAAAGCAAAATATATTTTTAAATTTAATAGCTTTTAGCCAACCGGCAATCGCATGATATTTATTTGCTGCGGTGAATTCCCCTCTGCGGCGGAGCGTTCAGTTCAGTCTCCTGTTGGCGAAAATTAGCACGCGAATTAGTTCGAACTGGCTAATTCACCGGGAGGCACCCGGCACCGCAATCACCACCCGCAAACTATGCCGCCCGGTCGCTGCAAGCGTGATTTTTTCGTCGGGAAAATATTTCGGGCTGGGATAAAAGCCGCGCGGGGGCTGCGCTTTGCCTGACGAGATCAAGCTTTAAGCGGAAAATTTGCTAGAAAATGTTAATGAGGCGCATAAATACGTATTTCGCCTCTCGACGGCAGGCGCTGCGCTGCCTATTATTCTTGAGTTTGTTTATTCTAAGATGTTTCTGAAAGGGGGAGAGAATGCGAGCTGCGTTTTTAGTGGGGTGCGCTGCGTTATTACTGTCGGCTTGTAGCAACGAGCCGGTGCAACAAGCCACTGCGGCACACGTACCGCCCGGCATGCGCGCGGCGATGAGCGACAGCGGCCAGGCGAATTGCGCGATGGTTGGCGGTTCATTATCCGTTGCCCGCCAGCTTGATGGCAGCGCTATTGGTATGTGCGCGCTACCGAATGGTAAACGCTGCAGCGAGCAGGCATTAGCGGGCGGAAGCTGCGGAAACTACTAGTACGCAAGGCGTATCGCTACATTAAATCGGCGAGTTTATACACCAGCGATTGGTCGGCGGTCGCCAGCGTGAGCTGATTCTCCGTCAGATCGACCTGCGCGCCATCGCGCAGCATTTTGCTGAGGGTATTATCCAGCGCGTTCCGCTGTGGATCCGCGCACAACTTACGCGTCATCGCCAGCTGTTCAACTTTTAGCTCGCCGTCTGACAGTTTGCCCTGGCCGCTGAAGCCGTTGCACATCGTGCCTGACACATACATTTTTTCGCCGAAGCTAATTTCCGGCGGCGGCGTCTGGCTTGCCGGTAGCGCCTGGCCGTTAACGCTGGTCAGCACAAAACGATGATGTTGTAGTTGTTCGGCGTTGGTTGAAACTTTGCTGTTGTATACGCAGCCCGATAGCAGCATGCCCGCCGCCAGCAGTGCAGCAAACTTATTCATTCGTACTCCAAAACATTTGTCATATCAATAAAACGAAAAACAGTGTAACTGTAATGCAGGCAGGATCTGTGGGGATTGTCTGAATGTGCCCCCCGCTAGCGGGGAGCACAAAAGGGGAAAGAAACTTAGACCAGCGCGTTCGGGCAGGTTTCGCCTTTAGCAACCTGTTGCAGATTACCCAACGTTGTTTCGGAAATACCGATCAGCGCTTCAGCGGTCAGGAACGCCTGGTGACCGGTAAACAACACGTTGTGGCAGGCGGAGAGCCGGCGGAACACGTCATCCTGGATGACATCATTCGATTTATCTTCAAAGAACAGATCGCGTTCATTTTCATACACGTCCATTCCCAGCGCGCCGATTTTCTGATGTTTCAGCGCGTCGATAGCCGCTTGTGAATCGATAAGCGCGCCGCGGCTGGTATTAATGACCATCACGCCGTCTTTCATCTGATCAAACGCCGCCTGATTGAGCAGGTGATAGTTTTCGTTGGTAAGCGGGCAGTGCAGAGAGATGACGTCGGACTGCGCGTACAGCGTCGGCAGGTCGACATATTCAACGCCAAGATCCAGCGCCGCCGCGCTCGGATAGGGATCAAACGCCAGCAGGCGCATACCGAAACCTTTGAGGATCCGCAGCGTTGCGACGCCAATTTTGCCGGTGCCGATCACCCCTGCGGTTTTACCGTACATGGTGAAGCCGGTCAGCCCTTCCAGCGAGAAGTTGGCATCGCGGGTACGTTGATAGGCGCGGTGGATGCGACGGTTTAGCGACATCATCATACCGATGGCGTGTTCAGCAACGGCTTCCGGCGAGTAGGCCGGAACGCGCACGACGCGCAGGCCCAGCTCTTTAGCCGCGTCAAGATCGACGTTGTTAAACCCGGCGCAGCGCAGCGCGATGTATTTCACGCCGTGGGCTTTCAGCTCTTCCAGCACCGGGCGGCTGCCGTCGTCGTTAACGAAGATACATACCGCTTCACAACCGTTGGCCGTTTTCGCGGTCTTTTCGGTCAGCAGGAAGTCAAAAAATTCCAGTTCAAAGCCGTATGCGTCGTTAACATGCTGCAGATACTTTTTATCGTACTGCTTGGTACTATAAACAGCGATTTTCATAAGGCTTTCCTCTAGTGATAATACCGTCACGGTAGCATAATTAAAATAATCTTACAAATATTAAAAATTAGTTTAATCATCAGGTTATGATATTAATTCTAGAGCATATCGCAGTCTTAAGAAATCTCTTTAAAAGACAATACGTTTCACCAAAAACTGAGGCTGAATGCCCCCGGCGCCAGCAGGATAAATGGCCAGAGTAAACCCGATGCCACATTGGCAACCTGGAAACGCCATAGCGAGGTACCGCTGGCGCCGGTGACCAGCGGTAACGTTGCGCGCAGCGGCGACAGAAAGCGGCCAAAGAATACTGCCCAACCGCCGTGACGGCGCAGGAATAGCTGGCTGCGCAGTACTCGCTCGGCACTGAGCCAGCGCAGACGCGGCAGATGATGCTGATAGCGACGGCCAATTTGCCATGAGAGCCAGAATCCGCCGATTGCGCCCAGGCTGGCGCTTAGCCACATTAGCAGGAAATGACCGATGCTGGTTGACGCCAGCGCCCCGAGCACCAGCAAACCGGAGGTGCCGGGGATCACAAAAGAGATGAGGGCGCAGGATTTACTGAACGTCAGTAGAAAAACAATCAGTAATACCAATGAATAGTGGCTCTGCGCGCGTTCGATCAGCGAGATAATGAGCTCCACGAAATAACGGCTCCTTATTACCTGTTTTTCCAAGTGTCGCAGGCACAATTTAAACGAAGACTAAATAGTTATTCAGCAGAAATGAGTGCGACTATCCTTAATCAGAACGTTAACTTTCACTCGCGGGTCGAACGTGCCACAATAGGCGCCTATCGGCTTATACTTAGAATCAGGATTTGACTGCCCATGAAGGGTAAATATAAAGCCGCTCTTGCGCTGTTATTAGCACTTATTTTGCTGCCGCTGGCCCTGTTGGCCACATTAACGCATTGGGTTCCGACGCTGGCGGGTATCTGGCTGCCGGTCGGGACGCGTATCTCGCTTGGTGAAAGTCCGCGCCTGACGCGCTCCTCGCTGGTCATCCCCGATCTACGCTACCTGGTGGGCGATTGCGAAATTGCTCGCGTCAGCAATGCGCGCCTTACCCGTCCCAGCCGTTGGCGGCTACACCTGAGTGAACTGGATATCAATAGCGCATGCCTGGCTAAGATCCCCGCCAGCGAGCCGCTCTCCGGCGCGCCGCGAACCCTCGCCGAGTGGCAATCGATGCTGCCGTATAGCTGGTTAACTATCGACAATCTGCGCCTGTCGCCGTGGGAAAAATGGCAAGGGAAACTGGTGATGTCGTTGACGCCTGGGCAGCAGGATATCGGCTATTCCGGCAAAGAGGTTACGCTACAGGCGAAACTGCGCGGCCAGACCTTAACGGTCAGCAATTTCAGCGCGCGGCTGGTGGAAGATCAGGCGCCGGTTAAGCTGGTCGGTGAATTCGAAATGCCGCTGGTGCCGGATGGCCTACCGGTCGATGGCCATCTGGTCAGCACCTTCGAATTCCCGCAAACGCCGGGTCTGGTGGATGCGGAACTGGAATGGCAGAAAAACCGCGGTCAGCTGCTGGTCACGCCGCGCGGCGAGGTTGAACCGATGCTCGACCTGCCGTGGGAGATAACCCCTGAACGTATCACCATCAGCGATGGGCGTTGGAACGCGGTGTATGCCGGCTATCCGCTTAGCGGGCGGGTTGCGCTATCGGTTGGCGACTGGCAGAAAGGCACCGAAGAGATGGAAATCAGCGGCCGGCTCAACGTGTTAACGCACGGCGAAGCGGGTAAGGGGAACGCCGTGTTGAATATTGGCCCTGGTAAGCTGAGTATGGACCACAGCGACATGCCGCTTAGCCTGACCGGCGAAGCCAAGCTCGACGACATGATTTTTTACGCTGTGCTGCCCGCTAAACTGAGCGGCCCGCTGATGACGCCAGAGCTGGCTTTTCATCCCGGGGCGCTGCTGCGCTCGCGCGGGAGGGTGATCGACTCGCTGAATATCGATGAGATCCGCCTGCCGTTGGCGGGGGTGAAAGTGACTCAGCAGGGAGTGGATGGCCGCCTGCAGGCGATACTGCGCGCCCATGAACAGGAAATGGGCGATTTTACTCTGCATCTGGATGGGCAGGCCGACAACTTTATGCCCGACCGCGGTCGCTGGTCGTGGCGTTATTGGGGCGATGGTCACTTTACGCCGATGCAGGCGCGCTGGGATGTGAAAGGCGCCGGTGAGTGGCGGGACAGCGCCATTATCCTTAACAGCCTGTCGACCGGGTTCGATAAGCTACAGTACGGCACCATGCTGGTCAGCACGCCGCGCCTGACCCTCGATAAACCCATTCACTGGCTGCGTAATGAGCAGCATCCGAAATTTAGCGGCGCGTTGTCGCTGGATGCCGGTAAAACCACCTTCAGCGGCGGCAGCGTGTTGCCGCCGTCAACGCTCAAATTTAATATTGATGGCCGCGATCCGACCTGGTTCCTGTTCAACGGCTCATTACACGCGGAGAAAATCGGCCCGATTCGTCTGACCGGGCGCTGGGACGGCGAACGCCTGCGTGGCCAGGCATGGTGGCCGAAACAGGCGCTAAGCGTATTCCAGCCGCTGATCCCGCCGGACTGGAAAATGACCCTGCGTGAAGGTGATATGTATGCGCAGGTAGCATTTTCCGCGGCCGCCGGGCAGGGCTTTGAGGCCGGTGGGCACGGGGTCTTAAAAGGCGGTAGCGCCTGGATGCCGGACAACCAGATCAACGGCGTCGACTTTGTTCTGCCGTTCCGCTTCAGCGGCGGGAGCTGGCAGCTCGGTACCCGCCGCCCGGTTTCGCTGCGCATTGGCGAAATCGTCAACCAGTTTACCGCCAAAAACCTGAGCGCCGATCTCCAGGGAACATGGCCCTGGAGCGAGCAGGATCCGCTGGAGTTGAGCAACGTCAATGTTGATATCCTTGGCGGCAAGCTGACCATGCAGCAGCTAAGGATGCCGCAGCACCAGCCGGCGCTGCTGCGTCTGCAGAATATCTCCAGTAGTGAATTAATCAGCGCCATCAAGGTAAAACAATTTGCGGTCTCTGGCGCGTTTAACGGCGCGTTACCGCTATGGCTGAACAACGAGAAATGGATCATTAAAGACGGCTGGTTTAGCAACCCCGGCCCGATGACCATGCGTCTGGATAAAGACACCGCCGATGCGCTGGTGGCCGATAATGTCTCCGCGGGCGCGGCGATTAACTGGCTGCGCTATATGGAGGTCTCGAAATCCTGGACGCGTATCAACCTTGATAATCTTGGCAAGCTGACGATGAGCGCGGCGATTAGCGGCACCAGTCGAGTGGACGGAAAAAGCAGCACCGTGCATTTAAACTATACCCATGAAGAGAATATTTTCGATCTGTGGCGCAGTTTGCGCTTCGGCGATAATTTGCAGGCATGGCTTGAGCAGAATGCGAAACTGCCCGCCCCGCGCTGTACGGATACATGTAAGGAACCAAAATGATAAAACTGTTCGCCGCGGCGCTGGCGACCCTGCTGCTGGCAGGCTGTACGCCGCGTATTGAAATCGCCGCGTCCAAGGAGCCAATCACCATCAATATGAATGTCAAAATTGAGCATGAGATTCATATTAAGGTGGATAAGGACGTCGAAAATTTGCTGAAGTCGCGTAGCGATCTGTTCTGAGGCGATGATGAGAAAACGACTGCTGACTGCCACCCTGGCGTTAATGCTGTTGAGTAGCCCGGCGCTGGCGCTGACCTTGAATGAGGCGCGGGCGCAGGGGCGAGTAGGAGAAACGCTGAACGGCTATCTGGCGCCGCTGAAACAGGATGCGCAGACGTTGGCGTTAGTTAAACAGATTAATGCCGCGCGCAGCGAAAGTTATCAGCAACTGGCGGATGACAATAACCTGCCGGTGGATGAAGTAGCGAAAATGGCCGGGCAGAAGCTGGTCGCCCGGGCGCAGCCGGGGGAATATGTGCAGGGTATTAACGGCAAATGGCTGCGCAAATAGTTAACGATAGCGCTTGCGGTATTCGCCGGGCGACACGCCGAAGCGCTGCTTAAACGCCGTTGAAAAATGGCTATGGTCGCTAAATCCCCAACTGTAGCCAATTCCCGCCAGTTTCTCTTCATCGTGCGCGTTTTGTAACGCCCGGGCGCACAGGTCAAGACGCCGGTTTTTAATATACTGCGCGACCACCAGACCCTTATCGGCAAACAGGCGGTACAGGCTGCGTACCGACATGCCGGTTTCCCCGGCCAACCACTCCGGACGCAGCTGTTCCGACTGTATCGACTCATCAATCAACGCCATAATTTTTTGAAATTGCTTGTCGCGGCGCGTCGGCGGCGCTTCTTGCTGCTGTAGCATCGGTCGCAGCAGACAGACGATGGCCTCCAGCGCCGCTTCGCCTTCGCTTTCTGAGAGCGCCGGGCTGCGCATGCTTTCTTGCAGCAGCCGCTGGCTAAGTTGGACCATCGGCAGCGTTTTATTCAGCCGGGTGGCGATGCTGATGTCGCTGCCGTGCAGCTGGCTTTCCACGAGCTGGCGAGGCAGCAGCAGCGAAGCCTGTTTTGACGTGTGTTGCCAGAAGATAGAGCAGGGACGAGAAGCATCAATGAGCGTGATATCGCCGGCCTCGAGCACCACCTGGCGCTCGTCCTGCTCGATTGCCGCCTGGCCGTCGAGCTGAAAAACGGTATAGAACCAGGCGTCGTTGTCGCGTTTGATTTCGTTACGGGTGCGGTAAAGATTGACGCCGCGGGCGGTGACGGTACTGACTTTGAGACTACCGGTATAGCTTGCATCAATCTCGCCATGGAATTCGTCGCCCAGCGGACGAGCGGCAAAATGGCCGCACACTTGATTAATCTTTGCTAACCAACGCTGATAGTCCTGCCCGCTTTCTACCGTCGCCATCGTCTGCACCTTGTAAAAATAATGTTTCTGCATTGTTGCATTTATGCCGTGAGTGGCAAGAGCGCAGCGTGGAGTATATGAAAGAACTATTACCTGCGGCACATTTCACCGCCTTTCTGGGTGCTTAATTGCGGGACCTGTCACAGCGGCAACAACGATTGTCACAGAGAAAAAAGCGCAAATGGCTGACCCATCCTAGACTGTGTTCACTATCCGCGAACAATAAGGAAGTCGCATGTCCACATCACAGGTCGCGCTGCTCGCCAGCGTACAGCAGTTTCTCGATAGACAGCATGGCTTATATATTGATGGCAACCAGCAGGCGGCGCAGAGTGAAAAACGCTTAACCGTCTGGGACCCGGCCACCGGCCAGGCGATTGCCACTACGGCAGATGCTAATGCCGCCGACGTTGACCGCGCGGTGATGTCCGCCTGGCGCGCTTTTGTCGCCCGTAGCTGGGCCGGGCGCACGCCGGCCGACCGCGAGCGGATCCTGCTGCGTTTCGCCGATCTGGTGGAACAGCATGGTGAAGAGCTGGCGCAGCTCGAAACCCTTGAACAGGGGAAGTCGATCAATATTTCGCGCGCGTTTGAAGTCGGTTGCACCCTCAACTGGATGCGCTACACCGCCGGGCTGACCACCAAAATCAGCGGCCGTACGCTGGACGTTTCCATTCCGTTCCCGGAAGGCGCGCGCTATCAGGCGTGGACCCGTAAAGAGCCGGTTGGGGTAGTGGCGGGGATTGTTCCGTGGAACTTCCCGCTGATGATCGGCATGTGGAAAGTGATGCCGGCGCTGGCTTCCGGCTGTTCCATTGTGATTAAACCCTCCGAGACGACGCCGTTAACGTTGCTACGGGTAGCGGAGCTGGCAACGGAAGCCGGGATCCCGGATGGCGTCTTTAACGTTGTCACCGGCAGCGGCGCCGAGTGCGGGGCGGCCTTAACTACCCATCCGCAGGTAGCGAAAGTGAGCTTCACCGGTTCGACCGCCACCGGCAAACAGATTGCCCGCGCGGCAGCTGACCGTCTGACCCGCGTAACCCTTGAACTCGGCGGCAAAAACCCGGCCATCGTACTGAAAGATGCCGATCCGCAGTGGGTGATTGAAGGGTTGATGACCGGAAGTTTCCTCAATCAGGGGCAGGTATGCGCCGCCAGTTCGCGGATCTATATCGAAGCGCCGCTGTTTGATAACCTGGTGGCAGGCTTTGAGCAGGCGGTTAAGTCGCTGCAGGTGGGGCCGGGAATGGTTGAAACGACGCAGATTAACCCGGTGGTGTCGCAGGCGCACTGCGCCAAAGTTGCCGCTTATCTGGATGAAGCGCGTCAACAAAACGCCGAGCTGATTAGCGGTAACGTTGGGCCAAATGGCAACGGTTTTTATATTGCGCCGACGCTGGTGATTAATCCGGATGCCGGGCTGCGCCTGAATCGCGAAGAGGTGTTCGGCCCGGTGGTAAACCTGGTGCGCGTCGCCGATGGCGAAGAGGCGCTACGTTTAGCCAACGACAGCGATTTCGGTCTTACCGCTAGCGTCTGGACCCGCGACCTGACTCAGGCGCTGAACTATACCGATCGCCTGCAGGCCGGTACGGTATGGGTTAACAGCCATACGCTGATTGATGCCAACCTGCCGTTCGGCGGAATGAAGCAGTCAGGTACCGGGCGCGATTTTGGCCCGGACTGGCTGGACGACTGGTGCGAAACCAAATCGGTGTGCGTGCGCTACTGATTTTTTGTCGGATGGCGCTACGCTTATCCGACCTACAGCGTGGTGGGGTTTGGTAGCCCGGAGAAGGCGCCATGTGCCGCCTGCGGTAAACTCCCCGGTGGCGCTATCGCTTACCGGGGCTACAGCATTGTGCGATTTGGTAGCCCGGAGAAGGCGCAATGCGCCGCCTCCGGGAAACTCCCCGGTGGTTGGACATACCTCTTCCCCCTGAGCGCTGATTTGCTATGATCGGCGCTCTTTTTTTTCTGATGTTGCCCCGCTATGTGGAATGATGCGCTTTGCTATCAGCAGTACGGCGCGCCGGAAACGGTGCTCGCGCTGCATCACCTGTCGTTGCCGCCGCTGGAGCCCGGACTTGTTCGGGTACAAATGCGCTATGCGCCGGTCAACCCTTCCGATCTGATCCCCATTACCGGCGCTTACCGCCATCGTACGACGCTGCCATCGGTGGCGGGCTATGAAGGCGTTGGGGTGGTGATTGAAGACTCGACAAGTGGGCGTCCACGACTGGGGCAGCGGGTCCTACCGCTACGCGGCGCCGGAACCTGGCAGCGTTATCTTGATATTGATCCGCGCTGGCTGGTGCCGGTCGCTGAAGACATCGATGACATCGTGGCCGCGCGCGGCTATATCAATCCGCTGACCGCGATGCTGATGCTCACGCGCTGGCCGGTAGCGGGAAAGCATGTGCTTTTGACCGCTGCTTCATCGTCCTGCGCCAGTTTGCTGGCGCAATGGGCGCTCGCCATGGGGGCGCGATCGGTCAGCGGTATTATTCGCTCGCCGCAGCACATCCCGCGCTTGCAGCAATATGGCGTCTATCCGCTACTCGAAGGCGACAGGGCGCTGATTGAACAAGTCAGTCAGTACAGCGTTCTGGTGTTTGACGCGGTGGGCGGTGAGCTGGCGAATTTTCTGCTGGCGGTACTGCCGGTGTCGTCAACGCTGGTCTCTTATGGCTTGTTATCCGGTAAACCGCTCATCCAGACGCGAGGCAGCGCATCGGTACGCAAATTTCATCTGCGGGAGGCCTTACCGACACTCAGCGTTGATGCGTGGCAGGCGGCGTTTGCCGGGATCTGGCGACAGCTGCCGACCACGGCGCAGCCCGCGGCGCAGGTGATAAAGCTGTGCGACTGGCGTGAGGCGATTGCCGCCGCAGGCCAGCCGGGAAGAGGCGGTAAAATCCTGCTCGATTTCACCGCGGGTTAAGATTACTTTTTCTTCTCGCCAAGGGTTGGGGTTTCGTCAAAGAAGTTCCACGGCTTGAGCAACGCATGCGCCCATTCGGTCGGCATGATCGGCCACTCTTCGGCGCGCGCGACGTGAGTGGTGCCGGTGGTAATCCACACGACGTCGTCGTGGTTTGTCAGCGACTCATCATCCTTCGCGTACTGCCCTAAGCCGGTATCCTGGGCGGAACGGTTGGGATATTTCCCTTCCGGATAACGCTCTGTCGGGTGGTAACGCGTCACCCACAGCTGTTTATCCATAAAGCTCAGACGATGATATATCCACTCGTCCGGGGCGAACTTGGCGCCAGTCGCCGCCGGGTGCGTGCCGCCGGCATAAGGGATAATCTGGTAAGAGACCGGGTTACCCATGCGGTTCTCTTTGCTGGTGTTGCTCAGCAGGCGGATAGTGCCAGGGTCGAATTTCTGCGCCGCTTTCTGCTCGCTATCGATTGTGTATTGATTCACCTGCATGGTGCTGGTGCGCGGGCCGCCGGCGGTGTTTGGCTTCACTTCAGGATCCATCGCCACCAGTGTGTTGTTTTCGCCGTCCACGTCAAGATCGAGGCGGAAATTATAAATATGCTGGTGGGTGGTGCCGACAATATTATGGTCGATCAGCGTCCCGTAGCGGGTATCCTCTTTGGCGCTGGGGTCGTGCATGGTCTTCGCCATCACGCCTTTCACCGCTTCAATGCCGGTGGCGCCGGCATCGATACCGATGGTGCCGTTGTCATGGAACACCCAGTCAAAGATATAATCATAGTTCCCGACGGTACTGATCCAGCGCACCACCAGTTCCCGGCGCTCGGTGCTGACGTTAGGTTTGCCCATTTCCAGATGCTTATATTCCGGCCCGGCATAGCGTTCGAATATGGCGACCGCGCCTGGAATAGTGGTCGGTTTGCCGGTGTAATCGGCGATAGTTTCATCCAGCAGTACCGCATTTGACGGCGCATCTTTACCGCGAACAATCGGCGATGTTAGGGTGCCCATGCCGTAATCGCCGGAGTCCAGATAGGCTTTGAAATACCAGCCGACGTCAGGGTCGCCGTAGGGGACGATCATCCCGCCGAGGGAACCTTCATACATTACCTGGCGTTTTGTGCCGTTATCGTTGTAAGTCACCGTCGAGAGAATGGGCCCGACGCGCGAGTTCAGGCGCAGATGAAAATCCCAGTTCCGCCAGTGAATGGTATCGCCGGTGATCGTGTAGTTTTTGCCTTCCGGTTCGGTAATATCCAGCGGTTTCACCGCCGGGGCGTTGCGGTCGCGACCATCATAAGGACGGGGTTCCATTGGGACCGGGATCACCGGGCCTTCTTCAATTTTGATGATTTTCTTCGCTTCAAGGTCGACCACCGCCACCAGGTTTTCAATCGGGTGCGCCCAGTAGTTGCCGTCGCCGGTATCGAGATAACTGACGACTTTCAGCAGACGCGCATCCTGCTGCAGGCCATCTTTGCCATCAAAGTAGCCGACGGTGAGCGGGGTGGTGACCACTTTACTGGGATCGGTAATACCGTGCTTTTTCAGCACCTCAGCGAATTCGCTGCTGGCATTGATGATGTTCTGCACGCTGACGAAGTCATCGAGCAGCACCATCCCGTGGGCGCCTTTAATCGGCGTCCATGAGAGGATTTTTTTGTTCTGCAGATCGACGACGGCTTCAATGACATGTTTGCCATCGAGCATCACCACATCGGCGGTGCGCGGGGCATCAACGGGCGTTCCCTGCAGGGCAAAGGCCCATACCGCCGCTTTATCCGGCTCGTGCAGCGAAATCTCAGTGAAGCGGGTATTTGGCTGAAACTCCGGCGCGGCTTTAACAATGGTCACTGCGTCACTGATTTCCGCCGCCGAGAGCGAGTTTAACGGGTGAGGGCGCTTTTCGACCTGGAAGGTCTGATCGAGACCGGACTGGAACACATCGTTGATAAAGGTATCGGAGACCCAGGCTTTACCCTCCTTCATTACCACCGGCACCTGTAGATCAAGGGGTTTACCGTTGACGATCGCCGTTTTGGCGCCGGGCTTTACTTTGACGTAAGCGCCGTCTTTTATCAGGGTAAACATTTGCGCATAGTCATCCCACTGCACATCGGCGCCGAATTCCTGCAGCGTTTTATCCAACGGCACCATGTGCGCTTCGCTACCGTGAGCGAAGACCGGTGATTGCCAGGCGCAAACCACCGCGACGGCCAGCGCCAGCGCGGTTTTACGTGGGGAAAACATCAATCCGTTTGCCATTGTGACCTCATCTTATTGTTGTGTTGTTGTTGCCGCTGCGAATGTCGGCTTTGTTACGCTTACCCTAGCAGTCTGCCGCACGCGAACGTTTGTTTGCTTTTGCCAGCTTGTTTGTCAGTTTTGCCAGACGGACGTAAAAAATGCCTCCGTAGAGGCATTAAGCGCGTGGTACCTGCGTGTTGACTACGCCGGGAAGTCTCCCTGCTGGCGCGCCACCAGGGTAAGAATGGAATACAGCGCCACCGCCTGCTGATGCTGGTTGAAAATCTCGACTGCCCATTCCACCACACCGGTGGCTTTTTCATCGGCGCTGCGCTGACGTTTGACCGTTTTCCGCTTACAGGTCAGACGAACCTGAATGGTGTCTCCCGGTTTGACCGGCTCAATAAAGCGCAGGTTTTCCATGCCGTAGTTGGCGATAACCGGCCCGACGCCGGCATCAACAAACAGCCCGGCCGCAGCTGAAATCAGGAAATAGCCGTGGACCACCCGTTCGCCGAAAATCGACTCGGCGGCGGCGATTTTGTCCATGTGCGCGTAGAAATGATCGCCGCTCAGGCAGGCGAAATTAACGATATCCGCTTCGGTCAGCGTTCGGCGCGGGGTTAATAGGCTATCGCCAGGTTGGATCTCTTCGAAGTATTTACGGAACGGGTGAATGCGGTCTTCATTCACCTGAGCGCCGCGCACCCACTGCTGGCTTATGGTCGCCAGCATCGTTGGGCTGCCCTGAATCGCGGTACGCTGCATATAGTGTTTCACCGAACGCAGTCCGCCGAGCTCTTCTCCGCCGCCAGCACGGCCGGGGCCGCCGTGTACCAGCTGCGGCAGCGGCGAACCGTGACCAGTGGACTCCGCGGAGGATGCTTCGTTCAGAATCTGAATACGGCCATGCGCGCGCGCGGCGCCAAGGATAAACTCGCGCGCCAGCTCGCCGCTGGCGGTGACCAGCGTACCAGCCAGGCTACCGCCACCGGCGCGTGCCAGCGTGAGCGCATGCTGGCGGTCGCGATACGGCATCAGCGTCGCCACCGGGCCAAAGGCTTCAATGGCGTGAACCGCTGGCGTTTCATCCGGCTGTGGGCAGTACAGCAGGGTCGGCGGGAAGAACGCGCCATCAGCGTTAAGATCTGCCTGTCCGCCGAGCAGCGCTTCGCAGCCGGCGGCAATCAGTTTATTGACGTTATCCTGCACATCCTGACGCTGTTCGCTGTTAACCAGGGCCCCCATCTTAATGCCCTCCTGCGCAGGGTCACCGACGGTTACTTTATGCAGGCGGGAGATCAGTGCATCGCTAACCGCATTAATCTGAGCCAGTGGCACAATGATTCTGCGGATAGCGGTACATTTTTGCCCGGCTTTCGCCGTCATCTCGCGGACCACTTCCCGAATAAACAGCGCGAATTCCGGTTGCTCCGGCGTGACGTCTTCGCCTAATACGCAGCAGTTGAGCGAATCTGCTTCCATGGTAAAGGGAATAGATTTGGCCACCAGGTTAGGGTGAGTCCGTAGCTGCTGGCCGGTGGCTGCTGAGCCGGTAAAGGTCACTACGTCCTGGCTATCGAGATGGTCGAGAAGATCGCCCGCGCCGCCGCAAATCAGGCTGATGGCACCTTCCGGCACCAGGCCGCTGTCGACAATCGCTTTCACCATTGCCAGGGTGAGCTGGGCGGTAGCGGTGGCGGGCTTAATGATAGCTGGCATGCCGGCAAGCCAGGTCGGCGCCAGTTTTTCCAGCATTCCCCAGCAGGGGAAGTTGAAGGCGTTGATATGGACGGCGACACCTGATTTTGATGTCAGCACATGACGCGCGGCAAAACCGCCCTGTTTGGAGAGCGGGATCAGCTCGTCTTCCGGCCACAGAATATCGTCCGGCAGTTCGCGGCTACCGAGCCCTGCATAGGTGAAAAGGGTACCGATGCCGCCTTCGATATCCACCCAACTGTCGGCGCGAGTGGCGCCGGTTTGCGCGGAGATGGCGTAGAACTCGTCTTTCTGCTCCAGCAACCGTTTCGCTACCGCTTTCAGCATCGCGCTGCGTTCAATAAAGGTCATCGCCTGCAGGGCTTTGCCACCGCGTTCAA
Source organism: Klebsiella sp. 141203 (assembly GCF_032601985.1). NCBI lineage: Bacteria > Pseudomonadati > Pseudomonadota > Gammaproteobacteria > Enterobacterales > Enterobacteriaceae > Klebsiella > Klebsiella sp. 141203. The sequence goes on along the minus strand of NZ_JAQIRL010000001.1, from coordinate 572,419 downwards.
TCGCGAAGCGGCGCGCCTGCGCCATATCCAGGCCTTCACTGGTCACCTCCCAAAGCGCCGCGCCGGTAATGGCGTGATGGATAGTACGGGCGCGGCCCCGGCCGGTTTGCCAGGCGCCGGATAAGTAGCTGGCTAACTGCTGCATCGCAAATCTCCAAATATGTTACGTGTGTTATCTATAAATAGTTCTTTTATGAATCATAAAAATCAAGTCCGAATTTAATAATTTATTAACATTGTGATCGGTGGTTAATCAGGGGTTGTGTTTATGTTTCTGATTTATTTGCTGTTTATAAAAGGTTTTGCGGTTGCTATCACAAAAAGAACAAACAAAATTTGTGGTTTTATTTAACCAATATGTAACCTTCAATAAACAAAGTGATTCACATAAATTTTTTTGCTGTGAATATCGGAATCATAAAGGTGATGACGTGACAGAAGAACAACGCTTTGACCAGCGCATCGCGCAGGAAACGGCCATCGAACCGCAGGACTGGATGCCGGATGCCTATCGTAAGACCTTGATTCGTCAGATAGGTCAACACGCGCACTCGGAAATTGTCGGCATGCTGCCGGAAGGCAACTGGATCACCCGCGCGCCGACACTGCGCCGCAAAGCGATCCTGCTGGCTAAGGTACAGGATGAGGCTGGACACGGGCTGTATCTCTATAGCGCCGCGGAAACGCTGGGCTGCGCCCGGGAAGACCTGTATCAGAAAATGCTCGACGGGCAGATGAAATATTCCTCCATTTTTAACTACCCGACCCTCAGCTGGGCGGATATCGGCGTGATCGGCTGGCTGGTCGATGGCGCGGCCATCGTCAACCAGGTGGCGCTGTGCCGGACCTCCTACGGCCCCTATGCCCGGGCGATGGTCAAAATCTGCAAAGAAGAGAGTTTTCACCAGCGCCAGGGATTTGAAGCCTGCATGGCGCTGGCGCAGGGCAATGACGCACAGCGGCAGATGCTGCAGGACGCTATTAACCGCTTCTGGTGGCCGGCGCTGATGATGTTTGGCCCTAACGATGACAACTCGCCGAACAGCGCCCGTAGCATGGCGTGGAAAATCAAACTGCACTCCAACGACGAGCTACGTCAGCGCTTCGTCGATAACACCGTGCCGCAGGTAGAGATCCTCGGTATGACCGTACCGGACCCGGATTTGCGCTTTGATGAAGCCAGCGGCCACTACCGCTTCGGCGAAATCGACTGGCAGGAATTTAACGAGGTGATTAGCGGCCGTGGCATTTGCAACCACGAGCGGCTTGCCGCCAAGCGTAAGGCCTGGGAAGAGGGCGAATGGGTGCGCGAAGCCGCACTGGCCCATGCGCAAAAACAGCAGGCCCGCAGCGCGGCATGAGGAGAGACAACATGAGCAAAGTTTACTGGCCGTTATATGAAGTGTTCGTTCGCAGCAAACAGGGGTTATCCCATCGTCACGTCGGCAGTCTGCACGCTGCCGATGATCAAATGGCGTTGGAGAATGCCCGCGATGCCTACACCCGCCGCAGCGAAGGCTGCTCAATTTGGGTGGTGAAGGCCAGCGAAATCGTTGCTTCGCAGCCGGAAGAACGCGGCGAATTCTTCGACCCGGCGGAAAGCAAAGTCTACCGTCATCCGACTTTCTATACCGTGCCGGACGGCATGGAACATATGTGAGGCGGCGATGAATAACCTTAACCCCGTAGCCACCTACGCCCTGCGCCTTGGCGACAATGGTCTGGTTCTGGCCCAGCGTTTAGGCGCCTGGTGCGGCCATGCGCCCGAGCTCGAGATCGATCTTGCGCTGGCCAACATCGGCCTCGACCTGCTCGGCCAGGCGCGCAATTTTTTAAGCTATGCCGCCGAGCTTAACGGCTGCGGCGACGAAGATACGCTGGCCTTTGGCCGCGATGAGCGCCAGTTCAGCAACCTGCTGCTGGTGGAGCAGCCAAACGGCAATTTTGCCGACACTATCGCCCGCCAGTTCTTTATCGACGTCTGGCACGTCGCCCTGTTCAGCCGCCTGGTGAACAGCCGCGATACGCAGCTGGCGGCCATTGCCGCTAAAGGGCTGAAAGAGGTGCGTTACCACCAGCGTTTTAGCCGCGGCTGGCTGGAGCGACTGGGTAACGGCACCGAGATATCAAACCGCAAAATGCAGCAGGCGGTCGACAATCTGTGGCGCTTCACCGGCGAACTGTTCCTGGCTGATGAAGTGGAGCTCAGCCTGGTTGAGCAGGGTATTGCGGTTGATCCGCGTGAACTGCAGGCCGAATGGCAGAGCATTGTGCAAACCGCGCTGCTTGACTCTGGGCTACAGATCCCGCAGGAAGCTGCCTTCCGCAGCGGCGGCAAACAGGGGCTGCACAGTGAACATCTCGGCCCGCTGCTGGCGGAGATGCAGTATCTGCAGCGTTCGCATCCTAGAGTGCAGTGGTAAGTGAGGTGACTATGCAACGTCTTGCCGATATCGCTCCTGCAGAGGTTCGCACCATCTGGGGATTATTAAGTGCGATCCCGGATCCGGAAGTGCCGGTACTCACCATCACCGACCTCGGAATGGTGCGCAGCGTCGCGCGCCACGGCGACGGCTGGGTGATTGGCTTTACCCCGACCTATTCGGGCTGTCCGGCGACGGAGCATCTGCTGGGCGAGATCCGTACGGTCATGAGCGAGCATGGCTTTGTGCCGGTACATATCGTCCTGCAGCTGGATCCGCCGTGGACCACCGACTGGATGAATCAGGATGCCCGCGAGCGCCTGCGCCAGTACGGCATCAGCCCGCCCCAGGGGCACGCCTGCCATGCGGACATGCCCGCTGAGGTGAGCTGTCCGCGCTGCGGCAGCACCCATACCTCGCTGATTAGCGAATTCGGTTCCACGGCCTGTAAAGCGCTGTATCGCTGCGACAGCTGCCGCGAACCTTTTGATTACTTTAAATGTATTTGAGGTTGCCATGACGACGTTCCATTCGCTTAAGGTGGCGAGAGTCGAGCCGGAAACCCGCGATGCGGTGACCATCACTTTTGCGATTCCGCAAGCCCTGCAGGCGGAATACTGTTTTCGCCCGGGCCAGCATCTGACGCTAAAAGCCCGTCTGGGCGGCGAAGAACTGCGCCGCTGTTACTCCATTTGTCGCAGCCGCACGCCAGGGGAAATTAGCGTCGCGGTCAAAGCCATCGACGGCGGGCGCTTCTCGCGTTACGCCCAGCACGATATCCAGCAGGGTATGGAGCTGGAGGTGATGGTGCCGCAGGGGCATTTCGGTTATCAACCGCAGGCTGAACGGCAGGGTGAATATCTGGCGATTGCCGCCGGTTCCGGGATCACGCCGATGATGGCGATCATTAGCGCGACGTTGGCGACCGAGCCGCAAAGCCGCTTCACGCTGATCTACGGTAACCGCAGCAGCCATAGCATGATGTTCCGCCAGGCGCTGGCCGATTTAAAAGACCGCTATCCGCAGCGCCTGCAGGTGATACATCTGTTTAGCCAGGAGTCGATGGACAGCGATCTGCTACAGGGCCGCATTGACGGCGACAAACTGCGCCAGCTCGCTGACCATCTGCTGGATTTTAGCCGTTTCGACGAGGCCTTTATCTGCGGTCCGGCGGTGATGATGGATGAGGCGGAAACGACGCTGCGCGAACTTGGCGTGCCGGAGAAGTCCATTCATCTCGAACGCTTCAATACGCCAGGCGGCAATGTGAAGCGCGCTGCCGGTGTGCAGGCGGAAGGGCGCACGGTGACCATCCGCCAGGATGGGCGCGATCGGCTTATCGCCCTCAGCGCCGAAGACGACAGCATCCTGGATGCCGCATTGCGTCAGGGCGCCGATCTGCCGTTCGCCTGTAAGGGCGGGGTATGCGCTACCTGTAAATGCAAAGTGCTACGCGGTGAAGTGGCGATGGCCGCCAATTACAGCCTGGAAGCGGACGAGCTGGCGGCGGGTTACGTGCTGAGCTGCCAGTCGCTGCCAACCAGCGGCGATGTGGTGGTCGACTTTGACGCGCGGGGGATGGCATGAGTGACCTGCTGATCCACCGTCATGGCCGGGTGTTACAGCTGACGCTGAACCGCCCGCAGGCCCGCAACGCGCTGAACAATGCCCTCTTAACCCAGATTGCCGAGGTGCTGGAGGCGGCGTCAATTGATGACAGCGTCGGCGTATGCGTTGTCAGCGGTAACGCGCGTTTTTTCGCCGCCGGGGCCGATCTCAACGAGATGGCGGAAAAAGATCTGCCTGCCACCCTTGATGATATTCGCCCGCGGTTATGGGCGCGAATCGATGCCTTTACTAAACCGCTCATCGCCTCGGTCAACGGCTACGCGCTTGGCGCCGGCTGCGAGTTGGCCCTGCTGTGTGACCTGATTGTTGCCGGTGACAATGCCCGCTTTGGCCTGCCGGAAATTACCCTCGGCATTATGCCGGGCGCGGGCGGCACCCAGCGTCTGATCCGCAGCGTTGGCAAGGCGTTGGCCAGTCGGATGGTGCTGAGCGGTGAGAGTATTGACGCCCGCCAGGCGCAGCAGGCCGGGCTGGTTAGCGATATCCATCCGGCGGCGTTAACCGATGAGTATGCCCTGAAACTGGCAACCACCATTGCCAGCCATTCGCCGCTGGCGCTACGGGCGGCAAAACAGTCGCTGCGCCTGTCGCAGGAAGTCAGCCTGCAGGCCGGTCTGCAACAGGAGCGCCAGCTGTTTAGTCTGCTGAGCGCCACCGAGGACCGTCGCGAAGGCATCGACGCCTTCTTACAAAAACGTACACCGGAATTTAAAGGACGCTAATCGTGGAAGCTTTCATTCTCAGCGCAGTGGAACAGGGCGTCATGACCATTACCCTCAATCGCCCGGACCGCCTCAACAGTTTTAACGATCTGATGCATCAACAGCTGGCGGAATGTCTGAAGCAGGCCGAGCGTGATGACGGCGTGCGCTGCTTGCTGATCACCGGCGCTGGTCGCGGCTTTTGCGCCGGCCAGGATTTGAACGACCGCAATGTCGACCCCAGCGGCCCGCCGCCGGATCTCGGCCTGTCGGTAGAACGTTTTTATAACCCGCTGGTACGCCGTCTGGCGGCGCTGCCGAAGCCGGTTATCTGCGCGGTCAACGGCGTTGCCGCCGGCGCGGGCGCTACCCTGGCGCTGGGCTGCGATATCGTGCTGGCCGCGCGTTCAGCCAAATTTGTGATGGCGTTCAGCAAGCTCGGCCTGGTGCCGGACTGCGGCGGCAGCTGGTTCCTGCCGCGGGTGGCCGGCCGTGCGCGCGCGATGGGGCTGGCGCTGTTGGGCGATAGCCTCAGCGCGGAACAGGCCGCACAGTGGGGGATTATCTGGCAACTGGTGGACGATTCAGAACTGGCCGATACCAGTCTGCAGCTGGCGCGCCATCTGGCGGCGCAACCGACGTTTGGTCTTGGGCTGATTAAAAAGGCGCTGATGGCTTCTGAAACCAACAGTCTCGATGCGCAACTGGATCTTGAGCGCGATTATCAGCGCCTGGCCGGGCGCAGCGATGATTACCGCGAAGGGGTCAGCGCGTTTCTGGCCAAACGGCCACCACAGTTCAGCGGGAAATAGGCCATGACAACATCCTTAGCTACCGTGGCGGTGATTGGCAGCGGCACCATGGGGGCCGGTATTGCCGAAGTGGCCGCTGCCGCCGGACATCCGGTGCTTATTTTCGATATTAATGCAACCGCGATCGCCCAGGCGATCGACGGCATTGCCAGGCGTCTGGCATCACGTGTCGAGCGCGGCAAACTGGCCTCAGAGCAGGCCAATGCGTTGCTGGCGCGCCTGCATCCGGCCCACGATTTATCCGCGCTTGCCGACGCAGATTTAGTAATTGAAGCGGCCTCTGAACGGCTGGAGGTCAAAACGGCGCTGTTCGCACAGCTGGCGGAGATATGCGCGCCGTCAACGCTGTTGACCAGTAATACCTCGTCTATTTCGATTACCGCCATCGCCGCCGGGGTCAAAAACCCGGAGCGGGTGGCCGGGCTGCACTTTTTTAATCCGGCGCCGGTGATGAAACTGGTCGAGGTAGTGAGTGGGCTCGAGACGTCTGATGAGGTGGTAGAGCAGCTGTGCCAGTGCGTAAGCGGCTGGGGGAAACAGCCGGTGCGCTGCCGCTCAACGCCCGGTTTTATCGTTAACCGCGTAGCGCGTCCCTTCTACGCCGAGGCCTGGCGCGCGCTGGAAGAGCAGGTTGCCGCCCCTGAGGTTATCGATGCCGCTTTGCGTGACGGCGGCGGTTTTCCGATGGGACCGCTGGCATTGACTGACCTGATTGGCCAGGACGTCAACTTCGCCGTGACCTGTTCGGTGTTTAACGCCTTCTGGCAGGACCGCCGCTACCTACCATCGCTACTACAGCAAGAGCTGGCGCTGGCCGGGCGATTGGGTAAAAAGAGCGGCCACGGCGTCTATCGCTGGCCCGCCGAGACGCAGCCGGACGCGGCGCTGCCGCCGGTATCTAGTGGTGTTCAATCTATTACGGTTGTAAGTGACAGTGTCACAGAACTCGATGAACTCTTATTGTTGGAGACCGAAGGCGAAACGGCATTGGCGCTGAGCCTTAAGCATAAACGCCCGGTGGTGGTGTATGACCTGTGCGCCAGCGATACGGTGGTGCTGGCCGCAGCGGCCACCAACGCGCCTGCGGCCACTGATAAGGCCGTGCATTACTTCCAACGGCAGGGCAAGAAAGTCCTGCGTATTGCCGATTATCCCGGCCTGCTAGTGTGGCGCACGGTGGCGATGCTGATTAACGAAGCGCTGGATGCGGTGCAAAAAGGGGTCGCCAGCCCGCAAGACATCGATACCGCGATGCGCCTTGGCGTCAACTATCCGCGAGGCCCGCTGGCGTGGGGAGAAAGCCTTGGCTGGCGGCGGGTGCTGCAACTGCTGGAGAACCTGCAACACCATTATGGCGAGGAGCGCTATCGCCCCAGTTCCCTGTTGCGCCAGAAGGCGCTGATGGAGAAGCACCATGAGCAATGATCCGTGGCGAAACGCGCGCGTGATGTACGAAAAAGATACCTGCGCCAGAAAGATGGGGATCGAACTTATCGAAATGGACGACGGTTTTGCGCAGATGAGCATGACCGTCTCGGCGGACATGCTTAACGGCCATCAAACCTGTCACGGCGGTCAACTATTTACGCTTGCCGATACCGCTTTCGCTTACGCCTGTAACAGCCAGGGGCTGGCGGCGGTGGCCTCGGCGGCGAGCATTGATTTTCTTCGTCCGGCGTTTGCCGGCGACAGGCTGGTCGCCACCGCCAGAGTCAAACAGCAGGGCAAGCTGACCGGCGTCTACGACATCGAAATTGTTAATCAACAGCAAAAGATTGTGGCCCTGTTCCGCGGCAAATCGCACCGCATCGGCGGCACAATCACGGGAGAAGTGTAATGCGCGACGCCTTTATTTGTGACGGGATCCGCACGCCGATTGGCCGCTACGGCGGAGCGCTGGCCGGCGTCCGCGCCGACGATCTGGCGGCGATCCCGCTGCGTGAGCTGCTAAGCCGTAACCCCGGGCTCGACCCGGCAGCGATTGATGATGTGATTTTCGGTTGTGCTAACCAGGCCGGTGAAGATAACCGCAACGTGGCGCACATGGCGACGCTATTGGCCGGTTATCCGCATACCGTACCGGGCACCACGATTAACCGCTTGTGCGGATCGGGTCTGGATGCAATCGGTTTTGCCGCCAGGGCGATCAAAGCCGGCGATGCCGATCTGTTGATTGCCGGCGGCGTCGAATCGATGTCGCGCGCGCCATTCGTGATGGGAAAAGCCAGCACGCCGTACCAGCGTCAGGCGGAACTCTTTGATACCACGATTGGCTGGCGTTTTGTGAACCCGCTCATGGCGCAACAATTCGGAACTGACAGCATGCCGGAAACGGCAGAGAATGTAGCTGAATTGTTAAATATTAGCCGGGCCGATCAGGACGCTTTCGCCTGGCGCAGCCAACAGCGCACGGCGCAGGCCCAACGCGACGGCATTCTGGCGCAGGAAATCGTGCCGGTGCAGATCATCGGCAAGAAAGGAGCGGTCAGCGCGGTACGCGATGATGAGCATCTTCGACCGGAAACCACGCTTGAGCAACTCGCGCTATTAAAAGCGCCGTTCCGGAAAGGCGGAGTCATTACGGCTGGAAATGCATCCGGCGTTAACGATGGCGCAGCGGCGCTGATTATCGCCAGTGAACAGCAGGCCAGCGTACAGGGGCTCACGCCGCGCGCGCGTATTGTGGCGATGGCGACGGCGGGTGTTGAGCCGCGCCTGATGGGCCTGGGGCCGGTACCGGCAGTGCGTAAAGTGCTGGAGCGAGCCGGGCTCAATATTAACGATATGGACCTGATTGAGCTGAATGAGGCCTTCGCCGCGCAGGCGCTGGGGGTGCTCAGACAACTCGGCGTGCCGGATGATGCGGCGCACGTGAACCCCAACGGCGGCGCCATCGCGTTAGGCCATCCGCTGGGCATGAGCGGCGCGCGGCTGGCGCTCAGCGCCAGCCTTGAGCTGCAACGCCGGGGCGGACGTTATGCGCTGTGTACGATGTGTATTGGCGTGGGTCAGGGCATTGCCATGATCCTCGAGCGAGTGTGAGCTAATTTACCTGCGAGTACCCTACAATGATAACTACTACAAAATTAGATCCGATTGAAACCGCATCGCGTGATGAACTGCAGGCCCTGCAAACCCAGCGCCTGAAATGGACGCTCAAGCATGCGTATGAAAATGTGCCGATGTATCGCCGCAAATTCGACGCCGCCGGCGTGCACCCTGACGATTTTCGGGAATTAAACGATCTGAAAAAATTCCCCTGTACCACTAAACAAGATCTGCGCGACAACTATCCCTTCGATACCTTTGCGGTGCCGATGGAGCAGGTGGTGCGCATTCACGCCTCTTCCGGCACCACCGGCAAACCGACGGTGGTAGGTTATACGCAAAACGATATTGATAACTGGGCCAATATTGTCGCCCGTTCGCTGCGTGCGGCAGGAGGTTCAGCGAAAGATAAAATTCACGTCGCCTACGGCTACGGCCTGTTTACCGGCGGCCTTGGCGCGCACTACGGCGCGGAGCGTTTAGGCGCGACGGTGATCCCGATGTCCGGCGGACAGACCGAAAAACAGGCGCAGCTGATCCGCGACTTCCAGCCGGATATGATCATGGTGACGCCGTCCTACTGCCTGAATCTGATTGAAGAGCTGGAACGCCAGATGGGCGGCGATGCCCGCGGCTGTTCATTGCGGGTCGGCGTGTTTGGCGCCGAGCCGTGGACGCTGGCGATGCGCGCGGAAATCGAGCGCCGCCTGGGGATCACCGCGCTGGATATTTACGGTCTGTCAGAGGTGATGGGGCCGGGGGTGGCGATGGAGTGTCTGGAAACCGTTGATGGCCCGACCATCTGGGAAGACCACTTCTTCCCGGAAATCGTCAACCCGGACGACGGTACGCCGCTGGAGGATGGCGAGCATGGCGAACTGTTGTTTACCACGTTGACCAAAGAAGCGCTGCCGGTGATCCGCTATCGTACCCGCGACCTGACGCGCCTGCTGCCGGGAACCGCGCGGACCATGCGCCGCATGGATCGCATCAGTGGACGCAGCGACGATATGCTAATTATCCGCGGGGTTAACGTCTTCCCCTCGCAGTTGGAAGAGGAGATCCTCAAGTTTGAACACCTGGCGCCGCACTATCAGTTAGAGGTCAATCGCCGCGGTCATCTTGATTCGCTGGCGGTACGCGTTGAGCTGAAAGAGAGCGGGCTGGCGTTAAGTCATGAACAACGCTGCCAGATTTGCCATCAGTTGCGTCACCGTATTAAGTCGATGGTCGGGATCTCTACTGACATTACTATCGTCAACTGCGGCAGCATTCCGCGCTCTGAAGGGAAAGCCTGTCGGGTATTCGACCTGCGTAAAGCGGTGGTCAGCGGTTAATTCTCTCCCCGGTAGCCCGGCTGAGGCCTTTACGCCGTAAGCCGGGAATTTCCTGTGCTATGATTCATAAAGGAAAAATATAACAACAGAATGAATCAGATGAGTAAACTCGACGCCTTTATTCAACAAGCGGTGACGGCGATGCCGATAAGCGGCACGTCATTGATTGCCTCGCTGTATGGCGACGCCTTATTACAACGCGGTGGGGAAGTGTGGCTGGGTAGCGTCGCGGCGCTGCTGGAAGGATTAGGATTTGGCGAGCGCTTTGTTCGCACCGCGCTATTTCGCCTCAATAAAGAAGAGTGGCTCGACGTCGTGCGTATCGGCCGGCGTAGCTTCTATCGCCTGAGCGATAAAGGACTACGTCTGACCCGGCGCGCGGAACATAAAATCTATCGGGCGAATGCCCCGGAATGGGACGGAACCTGGCTGCTGCTATTGTCGGAAGGGTTAGAAAAAACGGTTCTGGCGGAAGTCAAAAAGCAACTGTTATGGCAGGGATTTGGCGCGCTGGCGCCGAGCCTGCTGGCCTCGCCGTCGCAAAAACTGGCCGATGTCCAATCGCTGCTACATGAAGCGGGCGTTGCCGAAAACGTCATCTGTTTTGAAGCCCATTCGCCGCTGGCGCTCTCAAGGGCGGCGCTGCGCGACCGCGTAGAAGAGTGCTGGCATCTCACCGAACAAAATGAGATGTACGAGGCGTTTATCGCATTGTTCCGACCGTTACTGCCGCTGCTGCGCGACAGCGAACCGTCAGAATTGACGCCGGAGCGCTGTTTCCAGATCCAACTGCTCCTTATCCATTTCTATCGCCGGGTGGTGCTTAAAGACCCGCTGCTGCCGGAAGAGCTGCTTCCCGCACACTGGGCCGGGCAAACCGCGCGGCAGCTGTGCATCAATATTTATCAACGCGTGACCCCCGGCGCGCTGGCGTTTGTCGGCGAGAAAGGTGAAAGCTCGGTTGGCGAGCTTCCCGCGCCGGGACCGCTTTATTTTCAACGCTTTGGCGGTTTGCCGGGCGTCTAAGGAGATTGCATGCCGATTTATCAGATTGATGGGCTGACGCCAGTGGTGCCGGATGAGAGCTATGTTCATCCGACGGCGGTACTCATTGGCGACGTGATCCTGGGAAAAGGGGTCTATGTTGGGCCTAATGCCAGCCTGCGCGGCGATTTTGGCCGTATTGTAGTAAAAGACGGAGCCAATATTCAGGATAACTGCGTCATGCACGGCTTCCCCGGTCAGGATACCGTGGTGGAAGAGGACGGTCACATCGGCCACGGCGCCATCCTGCATGGCTGTGTGATTGGCCGCAACGCGCTGGTGGGAATGAGCGCGGTGATTATCGACGGGGCGGTAATTGGCGAAAATAGTATTGTCGGCGCTTCTGCTTTCGTAAAAGCGAAAGCGGAAATGCCCGCTAACCATTTAATTATCGGCAGCCCGGCAAAAGCGATTCGTACGCTGAGCGAACAGGAGCTGGAGTGGAAAAAACACGGTACCCGTGAATACCAGGTGCTGGTCGAACGCTGTAAGCAGACGCTACATCAGGTGGAGCCATTAAAAGAGATGGAGGCCGGGCGCAAGCGTCTGGAATTTGACGAAAACCTGCGGCCAAAATCGTCGAGCTGAATGTTATTAATTTTTTTATTAGCTTGTTGAATATTAACGGATTCTGAATTTTACTTTGCCGTCTTTTGTCACGCAGCGGCTAAGCGCAATATGGTCCTTTGACTTTATCGAGGATTGACAATGACGCTTTACAGCGTGAAGCCTGCGTTTCAGGCGCTGCTGCGGCCAATCATGTTCTGGTTGGCGAAGCGAGCGGTCACCGCCAATCAGGTGACGCTCGCCGCCTTGTTATTATCCGTTCTGACCGGCTTAGTCCTGGCGATCTTTCCGCATTACACTCTTTACTGGATACTTCCAGTCGTTCTGTTTATCCGTATGGCGCTGAATGCGCTTGATGGCATGCTGGCCCGAGAGTGTCGTCAGCAGTCCCGACTCGGCGCGGTGCTCAACGAATTTGGCGATGTGATCTCCGATGTTGCGTTATATCTTCCTTTTTTATTGCTTCCCGGTAGCCATCCGACGCTGGTGTTAACAATGCTGCTTTGTACGGTTCTCAGTGAGTTTGCCGGAGTGCTGACGCAGGCGATTGGCGGCGTACGTAGTTACGCCGGGCCGATGGGGAAAAGCGATCGCGCTATGGTGTTTGGCGGTTGGGGGATAGCATTGAACCTGTGGCCGGACGTGGCGGTATGGAGCAATATGCTGTGGGGGCTCGTTACCTTGCTGCTTATCTGGACCATTATCAACCGCTGTTCCAGCGTTCTGCCCGGAGCCAGGGCATGACGCTATTGCTGCGTTCTCTGGCGGTTATCTTTTTGCTATTGCTATTGGCGACAGCGGTGGATGGTCTGCTGCGCTGGCGGAAGCCTGAGAAAAACTGGCGTGAGTTGACCTTACGGATCCACACCTGGTGGGTGATTATCGTCCTTTTTTCGCTGGCGTTGCTCAGCCCGCGCTGGTTGGCGCTGACCTTTTTCGCGCTGGTCAGCTTTATGGCGCTGAAAGAGTTCTTGACTCTGGTGCCCTCCCGACAGGCTGACCGCATGCCCGTACTGTGGATGTTCATCGCCATCCCCATCAACTATTGGCTAATCAGTATTGGCTGGTACGGTCTGTATATCATTTTCATTCCGGTGTACGCCTTTTTATTCCTGCCTGCGAGAATGGTTCTGGCGGGTGATACACGGGGGTTTTTACATAGCGCCGCGCAGCACCATTGGGGGCTGATGACCACCGTCTTCGCTTTTAGCCACGTGGCTTCTTTGCTGGTGTTGCCAACCAACGGTCAGCAAACCGGCGCGCTGCTGGTGCTGTTTCTGGTGGGCTTAACCGAATTCAACGACATTGCGCAGTATCTTTGGGGTAAATCATTGGGGCGGATCAAAATCACGCCAACCGTGAGCCCAAATAAGACCCTGGCCGGGTTGCTTGGCGGTATTGGCTGCACCACGCTGGCCGCATGGCTGCTGGGGCCGATAATGACGCCGCTTAACTGGCAGATGTCGTTATTGGCGGGCGCGATGATCGGCAGCGCGGGTTTCTGCGGAGATGTGGTGATGTCGGCGGTGAAACGCGATATTGGGGTGAAAGACAGCGGTACCTTGCTGCCGGGCCACGGCGGCATTCTTGACCGGCTGGACTCTCTTATCTTTACCGCACCGGTATTCTTCCATTTTATTCGTTATTCCTGCTACTGACATGATGCTAAAAAATGGCTTTAGAATGCTGTTTGCGATAGTGGTTATCTGGCCATTAGCCTGGTTGTGGCTAGGGCTGCGGGTGAAACATCGTGAGCGCCTGCCGGAAAAGGGGCCGGCGATCGTGGTGGCTAATCATAACAGCCATATGGATGTGTTCGCGCTGCTGGCGCTATTTTCGTTGCGAACGCAGAGACAAGTTCATCCAGTGGCGGCGGCGGACTATTTTTTACGTAATAAAGCGCTGGCCTGGTTCACCCCGAATGTACTGAATATTATTCCCGTAGCGCGCCGCGGGCAGGGGAAAAATCCGTTAGCGGCCTGTGAACAAGCGCTACGTGATGAACAAATCCTGATCCTTTTTCCTGAAGGTACCCGCGGACAACCGGGAGTGATAACGCCGATAAAATCAGGGCTTTGGTATCTCAGCCAAAGTTTGCCGCAGGTCGCTATTATCCCTATAGGGCTCAAAGGTACCGAACGGGTGATGGCTAAAGGCAACCGCATTCCTTTACCCCTGTTCATCGACGTCAATATTGGCGAGCCGTTATATTTCCATCCGGATAAACAGCAGTTTAAAGACCAGATAGGGCGGCAGTTACTGTTGCTCAGCGCTTCCTTTAATGGAGAAGAACCGCATGGCTGAGCCCCGCGTGGCGTAAGAACGTACCGTTGTCACCCGCGACGTTACGGCTTCATATTACTGTTGCTGGCCGGTACGATTTCCGGCGCTACCTGACTGCAGATATTGAGTGGCTAAATTGAGATAACGGGGTTGATAGCGTGACAGCTCAAGTAGATGTTTGTTGCCGCCCGGACATAGGGCGGCGAACGATATAATCAGCGCTTTTGGTTGTAAAATGAATCAATTAATTCATCAATAAACTTTTGCGCCAGCATCTCTACCGCGCCGCTACGGGTAAGCATCGCCAGGCGGGCCAGACGGTCCAGTTTACGTAGCACCGAGCGTTTAACCGACAGCGAAATAGCCGTTTTTTGATCCTTATTCAATACGACTTTACCCGAAGTTATCGGCATTTTCAGGTCGCTATTGACACGGATCGCTTCTGCCATTCGCTCCATCATCTCCTTCGTCAAGGAGCCACTAGCGACAAGTTGATAGGTATGGGCGGCTTTACTGTATTTTATTTCCGCCGCATAAGTATCACGCAACGTTTTTAGCGTTCTTGATAACGTTGGATCCGAACAACCTAGCTTTTCCAGCAGTTCCGTTGAGGGGACCGGTTGCCCGTTGCCGAGAATCAGCGCCAGTTTAAAAATGCGCTCTTGTTTACTATTTAATCTCATCCTGAGGCCATCGCATTATCCATAGTGTAGTGTGTCGGTTAATTTATCGACCCTTGGGCAAAAGCGTCTTGGGCGAATTCGCTAACGATGCCGTAATGGGCTGCTCTGGCCAGGATGGCTGCAGCCCAGTTGCGATGGGTGGCCGGTTCGCACATTGTCCCTTGAGATTTAAACACAGCCTGGCTGGAGTTAAGGATCCGTAGCGCATCAGCGTGTTCGCCGGGTGTGACCATTAGCGCGCGTTCAATCGTCAGCAATTGATTGGGATGAATAGCTGTTTTTCCGACCAGCCCGTGGGCCATATCCAGCTGCAGTTCCCGCGCCATGATCTCCTGGCTATCGATATGTTCGCAAACCGGCGCGGTAAGGGCGAAATGATAAGGAGAGAAAACGGATACCAGCATTTTGATAACGTATCCCATTGGCCCGTCGTACAGCGTCAGGTTACGCGAACGACGCAGCGAGATAACATTCATGAGATCGTTACCACCGATACGCAAGGCGATTATCCGGGCTCGACAGGGATGAGCGCTGAGTTCTACGGCAAGTTGGCGCATTTTCTCGCAATCAAATACCTCTTCGGTTTCCAGCGTTGGCATCATGCTCAGAGAAGTGCTGCCGATCGCTCGCCACCAGCCAGCCAGTGAATGGTGAGTGAATTTGGGTATGACCATGCCGTCAATGGCCGTCAAATCAAAGTTCTCGATTAGTTGTTTCGCCATGGTTAGATGTCGTGGACGAATAAATACCAGCGGCCAGAGACGGTGCTCTTGTGTTGCTTTGGCATGGGCCAGCTGTGTACAGAGCTTTTCGAGGTTTACCAGAGCGTGGTTGATATCGCTATCGCTAACCGAATCCTCAAGACAGATCACTAATGAGCGTAGTCCTTTCATTTTGCCGTCAATGATGGTTGAGGCAATATCATGGCGCGTGGCGGGCATGTATAGGGTCGCTCCCAGATTCCATGCCGAGAGACGTGTTTTCATTAAAATACCTTCTTGATAATAGTGACGGCACGGTATTGGCCGATTTCATCGCCAACTTCGCTTACGTGAATACCTTTATCGCGGGCTAACGCAATCAGTAGCGCAACATCCGGATCGTTAATGGCGCGCACCAGAACATGATCGGGTACCCTGCGAAGCACCGCTCGTGTTGCTTCTGCGATGCCTGGTTTGATGCGGTTAAGATTGTCGACGGCATATCGTTCAGCAAGGTGGAGCACTACAGTTTCGCTTTTGCGTCGAAGTCTGGCTTTCTGCGCTAAATCAGGTTTAATCCGCGCGGCGGATAGTAGCGTCTGTCGATAGTTGTCAACGGTATCAACCAGTAGCTGGCCGCATTCAAAATCAGCTAAATGATCGCATTGCACACAACCGTGAAAGCCGACCGGTGACCACAAAGAGCGAGAAATCAGACCCGATACCGGCGCGCCCATGATTCCGAAGGGGATTAACCAGTCATCGTCGGACGCGGACAACCACGCGCAGCCGCAGGGATCGGCTAACACCACCAGTCTGGGATCGGCGGGGTAGCCTTTACGGCCATGTAGCGAACGTTGCAGCTGCGAGCGAATGGCGCCTTTGCCGGTCCATCCGTCGACAAAGACGATACCTTGCGTGCCGTGACGGTGTTCAATCCAGTCAAGCGCGGCGCTATCAATACCGCGATCGCGAATGATGCTAATACCGTAGTGGAAGGACGTTTTACCCGCATCACGCAGCGCACGCTGTAGCATCACCCCTAGCGGCACACCCGCGCGCACTAAACTCACCAGTATGATAGGCGTATCAGTGAACTGCGCGATGAGCGTGTGACAGAGCTGCTGCACCTCGTTAGCCATACGTGGCGTTTCACGCTGCAGGGCCTTGGCAAAAAGATTAAGATGCCACTGACTTGGCGCGGGCTCCTGGCTGAGCAGGTCGGAATAGTGCGCTTTACCCGATTGAATCAACACCTCTTTTTCATCAACCGACGTCATGGCGATATTCACCGGACTGAGTAGAAAGCGGACGTCATTTTGCGGAAAAGCGCCGGAAAAGTGATGGAGCTCGTGCATATTAAGAACCTGCGAAAATATGGTGATTAATGGCTGCGGCAAACTGGCTTTGCCTGGGGATGGCAAACCAATGGCAAAGTTGCAAAAAGCGATGATCGCTAAGGCTGTCGCCAAAACCGAGCACCGGGAATTTGCCGCGCTGGGCCTGCAATTTATTTACTAGCCAAGCGACGGCCAACCCTTTATCGACAGGTTCAGGTATCCAGGCAACATTATTACCGTTGCGGTGAAGATAAAAGCCCTGCAGGGTGAAGCGCTGCGTCAGCCAGTCGGCAAAGGCGTAAAGTTCGGCGATTCTGGTGCTGTCGCGATGTTTCATCACCAGGTAAACGGGCACTTCGTCATACTCTTTGTTGATGCGCGCCCAGCCGTCGACGCCTTGAATAGCCATCTGGGTAGTGATGTCGTGTTGCATGGCTGTCAGTTTGTCAGCATACGGCGCCAGGTTAGCCAACATATGCTGTTGCCACTCAGCATCCGCTAGCCCTTCAGGCGTGATGATGACCGCGCCGTGGGTGGTTATAGCCCATGAGTCAAACGCGATTTGCACCCGCGCCAACTCTTCGCTTCCTCTGGCGGTGACGGGGATCAGTTCGGCGTGTTCCAGCAGCCAATCGACGAGCATGGCCTGCTCTTCGTTCATATAGCTGCGTGGACGCATTTCCCGGTCCAGCGCGGCGCAACGAAAGGGGGCCGCAGAGAGTTCATTGACCATCTTTCGTCTGGTCTGAAATAACGTATCGTCGAGATCGGAAAATACTACCGGCTTATTCATAAGATAAAATCTCCAGTCGCGAACAAAGCGACTCCAGCGCGTGTACCAGGTGGGGATCAACGCTTTCCTTTGGGGTCTCAATACATAAAATAATGCGATCGAAACGCTGGTGGGCGACGTTGTAGACAAAGTTTGGGATGCCCAGCCCGTAATTATCGTTAAATGACAGCAGCGATTGGATGGCCATGCCGGGCGCAATCGGCGAGCGACTAGTGGCGCTGAACTTAATGCTGGCCCCTTGCTGCTCAAGACGCTCAGCTAGCAAAAATGGTTCCCAGACAAACTCACCGCTGCCTAGTACCAGGATAGTTTCGCCTGTGGCTGCGACGATCTCGCAGCCGAGGTCAGCGGCGGGACGTATCATTCCCAGGCGCCCCCACGTCTGGCGCCGTGAAAGGGTATACTCTCCACGCGAGGTAATATTGACGGCAGGCATTTCAGGAGGCGTAGCGTTGGACTGTGGATGCCATTCCCAGCGTCCTTTAACTAACGCGACCTGGCTGACAGGCAGGTTACAACGCCTGGCGAAGGCATCGCCGCTCCAGTCGGTGAGGGTCACGGAGACAACCCTTTGCAAATGTGTCAGATGCGGGTGCAACGCGGACACAAGATTGATGAAGGTATTACCGGTCGTTGCTTCATCATCGATGAGCACCAGAGTTTTTGCTTCCAGCACCCGTCGGCGCATTTCTCGATCGTCGGGGAGATAAATCAAATGGTCCGTGGCATGGCTATGAGCTTCTTTAAATTCGCACAGCAGTTCCGCCTCTTGCGGATGACGCGTAGAGGTGAGATAGATTGCCTGGTCAACACGTTTGCGGAGTTCGTCAAACACGCCTGCGCCGAGGCCAACGGCAGTCTCAGCCATCCCTACGAACAACACCGGCCCGGCGAGGTCGGCGGGGAAACCAACGGCAAGTCGCTGGTAAACTGCGCGCATCGTTGCCGGCGAAACAGGGATATGTCGACCTAACACCTGACTGACAAACAGAAATGCCCGTTTAGGATTGCGCCGTTCAGCGATGTCAAACAGTGCATGAAGTTCGTTATCCTCGCCGTGGTGAAACACGCGTAATTCGCCGCTTGAGAGCTGACGGCGGTAGCAGTTTTCGTGTTTCATCATTTCACCTCCGCATTGTACGAAGGCGCAAGAACGTTGTTGAGTTGCTGAGGGTATCGCCTGCTCTCTGTCATTACTCTGATGGTTGCAGGGGTGAACTGATGCGCTACGCGCCGTATGATGTCATCCGCTGTCAGTAAATCCAGCCGCTGCGCGGCGAACAACCCGGGCAGATTAACGCCGCTGTGACGGGTATAACCAATACCACCGGAAGGGCGTAGATTTATTTCCAGTAAAAGTGGTTTGCCTTCTGTATCGTTCCGGGTCTGCACGTTAACCAGGCCATCAGCGTGCAGTGCTTCGGCGCAGGCGCAGGCAAGTTCTATCGCCGGCCCTCTATTTTCCAGATACTGCAGCGCGCCTTCTTTTCGTCTACCAATGGCTGTCAGTACTTTGCCGTGACTAAGCAGCATGTCGACAGAGTATTCGGGCCCGGGTAACCAGGGCATGAGGGTCAGTGGAGTAAACACCTCACTGGTCTTAACGGCGGCAAGATACTGTTCCGGCTGAATACGTCGTTGTTCCGGGTGGTTAATAATATCTGTAGAAAGCGCGTGCTCATCAAATAGCCAAAACCCCATGCCATAAATACCGGTCACGGGTTTCACACATAAACGGCAACCGGGAAAAGGTGACGCTTTGAGGAGATATTCCAGCGTGTTGGTATCAGTTACTCGAATGGATGGCACCACGGGAAGCCCATACGCTTGCATGGCTTTTGCAAAGCTGACTTTGTCATCGGCAATATCAAACGTGGATACCTGGCTTGCGCCCGTGGTGAGACTCACGCCTAGCGCTTCAATTTGGCGTCGGTGCTGTTCGTACCAACGGCACGCTTTGCCAACCTGAATGGCGGATATGCCATATTCTTTTGTTATTGATGAAATAAATGACATTCTTGAATTGATGTCTATGGGTTCACTTAATGAAAAATGTGCCGTTGATAATATTTCATGTCGTGATTGACTATGTGAAGCGTAGGTGGTTATTGGGTGTTTGTTATTATTGATTGTGAAATCATTAATGCCGAAAATGATATCGCGTTGGGAGGCGAGCCCCTCCATAATCCATATTTTTCTTTCCATTAATATTACTTCCACGCGTCCAGCGTTAAATTTAACTGGAGTCTAGGTTCGCTATAATGGCATGTCAATCATAATATGAGGTGCTTTTTTGTTTTCGGAATGAGTATTTGTGCAGTGAATATTTTTATATTTTTTAATGATTTTGGGAATGCATTGCTATCAGTGGCGTATTTTTCTTTTCCCTAATTTTATAAATTGCCTTGTCTCAGTTCTTTATCATGATATGATTTTTTTCGAGTCTTTAATGCATATTGATTTGCTAAATATATTTTTTATAGGGAATAATAAATGGTCTCACTTACTAAGAATCAGACAATTTCATTAAGCAAAGCGTCTCCGGCATTATCGCAGCTGACTTTCGGTTTAGGCTGGGATCCGCTGCAGGCGAAGAAAAAAGGGTTATTCGGCGGATTGTTCTCCGGTGGCGCCGGTTCTATCGACCTTGATGCCAGCTGCATTCTATTGAATAAGTATGGCAACGTGCTGGATACCATTTGGTTTGGACAGCTGAAATCTCGCTGTGGCGCTGTCGTTCATAGCGGTGATAATTTAACTGGAGAGGGTGAGGGTGATGATGAAGTCATTCGCGTCAATCTGGAAAAACTTTCCGCTAATGTGGAGTATCTGGCTTTTACCGTCAATAGTTTTCGCGGCCAAACTTTTAACGAAGTTGAGAATGCCCATTGCCGCGTGCTCGATCAAAATAATCAGGAGTTGGCCCGCTACCAGCTAACCGAGCAAGGTTCTCATACCGGTATTATTATTGCTTCATTAAGCCGTCAGAATGGCAGTTGGGATTTTACCGCCCATGGTCAAGCTGCTCAGGGGCGCACTATCGAAGATATGGAAAGTGACGTATTACGCATTGTGGTGCGCTAATGAAATTATTACCCGGAGGAAATAGCGCGGTTCCTGCAGCTAATCTTAGTATCAAAATAAGCGCGGGAAGCGGTGTTGATGTGTCGTCATTTCGTCTCTATACCAATAATAAAGTGAGAGGCGATGCGGATATGTGTTTTTACGGCCAGCCGCGGAATGATGATAATACCATACAGGTTAGCGCTAATAATTCTGTTACTGTATTTCAGGTTGCATTAGGGCTGCTGCAGGCGGACGTCCAAAAGGTGGCATTTACCGCAACCTGCGATAATAACAGGACTATCGGTGAATTAGGCCATTTGACTATCGCGGTGGAGCATAACGGCAATACGCTGATTGACTGTCAGGTCGATGTTCACGGTCGAAATGAAGCCGCGCTGATTCTGGGCGAGTTTTACCGGCGTAATGGCGAGTGGAAGTTTCGCTTTGTCGCTCAGGGTTTTACGGGCGGACTAAAACCGCTCGCTGAATACTATGGCGTTGATATTGCCGATGAAGTTACACCTCCTGCTGCTGAAGCCGCGAAAGTGAACCTCAGCAAAGTCACTTTGACTAAAGAGAAACCGGCAATCAGCCTCGCTAAACGAGACGACTATGGCGAGATACGCGTTAATCTGAATTGGCATCGCCAAAGCTCGGCCACAGGCTTATTTGGTTCATTATTAGGGGGAGGGGCCAGCAACGTTGATCTGGATCTTGGCGCTTTTGTCGAATTAAAAAATGGCGATTTAAGCGTAGTTCAGGCATTGGGTAATGCATTTGGGCGATATCAACAACCGCCCTTTATTCAGCTTCAGGGTGACGATCGTACGGGGGCTGTTAACGATGGCGAATGGATCTGTATCAATGGCAGCGAATGGCAAAATATTCAGCAGATATTAATCTACGCCTTTATTTATGAAGGCGTTGCCAGTTGGGATAAAACAGATGGCGTAGTTACGCTACATGTCCCCGGCCAGCCGCCAATCGAAACCCGACTGACCGAAGGCAATAATCGTCGAACAATGTGCGCTATTGCTCGCTTAGTCAATGACAACGGCGCCATAAAAGTTGAGCGTATAAATCAATATTTCACCGGCCATAAAGAGATGGATCGCGCATTCGGTTGGGGATTCCGCTGGCGAGCAGGTTCTAAATAAAGAAAACCAAGTGAGGGAACGATGGGATTATTTAATAAAGTAAAATCGACATTGAACGCCAGCCGCGATGAACTGGTCAAACAGGTTGGGCGTTTTAAAAATAAGAAATTCATGCAGGGAACGGTTGCGGTATGTGCTCGCATTGCCGTTTCCAGCGATGGTGTTAGCGCCGAAGAAAAACAGAAAATGATGGGCTTTCTTCGTTCGTCGGAGGAAATGAAAGTTTTTGATACCAACGAAGTGATCGACTTTTTTAATAAATTGGTATCCAGCTTCGATTTCGATATGGAAATCGGCAAAGGCGAAACCATGAAATATATTCTGGCTTTAAAAGATCAGCCAGATGCAGCTCAACTGGCCGTGCGAGTAGGCATTGCGGTGGGCAAAAGCGATGGCCATTTCGACCCGGATGAACAGGCGGCAACCCGAGAAATAATCGCTGCGCTCGGTTTTAACGCTGAAGAGTTTGGTCTTTAACCCCAGCATTTAAAGGTATTTCATGGTCTCCACGCATTTAGGTTTTCCCGTTGAAACGGTGAGCGTTTTTATTATTCTCGCCATTGGGGCGATCGTTATCGACCTCGTAATGCATCGTAACGATAGCGTCATATCGCTGAAAAGCGCGGCACTATGGTCACTATTTTGGGTTGTGGTGGCAATGGCTTTTGCCGGATTTCTGCTGGTGCACCACGGCGCGGAAGTGGCTAGTTTGTTTGTCACCGGTTATGCCTTAGAAAAGGTGCTTTCGGTCGACAACCTTTTTGTCATGATGGCGATTTTTTCCTGGTTTGGCATTCCGGAGCGCTATCGTCACCGTGTCCTTTACTGGGGCGTCATTGGGGCAATTATTTTCCGCGGCATTTTTGTCGCCATTGGCACAGGACTGTTAGCGCTGGGGCCTTACGTTGAAATTGTCTTCGCTTTAATTGTTCTCTGGACTGCGGTCATGATGTTAAAGAGCGGAGAAGAAAGAGATGAAATTGAAGATTACTCGCAGCATCTCGCTTATCGTCTGGTAAAACGTCTGTTTCCTATCTGGCCAAAGTTAGTGGGCCATGCTTTTTTACTTACCAGTAAAGAGGTCGAGCGTGAACGGGCGAAACCGGAGAATAAAGATATCGTAATTAGTGCCGGTAAGCGTCTGGCGTTATATGCAACGCCGCTGATGTTGTGTGTGGCGGTAGTGGAACTCTCTGACGTGATGTTCGCGTTTGATTCCGTGCCGGCCATCATTGCAATAAGCCAGGAACCGCTTATTGTCTACAGCGCTATGATGTTTGCCATCCTTGGTTTACGTACCCTGTATTTTGTACTGGAGGCGTTAAAGCAATATTTGGTGCATCTTGAAAAAGCGGTCATCGTATTACTTTTCTTTATTGCCTTTAAACTTGGTCTGAATGCCACCGATCATCTTTGGCGCCATGGCTATAGTATTTCGGTTACCGCCAGTCTGTATGTCGTTCTGGTGGTGCTTATTCTTGGGATTGTCGCTAGTTTTGTATTTCAGGAAAAAAACGAGGAACAGCCGGGAGGTAGTTAATTCTTTGCACTGTCCTTATTCATGTTCACTTTAAAAAGGATTTAATATGAGCGTATCACTATCAAAAGGCGGTAACGTTTCTCTTAGCAAAAGCGATCCGTCAATGAAAAATGTGCTGGTTGGATTAGGGTGGGATGTTCGTACCACCGACGGCCAGGATTTTGACCTCGACGCTTCCGCCTTCCTGTTATCTGAGACAGGAAAGGTGCGCAGCGACAGCGATTTCATCTTCTACAACAACTTAAAATCGGCAGATGGTTCGGTCACTCATACCGGTGATAACCGGACCGGTGAAGGAGACGGCGATGATGAATCGCTGATCGTCAAACTGGATATGATCCCCGCGAATGTCGCGAAAATTATCTTTGTGGTGACCATTCACGACGCGCAAATGCGTCGCCAAAGCTTCGGTCAGGTTTCTGGCGCTTTTATTCGTTTGGTCAACAACGATTCGCAGCATGAAGTAGCCCGCTATGATTTGACCGAAGACGCTTCCAGCGAAACGGCGATGCTTTTCGGCGAACTTTATCGCCATAACGGCGAGTGGAAGTTCCGTGCCGTCGGTCAGGGATACGCAGGCGGCTTGTCCAGCGTCTGTGCCCAGTATGGAATCAACGCATCGTGATTCGAGCTGCCTGATTGCGAATCGGGCAATACGGTAGATTTATAACAGGAGGTTTAAATGGCTGTTTCCCTGGTTAAGGGTGGTAACGTATCACTCACTAAAGAAGCGCCGTCGATGAATATCGCGATGGTGGGGTTAGGTTGGGATGCTCGGGTCACTGACGGGCAGGGCTTCGACCTTGACGCGTCGGTCTTTATGGTTGGCGAGGATGGCAAGGTGCTCTCGGATGCGAATTTCATCTTCTTTAATAACAAGAAGAGCCCTTGCGGCGGTGTTGAGCACCAGGGTGATAACCGTACCGGTGAAGGAGACGGCGATGATGAACAGGTCAAAATCACGCTTTCCCAAGTTGCCGCAGAGGTGAAAAAACTGGTTTTCTCGGTCACCATCTACGACGCCGAAGCCCGTAAGCAGAACTTCGGTATGGTACAGAATAGCTATATGCGCGTGTATAACCACGACAATGGTGAAGAAATCGCGCGTTTTGATCTGTCGGAAGATGCATCAACGGAAACGGCGATGATCTTTGGCGAACTGTATCGTCACGGTGCTGAATGGAAATTTAAAGCGGTAGGTCAGGGATTCGCTGGCGGTCTGGCGGCGTTAGCTTCCGCGCATGGCGTTAGCGTTTAATTCTTGGCAAGAATAAAACCTCCCGCTGGTGCGGGAGGTTTGTTTTATTAGGCTGCAACCACGCTGTCGATCGCCGCTTTGGCATCGGACTGCGCTTTGGCCGCAACTTCTGGACCATAAGCAATACCCTCTGCAAACACGAAGTTCACGTCGGTGATGCCGATGAAGCCAAGGAAGGTGGTCAGATACGGCGTAACCAGGTCGGTCGGCGTATCTTTATGGATACCACCGCGGCTGGTTAGCACTACCGCACGTTTGCCGGTAACCAGACCTTCAGGCCCCTTCTCGGTGTAACGGAAGGTGACGCCTGCGCGGGCAACCAGGTCAAAATAGTTTTTCAGCTGAGTCGGGATGTTGAAGTTGTACATCGGCGCAGCGATAACAATCACATCGTTAGCTTTCAGTTCAGCGATCAGCTCATCGGAGAGTGCCAGCGCTTCCTGCTGACGCGCAGTCAACTGTGCATCGCTCGGACGCAGCGCGCCAACCAGTTCACCATCCAGTACCGGAATCGGGTTTGCCGCCAGATCGCGCACGGTGATAACGTCGCCTGCGTGTTTTTCGCGCCATTGTTCAACAAAATAGTCGGACAGTTGGCCGGATTGCGAGTACCCTGCAAGAATACTGGACTTCAGAACTAATACTTTGCTCATGGGTGTTTCCTTTTAATGTGATTGACGGGTCAATGCCCTGGTGCTTGATGACACTGTATTCACAATCATGCCGCAGAGATAGCGCAATATATCGAATCCTATGTTCAGTTTTTTTGAACAAGGCATGAATTCTACAGATGTGGTAATCTACAGCAATATTTCATGAGAGATTTTTCCGGCAGAGCACTGCCCGATAACGCTATGACAGAACAACAAAAAATCACTTTCTCGCAGCTCTATGAACGGCTCGATGGTCTGATGCTGCGCGATAAATCGCGCTACAGCCGCCGCCTGCATGGCGCAAAGAAGGTTAAAAATCCTGATGCCCAGCAGGCCATTCTCCACGAGATGGCGCAGGAGATAGAACAGGCCGCAGGGAAAGTCCTGCTACGCGAAGCCGCGCGTCCGGCAATTACCTATCCGGAAAACCTGCCGGTTAGCCAGAAAAAACAAGAAATTCTCGAAGCGGTGCGCGATCACCAGGTGGTGATCGTCGCCGGGGAGACCGGTTCTGGCAAAACCACTCAGTTACCCAAAATTTGCATGGAGCTGGGGCGCGGCCTGAAAGGCCTGATTGGCCACACCCAGCCGCGTCGACTGGCGGCGCGAACCGTCGCTAACCGTATTGCCGAAGAGCTGCAGAGCGAGCCAGGCGGCTGTATCGGTTATAAAGTCCGCTTCAGCGACCACGTCAGCGAAAACACCATGGTTAAGCTGATGACCGACGGTATCCTGCTGGCGGAAATCCAGCAGGATCGCCTGCTGATGCAGTATGACACCATCATTATTGATGAGGCGCACGAGCGCAGTCTGAACATTGATTTTCTGCTGGGCTATCTGAAAGAGCTCCTGCCGCGCCGCCCGGACCTGAAAATCATCATAACCTCCGCAACCATCGACCCGGAACGTTTCTCGCGCCATTTTAATCATGCGCCGATTATCGAAGTTTCCGGGCGGACTTACCCGGTTGATGTACGTTATCGTCCGATTGTTGAAGAGGCGGACGATACCGAACGCGATCAGCTCCAGGCGATTTTTGATGCCGTCGATGAACTGGGGCGCGAAAGCCCCGGCGATATCCTGATCTTTATGAGCGGCGAGCGGGAAATCCGCGATACCGCAGATGCGTTGAATAAGCTCAATCTGCGTCATACCGAAGTGCTGCCGCTGTATGCTCGTTTATCAAACAGTGAGCAAAACCGGGTCTTCCAGTCCCATAGCGGGCGGCGTATTGTCCTGGCAACCAACGTTGCTGAAACCTCGCTAACGGTTCCGGGTATCAAATACGTTATCGATCCGGGTACCGCGCGCATCAGTCGCTATAGCTACCGTACAAAAGTGCAGCGCCTGCCTATCGAGCCGGTATCACAGGCCTCTGCTAATCAGCGTAAAGGCCGCTGCGGACGTGTGTCAGAAGGTATCTGTATCCGTCTTTACTCGGAAGACGATTTCCTGTCGCGGCCGGAATTTACCGACCCGGAAATTCTGCGTACCAACCTGGCGTCGGTCATTCTGCAAATGACCGCCCTGGGGCTGGGCGATATCGCCGCGTTTCCGTTTGTCGAAGCGCCGGATAAGCGCAACATCCAGGATGGCGTGCGTCTGTTAGAAGAGCTCGGCGCCATCACTACCGATGAGCAGGCAACGGCTTATAAACTAACCCCACTGGGCCGCCAGCTTAGCCAGCTACCGGTGGATCCTCGTCTGGCGCGGATGGTGCTGGAAGCGCAGAAACATGGCTGCGTGCGTGAAGCGATGATTATCACTTCCGCGCTGTCGATTCAGGATCCGCGCGAGCGCCCCATGGACAAGCAGCAGGCGTCTGATGAAAAGCATCGTCGCTTCCACGATAAAGAGTCTGATTTCCTTGCGTTTGTCAATTTGTGGAACTATCTCGGCGAACAGCAAAAGGCGCTCTCCTCGAATCAGTTCCGCCGCCAGTGCCGGGTGGATTTCCTCAACTATTTACGCGTGCGCGAATGGCAGGATATTTACACCCAACTGCGCCAGGTAGTGAAAGAACTCGGCCTGCCGATCAACAGCGAGCCGGCGGAGTACCGGGAGATTCATACCGCGCTGCTGACCGGTTTGTTGTCGCATATCGGGATGAAAGACTCTGATAAACAAGAGTATACCGGCGCCCGTAATGCCCGGTTCTCTATCTTCCCCGGCTCCGGTCTATTCAAGAAACCACCGAAGTGGACGATGGTCGCGGAACTGGTGGAGACCAGCCGCCTGTGGGGGCGCATCGCCGCCCGCATTGAGCCGGAGTGGGTCGAGCCGGTAGCGCAGCATCTGATCAAACGTTCATACAGCGAACCGCACTGGGAGCGGTCGCAGGGCGCGGTAATGGCGACAGAAAAGGTTACCGTCTACGGTCTGCCGATCGTCGCCGCGCGTAAAGTGAACTATAGCCAGATTGACCCGGCGCTGTGCCGTGAGCTGTTCATTCGCCACGCGTTGGTAGAGGGCGACTGGCAGACGCGGCATGCTTTCTTCCGCGATAATCTGAAGCTGCGCGCTGAAATCGAAGAGCTGGAGCATAAGTCGCGCCGTCGCGACATCCTGGTGGATGACGAGACCATGTTCGAGTTTTACGACCAGCGCATTAGCCACGATGTCATCTCCGCTCGCCACTTTGATAAGTGGTGGAAGCAGGCCAGCCGCGAAACGCCAGACTTGCTCAATTTTGAAAAGAGCATGCTGATTAAAGAGGGGGCTGAGCAGGTCAGTAAACTGGACTACCCGAATTTCTGGCATCAGGGCAATCTTAAACTGCGTCTTAGCTATCAGTTTGAACCCGGTGCGGATGCCGATGGCGTAACGGTTCATATTCCGCTGCCGTTGCTCAACCAGGTAGAGGAAGCCGGATTTGAATGGCAGATCCCCGGCCTGCGTCGCGAGCTGGTCATCGCGTTAATTAAATCGTTGCCGAAACCCGTTCGGCGTAATTTTGTCCCGGCGCCTAATTACGCCGAGGCGTTTTTAGGCCGCGCGACGCCGCTGGCGTTGCCTCTGCTGGATTCGCTGGAGCGTGAGTTGCGTAAAATGACCGGCGTGACCATCGACCGCGAATCCTGGCAGTGGGATCAGGTGCCCGATCACCTGAAAATCACTTTCCGGGTGGTGGATGACAAAAATAAGAAACTGCAGGAAGGGCGTTCTTTGCAGGCCTTAAAAGACGCGCTAAAAGGTAAAGTTCAGGAGACGCTATCGGCGGTGGCCGACGATGGTATTGAACAGAGCGGGCTACATATCTGGAGTTTCGGCACTCTGGCGGAGAGTTACGAACAGAAGCGCGGCAACTATAAGGTTAAAGCCTGGCCGGCGCTGGTGGACGAGCGTGACAGCGTCGCCATCAAACTGTTTGATAATCCACAGGAACAGCAGCAGGCGATGTGGCGTGGTCTACGCCGTTTGCTGTTGCTTAATATTCCGTCGCCGATTAAATATCTGCACGAGAAACTGCCCAACAAAGCCAAACTGGGACTCTATTTCAACCCGTATGGCAAGGTGCTGGATTTGATTGACGACTGCATCTCCTGTGGTGTTGACAAGCTTATCGATGAAGCCGGCGGCCCGGTGTGGACCGAAGAGGGCTTTAGTAAACTGCACGATAAAGTGCGCGCCGAACTGAACGACACGGTGGTCGATATCGCAAAGCAGGTCGAGCAGATCCTGACGGCGGTGTTTAACATCAATAAGCGTCTGAAAGGGCGGGTAGATATGACGATGGCCCTGGGGCTGTCGGATATTAAAGCGCAGATGGCGGGTCTGGTTTATCGTGGCTTTGTTACCGGCAACGGTTTCCGCCGCCTCGGCGATACGCTGCGTTATCTGCAGGCAATTGAAAAGCGTCTTGAGAAGCTGGCAATCGATCCACACCGTGACCGCGCCCAGATGCTGAAAGTCGAGAGCGTGCAACAGGCGTGGCAGCAGTGGTTGAATAAGCTGCCGCCGAATCGCCGCGATGATGACGACGTACAGGAGATCCGCTGGATGATCGAAGAGCTGCGCGTCAGCTTCTTTGCTCAGCAGTTGGGTACCCCGTATCCGATCTCGGACAAACGCGTGTTACAGGCGATGGAGCAAATTACGCCGTAGCCTGGCTGGTTGTCCCCGGTGGCGCTGCGCTTACCGGGGCTACTCGCTTAAGCGTTTACCCACGCCAGAGTAAAGCCGTCCCAGCCTTTAGTACCCACGGTCTGCAGCGCCGTTGCCGTCAACCGTGGCTCGGCGCCCATCATCTCAATGAATTGACGCACGCCCTGAACGCGCTCGTCGGCGCTCTGTGGGTTAACCACTTCGCCGTCGCGTACCACGTTATCGCCAATAATTAAGGTTCCTGGGCGGGAATAACGTAGCGCCCAGCGCAGATAATGGGGATTATTCGGCTTATCGGCATCGATGAAGATCAGGTCGAAAGCGGGACATTCGCCAAGCGCCTCCAGAGACTGTAGCGCCGGCCCCTCCCGCAGCGTGACCCGCTGGTCAACGCCCGCCAGCTGCAGATTCTCCCGCGCCACCTGGGCATGATGCGCGTCGGCCTCCAGCGTGAGTAGTTGGCCGTCGGCAGGAAGCTCGCGCGCCATCCAGATGGTGCTATAGCCGCCGAGAGTACCGATCTCCAGTATCCGCTTAGCTTGGGTAAGCCTTACCAGCAGGGCGAGAAACTGCCCCTGATTGGCGGCGACATCGTGTGCCGGCAGCCCGGCTCGATGGTTGTTTTCCAGTACCCGATCGAGCATAGGATCGCCGGGGATTAAGGCCTCAATCAAATAATTGTCTACTGCCGACCACTGTTGTTGCATATGACGCTTCCCCATTTAGCTCCCTGATGAGTCAGACCAGCCGCCTCCCAGCGCCCGGTACAAATCAATCTGCGCCAGCAGCAGGTTATTTTTCACCTGCACCACGCTCAACTGAGTGGAGAATAACGTACGTTGCGCATCCAACACGTCCAGATAGGAAGAATAGCCGTTACGATAGCGGTTCTGCGCGATACGCAACGTTTCTGCGGCGACCGATTCCTGCTCCTGGAGCTCGCTTAACTGTTCGCCGTAGCGGCTGATGGCATCCAGGCTATCGTTCACCTCTTTGAACGCGCCGCGTACCGTTTTCTCATATCCGTATAACGCCTGATTGCGCTGGGCCATCGAGACATCAACCTGCGCATTTAGCGCCTGGCGGTTGAGTAACGGCGCCAGAATACTGCCGCCAAGGCTCCATAACCGCAGCGGGTTGTCGAGCAGATCCGGCAGCGTTCTGTCCTGCAGGCTGCCGGTGGCGGTCAGGTTGATGGAAGGCAGCAACTGCGCCTGCGACGACGCGAGGGTGGCATCAGCGGCCACCAGTTGGTGTTGAGCCTGCACAATGTCCGGACGGCGGCTCATTAGCGTCGAGGGTAGCTGTGAGGGCAGGCGTAGCGGGCTAAGTTGGGCGAACTCGTTACGTTTTACCGCACCGGGATTGTCGCCCAAGAGAACGCTCAGGGCGTTCTCTTGTTGCGCGATTTGATGCTGCAATGGCGGGATCTGCGCCCGCGTCGAGCGCAGTTCGGAATCCGCCTGCATGAGCTCCAGGCGCGAGGTATAGCCGGTTTCATACTGCCGTTTAGCCAGATTCCACGCATCTTCTCGCGATTTCAGCGTTTGGCGGGTGACCCGCAACTGCTCGTCTAATGACAACAAGGTGACGTAGCCGACGGCGACCGATGACGCTACGGTGAGATTAGCCGCGGCGGCAGCGGCTTTCTGCGCTTCAAGGCTGGCTTCGGCGGCGCTGGCGGCGCTGCGGTTGGCCCCCCAAATATCGACGTCATAGCTGGCGGTCAGGCCGCCTTTGTACAGCGTGCTGTGGATGGGCAGACCGGTCGCGGCGGACTGTGCGCGAGCGCGGGTACCGGTCAGGCTGGCATCAAGCGAGGGGAATAAGCTGCTATCAGCAGCGTACGCGCGCGCCTGATATTCGTTAACCCGCTCGCGGGCGATCAGGACGTCGCTGTTGTAGCGTAACGCCCGATCGACATACTGATTAAGCGCGCTATCGTGAAAATTGCGCCACCACACGCCTTCCACCGGGCTGGAAGGCCCCACATCGGCACGCCAGGCGGCAGGGATCGCCAGTGAGGGCTCCGCACGTGGTACATCGGCAGACTGACAACCGACCAGCGCCAGCGCCACGGCAAGCGTTAACGGGCGGATCATTGTTTATTCTCCGCGCGGGTATCAATCGTCACCTGCACCGACATTCCCGGGCGCAGACGATGGCTGTTTTTCTGCCCCTCATCGACCGCGATACGGACAGGGATCCGCTGGGCGATTTTGACAAAGTTGCCGGTCGCGTTATCCGGCGAGATCGCGCTGAATTCGACGCCGGTCGCAGGCGAAATACTTTGTACCTTGCCGTGGAAGGTTTCGCTGTTCAGCGCATCGACCGAGAAGGTGACCGGCTGGCCGACGCGCACCTCGGCAAGCTGCGTCTCTTTCAGGTTGGCGATAACCCAGTGCTGAGGCGGTACCAGCGAGGTCAAATGCGTACCGGCGCTGACATAGGCGCCGAGGCGTACGGAGATCTGCCCCAGTTGCCCGGTCGTCGGGGCGATAATCCGCGTATTCTGCAGGTCGATTTCGGCAAGCTCCAGCGCCGCTTTGGCACTGGCCACATCGGCCTCCAGCGAATCGCGATTGACGATAGTGGACTGCAGATCCTGGCGCGACATCTCCAGTGTGGCTTTCGCCTGTTCGATATCGGCTGCGCCCTGAGCCGCGCTGGCCCGCGCGGAGTCGCGTTCGCGAATGGATAACGACCCATCCGCGGTAAGCTCCTGTACGCGTTTTAAATCGGCCTGGGTTTTCTGATTCTGCGCGCGGGCGTTTTGCAAGGCGGCCTCGTTTTTGACGATCGTCGCTTCGGCGCTTTTCCGCTGCTGCTGGTTGTTTTTCAGCGCCGCTTGTTTCATCGCCAACGTGGCCTGCGCCTGGTGTACCCGCTGCTTATAAATGCGATCGTCAATCTGGAACAGCACCTGTCCCGGCTGAACGGTATCGAAATCTTTGACGTTCACCGCGGTGATATACCCGTTAACCTGCGGGCTGATAAACGTCGTCTGACCGCGCACATAAGCGTTATCGGTAAACTGACTATGCCGGGTGAAAGGGGGCAACTGCCAGGCGTAAAGAATCACCAATACGCCGACGATGCCGATCGCCGCGGCGGTAAAAATAGACACCACGCGGATGTTGTTTCGGGTATTGGCCTGTTGCCTGGCCGCGTCCTGCTGACTCATAACCACTCCAGAGTAAAAATTATCTTATTATTTGTTGCCGGTTGCGCGTTTTAACGCGATACGGGCGGTGATTCGCAATCTGATTAAGCGCCAGAAAATCCACACCAGCGTTGCGGCAGAGATCGCCGCCGTCAGGAGATAAGTGTCATTGTAGGCGAGAATATTGGCCTGTAGCGTCGAGGCGTTTTGCAGCAACGTGGTAGCCTGCACATTCAATAGCGTGCTGTCGCCAATCTGGCTTTGATACATCTGGCTGTACTGCTGCAGTCGCTCGGCGATTAACGGGTTCAACGTGGTTATCTGATCGGCCAACTGACTGGAATGAAATTTTTCACGCCAGGTCTGAAAAGTACCGAGGATAGCTGAGCCGAGCAGGCCGCCGATATTTTGGCTCATGCCAAACAGTACCGAGAAGCTAACCAGATTCCGCTGGTCGGCAATCACCCCGCCAATTCCCGCCAGCATGGCCGGCGCCAGGAAGAAGGCGCTGCCGAAGCCAAGTAAAAACTGGCTGAACATCAACTGTTCCGGACGGGTCAGGGCAGTGGACTGGCTATCAAGCAATGACGCAATCATGATCAACGCCAGCGCGGTCGCGGTGGGCCAGTAGAGGCGCTGCGGGTTAAGCGTCAGGCAACTGGCGACGATACCGCAGACGATACCGGCGAAAATAGACCATGCCAGATTGGTCATCTGCTCGTTTTGCAAGCCGACGTACTGCAGCCAGCCGATGACCCCGGTATTCTGTTCCGCCAGCACGATGCGAATCAGCAACATAATCAGTCCCAGACGAAGGATACTGCCGCTGGAAAGCCATTTGGTGTTAAGCAGCGGGTTAGTGCGATTATGCTCGAAGGCGATAGCCGAAACGATCAGCACCACCGCTCCCGCCAGCGACCAGCCAAGCCACGGCGCCTCAAACCACCAGTCCAGACGGCCCAGCGACAGGACCGCGCAGACTAAAGCCATACCGGGAGCCAGCAGGAAGAAGGTAATAAAGTCCTTCTTCTCAAACACCTTTTTGCGGTCGCTTGGCGGCAGTTTCAGCGCGATGACGCAGGCTAGCGACACCAGCGCCAGGCCGAGCTCAAAGAAGTAGAGCCCGCGCCATTCGTCAATCTGCAGCAGTTCGGTCGAGAACAGACGCGCCAGCGGGATCGCCAGCGACGATCCGGTGATCCCAATGGTCAACGCCTTCAGACGGTGGCGCGCCGGCCAGGCCTGCACTTGATAGTAAATTCCCAGTGAACTTAACGCCGCTGCCACCATGCCGTGCGCCGCACGCACCATCATCGCTGAGCTGAGGTCGTTGACGAACAGGTGGAAGAAAGTGACCAGTACATACAGTACCAGGAAGCCTTCAGTAAAGGCGCGCAGGCCAAACTGCTGGCGAAATTTCACCAGCAGCAGATTGATGGAGACGTTAGTCATGACGTAGACCGCCGGCAGCCACGCAATTTCCGTCGACCAGGCGGCAAAAGTGCCCTGCAGCAGCTGCAGGTTGGCGGTAACGACGGCATTACCCAGCGCGCCGGTCAGGCATACCAGCAATCCGACGATGCCGTAAGCGACACGTTTTGGCGTACTGTGGATGGGCGTCGACGGTGAACCGAGCATCGCCGGTTTTTCATGCGGCGCCCAGTCGTGGGGCACATAGGGATTAGCATCGCGACGAGGCATTATTTCTTTTCCACCTCGTGCAGTAGCTTTTCCAGTACCCGGTGGGTTTGCTCACGCTCTTCCGGAGTGATGGCGGTGAGGATCTCCTCGCGCAGGTCGTCGGCGACCGCTTTCACCTGATGGAAAAGCGCCATCCCTTTTGCGGTGGCGACCAACAGACGCTTACGTTTATCGCTGTCAGGCTTAACGCGCTCCACCAGTTCAAGTTCGACCAGGCGGTTAATGAGCGGGACGATGGTGGCGCTTTCGACACCGAGTTCCTGCGCCAGTTCGCTTTGCGATAGGGGCTGCTCGTTGCGGGCAATGGCTGACACCGCCACCCATGACGCCTGGCTCATGCCAAGATTTTTCAACCGCCGGTTAACCGCCAGCCGCCAGTGATGCGCGGTTAAGTATAAGAGATGGGAAAAGTTAAGCTGTCGGTTATCCATGTTCCGCCTACAAATTCATTAGAGCTCTAATGATTTTAGGCGCGGCGATTTACCGATTTCAAGTCACGAAGATAAAAATAGGTTAACGCAATGTGCGTTTTTTGTGGAAAAGGCCGGCTGGCACGTGGAGAAAAAATAAAAAAACCCGGGCGAACCCGGGTTTAGTATCTGGATTAACCGGACATTAGCCCGGGTAGATGCCGCGATCTTTACGTGCCAGCAGGATGCGCTCACAGGCGACGATGTAGGCCGCGGTACGCAGAGAACACGCTTTCTCGGCGGCTTTATCGCAGACGTGAACGATAGCATCGGTCATGATACGGTCCATCTTGGCGTTGATCTCTTCTTCACTCCAGAAGAAGCTCGCCATGTCCTGTACCCATTCGAAGTAGCTGACGGTCACGCCGCCGGCGTTACAGATAACGTCCGGAACCACGATCACCCCGCGGTCGGCCAGCACGTCGTCGGCGTCCGGGTAGGTTGGGCCGTTGGCGCCTTCGAGGATCAGCTTACAGCTGATTTTTTCCGCGCGCTCACGGGTGATTTGGCCTTCCAGCGCCGCCGGGATCAGGATATCCATCTCGGTGGTCCAGAAATCTTCTTTGGCGATTTCACGCGCGCCTGGGAAACCAGCAATCTTCTTGTTCTCGGCCTGCCATGCGGTCAGCGCCTGCATGTCGATACCGCCTTCGTTGAACAGGGTCGCGGTGTGATCCTGGATAACGACAATACGCGCGCCAACGTCGGCGAACAGACGAGCGGCTTCGCTGCCAACGTTACCAAAACCTTGCAGTGCGACTTTCGCGCCTTCGATTTCGATACCGTTACGACGAGCCACTTCACGACCGGTGACGAAGACGCCGCGGCCGGTGGCTTTTTCACGACCCAGCGAACCGCCGAGATGAATCGGCTTACCGGTAACCACGCCGGTGATAGTGGTGCCGTGATTCATGGAGTAGGTGTCCATCATCCACGCCATCACTTTACCGTTGGTGCCAACGTCCGGCGCCGGGATATCTTTCTGTGGCCCAATGATAATGCCGATTTCGCTGGTATAGCGACGAGTCAGACGTTCCAGCTCGCCTTCAGACAGTGAGAACGGGTCGACGCGGATGCCGCCTTTGGCTCCGCCGTAAGGAATATTGACCGCGGCGCACTTAATGGTCATCCAGGCAGAAAGCGCCATTACCTCGTTAAGATCGACATCCGGATGGTAGCGAACACCACCTTTACCCGGTCCACGCGATAGATTGTGCTGTACGCGATAGCCTTCGAAATGGCGGATGGTGCCATCATCCATCTGCACGGGAATATCAACGATCAGCGCGCGTTTCGGGTGACGTAGAGTTTCCACCCAGTAGGCGAGGTCGCCCAGATACGGCGCGACGCGGTCGATCTGGCGCAGGTAAGTGGTCCATGGAGATGTACTACTTTCAGATGCGTAAGATAACTTTTCCATAAGAGTCCTGTATCTCAATGTTATTTGTGTCGTGTAAAACCGTGGAATAGGTACAGCAGTAAAATCTGTGTGATGAATGTTATCACCAATTTTATAAACCAGTATTTGACGGCTATTCCGAATTTTACATTTTTGTTAGTTTTTTGGGGTTGCATTTGAATAAATAAGCACGGCCAGGCGCCTGCATGTCATGCATCAATATGCATATTTTATGCAGATAAGTGAATATGGAAATAATTTTTTCATATTTTTCATTATCTTGATGATCCTCTAAAAGTGAATAAAATGATTCGAGGTTGTATTGACTTTGTTGCGTGTCAGGGCCCAGCATTAGCTCACGCAATACACAAGGTATTAACTGTGAATTAACATATACCCATACAAATAAAATGGCTTATTTCAGTTGTGGTGAAAATATTTGTCATCGCAGCGGGGCGTGTGCGCCCTGAAAACGGCTAAAGGGAAATGGTTAAATTCGACTATTCACGATTGGCCAATTTATGCCGCCGATCCTCGTTCCGGAGAATTGTTATGTCAGGCAGTATCACTCGCGAAGATTTTGATGCTTATATGGTCCCGTGTTTCGCTCCCGCGCCGTTTATCCCGGTGAAAGCGACAGGCTCACGCGTCTGGGACCAGCAGGGTAAAGAGTACATTGACGTGGCTGGTGGCATTGCGGTTAACGCGCTGG
This sequence comes from Klebsiella sp. 141203, assembly GCF_032601985.1. Classification (NCBI taxonomy): domain Bacteria; kingdom Pseudomonadati; phylum Pseudomonadota; class Gammaproteobacteria; order Enterobacterales; family Enterobacteriaceae; genus Klebsiella; species Klebsiella sp. 141203. Next base: position 535,835 of record NZ_JAQIRL010000001.1, on the reverse strand, counting down.
GTCATGCGAATCCGGCGCTGGCTAACGCGCTGAAAGCGCAGCTGGATAGGCTGTGGCACATCGGCAACGGCTATACCAACGAACCGGTGCTGCAGCTGGCGAAAACCCTGGTGGAGTCAACCTTCGCCGATAAAATCTTCTTCTGTAATTCTGGTGCTGAAGCCAATGAAGCCGCGTTGAAGCTGGCGCGCAAGTATGCACACGACAAATTCGGCGCCGATAAGAGCGAAATCATCGCCTTTAAGAACTCCTTCCATGGCCGCACTCTGTTTACCGTGACCGTAGGGGGGCAGCCGAAATACTCCAGCGACTATGCGCCATTACCGCAGGACATCACCCATCTGCCGTATAACGACATCGACGCGGTGAAAGCGGCGTTCTCTTCCCGCACCTGCGCAGTTATCGTCGAGCCGATTATCGGCGAAGGCGGCGTCATGCCGGCGGATCCGCAGTTCCTGCAGGCACTGCGCGAGCTGTGCGACGAGCATGAAGCAACGCTGATTTTTGATGAAGTGCAGACCGGCGCCGGGCGTACCGGCCAACTGTATGCTTACCAGCACTACAACGTAGTTCCGGATATTCTCACCAGCGCAAAAGGGCTGGGCGGCGGCTTCCCAATTGGCGCGATGCTGGCGAAAGAGGCCTGGGCGCAAGTGTTCCAGCCGGGTACCCACGGCACGACTTTCGGCGGCAACCCGCTGGCGGCGACCGTCGCTAATAGCGTGCTCGCGCAAATGGATAGCGCGCTGCTGGCGGGCGTGGGCGAACGCCATACCCTTATTGTCGATAAACTCAATGCGCTGAACGCTAAATATGATGTCTTCAGCGCCGTACGCGGGATGGGGCTGCTAATTGGCGCCGAACTGGCAAGTCATCTGCGAGGAAAAGCCAAGGCGCTGACCAATCTGGCGGCGGAAGAGGGACTGATCGCGCTGATAGCCGGGCCGGACGTCCTGCGTTTCGCCCCTGCGCTCAATATTCCCCTGGCGGATATTGATGAAGCCTTCATGCGCCTTGAGCGCGCCGTCGCCCGCTTAATCAGCTAATCCGGGAGACGGCCTATGATGTTATTTCGTCCCGTACGGGAAAACGACCTCGATGATATTGTTCGCCTGGCCTCCCGGGCGGGCGTGGGAATGACATCGCTGCCGAATGATGCCGTGCGCCTTGCCGCACGGATTAAACGCAGCGTAGAAACCTTTGCCGGCAAGCTGACGCGCGGCGAACAGGGGTTTCTGTTTGTTCTGGAAGATACCGAACTGAGCCGGGTTGTCGGCGTTAGCGCCATTGAGGTCGCGGTGGGGCTCGACGAACCGTTCTACAATTTTCGTATTCAGAAGACGGTACGGGCATCTAAAGAGCTTGGGGTTTATAAGCATCAGGAATTGCTCAATTTAAGTTACGACCATACCGGTCACAGCGAACTCTGTACCCTGTTTCTTGACCCGGAGTACCAGAAGAACCGCAATGGCCTGCTGCTTTCCAAAGCGCGGTTTGTCTTTATTGCCGCGTTCCGCGAGTGGTTTTCACGGCATCTGTTCGCCGAGCTGCGCGGGCGCAGCGACGAGCAGGGGAATTCACCATTCTGGGATGCGTTAGGGCACCACTTTTTCGATATTCCCTTCGCCGATGCCGACCGTCTTACCGGGACGGGGATGAAAACCTTTATCGCCGAACTGATGCCGGCTTACCCGATTTACATCTCGCTGCTGCCGGATGATGCCCGCGAGGTAATAGGACAGGTTCATGCCAACACCGCGCCGGCGCGGGCTATTCTGGAAAAAGAAGGGTTTAGCTGGCGCGGGTCCGTCGACATCTTCGATGCCGGCCCGGTACTGGAAGCTGAAACCGATAATATTCGTGCCATCAGAGAGAGCTATTCGCTGCCGGCGCTGCAACTCATGACGCCGCAGACGACGCCAACCATCGTCGCGAATGGACAGTTTGAAAACTTCCGCGCGGTACTGATTGCGCAAGAGACGCCGGGAGCGCTCGATCAGCAGGCGCTGGACGCCCTGCAGGTCAATGCCACCGACCGGGTTCACGCGGTGACACTCAACCCAGAGGAAAACAGATCATGGCGGTAAACGCACATTTTATAGCAGGTAAGTGGCAGCAGGGCGCAGGCGCGCCGTTAACTAAGCTGGCGCCGGAAGACCAGTCCGTTTTATGGCAGTCGCAAAGTGCGGGCGCAGCCGACGTGCAGGCCGCATGCGCCGCCGCGCGCGAGGCGTTTTATGGCTGGTCGCATCGTCCATTAAGCGACCGCATTGCCGTGGTTCAACGTTTCGCGGCGCTGCTGGAAGAGAATAAAGAGGCGCTGGCGACGTTAATTTCCCGTGAAACCAGCAAGCCGCTGTGGGAAACCCGCACCGAAGTACAGGCGATGATCGGCAAGGCCGGGATTTCTATTGATGCCTACGCCGAACGTACCGGTTATCGTGAGTCCGCTCTGCCGGACGGCAAAGCGCTGCTGCGCCATAAGCCGCACGGCGTGATGGCGGTGTTTGGCCCTTACAACTTCCCGGGGCATCTGCCGAACGGCCATATTATCCCGGCGCTGATCGCCGGTAACACCGTGGTATTTAAACCGAGCGAATTGACGCCGGCGACCGCGGAACTCACCGTTCAGCTATGGCAGCAGGCTGGGATCCCTGATGGGGTGCTAAACCTGGTGCAGGGGGCGAAAGATACCGGCCAGGCCCTGCTGGAAAACCGCGATATCGACGGGGTGCTGTTTACCGGGAGCGCCGCCGCTGGCTTCCATTTCCACCGCTACCTCGGCGGCCAGCCGGAGAAAATGTTGGCGCTGGAGATGGGCGGCAATAATTCGCTGATCGTGGCCGACGTTGTCGATAGCGTTGCGGCGCTGAACGTGATTATTCAATCGGCCTTTATCTCCGCCGGGCAGCGCTGCACCTGCGCGCGTCGTTTACTGGTACCGCGCGGTGAACAGGGCGATGCGCTTGTTGAACAACTGATTGATGCCAGCCGGCAGATTCGCGCAGGTAAATGGAACGCCGAACCGCAGCCGTTTATGGGCGGGGTGATTTCGCAAAGCGCCGCGCAGGGCATGCTGGCGGCGCAGGCGAAGCTGGAAGCGCTGGGCGGCAAAGTGCTGCTGCGCATGAGTCAGCCGGATCCTCACTCTACCGTGTTAACGCCGGGGATTATCGACGTTACCGGGATTACGGTACCGGATGAAGAGTACTTCGGCCCGCTGCTGACCGTGATTCGTTACGACCGGTTCGATGAGGCGATCGCGATCGCCAATAACACCCGCTACGGCCTGGCGGTGGGGCTGATTTCCGCCGACCCGGCGCTGTTCGACAAGCTGGCCGACGAAGCGCGCGCCGGGATCGTTAACTGGAATAAACCGCTCACCGGGGCCTCCAGCAAAGCGCCATTCGGCGGTGTCGGCGCCTCCGGCAACCATCGCGCTTCGGCGTGGTATGCCGCCGATTATTGCGCCTGGCCGATGGCTTCTCTGGTCAGCGAAACGCTGACGCTGCCGGCGGCGACGTCGCCAGGTCTGCCATTCTGATAACCGTTTTTGTGAGGACACTATGTCTGGATTTGAAGCGAATTTTGACGGCCTGGTGGGGCCAACGCACCACTACGCCGGGTTGTCGGTAGGCAACGAAGCGTCACAAAACAACCGCGACGGTTTATCTAACCCGAAGAAGGCGGCGCTGCAGGGACTTTATAAGATGAAGACCCTGGCCGATCGTGGCTTTGTACAGGGCATTCTGCCGCCGCAGCCGCGGCCAAATATGACGATGCTGCGCAGTATTGGTTTTCAGGGTAGCGACGAGCAGGTGATCCAGCGTGCAGCTAAAGAGGCCCCGCAGCTATTGTCGGCCTTTAGCTCCGCTTCCTCGATGTGGACCGCCAACGCCGCCACCGTGTCGCCGTCGGCCGATAGCGCTGATGGAAAAGTGCATTTTACGGTGGCGAACCTCAACAATAAGCTGCACCGCATGCAGGAGGCGCCGATCACCTCGGCCATCCTCAGGGCGACCTTCGCCGATGAACGCTACTTCGCGCATCACGCGGCGCTGCCGCAGCATGGCGATTTAGGTGATGAAGGGGCGGCGAACCATAACCGTTTCTGTGGGGATTATGACCGCCAGGGCGTGCAGTTTTTTGTCTATGGTAAGCGCGCCAGCGGCGGCATTGCGCCAGCTAAATACCCCGCGCGCCAGACGCTGGAGGCCAGCGAAGCGGTGGCGCGTCTGCATCAGCTCGACCCGCAGTACACCGTATTCGCTCAGCAAAATCCGCAGGCTATCGACCATGGTGTATTCCACAATGATGTTATCGCCGTCAGCAACCGCCACGTGCTGTTCCATCATCAGCACGCCTTCCTGCAGCAGCGGGAGGTGCTGGCGACGCTGAAGGAGAGCAACGCCAGTCTGAATATTCCATTCACCAGCGTTGAAGTCCCTGACGAGCAGGTTAGCCTCGATGACGCGGTGGCCTCTTATCTGTTCAACAGCCAGTTACTCAGCAAAGCCGATGGCAAAATGTTGATTGTGGTGCCGGAAGAGTGCCGTCAGCGTGAAAACGTCTGGCGTTATCTCTCTGCTCTCGCCGCCGATAGCGCATCGCCTATCGATGAAGTGGCGGCATTCGATCTACGTGAAAGCATGCGCAACGGCGGCGGCCCGGCCTGTTTACGTCTGCGGGTGGTGCTTAATGACGCTGAGCGTGCGGCGGTCAACGCTCACAGCCTGATGAATGACGAACGATACCAGCAACTGACCGCGTGGGTTGAAAAGCATTATCGCGATCGCCTGCATGCCAGCGACCTCGCCGACCCGCAGCTGCTGCGCGAGGTTTATCAGGCGCTGGACGAGCTGACGCAGATTTTACATCTGGGCGCGATTTATGACTTCCAGCGATAAGGGGCCGGGAATGGAACAAAACGTCAACGATTTACTGCATTGTAAACTGCAGACATGGACCTTTCCGCCGACTATCGAAGCCAGTTGGTTAGGCGATGGCATTCTGCAACTGCTGCCAAAAACGTCATGGCGACAGGCGACGGTGCTTTCTGCCGGGGTGCACGGTAACGAAACCGCGCCGATTGAAATGTTGCTGCAGATCCTGCAGGGGTTAAGCCATGGCGAACAGCCGCTGACCCAGGCGCTACTGGTGGTGTTCGGCAATTTGCCCGCCATTCGCGCCGGCCGTCGCTATCTGCATAACGATCTCAACCGGCTGTTTGGCGGCCGCCATCTGGCGGCGATGCCCGGGAACGAGTCGCGTCGCGCTTTTGAACTGGAGATGGCCGTACAGGCCTTCTTCCGTAGCGCCGATGTCCACGGCAAGGTGTCGCGCACGCATCTCGATCTGCATACCGCCATTCGCGGGTCGAAATATCGGCAGTTTGCGCTGCTGCCCGCTCATGATGGCGACTACAGCGCAGATTTTTATCAGCTGTTGCAGGCCAGCGGTATGGATGCCATCGTGCGCCATACCGAACCGGGCGGCACCTTTACCCACTTCACCAGCGAGAAGTTCGGCGCGCAAAGCGCCACGCTGGAACTGGGGAAGGTGATGCCATTCGGTGAAAATGATCTGCGCTTGTTTGCCGCCACCGAACTGGCTATCGGCGCGCTGATCGCCGATGGCATCATGCCGCCGCGTAGCAAAGCGCCGGTCGAATACTTTGTGGTGCAGCAGAGCATCATCAAGGGCGAGAACGGTTTTACCCTGAATCTCGACCCGAAAATCGAAAACTTTACCGCGCTGCCGGCAGGCTATGAAATCGCCCGTCAGGCACAGAAAACCTGGGTGGTCAATGCCGACGCCCCCTACATCCTGTTTCCGAATGCGGGCGTCGCCGCCGGTCAACGCGCCGGGCTGCTGCTGACCGCTACCGCGCCAAGCCTTTCCATGCCTGCTTGAAGGAATCAACATGACTGAACATCAACGCGAGGGGCAGGTTCATCCTGCCGCCGACGGGGAGTGCCCGTCGCAGCTCAAACGCGGCCTTGGCGCCCGGCACATTCAGATGATTGCGCTGGGCGGCGCTATTGGTACTGGACTGTTTATGGGGGCGGGCAGAAACATCGCCGTCGCCGGAACATCCATTCTGCTTATCTATCTACTGGTAGGTTTCTTTACCTATATGGTGATGCGGGCGATGGGGGAGCTGTTGCTGACCCGCCTGGATTACCGTTCGTTTGCGGATTTCGTCGGCGACTATCTTGGCCCGCAGGCCAGTTTCTATCTGGGTTGGACCTACTGGCTTAGCTGGGTGGTGACCTGTATCGCCGACGTGGTGGTTTGCGGTAGCTATATGCAGTACTGGTTCCCGGAGATGTCGGCGTGGATGCCCGCGCTGAGTACGCTTGGGATCCTGTTCTTGTTTAATCTGTTGTCGGTAAAGATGTTCGGCGAGGCCGAATTCTGGTTTGCGCTGATTAAGGTCATCACCATTATCGCGCTGATTTTGACCGGCGCGTGGATGATTGCTATTGGCTGGACTTCGCCGGATGGCGTGAAGGCTTCGTTAGGTCATATTACCGACCCGACGGCCTTTATGCCCCACGGCGTGACCGGTTTCTTCGCCGGTTTCCAGATAGCGATTTTCTCCTTCACCGGTATTGAGCTGCTCGGCACCATGACGGCGGAAACGCGCGATCCTGAGCGCATCCTGCCGAAGGCGATTAACGCGCTGCCGCTGCGCATCATTATTTTCTATCTGCTGTCGATGGTGGTCATTATTGCCGTGGCTTCATGGCCTGGCGTCTCGCCGGATGCCAGTCCGTTCGTGACCCTGTTCGCCAAGGCCGGGCTACCTGCCGCCGCCGCGGTAATTAACTTTGTCGCCTTGACGTCGGCCATGTCGTCGGCGAACAGCGGCGTTTATTCCAGTACCCGCATGCTGTACGGTCTGTCGGTGGAAAAACATGCGCACTGGCAGTTCCGTATACTCTCACGTAATACCCGCATTCCGGTACGTAGCCTGCTGTTCTCCTGCTTCTGCATGCTGAGCGGTACGTTACTGCTGTTCCTGGTGCCAAACGTGATGACGTTGTTCACCATCGTTTCAACGTTGGCGGCGATCATGGTGGTTTTCAGCTGGGGTATGATCCTCGTGGCGTACCTGGTGTATCGTCATAAACGTCCGGACCTGCACGCGCGGTCGAAATTCAAAATGCCGGCGGGAGTAGTGATGTGCTGGCTGAGCCTGCTGTTTTTCGCCTTCTCAATCTTCATTATGATTTTCGACCCGGATACGCTGCTGGCGCTGATAGCTTCGCCGGTGTGGTTTATTGCGCTATGGTGCTTCTGGAAAGTGAAACAGAAGCGCGAAGGGCAACTGGCATTGGATAACGCCAGTGCCTGATGATACCCGGCAGCTGAAGCGTGGCTGCCGGATTTTCTTTTTTGCCATAGCGCGGTTTATGATGTCGCCCGACACTTCATTGTTGGATCAGGACAGAAGAAGGAAAGGGTATGACAGAGCATTTCCCGGCGCTTTCACACGACACGTTAGCGGCGGCCAATCTCATCGGCGACTGGTTGGCGCAGGATGATTTGCCGCAGAATGCGCAGCCGCAGATTGCGGTGTTGGCCGGTAACGCGGTGATCCCGACCATTGACGCCGCCTGTCGGCTCGCGGCACAGAGGCAGATTCCACTATTGATAAGCGGCGGTATTGGTCATTCGACGACCTTTCTATACGACGTCGTACGAAAGCATCCGCACTATCAGGCGCTGCAGGTAGAGGGGCGTCCGGAATCGCATATCCTGGCGGATATCGCCGAACGTTTCTGGCAAATACCGCGCGATCGCATCGTGGTGGAAGACCGTTCAACCAACTGCGGCGAAAACGCGTGGTTTACCCGCCGGTTATTGGAAGAGCGTGGGTTGGATCATTCCTCTGGCGTGGTGATTCAGGATCCGACCATGCAGCGTCGGACGATGGCGACGTTTGCCCGCGTCTGGCAGGAGGCACCGGCGAAGCCGCAGTGGTGGAGCTATCCCGGTTGTTCGCCGCGGCTTGAAAACAGCGCTGCTGGCCTGAGATTCAACGGAGACGATAGTGGATTGTGGCCAGTGGGGCGTTATCTGGCGCTGCTGCTTGGCGAGCTGCCGCGTCTGCTGGATAACGCGCAGGGTTATGGCCCCAACGGTAAAGGGTTTATTACCCACGTCGATTTCCCACGCGATGTTAGCGCGGCGTGGCAATGCTTGCGTGAAGATACGCTATTGAGCGAGGCGCTGAACGCCAGAACGCTGGGGTAGGGAGCAAGGCGGATAGCCGCAGCTATCCGCTGGTTCTGAGTTTACTTCGCGAATTTATCCAGTACGCGGACAAGCTGGGTAACAAAGCCGTACTCGTTATCGTACCAGGCCACGGTTTTCACGAGCTGTACGCCGCCGGCCTCCATGATCTCCAGTTGAGTCGCATCATAGATTGAGCCGAAATGGCTGCCGATAATGTCGGAGGAGACAATTTCTTCTTCGGTGTAGCCAAAAGATTCATTGTTCGCCGCCGCATTTTTCATGGCCTGATTAACCTCTTCAGCGGTGACTTTCTTCGCCAATACGGAAACCAGTTCCGTCACTGAGCCGGTTTTAGTCGGCACGCGCTGGGCGTGACCTTTCAGTTTCCCGCTGAGTTCCGGGATCACCAGACCGATGGCTTTTGCCGCCCCGGTGGTGTGCGGAATAATGTTTTCCGCCGCCGCTCGCGAGGCGCGCAGGTCTTTGCCGCGCGGCCCGTCGACCAGAGATTGCGTCCCGGTATAAGCGTGAATAGTGGTCATGGTGCCCACGGTAATGCCGAAGGCATCGTTCAGCACTTTAGCCATTGGCGCCAGGCAGTTGGTGGTGCAGGATGCAACCGAGATGATGGTGTCATCCGGGCTCATGGTGTCGTCGTTGACGTGATAAACGATGGTTTTCATCTCGCCGGCAGGGGCGGATATCAATACTTTTTTCGCGCCGGCGGTCAGATGCGCCTGCGATTTTTCCGCCGACGTATAGAAACCGGTACATTCAACAATCACCTCAGCGCCTGCGGCTTTCCACGGAATATGCTGAGCCTCTTTTTCCGCATAAACGGTGATTTTTTTACCATTAACGATCAGCGCATCTTCTGTAAAATCAACGCTCCATGGGAAAGGACCGTAGTTAGAGTCATGTTTAAGCAGGTAGGCTAAGACTTTCGGTGAGGTGAGATCGTTGATGGCCACGACCTCCAGCGGGCTATTTACTTCTAACAGGCGGCGAAGTACTAAACGTCCTATACGACCAAATCCATTAATCCCAAGTTTGCTCATGGATATTCTCCTGGTGGTGAAGTTGATACGTTAAAACTTCTTCAGGCAGAGCGGGAAGAGTAAATCCTACCTTTCAGTGGCTTAGCAGTTCACCTGAGGTGTTTCTATTGCTAAGTTACCTGCCTGAAGCGTTTTCGGTAACTGTCACGTGGAGCTAGATGGTGCGAAGGAAGTATAACGCCGGGTCGGAGGTGGTTCCAATGTTCTTACCGCGACAGTACAACAAAAAGAGTGCCTACCATTGTTCGCTATTTCATGCGGCGTTGAGTGGTAAATATGATCTACATCACAATAACAGAAATTAGAAAAAGCGCAGAAGGATATAGCTACATCGAGGCTGTATTGATAACTATAGCGGTGGTTCAGCACAATATTGATAATGAGAATGAATATCATTCATTGACATCTGGTCATATTAATGTAACCTTGCATTAGGAATAATACAGGGATGAATAGAAAATGGATTGCTGCCTGAGGAATAATTATCAACCCATAGCTTAAAAATTTAAAAATCATGCCGAAATCCCATCCTGCTGGCATGAAATGCGGGAAGGAAAATCTGCAGGGTAAATCATAATGCGGGTGTTTAAAGATATTATCCTTGCCGGGAGTATTCTCTTTTCTATCTTATATTCTGTTTTCTCGTTGTGCGATGTTTTGTTGATGATGCAGATATTTTATCGGCACCCAGAGCACTGCTGCCTGTGTTTGCCGTTGGATGTATATATTTTCTGAGCAATGCTTATTTTTGGCTATTGAATTACATAAGGAATATGAAAGATGAAAGAGCTGACAAATAAACAGTTGGGTATGGTCTCCGGTGCAGGGGGGGATATTGGGCGGGAAATTGCTCAGGGAATCGGCGCTGGAGCTGGCACATTTGTAGGCGGAACTCCTGGTGCCATAACCGGTGGGATCGCAGGGGGACAGGTTTATGACTGGGCTGCAACAAAAACACCGGACCCAGCGATGTCCCCATCTGGTTTGGGCGGAACGCTCAAACAAAAACCAGCTAACCTTCCATCCGAAGCGTGGAATGCAGCAGCAGGCAGAGAATGCTACTGGAGTCCGAATAACCTCAATGATATTTGTTACTGACAGATGCTGATTGGCGTACGGGTATAAACCAGTCTAAAAGCGAATAAGGATAGCTGTTAGCGTATGGAAGAGCATGTTATCAGCTCTTCCATCTCTTAACCTTTAAAACTAGCCATAATTAAAGTTTGTCAGTCGAGTGGGAGTCGTCCACGCCTTTTGGCGCCGATGGAATAAAAAATGAACGTTGACGGATATAACCGCGAGTACAATATTGCAAGAAACAAAGCCGTAACCGGCTGTTTTGCCATGTTTGCGCTATTTTTTGGCATCACATGTTTGCCGCTTTTTTTCGAGGGCAGCAAAGACCTTATGATAACGGGATATCTCTATCCACTACTTTTCGGACTGGAGTTTCTGGCAATTGCCCCCCTTTATTATCTCTATTTCTACAAACGCGAGGGCATGGGGAGAGGGAATTTTCGTTTCGGCATTTTTATTATACTTTTCCTGTGTATTCTGTTGATCCAATTTCTGTTGCCTTTTGTCACTGCAGGCTATCAGACTGAAAACTGGTCAGCTTCACAGATGCGACTGGATGGGCATGTATTCTGGCTAAATGCCATTGTGATGATTCTATTGGTTCCTGTTTATGAAGAGATGGTCTTCCGCGGCTGTCTTTTCAGTGTGTTTAAATACTGGCTCGGGAATAACAATTATGCGGCGGCTGTCGCTGTGTCTGTTGTATTTTCAGCCTGTCATTTACAGTACATAGACTGGCGATCGTTCCTGATATTATTTCTGGTTTCGCTGATGCTGGTTATCGGGAGAATAAAAACCGGCGGAATACTGATGCCAATTATTCTTCATGCGCTGATGAACGCGGTCGTAATTGGTATTCAGTATGTGTCATTCCTCCAGTATTCCGGAGAGGCTTAGCCATAGCGGGAATGAAATATGTTTCGTAAGGAAGCGCTCGAAAACAGGGATAAAATATGGTGTGGCAAAGCAGTATTACTACCGGGACTCTCCTCTCGGCTGGTTATAATTACCAGCGCGCTTTTTTTCGTCTGCTTCATTGTTTTAATTAGCACCGGCACTTATACACGACGTATTAGCGTGCAAGGTGAAGTTACCACCTGGCCGAGACCGGTTAATGTCTATTCCGGTGTCCAGGGATTTGTCGCGACACAGTTCGTCCGGGAAGGGGACCCTGTAAAAAAGGGTGATCCTGTTTATCAAATTGATGTCAGTAAAAGTACACGTAGAGGCGTGGTCAATGAGACTCAACGACAGGATATCGAAAACCAATTGAAGCGCATCGCCGAGATTATCACTCGCCTTAGAGAGAGTAAGGAAACCACTTTGCGGATGCTTGAGCAACAGAAAATACAGTATAGCGCCTCTTTTGAACGCTCGGCAGGCATTGTCAGGCGCGCTGAGGAGGGAATAAAATTAATGAAAAATAACATGGATAATTACCGACGGTACCAGCAGCAGGGGTTGATTAATAAAGACCAGTTAACCAGTCTGGTGGCCTTGTACTACCAGCAGCATAATAGTTTGCTCAGCCTGAGCGCGCAGCATGAACAAAATGCTCTACAGTTAACCAATCTGGAAAGTCAAATTCAGACGCAGGCGGCGGAATTTGACAATCGGGTTTATCAGATGGAACTGCAGCGTTATGAGCTACAGAAAGAGCGGATTAATACTGATGCGGGAGGCGATATTATCATTCGTGCCTCATCAGACGGCAAAATTGATTCATTAAGCGTCACCCCAGGTCAGATGGTCAGCGAAGGCGACAGTCTGCTGCAGATAATTCCAGAAAAAATACAACGCTATTATTTGGTTCTTTGGGTACCCAATGAAGCCGTTCCATATATTTCAGTCGGTGATAGGGTGAATATACGCTACGAAGCCTTTCCGGCTGAAAAATTTGGTCAGTTCTCGGCAAAAGTCACACTCATTTCCCGGACGCCTGCCTCCTACCGCGAAATGCAGACCTATACGACCGCCCCGATTAACTCTGCGGCAGGTGCGGCTGCTTACTACAAAGTTGTGATTAGTCCAGAAAAGCAGGCTGTCAGCTACGCCGGCAAGCGTCTGCCTCTGGAAAATGGCATGAAGGCACAGAGCACGTTATTTCTGGAAAAACGTAAAATCTATCAGTGGATGCTCTCGCCATTCTACGATATGAAGCGCAGTGTTACGGGGCCGATTCATGAACCGTAACCACTTCATATCATCCATCGAGGAGAAATTGGATCTGAAATTTCGGCGGCGAGTCCCGGTCGTTCATCAGACAGAAACGTCAGAATGTGGACTGGCCTGTCTGGCGATGATATGCGGACATTATGGTCGTAATATCGACCTGATCGCCCTACGTCGCCAAATAAATCTGTCTGCCCGTGGAGCCTCGCTTGCCAGTGTTCAGCAAACCGGGATTGAGTTAGGGATGGAAAGCCGGGCATTGTCACTGGATCTCCATGAACTTAATGCTCTCAGAATGCCCTGTATCCTGCACTGGAATTTTAATCATTTCGTGGTGCTCGTCAGCGTACGTAAGAATCGCTTCGTGCTTCATGATCCAGCCAGGGGGCGAAGAACTGTCGGGACCGATGAAATGTCACAGTGCTTCACCGGAGTGGCGCTGGAGGTCTGGCCCGGCAGTACATTTGTGCAGGAAACGATAAAAAGCCGAATCGGAATACGGGCGTTAATCAGCAGCGTGCAGGGTATCCGGGGCGTACTGAGCAAAATTTTCTGTCTGTCGCTGATTATTGAAGCTATCGGCCTGGTGATGCCTGTCGGTACCCAATTGGTAATGGATCATGCTATTCCTGCGAATGACCGGGGACTGCTCATGCTTATCTGTGGAGTCCTGATGTTTTTTATTTTGGGGCGTACTTTGGTTAGCGTGATCCGCGCATGGTCATCCCTTGCGATGGAGTCATTGATAAATGTGCAATGGCAGTCGGGGCTATTCCGTCATCTGCTTCAGTTGCCGTTGACCTATTTTGAGCGACGAAAGATGGGCGATATTCACTCCCGCTTCAGCTCGTTGGATGCGCTTCGCGCCACGTTTACAACCAGTGTGGTGGGGGCAATGATGGACAGCATCATGGTTGCCGGTCTCTTGTTGATGCTTATCCTGTACGGTGGAAAATTGACGGTTTTTGTACTGGGCTTTACAGCGGTATATGTCTTCATTCGTATATTGACCTATAGCCGGTACCGCCAGCTGTCGGAAGAAGCGTTAATCGCCGGAGCCCGTGCTGGTTCATATTTTATGGAAACACTCTACGGAATAGCTACGGTTAAAATGCAGGGAATGGCAGAACGGCGTGGGAGCCACTGGCTGAACCTGAAGATTGATGCCATCAATACCGGTATCAGACTCAGCCGTCTTGATATGTTCTTCGGCGGCATTAACACGTTTGTGGCGACGTGCGATCAGGTGACTATTCTGTGGCTGGGCATCAGTCTGGTTATGGAGAACCAAATGACCATCGGCATGTTTGTGGCATTTGGCGCATTCCGCGCACAGTTTTCTGACCGGATAGGATCGCTGGTCAACTTCTTATTACAGCTGCGTATGATGAGCCTGCATAACGAAAGGATTTCGGATATCGCGTTGAATGAAAAGGAAGAAAGAAAACCAGATTCAGGATTAAAGGCAACCATGTCTCCGGCCAGCCTGGAGATTAAAGCGCTAAGCTTCCGTTACGACAGCCAGTCAGCACCCGTCTTTAGCGGCCTCAGTTTCAGGATTCGAGCAGGCGAGAGTGTGGCCATTACCGGGCCCTCTGGTTCGGGGAAAACCACGCTGCTTAAAGTACTGTGCGGCTTGTCTGAACCGATATCAGGGGCTGTCTTAATGAATGGTACGGATATCAGGCAACTGGGTATAAATAACTATCATCGCTTGATCGCCTGCGTGATGCAGGATGACCGGCTGTTTTCTGGCTCTATTCGGGAGAATATCTGCGGATTCACTGAAAATGTTGATGATGCCTGGATGAGAGAATGTGCCCGGACAAGCAGCATTCATGACGTGATATTGGCTCTGCCAATGGGGTATGAGACTTTAATCGGAGAACTGGGGGAGGGGCTATCTGGGGGACAGAGACAGAGGATTTTTATTGCCCGGGCGCTTTACCGCCGTCCGGATATATTATTCATGGATGAAGCCACCAGCGCACTGGACGCAGAGTGTGAAAAAGACGTCAGTCTGGCAATGAAAAAGTTGAATATAACCCGAATAATTATTGCTCACCGTGAAACGACCCTGCAAACCGCGGACAGAATCATCACCCTCGGCGAATCCGATTAACAGCCAATATCCTACTCTATTGCGGGCATTTGGTTCGCTATGTGGTTGAATAATGAACACAAGGCGGGATGGCTGGAGTGACGGGGCCTGTAGCGAGTTATCCACAAACTATGCGATCTGATACCGACTCGTTTTGTGGATAACCTCAAATCTTTCGGGATACTTAATTCACTCTGCGTTATAAGTTTGCGCTATACATCACGATAATCAATGTCTTCACTCGGTACCCTTAATATAAGAATACTTAAACAAGGGGAATAGCATACCAATGAAAAAGAGCATTGCACTGACTATGGTGGCGCTGGCTTGTCTGGCGGCCAACGTCCAGGCAGCTGAGAAACTTGCTGGTAATGAAATACTTGCGGTACAAAAAGGCGGGGTGCCGGATAAAGTCTATACCCAGCATCAGCCGAAACTACGTATAGCAACCTATAATATTGGCAAGAATGAAGCTTCTGATAATGTGGCCGATTTTACGGCACTTAATTCAGCGATTAAAAAAATTAACGCCGATATTATCGCCGTTCCGGAAGTCGATAACAAAACCCAGCGCAGCCAGAAAATCGATCAGCTTAAGACGATTGCCGATGCCAACAATATGCATTATGCCTTTGGTAAAGCGCTTGATTTTGACGGCGGAGAGTACGGGCTGGGGCTGCTGTCAAAATACAAAATCCTGCATTCTCAGGTGGTGAAGCTGCCGTCAGGCAATGCGGAACAGCGCGTGGCGCTACTGGCGCAGGTTGATGTACCGGGTTTTGATTCCGCGCCGATTATTATGGTGACCCATCTCGACTGGCAAAAAGATCCCTCCATGCGTACAGAGCAGGCTCGTTATCTTCTCGATTTGAGTATTGGCGATGCGGCGTCTGATTTTAAAGATATCGCTTCTTCAATTAAGATCCTGGCCGGCGATTTCAATTCAACCCGTGAAGAACAGCCGGTGAAAGAGATCGGTTATTTCTTTAACGAAGTGTCGAAGCAGGGGACGGATACGCGTAGCTGGCCTGCCGTTAACCCGGCTATTGATATCGACCATATTTTCACCTTCAAAGGGCAAAAGTGGGATGTGAAGAAGCTGGAGATTCCGCATAACTCGACGGAATTTAACTGGTCAGCGGCCAGTGACCATCTGCCGGTCATTGCTGAACTGCAACTCACCGAGCAGTAACATCGCCCAGGGCTCTTTGCAAAAGAGCCCTGATGCTATTCAATTCGCGCTAACGCTGTTTTTTAAGCCTCGGTAAAGGTTAATGAAAATTTAAGGGAAGGCGGTTATGTTAACAACATCACACTTCCATTAAGGTTTATTCATGCGCGATAAATATTCTGGCCTGCAGATAGGAATTCACTGGCTGGTCTTTTTACTGGTTGTCGTCGCCTACGCGGCGATGGAACTGCGCGGTTTTTTCCCGCGCAGCGACCGTCCGGTGATAAACATGATCCATGTCTCCTGCGGCATTTCCATTTTTGTGTTGATGATTGCACGACTGCTGGTGCGCCTGAAGTCTCCGGCGCCGCCGATTGTTCCTAAACCCTCGCCGATGATGACCGGTTTCGCCCATCTTGGCCATCTGGTGATATATCTGCTGTTTATCGCGCTACCGTCGATTGGCATGGCAATGATGTATTACCGCGGTAACCCGTGGTTTGCTTTCGGTCTGACGATGCCCTTTGCGGCGCAAAGCAACTTCGCTTTGGTCGACAGCCTTAAGGGGCTGCACGGCTTACTTGCCAATATCGGCTATTTCGTGATTGGCCTGCACGCGCTGGCGGCGCTGCTGCATCACTATTTATGGAAAGATAATACGCTGCTGCGCATGATGCCGCGCAAGCGTTGAGTACTACGCCTGACATGCCTGAACCCGCCAACCGGCGGGTTTTTTGTTTCCGTTAACTCGCCAATAAATGATTCGTGAAATGTTACTTATGCTGCAAATTTGTATCTAATATGTAAATAAAAATGTCTAAACGAAACGAAAGGTTCTATAAGAATCTCAGTGCGGTGGATTGAATCCAGCCGGGAGGTCGTCGAAACGACACCCAGGCACGTTCAGCGGTATCCGCAGCGTCATTGGCTAAAACGCCTGCATTTTCAATACCGATGAGCAAAAGGAAAACCTGACATGACCGATAATATACCGGCCACTTCCCCTCCTGTCGCCGATGCGGGGGGCGCTGAACGCTTGAGCCCGCGCGAACAGGTGGTTATCAATAAATTGTTCCGTCGCTTAATTCCTTTTCTGTTTCTGCTTTTTATCTTTTCATTTCTTGATCGTATCAATATCGGCTTTGCCGGGCTCACCATGAGCCAGGATTTGGGACTGAGTAGCACCATGTTCGGACTCGCGACAACGTTGTTCTACGCGATGTATGTCATCTTCGGTATTCCCAGTAACATCATGCTGGGGATCGTTGGCGCCCGCCGCTGGATCGCCAGCATTATGGTGGTTTGGGGGATAGCATCGACCGCGACCATGTTCGCGACCGGGCCAAATAGCCTGTATCTGCTGCGCATGCTGGTGGGGATTGCCGAAGCCGGCTTTCTTCCGGGGCTTCTGCTCTACTTAACCTTCTGGTTCCCGGCGTACTACCGAGCGCGTGCTAATGCGCTGTTTATGATTGCCATGCCGGTGACGATGGCGCTGGGGTCGCTGGTCTCCGGCTATATTCTCAGTATGGATGGCATGCTGGCGCTTAAAGGCTGGCAGTGGCTGTTCCTGCTGGAAGGATTTCCATCGGTGCTGTTGGGGGCGGTAGTCTGGTTCTATCTTGACGACAGTCCGCAAAAGGCCAAATGGCTCACCGATGAGGACAAACGTTGCCTTAGCGAGATGATGGAGAAGGACAAACTACGACTGGTACAACCGAACGGTAGCGCCAGCCTGAGCGCCCTGCAGCAGGGGAAAGGCAGCCTCTGGCGCGACGTCTTCACCCCGGTGGTGTTGATGTATACGCTGGCCTATTTCTTTCTCTGTAATACCTTAAGCGCGCTCAGCGTCTGGACGCCGCTGATCCTCAAGAGCTTTAATCAGGGCAGCAGCAATATCGCCATCGGTTTGCTTAGCGCCGTACCACATATCTGTACCATTGTGGCGATGATCTGGTGGAGTAAACGTTCTGACCGCTTACAGGAACGTAAGCTGCACACGTTATTGCCCTATCTGTTTGCCGCCGCGGGCTGGATGCTGGCGGCGCACGGGGCAAATAGCGTGATGCAACTGTTGGGGGTAATTATGGCCTCGGCAGGGGCCTATGCGGCGATGGTGATATTCTGGACCACGCCAGATCAGTCCATCAGCCTGCGCTCACGAGCGATCGGCATTGCGGTGATTAACGCGACGGGTAATATGGGATCGGCCATGAGTCCGCTGTTATTCGGCTGGCTGAAGGATTTAACCGGCAGCTTTAACGCCGGATTTTACCTCGTGGCCGGGTTCCTGGTATTGGGGGCGCTGGTGGTATCGCGCATCCCAATGAAGGCCAGCCGTCCGCGAGCGACGCCATAAAAAACAGGAGTAGCGATGAGAGTGAGACGCGCGGTACCCGATGAAGCCCCTGCGTTGTGGAATATCCGTAATCAGGCGATTCGCCATGGCTGTCGTCAAAGCTATGGCGCTGAAGTGATTCACGCCTGGACGCCGGAACAGATGCCCGAGGGGTATCGTCACGCCGTTGCCGATAATCCGTTTTATATCGTGGAAAATACGTTGGGCCAACCTATCGCGACCGGCTATCTCGATATTGGGTCCTTAAGCGTGGAAGCGATCTTTACGCTGCCGGAGTGGGGCGGGCAGGGATGCGCGGATTTGATCATGGCGGCGGTTATTGCTGAAGCTCGCCGACGGGGGCTCGAAACCATTACGCTTGAGGCGACCCCCAATGCGGCGGGCTTTTATCTACGCCATGGCTTTGTTTCACAAGGCGAAAAGAGCCATTATTCGAAAATGGCCAACGCCGAGCTACGCTGTATAGCCATGAGCCTCACTCTCGATTAAGGTAAACCTGCGCCGCTATGCTATGGTTGTTAGCGGCGTTTCAATTTGCCACTTTAACTAAATAAATATAGTATACCCCCCTATATGATATGGAGGGCATCTCGTGCCACATTCACCAGAAGACAAGAAGCGTGCGCTTAGCCGCGTACGCCGTATTCGCGGGCAGGTTGAAGCGCTGGAACGCGCGCTGGAGTCCGGCGAACCCTGCATGACTATCCTGCAACAGATTGCCTCCATTCGCGGCGCCGCCAACGGTTTGATGGGCGAGCTGGTGGAGATGCATCTGCAGGATGAACTGGTTAGCGGCGATACCACCCCGGACCAACGCGCCGCCCGCATGGCGGAAGTCGGTCACCTGCTACGATCCTATTTAAAATAAAATCACGACGAGGAATGGACAGTATGAAATCACGTGCAGCAGTTGCCTTTGGCCCCGGTCAGCCGTTAAAAATCGTGGAGATTGACGTCGCGCCGCCAAAGAAAGGCGAAGTTCTGGTAAAAATCACCCACACCGGCGTTTGCCACACCGATGCTTTTACTCTCTCTGGCGACGATCCGGAAGGCGTGTTCCCGGCGGTGTTGGGCCATGAAGGCGGCGGTATCGTCGTTGAAGTCGGCGAGGGCGTGACCAGCCTGAAACCTGGCGATCACGTTATTCCGCTGTATACCGCCGAGTGCGGCGAATGCAAATTCTGCAAGTCTGGCAAAACTAACCTCTGCCAGGCGGTCCGCGCCACGCAGGGGAAAGGTCTGATGCCGGATGGCACCACGCGATTCTCCTATAACGGCGAGCCGATTTATCACTATATGGGCACCAGCACCTTCAGCGAATACACCGTTTGCGCCGAGATTTCTCTGGCAAAAGTTAACCCGCAGGCGCCGCTGGAAAAAGTGTGTCTGTTGGGCTGCGGCGTCACCACCGGTATCGGCGCGGTACATAATACCGCGAAGGTGAAAGAGGGAGACAGCGTCGCGGTGTTCGGGCTGGGCGGTATTGGCCTGGCGGTGATTCAGGGCGCGGTGCAGGCGAAAGCCGGACGCATTTTGGCGGTCGACACTAATCCGGATAAATTTACCCTCGCCAAAGAGATGGGCGCCACCGACTTTATCAACCCGAACGACTACGATAAACCGATTCAGGACGTGATTGTCGAGCTAACCGATGGCGGCGTTGATTTCAGTTTTGAATGTATCGGTAACGTCAACGTCATGCGCGCGGCGCTGGAGTGCTGCCATAAAGGTTGGGGTGAGAGCGTCATCATCGGTGTCGCGGGCGCCGGTCAGGAAATCAAGACCCGTCCGTTCCAGTTAGTCACCGGCCGGGTATGGCGCGGATCCGCCTTCGGCGGGGTGAAAGGGCGTAGCCAGCTACCGGGAATAGTTGAAGACGCGATGGCGGGTAAGATTCGCCTCGATCCGTTTATCACCCACCGGTTGCCGCTCGACCAGATCAACGAAGCCTTCGATCTGATGCATGAAGGTAAATCGATTCGTACGGTTATTCACTTCGGTGATAACTAAGTATTGCTGATAGCGAAACCCGGGCCATCTATCGCCCGGGTTGACTTCTGGTTGCGTTAATACTTGCGCCAGTGCTCATAGCCGGATTGCCAACGTCGCTGCTCCCGCCGCTCTCTCTCACGCTGAATATCGGATTTTTGATCTTCCCAGATGGGACAATCAGGGCCGTTTGCCACTTCGCAGGGGACCGAGACATCGTTTAGCGGATTGACCTTTCTCTCTTCCCACAGCGTCGGGTCGCGTAAATCCACTTCTGGCGCTTTCAGCGCCTGGGCCGAGGTGGTTGCGGCTAATAAGAGTGCGCCGATCGGCAGGTGATAGAGGGCTCCTTTCATCTTTTATCCTTGTCATGTTGTTATTGATAACTGTTCGCAATAATAACATAACGTAATAAAACATTCTAAAATCAGAACCTGCCGAAGAAACTTATAGTGCTGACTCAGGGATCATATTGATCTTAAATTCTCCCGGCATAGTCGATATCGCTTCTACGGTTAAACCGTTTTTATCGGTTCTGCCCTTAAAGACTATACCGTCTGGCGTGGTGATTTGGTAAGGGAGATAGGGCAGCGGCATACCCGTATGCGGATTCTTCAACACAAAGTCGTGGCGATAAAGCTGTGGTGGTTCCTCGTTGGCGCATCCCGATAGTAACGCGGCCAAAAGCAGCGCGCTTGAGCCTTTCATCAAAACCATGATGGCTTCCTCCCTGTTTATCCAGCCTGAGAAATGAGCTTCCATAGTAACAAAAGCCTGAAGATCGGCGCCTAAATGGAATCTGAAACCGGGGAGATAAAGAAAGGCCCCTGAACGGGGCCCTGGTTTTATTTTTGATCGGGTAAAGCGTAAGCGATGATGTAATCGCCGCGATCGGGAGACTGACGCGCGCCGCCGGCGTTGATAATGATGTACTGCTTACCGGTTTTCGGTGAAACGTAGGTCATCGGGCCGGATTGGCTGCCCACCGGTAGGCGAGATTTCCAAATCTCTTTGCCGTTGGCGGTATCAAAGGCGCGCAGATAGAAATCCTGGGTGCCGGCGAAGAACAGCAGGCCAGACTGGGTAGATAGCGAAGCTCCCAGCGTTGGCATGCCGATAGGGATCGGCATATGCATGCGGATACCCAACGGACCGGTATCTTCTACCGTACCCACCGGAACCTGCCAGACCAGCTTACCGCTTTTCAGATCGACCGCCGACATGGTGCCGAACGGCGGCTTTTGGCAGGGGATACCCAGCGGCGACAGGAAACGCTCACGCATTGCGCCATACGGCGTACCTTCCATCGGTACGATACCCATTTCGATACCGCTGGCATCTTTGGCCACTTTCGCTCGCGGTACCATGTAGTTAGCCAGTCCAAGGCGCATGTCATTGACGAACATCAGGCCGTTATTCGGATCGACCGACACGCTGCCCCAGTTCATTCCGCCAAGCGAGCCCGGATATTGCAGGGAGCGGTCTTCACCCGGCGGTGTAAAGACACCCTGATGGCGCATCTCTTTGAACTGAATACGGCACAGCAGCAGGTCAACCGGGGTGGCGCCCCACATATCCGATTCTTTCAACGTTTCGTTGCCGATCATCGGCATGCCGACGGAGTACGGTTGCGTCGGCGAGTAGCGTTCACCTTTAACGTTACCAGCCGGGACCGGACGTTCTTCCACTTTAGCGACCGGTTCGCCCGTCGCGCGGTTAAGCATAAAGATCATACCCTGCTTGCTGGTTTGCACCAGTACCGGCGTCGTACCGCCTTTACCGTCCGGCAGATCGTACAGCAGCGGTTGCGAAGGCAGGTCGAAATCCCACAGATCGTGATGGGTGGTCTGGAAATGCCAGCGCACTTTACCGGTGGTCGCATCGACCGCAACGATTGATGAGCTGTATTTATCATCCAGCGCCGTACGTTCGCCGCCGAAGAAATCTGGCGTGGCGTTACCGGTTGGCAGATAAATAAGATTCAGTTTGGCATCGTAAGACATTGCAGACCAGACGTTCGGCGTCCCGCGCGTGTAGGTCTGTCCCTCCGGAGGTACGCCGGTCAGCTGCGGATTACCCGGATCCCAGGCCCAGGCCAGTTTACCGGTATGCACGTCAAAAGCGCGAACTACGCCCGGTGGTTCACCGGTGGAGTAGTTATCCGCGATGCGACCACCAACGACAACAAGGTTACCGGCCACCAGCGGGGTAGAGGTCTGCTGATAATAACCAGGTTTGATTTCCCCCATGCCGACGCTGAGATCGACGGTACCGTGTTCGCCAAATGCTTCACAGGCTTTACCAGTATCGGCATCGATTGCGATCAGACGCGCATCGGTAGTCGGCAGGAACAGGCGGCGGGCACAGGCGGCAGGCTGAGTCCCGGCAACGGCATTAGCCTGTGCCTGGCTATCTTCGTAGTAGCCTAAACCGCGGCAACGTTGCCAGTTCGGCGCCGTCGCTTTCGAGTCGTAGCGCCATTTTTCTTTGCCGCTATCGACATCCAGCGCCAGGACTTTGCTATATGGCGTACAAACATAGAGTGTATCGCCAATCTGCAGCGGCGTATTCTGGTCTTCCGCGCCGGAACCGTTACTCTGCGGAATATCGCCGGTATGGGCAATCCAGGCAACCTGTAGCTGGTTGATATTGTTTTTATTGATCTGATCCAACGCGGCAAAACGGTCGCCGTGAGTGGTATTACCCCAGTGCTCCCAGTTTTTTTGTTCTTCACCTGGCTGTACCGGTTTTACCGGCACGGGTTCGCTGGCGCTGACCAGCGGCTGGGATTTGAACATCCAGCCAAAGCTGACCAGCAGTACCACAGCCAGCACGCCCGCGAGGGTGAAGGCCGCGCCTTTTTTGGCCGGAGCGCTGGAAAGGAAAGGCCAAACAATGGCGCACAGAAAAGCCAGAACGCCAAGCGCAAACAGGCGTGAGAACAGCGGCCAGTAGGTCCAGCCTGCGTCGCTGATAGCCCAAACAATGGAAGCTGCGAAGGCGACGGCATAAAGAACGATACCGCCGCGACGATTGCGGAAAATAAGCAGGGAGGCGATAACCATCACCAGTCCCATAATGGCGAAATACCAGGTGCCGCCGACGCTTGCCAGTTTGGCGCCTAAAATGCCGATTGCCAGACCGATGATTAACATCAGTCCGGCGAGTAGCCACTGCAGGATCCGGGGGAATCCGCGCGGCACGTTGCCCGTAGCCATGTTGTCTCCTTATACCACCCCTTGCCAGGCGTGTACCAAATGAATCAAGTGCAAATGGAAATTGCTTTTGAGTGAAGCTCTTTAAAGCTTCATAAAGGTGATTTCAAAAGATGAATTCATTTCACATGAACCAAATGGTGAAATCATGGCTATGATAAATCTGTTAATGAAATGAGCGCAAATGTTAATGAATGATTTCGCACTAATTGATTAGCGCGATGTATATATTAAGTGGCAGAAGAATGAACGTAGCGGTGCCGTTACCCCAATGTGTTGATTCGGGGTAACGGCCATTGAGGGTCAGGCAGGCATGGATTTGCGTATCGCGCTCAGTAGAGTTTGCGCCCCCTGCGACAAGCTGGCGTCCACCCGGGTAAGAATACCGATCGGCTCGCCGGCGCCTTCGGTGGCGATAGGTAATGAGGTTAACAAACCGCGACGCAGGTCGTCTTTTACCGCGCCGGAAGGGACGAACCAGACATAGTCGTAATCGACGGTGAGCTGGCGCGAAAGCGAGGCCGACAGCGTTTCAATACAGCCGGGGGGAATTTTACAGCCCTGGCTTTGCAGTAGCGTTTCCGCATTCTGCCGCGGAATGGTCCCTTTTGGTGAGACCACTACCGGCCATTCCATCACCCGGCTGAGCGTTACCGTCTCCTGCAGTAGCGGGTGGCCGGGGCGGACGACCAGTTTTAGCGATTCAAGAAACAGCAGTTCATAGTTGAGGCCGCTCATGAGCTCCGGATCGGACATGCGCCCAATACCAATATCGACATCGCCGGATTTCAGCCCCGCCAGCAGCATGGTGTTATTCATGGTGGCGACCTGTAAGGTGATGTCTTTTTGCTGTTTATGAAATTGACCAATCACCGTAGGCAAAATACCGAGCGCTGCGGTTGGCAGGGCACCAATTCGTACCACATCGCTATTCATGCCCTCTTTACGATTGAGAGCCTGGCCCGCGGTATTGAGGGCATCCAGCACCTTGACCGCATGGGTAAGAAACTGTTCGCCAACCAGCGTCAACTGCGCGCCAAGCCGCCCGCGCTCAAAGAGCCGGGTACCGGTCAACTGCTCAAGCTCGTTGAGGGTTTTTGATAGCGCAGGTTGGCTAAGATTCAGGGTTTCTGCCGCCCGCCCCAGGGTTCCCTGTTGTGCGACGGCGACAAAAGTATGTAAATGGCGCAAGCGAATGCGCTGACTGAAGAGACCATTTTTTTCCATAATCGATGTTAAAAACAGAGCTGTCTCGGTAGCAAGCGAAGTTGTTTAATTTTGATAACTAGTTAGCAAAATATTATTAACATTTGATCTTATTGTCTTACAAGTCATTTCTGTCAGGCGCGTTAAAAAGCCCCGTGGTCGACGGGGCAAGGAAAAAGGGAGTTATTTTGGTGGGAAATTAAATATCGAAGAACACGGTCTCTTTATCGCCCTGTAAATAAATATCAAAGCGGTAGACGATTTCATCTCCACGCACTTCACGTTGCGCGATAAGCGTCTGGCGGCGAACTTCCCACTCAATCAGGTTCAGTACCGGATCCTGTTCATTTGCCGCCTGTTCATCAGCGAAATACATCCGCGTATTCAGGCCAATGTTGATACCCCGCGCCACCACCCACAGATTGAGGTGCGGCGCCATCACACGTCCGTCACGGCCGACGACCGCGCCGGGTTTGATGGTTTGAAAGCGCCAGACGCCGGATGCAAAGTCTGAACACGTGCGGCCCCAGCCGCGAAAGTTGGGGTCCAGAGCCTTGCTCTGCTGGCGGTCGTCGGGATGGTTATAACGCCCGTCGGCGTTAGCCTGCCAGAGTTCCAGCAGCACGTCGCGTACAGGCGTTCCGGAACCATCGAAAACCCGTCCTTCAATCGTAATACGTTGGCCTTTGGTTTCCGCGCTCACTAAGTTGGGGCCAAAGTTTTTCTCAAAAATATGAAACCCGGCAGCGTCCGGCGCCAGACCAATATGCACATAGGGCCCGGCAGTCTGCGAGGCGGTTTCAGCTAAATAGTCTTTCATTGGGCGGCCCCTTGAGTACGGTTTTCGAACAGCGTGGCGCGGTGGCCGCGCAGCACAAGGTCAAAACGATAGGCCAGGCTATCGAGCGGCACGGCGGCGTGGGTATCCAGTTCGGCAATCAGGGTACGCACGGCATCATCGTTATTGATGGTTCTGACAATCGGACACTGTTTAATAAGCGGATCGCCTTCAAAGTACATTTGGGTAATCAGCCGTTGCGCCCAGGCATCGCCGGAGAGCGAAAAGTGAATATGCGCCGGTCGCCAGTCGCTAACCTGATTACGCCACGGGTAGGGGCCGGGTTTGATCGTGCGAAAACAGTAATAACCGTTTTCATCGGTCAGTACCCGTCCGCAGCCGCCGAAGTTGGGGTCAATCGGCGCCAGATACTGGTCTTTCTTATGACGGTAGCGGCCGCCGGCATTGGCCTGCCACACTTCGACCAGCGTATTTTTCATTGGCCGGCCAAAGCCGTCGCGCACGTAACCGTGGACGATAATTCGTTCGCCAATCGGCAGGCCGTCTTTGGCGTAGTTGAGAATGAGATCGTTATCCAGCGGACCAAGGTCTTCGCTGCTGAACACCGGGCCGGTAATCTCAGAAAGTGAATTTTGCAGGGAGATGAGCGCATTGCGCGGCGAGCGTAGCACGCTGGTTTTGTATCCCGGCGCTAGTGCCGGCGGATGGCTATTGTAATCGCGATGTACGACCTCGCGCGGTGACCATTTATTATTCATAGGGTACTCCATCAAACGGAAGAGAGGCATGTTGTTGTAATTTCGCCAGAAACAGTCTCTGTAAATGTTTTGTTAATTTAAAGTGAAATTAAATCTAATTTTTCATAACCAGCGGTTATGATTTGTACAAACGAAACGCGGTAGCAGGTTATCCGCATCACAGTTTGTAAATTCTTCCCGCCACTCTTAACGCGCTTTCCTACACTCCAGGAAGTATTCACTGGAGGTAAGACATCATGGCGAACACCATCACGGCTGATGAGATTCGGGAAAACTTTTCACAGGCTATGTCGGCAATGTACCAGCAGGAAGTTCCGCAGTATGGAACCCTCCTGGAGTTGGTGGCGGATGTGAATCTGGCGGTCCTGGAACACAACCCGAAATTACATGAACAATTGGCTAATGCCGACGAACTGGCACGGCTGAACGTTGAGCGCCACGGCGCGATCCGCGTGGGAACGGCGGAGGAACTGGCGACCCTGCGTCGCATGTTTGCCATTATGGGGATGTATCCCGTTAGCTATTACGATCTGTCGCAGGCTGGGGTACCCGTGCATTCTACCGCTTTTCGCCCGGTCGATGATGCGGCGCTGGCGCGTAACCCGTTTCGCATTTTCACCTCCTTGCTGCGTCTTGAACTGATCGGCAACGAGGCGTTGCGCCAGCAAGCGGCGGATATTCTCGCGCGTCGCGATATCTTTACGCCGCGCTGCCGTGAGCTGATTGCGTTACACGAAGATAGGGGGGAATTCACGGCAGCAGAAGCGCGCGAATTCGTCAACGAAGCGTTGGAAACTTTTCGTTGGCACCGTCACGCCACCGTTGACGAGCAAACCTATCACGCACTGCATAATGAGCACCGGTTGATTGCCGATGTGGTCTGTTTCCCCGGTTGCCACATCAACCATCTGACGCCGCGTACGCTCGATATCGATCGGGTTCAGGCGCTGATGCCGCAGTGTGGTATTGAACCGAAAGCGCTCATTGAGGGGCCGCCGCGCCGCGAGGTGCCGATTTTATTGCGACAAACCAGTTTTAAAGCGCTGGAAGAGCCGGTGATGTTCGCCGGTGAACATAAAGGCACGCACAGCGCGCGCTTTGGCGAAATTGAACAACGCGGCGTCGCGTTGACGCCGAAAGGACGAGCGCTGTATGACCGCTTACTGAATGAGGCCGGGGTCGGTAAAGACAACCTTAACCACCAGCGCCATTTGCAGGAGGTCTTTTGCCAGTTTCCTGACAGCGAATTTCTGTTGCGTCAGCAGGGGCTGGCGTGGTTCCGCTATCGCCTGACCCCCGCAGGAGAAGCGCACCGCCATGCTTTTGGCCCCGGCGACGATCCGCAACCGCTGATCGAGCGCGGTTGGGTAGTCGCGCAGCCGATTGTTTATGAAGATTTTTTACCGGTGAGCGCCGCGGGGATTTTCCAATCAAATCTTGGCAACGAAACCCAGGCCCGCAGCCACGGTAACGCCAGCCGTGACGCTTTTGAAGCGGCGTTAGGCTGTGAGGTCCTCGATGAGTTCGAGCTATATCAACAGGCGGAGGAACGCAGTAAACGCCGTTGCGGTCTGCTTTAAAATCGGTACTCTGCATGGCATAACTTGCAAAAGGACGTTGTTATGCAGAATTCATCTACGCCGCTTGTGAAAACGCGGCAGGGCACGCTATCCGGCACCAGTGAACAGGGTATCCATATCTGGCGCGGTATTCCCTACGCGCAGCCGCCGGTTGGCGAGCTGCGTTGGCGTTCGCCGCAGCCACCAGAGCGCTGGCAGGGCGTGCGTCAGGCCGATACCTTTTCCGCCGCCAGCTGGCAGGATATCGAATATTGTCGTGAACTGGGCGGCGGCGATCCTGGCCGTTTCTCAGAAGATTGTCTGTATCTCAACGTGTGGGCGCCCGCCGCCCGCTCGCAGCCGCTCCCGGTGATGGTCTGGCTGCACGGCGGCGGCTACACCATCGGCGCCGGCAGCCTGCCGCCCTACGACGGTAGCGCATTGGCCAGCCGCGAGGCGGTGGTGGTCACGGTGAACTATCGTCTTGGACACCTCGGCTTTTTCGCTCATCCGGCGTTGGAAGGCGAAGAGGGCGAGCGGTTGTATAATTTTGCGCTGCTCGATCAGATAGCCGCGCTACGCTGGGTACAGGACAATATCCACGCTTTCGGTGGCGACGCCGCCAATGTCACCTTGTTCGGCGAATCCGCGGGGGCGCGTAGCGTCCTGTCGTTAATGGCGTCGCCGAAAGCGAAGGGATTGTTCCATAAAGCGATCGTACAAAGCGGTTATACCTTACCGGATTTACCGCGGGAAAAGGCGCTGGCGAAGGGAAAGCTGCTGGCGGAACATTTTTCTCTTGCCGATGCCAGCGCGGAACAGCTGCGGGCAATCCCCGCCGATGCTTTTTGGGCGCTGACAGCGCCGCTGAATATTGGCCCGGCGCCGATTGTCGGCGATGCGGTGCTACCGGAGCCTATGCTCGACACGTTCTTTAAAGGACGTCAGCATGCGATGCCGGTGATGATTGGCTCCAATAGCGATGAGGCCAGCGTGATGGCGGTATTTGGCGTCGATATTGCCGGGCAGATTCAAAAACTGCGGCGCGAACGCCGTTTTGGCCTTGGGCTTATCAAACTGCTGTATCCAGGCGTCAAAGGTGATGAAGCGTTAGGCAGAGAAGTGTGCCGCGATATGGCGTTCACGACTTTGGGGTATGTTGTCATGCAGGCGCAGCAGCGTCTCGGGCAACCGTGCTGGCGCTACTGGTTTGACTATGTGGCCGAAGCGGAACATGAAACTTATCTCCATGGCGCCTGGCATGGCAACGAAGTGGTTTACGTTTTTGACAACCTGACCCGCGCCGAGCCGGTGTGTCAGTATGCCAGTGAGGCGGATAAAGCCTTCGCCGCGCAGGTCGCCGACTACTGGACTAATTTTGCCAGGCTGGCAGGCAATCAGTGCAGCGAGTTAACGGGCCCTGTACGCTGGCCTGCCTGTCAGCGCGGGCGGGACCGTTTATTGCGTATCGGACTCAACAAGCGCGCGGGCTTTAAAGTGGAGAACCGCTTTATGCGCGCGCGGCTGGCGCTGTTTCGCCGGGTGATGAAGCATCATGTGACGCTGGATTAACTAGCGCGGCGCGAAAGCGCGCCAGACCGTCGGCCTTACTTTGCGAGCGGCGAACGACCAGCCGGTAGCTGGCGCCGGTTTTGACGCTGAGCGAGAAGGGGCGACAGAGTCGCCCGGTACGAAGATCCTCCGCAACCAGCGTTTCGTCCGCCATGGCCACGCCGAGCCCCTGCATCGCGGCGGTGATGGCGAGGTCCATGGTGTCGAAATATTGGTTTTTATGCATTTTTAGCGCAGGTTCATGCGGGAAGTGCGCCAGCCACAGCAGCCAGTCGGTTTTATCGCGCGTCGGATGGAGAAATGTAGTGCCTGATAGCTGGGGATCGCACGGCGTATCGGGACTGGCCACCGGCGTGAGGGCCTCTTCAAACAGCAAGTCGCCGGCGCTTTGATGGGTGCCGAAGATAATCGCCGCGTCGTAGGGCTCAGTCTTAAAGTTGACGCTATGCTCGGTGGTGGTGGTCAACGCCACCTGCAATTCCGGATAACGTCGTTCTATCTCCAGTAGTTTCGGCACCAGCCAGCGGATCGCACAGGTAGGCGCTTTCAGGCGCACGACAGTTTGCTGCTGGCGCGCCTGCTCGGCTACCGTTAACAGGCGGCCGAATGCCGACTGCAGCTCAGGATAAAGCGCGCTGCCTTGCGGAGATAGCCGCAGCCCGCGGGCGTGGCGTTCAAATAGCGGGAAGCCAAACCAGCTCTCCAGCGCGGCGATCTGTCGGCTGACCGCCCCTTGCGTCAGGCACAGCTCCTGTGCGGCATGGGTTAGGTTGAGATGCCTCGCGGTTATCAGAAACGTTTCTACGGTATGAAAAGGCAGGGCGCTACGCGACATGTTGGCTCCAGCTATGCATTTTGATCATGGGCAGTATGCCACGCATCGTTGCGAAATTGGGACGATGCGTCCCGTTTTTGCCATCTAATCGTCATCCAGTGCTTACACTATTATTAGTCTCGTTGATACAACGTCTCTCACCGATTAGTTGATGTGTATAAAAGGAGCCACCATGTCTAAACCTTATGTTCGTCTGGATAAAAATGATGCGGCAGTATTACTGGTTGACCATCAGACCGGCCTGCTCTCACTGGTTCGTGATATCGAGCCGGATAAATTTAAGAACAACGTCCTTGCTCTCAGCGATCTGGCTAAATACTTTAAACTACCGACGATTCTGACCACCAGTTTTGAGAATGGCCCTAATGGCCCATTGGTGCCGGAACTGAAAGAACAGTTCCCTGACGCCCCTTATATCGCTCGTCCCGGCAATATTAACGCCTGGGATAATGAAGATTTCGTCAACGCGGTAAAAGCCACCGGTAAGAAACAGCTGATTATCGCCGGTGTCGTCACTGAAGTCTGCGTGGCCTTCCCGGCGCTGTCGGCGATTGAAGAGGGATTCGACGTCTTTGTGGTGACCGATGCTTCCGGTACTTTTAACCCGATCACCCGTGATGCGGCGTGGGATCGTATGTCTCAGGCGGGCGTGCAGTTAATGTCGTGGTTTGGCGTGGCCTGTGAGCTGCACCGCGACTGGCGCAATGATATTGAAGGATTGGGAACCCTGTTCTCTAACCACATTCCGGATTATCGGAACCTGATGACCAGTTTTAACCTGTTGAGCAAGAAATAAACAGCTGGCGGCCAGTTTTCAGGCCTGGCCGCCGCTTCAATCAGACGGGATTATTCACTCATCGAGGCGACAGGGTGCGACTTTGTACGTTGATTTTTCAATAGCCGCGTCGCCAGTACGCCAGACATCATCGACCCATTCACATTCAGCGCGGTACGCGCCATATCGACAATTGGCTCAATGGCGATAAAAATGCCGACCAGCGCCACCGGGAAGTTGAGCGTAGACAGGACAATCAACGCCGCAAATGTCCCTCCGCCGCCGACGCCTGCGACGCCAATTGAGCCCAGAGCGATAGCCGGAAGTAAGCTGGCTAAAAACGAGAACGACAGTGGGTCGATACCTAGCGTGGGCGCAATCATGGCCACCATGATGGCCGGATAGATTCCGGCGCAGCCGTTTTGCCCCATACTGGAACCAAAAGAGGCGGCAATGTTGGCGATGGTATTCGGCACGCCGAATTTTTCCTGAGCGGTAATCGCT
Source organism: Klebsiella sp. 141203 (assembly GCF_032601985.1). Taxonomy (NCBI): domain Bacteria; kingdom Pseudomonadati; phylum Pseudomonadota; class Gammaproteobacteria; order Enterobacterales; family Enterobacteriaceae; genus Klebsiella; species Klebsiella sp. 141203. The sequence goes on along the minus strand of NZ_JAQIRL010000001.1, from coordinate 504,441 downwards.
AATGGAATCGAAGCCGCGCTGCTGCGGGAAACAAAAGCGAAGGTAAGCACCGGCCACACCGTTTTAAAGTAGCGCAGAGGATTTTGACCGCTAATAGTCAGCAGAATCGCATGCACGATAAACATCATGGCGACTGCCAGATAACAGGCGGCGATAAAGCCTAGCAGGCTGGTGAATTGCGCTAGCTGATAGGTTGAAAAGACTTTTGCCATCAATGCGAGGACACCGTATGGCGTCAGCGCTATGACGATACGTACCATCTTCATCACCCAAATTTGAATCGCGTTAATCCCGCTACTTAATTTTTGACCTTCCTCCGGCGCCTCTTTTTTCACCTTCAATAACGCCACGCCGGCCAGCAGGGTAAAGATGACGATGCCGATAACCGATACGCTGCGCGCGCCGGTCAGGTCGAGAAAAATATTTGTCGGGATCAGCGAAGTGACCAGTTGGGGTAGCGAAACGGCTGTGGTTTTGCTGACGTCTTCGGCGGTCAGCGTCGATTGCATATGGCTGAATGCGCTGGCGTCGAGACCGATCAGGTTAGCGGTAAACAGGCCGACCCAACCCGCAATCATTACCAGACACAGCATGCAGGCGACGATGGTTAAGGACATTCGGCCAATACCGGCGCTATTTTCGAGTTTGTTAATCGCTGACAAAATTGAAATAAAAATCAGCGGAACCGCGACAAGTTTCAGCAAATTAACATAGCCGTTGCCGACGATACTGTACCAATCAATGACCGTTTTACGCGGTTCGTTGGCAATGAAATGGAGCGATAATCCGAGAAGGGCGCCGAGAAAGATGGCGATAAAAACGCTTTTTGATAACGAGTGGCTTTTTTGTTCGAGTTTAAAAAGTCCCCATGATGCGATTAAAAATAACGCGATATACGCTGGCGTAATAAACATAAGATGTGCCTCTTGCCCCATTCAGCACCTGAAATGCCGGAAAGAGATTTATTCCAAATTTCTCTAAGACGGTCAGTAGCCTTAGAACCGCTGGGGATTATAAAGAATTGAATAGTATAAGGCATACAAAAATTGTGGTTCATGGCCTGAGTGTTAGCCCCGTCATGTTTTAAAGGCGTCCTGAGCCATGATCGGAATGCATAGCTCTTATGATAACAATTCGCTTGTCGCCTGAAGTCGCTTTGGTTTGAATGGATATGCAAATAAAACGAGAAAGGATTAATCATGGTTCTTAGTGCTTCGGTCACCACTCGCTCGAAATTGCCGGATGTCGGCACCACGATTTTTACCGTTATTGGCCAGCTTTCAGCGCAGCATAACGCGATTAATCTCTCTCAGGGTGCGCCTAATTTTGCCTGCGACCCACATCTGGTGGCCGGCGTGACGCAGGCGATGACCGCCGGACATAATCAATACGCGCCGATGACCGGCCTGCGGGCTTTAAAAGAGCGTATCGCTGACAAAATCGCCACGTTATATGGCACGCAATATGATGTCGATAACGAAGTGTTGGTTACCGCTAGCGCCAGCCAGGGGATCTATTCCGCCATTGCCGGGCTGGTACATGCTGGCGACGAGGTGATTTACTTTGAGCCTTCGTTTGATAGCTATGCCCCGATAGTGCGTCTGCAAGGCGCGACGCCGGTGGCGATTAAGCTCACCGTGCCGGATTTCGCGATTAACTGGGACGAGGTGCGCGCCGCGATTACCCCGAAGACGCGGATGATCATCATTAATACGCCGCATAATCCAAGCGGCCAGGTATTATCCGCCGACGACCTTAATCAACTGGCGATGCTGACCCGCAATACCGATATCGTGGTTTTGTCCGACGAAGTCTACGAGCACGTAGTCTTCGACGGCGAAAAGCATCACGGCATGGCGACCCATCCGCAGCTAGCGGAACGCAGCGTGATTATCTCTTCCTTCGGCAAGACCTACCACGTGACCGGCTGGCGGGTTGGTTATTGCGTGGCGCCAGCGGCGCTGATGGATGAGATCTGCAAGGTACATCAGTTCCTCATGTTTTCTGCCGATACGCCGATGCAGTACGCTTTCGCAGAGCATATGCAGAACCCGGCTTCATGGCTGTCGCTGGCCGCTTTTTATCAACAAAAGCGTGATTTGCTCCAGCAACTGCTGCAAGACTCGCCGTTCCGCTTATTGCCGAGCGCCGGCTCTTTCTTCATGCTGGCGGATTATCGCCATTTCAGCGATGAGCATGACAGCGAGATGGTGAAGTGGTTGATTACCGAATACGGCGTCGCCACGATTCCGCTATCGGCATTTTATACCGATGGTACTGATAACAAACTGATTCGGCTCTCTTTTGCCAAAGATGAAGCCACATTGCGGGCCGGCGCGCAGGCGCTGTGCCGCGTTAAGCCGCGTTAAGGAGCCAGACGATGAAAATAAAAGCCCTAACTCTTGCTTTGGGAATGCTGTGTACCGTATCAAGCTTTGCCGCTAGCGAATTACGCTACGGCGTGGAGGCGGAATATCCGCCGTTCGAAAGCCGTAATCCGGCAGGGGAGTTGCAGGGTTTTGATATTGACCTCGGCAACGCGATTTGTCAGGCCGCGCAGTTGAAATGCAGCTGGGTCGAAACCTCCTTTGATGCGCTCATTCCGGGACTGGTGGCGAAGAAATTCGACGCGATTAATTCGGCGATGAACATTACCGAACAGCGGCGCAAGAGTATTGATTTCACCCAGCCGATCTACCGTATTCCTTCACAGCTGGTGGGCAAGGCCGACAGCGGTATGCAGGCGACGCCGGATGGGCTGAAGGGCAAAACCATCGGCGTGCTACAGGGCTCGATTCAGGAAACCTTTGCCAAAGAGCATTGGGAAAAACACGGCGTCACGGTGGTTTCCTATAAAGACCAGAACATGGCGTGGGCCGATCTGCTTAACGGCCGTATCGACGCCTCGCTGGTGATGTCCGCGGCCGGGCAGGCCGGGTTCCTCAGTAAGCCGCAGGGTAAAGGATTCGGTTTTATCGGTAAGCCGGTGGCTGATAATACGATTCTGGGCAGCGGTATTGGCTACGGCTTGCGCAAGGGCGATGAGGCAACTAAAAAACAGCTCGACGCGGCAATTGATAAAGTGCGCGCCGACGGCACTATCACCCGTCTGGCGGCGAAGTACTTCCCCGGTATCGACGTCAGTGTGAAATAATCTTTACTTGCGGCTCTTTGTTTCGCAAAGAGCCGCCCGCATTACATCAGTACCACCGGTTTGATGACTTTACCGGAAGCTGAATCTGCGAAAGCCTGATTAATCTCTTCGAGCGGATAGAATTCGATAAGCTTATCAATGGGGAATTTTCCTTGTTTATAAAACTGTACCAGCTGCGGGATAAACAGCTGCGGCACGGCGTCTCCTTCGATTACTCCTATCAATGATTTACCTTCCGCCATTAGATCGTTTTGCACATTAAAGGTGATATCGCCCGTAAAGCCGACGACCGCCACCGTGCCTAACGGCTTAATCGCGTGGATTGCCTGCAGAACGATGGCGGCGACGCCGGTCGTTTCGATGGCGTAGTGCGCGCCTTTGCCGGTCAGTTGGCGAATAACCGCAACGCTATCTTCCTGTTTGCCATTGATCACGTGGGTTGCGCCGAGTTCACATGCCAGCTCAAGGCGATTGGCATGAATATCGACGGCGATGATTTGGCTACAGCCGGTGAGCTTTGCAGCCATAATGGCGCTTAAACCAACCGCGCCGCAGCCGAATACCACCAGCGATTCCCCGGCCACCGGTTTTAGTCGATTTAACACCGTGCCGCTACCGGTTTGAATTCCGCAACCCAGCGGACCAAGAAGCGATAGTTCGACTTCACGGTCGACAACAATAGCATTCGTCGCTTTGGTGACCACATACTGACTAAACGAAGATTGACCGAAGAAGACGGATAATTCTTGATCATCCAGACGATAAGGGGTGGTGCCATCGTCTAAGCGTCCACCAAAGTTTAAGTCATTGAAACTTTCGCACGCGGAAGGATGGTTGGTGAGGCAGTTTTCGCAGTGATGGCAGGCGGCGTAGCTCAGTACCACGTGATCGCCAATTTCGACCCCACGAACGGCATCACCGACGTTAACCACGATACCTGCGCCTTCGTGGCCCAGAATGGCGGGCATCGGCAGGATTCCGGCGTTATCGCGGATCACCGCGTCGGTATGACAAACGCCTGTGGCGACAATTTTTACCATCACTTCGTCTTTTTTAGGGGCGCTAACCTGAATATTTTTAATGCTAAATGGCTGTTGATAACCCAACGTCACGGCGGCTTTTACTTTCATTAGATACTCCTGACATTTTTCCCTGGAGAGTAGAGATTACACCTGGCGTGATGAAAATTTATCCTGTTCGTGCTGAAAATAAACAAAATGCGGGTAAAAACGGTTAGGTATCGGATCGGCGCGTGTTCGCCAAAACAGTTCAGCGATAGCGATCGCTGGGTGGTTATTCAGTCTGTTCCGGTGGACATCTTTTTTTTCATGCTTTTCGCCTGCCAACAATTGGATTATCAATCATTTTTGTCTAGAGTGAGCGGAATTCACGACGCAGATGTTTGCAACGTTGCGTATCCGTCGAACTCTCAAAAAGGACGCTTTTCCAGGCATGAACCGCAGACGTTTTCTTAAATCATCCATGGCTGTTGCCGCCGTATGCGGAACGTCAGGAGTCGCCTCGTTATTCACTAAAGCGGCTTTCGCCGCGGATTCTGCTATCGCCGATGGCCAGACGCGCCGCTTTGACTTTTCCGTCCTGCAGGCGATGGCTCATGACTTAGCCCGTCAGCCGTGGGGCGGCGCGCCGCGTGACCTGCCGCCGACGCTGGCGAATCTGACCCCTCAGGCCTATAACAGCATTCAGTATGATGCGGCGCATTCGCTGTGGAATAACGTTGAAGAGCGTAAGCTGGATATCCAGTTTTTCCATGTTGGTATGGGCTTCCGCCGCCGGGTGCGCATGTTCTCGCTGGACGCGCAGTCTCAGCAGGCGCGGGAGATACATTTCCGTCCGGAGCTGTTCCAGTACAACGACGCCGGCGTTGACACCAAACAGCTGGAAGGGCAGACCGATCTTGGTTTCGCCGGTTTCCGCGTGTTTAAGGCGCCGGAACTGGCGCGCCGCGATATCGTCGCCTTCCTGGGCGCCAGCTACTTCCGCGCGGTCGACAGCACTTACCAGTACGGCCTGTCGGCGCGTGGTCTGGCCGTCGACACCTTTACCGATACGCCGGAAGAGTTCCCGGATTTCACGTCATTCTGGTTTGAAACCGTCAAACCTGGCGCGACGGTGTTCACCGTTTACGCGCTGCTCGATAGCCCAAGCGTCACCGGCGCTTATAAGTTCACCGTGAATTGCCAGGAAACGCAGGTGATCATGGATGTCGAAAATCATCTCTATGCGCGCAAAGACATTAAGCAGTTGGGCATTGCGCCGATGACCAGCATGTTCAGCTGCGGTAATAACGAACGCCGGATGTGCGATACCATCCATCCGCAAATCCACGATTCTGACCGCCTGTCGATGTGGCGCGGCAACGGCGAGTGGATTTGCCGTCCGCTGAATAATCCGCAAAAGCTGCAGTTCAACGCGTTCCAGGATAAAAACCCGAAGGGATTTGGCCTGCTGCAGCTGGATCGCGATTTCAGTCATTATCAGGATGTGATGGGCTGGTATAACAAGCGCCCGAGCCTGTGGGTGGAGCCCCGTAATCAGTGGGGAAAAGGGGCCGTTAGCCTGATGGAAATCCCGACTACCGGCGAAACGTTGGACAATATCGTCTGCTTCTGGCAGCCGGAAAAACCGGTAAAAGCGGGTGATCAACTGGACTTTAGCTACCGCTTGTACTGGAGCGCGCAACCGCCGGTACGCTCTCCGCTGGCGCGAGTGCTGGCGACACGTACCGGAATGGGCGGCTTCCCGGAAGGATGGGCGCCGGGTGAACATTATCCGGACAAATGGGCGCGCCGCTTTGCTATCGATTTTGTTGGCGGCGACCTGAAAGCCGCGGCGCCGAAAGGCATTGAGCCGGTGATTACGCTCTCCAGCGGCGAGGCTAAGCAGGTAGAGATCCTCTACGTCGAGCCGTTTGACGGCTATCGAATTCTCTTTGACTGGTATCCGACTTCAGATTCCACCGATCCGGTGGAGATGCGCATGTTCCTGCGCTGCCGTGGCGACGCTATCAGCGAAACGTGGCTGTATCAGTACTTCCCGCCTGCGGCGGATCGGCGTAACTACGTTGATGACCGGATTATGAAATAACCAGGTCGTTGATACCCGCCCGCGGTGCGCTACTGCGGGCGTTGTTGTTTATCAGTGAGATATTGCCATGACTGCCGAAAACGGCCCCACCATCGAAACTATCCCGGTCAACGAACAGCTGGAGCTGCGTGCGGTTGACGAACGTTACGTCAGTGAGCTACATCAACTGGTGCTCAAAAACCGTGACTGGTTGCAGCATACGTTAAGCTGGCCTGCGGAAGTGCTGAGTGAAGATGAAACCCGGCGCCACGTGCAGGGAAACGTGATGCTGCACCAGCGCGGTTATGCAAAAATGTTCCTGCTGTTTTTACAGGGGCAGATGATCGGCGTACTGTCATTTAACCAGATTGAACCGTTGAACAAGACGGCCTATATCGGCTACTGGATCGATCAAAACCATCAGGGGCAGGGACTGTTATCACAGGCGTTACAGGCGTTTATCCACCATTATGCGCAAACGGGCATCGTGCGCCGTTTCGTTATTAAATGTCGGGTCGCCAACCAGCGCAGTAATCAGGTGGCGCTGCGCAATGGTTTCCAACTGGAAGGTTGTCTGAAGCAGGCCGAGTTTTTAAATGGCGCGTATGACGATCAGAATATCTACGCGCGGATTATCGACCCGCAATAAGTGGCTACAGCGAACCCAGCAGCGGCGTACGGGTGATATGCTCGTCGCCGCTGACGATTTTGCGCCCGCGAAGATGAATTTTGTCACCCTCCAGCGCTTCGATACAGGCGTTACCGCAGATTTCTACCTGATGTTCGATAATCACATCGCCACGAATCGTCGCATTTCCTTCGATGAGTATCTCGTCATCCAGCAGAATGGGCCCGCCGAGAAGATGGGCGTGCCCGCCGACCATGACGCGATGCTTTAACAGGCAGTTGCCTTCGACCACGGCGTTTTCACCCACTTGCGCACTATAGCGCAGAGTCGGGATTTGATCCTCGCCGCGCCCGGCAACCAGTCGCGCGCAATCGTAGACCCGGGCGTTGTCACATATCCATACATCGTTATCTTCATTACCTTCAATACGTGCGTTATCGAACACTTCGGCACGGTGTTCAACAAAAGCATGCTCAACTACGGCATCACCGTAGATTTGCGCCTGATGAACAATCCGTGAGGCGCTGACCGTGGCGCGCTGATAAATTTGCAGCACTTTGTCGGCATCAGAAGTCAGCCCCTGAGCGGCAATCACCAGACAATGGGGGAGAATACGCGCCTGGTCGGCGATTCGGCAGACACCACGGATTTGCGATTGCTTTATAGTGACGTTGTCACTTATCCTGGCGCCGTGACTTACCTCAACATTATCAAGCCAGGCGTTATCGCTAATCGTCGCCCCGTGGCTTATTACGCAGGTGCCGGTCAGACGGGCGTTGTCGTCAACGCGCGCGCCAGCAAAGACGACGCTATTGGCGTCATATATCCAGCAGTCGCCGCCCTGGCTTAAAGCGGCTTCATCATCGAGCCAGCCACCTTCGCTACCCGCCTTAACGTCCGAGAAATCAATCAGCGCCACGATTTGCCGCAGATTTACGCTATGTTTAATTCCGTCTACTTCGAAATGATACAGGCGGACGTGCTCACTCAGACGATATTTATTCATCAGTATTTCTCTTTACCGTTGGTTAACATAAACATAGCAAAAATCTCCGTAGCGCGTTTTATAAGGTTCCTTTAAAATGCAACTTAAAATTAAATTGAAAGTTTAAATAAAATGAATAAAAACGCAGTAAGCGACCGGGTGCTGAATCTACCGGCTGGCTATTTTGGTATGGTGCTGGGGATAATCGGCATGGGCTTCGCCTGGCGTTATGCCAGTACCATCTGGCCGGTGAGCAGTATTATTGGCGATGCGCTGGTGGTGCTGGCGACAACTATCTGGGCGCTATTAATGATAGCGTTTATTGCGCGGGCTATTCGTTTCCCGTGGAGCGTGCGGCAGGAGATCCGTCATCCGGTGGCCAGCAGTTTTGTCAGCCTGATCCCGGCAACAACGCTATTGGTGTCGATCGCTTTTGCAGGCTGGTATCGCCCGTTGTCGCTGGCGTTATTTGCTGCGGGGGTTACGCTGCAGCTTTGCTATGCGGCCTGGCAGAGCGCCGGGCTGTGGCGGGGTAAACATCCGGGAGAGGCGACGACGCCCGGTTTATATCTGCCGACTGTCGCCAACAATTTTATCAGCGCCATGGCCTGCGGCGCGCTGGGATTCAGCGATGCCGGACTGGTGTTTCTCGGCGCCGGCGTCTTCTCCTGGCTCAGCCTGGAGCCGGTAATCCTACAGCGTTTGCGCAGCAACGGCGAGCTACCGGCGGCATTGCGGACATCGTTGGGTATCCAGCTGGCGCCTGCTCTGGTGGCCTGTAGCGCGTGGCTCAGCGTCAATGGCGGCGACGGTGATACGTTTGCCAAAATGTTATTTGGTTACGGGCTGTTGCAGTTGCTATTTATGCTGCGCCTGATGCCGTGGTATCTGCAGCAGCCGTTTAATGCTTCATTCTGGAGCTTCTCGTTCGGGATTTCCGCACTGGCGACCACCGGCCTGCATCTGGGGCACGGTCAGCCGCACGGTTTTTTCCATACGCTGGCGATCCCCTTATTTATTTTTAGCAACCTGATTATCGGCCTGCTGCTGCTGCGTACCTTTCTTCTGCTGGTGCGGGGTAAACTGTTAATTCGCGTAGACCGTGCCACTTTATTGCCAAACAAGGATTAATCATGACGACTCGTGACGAAAACTACTTTACAGAAAAATATGGCCTCACGCGCACCCACTCAGAAGTGGTGTATGCCGCCTCGCTGATGCAGCCGGGCCAAACGCTTGACCTCGGCTGCGGCAATGGTCGCAACAGCCTGTATCTGGCGGCGAAAGGTTACAACGTCACCGCGTGGGATAAGAACCCCATGAGTATCGATAATCTGGAGACCATTCGTCAGGCAGAAGGGCTGGAAAACCTGCAGACGGCGATTAAGGATCTGAATACGCTGAGTTTTGATGACGAGTATGATTTTATTCTTTCTACCGTGGTGATGATGTTCCTGGAAGCCAAAACCATCCCTGGTCTTATCGCCAACATGCAGCGCTGCACGAAGCCTGGCGGCTATAACCTGATTGTGGCAGCCATGGATACCGAAGATTACCCTTGTACCGTGGGTTTCCCGTTCGCCTTCAAACCTGAAGAACTGCGCGACTATTATGCTGGCTGGCAGTTCCTCAAGTACAACGAAGATGTCGGCGAATTGCACCGCACCGACGCCAGCGGCAACCGCATCAAGCTACGCTTCGCCACGATGCTGGCGCGTAAACCGGCTTAATCCGCCGCCAGCAGGCACAGCTGCAGGGCGGTTAGATAGGAGGCCTCAAAGGCGCGCAGCGGCAAAAATTCGAATTTCGAATGGAAATTATGCGCGCCGGTGAAGAAGTTCGGCGTCAGCAGCCCCTTTGCCGATAACGCTGCGCCGTCGGTACCGCCGCGCATCGGCGTGGGTTTTGGCGTTATACCGAGGCTTTCCATCGCGGTGAACATCAGATCAATAGCCCGGCGGTCTTCGCCAATGGCGTTGCTGATATTGCTGTAAGTATCGCTTATCGTGAATTCAACCCTGGCAGTGGGGTACTGGGCGGCGATTTTCTCTGCCACTTCGCCAATCTGTTGTTTGCGTCGGTTAAAGCTGTCCAGATCGAAATCGCGAATATTAGCCTGCAAGCGCGTGCTGTTCTGATCGCCATGAATACCATTAAACCACACGTAGCCTTCGCGCCCGGCGGTGTGCTCCGGCGTCTGCCGGCGGTCGAAATGGCTCATAAAGTCGGTAGCCATTAACAGCGGGTTAACTAATACGCCTTTGGCGGACATTGGGTGCGCCGTGACGCCGGTAAACCGTATCTCCGCGGAGGCTGCGTTGAAGTTTTCATAAACGATCTCGCCCAGTTCGCAGCAGTCGATGGTCCAGGCAAAATCGACGGCAAAACGCGAGAGATCCAGCGCTTTTGCCCCGCGAAGACCCACTTCTTCATCCGGGACGAACGCCACGACGATATCGCCATGCTTATGTTCGGCGGTCAGGTTTTCCAGCAGAGTCATGACAACGGTCACCGCTGCTTTGTTATCGGCGCCCAGTACGCTGGTGCCGTCGCTGAAAATAATCTCTTCATCACGGTAGGCCAGAATTTCCGGATGCTCGTCAACCCGCAGCCAGATTTGCTGTTCCGGGTTAAGGCAGAGATCTTCGCCAGTAAATCGCAGGATTTGTGGATGAATATCCGGCGACAGTCCGACATCAACGGTATCAATATGCGTGATAAAGCCGATCCGCGGCGCACCGGGGACGGTGCCTTTTTTAACCGCCGTCACGGTCGCGTGCTCGTCGACAACGATATCGTCAAGGCCAAACTGACGTAGCTCGTCGGCTAACGCCTGCGCCATCTGATGTTGTCCGGGCGTCGTGGGTAACGTGGTTGCTCGTGGATCGCTTTGGCTGGTGATAGCCAGATAGCGAAAGAAGCGCTGGGTTAATTGTCTGGTTAAGGGCGAGGCCATAGTGTTTCCTTCTTAATTTATTATTTCGGGTGTTTGCAATCTGGCTTTAGTGTTATCTATGGGCAATAAAACAAAAAGCTATTCATTAGTCAAAAAATGAAAAGGGAAACGCATGCAACGCACATTTACTTCAATAGCTCTGACGATAGCGGCATTAGCGGTGAGTTCCGCTGTGAATGCGAAAACACTGGTTTATTGCTCTGAAGGCTCGCCGGAAAACTTTAATCCGCAGCTTTATACTTCCGGGACCAGCGTCGATGCCAGCGCGATACCGATATATAACCGGCTGGTGGACTTTAAAGTTGGCACCACGGAATTGCAGCCCAGCCTGGCGGAAAGCTGGGAGGTGAGCGACGATGGCAAAGTTTATACTTTCCACTTACGCAAGGGCGTTAAATTCCAAAGTAATAAGTATTTTAAACCGACCCGTGATTTTAATGCCGATGACGTTATTTTTTCCTTTATGCGGCAAAAGGATCCGAATAACCCTTATCATAACGTCTCTAATGGCAACTACTCCAATTTTGAAAGCCTGGAGTTTGGTTCGTTAATTACCGCAATTGATAAACCGGATGAATATACGGTGCGTTTTACCCTCGCGCACCCCGAGGCGCCTTTTGTCGCTGATCTCGGCTGGTATTTTGCTTCAATCCTCTCTGCGGAATATGCCGATGCGATGCTGAAAGCCGGAACCCCGCAGCGCGTTGATATGGATCCCATCGGTACCGGGCCATTTAAGCTGGCGCAATACCAAAAAGATTCGCGGATTTTGTTTACCGCATTCCCTGATTACTGGCAGGGAAAAGCGAAAATCGATCGTCTAGTATTTAGTATTACGCCTGATGCCTCGGTGCGTTACGCTAAACTCGAGAAAAATGAGTGTCAGGTCATGCCATTCCCTAATCCCGCCGATTTACCGCGGATGAAAGAGAATCCGCAGATCAATCTGATGAGCAAAGCCGGGCTTAATACCGGGTTCCTTGCCTTCAACACGCAGAAAGCGCCGCTGGATAACGTTAAGGTACGCCAGGCATTGGCTATGGCTATCAACAAACCGGCAATTATTGACGCGGTGTTCCACGGCACTGGTACGGTAGCGAAAAATCTGCTGCCGCCTGGCGTCTGGAGTGCAGATGCCGACCTGCAGGACTACAGTTGGGATCTGGAAAAAGCCAAAGTGCTGCTGCGTGAATCCGGCGTGAAGGGTCCCATCACCATCGACCTGTGGGCGATGCCGGTTCAGCGTCCCTATAACCCGAATGCGAAACGGATGGCGGAAATGATCCAGGCCGACTGGGCTAAAATCGGCGTGCAGACCAAAATCACCACCTATGAATGGGGCGAATACCTTAAGCGGGTGAAAGACGGCGAGCATCAGGCGGCGTTGATGGGCTGGACCACCGCGACCGGCGACCCGGATAACTTCTTTGGCCCATTATTTACCTGCCAGTCGGCCAACGGCGGTTCTAATTCGGCGAAATGGTGTTACGCGCCGTTTGATAAAATTATCGCCGAAGCCAAAACCATCACCGACAGGCCACAACGAGAAGCTTTGTATAAACAGGCGCAGCAGATGATGCACGATCAAATGCCGGCCGTGATGATTGCGCACTCAACTATTTTTGAGCCGGTAAGTAAATCGGTGACCGGGTATGAAATCGACCCGTTTGGTAAACATCTTTTTTATCAAGTGGACGTAAAATAAACACCATAAATAAATCCGCCGCATTGGCGGATTTATTTTTTGCAAGGAGTTGACGGACCACCTTTTTTGTCACAAAACTTAGCGTGGGAATTTGTTATAAATCTTGCCGACAAACTGCATTTACAGGGATCATCCATGCGTACGAAAACGTTATTTAAAGTAGCCGCTCTGGCCGGGCTACTGGCATTAACCGGTTGTGCATCCAAACTGGCGCAACCGAATCAGTATTCCGGGTTCTTAAAAGATTACTCTAAGTTAAAAGAGACTACCTCGGCTTCCGGCAAACCAGAGCTGCGCTGGATCTCCCCGGACTACAATCCGAGCAATTACGACAATGTTGTCTACCGTCCAATCACCTACTACCCGGTGCCGAAACCAACGACTCAGGTAGGGGAGAAAGCGCTGCAGGACATCCTCAATTACACCAACAAGCAGATGAAACAGGCCATCAGCGAACGTAAACCGTTGGCGACTACGGCTGGCCCGCGCAGCCTGATTTTCCGCGGCGCAATCACCGGTGTTGATACCAGTAAAGAAGGTCTGCAGTTCTATGAAGTGATCCCGGTGGCGATGATTGTCGCGGGTACCCAGGCGGCAACCGGCCATCGCACGATGGACACGAATCTCTACTTCGAAGGCGAACTGATCGACGCGAAGACCAATAAACCGGTTATTAAAGTTGTACGTAAGGGCGAAGGCAAAACGCTGTCTAATGAGAGCACGCCGCTGACCGCTGATACGTTGAAACAGGTGATTGATGATATGGCGATCGACGCGGTGAAATTCGATCCGTCACAGAAGTAATTGATGCGTTAAGCCCGTCTGGCGCGATGCCTGACGGGCTTATTATTAGGCCAGCCGGCGGCGCAAAAACAGCTGTTCGGGGCGGGCGAACATCACCAGATTTCCTACCAGTATTAACGCCAGACCTAGCACCGCATTGCTATGCCAGACGTAACCTTCGTAGAAGGTGGAGATAGTTAATGCCACCAGCGGGAAAAGCAGCGTGCTATAGGCCGCTTTGCTGGCCCCGATACGGCCTACCAGAGTGAAATAAGCGCCGAACGCGATAACCGAACCGAACAACGCCAGATACAGCAGGGCGCCCATATAACTCCATGTCCACTGTGGCGTAAAATTATCGCCGCGCAGCAGCGCGATCGCCCCCATCACCAGGGTGCCGTAAAACATGGCCCAACTATTGGTGGTTAATGTCTCAAGCCCGCGGCGCTGGTGGCGAATACTCAACATGTTGCCTAATGAAAAACCGTACGTTCCCAGGGCGCTCAGGCCAATTCCCCACAGCAGCGACGCGTTTAGACCATTGGCGAGGAGATCGTCCCAGAAAAGGGTGACAATTCCTGCGAGCCCCAGTGCCGCAGCCAGCCAAAAGCGCCCCGGTGGCTGCTGGCGGAAGAAAATAAAACTATTGATCGCGTTAAATAATACCGCCATCGAAAAGATCACCGACTCAAGGCCGGTATTGATATGCGCCGCGGCGGTATAAAAACACCAGAAGTTAAAGCAAAAGACGCAGCAGCCTTGCAGCATGCAAAACAGATGATCGCGCATCGCCAGCGGGCGCAGGCGGCGGGTAATCAGCAAAATTGTCAGCATAGTGACGCTGGCGACGGCAAAGCGCCAGAAAATCGATACCGGCGCGGCGACGGGCCCTTGTTGTAAAAAGATAGCAATCCATGTGGTACCCCAGATAACCACCACCAGCCCGTAGAGTAATGCGTTCAAAATGTCTCTCCTTTAATATGCCTGGCGTAAGTGTGCGATTTTTCCTGGCAAAGCGCTGTCACCGTTTTGTTGCTGACTTGCAAAATCTTGCGCTTATTTTTCACAAGCTCATGGTCAATGCTGGTAAGCGGTGATGACAATTCATAGACTAGAGGTCTGCGGATTAAAAACGATGTGAAGGCTATGGCATACGGGACGTTCGAAACATTACAACAACAGAATGCGGTGCTGCGGGGGACCGTAGAACTCAATTCCGGGATCCAGCTTGCCGCGTGGTACAACGACCTTGACCGGATCACGGTGCGCAGCGACCACCACACGTTGAGCCTGTATATTGCCGATGGTTACGAAAGCTACCAAAAAACGCCCTACGGCTGGAGGAACGGCGGCGGGCCGGATCGTTTTTGTCTGATGCCAAAGGGGGACGAAAGCACCTGGGATATTCGCGGCGATCTTTCGTTCGTTCATCTCTATTGCACCGATGAGCACCTACGCCGCGTCGGCGAGCAAATTTGGGACCGCAGCCCGGCGTCTTTCACCTTGCAGGAAAAAACCTTCGCCAGCGATGACAAAATTACCGCGGTTTATCGTCAGTTTCTGCTCGATAACGACTGGCGCCAGCAGGCTAATCAATTACTGTTAAGCTCGGCCAGTACGCTGCTGTTAACGCATCTGATTCAAAACTATTCGAACGTCCAGTGGCGCCTGCCGACGGTTACCGGCGGCCTGGCGCCGCATCTGTTGCGTAATCTGTTGGCGTGGATTGAGGAGCACCTCGAGCAGCCGCTAACGCTCGCCGACCTTGCCGCCCAGGCTTCGCTTAGCGAATACCATTTTGCGCGGATGTTCCGCCAGTCAATGAATATGGCGCCGCATCAGTATGTGATGCAGCGGCGGATGATCAAGGCGCAACATCTGATTTGCCACACCCAACGGCCGTTGACCGAGATAGCGCTGGCCTGCGGGTTTAGCTCCGCCAGCCATTTTAGCCACCGGGTAAAAAGCGCCACGGGTCTTACGCCAAGCCAGCTACGCGCGGCGCAGCGCGGTTAATAGCGCATAGCTGATACCGCCGAGGACCAGCCCCCAAAAGGCCGAGCCGACTCCTGCAAGGGTAACGCCGCTGGCGGTGACTAAAAAGGTTACGACTGCGGCATCGCGTTCGCTCTCATGCCCCAGCGCCTGATAGAGGCTGCCGCTAATGGTTCCTAACAATGCCAGCCCCGCCAGCATTTGGATCCACACCGGCGGTAGCGCCGCCATTAGCGCGGTTATCGAACCGCCAAATAGCCCCGCCAACAGATAAAACACACCGGCCGCCGCTGCGGCGAGCCAGCGCTTATCCGCATCCGGATGCGCATCCGGGCTTTGGCAGATGGCGGCGGTAATGGCGGCGATGCACACGGAATAGACGCCAAATGGTGAGAATAGCAGCGCCAGCGCGCCGGTAAATACGATTAGCGGCGAGACCGGAACCCGATATCCTGATGCCTGAATGGTCGCCAGGCCGGGCGCGTTCTGTGACGCCATGGTGACAAGGAAAAACGGTACACCGACGCTGAGCAGTAGCGAAGGGGTGAACTGCGGCGTAATCCACTGCGGAGCAACAAAAACCATATCGTTTGCCACTGGCGACAGCGAGCCGGTTAGTAGGGCGATGATCCCGCCCGCCGCTAACGCCGCAACGACCGCAAAACGTGGGTAAAGCGCTTTGCATAACAGCCAGGCGGCGAACATCCCGCCGCATAGCGGGAGATTATCCTGCAAACTGCCAAATGCCTGCAGACCAAAACGCAGTAGGATCCCCGCCAGCATTGCCGCCGCCAGCGAATGCGGAATGATTTTCATGAGGCGGGCAAACAGTCCCGTCACGCCGCATAGCAGAATCAGGGCGTTGGCGAAAACAAATATTCCCACCGCCTGCGCCAGCGTCGCTCCCTGTAATCCACTGACCAGTAAAGCCGCGCCTGGAGTTGACCATGCGGTGAGAATGGGGACTTTCCGCCATAGCGTTAATACCAGCGTGCTGACGCCCATCGCCAGGCCAAGGGCGGTCATCCAGCCAGCTATTTGTCCGGCGTCGGCGCCAGCGGCGGCGGCCGCTTGCCAGATGATGGCGGCGGAGCTGGCGTAGCCTACCAGCACGGCGACAAATCCCGCGAGCAGCGTGGGGATGGGAAGGGTAAAGGAGCGCATGAACACCTCTTGTGCGTTATAACATACGACGAAGGTAGCATTGTGCGTTATAGCGTACAACTGGTAATATCATGAAAATGACGAGGAGCCCCCAATGAATATTGCCCAACATCTGGCATTGACGCTGAAAAGCCTGCGTCAGCAGCGCGGCTGGAGTTTGTCGCGGCTGGCGGAAGAAACCGGAGTATCAAAGGCGATGCTCGGGCAAATCGAACGTAATGAATCGAGCCCAACGGTCGCGACATTGTGGAAGATAGCCACCGGCCTCAATGTGGCGTTTTCGACGTTCATCGTTGCCGATGAGACGGCTGCGCCCGCCGCCTTCGACCCGCAGCAACAGGCGATGGTGGTGACGCCCATCTTCCCATGGGATCCTGAACTGCGTTTTGACCATTTTTCGATTACCCTCGCCCCCGGCGCACTGAGCGAATCGACGCCGCATGAGACCGGCGTCATTGAACATGTCGTGGTCATTAGCGGTACGCTGGATTTATGTCTGCAGGGGCAGTGGCATTCATTGCAGGCGGGAGAAGGGCGGCGCTTTGCCGGCGACCTGACGCACGCTTACCGCAATAGCGGCGCGCAGACGGCGCACTTTCATTCACTGATTCATTATCCAAAAGAAAAAGCCGCGGATTAATCCGCGGCCAATCAAGATGACTGAGACTAAAATTCACAACGTGACGAGGAAAATCCGGAATACGCAGCCACTGTAACCTTGCCGGGTTTTCATGAGAAATAGCTTTTTCTTCAATGCTTTGCCGATTTCTGCAAATTCGCTGTGTGGGCGCGGCGGAAAATGTTTTCGTCTACGCCCAGTTCTGACTACAATAGCCGCCATTTCGACCCCCTATAACGGATAACGACGAGCGTATGCGCCTGCAAAACCATCATCTTGAACTTCTTAGTCCTGCCCGCGATGCCGGGATCGCCCGTGAAGCGATTTTACACGGCGCCGACGCGGTCTATATCGGCGGGCCGGGCTTCGGCGCGCGGCATAATGCCAGCAATAGCCTGAGCGATATCGCCAACCTGGTGCCGTTTGCGCATCGCTTTGGCGCGAAGGTGTTTGTGACGCTGAATACCATTCTTCATGATGATGAACTGGAACCCGCGCAACGGCTGATTACCGATCTGTACGAGACCGGCGTTGATGCATTGATCGTGCAGGATATGGGGATTATGGAGCTGGATCTGCCGCCGATTGAGCTGCACGCGAGCACCCAGTGCGATATTCGCAGCGTCGAGAAGGCTAAGTTTCTCTCTGATGCAGGCTTCAGCCAGATTGTTCTGGCCCGCGAACTCAACCTCGATCAAATTAAAGCGATCTATGATAATACCGACGCGACTATCGAGTTCTTTATTCACGGCGCCTTATGCGTAGCCTATTCCGGTCAGTGCTATATTTCTCATGCACAAACCGGACGTAGCGCCAACCGCGGCGACTGCTCTCAGGCTTGCCGCCTGCCTTACACCCTGAAAGACGATCAGGGGCGCGTCGTGGCCTATGAAAAACATCTGTTGTCGATGAAAGATAACGATCAGACCGCCAACCTGGCGGCATTGATCGACGCCGGCGTGCGCTCCTTTAAGATTGAAGGGCGTTATAAGGATATGAGTTATGTGAAAAATATCACCGCTCACTATCGTCAGATGCTGGATCGTATTATTGAAGACCGCGGCGATCTCGCGCGTTCTTCCGCCGGGCGCACCGAACACTTCTTCGTGCCGTCGACCGATAAAACGTTCCATCGCGGCAGCACCGACTATTTTGTTAACGCGCGTAAGGGCGATATCGGCGCGTTTGATTCGCCGAAATTTATCGGCCTGCCGGTAGGCGAAGTATTAAAAGTCGGAAAAGATTATCTCGATGTCGAAGTGACCGACGCGTTGACTAACGGCGACGGTCTGAATGTGATGATCAAACGTGAAGTTGTCGGCTTCCGCGCCAATACGGTGGAGAAAACGGGGGAAAATCGTTATCGCGTCTGGCCAAACGAAATGCCGGCAGACCTGCATAAAGTGCGTCCGCACGAGGCGCTTAATCGTAACCTCGATCATAACTGGCAGCAGGCGCTACTGAAAACTTCCAGCGAGCGCCGCATTGCGGTTGATATCGCGCTGAGCGGCTGGCAGGAACAGCTGGTGCTGACCATGACCTGCGAAGACGGCGTCAGCGTCACGCATACGCTGGATGGCGAATTCGCCGAAGCGACCCAGGCGGAAAAAGCGCTGGCCAATTTACGAGATGGCGTGGCGAAGCTCGGCCAGACCATTTACTACCCGCGTGATGTGCAGATTAATCTACCGGCGCTGTTTGTTCCGAACAGTATGCTTAACCAACTGCGCCGTGAAACCGCAGAGATGCTCGATCGGGCGCGCCTCGATGCCTGGCAGCGCGGAACGCGTAAACCGGTCTCCGTACCACCGCCGGTGTATCCGGAAACGCATCTGTCGTTCCTGGCGAACGTTTATAACCACAAAGCGCGCGCTTTCTACCAGCGCTATGGCGTTCAACTGATCGATGCGGCGTATGAAGCTCATGAAGAGAAAGGCGACGTGCCGGTGATGATCACCAAGCACTGCCTGCGATTCGCCTTCAACCTGTGTCCGAAGCAGGCCAAAGGTTCGATAAAGAGCTGGAAGGCGACGCCGATGCAGCTGATCCATGGTGACGAAGTGTTAACGCTGAAATTTGATTGCCGTCCATGCGAAATGCACGTGGTGGGTAAAATCAAAAATCACATCCTCAAGATGCCGCATCCGGGCAGTATCGTCGCCTCCGTCAGTCCTGACGAGCTGATGAAAACGTTGCCCAAGCGTAAAGGCGCGTAAGGGCCGTTCTCACGGCGGACAGTTATGCGCCTTTGCTTTGCGCGCATACTGCCGGTGGTGATGCTCGCGCAGCGAACTGGCGGTATCCTCAGCCCGGCTGCGTAGCTCATCGCAATCAGCCTCGTGCAGTAACTGCTGTTCGAGGCTTTGCACCGGGAAATAATCATGCCCCTGACGTTGGGCGAGCAGATGCCCGGAGAATAATCCGCACATCAGCACCACTGCCGCTATTCCTCTCCGCCACATATCATTTTCCATATCAATAAATAACGCATGATTAATATGATTGATTTAATATTGGTTTTTCTGCCTGGTTATCAAAGAAGCGCAAGGCTTTGTCAGGCAAGGCTGAAGAAAGATGAAAAAAAAGCCTGACGCGATAAGCGCCAGGCCAGGGAATAGATTTTTTTCAGGCGCGAAGCCCGGCGGCGTTCATCAGCAGGCGGAAAATCATGCTGATGGCGCCCAGCGCCAGCACGCTAGCTCCCCATATGGCCGCCAGCCATAACAGCCGTTTTATCCATGAGCGCTCCATCAGTGATACCCCTCGCCAGGCTGAACTTTGCCGCGGAAGACGTAGTAGCTCCAAAAGGTATAACCAAGAATGACGGGAATAATCAGTAGCGCGCCAACCAGCATAAAGCCCTGGCTTTGCGGCGGCGCCGCGGCCTGCCACAACGTGATTCCCGGCGGGATAATATGCGGCCAAATGCTGATCCCAAGTCCGCTAAACCCAAGAAAAACGAGCCCCAGGGTCAACACGAACGGCAGGCAATGACCGTCGCGTTGCCCAAGCGTGCGCCATAGCCAGGCGCTGATGGTGATAACCAGCAGCGGTACCGGCAGCAGGTAAACCAGATTCGGCAGGCTAAACCAGCGCTCGGCGATCGCCGGCTGGGAGAGCGGCGTCCACAGACTAATCGCCGCTATCACTATCAGTAAGGCCAGCAGCAGAAGGCGTGAAATTCTGCGCATGGTATTCTGCAGCGGATTCTCGCTTTTCATTACCAGCCAACTGGCGCCCAGCAACGCGTAGGCAACGGTGAGGCCGAGACCGCAGAATAGGGTAAATGGCGTGAGCCAATCCCACATTCCGCCGCTAAAGCTGCGACCGCTGACCGGAAAACCATGAATGACCGCGCCGACGACCATGCCCTGGGTGAATGTCGCCAGTAGCGATCCGCCCAGAAAAGCCTTATCCCAGAAAGGGCGGTGCGAGGGGGTCGCTTTGAAGCGAAACTCAAAGGCCACGCCGCGAAAAATAAGCCCGATCAGCATCAGGGTGAGCGGCACCGACAGCGCGTCGATAATCACCGCATAGGCCAGCGGAAAAGCGCCGAAGAGGCCTGCGCCGCCAAGCACCAGCCAGGTTTCATTGCCATCCCATACCGGTGCGACGCTGTTAACCATCACGTCGCGCTCTTCACCGCCGCGTACGGCGGCAAATAGTATCCCGATCCCTAAGTCGAAACCGTCCATGACGATGTACATCAGGGTGGCGAACACGATGATAACAAACCAAATAACCGATAAATCAATACCCATTAGCGGGACTCCTTGTGCTGAAAACCATCCGTAACGGCAGAAAGCGGACGCGCGGGCGTTCCTGATGGCACAGGTACCTGCTCTTGCGGCCCTTTGCGGATCAGGCGCAGCATATAGCTATAGCCAACACCGAATACCGAGCTGTAGACGGCAATAAAGGCCAGCAGGCTAATGGTCATATGCAGATCGCCGTGAGCTGATACGGCCTCGGAAGTGCGCTGTACGCCGTAGACCACCCACGGCTGGCGGCCGACTTCGGTGGTCACCCAGCCAGCCAGAATCGCAATTAGTCCGGAAGGCCCCATCCACAACGCGAAGCGCAGGAAAGGTTTTGAGGTATACAAACGCTGACGATAGCGCAGCCATAGGGCAATGACGCCAAGCAGAATCATCAGCATTCCCAGGCCCGCCATCAGACGAAATGACCAGAAGACAATGGTTGAGTTAGGGCGATCTTGCGGGGCGAATTCCTTCAGCGCCGGCACCTGTTTATCGAGGCTGTGGGTGAGGATCAGACTGCCGAGGGCAGGTATCTCCAGCCCGTAGCGGGTACGTTCTTGTTGCATGTCCGGCCAGCCGAACAGCAGCAGCGGCGTCGGTTCGCCGGGCGGATTTTCCCAGTGTCCTTCGATAGCGGCAATTTTCGCTGGTTGATGTTTCAGGGTGTTAAGCCCATGCATATCGCCGATTAATGCCTGAATGGGGGCGACAAGCAGCGTCATCCATAGCGCCATAGAGAACATCGCGCGGATAGCAGGCGTTCGGTTGCCACGAAGCAAATGCCATGCGGCGGAGGCGCCCACGAATAACGCGCTGCTAAGAAACGCAGCAACGGACATATGGAATAAGCGGTAGGGGAAAGAGGGATTAAAGATAACGGCCAACCAGTCAACGGGTACCACCTGGCCGTTAACGATTTCAAAACCTTGCGGCGTTTGCATCCAGCTGTTTGAGGCCAGGATCCAGAACGTGGAAATGATGGTGCCCAGCGCCACCATGCAGGTGGCGAAAAAATGCAGGCCGGGGCCGACGCGGTTCCAGCCAAATAACATCACGCCAAGGAAACCGGCCTCAAGGAAGAAGGCGGTAAGAACTTCATAAGTTAGCAGCGGGCCGGTAATGCTGCCTGCGAACTGCGAGAAACCACTCCAGTTGGTGCCGAACTGGTAGGCCATCACCAGCCCCGAGACCACCCCCATACCAAAGTTGACGGCAAAGATTTTCGACCAGAAATGATATAGCGAGCGCCAGACAGGATTTTTTGTTTTTAACCACAATCCTTCAAGTACCGCCAGGTAGCTGGCAAGACCGATGGTGATCGCGGGAAAGATGATATGAAATGAGACGGTAAAGGCGAATTGGATCCGCGCCAGATGAAATGCATCAAGACCGAACATGCAGGACTCCACAACAAAATTGATTCAGCGCAATTTTAAGGGGTGGTGGGGAGTGATAGCAGAGGCAGAAAAGCGCTTTTTTATGATAACAGTTGCGGATTGTTATTCTTTCTATCTCTGTTTCATATTTGTGAAGTCAATTCTCATGTCACTATAAATAATAAATTACGTATTGTGAATTTATTCCTGTGATACTTCACATTTTTGTTTACGATTTTCCTTATTGCTTGCGCTGTATTTCATTAATTATTCTGCTAGCCTGTAACGGTGCTGAGTTTAGCTGTAGGGTTTGCTTTTTAAATATCCATATTTATTATGTGAATTGGTTATTCATTGTAGTTTTATATATTAAGTTGATGAAAAAAGGGAGACGGTTTGTCAAAAAAAGGACTGCGAAGTTTACTTATCTCATTGTTGATAATGACTATTTTTTGGCTTGCTGTGGGCGGCGGAGTCTATCTGATGATTTGAGTTATTATTATCCTCAGCATGAAATTACTTCATTTTTTAATGGCGATGAATTTATCTCATGCGAGGTTAGCGAGCTTTTTTAATCGTGGGTTCACAACATGAGAAACAACGCATATCAACGTTCAAACGATTGGGTTTTGCATTGATATACCGTGCGTTTAATGGATGTGCCTCATGACGTTCTGGCTCGGGTAATATTTTATTACTATTCTCAAATGCGCATATTTCATTAGTGATAATACAATCTCATGTTATTTGAACATCAGCGTCATCGCTTGCAGTGCGAAACCAGTATTTATCCGGTGATATCTATTAGCTATATCAGTTTTTAAAACCTGCCATTTTTGACCATCTGTTATAAGATACGGGTCTCGTTGGTTAAATGGATGCGGTAATGAAAAAATATCAGCAGCTTGCGCAACGGCTCACGGAACAGATCGCGCTCGGCGTTTGGCAACCCGGCGATCGCCTACCTTCATTACGCGAGCAGGTTGTCAGCAGCGGAATGAGTTTTATGACCGTCAGCCATGCCTACCAGTTACTGGAAAGTCAGGGACGAATTATCGCTCGCCCGCAATCGGGTTATTATGTGGCGCCGCAGCCGGTAAAACAGCGCCAGCCTGAACCTCCGGCGCAAGTCACGCGCCATGAGTCGGTGGATATCAACACCTATATTTTCGACGTCCTGCAGGCAAGCCGTCAGGCTTCGATGCTGCCTTTTGCTTCCGCCTTTCCCGACCCGCGCCTGTTCCCCTTACAGCAGCTAAATCGTTCTCTGGCGCAGGTGAGTAAAACTGCTACCGCCATGAGTGTGATTGAGAACCTGCCGCCGGGTAATGATGAGCTTCGTCATGCGATTGCCCGGCGTTATGCGTTGCAGGGAATGAACGTATCGCCGGATGAGATAGTCATCACCGCCGGTGCGTTGGAGGCATTAAACCTCAGCCTGCAGGCGGTGACTGAACCCGGCGATTGGGTCGTCGTAGAAAATCCGTGCTTTTACGGCGCGCTGCAGGCGCTTGAACGTTTGCGGCTAAAAGCGCTATCGGTGGCCAGCGATGTGAAAGAGGGGATCGATCTGGCGGCGCTGGAACAGGCTTTGCAGAGCTACCCGGTAAAAGCCTGCTGGCTGATGACCAATAGCCAAAACCCGCTCGGATTTACGCTGACGGCGGACAAAAAAGCGCGGCTGGTATCGCTATTGACGCGCTACAACGTCATGTTAATTGAAGATGACGTTTACAGTGAGCTGTACTTTGGTCGGGAAAAACCGCTACCCGCAAAGTACTGGGATCGTGATGAGATGACGTTGCACTGTAGCTCATTTTCAAAATGTCTGGTTCCGGGGTTTCGTATCGGCTGGGTCGCTGCTGGCCGACATGCCCGCCGTATTCAGCAGTTACAGCTGATGAGTACGCTATCTACGAGTTCGCCAATGCAGTTGGCGCTGGTCGATTATCTTTCTACCAAACGCTATGACGCGCATTTGCGCCGTTTACGTCGTCAGCTTGCTGAGCGGAAACAGCTGGCCTGGCAAGCGCTACTGCGCTTTTTACCCGCAGAGGTCAAAATTCATCATAGCGACAGCGGCTATTTCCTGTGGCTGGAGTTGCCCGCTGGTATCGATTCAGGCGAACTCAGCGCACTGGCGTTGCGGGATAACATCAGTATTGCACCGGGTAAAATGTTTTCGACCACGGCCGACTGGACTTCATTTTTCCGTTTTAATACCGCCTGGGGCTGGGGAGAAAAAGAGGAGCAGGGTGTGAAACGGCTCGGCGAACTTATACGTCAACTTTTGCCTTAGTTTATTCATCGCTTTTTTTAATTGCCGGCTTTTATTTTCCCGGCAATTTATCCCCTTCATTCTCGTATTCATTTATCAGCTTAAAATATCCACCATTAGCGGGTCGTCATAGGGAATATGCATACTCGTCCTTTTGCCATAACTCTTTGTCTATAATCCATATTATCGAATCGTGGTGGCGATTTTTGCGGAATGCGCACCTGGTCACAACCTGAGGAAATTTCCCCAGAGCCCCGCAGGCCGCCGTCTACCCTTATTAAGGGAGATATTTTTACGGCACGGCTGCCGCTACTTTTATTCTGACAGGAGTAAGTTCAAATGAGCAAAAAATTTGCCCGTGGCAGCCTGTGCGCGCTGAGTATGGTTGTGCTGACAGCGCAAGCCGCTGAACCGCCGACTTCGCTGGATAAAGGCGAAGGGCGGCTCGATATTATTGCCTGGCCGGGTTATATCGAACGCGGTCAGACGGATAAGAATTATGACTGGGTAAGCCAATTTGAAAAAGAGAGCGGCTGTCAGGTTAATGTGAAAACTGCCGCCACCTCTGACGAAATGGTCAGCCTGATGGCGAAGGGCGGTTACGACCTGGTGACCGCCTCCGGCGACGCCTCGTTACGCCTGATTATGGGTAAGCGTGTACAGGCGATTAATACCGCGCTGATCCCAAACTGGAAAACGCTTGACCCGCGAGTTGCCAAAGGCGCGTGGTTTAACGTCGGCGATAAAGTGTACGGCACGCCCTATCAATGGGGGCCGAACCTGCTGATGTACAACACTAAAACTTTCCCGACACCGCCTGATAGCTGGAAAGTGGTTTTCGTCAAACAGGACCTGCCGGACGGAAAAAGCAACCAGGGGCGAGTTCAGGCCTATGATGGTCCGATTTATATCGCTGATGCGGCGCTATTTGTCAAAGCAACACAGCCGCAGTTAGGAATCAACGATCCCTATGAACTCACTGAAGCGCAGTATCAGGCGGTGTTGAAGGTTCTGCAGGATCAGCATCCGCTGGTTCACCGTTACTGGCACGATGCGACCGTGCAGATGAGCGACTTTAAAAACGAAGGAGTGGTTGCTTCGGGCTCCTGGCCGTATCAGGCCAATGGTCTGAAAGGTGAAGGTCAGCCTATTGCTACCGTGTTCCCAAAAGAAGGTGTAACCGGCTGGTCCGATACCACGATGCTGCATAGTGAGGCAAAGCATCCGGTATGCGCTTACAAGTGGATGAACTGGTCGCTGACGCCGAAAGTACAGGGCGATGTCGCCGCCTGGTTTGGATCGCTGCCCGTGGTGCCACAGGGCTGTAAAGCCAGTACGTTACTGGGAGACAAAGGTTGCGAAACCAACGGCTACAACCAATTCGACAAGATTGCGTTCTGGAAAACGCCGATTGCCGAAGGCGGGAAGTATGTTCCTTATAGCCGTTGGACCCAGGACTATATCGCGATTATGGGTGGCCGCTAAGCGCCTGGAGACTGAACATGACGTACGCGGTAGAGTTTGATGACGTTTCGCGTCTTTACGGTGACGTGCGCGCGGTAGATGGCGTGACTATCGCCATTCGCGATGGTGAGTTTTTTTCCATGCTGGGGCCGTCCGGCTCCGGCAAAACCACCTGCCTGCGCTTAATTGCGGGCTTTGAACAGCTATCCGGCGGTTCGATTCGTATCTTTGGCCAGCAGGCCAGCGAATTACCGCCATGGCAGCGTGACGTCAATACGGTTTTTCAGGATTACGCGCTATTTCCGCATATGTCGATTATCGACAACGTCGCCTATGGGCTGATGGTGAAAGGCGTGGGCAAAAAAGAACGTCAGCTTCGCGCCCGGGAAGCCTTAGAAAAAGTGGCGCTTGGGTTCGTTCACGCGCGCAAGCCTTCGCAGCTATCCGGCGGTCAGCGGCAACGGGTCGCCATTGCCCGCGCGCTGGTCAACCAACCTCGTGTGCTGTTATTAGATGAACCGCTTGGCGCGCTGGATTTAAAACTGCGTGAACAGATGCAGGTGGAGTTAAAAAAACTTCAGCAGTCGTTGGGCATCACTTTCATTTTTGTTACTCACGATCAGGGTGAGGCGCTGTCGATGTCCGATCGCGTGGCGGTGTTTAACAATGGGCGTATTGAACAGGTCGACTCGCCGCACTCGCTCTATTTACAGCCTAAAACCGCCTTTGTTGCCGGATTTGTCGGCACCGCGAACGTTTTTACCCCAGACGTTTCTCAGCGCCTATGCGGCTTGCCCGGCGCCTGGTCGTTGCGTCCTGAACATATTCGACTGAATAGTGGCGGTGATATCCAGGTTCAGGGGACCGTGCAGGCGGTGCAGTTTCAGGGGGCGTCAACGCGTATTGAACTGAAACTTGC
Organism: Klebsiella sp. 141203; assembly: GCF_032601985.1. Lineage (NCBI taxonomy): Bacteria > Pseudomonadati > Pseudomonadota > Gammaproteobacteria > Enterobacterales > Enterobacteriaceae > Klebsiella > Klebsiella sp. 141203. The sequence continues at coordinate 477,567 of NZ_JAQIRL010000001.1, read as the reverse complement.
TGCGGGCGATAAACTGCTAGTCAGTCAGGCCAACGTCGATGGCGGGGCAGCGTTGAGCGCGCCACAGTTGGGGCAACAGGTATTGGCCTGTTGGTCGCGTTCGGCGATGGTTTCCCTGGAAAGCGGAGGCTGAGATGACGATGGCGCTTGTGCAACCAACGACCGGGCGAGTGTCAGGGCTGTTCTGGCGAAAACCTTCACTGGGTCTGTTTTTACTGCTGCTGGGTCCGCTGATGTGGTTTGGCGTTGTCTATCTGGGGTCGCTCCTGACGCTGTTGTGGCAAAGCTTCTATACCTTTGATGACTTTACGATGTCGGTCACCACGGATTTGACGCTCGCTAACCTGAAGGCTCTGTTTAATCCCGCCAACTACGACATCATTGTTCGTACCCTGGTGATGGCCATCTGCGTGACTATTGCCAGCGCAATCCTGGCATTGCCGATGGCGTGGTATATGGCGCGTTATACCCGCGGCAAGATGAAAGCCTTCTTTTATATCGCGGTGATGTTGCCGATGTGGGCAAGTTATATCGTCAAGGCGTACGCCTGGACGCTATTGCTGGCGAAAGATGGCGTGGCGCAATGGTTCCTCGGCCACCTTGGTCTGGAGAGCGTGTTAAATATGGTATTGACCATCCCGGCGGTCGGCGGCAATACCTTATCGACCTCCGGGCTCGGGCGATTCATGGTATTTGTCTATATCTGGCTACCGTTCATGATCCTGCCGGTGCAGGCGGCGCTGGAACGTCTGCCGCCATCGCTGTTGCAGGCCTCAGCCGATTTAGGCGCCCGACCGCAACAAACCTTCCGCTACGTGGTACTGCCTTTAGCCATACCGGGTATCGCGGCAGGTTCTATCTTTACCTTTTCCCTCACGCTTGGGGATTTTATTGTCCCACAACTGGTGGGGCCGCCCGGTTTCTTTATCGGCAACATGGTCTATTCGCAGCAGGGCGCGATTGGCAATATGCCGATGGCGGCGGCGTTCACGTTGGTGCCGATTGTTCTTATTGCACTGTATCTGGCGTTTGTTAAGCGCCTGGGAGCGTTTGATGCACTCTGAACGCGCACCGTTGTTTCTCAAAATTGCCACCTGGGGCGGGGTGATATTTCTCCATTTTCCACTGCTGATTATCGCCTTGTACGCCTTTAATACAGAGGATGCCGCTTTCAGCTTCCCGCCGAAAGGGCTGACGCTCCGCTGGTTCAGCGAGGCTGCCGCTCGTGCAGATATCATTGAATCAGTGACGTTGTCACTTAAGATCGCCGCTTTATCTACGGGGATTGCCCTGGTGTTAGGTACTCTCGCTGCCGGCGCGCTGTGGCGGAGTACGTTTTTTGGTAAGAATGCCGTGTCGCTGCTGTTGCTGTTACCTATTGCGCTCCCCGGCATTATTACCGGCCTGGCGCTGTTGACGGCATTTAAAGCCGTTAATCTTGAGCCTGGCTTGCTAACTATCGTGGTGGGTCATGCGACCTTCTGCGTAGTCGTAGTGTTTAACAACGTTATTGCCCGATTTCGCCGGACATCATGGAGTCTGGTAGAAGCATCAATGGACCTCGGCGCAACAGGCTGGCAAACCTTCCGCTATGTGGTGTTACCCAATCTGGGGTCGGCGCTGCTGGCAGGCGGCATGCTGGCGTTCGCCCTGTCCTTTGATGAAATTATCGTCACTACCTTTACCGCCGGTCATGAACGGACGCTTCCTCTGTGGTTGCTAAATCAGCTGGGGCGTCCGCGCGATGTGCCGGTCACCAACGTCGTCGCTCTGTTGGTGATGTTAGTGACGACTGTACCCATCCTGGGGGCCTGGTGGCTAACCCGTGACGGTGAGAATAACGCCGAAAGCGGAAAATAATACACTTTACAGGATCATGCTATGCAACATAACCTTTTGATAAACGGTCAATTAGTGGCGGGTGAAGGCGAGGTGCTGCCGGTATTCAATCCTGCCAATGGCGAAACGATTATTGAGATTGCGGAGGCGACCGAGGCGCAGGTTGATGCCGCCGTCAATGCTGCAGATCGTGCGTTTGTCAGCTGGAGCCAGACAACGCCGAAAACCCGCGCCGAATGTTTGCTGAAAATGGCGGATGTGATTACTGAACATGCAGAAACGCTCGCCAAACTGGAGTCTTTAAACTGCGGTAAACCGCTACATTGTGTTATCAATGATGAAATGCCGGCGATTGCCGATGTATTTCGCTTCTTCGCCGGCGCCGCGCGTTGCCTGCCGGGAATGGCGGCCGGAGAGTACCTTGAGGGGCATACCTCAATGATCCGCCGCGACCCGGTTGGCGTAGTGGCCTCGATTGCACCCTGGAACTATCCGCTGATGATGGCGGCCTGGAAGCTGGCGCCCGCGCTGGCGGCCGGTAACTGCGTGGTGATTAAACCTTCGGAAATCACTCCGCTTACGGCATTGAAGCTGGCGGAGCTCGCGAAGGATATTTTCCCGGCTGGCGTCATTAACGTGCTTTTTGGCCGCGGCCCGACTGTTGGCGATCCGCTCACAGGCCATAGTAAAGTGCGTATGGTTTCGTTGACTGGCTCGATCGCCACCGGCGCCCATATTATTGGTCACACGGCGACGTCGATTAAACGCACCCATATGGAGCTGGGCGGTAAAGCGCCGGTCATTGTTTTTGATGATGCAGATATCGATGCCGTCGTTGAGGGCATTCGTACCTTTGGTTTTTATAACGCGGGCCAGGACTGTACCGCCGCCTGCCGTATTTATGCGCAACAGGGCGTCTACGAACGGCTGGTTGAAAAGCTAGGCGCTGCCGTGGCCAGCCTGAAAATGGGGCAGCCTGACGATCCGTCCACGGAGCTGGGGCCGGTAAGTTCTCTTGCCCATCTTGAACGGGTGACCGCGGCTGTCAACGCCGCACGCGCCTTACCGCATATTAAAGTGGTGACCGGCGGCAGTCGCGCGGCGGGGAATGGTTACTATTTCCAGCCCACGCTGTTGGCTGGCGCGCAGCAGGATGATGCTATCGTACAACGCGAAGTTTTTGGTCCGGTAGTCAGCGTAACGTCGTTTAGCGATGAGGAACAAGTATTAACCTGGGCTAATGATTCACAGTATGGTCTGGCCTCCTCGGTCTGGACGCAGGACGTTGGCCGCGCCCATCGTCTGAGCGCGCGTTTGCAGTACGGTTGCACCTGGGTGAATACCCATTTCATGCTGGTTAGCGAAATGCCGCACGGCGGACAGAAGCTTTCTGGTTACGGCAAGGATATGTCAATGTATGGGCTGGAGGACTACACGGTGGTTCGCCATGTGATGGTGAAACATTAACGTACCGGCAGCATTACCAGACTAATAGTTGCAATAGCAACAATTGTTAAAAAAGATAAGGGGTAATATGAGAGTATTCTTATACCCCTTCAAGAGCTAAGCCATTGTGAGTGCCGGAGATAAGCGCCGGATGGGGTGTAAACTACTAAGCATGTTATTAATTGTTAGATCCCTGCAGGATGATGCGGGGATTTTTTTTGTATCGACTTTTAGGAGCGATGCAATAATTAATGTTTATCTTTTTTAGATGGCAGGCCCGAGTGGCGGCGCTCACGAATATAAGAGACAAGGCTGTAGATTGCGATCACCAATAGAACTAAAGCCATTAGCAGGGCAACTATTCCTGACATAAGCGACCTCAAAAATAAGTGAGAGAAAAAGCAAATACGTTATAACGAATAGTAATGAAACTATGCGCAAATCCGTGAATTTGCAAATAATAACTTCGTTCACCTACCGCAATATACAGCACAAAATAACAAGTAGAAAATCTACAGTCCGCATTAAGCGTAAGGATCAGAAGTCGATTGCTGATTATTTTGCGCAGTCAATTTAAGAAAATCCTCACCCCTTAAAGCCAAGTATAGTTAAATATCAATAATCCGGTATACGAAAAACCAGATCAATTTGTTATTTCCAATTATATAAATATTCTCTCCCTGGCGGGGCGGGCATGGCGGATCCCACTTCTTAGAAACGCGCTTCTGGAAGGTAATGGTTGTAGCAATAATGTTAAATATGGGTAGAGATCGCCACCGGGCCGTTGTTTGCATGTATGTGATTTGACTTTATCGCATCGCTCATGAGAAAATTTTACAAAATTTGTTATTCTGAAGTTGAATTGGTTTTGAAAAAGCTAGTATTTCTCCTGTTACTCACCGGCGTAAGCGCGATGCTTTACGGCAATCTCCCTGCCCAGCGTATTAGTGACTGTGAAAGCCTGGGGGCAAATGAGGACGTTTGCACAGCGGTAGAGTGGGATAACGAAAAGCTGAATTTCTTGCCGCAATATAACCCGGAAAATGTTAAGACTATTGCTGCGCTTCAGCAGTCAGGCGCCGGGAAACGCGCGACAGTTAAATCATAAAAAAAGCAGCCGCTGAGGCTGCTTTTTTAGGTTTAGTTGCTGAAAAAATTACTAAAACCAACCAAAACGAACGGATAACAGGCTAATAAGCGCAAGCGCTGCGCCGACATTAATCAGAATTACGGTTTTGCTGGAAACATCCATAACGCCACCTTTATGAGTAAGCCCCTACATTTATAGTCGGTGGCGTAGAGTTGCGCTATCGGACAACACTGAATCAACCGTTTTTCCATGGTCTTTGCAGCGATTTGTTTTGTGAAGTATTGATCTCTGACGTGCTAAGTGGTGCGGGACAGGATAACGCGTATAGCGCGATGTCTGACAGGGAAGGAAAAAAATGACTTTATACCAGAAGATGCTGGTTTTTTATGCCGTAATGGGCTGTATTTGTGCGTTGATAAGCTGGTTTTTAACTAAGGAAAGCCGCTGCATTCGCCTGCTGGCGGCGCTGTTGATTGGTGCGACATGGCCGTTCAGCTTTCCTATGGCGTTGCTGGTTTCACTGTTCTGAACAACAGAAATGGCTGGCCTAATTATCTTGATGTCTGTATATAAATACAGTTAAAAATAATAAGGATGCCATCTGATGAACAGCTTCTATTCGCATTTAGCCGGCGCAACGGTCCGTTGGTTTGATTTCCAAGGCCAGGGGGACCCTATTGTGTTCATTCATGGGTTAGGTTGCGCCTCTTCATACGATTACCCGCCAGTGGTTTCTAACCCTATATTGAATGGGCGCCGGGCCTTACTAATTGATCTTCCAGGCTATGGTTACAGCGATAAACCGCTTCAGTTTGGCTACCGAATTGCTGACCAGGCTGCGGTCGTTGTGGAGTGGCTGAACAAATTGCAGGTCAGCCGCTGCATTCTCTACGGCCATAGTATGGGGGGCAGTGTGGCTATTGAGGCAGCGCAGCGGCTGGGCAAACGCGTTGAGGCCTTAATTGTCGCCGAGCCCAATCTCTATGCCGGTGGGGGATTCTATAGCTGTAAAATCGCCGGGCAGACGGAAGATGATTTTATCGCCAACGGCTATCAGTCGATGCTGGCGGCAGAAACGTCCCCATGGAAAGGTTGCCTACAAAATAGCGCACCGTGGGCGTTATGGCGGGGAGCTACCAGCCTGGTAGTAGGCGCTTCTCCCTCGTGGTTTGAGCGTTTTATTCACCTGCAATGCCGTAAGACGCTTATCTACGGTAGTTTATCGCTACCCTCACAGGAAGCGGAAGACGTCGAAACTGCGGGTATCGCATTGGCTGTCATACCACAGGCGGGGCATTCGATGGCATGGGAAAACCCGGCCGCGCTGGCGCGCGCGATTGCCGGGCTGGTCTGAAAGCATCGCGGTAAATCAGAACGGTAATTCGCGCGGGCGAGTTTGCATGGTTATCCAGCGAAGCTCGGTGAATTCAGCGATCCCGGCGCGTCCGCCGAAGCGGCCATAGCCGGACGCTTTACAGCCGCCGAACGGCATCTGCGCTTCATCATGTACGGTAGGGCCGTTAATATGGCAAATACCGGTTTGCAGGTTTTGCGCCACATTCCAGGCGCGAGCGGTATCGCGGCTATAAACCGCTGCCGCCAGCCCGTACTCGCTATCGTTTGCCACGGCCAGCGCCTCTTCCTCGCCGTTAACCCGGATCACCGATTTGACCGGGCCAAAAGATTCTTCATGCCATATGCGCATTTCGCTCGTTACGCCATCCAGCAGGGTGGCGCGCATTTGCGTCGAATCCGCTTTTCCACCGCAGAGTAAATGTGCGCCTTTACTTAGCGCATCATCAATCAACGCGTTGCAGCGTTGTACCGTTTTCAAATCGACCACCGGGCCGAGAAGCGTAGCAGGCAGCGCGGAAGCTCGTTGGCTGATTAAAGCGACAAAGTCATCCGCGATGCTCTCATCGACAATAATGCGCTCGGTGGACATACAAATCTGCCCGGCGTTGGCAAAAGCGCCGAAAATCGCGCCCGCCGCTGCCTGCTGCAGATCGGCATCATCCAGTACCAGTAGAGGCGCTTTGCCGCCCAGCTCCAGTATCGCAGGCTTAAGGTATTCTCCACAGGTGCGGGCAATAATGCGCCCAACCGGGGTCGACCCGGTAAAATTGACGCGTCGTATGGCGGGGTGAGCAATCAGCGTCTCCACCAGCGCAGGCGCTTCGGCTGGCGAGCAGGTGAGATAATTCACCACGCCGTCGGGAAAGCCCGCCGCGGCAAGGGCATCGACGATTAAGCTTTGCGTGGCGGGCGAGAGTTCCGAACCCTTGAGTATCACCGTATTGCCGCAGGCCAGCGGCGTAGCGATGGCTCTGGTTGCCAGAATGAGCGGCGCGTTCCACGGCGCCATAGCCAGCACCACGCCGGCCCCCTGACGCACGCCCATCGCCAGATTGCCGGCCACGTTGGAGGGAATAATTTGACCTTCGATTTGCGTGGTCAAGGCCGCGGCTTCACGCAAAATATCTGCCGCCAGGTGCACGTTGAATCCGGCCCAGTGCGCTGTCGCGCCGGTCTCCGCCGCCATAGTGGCGATAAATTTCGCCTCTCTACGCTGCATTTGCTCGGCGGCTTCCAACAACAGACGGCGACGTTCGGAGGGGATGGTGTCGCGCCATGACGGGAATGCGGCGGCGGCGGCTTCTGCGCAGCGACGGGCGTCATTGAGGCTGGCCGCTGCGGCGGTAGAGACTATCTCGCTATTTTGCGGATGTCGGCGAGTGAAAGTAGCGTGGCCTTCGGCATCATGCCAGCGGCCGCCGCTATATAAGCTGCAGGTTATTGTCATTAGCGTAACCTCATTGGTCTGCGGAGTGTCGAGTCTACCGCCTTACCTCATTGCGCAGCGGCGAAAGGGCGGTTATCGCACAACTTTTTTGCAGATTACTCAGCGGGTCACAACTTAGTACAATAATGAGAACGGTGAACATGGGCCGTAGCAGACATAATCCATTCGCCACGGCCCAAAGAGGACAGTTAATGTAATGGCTGTACCTGTAGTGCGTCAGAATATTGTTTTAGCTTTTTAATTTTATCTTTTAATATCCAGCTTAATTCCGAAATATTCATTTTTATTTCGTCAACATCGACCGAACTGTTTTCCGTGAAGGCAGGCGTTGCGCCAACGACACCGCTCGCCAACGCTTTATTCGTTTCACAACGATAGCCGATATCATATAGCTTATCGCTTAGCTTTTTCTCGAAAGCGTTGAGATTATCATATGCCCGGAGATAGTCCGTAATTTGGACGGCGGAATGTAATATGTAAAATCGTGATTTGACCGCCGGTGTTTTATCAAGATCAATAGCAATTGAGTCGTCGGGAACAAAAAGATTAACGTTAGGGACCGCCGCGGCTTGCGAACGTTGAGTCACATCATAGACACCGCCATCGTCGGCCTGTAAGGCGGCGTGATGCGTTGCGACCAGAAAACAGCCCGGCCAGTAGTTTATCTCCCAGCCCAGCAGCATTTTTCCACCGACCTGTTCGATCGCCGCGCTGACATTCCAATAGGCGTTTCCCTCAGGCCCAGGTCTATCAATGACCGGGAGATAGATCGGACTGGCGCCAGGATTCAACTGTTCGGCAAATTGCAACAACCGCGGATCGTTGAGGGTGATAGGCTGATAAATCGAATTCGTCATGTAACGCTCCTTTGACTGAAAAGGGACAATGCGGCACGCGATTGGATCTTAGTCGTAAATAATCATTTTGTCGTACCGGTGCGGGCGTAGCCGATGATAGTGCCGTTAAGCAAAGCAAACAGCACTAACCTTATGAGTTAAAGTGTGAATCTAATAGCGATTCATTATTTGCTGGTTGTATTCCACTGTGCTGTTATTAGTGTGCATATAACAAATTTATAAGGTTTATAACCATGTCTACAGGGAAATCACTACTTGCGCTGGCCTTAAGCGCGCTGTTGCCGACCGGCGCCGCGTTGGCTGCGGCCAACGACACGTTGGTCTACTGTTCGGAAGCCTCGCCGGAATCCTTTAACCCGCAAATCGCCAGCTCTGGTCCTTCATTCGTTGCCAGCTCACAGGTACTTTATAATCGCCTGATAACCTTTGATCCGCTTAAAAACACGCCGATTCCGTCGCTGGCGACCGAATGGAAAGTCTCTCCGGATGGTAAAACCTGGACCTTTACGCTGCGTAAAGGCGTGCAGTTCAACAGCAATAAATACTTTAAACCGACCCGCGATTTCAATGCGGATGATGTGTTGTTCTCGGTGCTGCGCCAGCAGGATCCGCAGCATCCATATCACAACGTGTCGCAGGGCAATTATGAATATTTCCACGACGTTGGTCTTGATAAGCTGATTAAAGAAGTGAAGAAGATTGATGATTATCACGTTCAGTTTGTGCTGAGCGAACCCAATGCGGCGTTTCTCGCCGACTGGGGGATGGACTTCGCCTCGATTCTTTCTGCGGAATATGCCGACGCGATGTTGAAAAAGGGGACGCCGGAATACGTTGATAGCTGGCCTATTGGCACCGGCCCTTACGCGCTGCAGCAGTACAAGGTAGATTCACAAATCCGTTATATCGCCAACCCGCACTATTGGGAAGGCGAGGTACCGACTAAACATCTGATCTTCTCCATCACGCCGAACGTTGAAACCCGCCTGGCTAAGCTGCAAACCAACGAATGCCAGATCATTCCCGCGCCATCGCCGGTACAGTTTCCGGTAATTAAAGGGAATAAAGATCTGGCGCTACACGCGGTGGAAGCCTTGAACGTGGGCTATCTGGCATTTAATACTGAAAAGAAACCGTTTGATAACGTGCTGGTACGTCAGGCGCTGAACTACGCCACCGATAAGCAGGCGATCGTGAAGGCGGTCTTCCTGGATTCCGGCAACGTGGCGAAATCGCCGATCCCGGCCAATATGCTCGGTTACAAGAAGGATTTACCGGATTACGACTACAATCCACAGAAGGCGAAAGAGCTGCTTAAGCAGGCGGGGGTGGCGCAGGGCGCAGAAGTGACTCTGTGGTCGATGCCGGTACAGCGCCCGTATAACCCGAACTCGAAACGTGTCGCTGAAATGATTCAGAACGACTGGAGCAAAGTCGGCATAAAAGCGAAAATCGTCAGCTATGAGTGGGGCGAATACCTTTCCGGTATGCGCAAGGGCGAGCATGATAGCGCGTTGTTTGGCTGGATGTCCGATAATGGCGATCCGGACAACTTCGCCGGTACGCTGCTCAGCTGTGATAATATCAAAACCGGCTCTAACGTAGCGCGCTGGTGCGATAAGTCCTATGACGCGCTGGTGAAAAAAGCGCTTCTGGTGAGCGATCCGCAGGCGCGCGCCAAACTTTACCAACAGGCTCAGGAAATTTTCTATCAGCAGGCGCCGTGGATCACGCTGGCGACGGGTAAAACTTTCTACGCCACCCGCAGCAACGTCAGCGGCTATAGCGTGAGTCTGATGGGAAGCGATTTTTCCAAAGCTAAGCTGAATTGATCGAAAAGGAGAACAGGATGGCACATCTGGACGATGTCATTGCCAGGGTCGATGACACCATTGCCGGGGGCGTGATTAGCCATATGAACGAGCTACTGATTGCGTTAAGCGATGATGCTGAGCTGGGCCGCGAAGAACGCTATAACCAGCAGCAGCGTCTACGGACGGCGATAGCCCATCACGGGCGTCAACATCATGAAGATCAGGAAGCACGCCGCGAGCAATTAACCAAAGGCGGCGAGATCCTTTAAGGGTGATGTCAGAACTGGCGTCTGGCGACCAGCCAGGCGCCTACCACCAACATCACCGCCCCGCATACTGGCCCGATTAACGCCCTAATCGGCACGCCGTGGGCGCGAATCAAATCAATAACCAATCCGCCAACCAGCTGACTGGCCACCAGCACCGCAATGGTTGTCGCCGCCCCTACGTTTTGATAACCGCTGATGCTGGCGAAGACGAAAAACGATCCCAGCAGGCCGGGAATAAGGGTCCACCATTTGATGTTCAGCGCCAGTTCCTGAAAGCCTGCCGCGCCGTGGCGCAATAGCAAAATGGTGACAAAAATAACAATTCCCACCAGCGAATTGAGCAACATGGCGATAAGAATCGTCGAGGCGGATTGGGTAATGCGGACCATCAGGGTGTTTTGCAATACCAGACCGACGCCCGCCGCTATCAGGCAGGCAAGGGTGAGCGACTGATTCATGCCTCGCCGTCCGGATCCTGGCGATCGTCGAGCTGTAGCTGCATAAAGGTCAGATCCAGCCAGCGACCGAATTTAGTTCCCACCTGCGGCATCTGCCCGCTGGTGATAAACCCCAGGGTTTCATGTAGATGCAACGAAGCATGGTTGCGGGATTCAATTCCGGCCACCATCACATGTTTGTGCAGACGCCGCGCTTCAGCGATAAGCGCGACTAACAACTTACGGCCGATCCCCTTACCCTGATGATCGGGATGGACATAGACCGAATGTTCAACGGTATGGCGGAAACCGTCAAATGCGCGCCAGTCGCCGAACGAGGAGTACCCGGTAATCACGCCGTTTTCTTCACTCACCAGCACCGGATAGCCGGCAATCTGCCGGGCCTCAAACCAGGCAATACGGTTATCGATATCGACGGTTTTGTCATTCCAGATGGCGACGGTATGCAGTACGGCGTGATTATAGATTTCGGCGATCGCCGCGCAATCGTCTTTACTGGCATGGCGGATGGACATAGCAAGCCTCAAAGTTTGTACACTATAGTAGTACGGTATTATTACAATAATGAACGTCCGGCTGTCATCAATTTTACGATAAATTTTACGTGGAACAGCGCAGTATCGGGGATAGCGGACAGTTGTGTAATACGGTAGTGCGCACTATATTGTTACGTCATGAATACTATAGAAGACAATCTCAATCAGCGCATTAGCGCACGCATTCGTATCGAACGCGAGTCCCGCGGCTGGTCGCTAAGCGATCTGGCTGAACGCGCAGGGGCCTCGCGGGCAATGGTGCATAAAATAGAACGTGGCGAAAGTAGCCCCACCGCGACGATGCTGGGCCGTCTCTCCGGCGCGTTTGGTATCAGCATGTCGACGTTGATTGCGCGTGCAGAGATGCAGGAGGGTAAGCTTTTGCGCTTTGCCAACCAGCCGGTGTGGCGCGATCCACAAAGCCACTATTTGCGCCGTCACGTCTCGCCGCGCAGCGATTTGCCGCTCGATCTGGTGCAAATAGAGTTGCCGGCCGGCAGCGATGTACCGATGCCTGCTTCTTCGTACGCGCTGGCGCGACAGCTCATCTGGCTACAGCAGGGTGAGTTAGTTTTTGTTGAAGGGAACACTCGCCATCAGATGCAGACGGGGGATTGTCTGGAATTGGGGCCGCCCAACGATTGCCGGTTTATCAATGAGTCCAGCGAGACTTGCGTCTATCTGGTAGTGCGTCTGAATCAATCCGGCTCATAATGTTAAAGCGCGTTAAGCATAAAACGGCTAGCCTCAGTACAGGCCGTTAACAAGAGGAGTTTGCTATGACCGCTAATCCACAACGCCATCACCGCTGGGTATTGGCTTCACGCCCGCACGGTGAACCTACCGCCGAAAATTTCAGACTGGAAGAGGGCGATCTACCAACGCCGGGGGCGAATCAGATCCTGCTGCGGACTATTTATTTGTCACTCGACCCTTATATGCGCGGACGGATGAGCGATGCGCCTTCTTATTCGCCACCGGTGGACATTGGCGCGGTGATGGTCGGTGGGACGGTAAGTCGCGTGGTGAGCTCAAATCACCCTGATTTTAAACCCGGTGAGTGGGTGCTTGGCTATAGTGGCTGGCAGGATTATGCGCTTTCCGATGGTAGCGATCTGGTTAAGCTCGGCGACAATCCTGAACACCCTTCCTGGGCGCTGGGGGTGTTAGGCATGCCGGGATTTACCGCTTATATGGGGCTGCTGGATATCGGCCAGCCGAAAGCGGGCGAAACGCTGGTGGTGGCGGCGGCAACCGGGCCGGTGGGGGCCACCGTCGGGCAGATTGGCAAACTTAAGGGTTGCCGCACCGTCGGTATTGCCGGCGGCGCCGAGAAATGTCGTTATGCGGTAGAGACGTTAGGCTTTGATATTTGTCTTGACCATCGCGCTGCGGATTTCAGCCAGCAGCTGGCGCAGGCGTGTCCGCAGGGAATCGATGTCTACTATGAAAACGTCGGCGGTAAAGTCTTTGATGCGGTTCTGCCGTTGCTGAATACTGCGGCGCGTGTTCCCGTGTGCGGACTGGTTAGCGGCTACAACGCCACCGCCTTACCGGATGGCCCGGATCGGCTGCCGCTGCTGATGGCGACCATCCTTAAAAAACGCATTCGTATGCAGGGCTTTATCATCGGCCAGGATTATGGCCATCGCATTGCCGAGTTCCAGCAGCAAATGGGGCGCTGGGTACAGGAAGGTAAAATCAAATATCGCGAGCAGCAGATTGACGGCCTGGCGCAGGCGCCGCAGGCGCTGATTGGCCTGCTGAAGGGGGAAAACTTCGGCAAAGTGGTGATTAACGTCGCAGCGGACGAGTAACGTCGCCGTTTTCTCCAATGCCCCCGAAGAAGCATGCGGGGGCGCTTTCGCCGCCTTTAACCAAAAAATGATTAATCCATACTTTTATTAATGGTTTGCTTTTCCGTGAGCGGCTTTTTATCCTTAAGGAAACTTAAGAGGTTAATGCGATGAAAGATGTAGTTGATAAATGCAGTACCAAAGGCTGCGCCATTGATGTTGGCACCATTATCGATAACGAAGACTGCGTTTACCGGGTCGAGAAACTTTTCCCTACCCGTGAAGAAGCGGAGTCCGCGGTAGCGGCCATTCGTGAACGCGCCGTTGCCGCCGCCAGCGAAACGCCGACCGTGGATTACACTATTGAACCGGTGGGTAATGAGGCGAAACTGGACGCGGCGGTGAATTTCTCCTGCCAGGCGGAAAAAATTATTTTCGAATTGTCTTTAAGAAGCGCCTTCTAACAGACTGCGGCGGAATCAAAAAGGGATCCCAGTTGGGATCCCTTTTTTATCATCACCCATCGGCGGGCGTAGTTACTCGAAACGCCAGGCGAGATTCATACCGATGCCGAAGTTACGGCCCGGCGCTGGTTCGTAATAACGACCATTGGATTCGTTGACAATCACTGAGCCCACGTAATTGCGATCAAACAGATTATCGACGCGGCCAAACAGATCCATATCCATTTTTCCGTAGCTCCACTTATAGCCGGTGGTCAGGCCAACCACGGTCCACGATGGCGCTTTGGCGGTGTTGGCGTCGTTGGCCATAATGTCGCCCATATAACGGATATCGCTCCCCGCGTACCAGCCCTGTTCCGGTTGATAACCGAAAGAGGCGTAGCCCATATTGCGGGCGATACCCGGAATACGATTGCCGTTGCAGTCCGACGAACCGCAAACGTTCGTGCGATAGGTGGCGTCGAGCCAGGTCCATGCTGCTTTTAATTTCCAACTGTCGCCAAACTGCTGGTCGAGACCTAATTCCATTCCCTGACGACGGGTCTTACCGGCGTTTTTATAGCTGGTGCGACCGCCACTGCTGGAATCGACCACAATCTCATTGTCGGTATCGGTCTGGAAAAGCGCGGCGGTGAACAGTCCGTTGCCTATCCGCGTTTTGCTGCCAATTTCCACGGTTTCATTTGTGGAAGGTTTAAGATCGAAATTTAATCCGCTCTGGTTGCCAGAACGATAAGAGAGCTCATTGATCGTCGGCGTTTCAAAACCGCGCCCGGCGGAAAGATAGATATTCCAGGCATCCGTGACGGCATATTTCAATGAACCGGCTGGCAGCCATTTGTGATAGCTGGCATCGCCGCTATCGTCGCCGTTACCCGGGGTGACGTAATAGTCGTTAGAGTCAAACCACACGGAACTGTAGCGAACGCCTGCATCGAATGTGAGCTTGTCGGTCAGCTGCCACTGGGTTTGCAAGTATGGGTCCAGGTTCCACATCAGATTACGTTCATTACGGCGCAGGTTGCCCTGTTCGCCATATTGCGGCGCGCCGTTCACCAGAACGTAGTTTTCATAACCCTTACGTCGTTCGCTCATATTTTCGTAATCAAGACCGGTGGTAAAGGTCACCGGCACCAGCAATTCGCCGCGGTGGGTCCAGCGGGTGTCGATCCCCTGATAATGGCGAGTCAAATCGATGACTCCCCCGGAATGCGAGGGCTTCAGCTGCGGCGCCATGGGGATTGACTGGTACTGAGTGGTTTCGCGCTCGCCGGCATACATCATCACGCTCAGATCGTCCTGCTGGCTAAGCTGGCGCTCATAGCGTAATCCGGCCTGAGTCTGCTTCACCGTTTTACGTGTGTTGTACTGGTCGCCGCGGGGCGACTGGCGCGGGTTATTCTGCCACTCGTCGTAGCTCAATCCGCCCGGGTCGTTAGCTTTAATATCCACGCTATTGAACAGCAACGTTAATTTACTGACGTCATCAATACGCACGCCTAATTTTGCGTTGGCGAGATTTTTCCGCGCGCCGCTATGGTCGCGTGAACCATGGGTAGTGAAACGGTTGGTAGACACCGTGTAGTCGACGTCGCCTGCCTGAGTGCCGTCGCCGACGGCGCCGGTAGCTTTCAGTCCATAATGCCAGGTACCGAAGCTGCCGTAGTAGCTGCTGGCCTCAATGGTCGGCGGCTGGCTGCCGGTTTGGGTATTGACGTTAATTACGCCGCCGGAAGAGTTGCCATAGAGCGCGGAAAAAGGTCCGCGTAACACTTCCAGGCTATCGATGCTGCCGATATCGATATTCGATGTCTGCCCCTGGCCATCGGGCATGGTGGCAGGGATACCGTCAACGTATAGTCGCAGGCCACGGACGCCGTAGGTGGAGCGGGAACCGAAACCACGAATCGACAACTGCAAATCCTGAGCATAGTTTTGCCGGTTTTGTACTTGTAAACCGGGTACCGCGCCGAGCGATTCCGAGAGGTTAATTCGCGGGGCGGCCTGTCGCATATCATCGCCATTCACTACGCTGACGGCGGCAGGGGTATCCAGTTCGGAAACCGCGGTAGGCGTCGCCGTGACGACCATGGTTTGTTCGTCGTTGGTGCTGGCATGCACGTTGGCGACGAGAGGGAGTAATAAAGCGGGGAGCGCGACCGTGCGCATGGCAATAATCTTCATCAAAGCGACTCGCAAAGAGAAACGTACCAAATGGAACATATGTATATATGTTACACCGTTTGTAAATTCTTTGAAAATAATTAACTAACCAGTCGTTAAGTAATAGCCAGCAAAGGTGATTCTTTTAAGCAAAAAAGACAATTAACGCTCCACATTAAGATAAATAATGATTACTATTCTCATTTACAAAACGAGTGAAGTTAAACTTTACGCTGTGGAAGCCATCTCTAACCAGTAATTAATTGTTCTATAAAGGGAATCGTTATGTCATTACGTCAGTTATCCGCGCCGCGTCTGCGTCGTTCTCTGTTATTAACGTCGTTACTGTTGGCAGGCAGCTTCAGCGCCCACGCCGCCGAGGAGCTCCTGCGCAAAGCGGTCGGTAAAGGCGCGTACGAAATGGCGTATAGCCAGCAGGAAAATGCGCTGTGGGTTGCCACCTCGCAAAGCCGCTCCCTTGATAAGGGCGGCATCGTCTATCGTCTGGATCCGACCACGCTCGACATCACCCAGGTTATTCATAACGACCTGAAACCGTTCGGCGCCACCATCAATAACACCACCCAGACGTTGTGGTTTGGCAACACCGTTGATAGCAGCGTCACCGCAATAGATGCCAAAACCAGCGCGGTGAAAGGGCGACTGGTGCTTGATGACCGTAAACGTAGTGATACCGTGCGCCCGCTGCAGCCGCGTGAGCTGGTGGTGAATGAGAAAACCAATACCGTGTATATCTCCGGGCTGGGTAAAGAGAGCGTGATTTGGGTGGTGGATGGCGACAAGCTGACGCTGAAAGATACCATCGCCAATACCGGCGCGATGGCCACCGGGCTGGCGCTCGATGCTGACGCTAAACGTCTTTACACCACCAATGCCGATGGCGAACTGCTGACTATCGATACCGATAGCAATAAGATCCTCTCGCGTAAGAAGCTGCAGGATGACGGTAAGGAGCATTTCTACCTGAACCTGAGTCTGGATACAGCTGGTCACCGTGCTTTCATTACCGACAGCAAGCAGCCGGAAGTGCTGGTGGTAGATATTCGTGACGGGAAAGTACTGCAAAAAATCGCCGCGCCGGAATCTCTGGCGGTACTGTTTAACCCGGCCCGCAACGAAGTCTACGTCACCCATCGTAAAGCGGGTGAAGTCAGCGTCATTAATGCTAAGACCTATAAGGTCGTTAAAACCTTCAAAACGCCAACCTTCCCGAATAGCCTGGCGCTGTCCGCCGATGGAAAAACGCTGTTTGTTAGCGTGAAGCAGGAGTCAACTCGTCAGAAAGAGGCCACCGCGCCGGACGACGTAATCCGCATTGCCCTGTAATCTCAAGGGAGGGGACGCCCCCTCCTTACTCCGGGTCTCATCCTCTGTTACAAACCGCTATTAGCCTGATTACTATAAAGGTTATACACTTACTTTTTCCCGCGCGCGGCGGGAAAGTGGTAATCATTCTGGAGAAATTATGAAAAAGCCATATATGGTGATCTGCGCGGCGGCAATGCTGGCGCTTCTGGCAGGCTGCAGCTCTAATTACGTCATGACGACAAAAAGTGGGCAAACTATTGTGACCCACGGTAAACCGCAGTTGGATAAAGAGACCGGCATGACCAGCTATATCGATGAGTCTGGCAACAAACGCGAAATCAACAGCAGCGACGTTGCTCAACTGGTGGAAGATAATTAATTTTGCGGTGACGGTTTGCCCGCAGAGGGGCAAACCGTTATGGAGTGGCGCTTAGCGTTTTTCAACGCCCGGCGCCGTGCTGTGAACATCAGCCACGCGTTTACGTACGCCGAACCAACCAGCGACCAGCAGCACCGCCAGCAGCGGAATGGATCCGATGGTATAGGTGCCGTTCGGGTAGTCAAAAGCCATCAACACCAGTACGCTCAGCAAGAACAGCAGCGTCAGCCATGAAGTAAACGGCGCGCCCGGCATCTTGAAGCTTACATCCGCCGCTTTTCCTTCCTTGATAGCCTTACGCAGACGCATCTGGCAGATCACGATAAAGCCCCATGAGGCGATAATCCCCAGAGAGGCGACGTTAAGTACGATCTCAAATACCTGCGACGGCACCAGATAGTTGAGAAAGACTCCCACCACGTAAACTGCCAGTGTCGCGAGGATCCCGGCGTAAGGGACGTGATGGCGGCTCATCTTCGACATAAACTTCGGCGCTGAACCTCCCATCGACATCGAACGCAGAATGCGCCCGGTGCAGTACAGGCCGGAGTTCAGGCTGGAGAGGGCGGCAGTTAACACCACGATGTTCATCACGCTGCCGATGTACGGTACGCCGAGCTTCGAGAAGAAGGTGACGAATGGGCTTTGTCCTGCCTGATAGGCGTTCCACGGCAGCAGCAGCACCAACAGTACGACGGAACCGACGTAGAACAGGCCGATACGCCAGATCACGCTGTTAATCGCTTTCGGTACCATGGTTTCCGGATCTTTACATTCGCCCGCCGCGGTACCCACCAGCTCGATAGAAGCGAAGGCGAAGACGACCCCCTGAACCAGTACCAGAGCCGGCAACAGACCGTGCGGGAAGAAACCGCCGTTGTCGGTAATCAGATGGAAGCCGGTGGCATTGCCATCCAGCGGTTTGCCGGTACCGAGGAAAATCGTGCCGACAACCAGGAACGCAACGATAGCGAGTACTTTCACCAACGCGAACCAGAACTCCATCTCAGCAAACCATTTCACGCCGATCATATTCATGGTGCCGACGATCGCCAGCGCGCCAAGGGCGAAGACCCACTGCGGGACATCGCCGAAAGCGCCCCAATAGTGCATATACAAGGCGACGGCGGTGATATCGACGATACCGGTCATTGCCCAGTTGACGAAATACATCCAGCCGGCGACGTAGGCGGCTTTTTCACCGAGAAATTCACGAGCGTAAGAGACGAAACTACCGCTGGAGGGGCGATGGAGAACCAGTTCGCCGAGGGCGCGAAGGATGAAGAAGGAGAAGATACCGCAAACCAGATAAACCAGCGCCAGCGCCGGGCCTGCCATTTGTAAACGCGCCCCGGCGCCGAGAAACAGACCGGTCCCGATGGCGCCGCCAATGGCGATCATCTGTACCTGACGGTTGCCCATTGCTTTGTGGTAACCCGATTCGTGCGAGTTGAGCCAGTGGCGTTTCGCGGCATGATGTTCCGCCGCGTCAGTGTGTTTGTTATTCATTGATGTACCCATTTTCCTGTCAATGTCCATGAGTGGTTGTCGTATCGCGCAGCGGCGATACATCGTGCTGGCTTTCTCACTATTCTGTCGTAGAGATAAATCAGGCACGGCGCTGCATCCTACACGTAACGTGATAGTGACGCACGTAAAACATTTCACTACAGCACTTACTTAAATATCAATGAGTTCAATGACGCAACGCGTCGACGAGTAGCGCAAACGCAGCGGTATGCTGACGGCGGCTGGGATAATACAGATGATAACCAGGGAAGGAGGGTGTCCAGGCATCGAGCACCCGCACTAAACGACCGGCAACCAGCGCCTCCTCGACGCAATCATCCGGCACATAGGCCAGGCCGAGACCAGATTCAGCGGCATCAATGCGTTGCGGCAAACTATTCAGCGTCAGTTGGCCATCCACATAAACCTGAAAATTTTTACCATCGTCGGTGAATTCCCAGGCGTAAATCCCGCCGCGGGTAGGTAGGCGCATATTAATACAGCGGTGCTGATCCAGTTGATAGGGCGTCTGCGGGGCGCCGTAGCGTTGTAGATAATCGGGCGAGCCCACGACGACCATGCGCATGTCCGGGGCGATGCGCACCGCAATCATGTCCTTTGCCACCTGATCGCCAAGGCGTACGCCGGCGTCAAAGCGGCCATCGACGATATCGGCCAAGCCGTTATCGACGGTAATTTCGATATTGATATCGGGATAACGCAACATAAAGGGTTTTAATGCCGGCCATAATACCGCGCTGACGGCGTGTTCACCGGCGTTAAGACGAATATTACCCGCCGGAAGGGAGCGGCTATCCCTCAAGGCGCTGAGCTCGCGTTCAATTTCCGTGAGATGTGGACGTAAATTCTGGAACAATTTTTCACCCGCTTCGGTGGGAGCGACGCTGCGGGTGGTACGGGTTAGCAGACGAACATCAAGCCGGGCTTCGAGGTTGCGCATCGCATGACTCAGCGCGGATTGCGACACCCCAAGTTGGGCAGCGGCGCGGGTGAAACTGCGTTCGCGGGCGACCACCATAAACGACAGGAGATCGTTGAAGTTATCTTTTAGCATTATTATTCCGCATTAATGAATTTGATTCATGGCTGGAAGTTGAGTCTAAACCTTGTGCGGCAGATCCGCCACGAAGACACCCTATTGCACGCGTCTTTTATTGCGCATATCTAATTTCCGGCAGAGTACATGTGAATAAATTGTTTCTCAGCACGCGCTGCAGATTCTAATAATGCAGGCATGTTAATTAAAACGAGCCTGCGAAATGTCTTATCGAATCAGTATCCTGGATAAAAGTCCTCTGGCTCCCGGCGAAACTGCCGCTCAGGCGCTGGCGCGTACGTTAACGCTTGCGCAACAGGCGGAACGCTGGGGATATCATCGTTTCTGGATTGCCGAGCATCACAACGCGGAACAACTGGCGAGTCCGTCGCCGGAGCTGCTGATTGCCTGGATCCTCGGGCAAACCCGGCAGATCCGCGTCGGATCCGGCGGCGTGATGCTCCAGCACTATAGCCCCTACAAAGTCGCTGAAAACTTCAATTTGCTCGCCAGTATTGCGCCAGGACGCGTCGATCTCGGCGTTGGTAAAGCGCCAGGCGGTCTGCCGCTCGCCACTCGCGCGCTACAACAGGGCGTCCATCAGTATGAGAAGGGCAGTTTTGCCGAACAGCTTGCCCAGCTTGATAACTGGCTAACGTTGACCGAAAGTCAGGGTGAGGAGAGCCTGCGCGCGACCCCCATCCCGCCGCGCCGCGCCGACGGTTTCCTGCTCGGCGCCAGCGTTGAAAGTGCGCGTCTGGCAGCGAGCCTGGACTGGAACTTCGTTTTTGCCGCGCATCTCAATGGCGATAAAAATCTGTTGCAGAAGGTGCTGACGAACTGGCGTGAGTTGAGCCGCCGCGAGGTCATCGTGGCCGTACAGGTAATTGTTGCGCAAGACACCGCCAGCGCGGCCGAACTGGCGAAGCAGGTGGAAGTCTGGGGCGTCGAGCTGGCAAACGGCCAGCGGGTAACGGTGGGTAGCGAAGCTCAGGCAGCGGCCTTTGCCCGTCAGGCGGGGAGTCCGCCCACGCGCATCGAACGCCGCGAGTCTTCTCTCTTATTCGGTACTGCAGACGAGGTTAAAGCACAACTCGATGCCCTTCAGGCGCAGTGGGGAATTGATGAGTTTATTATCGATACCCCTATTGCCGAAGGCCGTGCGCGGCTGGAATCGCTGGGGTTGCTGGCGCAGGCGCATCTTGGCGCGGAGGTAACGCCATGAATTTCGAACAACAGTTGATTAGCTGGCGGCGCGAACTGCATCAGAACCCGGAACTCTCGTTACAGGAAGTGGCAACCACCGCGCGTATTCGCGACTGGTTGCAAAGCGGCGGCCTCCCGCTGCTACCTTACGAGTTAACCACCGGCGTGGTGACGGAAGTCGGTAGCGGCGACAAAATCATCGCCCTGCGGGCCGATATTGACGCGCTACCGATAGAAGAGGCCACCGGGCTGCCGTTCCGCTCGCAAAATCCCGGCGTCATGCATGCCTGCGGTCACGATATACATACCAGCGTAATGCTTGGCGCAGCGTTGTTGTTAAAGGAACGAGAAGCGCAACTGCCGGGGCGAGTGCGGATCCTGTTCCAGCCAGCGGAAGAGAGTTTCGGCGGTGCAAAAACGCTGATCCGCGTTGGGGCGCTTGACGGCGTATCGGCCATCTTTGGCATGCACAATGAGCCCAATTTACCCGTTGGCGAATTCGCCACCCGCGGCGGCCCGTTTTACGCCAACGTCGACCGCTTCGTATTCAAAGTGACCGGCAAAGGGGCGCATGCCGCCCGGCCGCATGAAGGAAAAGATGCCATCCTGCTGGCGAGTCAACTGGTGACGCTGCTGCAGAGCGTCGCCAGCCGCGAAGTGAATACCCTGGATTCGGTGGTGCTTAGCGTAACGCGCATCCAGGGGGGAAATACCTGGAACGTTTTGCCGGAAAGCGTGGAGCTCGAAGGAACGCTGCGCACCCACAGCAGTGAGGTGCAGCAGCGGGTTAAGGTGAGAGTCAGCGAAATCGCCGCCGGCTTCGCCAGCGCCTTCGGCGCGCAAATCGATGTCTTCTGGTACGCCGGGCCAACGGCGCTGGTCAATGATGAACGTTGGGCGGCATTTGCCGGCGAGGCGGCCGACCGCTTCGGTTATCGCACGCATCACGCCGATTTGCACCTGGGCGGCGAAGACTTTGCCGTCTATCTGCAGCATATCCCGGGCGCATTCGTCAGCATTGGTAGCGCCAGTGAATTCGGCCTGCATCACCCGGCCTTTAATCCGGATGAAAACGTCATTGCCCCAGCCGCGCGCTATTTCGCGGATCTGGCGGAACAGGCATTACACCATATTTAATTTTTGACAGGGTAAGGGGTCACTATGTCTGAAAAACGGCAATTACGTCTGGGGACGATTTTACATGGCGCCTCTGGAAATATGTCCGCCTGGCGTCATCCGGCGGCGCTGGCGGATGCCAGTATTAATTTTGAATTTGTGAAAGATACGGCGCAAAAAGCCGAGCAGGGGAAACTCGATTTTATTTTTGTCGCCGACGGGTTATATATTAACGAAAAATCCATTCCGCATTTTTTAAATCGTTTTGAGCCTTTAACGGTATTATCAACGCTGGCGGCGGTGACCGATCGTCTGGGGCTGGTTGGCACGCTCTCCACCTCCTATAGCGAACCGTTCACGACCGCGCGACAGTTCGCCAGCCTTGACCATTTAAGCCACGGGCGCGCCGGCTGGAACGTGGTGACGTCGCCGCTGGAAGGCTCAGCGAAAAACTTCTCCCGCGCCCAGCATCCCGATCATGCGCTGCGCTATCGCATCGCCGACGAATATCTTCAGGTGGTTAAAGGCTTGTGGGATTCCTGGGAAGATGGCGCTTTTGTGCGTAATAAAGAGAGCGGACAGTTTTTTGATAAAAATAAACTGCATACGCTTAATCATCATGGCGATTTCTTTAAAGTCGCTGGCCCTTTGAATATTTCCCGCACGCCACAGGGACGGCCCATTATATTCCAGGCAGGCGCCTCTGATGACGGCAAAAAATTAGCCGCTCGCCACGCTGATGCCATTTTTACCCACCAGGAATCATTAGCCGAAGCGCAGGCGTTTTATCAGGATGTCAAAAGCCAACTGGCTGCCTATCAGCGCAGCGCGGATCAACTGCATATTTTTCAGGGCGTCAGCGTAATCGTCGGTGACGACGCGGAGGATGCGGAGCGTCAATATCAGACCACAGCGGCGCTGGTCTCTATCGACGACGCGTTGAATTACCTGGGTCGTTACTTCGAGCATCACGACTTTGCGCAATATCCACTGGATGAACCCTTCCCGGATATTGGCGATCTTGGGCAAAACAGCTTTCGCAGCACCACCGATGAGATTAAACGCAATGCTCGGGAACGGGGATTAACCCTGCGCCAGGTGGCGCTGGAGGCTGCCAGCCCGCGCCCACGGTTTTCCGGCACGGCCAGCGAAGTTGCCGACGGCCTGCAGCAGTGGTTCGAACAACGCGCCGCCGATGGCTTCATTATTCAGGGCGGTACGCCGGAAACCTTCCCGCGTTTCGTTGATGAAGTGGTGCCATTGCTGCAGGCGCGCGGATTGTTCCGCCGCGACTATCCAGGCACCACGCTGCGGGAAAGCCTGGGGCTGGATCTGCCCATTAACCAATTCGAAAAATAATAAAAGAGAATCGCGCTATGCAGAAACCAACATTATTGCTGGCCTTCGCGTTGGCATTTAGCGCCTCGTCGTGGGCGCAGGACGTCAATATCAATGGCACCGGGGTTAGCCTGGAAGCCAATAAAACCCCGATTCATACGGCAAAAAATCCGCAGGCAATTGCGCTGTTGCCGAAAGATCTGCACCTGGCGGTTCCCGGCAAATTCACCGTCGCGGTTGCGGCGCTGAACTCGCCGCCGCTGACGGTGTTTTCTGATGACAATAAAACGTTGCTAGGCAGCGAGGCGGATATTGCGCGGCTGGTGGCGGATAGCCTCGGCCTCGAAGTCAACGTTGTTCCAACCTCATGGGAAGACTGGCCGCTTGGCGTCGCCTCCGGCAAATATGATGCCGCGATCAGCAATATTACCGTCACCAAAGAGCGCAAAGAGAAGTTCGATTTCGCCACTTATCGTAAAGATTCGCTGGGTTTTTACGTTAAAAGCACCAGCCCACTGAACAAGATCGACCACGCGGAAGATATTGCCGGGCTGAAGATTATCGTCGGCTCCGGCACCAATCAGGAGGCAATCTTACTCGCATGGAATGCGGAAAACGTTAAGCGCGGGCTTAAACCGTTTATACCGGTCTATACCAAGGATGACGCCGCGCAGACCCTGGCTCTGCAAACGGGCCGCGCCGACGCGTTCTTCGGCCCTAACGTCATAGGCGCCTGGAAAGCGGCCCTTACTGGCAAAACCAAGCTGGTGGGCAGCGTGGACGGCGGGTGGCCGAAGGCGGCGCATATCGCGGTGACGCTCAAGAAAGGCAGCGGGCTGGTTAATGCCGTACAGGCG
Source organism: Klebsiella sp. 141203 (assembly GCF_032601985.1). NCBI lineage: Bacteria > Pseudomonadati > Pseudomonadota > Gammaproteobacteria > Enterobacterales > Enterobacteriaceae > Klebsiella > Klebsiella sp. 141203. Next base: position 453,241 of record NZ_JAQIRL010000001.1, on the reverse strand, counting down.
GCGCTCAACGGCGCTATCGCCAGCGGTGACTACGCCAAAGTGCTCAACCGCTGGGGTGAGGGAGTGGAGAGTATCCCACAATCGGAAATCAACCCCGCCGGGCTGGGCGATTAACAGGAGGCGCTATGAGCGAAGCATTTCGTGATATTTCTCCGGACGCGCCGGAACTACAGCCGATTATTAGCGGCCTGTTTGCCGAGTACGCCGCCCGTTACGGCGACTATTTTTCTCGTGATGCGGAAGTGGAATTAACCGAATGGTATCTGCCGCCGCAGGGGCTGTTTATTGTGCTGGAGCGTGACGGTGAAATCATCGCCACCGGCGCTTACAAGCCGAAAGATCCGCACACCGCGGAAATTAAGCGGATCTGGACGCATCGACGCCTGCGTCAACAGGGGCTGGCAGCAAGGGTTGTACAGGAACTCGAGCGCCGGGCGGTGCTGGCAGGCTATAGCCATATTTTTCTCACCACCGGTTTTCGCCAGCCGGAAGCGGTAAAGCTCTATTTAAGCCAGGGGTATGAGGCGCAGTTTGACCTCACTCGCGACCCGGAAGAGTACAGCCGCCCGCCCTATGATGGGCGGTTGCGGTTCAGTAAAGCGCTGGCGGTTAGCGCCCTCAGCCACAGCGCTTAAGGAGGCGTCATGCAATCATCTGAAACGATTAAAGTGGTTCCGGCTCGCTATCCGCTGCGCGTCGCCGGGGCGGTATTGGCCCTGTTGGTGCTGGCGGTCGTCGTGCAGTCGGTCGCGTTCAATCCGCGCTGGGAGTGGGGGGTGTTCGCACACTGGTTCTTCGACCCGGTGATCCTTGAGGGGTTGGGGCAAACGCTGCTGCTCACGCTACTTGGTACCTTTTTAAGCGTCATCTTCGGCGGCCTGTTAGCGCTGGCCCGCTTGTCGTCGTCGTGGCTGCTCAGCAGCCTGGCATGGGGGTATATCTGGCTGTTTCGTTCGCTGCCGCTAATCGTGGTGTTGATCATTCTGTATAACTTCTCTTATCTGTACGACAGCTTATCGCTGGGGATCCCCTTCACCGGCGTAACCTGGGCGAGCTACCAGACTATCAACGTACTGGGGCAGTTCTCCACGGCAGTGGTTGGCCTGACGCTGGTGCAGAGCGCCTATACCGCTGAAATTATCCGCGGAGGCTTTTTGGGCGTGGATCACGGGCAGTATGAGGCCGCCGCCGCGCTGGGACTCCCGGCCTGGCGACGCACGCTGCGGATCATTTTGCCGCAAGCGCTGCGCACCATTTTGCCTGCGGGGTTCAATGAAATCATCAGCCTGGCAAAAGGGACGGCGATGGTTTACGTGCTGGCGATGCCGGAATTGTTCTACACCATTCAGATGATCTATAACCGTACCCAGGAAGTGATCCCGCTACTGATGGTGGGCGCCGCGTGGTACCTCGTAATTACCAGCGTGCTCTCCGCAATTCAATACCTGGTAGAACGCGCGCTGGCGCGCAGTGAACGACGCTCGGCGGTAAATAGCGTGCGTAATAATCGCGTGACCCAGCCGGATCGTCAGCCGCAGGAGGCCGTCCATGCTCAACTCTCGTAATGGTCATATTTCGATAACCGGGGTCAGTAAATACTTTGGCCGTCATAAAGCGCTGGATGATGTTTCGCTGGAAATAGCGCCGGGGACGGTGACGGTTATCCTGGGGCCGTCCGGTTCGGGAAAATCGACATTGCTGCGCACAATTAACCATCTTGAACGGGTCGATGAAGGGTTTATCCAGATTGATGGCGACTATATCGGCTATCGCCGTAAAGGCGACAAGCTGTACGAGCTGAAAGAAAAAGAGATTCTCCGCCAGCGGGTCAACGTGGGCTACGTATTTCAGAACTTCAATTTGTTCCCGCATCTGACGGTGCTGGAGAATCTGATTGAAGCGCCGATTGCCCATAAACAGGCCAGTCGGAAAGAGGCGATTGCTCGTGCTTATGAATTGTTGGACATTGTCGGTTTGCGCAACAAAGCCGATGCCTGGTCGCGGCATCTTTCCGGCGGCCAGCAGCAGCGCATCGCCATCGCCCGCGCGCTGGCGCTCAATCCGCGCGTGATCTTGTTTGATGAACCCACTTCCGCGCTGGATCCGGAACTGGTTGGCGAAGTGCTTGATGTTATCAAGAAACTTGCCCGCTCCGGGACGACGCTTGTGGTGGTAACACACGAGATCGGCTTCGCCCGCGAGGTCGCCGACCAGGTGGTGTTTATGGTCGATGGCAAAATCGTTGAACAGGGCAGCAGCGATGAAGTTTTAAATAATCCGCAACATCAGCGCACCAGGCAATTTTTATCGCGGGTGCTGGCATGAGGAAATTAGCTGCAGCGCTCATGCTGCTCCTGAGCATCGGCGAGGCGCGCGCCGAACTCGATTTGCGCGCCAATGAACGGCCATTGCCGGTAACGCGAGATGATAACGCGGTGAGTAAAATCCCGCCGAACTACCGTTTTGTGGAGCCTGGTGTGCTAACGGTGGCGATTTCGGCGTTAAATTCTCCGCCGCTGGCGCTGTTGGCCAGCGACAACCGCACGCGTATCGGCAGCGACCCGGACATTGCCCGTTTGCTGGCGGGTAGTCTGGGGTTGAAACTGAAACTGGTGCCAACGGCCTGGGAGGACTGGCCTTTGGGGATCGCGTCAGGGCGTTACGATGTGGCGTTGATTAACATCGCGGTGACCGAGAAGCGTAAAGAAAAGTTCGATTTCGCCACCTACCGCGTTGACTCGCTGGCCTTCTCGGTGAAATCAACCAGTGAGATTACCCATATCGCTAATGCAGAGGATCTGTCAGGACGTAAAGTCATTGTCGGTTCTGGCACCAACCAGGAGCGGATCCTGCTGGGGTGGAATGCGGAAAACGAAGCCGCGGGAAGGCGACCGGCATTACCGGTATATCTTACCGACGATGCCTCCGGCAATTTGTATATTCAGTCGGGCAGGGCGGACGTCTTTTTTGGCCCGCAGTCGGTGGCCTCTTACAAGGCTGCATTAAACGGGAAAACCAAAGTTGTCGGGCTCGGTCCCAAAAAAGCCTGGGTGGCAACCACCACTAAAAAAGGCAATGGGCTGGTATACGCGCTGCAGGCGGCGCTGAATGGCGCGATCGCTCGCGGCGAATATCAGCAGGTGCTCGCGCGCTGGGGGGAACAGGGGGAGGAAGTCAGGCAATCGGAGGTCAATCCGCCGGGGATAACCTATTGATGCAATGATTATTCATAGCCAGAGATTGCTATACTCATGGCTACATCGTGTGTCTTTTTAATGGATTAATCACTGTGGCCGAAAACCAACTCTTACTGGAGCAACGCTGGCAGCATCATCGTGAGCCCGCGTTGCTCGCCGCTTCCGGCGGCGCTATCGACACCATCAGCTTCATCACCTTGTTTGGCCTGTTTACCGCCCACGTCACGGGAAACCTGGTGGTGGCGGGGGCGGCCCTGGCCACCAACAGCGAAGGTATTTTATCGAAACTGCTCGCCATACCTGTTTTTATGCTGGCGGTGGCGATCGTTACGCTGGTTATCAAACGTCGAAAAATTATCACGCCGCGCTTCCTTGGCGGCTTGTTCGTTGTCGAGATCCTGCTGTTGCTGCTTTTTGGCCTGTTGGGGCTGCTGTGGCAGCCCTTTGTCGGCGCGGATAGCGCGACCGCGTTAATTACCGGGATGGCAGGCGTAATGGCGATGGGGGTGAGGAATGCAACCACCCGTTTATTATTACCCACCACCAGCCCGAGTACGATGATGACCGGCAACGTTACGCAGTTAACCATCGATGTGGTGAACTGGTGTCAGGCGCCCAACCGCGAGAATAGAGAGAAAATCAAAAAATCGGGGGCTTCGGTGCTCGGTTTTTTGCTGGGCGCAGGGCTCGGAGCGCTGGGTTACATCCTGGCGGGCTTTTACTCGGTACTTATTCCGGTGGTACTGGTGGCCATCGTCGCCTGGCGTGAATTCAGCGCCGCGCGGAATTAGTGCTACGCTAAAAGTTTTCTGCCTGGGAGCTGACGATGATGAAATTGTATGGTGTGCCGGGGTGGGGCTCGGCAATAAGCGAGATGATGTTGACCTTGGCCAACATCCCTTATCAATTTATCAATGTCGATGGCTTTGACCAGCCAGGCGCGCAGCGAGAGAAACTGCTGGCTATCAACCCCTTGTGTCAGGTGCCTACTTTGCTGCTGGCTGATGGCAGCGTAATGACGGAGTCGGCGGCGATCGCGCTGATGATCCTTGACGAGCGCCCGGATCTGGCGCCGCCAGCCGGTACGCCACGGCGCCGGCAGTTTCAACGTTTGCTGATCTGGCTGGTGGCTAACGTTTATCCTACCTTCACCTATGCCGACTATCCCGAACGCTGGACAGCCTCAGCGCCTGACGAACTGCGTGAGAGCTGTCAGCAATACCGCAAATCACTCTATCTATGGCTGGAACAACAGCTGGCTGCCGAGCCATACGCCTTAGGCGGAGATATTACGTTGTTGGATTGCTATATTGCCGCGATGTACAGCTGGGGTCCGCGGCGCGAGTGGTTTGTAGCGCATACGCCAAAGTTTGCCGCTGTTGCCCAGGCGGTTTATCGCCGTACGGAACTGCAGCAGGTACTGCGTGACAACAATCTTCTTTAAAGCACTAATTGTGACTTGTATCAGGAAACCTGTGATAGTTTTAAATTCCCAATAATAAGGAGCCTGCTATGCCACATGTTGATATTAAATGTTTTCCCCGTGAACTGAGCGAAGAGCAAAAAAATGCGCTGGCTGCGGAAATCACTGAAGTTCTGATCCGCCATCTTAGTACAAAAGACAGTTCAGTTAGCGTTGCGCTCAATCAGGTGCAACAGAGCGACTGGCAGCAGGTATGGGATAATGAAATCGCGCCGCAGATGGATTCTTTGATTAAGAAACCGGGATACCGAATGTAAAAGACCGGCCGCCGTTAGCGCATTTTCGTCACGCTAAATAGACTACCATCGGCCGAGGTCAATTTTACTTGAGCGAAAGATATGCCACTTTATTGATCCAGATCAATAAAAGTGGCTTTTTTTTGATTTCCATACCTTTCATTAATTTACCTTTTGTAAAGTAATCGGCCATTTAAGAATAATCCTAATCAACATAAATAACTGATAATATTAAACTATATAGTGTATTGCGCTTTGTATGTATTTAAATGTAGTTTTATGTTTTGATTATTATGCATATCAAAATTGTTTAGGCGATTGCTGATTTGCCATGTAACCTGCCTTTGAAATGATGATTTTTATCATGGAGAGATGAATGATAATAGGTAGTGCGTTACTTGGTTACCAATTAGAGGATGATTTTTTTTACTTCTTGAAGTACCGGGAAATAGCTACTGTAAGTGGTAATAGAAAAAACATCCGTCTACGAAAAACGATGGCCTGTTTAATTGAGTATTTATTTGAACATGGTCTTGAAAGAATGGTTAGTGATGAAGAGTTGATGGTACATGTCTGGGAGAAAAATGATTTAAGGCCTTCATCACAACGTTTATGGCAAGTGATGCAAAATTTACGTCGGATCCTGAAGGATATCGGCATCGAACAAGATATTATATTACGCGTTAAGACTCAGGGTTATTATATCAATAGTCTTTACGTTACGAGTGTTTATTCGGTAAGAACTCATAAACCATTCTGCCAGAATAATGATGCGACCGTTCAGCTTTGTGAGCTATCCGAGCTAAATTAATAGCCATAGGGTCTGCCGTATTCAAGGTATGCCTGTCGTTTTCATGTTAAGGTTATAAAATTGAAGGTGATAATTAATAGTAAGGATATCTGGTTCCGACTGGGCGTGGAACACTGTCTGCAACAGATAGCTTCTGACGATAATGAGATCGATTACGCTGAGTTGGATTTTTGTAATCATTCTATACAGCAAGCGGATCTCATTATATTGCCGTTACATGGCTATCAAGATTACAAGCATATTTATGCGCTATCTCAATTTTATCAGGGCATGATTCTGGGTGTGAGCACCTCCAGAAACGTTCACTCACGGCGGCTTTTATTTCGCCAAAATATATTATGGGTAAGCAGTCGTGAAACCATAGACAATGTTCAAAAATTATTGTTAACGATCAAGCATCGGCAATTATATCATCATGATGGTCAACCGGATTTTAGTGTAATGAAGGCAAAAGATGGGGCTCCGCTCAGCGAAAGAGAAATGATGATTATTGATCATGTCGCCAAAGGCACTCCGGTGAACGCCATTGCCAGAGCGTTGGGACTGCGGGTAAAAACCATTTATGCGCATTTAGATAAAATTAAAGCAAACTTTAACCTTAAAGGTGGAAGTCACTTTCATCGCTTCATGATAAGCCCGCCGTCTTATCACTTGCTCTAAAAGATGGTGAAAGGGAATGACGGCAGAGTTGCCGTCGTTCTGTTAATTATGTGGCGTATTCGCCTGCACGTGACGGCCGCTGGCGACAAAATTGCCGGTACCGAGGTGGTGAATAGTGTTGAGTTTGTCATCATCAAACTGCCAGCGCCCGCTGGTGAAGGCTCGCTCATCGGCCGCGGCGGCAACCACTTCGCCAAACAGCGTATCGTATTGCTCTTGTGCCGCGGTGGCGGGGAGCAAACGGCATTCCATCCACGCCAGGCATTTCTCTTCAATTAACGGTAGCCCCAGTTCGGGCCCATTCACCACCGGGATACCGTAAGCATTGAACTTATCTTCATCACGCCCGCTCACGCTGCCGACCGCATAGACCCAACTGGCGGCGGCCACGCCAGGCACTACTATGCCAAAGGCGCCGTTACGCTCAATGATCTCGCGCGTCCAGGTACTTTTATCCACCACGATAGCCACTCGCGGCGGGGCAAATTCAACCGGCATCGACCAGGCGGCGGACATCACGTTGCGGCGTCCGGATTGCGCATCATAACTGGTGATCATAATGGTCGGGCCGTGGTTGAGCAGGCGGCTGGCGTACTGAAGTTCCACGTGGCGAAAACGGCTCATAAGCGTTCCTTGGTGAGTGGGCGAATGCCTGTAAGTAGTTTATTCACAATACAAAAGTAATCAATACGTCAACCGCGACGTAAATGAGATCTCAGCGGGCGCGATCGCACAAAATACGCCGTGGCGTGGCAAAAATACGCTATAAATGTCGGACACCAAAAGCTGGAGGCGTTGATGACCCCATTTTTAAGCGCGTATTTTACTCGTCTGGCCTGGACGGGAACCCCCGATGTTTCCATAGACACCCTGCGGGAGTTGCATAGCCATCACAATAGCGCGATCCCGTTTGAGAACCTGGATGTATTGTTGCCGCGTGAAATCCATCTTGATGATCGCGCGCTGGAAGAGAAGTTAATCACCGCCCGCCGCGGCGGCTACTGCTTTGAACAGAACGGGCTTTTGCAGCGGGCGTTAAGCGAGATCGGTTTTTCGGTTCGCAGCCTGCTGGGGCGCGTGGTGTTGGCTAATCCGCCGCAAATGCCGCCGCGTACCCATCGCTTGCTGCTGGTAGAGGTCGAAGGCGAACGCTGGATTGCCGACGTCGGCTTCGGCGGCCAGACGCTGACCGCGCCGATTAAGCTACTGGCCGATATTCCGCAGCATACACCGCATGGTGTATATCGACTGGTGCACGAAGGCGATGAGTGGACACTGCAGTTCAATCATCATGAACACTGGCAGTCGATGTACCATTTTGATCTGGGGCGGCAGTATGCTTCTGATTATGTGATGGGCAACTTCTGGTCGGCGCACTGGCCGCAGTCCCATTTTCGTCACCATCTGCTGATGTGTCGTCATCTGCCGGACGGCGGGAAAATGACGCTGACCAATTTCCATTTTACCCACTGGGACAAGAACCACGTGGTGGAGAAGGTGGATCTTGCGGACGTGTCGGCGCTGTATGAAGCGCTGCAAACCCGCTTCGGATTAGGTGTAGACGACCCAAAACACGGGTTCAGCGAAGCCGCGCTGGCAGCGGTAATGGCGGCATTCGATACCCATCCCGAAGCTGGGAAATAACGTTTATAACGGGACGAGGAAAGCGCATTGTCGTCGTAGGCCGGATAAGGCGTAGCCGCCATCCGGCGTAAAGGCTGGGGCCCTGGTCGATGAATATGACCCGGAGTCGGCGCAGGCGCCTCGTCCGGGCTACCCCGTAGGCAGCAGTCGTTGTAGGCCGGATAAGGCGTAGCCGCCATCCGGCATAAAGGCTGGAGCCGGACCGATGAATATGACCCGGAGTTGGCGCAGGCGCCTCGTCCGGGCTACCGGTAAACGGGCATGTCTGCCGCCAACTCTCAGCGCCGGGAGCGCACCACCTGGTAGCGGCGGGTGAAATACTCTATCGGTGCGCTCCAGACGTGAACAAGTCGAGTGAACGGGAAGATAAGGAAGATAGTCATTCCCAGCACCAGATGGACGCGATACACCCACGCGACGCCGTCCAGATGCGCCGATGCGCCGCCGTGGAAGGTGACTACCGCCTGCGCCCAATCCACCAGTTTCAGCATTTCGCTGCCGTCCGGATGCTGGGCGGAGAACGGGATGGTCGTCAGCCCCAGCGCGCACTGAATCAGCAGAATGCACAGGATCAGGATATCCGCAGTGGTGGAGGTGGCGCGAATGCGCGGGTTGGTCAGGCGGCGCGCCAGCAGGCCAATACCGCCGACCAGAGTCAGTACGCCGCAGACACCGCCCAGCACCATCGCCATCACCTGTTTCTGCGACATCGGCAGGAACCATGAATAGACCCAGTGCGGCGTCAGCATCCCGAAGAAGTGTCCGAAGAAAATGCCGAGGATGCCGATATGGAATAAGTTCGACCACAGCACCATGCCCCGTTTATCGAGCATCTGGCTGGATGACGCGCGCCAGGTATACTGCCCGTAATCGTAGCGCAGCCAACTGCCCACCAGGAACACGGTACCGCAGAGGTAAGGGTAGATATCGTAAAAGAAGACGTTTAAGTACTGTATCATTTCGGGCCTCCGGCGCGGATGTCGACGTACTGCGGCGCCACATCCTGGCTAAAGCGTCGTTGATAAGCTTGCATTGGCGAGCTATCGCAAGCGGTTGCATTATCTTCAATAAACTTCACCTGTTCCTCTTCCCACACCGCATCCAGCGCCTGGCGGGTGTCGTCACGCTTCTCACTCGCTACCTGCCTGGTGACACTGTCACTATTGAGTGGGCTATCCGCCAGCGCAAGAAGGGTGTCAAAGAGTTGATAGTAATCGCATTCGCGCTGCTTTAAGCGTCCACCAAGCAACGCCAGAATAGGCGCGACGTTCTGCAGTCCTTCACGGGCATCGGCCAATGGGAGAGTGCTGAGATATTCAAGATATAAAGGCAGGTGGTCTGGTAGTTCGCGACAATCGATCTGCAGGCCCGCCTGTTCATACTGGTTCATCAGATCGACCATCGCCTGGCCGCGGTCGCGCGATTCGGCGTGTACGTGTTCAAACAGAAGCAGCGAGGTGGCGCGACCACGCTCAAACACCTCACACCATTCGGCCTGACGGTCGAGCAGCGGCGCCGCCAGTAATCGCCTAACAAACGGCGTCAGGACGGGCGCATCGGCGCTGACCAGCGCCAGCGCCTCCTCGCGGTTATCCCACAGCGCGTCGTCGGGATACTCCAGCAACAGAGCAATGACTTTGAGGATCCGCATTACTCGCCCTCCCCATGTCGACGTACGTCTCCTACATCAATCGCGTCGATGCGCCGACTGTTGAACAGATTGAATTTAGTATCAGAACCATGGCAACCATCGGCAAAAGTAAAGCCGCAGCCGTTGCGTTCGGGGAAGGCGTCCTCCGCCAGTTCGCGGTGGCTGGTGGGAATCACGAAGCGGTCTTCGTAATTAGCGATCGCCAGGTAGCGATACATCTCTTCCACCTGCTCGACGCTAAGACCCACTTCTTCAATGGCGCGTGTATCGGTCACGCCTTCAACGCTTTGCGAGCGTTTGTAATGGCGCATCGCCATCATGCGTTTTAACGCTCGCAGGACCGGGCCGGTATCGCCGGCGCTCAGCAGGTTCGCCAGATACTGTACCGGTATACGCAGGCTTTCTACCGCCGGCAGAATGTTGCCGTTGCTCGGCAGGCCGCCGGCGTCCGCGACTGACTGAATCGGCGACAGCGGCGGCACGTACCAGACCATCGGTAAGGTGCGATATTCCGGGTGCAGAGGTAGCGCCAGCTTCCAGTCCATCGCCAGTTTATACACCGGTGATTTCTGCGCCGCTTCAATAACGTTATGCGGAATACCCTGTTTCAAGGCCTCTTCGATGACCGCCGGATCGTTCGGATTAAGGAACACATCGCACTGGCGCTCGTAGAGGTCGGTTTCATGCTCGGTGCTGGCCGCTTCTTCGATGCGGTCCGCATCGTACAGCAGCACGCCGAGATAGCGGATACGGCCGACGCAGGTTTCGGAGCACACCGTCGGTTGCCCGGACTCAATGCGCGGATAGCAGAAGATGCATTTTTCCGATTTGCCGCTCTTCCAGTTAAAGTAGATTTTTTTGTACGGACAACCGCTGATGCACATCCGCCAGCCGCGGCATTTATCCTGGTCGATCAGCACGATACCGTCTTCTTCGCGCTTGTAGATGGCGCCGCTTGGGCAGGTCGCCACGCAGCTCGGATTGAGGCAATGTTCGCAAAGACGCGGCAGATACATCATGAAGGTGTTTTCAAACTGGCCGTACATCTCCTTTTGCATCGCTTCGAAGTTACGGTCTTTGGCGCGTTTTTCAAACTCGCCGCCGAGTAACTCCTCCCAGTTTGGCCCCCAGGTGATCTTATCCATCCGTTCGCCGCTAATCAGCGAACGCGGGCGGGCGGTAGGCAAGTATTTGCCCTCCGGCGCGTTGTGCAGGTGCTGATAATCGTAGGTAAAGGGTTCGTAATAATCGTCAATCTGCGGCAGTACCGGGTTGGCGAAAATCTTCGACAACACGCTGACGCGGTTGCCCAGACGCGGAGTGAGCTTGCCGCTGATACCGCGGATCCAGCCGCCTTGCCACTCGTCCTGATCTTCCCAGTTTTTGGGGTAACCGATACCAGGCTTGGTTTCCACGTTGTTGAACCACGCATATTCCATCCCTTCGCGGCTGCTCCACACGTTTTTACAGGTGACGGAGCAGGTATGGCAGCCGATGCATTTATCCAGATTCAGCACCATTCCGACTTGTGAACGTATTTTCATTTCTTCGCCTCCTGTACCTGGTCGCGACCTTCGCCATCCAGCCAGTCAATGTTTTTCATTTTGCGGATCATAATGAACTCGTCGCGGTTGGAACCGACGGTGCCGTAGTAGTTAAAGCCGTAAGCCAGTTGGGCGTAGCCGCCAATCATATGCGTGGGTTTTGGACAGACGCGGGTGACGGAGTTGTGGATACCGCCGCGACGACCGGTCACTTCCGAACCTGGGATATTCATAATGCGTTCCTGGGCGTGATACATCATGGTCATGCCCGGCGGCACGCGCTGGCTTACCACCGCACGCGCGGTGAGGGCGCCGTTGGCGTTGAAGGCTTCAATCCAGTCGTTATCTTCAATCCCCAGTTCTTTTGCGTCGGTTTCGCTTAGCCAGACGATAGGCCCGCCGCGCGACAACGTCAGCATCAGCAGGTTTTCGCTATAGGTAGAGTGGATACCCCATTTCTGATGCGGGGTCAGGAAGTTGAGCGCTTTTTCCGGGAAGCCGTTTGGCGGCACTTCTTTCATCTGGCTGACGCTGCGCGTATCGATCGGTGGGCGATAGGCCACCAGACTTTCGCCGAAGGCGCGCATCCAGGGATGATCCTGATACAGCTGTTGCCGCCCGGAGAGGGTGCGCCACGGGATCAGTTCGTGAACGTTGGTATAACCGGCGTTATAGGAGACATGTTCGCTCTCCAGACCAGACCACGTTGGGCTAGAGATGATCTTGCGCGGCTGCGCTTGAATATCGCGGAAGCGGATTTTCTCATCCTCTTTATTCAGCGCCAGATGAGTGTGGTCGCGGCCGGTAAATTCTCCCAGCGCTTGCCAGGCTTTCACCGCCACCTGGCCGTTGGTTTCCGGCGCCAAACTTAAGATGACTTCACTGGCGTCGATAGCGCTGTCGATACGCGGACGACCTTTAGCCGGACCGTCGGGCTTGACATAGTTAAGTTTGCCGAGGAAGTCGACCTCGCTTTGCGTATTCCACGAAATGCCTTTACCGCCGTTGCCGAGCTTATCGAGTAATGGCCCCAGCGAGGTGAAGCGTTCCCAGGTGGCAGGGTAGTCACGTTCAACCAGCGCAATTGACGGCGCGGTTTTGCCTGGAATGAGATCGCATTCGCCCTTGCGCCAGTCGAGGACATCGAACGGCTGTGACAGCTCAGCCGGAGAGTCATGCTGCAGCGGCACCAGTACTACATCGGTCTCTTTATCAAGGTGGCCGATGCACACTTCAGAGAAACTTTTTGCAATGTCCTTATAGATTTCCCAATCGCTTTTCGCCTCCCAGGCCGGATCGACGGCGGCGGAAAGCGGGTGGATAAACGGGTGCATATCCGAGGTGTTCATATCGTCTTTTTCATACCAGGTAGCGGTCGGCAAGACGATATCGGAGAACAGGCAGGTACTGGACATACGGAAATCGAGGGTCACCAGCAGATCGAGCTTGCCCTCAATCGCCGCGGTCTGCCAGTCGACTTCCTCCGGCTTCACGTCAGAGGAGGAGCCAAACTCCTCGCCCTGAATACCGTTATCGGTACCGAGCAGATACTTGAGCATGTACTCATGGCCCTTACCGGACGATCCCAACAGGTTCGAACGCCAGATAAACAGGTTGCGCGGGTGGTTGTTGCCGCTATCCGGCTGCTCGGCGGCAAAGCGAATATCGCCTGTTTTTAACGACTGGACGGTGAAATCGGCCGGGGATAGCCCGGCGGCGTCGGCCTGCTGCTTGATGCTCAGCGGGTTAACGTTAAGCTGCGGCGCGGAGGGCAGCCATCCCATGCGTTCGGCGCGAACGTTGAAGTCAATCATATGGCCGCTGAATTTGCTGGTGTCGGCCAGCGGCGACAGCAGCTCCTGAGCGGTTAGTTTTTCGTAGCGCCACTGGCTGGCATGGTTGTAGAAATAGGAGGTACTGTTCATCTGCCGCGGCGGACGAGTCCAGTCCAGCGCGAACGCCAGCGGCAGCCAGCCGGTCTGCGGGCGCAGTTTCTCCTGGCCGACATAGTGCGACCAGCCGCCGCCGCTCTGGCCGACGCAGCCGCAGAACACCAGCATGTTGATCATCCCGCGGTAGTTCATATCCATGTGGTACCAGTGGTTCACACCGGCGCCGAGGATAATCATCGAACGGCCATGGGTTTTATGCGCCGTATCGGCGAACTCGCGGGCGATTTGTTCGATATGTTGACGCGGTACGTCGGTGATCTGCTCGGCCCATGCCGGGGTATAGGCTTTGACATCCGCGAAGTCACGCGCGGTGTTGGCATCGTCAAGGCCGCGATCCAGACCGTAGTTAGCCAGCACCAGGTCATACACGCTCACTACCAGAGCGTTTTCTCCACTGGCTAGCGGCAGTTGTTTAGCAGGCAGTTGATGAAGCGTTATCGGCTCCTGCTTCACGCTGCGGAAATGCGGGTTTTCGTTGCCGCCGAAATAGGGGAAGCCCACCGACACCACGCTATCGTGCATATCCAACAGCGATAGTTTTAATTCGACGTCCCGGCCGTTAGCCCGTTGTTCGAGATTCCATTTGCCTTTTTCGCCCCAACGAAAGCCGATGGAGCCGTTCGGCGCGACCAGTTCGCCGTCAGCGTTATAGGCGACGGTTTTCCATTCCGGGTTATTACTTTCTCCCAATCCGTCAAGCAGGTCGGCGGCGCGTAGCATACGGCCCGGCGCATAGCTGCCGTCATCTCGACGGTCGAGCATCACCAGCATCGGCATATCGGTATAGGTACGGCAGTAGTTGAGAAAGTAATCGCTCGGATTATCGAGATGGAAAGTTTTGAGGATGACGTGGCCCATCGCCATCGCCAGCGCGCTGTCGGTACCTTGCTTCGGCGCCAGCCACTGGTCGCAGAGCTTGGCGACTTCCGAATAATCCGGAGTAATGGCGATGGTTTTGGTGCCCTTGTAGCGCACTTCGGTGAAGAAGTGGGCGTCCGGGGTTCGGGTCTGCGGGACGTTCGACCCCCAGGCAATAATGTAGCTGGAGTTGTACCAGTCGGCGGATTCCGGCACGTCGGTCTGTTCACCCCAGGTCATCGGCGAAGCGGGCGGTAAATCGCAGTACCAGTCATAGAAGCTCAGGCAGGTACCGCCGATCAACGATAAATAGCGGGTACCCGCGGCGTAGGAAACCATCGACATCGCCGGGATCGGCGAAAAACCCGCGACGCGATCCGGACCGTAGTTTTTAATGGTCCAGACGTTGGCCGCGGCGATCAGTTGATTTAACTCTTTCCAACTGGAGCGAACAAAGCCGCCTTTACCGCGAATTTCTTTGTAGCTGCGGGTTTTCAGCGGGTCCTGCATGATGCTATCCCAGGCCAGTACCGGGTCGGGATGCTGCGCCAGGGCTTCGCGCCACAGCTCAATTAGCCGTTTACGCGCCAGCGGGTACTTAAGGCGGTTGGCGCTGTAGAGATACCAGGAGTAACTGGCGCCGCGCGGGCAGCCGCGCGGTTCGTGGTTTGGCAGGTCCGGCCGGGTGCGCGGATAATCGGTCTGCTGGGTTTCCCAGGTGACCAGGCCGTTTTTGACATAAATTTTCCAGCTGCAGGAGCCGGTACAGTTCACCCCATGCGTGGAGCGGACAATTTTGTCGAATTGCCAGCGTTGCCGGTAGCTATCTTCCCAGTCACGGTTATTGTCGTAGACCTGACCGTGGCCGTTGGCGAAGGTTTCGCGTTTCTGCTTAAAGTAGCGAAAGCGATCCAGTAATTTACTCATGACATTTCTCCTGCTCCGCTAATGTCCGGCATCGTGCCATCCGGTAAATAGGTCGTTATGGTTGTGCTGGTTTACGGCGGCCGTAGACCAGCCAGGTCACCAGCACGCAAACCACATAGAAGACAAAAAAGACTTTCATCGCGCCTACCGGCGAGCCGGTCATGGCCAGAGAGGTACCGAAGGCTTTTGGAATAAAGAAGCCGCCGATGGCGCCGATAGCGGCGATAAAACCGAGCGCGGCGGCGGTATCGGTCACCGCTTCGTGCTGGGCCTGTTCGTCGCTGCCGCCGCGCTTTTTCACACTGTCGATGGTGAGCTGGCGGAAGATCACGGCGATCATCTGGAAGGTGGATCCGCTACCGAGACCGGCGGTTAGGAACAGGCCCATAAACACCACGTAGAAAGCGAGGAAGCTGCCGGAACCGGAGCCCGGCAGGGTGAGGAAAAGCAGGCCGGTAAAGACCGCCATCAGAACGAAGTTGACCAGCGTCACCCGCACGCCGCCCAGACGGTCGGAAATGATGCCGCCGAAGGAGCGCGCCAGCGCGCCGATAAACGGGCCGAAGAAGGCCAGTTTCAGGATATCGACATCCGGAAACTGGGTTTTCGCCAGCATCGCGAAGCCGGCGGAGAAGCCAATAAACGAGCCGAAGGTGGCCAGATACAGCAGACTTAGCAGCCACATATGCGGGCGCTTCAACACCGGTAGCTGATCGCGAATCGAGGCTTTAGAACTGGCAATATCGTTCATGCCGAACCACGCGAAAACGGTGGCGATGACCAGTAGCGGCACCCAAAGCAGCGGTGAGTTGCCGAGCCACAGCATGGCGCCGCCCGGTTGCTCAACGCCGCGGACGCCCAGAAAGGTAAAAATCGGCAGAAAGATAAAAATGGGGGAGACCAGTTGCATCACGCTGACCCCGAGATTGCCGAGCCCGCCGTTAATCCCTAACGCGCTGCCTTGTTTGGCTTTGGGGAAGAAGAAGCTGATATTGCCCATACTGGAGGCGAAGTTAGCGCCGGCAAAACCGCAAAGTAACGAAATAGCGATAAATACCCAGTACGGGGTAGTTGGATTTTGTACTGCCAACCCCAGCCATAAACAGGGAATCACCAGAATAACCGTGCTAATAACCGTCCAGTAGCGCCCACCCATTATAGGTACCATAAAGGAGTAGGGTACGCGTAATATTGCGCCAGAAAGCGAAGGTAGCGCCGTTAATAAAAAAAGCTGGTCGGTAGTGAAATTAAAACCCACTTTATTGAGATTGACCGCAACCGCGCTAAATAACATCCAGACGCAGAAGGCGAGTAACAGACAAAATACGGAAATCCATAAGTTCCTGCGTGCAATGGCTTTCCCTTTATTTTCCCAGAAGGCGTCATTTTCTGGTCGCCAATCCTTTAAAAGATAATGATTCTTTTTATCACCTTCTATCGACATAACACCCTCACTAAAGCGTACGAGATCAAAAGGATAAATAAAAAAACAGCTGAAGCTGTGCAGGCTGGAATTAAGGCTCAGCTGTTTTTAATAATTGTATTGTTTGAGAATAGATAAGATTCGAGACGTGAAAGAATTCACACCGGCAATGAAGGGTGGTCAATTGTTACTAAATGTAACCTAAGCTTGAGGCAGCTCTAGCGCTATGTAATGTGTTAAATAACGAGTAAACGCTGCATCGTCAATCGCTTGCATCCCCAGCGCGTAAATGCCATCCAGCCCGCAAACCAGGGCAATCAGACGCCAGGCGATATTTTCTGCTGTATCCTGCGGCTTAAATTCACCGGCGTCGGCGCCGCGATTAATCGCCGTTACCGTTTCGTCATGCCACATGCTCATGGTAAGCAGATACGCGGCCTTAATTTCCTCATCGCTATCGGACAAAATCTGCGCTTCCCGCCACAAGCGGATATAGGGCTCTAGACGGCCATCTTCGCTGCCGAGTAATGAAAACAGGCGTTCGCTCCAGGAGGCGTCATCGGTCAACAACTGGATATCGAGCATTTCGCGGATCAAGCGGACAAAGGCCTGCGCTTTTAGCTCGCCGGTCGAGGCAAAATGATGATGTAACTGACCTGCGGCGACGCCGGCCTCGCTGGCTATCTGGCGCACGGTCATGGCGCTGAATCCGCCGTTTAGCGCCACCCGCATGGCGGCCTGCATGATAACTTCCCGACGCGCTTCCCGATTTAAGTAGTGCATAGCGACCCGTGACAAAAAGGTGATAGGGCGATGGTAACAAAAAGTTGGACAGACGTTCAACAATCCGGCAGGATCGCAATCCTGGACGCGTGTCCAATTTCGAAAATTGAGGAAAAGTAGTATGTCTCGGCAATGGTTAACGCTGATGGCGATTTTGCTGGTTTATATCCCGGTAGCAATTGACGCAACGGTGCTGCATGTGGCCGCCCCGACGCTCAGCGTCGCGCTTGGCACCAGCGGCAATGAGCTACTGTGGATCATTGATATCTATTCGTTGGTGATGGCCGGTATGGTGCTGCCGATGGGCGCATTAGGCGATAAAATCGGCTTTAAGCGCTTGCTGCTGCTCGGTAGCGCCATTTTCGGCATCGCTTCGCTGTGCGCCGCGCTGTCGCCGTCGGCGATAATGCTGATTATCTCCCGGGCGCTGCTGGCGGTTGGCGCGGCGATGATCGTGCCGGCGACGCTTGCCGGGATCCGCGGCACTTTCGCCGAAGCCAGCCAACGTAACATGGCGCTGGGATTATGGGCCGCCGTGGGCTCCGGCGGCGCGGCATTTGGCCCGCTGGTGGGCGGCATGCTGCTGGAACACTTCTATTGGGGATCTGTTTTCCTGATCAACGTGCCAATCGTGCTGCTGGTCATCGCCATCAACGCTAAGGTCGTGCCCCGTCAGCCCGCACGCCGCGAGCAGCCGCTGAATCTGCCGCAGGCGCTGATCCTGATTGCGGCCATTCTGATGCTGGTATTTAGCGCTAAGTCAGCGTTAAAGGGGCAACTGGCGCTGTGGTTGATTGCGCTGGTGGCCATCGGCGGCGCGGCTATGCTGACCTGGTTTGTCCGCAAGCAGCTGTCGATGCCCACGCCGATGGTGGATATGCGTCTCTTCACCCACCGCATTATTTTGAGCGGGGTGATGATGGCGATGACCGCGCTCATTACGCTGGTCGGTTTTGAATTGCTGATGGCGCAGGAGCTGCAGTTCGTACATCAGAAAACGCCGTTTGAGGCCGGGCTGTTTATGCTACCGGTGATGGTCGCCAGCGGCTTTAGCGGGCCGATTGCCGGAATGCTGGTGTCGAAACTGGGGCTGCGGCAGGTGGCGACCGGCGGTATGTTGCTGAGCGCGTTGAGTTTCCTGGGTCTGTCGATGACCGACTTCAGCACCCAACAGTGGCAGGCGTGGGGGTTAATGACGCTGCTGGGCTTTAGCGCCGCCAGCGCGCTGCTGGCGTCAACGTCGGCGATCATGGCGGCGGCGCCGAAAGAAAAGGCTTCGGCGGCAGGCGCCATTGAGACCATGGCCTATGAACTGGGCGCGGGGCTCGGTATTGCGCTGTTCGGCCTGATCCTGACCCGCAGCTACAGTTCGGCGATTGAACTGCCTGCCGGGATTGGCGGTGAAGCAGCGGTACAGGCCTCATCGTCCATCGGCGAGGCGATGAAGGTAGCGCAATCCCTACCTGCGATACCGGCGGATTCACTAATCGCGGCGGCGAAAACCGCATTCATCAGCGCTCACAGCATTTCTCTGGCAACGGCTGGCGTTCTGCTGTTGTTACTGGCGCTGGGGATCTGGCGCGGGCTGGCCAATACGCCGGCGCCACGGTAATGTCATAGCTGAAGAGAAAGCTCCATCGCCGCGCGACGCAGCGGCGCCAGGGCTTTCTCCTTCAGCGCCGCGGCGCTCATCGAAGAGGCGGGAACGCCAACGTTTAGCGCTGCCACCACCTGGCCGCTGCGCGACAGCAGCGGTACCGCGAGCGAGCATAATCCAACTTCAATTTGTCGGTCCGCCAGCGCATAGCCCTGCATGCGAACTTTGGCGATTTCCACGCGCAATGCCGTGGGGTCGCACAGGGTATACGGGGTATAGCGCATAAGATGTGCTCGTGACAGTGTCACTTCAAGTTGTTCTTCTGGCAGCGCGCTCAGCAATACCCGTCCCATTGAAGTCGTCCATGCCGGGAGGCGGCTGCCGCGCCCCAGATCGACGCTCAGTAAGTTATTGACCGCCGCGCGGGCGATATACAGCACGTTGTCGCCATCAAGGGTGGCGGCGGAGCAGCTTTCACCTAACGTCTTACCAAGATTGTCCAGCGCCGTCTGCGCCACCTTCGCCAGCGGGGTTCCCGCCAGATAGGCATGGCCCACTGCCAGCACGCGCGGCAGCAGTTCATAGCTGCGGCCGTCCGGGCTGTGCACCATCCCCAGCGCCGCCAGGGTATACAGGCAGCGGCGCACCGCCGCGCGGGAAATTTGCGTTTTTTGACTTAACTGCGAAATGGTCAGCCGCTGGCGCTGCGGAGTAAAAGCATTGAGCACTTCCAGCCCGCGGGCGAGAGACAGCATAAAATTGGGGTCGTGCTCGGCCTGCCTGGCGCTCAGCGTAGTGTGGGTATTGTCGCTCATTGCATCTTTCTCCGTTGCAACTAAAAGCTCACGGGGCATCACTATACCGCGCGCAAACCAGGGCGCGCCGAATTGTGCCTGTTTTACCACCTCGATCACATTATTAACCGCAATTTAACAAGCGTACCGATAATCGCACAACATTTCGATTATCGCCGTTGACCATCCGCCAGGCTGGACCCTATTGTCAAAGCACAGACATCCCCGTTATGGATGTGGGTACAAAAAGTTATGCATCTTTCAGGAACAAAAAATGACTGCGACCGTAGAACGCATTGAGAGCTGGTTAGTGGATGTACCGACTATCCGGCCACATAAATTATCGATGACCACCATGGGCTGCCAGACGCTGGTCATCGTGCGCATTACCCGTTCCGATGGCGTATGCGGTATCGGTGAAGCGACGACCATCGGCGGACTGAGCTACGGCGTCGAGAGCCCGGAGGCTATCTCATCGGCCTTGACCCACTATCTAACGCCGCTGCTGAAAGGGCAGCCGGCGGATAACCTGAATGCGCTTACGGCGCGGATGAATAGCGCCATTAAAGGCAATACCTTTGCAAAGTCTGCCATTGAAACCGCCCTCCTTGATGCCCAGGGCAAAGCTTTAGGGCTACCGGTTTCGGCGCTGCTCGGCGGCGCGTTGCAAACGTCGTTGCCGGTGTTGTGGACGTTAGCCAGCGGCGATACCGCAAAAGATATTGCCGAAGGGGAAAAGCTGTTAGCCGAGCGCCGTCATCAGGCATTCAAGCTGAAGATTGGCGCACGGGAATTAGCCACCGACCTCCGCCATACCCGCGCCATTGTCGAAGCCTTAGGCGATCGCGCCAGCATTCGCGTTGACGTTAACCAGGCCTGGGATGCCGCAACCGGCGCGAAAGGCTGCCGCGAGCTGGCGGCGATGGGGGTCGATCTCATCGAACAGCCGGTGAGCGCACAGGATAATGCCGCACTGGTGCGCCTGAGCCAGCAAATCGAGACCGCAATTCTGGCGGATGAAGCGGTCGCGACCGCTTACGATGGTTACCAACTGGCGCAGCAGGGCTTTACCGGCGCTTACGCGCTGAAAATCGCCAAGGCGGGCGGGCCGAATAGCGTGCTGGCGCTGGCCCGCGTCGCGCAGGCAGCGGGGGTTGGCCTGTATGGCGGCACGATGCTGGAAGGGACCGTGGGTACCGTTGCTTCTCTGCATGCCTGGTCGACATTGCCGCTGCAGTGGGGAACCGAGATGTTCGGCCCGCTGCTACTCAAAGACGATATCGTCAGCGTACCGCTGACCTTTGCCGACGGTCAGGTGGTGTTGCCGCAAACGCCAGGGCTAGGTGTGGAGCTGGATGAAGACAAGCTGCGCTTCTATTCCCGTAAAGCATAACAGGAGAAAATAATGCTATTTAAAGTTGATATGACCGTTAATATTCCGATCGGTTTTCCCGCCGCCGAGGCGGATGAAATTAAACAACGCGAAAAAGCTTATTCGCAACAATTACAACGTGAAGGCAAATGGCGACATATCTGGCGCGTCGCCGGTCTTTACGCCAATGTCAGCATTTTCGATGTAAAAGATGCCGAAGAGTTGCATCAAATTTTAATGGGATTGCCGTTATATCCATTTATGGATATTCGCGTAGAGGCGCTGTGCCGTCATCCCTCGTCTATTCGTGAAGACGATAGCTAATAATAATAACCCATGACCTCATGCCGGGGTCACCCGGCAAATATCCTACAACGATAAGAGAGAATAATTATGAGTAATGCTTTCGTACAACAAGAAGCCGTGCAGAAATTATTACGTGAAGGCGCGGGGTTAAATGTTCCTGGCGGCAACGAACGCTTTAAAGCCATTGTCCACCGTTTGCTGGAAAATATCTGCACGCTGATCGATGACTATAACGTCACAGAAGAAGAGTTCTGGCACGCGGTAAACTATTTGCACGAGCTGGGTGGGCGCCAGGAAGCGGCGCTGCTGGCGGCAGGGCTAGGCCTTGAGCATTTCCTCGACCTGCGTCAGGACGCTATCGACGCGGCGGCACATCGTGAAACCGGCACCCCGCGCACCATCGAAGGGCCGCTGTATGTAGCCAATGCGCCGCTGGCCGACAGCCATGCCCGCATGGATGATGGCACCGATGCCGGCGAAGTGATGTGGCTGCACGGCCAGGTTAAAGATAGCCAGGGCCAGCCGATCGCTAATGCCATCGTTGATATCTGGCATGCCAATACTCTGGGTAATTATTCGTTCTTCGATCAGAGTCAGAGCGATTACAACCTGCGTCGTCGTATCCGCACCGGTGCCGATGGCCGTTACAGCGTACGCAGCATCATGCCGTCAGGCTACGGTTGTCCGCCGGATGGACCGACGCAGAAACTGCTGGACCAACTGGGTCGCCACGGCAACCGTCCGGCGCATATTCACTTCTTCGTCTCCGCGCCGGGCCATAAACATCTGACCAGCCAGATCAACCTCAGCGGCGACAAATACCTGTGGGATGATTTTGCCTTTGCCACCCGCGATGGTCTGATTGCCGACCCGGTGAAAGTGAGCGACCGCCAGACGATTGCACAGCGTGAACTGGACGGAGAACACACCGAAGTGCGCTTTGATTTCACCCTCTGTAAAGCGCTGAGCCCCGACGAAGAGCACCGCGGCACCCGTCTGCGCGCCAAAGAGTAATCTGCTTTAGCGGCCCCGGCTACGCTGCTGGCCCGGGCCGCGCTCTGCACCCGATAGTCACCACATTCGCCAAATATCTTTAATCCTGAATCCTGCAGGAGGAGTTAACTCATGCAAAAAACGCTATCAGCGCTTAAAGACAAAATTAACAACGCGTTAATTGTCGACCGTGAAAATCATATTTACCGTTGCCACCGTTCTATATTTACCGATCAGCAGTTATTTGATTTTGAAATGAAACATATCTTCGAAGGTAATTGGGTTTTTCTTGCCCATGAAAGTCAAATTGCCGAACCGGGAGACTATTATACCCTGACGCTGGGACGGCAGCCGGTTATTATTACTCGCGATAAAAAGAATGAATTAAATGCATTAATTAATAGCTGTGCCCACCGCGGCGCCATGTTATGCCGACGCAAAACCGGGAATAAAAATTCGTTCACCTGTCCGTTCCACGGCTGGACCTTCAGCAATAACGGTAAATTATTAAAAGCCAAAGATGAGAACACCGGCGCCTATCCCGATACCTTCAAACATGAAGGGTCTCACGATTTGCAAAAACTGCCGCGTTTTCAGTCTTACCGCGGCTTCTTATTCGGTAGCCTCAATGCGGACGTGCAGCCGCTGGAGGAGTATCTCGGCGAAACCCGCAAAATCATCGATCTGATCGTCGATCAGGCGCCGGAAGGGCTGGAAGTGCTGAAGGGCTCGTCGAGCTATGTTTACGAAGGCAACTGGAAGCTGGGCGCGGAGAACGGCGCCGATGGTTATCATGTCAGCGTGGTGCACTGGAACTACGCCTCTACCATGTCACGCCGCAACTATGAAGCGGAAGGGACGCATGCGGTTGACGCCAACGGTTGGTCAAAGAGCGTCGGCGGCGGCTACGGTTTTGACAATGGTCACATGTTGCTGTGGACCCGGGCGCTGAACCCGGAAGTGCGCCCGGTCTATGCCCACCGCGAGCGTCTGCAGGCGGAGTTCGGTGAACTGCGCGCCGACCAGATGGTTAACGAAACCCGCAACCTGTGCCTTTATCCCAACGTCTACCTGATGGATCAGTTCTCTACCCAGATCCGCGTGATCCGCCCGATTGCGGTCGATAAAACCGAAGTCACTATCTGGTGTTTTGCGCCGAAAGGGGAATCCGACCAGGCGCGGGCGTTACGCATCCGCCAGTACGAGGATTTCTTTAACGTCAGCGGAATGGGGACGCCGGACGATCTGGAAGAGTTCAGCGCCTGTCAGCGCGGCTATCTTGGCGAAAATCTGCCATGGAGCGACCTCAGCCGCGGCGCGCTACGTTGGGTCGAGGGCCCGGATGAACACGCCAGGCACGCGGGCTTTACGCCGCGGCTAAGCGGGGTGAAATCGGAAGATGAAGCGCTGTATATCGCTCATCACCACCACTGGCAAACGGTCATGCTGGCGGCGCTGGAACAGGAACAGCAGCGTTACGACCAGTCCATTACCCAGCGCGTGGAGGTGGCCTGATGTTGAATATCGAACAAGTTCGCCAGTTTCTCTATTACGAAGCCCGTCTGTTAGATGACCGTCAGTGGGATGAGTGGCTGAGCTGTTACAGCCCGCAGGTGGTCTACTGGATGCCGGCATGGGGCGACGATGACCAGCTGACGCGCGACCCGCAAAAAGAGATTTCCCTTATCTACTACCCCAACCGGGAAGGACTGGAGGATCGTGTCTACCGTATTAAAACCGAACGTTCCGGCGCCAGCACACCGGAGCCGCGTACCACGCACATTATCAGCAATGTCGAGCTGATGGGCGAGAGCGATGAGGGGCTTGCGGTGCGCTACAACTGGGTCACCTGGAGCCATCGCTATCAACACACGGATGCCTATTTTGGCTCTACCTGCTGCACGCTAATTGAGCAGGACGGCAGGCCGCAGATCGTACGTAAAACGGTACGCCTGAATAACGACTATATCCGTCAGGTTATCGACGTGTACCACATTTAAGAGGCGCTTATGACTTTTAATATTGCTCTTAATTTTGAGGACGGCATTACCCGCTTTATTCAATGCAATGCTGGGGAGAAAGTACTGGATGCGGCCTATCGCCAGAAGGTAAACCTGCCGATGGACTGTTCGGACGGCGTTTGCGGCACCTGCAAATGCCATTGCGCCAGCGGTGAATACGATCTGGGTGAAGATTATCTCGACGAGGCGTTAAGCGATGACGAAGCGCAGGCTCGCCAGGTGCTGACCTGCCAGATGGTACCGACCAGCGATTGTGTGATCGATGTGCCGGTGGCCGCCGCGCAGTGTAAAACCGCGTTGACCAACACCGGGGCGCAGGTGCGACAGGTGAATTTACTGTCCGATACCGCCATCGAACTGGTGGTCGCGCTGGATGAGCCGCTGGCTTTTCTACCGGGGCAGTACATCAACATTCAGGTACCGGGCACGCCTCATGTGCGCGCCTACTCATTCAGCTCGCTACCGGGTTCTGTCGAAGGGCGCTTCCTGATCCGTAACGTGCCTGGCGGCATGATGAGCCAGTGGTTAACCCAGCAGGCGCAGCCCGGAGATCGTCTGACTCTCAGCGGCCCCATGGGCAGCTTCTATTTACGCAGCGGCGAACGCCCGCTGCTCATGCTGGCGGGCGGCACCGGGCTGGCGCCGCTGCTGTCCATGTTACACACCCTGCAGACACAGGGTAGCCCGCGTTCGGTGACATTACTGTACGGGGTGACCCGTGACGACGATCTGGTGAAAACCGACGCGCTGGATGCGTTTAACCAGCAACTGACGGGATATCGCTGGCTGCCGGTGGTGGCGGATGAAAGCAGTTCCTGCCCGCAGCGCGGCTTTGTGACTGAACATCTTGACGATGCCATGCTGAATAACGGCGACGTCGACATCTATCTTTGCGGACCGCCGCCGATGGTGAATGCGGTCGCCACGGCGCTGCGCGAAAGAGGAATTTCCCCGGCAGGGTTCTGGTATGAGAAATTTATCGCCAGCCAGAGCGCGGCGGCATAAGGAGGCATGATGCGTTTTACCGATAAAGTCGTCGCTATTACCGGCGCGGCGCAGGGCATTGGTCGCCAGACCGCGGAACAGGCGGCAACTGAAGGCGCCGCCCTATTGCTGATTGACCGCTCGCCTTACGTGCACGAACTGGCTGCCGTTTTAGCCCAGGCCGGAAGCCAGGTACTGGCGCTGGAGGCTGACCTTGAGCAGTGGCAGAGTACCGAACAGGCGTTTGCCGCCGGGGTCGCGCATTTCGGCCGGCTCGACGTGCTCATCAACAACGTCGGCGGCACCATCTGGGCGCGACCTTTCGCCGAGTATCAGCCAGAACAAATTGAGAAAGAGATCCGCCGTTCGCTGTTCCCTACCTTGTGGGGCTGCCGCGCGGCGCTCCCCTGGATGCTGAAGCAGGGGAAAGGCAGCATCGTCAATATCTCGTCGGTGGCGACGGCAGGGGTGAACCGGGTGCCATACTCGGCGGCGAAAGGCGGCGTTAACGCGCTGACCCGGTCGATTGCTATGGAGTACAGCGGCAGCGGCATTCGGATTAACGCCGTCGCGCCGGGCGGCACGGAGGCGCCGCCGCGCCTGACGCCGCGCAACGATGAGCAGCCGAGCGAGCAGGAAAAGGCGTGGTATCAGCAGGTTGTCGATCAGACGGTGGAGAGCAGCCTGATGCATCGTTACGGCACGCTGGCGGAACAGGCGAATGCGATCCTGTTTCTCGCCAGCGATGAGGCCAGCTATATCACCGGCGTAACGATACCGGTGGCGGGCGGCGATCTCGGCTAGCGGCGGGTGGCATACCAGCAGAGCAGGGAGCCGAGACACACCATCCCGGCTCCCTGCCAGAAGGACCATGAGAGCGTGGCGCTGAGCAGTACTGCCGCCAGTGCGGAGGAGAGTACCGGCGTGAAGTACGAGGCCGCCGCCAGCAGGCTGACGTTGCCGTGCAGGATGCCAACGTTCCACGCCGCGTAGGCCAGCCCCAGCGCCACGGAGACCGTAATCAGCTTAATGACTACCGGCCAGCTAAACTGCATCGGCGGCTGCGTGCTGGCCAAAAACTTCAGCCACAGGGTCAGCGCCGTTAATAAGACGAAGAGGGTAATGCCATTTTTGCCTTTGGCATACTTCGCGGTCACCGTGCAGTAGGCTGCCCAGATAAATGCGCCGATAAATGCCAGAAAGTAGCTCAGCGGGCTCGAAATGACGTTATTGATAATTTCACTGAGGTTGAGTCCGTGCTCGCCGCCGAGCACCCAGCTCACGCCGAACAGCGCCAGTAGTAAGCCGGGGATCACCAGCCAGCTGCTTTTCTGACCGTTAAAAAGAATGGCGAACAAAATGGTCAGGCTGGGCCACAGGTAGTTGACCATCCCCACTTCGATAGCCTGCTGGCGGGTGGCGGCGAAACCCAGCGACAGGGCGAGGCAGATCTCGTAGCTGACAAACAGCACGCTGCCGGCCAACAGATAGCGGCGCGGGATTTGGCGCAGGTTGGGAAAGCCGACGGTGAAAATGAGCAGCAGGCCGCTCAGGCTATAAATCATCGCCGCGCCGCCGACAGGGCCAAGCCCTTCGCTAACGCCGCGGATCAAACCGACCATCGTGCTCCATAAGATAATGGCGGCGAAGCCGATTGACGTCGCTCTCTTTTTTTCCATGTTTAACCTGATAATGACTCAAACGCAGCCGGAATTTATAACATCTTTTGCCTCCCGGCGGTCGAACTTTTCCGCTTCGCATAACTCTTTGGGGTTAGTCAAATTCGTCGCCACTGACTCTTAAGGGGGCGAGCGTTGGCGACCTTGATTTGACGCAATAAAAAAAGGGATATTGCTGTTAGTTTCCTCCGCGCGATGAACAAACATCCTGCATGGAGGAATCAATGGACGTCAGCCGCAGAAAGTTTTTTAAAATCTGCGCAGGCGGTATGGCCGGAACAACAGCTGCTGCACTGGGCTTTGCCCCTAAAATGGCGCTGGCTCAGGCACGCAATTTCAAATTGCTGCGCGCAAAAGAGATCCGCAACACCTGCACTTACTGCTCCGTGGGCTGCGGGCTATTAATGTATAGCCTGGGCGACGGCGCGAAAAACGCCAAAGAAGCGATTTATCATATCGAAGGGGATCCGGATCATCCGGTAAGCCGCGGCGCGCTGTGCCCGAAAGGCGCCGGTCTGCTGGACTACGTCCACAGCGAAAATCGCCTGCGTTATCCGCAATACCGCGCTCCGGGCTCGGATAAATGGCAGCGCATCTCCTGGGATGAAGCTTTTAACCGCATCGCCAAACTGATGAAAGCCGACCGCGACGCCAACTTTATTGAAAAGAACGAGCAGGGCGTGACGGTTAACCGCTGGCTTTCCACCGGGATGCTGTGCGCCTCGGCGGCGAGTAATGAGACCGGCATGCTGACGCAAAAATTTGTGCGCTCGCTCGGCATGCTGGCGGTAGACAACCAGGCGCGCGTCTGACACGGACCAACGGTAGCAAGTCTTGCTCCAACATTTGGTCGCGGTGCGATGACCAACCACTGGGTTGATATCAAAAACGCTAACGTCGTGATGGTGATGGGCGGCAACGCCGCGGAAGCGCATCCGGTGGGATTCCGCTGGGCGATGGAAGCGAAGAACAATAACGATGCCACGCTTATCGTTGTCGACCCACGCTTTACGCGTACCGCGTCGGTGGCCGATATCTATGCGCCGATTCGCTCCGGTACCGACATTACGTTCCTGTCGGGCGTGCTGCGCTACCTGATCGAAAATAATAAGATCAATGCCGAGTACGTAAAGCATTACACCAATGCCAGCCTGCTGGTACGGGATGATTTTACCTTCGAAGATGGCCTGTTCAGCGGCTACGATGCGGAAAAGCGCCAGTATGATAAATCGTCCTGGAACTACCAGTTCGATGAAAATGGCTACGCGAAACGCGATGAAACGCTCTCCCATCCGCGCTGCGTGTGGAATCTGCTCAAGCAGCACGTTTCCCGCTACACGCCGGAAGTGGTCGAAAATATCTGCGGTACGCCGAAAGAAGACTTCCTCAAAGTGTGCGAGGTACTGGCTTCAACCAGCGTCGCGGATCGCACCACCACCTTCCTGTATGCGCTCGGCTGGACGCAGCACACCGTCGGCGCGCAGAACATCCGCACCATGGCGATGATCCAGCTGCTGCTCGGCAATATGGGTATGGCAGGCGGCGGCGTCAACGCGCTGCGCGGACACTCCAATATTCAGGGGCTGACCGATTTGGGCCTGTTGTCGACCAGCCTGCCGGGTTATTTGACGCTGCCGTCCGATAAACAGAGCGATCTGCAAAGTTATCTTAGCGCCAACACGCCGAAAGCGACGCTGGCCGAACAGGTGAACTACTGGAGCAACTACCCGAAATTCTTCGTCAGCCTGATGAAATCGTTCTACGGCGATGCGGCGCAGAAAGAGAACGACTGGGGCTTCAACTGGTTGCCGAAATGGGATCAGGCTTACGACGTTATCAAGTACTTCAATATGATGGATAACGGCAAAGTCACCGGCTATATCTGCCAGGGCTTCAACCCGGTTGCGTCCTTCCCGGACAAAAACAAAGTGGTTCGTAGCCTCAGTAAGCTGAAATATATGGTGGTTATCGACCCGCTGGTGACCGAAACTTCGACCTTCTGGCAGAACCACGGCGAGTCCAATGATGTCGACCCGTCGGCTATTCAGACCGAAGTCTTCCGTCTGCCGTCGACCTGCTTTGCCGAAGAGGATGGCTCGATCGCCAACTCCGGTCGCTGGCTGCAGTGGCACTGGAAAGGCCAGGACGCGCCGGGCGAAGCACGCAACGATGGCGAAATTCTTGCCGGGATCTATCACCGTCTACGTGAGCTGTACCGTCGCGAAGGCGGTAAGGGCGCGGAACCGCTGCTGAAAATGAGCTGGAGCTATAAGCAGCCAGATCATCCGGAATCGGAAGAAGTAGCAAAAGAGAACAACGGCTACGCGCTGGCGGATCTCTACGATGGCAATGGGGTGCTGCTGGCGAAAAAAGGACAGTTGCTGAATAGCTTCGCGTTACTGCGCGATGACGGCAGCACCGCGTCATCTTGCTGGATCTACACCGGCTGCTGGACCGAGCAGGGTAACCAGATGGCGAATCGCGATAACGCCGATCCTTCTGGGCTTGGCAATACGCTGGGATGGGCCTGGGCCTGGCCGCTCAATCGCCGCGTGTTGTATAACCGCGCATCAGCTGACATTAACGGCAGGCCGTGGGATGCGAAGCGGATGCTGATCCAGTGGAACGGCAGTAAGTGGGTCGGTAATGATATTCCGGACTTCAATACCGCGCCGCCGGGGAGCAACACCGGGCCGTTTATTATGCAGCAAGAGGGGCTTGGGCGCCTGTTTGCGCTCGATAAACTGGCGGAAGGGCCGTTCCCGGAACACTACGAGCCGATGGAAACGCCGCTTGGCACCAACCCGCTGCACCCCAATGTGGTCTCAAGCCCGGTGGTGCGTTTGTATGAAGATGATGCCCTTCGCCTGGGTAAGAAGGATAAGTTCCCGTATGTCGGTACTACCTATCGTCTGACCGAACACTTCCATACCTGGACCAAACATGCGCTGCTTAACGCAATTGCGCAGCCGGAACAGTTTGTCGAAATCAGCGAAGGGTTGGCGAAAAGCAAAGGTATCGTTAACGGCGATTGGGTGAAAGTCAGCAGCAAGCGCGGGTTTATTCGCGCGGTTGCCGTGGTGACCCGCCGACTGCGCACGCTGAACGTCAACGGGCAGCAGGTAGAAACCGTCGGTATCCCGCTGCACTGGGGCTTTGAAGGCGTGGCCCGTAAAGGCTATATCGCCAACACCCTGACGCCTAATGTCGGCGATTCCAACTCGCAAACGCCGGAGTATAAGGCGTTTCTGGTCAACATCGAGAAAGCGTAAGGAGCGATTAAATGACGATGGAAACACAAGACATTATTAAACGCTCCGCGACCAACCCGATAACTCCCGCGCCACGCGCGCGGGACTATAAGGCGGAAGTCGCCAAGCTTATCGATGTCTCCTCCTGCGTAGGCTGTAAAGCCTGCCAGGTGGCCTGTTCCGAGTGGAATGACATTCGTGATGAAGTGGGGCACTGCGTCGGCGTGTACGACAACCCGGCGGACCTCAGCGCTAAATCCTGGACGGTAATGCGCTTTAGCGAGACCGAACAGAACGGCAAGCTGGAGTGGCTTATCCGCAAAGATGGCTGCATGCACTGCGAAGAGCCGGGCTGCCTGAAAGCCTGCCCGTCCGCCGGGGCGATCATTCAGTACGCCAACGGCATTGTCGATTTTCAGCAGGAAAACTGCATCGGCTGCGGTTACTGCATAGCAGGGTGCCCGTTTAATATCCCGCGCCTCAATAAAGAGGATAACCGGGTCTATAAATGCACGCTGTGCGTGGATCGGGTCAGCGTTGGTCAGGAACCGGCCTGCGTGAAAACCTGTCCTACCGGCGCTATCCACTTCGGCACGAAAAAAGAGATGCTGGAAGTGGCGCAGGAGCGGGTGGATAAGCTTAAAAAACGCGGTTATGCCAATGCCGGGATTTACAACCCGCAGGGCGTTGGCGGCACCCATGTGATGTACGTACTGCATCATGCCGACCAGCCGGAGCTGTATCATAAGCTGCCGAAGGAGCCGCAGATCGACACCAGTATCAATCTATGGAAGGGGGCGCTGAAACCGCTGTCGGCGGCGGGCTTTATCGCTACCTTTGCTGGGCTGATTTATCACTACATTGGTATCGGGCCGAACAAGGAAGTTGATGATGACGAGGAGGAACACGATGAGTAAATCGAAAATGATAGTGCGCACCAAATTCATCGACCGCGCCTGTCACTGGACGGTGGTTATCTGTTTCTTCCTGGTGGCGCTGTCGGGGATTTCGTTTTTCTTCCCGACGCTACAATGGTTGACGGAAACCTTCGGCACCCCGCAGATGGGGCGTATCCTGCATCCGTTTTTCGGCGTGCTGATTTTTGTCGCGCTGATGTTTATGTTTGTGCGTTTTGTCCACCACAATATCCCTGATAAACAGGATATCCCCTGGCTGAAAGGCATCGTGGAGGTTCTGAAAGGCAACGAACATAAGGTTGCGCGCGTCGGGAAATATAACGCCGGGCAGAAGATGATGTTCTGGACCATTATGAGCATGATTTTTGTGCTGCTGGTGACCGGGATGATTATCTGGCGCCCGTATTTTGCGGAATATTTTCCGATTCCGGTTATCCGTTACAGCCTGCTGATACACGCCACTTCGGCAATTATCCTGATCCATGCGATCCTCATCCATATGTATATGGCATTCTGGGTTAAAGGGTCGATTAAAGGCATGATTGAAGGTAAGGTCAGCCGCCGTTGGGCGAAGAAACATCACCCGCGTTGGTATCGCGATGTCGAACGTCTGGAAGCGCAAAAAGAGAGCCGTGAGGGAATGAAGTAAGCCTTTACGGGGGAAACCCGCTCCGAAGATATTGGGGCGGGCTCCCGGCATTCAGCAGTTAGTGATAAGTGTATCGATTGAATCAATGACCCCCTGACGTGCACAACTCAGATTACAGACGAAATCCTGTGGCTGGATTCGTTTATTATTTAAATTACTGATCATCGGCGTACAAAGTAAAAAGCTGTCAAACTCTATATTTATCCTTGGGGCGACATGCTGATGCCAACGAGGTAACTGTCGCGCCCGCATTAAAGGAATAATGACTCTAGTGGCCAGGTCAGCATAGTAATCATTCTGCACTATCATATAATACGGCAGGGTGTTATTTGTTTGTGCAGAACAATTTCGATAGACATTGAATTGTTCAAGCATCATAGCACCCTGAAAAATTCATCATCTGTGAGAGTACCTGCTTTTGCAATAAATTCATTCATTGCGGCAATGAATTCCTTATGCTGTTGCTGTTTATCGGCTTCACGTAAATCCTTTCCTGCCTGCGCTGACTCCTTCTGGGCTGGCACGTCAATACATCTTTTACGTAGCGTATTACTTTTCATCGTTGGCTCCTTACTGGTGGTTCAGTGATTATTCTCTTTACTCACATAAAAATAAACCTCAGCAGTAAGTTTAATATTTATTTTGCGAGCCGGATTCCAGCGCAACGCAACAGATGAAATATTAACGTTTGTTGTAATAACCCTTTGCGCAGGGGGAATACTGCGCAAAGGTGATAAAACCATTCCATTAAAATTTCTCAGGAATAAACCGGAAAGGAAAATGAGTCGGTTTCACTTTGCCAATTTTACGTTTCGGTAGGGTAATGTGTTCCGTTGGTAGCGACTCGTAGGGGATCTGCGAAAGCAGGTGGGTAATAATATTCAGGCGC
Organism: Klebsiella sp. 141203; assembly: GCF_032601985.1. Classification (NCBI taxonomy): domain Bacteria; kingdom Pseudomonadati; phylum Pseudomonadota; class Gammaproteobacteria; order Enterobacterales; family Enterobacteriaceae; genus Klebsiella; species Klebsiella sp. 141203. Next base: position 420,620 of record NZ_JAQIRL010000001.1, on the reverse strand, counting down.
ACGCGTTTTTTATCTTCCGAGCGGGCGACAAACCACGGCGCCCATGCAGTATCGGTGGCGGCAAACATCGCATCGCGCGCTGCGGTGTAATCATCCCAGCGGTTGAAAGATTTAATATCCATCGGCGATAGTTTCCAGATTTTGCGTCCGTCATCAATACGGTCGCGCAGGCGCCGTTCTTGTTCCTGCGGCGTCACCTCCAGCCAGTATTTCAGTAAAATAATGCCGGAATCGACCATCCCACGCTCCACCATTGGCGCGCCGTCGAGGAATTTTTGCACCTCCTCCTCGGTACAAAATCCCATCACCCGTTCAACGCCGGCCCGGTTGTACCAGCTGCGATCGAAAATCACTATCTCCCCGGCGGCGGGAAGATGTTTGATATAACGCTGAAAATAGAGCTGGCTGCGTTCGCGCTCGGTTGGGGCGGGCAGGGCGACAACACGGAAAACCCGCGGGCTGACGCGTTCGGTTATCGCTTTGATGGTGCCGCCTTTGCCGGCGCCATCGCGTCCCTCGAATACGATGCATACCTTAAGCCCTTTATGCACGACCCACCGCTGTAGCTTGACCAACTCAACGTGCAGTTTACGCAATGCCTGCTGATATTCTTTCTCGCTTAACGGCTCCGTTTTGGCGGGTATGACGGGCGCAACGGCTTTCTTCTTGTTTCCCATGGCTGTCCTCATGCGTGGTGGCCTGAAAGGCAGGTCGCTGTTTAAAGTGTAATCAGAGCCAGACAAAGCGGCGGAAAACTTCTCATCTGCCTGAGAGAAAAGATAAGCATTAAGCGCGCCATCTCACTGCTGCTTAATCAGGAATCGGGTAGGATAGGCTGGTTAATTAACTGAAATCATTCAGGGAGAGAGTATGTCGAATAAACTTTTGCAAGTGCACTTTGCTTTTAGCGGCCCGTTTGGCGATGAAATGTCGACGCAATTAGCCGAACTCGCGCAATCTATTAACCACGAGCCCGGTTTTATCTGGAAGATCTGGACGGAGAATAGCGTTACGCAGGAAGCCGGTGGCATATATCTGTTTGAAGATGAACAAAGCGCGCAGGCTTATGCGAAAAAACACGCCGCCCGCCTGCGGCAATTTGGCGTGCAGGAGATGTTCTACAAAATTTTCGACGTCAATTTAGCGCTAAGCCAGATTAACCACGGGCCGCTCAATTAAAATGAGACCGTGGTTACATATAGCGTTCAAACTGCCAGGCCGCCACGGCTTCGAGGATAAACAGCCCGGATACCACGATTCCCGCCACGCGATGGCGGGAATAGAAAAGTATTCCCGCGACCACGGCTAACACCGGTAACGTAATGGGCCAGCAGGCGACAATAGTAATCCAGGCGATGATCAGATAATCCTTCATCATGGCGAATACTCCGTGGTCAATGTTTACCGGCGCGAACGCTGCGCCGGTATAAATCAGAATTCAACGACGCCGCCTTGTTCAATACGGTCAATATCATTGGTGACAGGATTCACCTTTTCGTTGTAATAGGTGTAGGCATTAACGTCGGGAGTCATCGTTAATTTTGGTTGTTCCGTTTTCGATTCAGGCGATTCTGTCTGTGGATTAGCGGCAAGGTCTGCCGGTTCCGGCGGCGTATAGTGTAACTGGTCGGCGAGACTGCCCGCCGCGAAGGCGCTAGCGTTAATAGAAAGCGCGCTGATGGCGATAATAATTAATTTTTTTAAAGTCATAAATTTCATCCATGAGACGAAACCCGCCACGGCGGCAGGTAAAAAGAGCAAGGTTTAAGATAATACGTAAAAGAAGTTAATGTTTCAAAGCGTAATCGCCCTCTGCTAGTATAAAGTTGCTACTCCTCGGTAATTCTTTATGGTAGCTACTTGTATTACCGAGCATTCCCCATGTCCTTGTCTTTAATTTCACATTAATGCAGCAAAATTTTCACTAGTTTTGATCATCTCCGCACTTTTGCACCAGCCCGGTGCGCAAGGTTGCTAAAGTCGTTCTATGTTTAGCTCACTGTCGGTATGGACACCAGCGTTCCCGGCAGGCCACGTGACGGCAACAGACCTCCTGACCTGTAAAGACTGGCGCATTGCCGGGTGGTACCGATTGCGGTCACGCTACGCGACTATTAGTAATCGATCTGGCGATACCTCTCTTCCTGGCGGGTTTTTTGCTTTATCTACCGAAGCCGCTACGGCTTATTCCAGCATTGGCACGTTACGCTGTAAGTGGTTTTTACTGCGCCAGTTTATGGCGTCTGTTCGATATCGCTGAGGACTATCCGAATGTCTTTAAAACTTAAAAAGTTGACTCTGCATTTTGCAATAGCAGGTTGTTTGAGCGCGGCATTTTACGCACAGGCGGATGTGAAGATTGGCGTGGCCGGCCCCTTTACCGGGCCGAATGCGACCTATGGCGCCCAATACTGGAAAGGGGCATCGCAGGCGGCGGCTGATATTAATGCCGCTGGGGGAATTAAAGGCGAAAAAATTGTGCTGGTGCAGGGCGATGATGCCTGTGAACCCAAGCAGGCGGTGGCGGTGGCTAACCGCCTGGTTGACGACTCCGGCGTCTCGGCGGTGGTAGGCCACTTCTGCTCTTCCTCGACAATGCCCGCCTCCGAGGTCTATGACGAAGCCGGGATCCTGACCATCACGCCGGGTTCCACCAATCCGCAAATCACCGAACGCGGAATGAAAGATATGTTCCGCATGTGCGGGCGCGATGACCAGCAAGGGGTGATTGCCGCCAACTACATGCTGGATGTGCTGAAGGCGAAGAAAATCGCCGTCATTCACGATAAAGACACCTACGGTCAGGGATTAGCCGACGCGACGCGCGCGGCGCTGGCTAAACGCGGGACGAAAGAGGTGTTGTATGAAGGCCTATCCCGCGGGGAAAAAGACTTTAATGCCCTGGTAACCAAAATCGGCGCCCTGAAACCGGATGTGGTTTATTTCGGCGGCTGCCATCCGGAAGCCGGCCCGCTGGTGCGCCAGATGCGCGAGCAGGGCGTCCAGGCTAAGTTCTTCTCCGGCGACTGCGTGGTGACCGAAGAGTTGGTTACCGCCGCGGGCGGGCCGCAGTTTACCAATGGCGTGTTAATGACCTTCGGTAAAGATCCGCGCACCATTCCTGAAGGTAAAGCGGTGATCGACAAATTCCGCGCCAGCGGTTTTGAACCGGAGGGCTATACCCTTTACGCCTATGCTTCAATCCAGGCTATCGCCGCGGCCTATAACGCTGCCGGTACCGATAATGCCAAAGCCAGCGAATGGTTGAAAAACCACAGCGTCGATACCGTGATGGGTAAAAAAGCCTGGGACGGCAAAGGCGACCTGAAAGTATCGGATTACGTGGTTTATCAATGGGATGATAAAGGCAAATATCATCAGCTGTAACCCAGGATTGTAGTGCGCATAACGCCCTCATCAGAGGGGCGTCGTACCACCGTAAGCAGCAGACGTTAAGGCCTCTGCGTCTGCTGCACCTTGACTGGCAGGATGGTTCCTATGGCGGCATTCTTTCTGCAACAACTGATCAATGGCTTAACGCTTGGCGCGGTATATGGGCTTATCGCCATTGGCTACACCATGGTTTATGGCATCATCGGTATGATTAACTTCGCCCACGGCGAGGTATATATGGTCTCAGCCTACCTGTGCGCTATCGGGCTGGCGCTGCTGGCCTACTTCGGTATTCACTCTTTCCCGCTGCTTATTTTCGGCACGCTGGTGTTTACGATTATCGTCACCGGGGTGTACGGCTGGGCCATCGAACGCATTGCTTATCGGCCGCTACGGAATTCAACGCGTCTGGCGCCGCTGATTTCGGCAATCGGCATGTCGCTGATTTTACAAAACTACGTGCAACTGAGTCAGGGCCCTAATCAACAGGGGATCCCGACGTTGATGCACGGCGTATTGCGGATTACGGTAGGTGATGGCGTGGTGCAAATCACCTGGACCAAAATCTTCATCCTGCTCGCCGCTTTCGTCGGCATGGTGGTGCTGAGCTGGATAATCAACCATACGCAGCTTGGGCGGGTATGCCGCGCGACCCAGCAGGACCGGCGGATGGCGGCCATTCTCGGCATTAACACCGATCGGGTGATCTCGCTGGTATTTATGATTGGCGCGGCCATGGCGGGACTCGCCGGGGTACTGGTGACCATGAATTACGGCACGTTTGATTTTTATATCGGTTTTATTATCGGCATTAAGGCCTTCACCGCCGCGGTACTGGGCGGGATCGGTTCGCTGCCGGGGGCGATGCTTGGCGGCCTGCTGCTGGGCGTCGCCGAGGCGCAGTTCGCCGGGTTAGTAAACTCGGATTATAAGGATGTCTTCTCGTTCGCATTGCTGGTGGCGATTCTGATTTTCCGTCCGCAAGGGCTGTTAGGCCGTCCTGTTGTGGCCAAGGTCTAAGGGGGGCATATGAACGATATTTCCCGTTTAGACGGCATCGACGTCAAGCGCAGCCTTATCGATAGCGTGCTGGCCGGTTTATGCGCGCTGATAGTCTTTGGCCCGATCGTGGGGATCGTGCTGAAGGGGTACAGTTTTACGCTTTCCCCGCAGCGTGTCATCGTGCTGGTAGCGGTGGTAATGGTGGGGCGTCTGCTGCTCAGCCTGCTTTTGCAAACCCGCAGGGGAAAGCGGTTTGTCGGACGTTTTGAAGGCAACGACCAGGGGGTATTCGTCCGCCCCCCTGGCTATCGTAGTCGGCTACGTTTTGTCCTGCCGCTGCTGGCGATTGCGGCTATCGCTTTCCCGTTAATGGCCAGTAAGTATCTGCTCACCGTGGCGATCCTCGGGCTTATCTACGTCCTGCTGGGGCTGGGATTAAACATCGTGGTGGGTCTCGCGGGGTTACTTGATTTGGGGTACGTCGCCTTTTACGCCATTGGCGCCTACGGTCTGGCGCTCGGCTATCAATACCTTGGCCTGGGGTTCTGGGCAATGCTGCCGCTGGGGGCGGTGATGGCGGCGCTGGCGGGGGCGTTATTGGGTTTTCCGGTTTTACGAATGCATGGCGACTACCTGGCTATTGTTACCCTCGGATTCGGCGAAATCATCCGTCTGGTGCTCAACAACTGGGTAAGTTTCACCGGCGGCCCCAACGGCGTTTCGGTGCCGTCGCCAACGCTCTTCGGCCTCGAGTTTGCCCGGCGAGCCAAAGAGGGCGGTACCCCGATTCATGAATTTCTGCATATTGCCTACAACCCCAACCTTAAATTTATTTTTATCTATGCCGTGTTGTTTATCGTGGTACTGATGGTGCTGCTGATAAAGCACCGCCTGACCCGAATGCCGATTGGACGTGCCTGGGAGGCGCTGCGGGAAGATGAAATCGCCTGCCGGGCGATGGGGCTGAATCACGTGCTGGTTAAGCTGTCCGCGTTTATGCTCGGCGCCTCGACGGCCGGCATCGCCGGGGTCTTTTTCGCCACTTATCAGGGCTTCGTGAACCCGACGTCGTTTACCTTTTTCGAGTCGGCGCTGATTCTCGCTATCGTGGTATTAGGCGGCATGGGCTCGACATTAGGTGTTGTGCTGGCGGCTTTCGTGCTGACTGTCACGCCGGAGCTGCTGCGTGGCTTTGACGAATACCGGGTTCTGCTCTTTGGCGTGCTGATGGTCCTGATGATGATCTGGCGGCCGCGCGGGCTGGTGCGTACCGGGCGTACCGGGGTGGAAATCCGCAAAGGAGTCGCGCCATGAGCGATGCAATATTGCAGGTCGAGCATCTGATGATGCATTTTGGCGGGATTAAAGCGCTGAATGATGTCAATCTCGAGGTTGAACGCGGATCGATCACCGCCCTGATTGGCCCGAACGGCGCGGGCAAGACCACGGTGTTCAATTGCCTGACCGGATTTTACCGCGCCAGCGGCGGCGCCATTCGTCTTAATGCCCGGCAACGAATAACCGATGTGATTCAGGTTCTCGGGCAGAAGCTGCATGCCGATGATTTTTTCCATCCCGCGCGCCTGGGACGGCGGATGTACTACAAAATGTTCGGCGGCGCGCATCTGGTCAACCGCGCCGGGCTGGCGCGTACCTTCCAGAACATCCGCTTGTTTCGCGAAATGACGGTGATTGAAAATCTGATGGTGGCCCAGCATATGCAGGTCAACCGCCATCTGATCGCCGGGATCCTGAATACCCGAGGCTATCGGCAGGCGGAGAACCGCGCATTAGAGCGGGCCTTTTACTGGCTGGAAGTGGTGGAGATGGTCGACTGCGCCAATCGACTGGCGGGAACGCTCTCTTATGGCCAGCAGCGGCGACTGGAGATCGCCCGCGCGATGTGTACCGGGCCGGAAATACTGTGTCTTGACGAACCCGCAGCCGGACTGAATCCGGCGGAAACGCGCGCCCTGAGCCGGATTATTCGTTTTCTGCGAGAACATCATGGCGTCACCATACTGCTGATCGAACATGATATGAGCATGGTGATGGAAATCTCCGATCGTGTGATTGTACTCGACCACGGCGATGTTATTGCTCATGGCACCCCGGCTGAGATCCAATCCAACCTGAGCGTGATCGCCGCATACCTTGGTACCGATGAACAGGAGATCGCATGATGAGCCAACCGTTGCTGGAATTTCGCGAGGTTAATGTTTTTTACGGGCAAATTCAGGCGCTGAAGTCGGTATCGCTAACGGTCAATGAAGGCGAAACGGTGGCGTTAATCGGCGCTAACGGCGCCGGAAAATCCACGCTGCTGATGTCCATTTTCGGCCAGCCGCGGATTACCGATGGCAGTATTATCTATCGCGGACATGATATTAGCCGCCAGTCGACGCACTATATCGCCACCAACGGTATTGCCCAGGCGCCGGAGGGACGGCGCATTTTTGCCGATATGACGGTGGAAGAGAACCTGCTGATGGGCACTATTCCCATTGGTAATCGTTATCAGAATGAAGATAAAGCGCGGATGTATCAGCTGTTTCCACGGCTGGAAGAGCGTCGCGCGCAGCGGGCGATGACGCTCTCCGGCGGCGAGCAGCAAATGCTGGCGATCGCCCGCGCGCTGATGAGTCGGCCAAAGCTATTACTATTAGATGAACCGAGCCTGGGTCTGGCGCCGCTGGTGGTGAAGCAGATTTTCAGCATCTTGCGCGAGTTGACCGCCCAGGGTATGACGCTGCTACTGGTGGAGCAAAATGCGTACCACGCGCTAAAACTGGCTAACCGCGCGTATGTGCTGGTCAACGGCGAAATACGTCTGAGCGGTAGCGGCGCAGAGTTGCTGGATAACCCGGAAGTCAGAAATGCTTACCTGGGGATGGGTTAAGTTTTCGTCAGTCGTAGGGGGAGAAAACAGGGTGTGAAATCGGTTACACTAACGTCGTGAATGCACATTAAAGTGACCGACTAGATGAAGAAAACGATTTTTTCCTTAGCGCTGGGAACCTTTGGCCTCGGAATGGCGGAGTTTGGCATCATGGGGGTATTGCCGGAAATTGCCCATGATGTCGGTATTACCATCCCCACGGCCGGCAACATGATCTCCTGGTACGCCTTTGGCGTGGTGTTTGGCGCGCCTGTCATGGCGTTGTTTTCCAGCCGTTTTTCGCTGAAATCGGTGATGCTGTTTCTGGTGGCGCTATGTGTGGCAGGCAACGCGTTATTTACCTGCTCCTCAAGTTATCCCATGCTGGCGCTCGGTCGCTTTATTTCAGGTTTTCCTCACGGCGCTTATTTTGGCGTCGGGGCGATTATTTTGTCGAAAATCGCCTCGCCGGGCAGGGTTACCGCGGCGGTCGCCGGGATGATAGCGGGAATGACGGTGGCAAACCTGCTTGGCGTACCGGCTGGCACCTGGCTTGGCCATCAGTTCAGCTGGCGCTATACCTTCACGGCCATCGCGCTATTTGATGTGCTGGTGCTATTGGCGATACTGCGCTGGGTGCCGACGCTATATGACAAATCCGCCTCCCGGCTCAGCGAACAATTCCATTTCCTTAAATCCCCGGCGCCGTGGTTTATTTTCGCCGCCACGATGTTCGGCAATGCCGGCGTTTTTGCCTGGTTTAGCTATATCAAGCCCTTCATGATGAATGTCTCCGGCTTTAGCGAGTCGGCGATGATGTTCATTATGATGCTGGTCGGATTGGGGATGGTTTTAGGTAATCTCTTTAGCGGCAGGATCTCTGGGCGCTACAGTCCGCTGCGTATTGCGGCGATGACCAACGGCGTCATTGTTGCGGCGTTACTGCTCATCTTTGCCTTTGGCATGCAACCGCTGGCTTCGCTGGCGCTGGCGTTTATCTGCTGTGCGGGGCTTTTCGCGCTAGCCGCGCCGCTGCAAATATTACTGCTACAAAATGCCAGAGGCGGCGAAATGCTCGGAGCGGCGGGCGGGCAGATAGCGTTTAACCTCGGTAGCGCGATTGGCGCCTACTGCGGCGGGATGATGATTACCTTTGGCGCGGGTTGGCGTTCGGTTGCGCTGCCGGCGGCAGCGCTGTCGTTTCTGGCGATGAGTTCATTGCTGCTGTATGCGCGATATCAGCGGCGGGTAACGCGTCATCGCGTTACTCAGGCAGAGCAGGCCTGATTAATCTCGCCACGGTTCGCCAAGGGTTAGCATCAGGCGGTTAGCCCAGGCGAAGAATGCCGCCGATTGCAGCAGGTCCAGCTGTTCGACGATATCCAGCCCTTGCTTCTCCAGCGCGCTGAGATGCGCTGGGGTTATCGCGGGCGGGGTAACGGAAAGCGCGGCGGCGGCGTCAATCTCCGCCTGCCAGCGCGGCCCTTGACCATCGCTGAGATTCTCCCCAGGCGTTACCGCCAGCAGGGTCTCCACCGCTCGCTCATCTTTGGACAACTGCGCCGCCTTGCGCGCGTGTACCGACGCGCAGTAGATGCAGCCGTTGATTTTGCTTGCCACCGTTGCCGCCAGTTCACGTTCGGCGCGCGGCAACCCCCCCGGCGTATAGAAGATCCCTTTATCGGTTAGCGTGCGCTGTTCAAGCACCGGTTGGTTGCGCGCCAGCAGGCGGAAGTAGGGGGAGTCACTGTGGCCGAACTGCGCCAGTAGCGCCTGCTCGACGGGATTAAATTCAGCGAGCGGCTTATCGGCAATCCACGGTTCCCAGTGTAATTCATCGCGCGTAAAGGCCACCGGCGCAGGTTTACCGCTGGCCGTCCTGGGATGAGTGTGCCAGTAGCCGGCAACCACCGGGGTCTCGGCTTCGGAAATTGATTTACCATTTAACAAACGCAAGCCGCTCAGTAATCGGCTTTGAAAACTGACAAACGCAATAAGCTGTGCCAGCGTCACAATGCCGCGCAGGCTCCAGCCCGCGTCGCTAAGCGTTTGTATCGCCGCTGGCGTCGCTTCCACCGGAGTAAAGGTCAGCAGGCGGGCAAATCCCAGCGCGGCGGCAAGCCGTGGGGTTGTCGGGTCGGCAAGGCCGAAACCGGCGTAATGCGCCGCCAGCGCATCTGCCTGATGAAGTCTGGCCACTTTTGCGGCGATGGCGAAACGTTCCTCGAGCGGAAAATCCTCATCCTGTTGGCTAAATAGCACCTCGTAACTTCCCTGGGCGTGGCGGGTCGCAGCGTCGCGCAACGCGCGGGCCTTGCCCAGCGGTGAATCGGCGGCGATCTCCGCCAGTTCAGCCAAAATATCCTGACTTAAGCTCATAGCGACTCCTTATCTGAATTGCGGGGCAATGTGTTTAGCGATGAGTTCGATAGAACGCAGCGTGTCCTGATGCGATGGCTCCACCGAATGGACCTGAAACGAAATGTCAGTCACGCGGGTTAGCACGCTATCTTTGGCAAGCGATGCAAGCACATGTGGCGCATCGCCAATATGGGCATCAAGCTGGCGAGCATAATCCGTGACGTTGTCACCAATGATCTCATGACCGGCAGCGCGATGGGCTGCCGCCTGTTTACTTAATCCTGGCTCCGCGGTCTGTAGCGCGTACGCCTGGCTGTCGGCAATAAACGCGGTACGGGAGGCCAGAATTCGCGGCGACACGCCGGCAGGCAGCGCGGCGAGGTAGGCATCGATAATCGGGTTCTGAATCGCATCCAGCGGCAGCTCGCTTTGACCTGGCGGGCGCGGCTGCGTGCGCGATAGCATCAACCCATGGCCGGATTTAGCGGCCCGAATAGCGCCTTCAATCGAAAAGGTGGCGATCCAAATTCGCTCCGCCAGCTGCGGCGCGGGCGGATAAAGATGATTGTCAGGATGAGCCAACGTATCGCCGCGCCAGGCGCTTTCAATCAAATGCAGATGATCGGCGAAGACCGCGCCGCGTTGTTCGCAGGCCAGGCCAAAGGGGAGAAAGGAGGTTGGCGTCCCGCCGGAACCAAAACCCACTTCCAGGCGACCATCAGCGAGTAAATCCAACACTGCCGCGTCTTCCGCGACGCGCAGTGGGTTTTCCATCGGCAGCGTAATGATGGCGGTACCGAGACGGATCCGTTGCGTATGGGCCGCCGCGTGGGCAAGAAACACCAGCGGCGACGGTAAACCGCCTTCATTTTCATGGAAATGGTGTTGCGCCACCCAGGCGCTATCAAAGCCCAGCCGTTCCGCGTGGCGGATCTGCTCTGTCGCCAGGCGATAGCGCTCTTGCGGCGTGGCGCGGTCAAGTAGGCGGGTGAAAAATCCGAGGCGTTTAGGCATCATGCAATCTCCGTGCTGGGTGCGTGATAATGAGGAATGGCGGCGAGCAGCTCGCGGGTATAGTCGTGCTGCGGCGCGGCGAACAACTGCTTAACCTCGCCCTGTTCGATGACTTGCCCGGTGCGTAGCACCGTCACGCTATGGGCGATGCGGCGTACCGTCGCCAGATCGTGGGTGATAAACAGATAGCTCAACCCGAGCTGTTGCTGTAATTGCAGCAACAGGGCGAGAATTTGCGCCTGCACCGTGACATCCAGCGCTGAGGTGGCCTCATCAAGCACCAGAATCGTGGGGTCGAGGATCAACGCCCTGGCGATAGCGACCCGCTGACGCTGGCCGCCGGAGAGCTCGCGAGCGGTTCGGTTGAGTAGCTCCGGCGCCAGCGCGACGCGGGCGGCGACGGACTCTACCCGTCGACGCCGCGCATCTTTGGTCAGGCGCTGAAAATTCTTCAACGGCTCTTCGATGATGTCGAACAGGGTCTGGCGGGGATCGAGAGAGGCGAAAGGGTTTTGATAAACAAACTGAATTTTGCGCCGCAGCTGGCGCTGGGCCTCGCGGCTCAATTGTCCGCTGGCAATACCATCGATGGTCACCTGTCCGCTATCGGCCTGCTCAAAACCAAGCAAGATGCGGGCGAGGGTGGTTTTTCCTGAACCCGATTCGCCGACCAGCGCATGGGTACTGCCACGCGGTAAAATAAAGCTTACGTTATCCAGCGCCTGGAGATGACTCCCCCCTAACGCAAAGCGTTTGCTCAGGCCTTCAACCCGTATTGCCGGCGTAACAAACGGGCGAATGTCGGTGGTTAAGTGCAGGTTCTGTCCCTGCAGATCGCACAGCAACTGGCGGGTATAGCCGTGCTGCGGGGTGCGAATCACATCACCCGTATTGCCCTGCTCCTGAATTTCACCGTGACGAAAGACTACCAGCCGGTCGGCACGCTGCGCCGCCAGCGCGAGGTCATGAGTGACAAATAGCACCGCGGTGCCGGATTCACGGCGCAAATGATCGAGCAGATCGAGGATTCTTTTTTGGACCGTCACGTCGAGCGCGCTGGTGGGTTCGTCGGCAATAATCAAATCCGGCTTCAGGGCGATGGCAATGGCGATCAGCACCCGCTGTTTCATACCGCCGGAGAGCTGGTGCGGATATTGGTCTACGCGCAGCTCAGGATGGCTTAAGCCGACTTTTTCCAGCAGGGCGATAACTTGCTGTCGACGCTCCGTTTTACTGCTTTTTTGATGCAGGCGGAGTATTTCGCCGACCTGTGCGCCAATGGTTTGCACCGGGTTCAGCGAGTTGCCGGGATCCTGCGGCACCAGGCTGATTCTGGCCCCGCGCAGGCTATCCAGCCGCTTGCCAGACCAGCGGCTAATCTCTTCACCGTTGAGGCGAACCGCCCCGGCATCGAGGCGGGCGTTTTCCGCCAGCAGGCCGATAATCGCCTGAGCGGTTGTCGTTTTACCCGAACCGGATTCGCCGACGAACGCCAGCATCTCGCCGCGTTTAACCTTAAAACTCACCCGATGAACCACTTCGCGCCACTGCCCGCCCGAACGGTAGCTGATGGTCAGATTTTCTACGTTAAGCACGTTCATCGGCGATCCCTATTGAGTTGTTGGCTGATACGATTGGCTGCCAGTACCACGGCAATGACCGCGATCCCTGGGAAAGTGGTGAGCCACCAGGCGGTGGAAAGATAGTTACGTCCCTCGGCGATGAGTAATCCCCATTCCGGAACCGGCGGCGGAGTGCCGTAGCCGAGGAAACTCAGGGTTGAAAGGGCGAGAATAGCCTGGCCGAATTGTAGGGTGGCGAAAGCCAGCACCGGCGAAAGCGAGTTAGGCAGAATATGCCGCCAGAATACGGCTAAAAAAGTGCCTCCACTTCCGTAGGCCGCTTCGACATAGTCGCTGTGACGAATGCGGACGACTTCGGCGCGCGACAGACGGGCGAAACTGGCGATAGCGGCAACCCCGACCGCCATGGCGGCGTTCAGGGTGCCAAAACCGAGCAGTATGATTACCGTTAGCGAAAGCAGGAGCGAGGGGATAGCCAGCAGAATATCGACAATCCGCATGACGACCGCTTCGACCCGTCCGCCCAACGCGCCGGCAACGGTGCCCAACGCGGTGCCGACAACCAGTCCCATGGCGACGGCGGCCAGGGCCGCGGAAAGCGAATGCCCAGCGCCGTAGACGATGCGGCTCCACACATCGCGCCCGAGCTGGTCGGTACCCAACCAGTGTCCGGCCTGCGGCGCCAGACGCTGAGCGCCGGCGATGCCGTCGAGCGGATTAAACGCGGTGAACCATTGCGGCGCGCAAGCCATTAGTACCGCAACCGTCATCACCGACCATGCCAGCCACAGCCCCGGCTGGAAGGAAAAACGGCGCCAGTTGACCGGACGGCGTCGCACCGCCGAGGCGTAATCGACCAGACTCATAGCGCACCTCCGCGCAGGGGTTTTAAGCGCGGGTCGAGCATCGGCATCAGCAGATCGACCAGCAGATTGATCGCGACAAAGCCCAGCGCTGAAATCATCACCACGGCCTGAAGAATGGCACTATCCTGATTATTCACCGCCTGTTGCGTCAGTTGGCCGAGCCCGCTGCGGCCAAAAACGGTTTCGGTAATTAAGGCCCCGGCGATCAGTTCTCCCAACAGCAGGCCGGCAATGTTTAATGTCGGCAACAGGGCATTACCGATGACATGCCGCCATAACACCCGCGTTTCGCTCATTCCCTTGGCACGAGCAACGGCAACGAAGGGTTGTGCGGCGCTGTGATCCATGGTGCGTAACAGAATTTGCGCCAGCGGCGCGGAAATCGGTATCGCCACCGCGATAACCGGCAGCACCAGCCCTTGCAGTGGTCCGGGATTGATAACCGGGACCCAGTGCAATTGGAATGAAAAGATCTGGATTAAGGCGATGCCGAGCCAAAAGGTCGGCAGTGAAATAAACAGCACCGGCAACGACTGTAGCAAATTGCTGATACCGCGTAGCCCCGGCAAACGCGAAGCGATAGCGATCGCAAAGGCCAGCAGAACCGCCAGCGCAAAGGCCGGCAACGCCAGCGCCAGCGTGTCGGGTAAATTGCTGGCAATCAGGGAACTGACAGGCAGTCCCGCTTGCAGTGAATAGCCGAAATCTCCCCGCAGCATGGCCAATAAAGTGTGGAAATATTGCCGCCACAGCGGACTGTCAGCACCATAGGCCACGCGCATTTCGGCGATCTGTTGCGGACTCAGCCCCAGATCGGGGTTCTGAAACTTAATCAAAATCGCGTCGCCGGGCAGGACCTGCAGCAGAAAAAAGGTCAGGGTGAAGGCCGCCCACAGCACCAGTACGCCTTGTGCCAACCGTCGCCAAAGATAGTGGCTCATGGCGCCCCCTTAGTGTTTATCCAGCCATGCGCCGTAAAACGACGGACGGCCCACGGCTTCAAAACGTACGCCTTTTACCCATGGCGCGCCGGCAAAGACCTGCGGTTCTTCAAAGATGGGAATGACGTAGGCGTTATCCAGCAGATAACGCTGCGCATCGCCAGTTAACTGCAGACGCTTTTGCGCATCCACTTCGGCAGAGATTGCGGTTAACAGGGCGTTGAGCTTATCGTCACGGAAGGTTTTTACTTTGTCGCTCGAACCGCCCTGTTGCAGTAGGGCATCGCGGTTGGCGGGGAAGAACATACTCTTCACCACATCCGGGTCGGCGCGGCCGACTTCAGAAACGGTCAATGGCGTTTTCAGCGGGTCGAGATTATCCAGTACCCGGCTGCCGGCGTCGCCGGCTTTCACGCTTAAGGCCACGCCAACCTGACGCCACTGCTGCGCGACCAGCTGTAGCACCTCTTTGTTCTGCGGCTGCGGTAGGGATTCATAGACGGTTAGCGCCAGCCGTTGTCCCGCTTTTTGTCGGATACCATCCGCGCCCGCTGTCCAGCCCGCCTCATCCAGCAGCTGTTTAGCTTTCTGCTGATCGAAGGCCAGTTTGTCGCTCAAATCGACGTATCCCGCCGCGGTGCGGGCGATAACGGAACTTGCCTGCGGATAGTTTGGCGAGAAAAGGGTCTCAACAATCTGTTTGGCGTTGGTCGCATGCAGTAATGCCTGGCGTACTCGCTGGTCGGCAACCAGCGGGTTATCCGGACGGAAGCTCAGGCTATCGTTAACGCCGCGCGTCGGCGCGGCATAAATATTAAAGCCCTGGTCGGTTGCCTGTTTTTCATCATAGGCCTGCACCTGGCGAATAAATCCGGCCTGTCCCGCCAGCAGCGCGCCAATACGTACGCTATCTTCCGGCGTTACGATATAGGTAATGCCGTCGAGGTTCGCCGGGCCTTGCTGAGCAAGATTTTTCGGCCCCCATTGATAATCTTTACGCGCCACCAGCGTTAATTCGCGTCCCGGTTTTTCATCTTTTACCGTAAAGGGGCCTGAACCGATGATATTGCGGGCATCGCCCAGCGCCTCAAAGCTCCGCGCCAGGGTGCTGAGGGAAACCAGCCCGGAGCCAATCGTTGCGGTCCCTTGCAGGAATCCCGGTGAGGGCTTTTTGAAATAGAATTTGACGGTCAACGGATCGATGACTTCACTACGATCGTAATTGTTGATCACTTCGGAAACCGGCAGGCGCAGTGCTTTATTGCCCAAACCGTAGGTATCAAAATTCTTTGCGACCGCATTGGCATCGAGCGGGGTACCGTCAGAGAAGGTGACCCCAGGCCGCAGCTTAAAGGTATATTCGGTCTTCTCGTCGTTGCTTCTCCAGCTTTCGGCGATCCACGGCTCGATAGCTAGCGTTTCCGGGTTTTGCCAGGTTAGCTTGTCGGTTATCTGATTGAGGATCCCGCCGTTAGGGTAAAAACCGCCGGCCGGCGGATAGAGATTGGTGTGCGGCTGTTGTTCCAGATAAATTAAGGTGCCGCCTTTGATCGGCGTTTGCGCAGCCGAAACCGAAAACGCGCCTGCGATAAAAAGGGCGGCAAGCGTAGGCAGGCGAAAGCGATTTTGCATGGTGAATTCCTTTGTTATCTATTGTCTTGCCATCATCGGGCGCGACGGAATACAAAGGAACCAACGATTTGCGCTAAGCATTTGCGAAATCTGACTATTCCCAAGATGCGGGAATAGTCAGCAGGTTAGACTTTTTCGTCTGGCAGAGTCAGACAGAATTAACGGCGGAAATCGATAACCATGCGGCCGCGGATTTGCCCCTGTTCCATCTCCTTAAAGATGGCGTTGATATCACCAAGCGGTCGCAGAGTGACTTTCGGCACCACTTTGCCTTCGGCGGCAAACTGGAAGGCTTCAATCAGATCCTGACGGGTACCTACCAGCGAACCTACTACTTCAATTCCGTCCAGCACCAGGCGCGGAATATCGAGGCTCATCGCTTCTGGCGGTAGGCCAACGGCGACGACGCGGCCACCGGCGCGAACCGCATCCACGGCGGAGTTAAATGCCGCTTTGGCAACGGCGGTAACCACGGCCGCGTGGGCGCCGCCGGTTTTCTCCTGAATGATTTTGGCGGCGTCTTCATTGCGTGAATTCACGGTCAGATCGGCGCCCATAGAGGCGGCAAGCTCCAACTGCCCGTCGTTGACATCAACGGCGATCACTTTGGCATTAAAGACGTTTTTGGCATACTGCAGCGCCAGGTTGCCCAGGCCGCCGAGGCCATAAATGGCAATCCACTGGCCGGGTTTGATATGCGAGACCTTCACCGCTTTATAAGTGGTAACGCCGGCGCAGGTGATGCTGCTGGCGGCGGCTGAATCCAGCCCATCCGGTACTTTGACCGCGTAATCAGCGGTGACGATGCACTCTTCGGCCATCCCGCCATCGACGGTATAACCGGCATTTTTCACCGAGCGGCACAGGGTTTCGTTGCCGCTATTACAGTATTCGCAGTGGCCGCAGCCTTCGAAGAACCAGGCCACGCTCGCGCGATCGCCCGGCTTCAGCGACGTCACGCCAGGGCCGACTTTTTCCACGATGCCGATGCCCTCATGGCCGAGAATGACGCCGGTTTTATCGCCGAAATCGCCGTTTTTCACGTGCAGGTCTGTGTGGCAGACCCCGCAGCATTCCATTTTCAGCAGCGCTTCGCCATGCTCCAGCGGGCGTAACTTTTTATCGGTTACATCAATCTGGTGGTCGTGGGTGACTACAGCAGCTTTCATGCGTTTCTCCTTGTTAATGATACGAAGGTGCTAGCAGCGAAAATAATACTCATTAAGGATTAGATCTTATGTCGCTAATTACAAGCGGTATGGTTGGGAATGGGGGGATTTGCCGCATATTTGGCACAATATTCATCCGTTTATACCAATTTTAGGGGGTTTGATCGGCATTGCTCTGCGTGCGTCAGATTTATTGACAGGGGGGAGTGAATGATGGTTGTATTGTGCAACTATCTTTATTCATGGATATCACCATGCCTGACACTTTACTTATCAATCAAATTCGTTCCGCATCACGATTGATGGTGCGCGAGCTCGGTTTTATGAACAGCACGCTGGCGGCGACCGACTATTCGCCTTCCGCGGTGCATGCGCTGCTGGAGATTTCTACTCATGGCGCGATGACCGCCGCGCAACTTGTGCAGGTATTGGGGCTGGACAAATCGAGCGTCAGCCGCATGCTTTCGCGCCTGCAGGCCGCTAACGAGATAGAGGAAAATGGTTGTGTTGATGACGGGCGTTTTAAACAACTGTCATTGACAACCAAAGGGCAGGCGACGGTCACCCGCATTCATGAGTACGGCGCCATGCGGGTGATTGAGGCGCTGGCGCATTTGGATAGCGCACAGCAGCAGATCGTTGCCGAGGGGTTGACGGCCTATTCGTGGGCGCTTGAGCGCTGTCGTCAGCAGCCGGTTACGAGCAGACCAAACGACATCACGATAGTTACCGGCTATCAGCCGGGAATGATTGGCCGCATTGCGCAAATGCACGGTGAGTATTATGCCCATCATTACGGTTTTGGCCATTTTTTTGAAGGTAAAGTCGCCAGCGGTCTGGCTGAGTTTTCTGGCCGTCTGAACAACCAACGTAACCAGATTTGGCTGGCTGTCAAAAATGGCGTCGTCGTCGGCTCTGTCGCCATTGATGGCGAAGATCTTGGTAATAATGAAGCGCATCTGCGCTGGTTTATTCTCGGCGATGGCTGTCGGGGCAGCGGCGTGGGGCGGCGCATGCTGACTGAAGCCATCAACTTTTGTGATGATCAGCGCTTCGATGCGGTTCAGCTATGGACATTTAGCGGCTTGCAGGCGGCGCGTAAATTATATGAATCCTTTGGGTTTACGCTGAGTAAAGAGTGGCAGGGCGATCAATGGGGGAAGACCATGCTTGAGCAGCAGTTTACCCGCCGCTAAAGCCGTCATGCCACCGGGGCGCTGACGCTCCGGTGGCATAGGCATTTAACTCAACTGTATATTTATCTCCTCAATCTCCTGACGCCACAGCGCCTGTAGCTGCGGCTTCTGATGTTTCGGCTTGCGCTGCAGGTCGTCCGCCAACAACTGCTCCAGCATCACCAGACGTTCCAGCAAATCCTCTTGCAGCTCGTCGACGGGCGGCGTTTGCGTCGCCGGGCTCGGAAGGCGCTCGTAGCCGCGCAGACGGGCGTACACCTCGTCGACGTCGTGCCACTCGCTTAACCCGTCTTCATCAATTAGCCAGAAGCGGTTACAGCTCTGGCTGATGAGCTGTCGATCGTGGCTAACCAGCAGCAGGCCGCCGGGATAATCCCGCAACGTCGCCGCCAGCGCCTCTTTACCCTCCATATCCAGATGGTTGGTGGGTTCATCGAGCAGCAGCAGGCTATAGCTCGCCAGCGACAGGCCGACAAATAGCAGCCGCGAACGTTCGCCGCCGCTGAGAGTGCTGACCTTCTGTCCATGTCGCGCCCAGCCGAAGCCGGCGGAAATCAGCGCGCGCTTGCGCGTTTCCGGCGAAGGCTCAAAGGGCTCCAGCGCCTCCAGCAGGCTGGCCTCATCCGCCAGTTGATGCAGGGTTTGATCGTAATAACCCGGATGTAGCCGCGGATGTAAACGCAGCCCGGCTTCGGTAGCCGGTTGCTGCATTTGCCGCCATAACAGGCGCAGCAGCGACGATTTCCCGCCGCCGTTGCGCCCCATTATCGCTACCCGGTCGCCGCTTTGCAGCCGCGCCAGACCGGTGGTGAACAGGGCGGGGAGACCGGGCGCCGGCGGCACGGGGAGATTTTCCATCTCCAGCAGACGATCGGCGCGAACGGCGTCGCCATGCACCTCCAGACGCCACGGCGTGCCGGCGGTGAGCTCCGTCTGGCTATCCTTCAAGCGTGAAACCTGTTTTTCCATCTGCTTGGCTTTACGCGCCAGATCTTCGTTATCGTAAACCCGGCCCCAGATGGCCAGCCGTTTAGCGCTGGCAGCGACGCGGTCGATCTCCTTTTGTTCCGCTTTGTGGCGCAGAGCATCGCTTGCATCTTGCTCCTCCAACGCCCGACGGGCGGCGCTGCAGGGTAGCGAGAAAGCGTGCAGCGTTTTATCGCGTAAAATCCAACTGGTATTAGTTACAGCATCCAGTAAGAGGTTATCGTGCGACACCACCACGAAGCTCCCCTGCCAGGTTTGCAAGAAGCTTTCCAGCCACAGCAGGGTCGGCAGATCGAGATGGTTTCCTGGCTCATCCAGCAACAGCAAATCGGGTTGTTGGATCAAGGCGCGGGCAAGCAACAGACGGGTATGTTGCCCGCCGCTCAGGGTGGCGGCTTGCTGTTGGGTCTGTTGAACGGTAAAACCCATTTCAGCGAGCAGCCGCTCCGCTTGCCAGCGCAGCGAATCCCGTTCGCCAGGCGCCAGTTTTTCCAGTACCACCTGCAATAGCGGTTGGCTGAGTAGGGCGTCAGGCAGATGTTGTTCCACGCGCGCCAGCAGGCAGTGATTAGCCCGCGATACGCTGCCTGAATTCGGCGTGAGAGTGCCGTCCAGCACCTGCAATAGCGTGCTTTTCCCGCAACCGTTATAGCCGATAAGGCCAATTCGGTCGCCTTTTTTCAGGGTAAAGGAGAGGTCGTTGAAAAGTGGGCCAAAGGCCGTATCAACGTGGAGAGATTGTGCGCTTAAAAGTGTGCTCATTGTGAACTTACTCAAGAGTTACAGGCATGAGAATGCCTCGTCAAACATCGCTGACGATAACCCGGTAAGCCCGAGGAAGGGATTTAGACGTTGGCTTCTTCGCTCAAGCTAAAGTTATCGCAGCACGATACCGATAACGCTTGAGCTGGTGCGATCGCCAAATGTATGTGAAACATTAAACAGTTCACAGTACAGCATGGGGATCCTCCTTATTTTTTCAGTAGGTTGATGGATGCAGGGAGTGTAGTGGCTAAATTGTCTTTTGACCAGATACCAGCATTGAGGATCGCGCCGCCGGTCTCATCGGCGGCGGGTATGACGGTTAGGCCGGGGCCACGGTGAGAAGTAGGTTGGCAAAACGACTCTGTTCGCCGGAAGCAATGACCAGTTGGGTCAATGGCAACCGAGACTTTGCGTAGAAAGCTTCGCGTACGACATATTCAAGCGGGCAGTTTGTCGGTAGAAGTTCCCGGTATTCACTGGCGATGGTGTTAGTGAATTCCGCTGGCGATGCCATCAGCGTCGCGTGTTCGACATTAACGCAGGTAAGCAGTTTTTCGACGATATAAGTTGCCGGAACCATGCCTGGCGCGAGGTTGAGCTGAATCAACGTGGCATCGGCATTGGCATTAACGCGACAGGCAAAATTGCTATCCGCGATGAGAATTTGTGATTTATGGCCGCAGCACGCCAGAGCAGCCAGCAGTTGTGGATGGATAATTTCGAATTTGATCATCAGGAACTCCCTGGCGGGCGGCGATTTCTGGCCGCCCGGTTTGCATTACATGCGATAAATTCCGCCGTTAATGTCGATAGTGGCGCCGGAGATAAATCCGTCATACTCGCCGGCAAGGAAAGTGATAGCGCGGGCGACGTCATCGGGCGTTCCCGCGCGCTTAAGCGGAATTTGCCGGATGGTTTCGTCAGCCGAAGCCTGTGTGGTGTGGCGGTTATGAAAACGGGTGCCGAGGATAAGTCCTGGCGCAACCGCATTGACGCGCACGCCGTGCTCGCCCAACTCAGCCGCCAGCGAGCGTGTCCAGGTCAGAATTGCCCCTTTTGTGGTTGAGTAGGCGAGAGAACCGGCATGCCCCCCGGAGCGCCCCGCCAGCGAGGCGAGGTTAATAATGCTGGCGCCATCCGTTGCCGATTTAAGCCAGGGAAGCGCCGCCTGGGTGACGTTAAGCATGGTGGTCATATTGACGTCTAACACCGTTTGCCAGAACTGACGATCAATTTCGCCAAGCCACTTACGCCCGACGATCCCGCCAACGTTATTCACCAGGATGTCGATACCGCCGAGGAATTCCGCGGCGGCCTGCACGCAGGCGGTCGCGTCCTCAGTGTCAATCAAATCCGCATAGCGCCAGGCCGCTTTTTGCCCTCGCGCGCTGGCGATAGCCGCCAATTTTTGCGGGCCTTCTTCTCCGCTGTGATAGTGCAAAAAGACATCGCATCCCGCCAGAATCAGTTTTTCCGCCGTAGCCCAGCCGATACCTTGTTCAGAGCCGGTGATAAATGCTTTTTTTCCAATAAGAGTTCCCATGATGTTTCCTTAAATTTTCAGGATTGAATGACGCCTTCGCGCTGTCTGGCGCAGTAGAAAATGCAAATCAGGCCGGTGATCAGCAGGCACATAGCGAGGAATATCAGGCCCGGCGTGCTGCTGTGGCTGAAATCGTTAAGGAGGCCGACCACGTAGGGAGCGACGAAGCCGCCCAGGTTGCCGATGCAGCTCACCACGGCGAGACCCGCGGCCGTCGCTGCGCCTGCCGAGACGTTGGCAGGCATCGATAAGAAACACGGTACCGCGGTATAGATACCAATGGCGGCAATGGTCAGGAATGAGAGTGAAATCGCGACGTTGAACTTAAAGAACACCACCGCGCCGGCGAGTCCTAATGCGGCAACGACCATACTGATACCGGCAAAAACGGCGATTTTTCGCGTTTTACTGGCCAGCATACTCCATGGATAAACCAGTAGCGCCGCCAGGCCGTAGGGGATGAGGGCAATCAGGCTAACGCGCAGAATATCATCGCCGGAAATGGCGGTAATAATCGACGGTAGCCACATCCCGAAGCCGTAAATCCCGCAAACCATCCCGAAGTTCAGCAGCGCATAAAGCAGATATTTGGGATTTTTAATACCGCTGGCAAACTCAGCCAGCGAGACTTTGCTACCTGATTTTGAACGGTTTGTACTACTCATTAACCACGCCTTTTCTTCAGCGTTGAGGTAGCCGACTTCTTGCGGTGAATTCTTAATAATAAAAGGGATGAACAGGCCGATAACGATCGGCGGAATACCTTCGAGGATAAATAACCACTGCCAGGATTCAAGGCCAAACCAGCCGTTATCGATATGCAGAATTAAGCCTGAAATCGGTGAGCCGACGGCATTGGATAGCGGCTGAACAATAATGAACATGCCGAGAATTTTGGTCCGCCAGGCGGGCGGAAAAAAGATCGTGAAGTAGTACACCACCGAAGGGAAGAAACCGGCTTCGCACACGCCGAGCATAAAACGACAGATATAGAGTTCGGTCGGCGTTCTGACGAAACCCATCAAAGTGGCAAAGATTCCCCAGGTTATCAGAATACGCGCAAACCACAGCCGCGGACCGAACTTAATCGTGCCGGCGTTGCTGGGGATTTCAAACATAAAATAACCGATGAAAAATATTCCCGAAGCAAAGCCAAAGGCGGTGGCCGTCAGGCCAAGGCTATCTTCCAGCGCCATTGCGGCGTAGGCCATATTATTACGATCAAGAAAAGCCAGAAAATAAAGCAATATCATTAATGGAACAATGTGCCATGTCAATTTCTTAATGGCGCTCTTTTCTATATCTTGCGCAGATTGTAGGTTCATCATTATTTCCGGTTATACTCGTTAAAGTACAAAAGAATGGGATAGGAATCCCGTCATTAATATGCGTTTTAAATGTGATGGGGTGTAAGCCTCCCTGCAGATAATAAATATTATCTGCATCATGCTATTTTTATAAAAACAACTATGGTTGCTTTATTTTTACCGACTGCCGCTGAATAACTTCCGGAGCAAAGATAAATTCGTCGGTTTGTAATCCCGGCTCAGCAATTCTCTGGACGAGCCGCTCAACCATCATCGACGCCATTGCCGAAAGCGGGGCCATTACCGAAGTGAGGCCCGGTGACGATAACGCCGACAGGGAGATGTTATCGATGCCAATCACCGAAATATCTTGCGCTATTTTCAGGCCCTGCGCGCGTAGCCCAACCATCAGACCGATGGCTAGAGCATCGTTAATCGCTACTACGCCATCCACTCGCGGCGTTAGGGCGCTAATTTTTTGCGCCAGGCTTACGCCCAGTTCGAACATTTCGGCGTCCCCGAACTCCCGATTGCCTTTGCCTTCTATCACCACGCCCCTGGCCGCTGTATCACTTTGGGCAAGCGCGGACTGAAAGCCGAGGATTTTATGGCTGCGTCCCAGCGTTAACCCGCTTTCGGTGGCGAAGACGATATTACGGCAACCGTTGTCCAGCAGATGTTGCGCCGCCAAACGTCCCGCTTCAACGTTGTCCATTGAGACACTATCGAAGTAGCGTGCCCGAGGCGGGACGCTTTCGGCCAACCGGTTATCATAGCTAATAATGGTCATGCCTTGTTCCGCTGCACGCACAAAGTGGGTTTTGCGTACGTCGCTGGCGGCGACAATCAACCCGCGTACGCCGTGGGAGAACATATCCGCGATAAAGGCTGACTCCTCGGCGGCATCGCGGCAGCAAATGCCTAATAACAGCCGGTGGCGAAACGCGCGTGCCGCAGTATCCAGTTCATGTGCCAGCGCTGAAAAGCTGGGATTGACGATAGACGGTACCATCAGGCCGAGTATTTTGGTTGCTGAGTCGGCGACCGGCGGGGCGCAACGCGCAGGGCGGTAATTTAGCTCAGCCATCGTTTTGACTATCCGCTGTCGGGTCTCTTCGCGCATCTGTTGCGTGCGATTATTAAGTACGTTGGACACGCTACTAATTGAAACTCCGGCCCGCCGGGCGACATCACGAATATTCGCCATACCAAAACCTTCTCTTTTTGCTGCGCGCTTATTTCAGCGCCGCGGTATCTGATTGCTAATTTATCGATGAGCGAACAGGCGGGCAAGGTATTTACCACCCGCCAAGCGAGTGAAATAAAACATCTGTGAAGCGCCTCGTAAGGATGGGCAGGTGTTTAGTAAACAAAGTGGAATAAATAACGGCAAAGGGCGGGGATAAAAAAATGGGCCCGGAGTTCGGGCCCGTAGAAATAAAGCGTTAAATCGAGGTTCGGCGATAGTTGCGATATTCCGGTTGCCAGAAATTATCGCTAATGGCCTGCAGCAGCGCTTCGGCCGATGTTTTCACCGCCACGCCCTGTTCCTGAGCCACTTTACCGACCGCAAACGCAATAGCGCGCGACACGGCCTGAATATCTTTCAGTTCCGGCAGTACCGGACCTTCGCCGTTATTCACCAGCGGCGAGTGGTTGGCTAAGGTTTCGCTTGCCGCCATCAGCATCTCGTCGGTGACGCGCGATGCCCCCGCGGCGATCACGCCAAGGCCGATGCCCGGGAAGATATAGGAGTTGTTGCACTGCGCGATGGCGTACTGTTTTCCCTTAACCGTCACCGGGGTGAACGGACTGCCGGTGGCCACCAGCGCTTCGCCGTCGGTCCAGGTCAGGATATTCTGCGGCGTGGCTTCGACGCGGGAGGTCGGGTTCGACAGCGGCATGACGATCGGCCGTGGGCAGTGCTTGTGCATTTCACGAATAATTTCTTCCGTGAACAGCCCCGGCTGGCCGGAGACGCCGATCAGAATATTTGGCTTCACATTACGCACCACGTCGAGCAGCGAAAGCGCTTCGTTGGTCGTATCCCAACCTTGCAGGTTTTCGCGCTTCTGCACCAGCTTGCTCTGGAACGACAGCAGATTCGGCATACCGTCGGTCAACAGGCCGAAGCGGTCCACCATAAATACGCGCTGGCGGGCTTCTTCTTCGCTTAGCCCTTCGCGCATGATTTGCGCGATGATCTGTTCAGCAATACCGCAACCGGCGGAGCCCGCGCCGAGGAAGACAATTTTTTGCTCGCTGAGTTGGCTGCCCGCGCCACGGCTGGCGGCGATCAATGTGCCGACGGTGACCGCCGCGGTGCCCTGAATATCATCGTTAAACGAGCAAATCTCGTTACGGTAGCGGTTAAGCAGCGGCATGGCGTTTTTCTGCGCGAAATCTTCAAACTGCAGCAGCACGTCCGGCCAACGGTTTTTGATAGCCTGGATAACGTCGTCAACGAATTGATAATACTCGTCGTCGGTAACGCGCGGATGACGCCAGCCCATATACAGCGGGTCGTCGAGCAGTTGCTGGTTGTTGGTGCCGACATCCAGCACGATAGGCAGGGTGTAGGCCGGGCTGATACCGCCGCAGGTAGTATAGAGCGACAGCTTACCGATAGGAATGCCCATACCGCCGATACCCTGGTCGCCGAGACCGAGAATACGCTCGCCGTCTGTCACAACGATCACTTTGACGTTATGGTTCGGTACGTTTTGCAGGATATCGTCGAGGTTGTGCCGATTCTGGTAGGAGATGAACACGCCGCGCGCGCGACGGTAGATTTCCGAGAAACGCTCACAGGCGGCGCCGACGGTGGGGGTATAGATAACCGGCATCATCTCATCGAGATGATTGCCAATCAGACGATAAAACAGGGTTTCGTTGGTGTCCTGGATGTTGCGCAGATAAATGTGCTTATCGATCTCGGTTTTAAATCCCTGATACTGGATCCACGCGCGTTCAGCTTGTTCTTCGATGGTTTCGACCACTTCCGGCAGCAGGCCCAGCAGGTTGAAGCTGCTACGCTCTTCCATGCTGAAGGCGCTTCCTTTGTTGAGTAACGGAAACTCAAGCAGAACCGGGCCAGCGTAGGGGATATAAAGAGAACGGTTTTTTTTATAGATGAATTGCATCGCACTAACTCCTTGATGTTCACTTCAGACCCGGGCGCGGCGATAAGCGATCGGGCTGGCAGGAAATGCAGCGGGCAGAGTATAGAGCAAACAATTCACATCACTACAAAACAAGGACTTAACTCACCGTGTGAGGGGTTATTGTGTAGTAATGTGAGGGTGTTTGCAAGGGTATCCCCCACACAGGGGAATGAGGATAGCATTGATTGCTTAGAGGGGAGAAGCGGGAAACATAGCCCCCACAGGAAGGGGCTAATGAATCACATTAGTTTCTGAAAGGCTTTGATGATGGGCTTACCGTCTTCATCGTAGTAGCGGCTATGCCATATCTCTTGCGGTGTTCGTCCTAAAGACTTAGCAATGATTCTTTCACCTTTAGGCCAATGCTTTGTTAAAGCGTTAGCTAGCGTTGAATCTGCTAATCCGTTCTCTCTACTTAGGGCGGCTAGTGAAATACCTTTCTTGTGAAGTGCTGCAATGATGTCTGCTTTGTGCCAATCCATACCAACATTCCTTTTGGTGGTGAACGTAACAGGGTTTGCAGACCGCATAGACACGGCAAGCCGTTAGGCTTCCCCGCTACGTTCACCATAATTAGGATGAACGACAGCGCCCCAAATGTTGATTAACATGCAGGTAAGGAAGGGCGGTATTGCTTTTGTTTACGGTGCTGAATCTGAAAATATTCATCTGAATGCAGGAAGCAATAAATAACGACATCAGCACATTTTAAATCTAAAGTCTTTTGCTCTGCTAGTTCCCGGCTGAATGCAAACCAGTTAATCCAATCAATACTATAATTTCCATTATTCAGCCCCTTTATTAAAAAGAACAGGCTTCAATACTTTAAATTTCGTAGTGTTTGAGCCTAACCCTTTTTCTAATACGACAATAAAACCATTTCGAACTAAGTTATTAATGCATTTACGTACTGTAGCCTTACTTGAAAACTATATTTAGATAAATAAGAGAAACTAGCCTCAGCATAACCTTCATTGTATTTTTGCTGAATCTGGTTGAGCAGACTAAAAACAAATAATTCATTGTTCCCCAAAGCGCCAATCAGTGAACGGGGGGTATAAAATTTATTTTCTAAATCAAAGTTTATATTTAAATATCCTTGTAGTTAAATTAAAGAATCTCCCGAAATTAACTAATTCAATTTGGGGCACTCCATAAGTACACCACATAGGCTATATGCATTCCGACCTGACAAAAGGTTAGCCCTGACCTGACCTAAAGTAATGTCTAGACCTGACAAAAGGTTATACGTGTAATACAAGTAAGAACATTTAATAATAAAAGAACAAAGAGAAAGGGCACTCTGAAGAAAAAGAGAGAGAAATATAATAATCATTACCATACATACAAACAAAAAAGGCTTCCACAAATGGGAAGCCTTTCACATATCAAAGTACAATAATATACTTCGTTCTCTCAGCGTGAATATACAGCGTCACATAGCATGCGGCCTACATAACGCTCTCTATTTCGTACTGTCCTGTTTTCGGATTCCCTATAATCGTATAAGTTGTATAGACAGTGACGTTATACATATTCTTTCCTTTCACCATCCCTTGACACATGAGCATGCCATTACCCATCTTCTGATTAGAGGACATACGATACAGCTTGCCCGCATTATCCTTGTTTGCTGCATCCTGCACAAAAGCTTTGCAGTTGTAGCCAGCGAAGCAGGGAGCAGACAGGGCCAGAGCCAGAAGGGCTACAGAGAATTTAATTTGCATGTGTAATCGCCTTGCATTGTAATCAGCTTAGTTGAATCGCCTGAATCATGGCCGTCAGCACCAATAAAGCTCATATCCATCACCAGCATATAGGACTGACCATTATCTGAATCAAATTCATAGTTAATGATGGTCTGACCGTTTAAGCCGTATGCATACAGCATCGTGTTCTGAAGGGCACCACGGAATAATTCTTTATCACCCCGATATAGAGCAATGCTTCCCGTATCAATCTCAAACAGAGCATGCCCGGTGCTCATAGAGCCTGTCACGTTCCTATCAATGGCATATCCTCCACCACATACGATATCGTGAGCAAAGGCCGTACAGCTGCACAGAGCTAATGCCCCTGCAATAATTAATTTTTTCATTAGTTCATCGCCGCTAGTGATTCACGCTGCATCATCTGTGCAGCAGTGGAGGCTGTGGTTAGTTCTTTCTGTGATATCTTACCTTCCTTAATGCGCTTAGATAATTCAGGCTTGCAAGGCTGCTGATAAGGGCTATTAAGAAAAGCACATTCAGCGAAATCTATATTCCCCATCTGAGCAGCATCATTAGATGTAACACATCCAGAAAGCAGGGAGGCTAATGCACCTACAGTAATTAATTTTTTCACTTTCAAATCTTCCTGAATGCCTTAATACCATCAACGATAAAGCCAATAATCAGAGCAACGAATACAGCAAGGATAGCAAAGGCTACATTTTCATCTAATGGTGTATTACTTATCTTTATTACTTCACAATAAAGTTCAGCAAATACATAAACCACCATCATTACTTCTGTGAACTTGCTGAAGTAACCCAGGAATTTACGCTGAACAATAAGCCACGCAAGACAAGCCGCCCCCATAAGGTAAACGCCGTAGTTAATCACCAGTCCCGGCAAGAGCAAGCCCCATACAGATTGCCCCGTGGCTTGTCCGTAGAGAGTCCAGAGCAGGGCGATACTGAATACAGTGCAAACAATCACTTTACTCTTAGGGGTGTCTTTGCTGGATGTAAGGCTCTTGCCTTTCACAGCGTCTTTAAAACCATAGCCAACTATCAGGGCATGAATCATTAAAACTGAATTAGTCATTTTCCAACCTTCCAAAGTTTAACAGCACTACCAATTAAAATAATTAAAGCCGCCAGAATACCTACAACAAAAGCCAGTGCAGCACATGCAGCCTGTATAGCGTCTGCTGCTTCATCCTCAATATATGGGTTATCGAACAAGTGAGCGACTAAAGCCACAGCACCTAAAACCAAAGCAATAGCTAAGCAACGTGCTAGATATTTTTTCATTCCTTAATTCCTGCTTTAAATTCTTTGGTTACGTCCGTAATGTTTTTAAATTTAGCTTCAGGAATGGCTTTATGAAGAGGCTTAAGATGTACAAAGCCACTTTCATCTTCTTCATTGTCTACATCAAAAACAGTGAAATATACTTTATTTCCGCCCATGACATTACGTAGGGTGATGGTTCTTCCATCTGTTACGGTTCCTTTAATGGAAATGTCATAATCTAAGGCTTCAATAACAATTGCCCGTTTTCCGTCAATAGTGAAGCGTTTAGCATCTTCATCAAAATCAACTACAGGCACAGGTTTTAAAGCTGATTCACGGTCTTTAAAATACCACCACGCAGCAACACCCAAAGCGATTGCCAATAACCACGCTGGAATAAACATAATATTAACCTATATATTACTTAGAGAATTAAAGGGCTATACACTGCACTCTGAACAATACAGTGCTTAACCCTCTTTTAATTGGTGCCACCAAAGGCGACAAATAAACTAACAACAATCAAGAGCCACATGCACCACCAAGACAAAGTGAGTTGTGCTCTGTAGCTATAATTCTTTTCTTCATTAAGCTGTTTACGGAATCTCATAAGCTCCCACGGCATCAGGAAGCGTACCAGCTTAATTAGTGGATTAGCAGCAGTGGCTGCTACAGCACCTGCACCAACAAATAATAACCAGCAAGCAGTTAATAATATGGCAATCCCTGAAAGGGTAATAAACAGCTTCCAGCCCATTAACCCTAATTCGTATAACATTACCCTCTCCACGCGCTAACTAATGAATGCTGAATCATCACACTATGAACGTGCTTCTTCAGTGCTCCCTGCATCGCTGCATAAGCAATACGCTCACCCATAAAGTAAACCCACATAGGCAGCTCAGGAGCCACCACAACCCATCCGGTAGCGCCATTAAGCTGGAAGTGTACGTGATGTATTACAGGAAGTTCTTTAGCCATATAAAAATTCTTCCAAAATTAAAAAGTACAATCACCCATAAAATGATGATTGCAGGAATAGCTTTAAACACATCATCCCTACACCATCTAATTAAACCAGTTGCCATAAACAAAATGATAATTAATAGCCCTGCACCCTTAAGGATAGCCATTTAACTATACACCCTCATTAAGCTACTTCAACGGCTCTGTGAGGCCAACTACCCCCACAGTAAGCCCAACGCCGCTGAAGCCTCTGAAGGGCTTGCACTACCATCTGTAGCCTGTTCTTCAGCAGGCGCAAACGGATTGCTAGCTTTAGTTGCACGTTCAGTATCTGCATCTAAATCCCTGCACCATTGTTGCACCTCTTCATTGTCAGGTTGTGCTTCTCGCATATCCGCTAAGCGGCGTCTATCTGCTGGCTTAAGTTCAGCCCACCCACCATGTTTATAATCTTCACTGCAAATGAATTGCTTTAGCTCTCTGAAAAATACAGCATCAGGTTTACGACCTGTAAGGGCTTGCATAGCTAGTGCTGCTTCAGCCTCAATAGCTTTCATTCGGTCAGCAACTAATGTTTCATGCACTTGATTGTATGCAGCGTTCAATTGTTCCTCTGTCATGAGGTTTTTAGCTGCACTAATGAATAACCATTCAGCATGTGTAATCAGGTGCTTCTGTGGCTCTGCGCTACTTCCTGCAAGTGCATTAGTCCACTGCTTAACAGTGGTGGTTTTAACTGGCTTAGGGCTTACCGTGGTGTTTTCCTTGTCCATCCAGTTCTTAATGGTTACGGCAGATAAACTAATGCCATTATCTTTACACCACTTCATAAGATTGTTGGCGTTGAAGTCCACATTGAATGCAGGACGCAGCTTAAGCACCTCAGATTTACGATGTGCATCACTTTCTAACAGGTCTACATTCACAGCATACTTTTTGAAAAGAGGCAGCATAATTTTGTTTACGTCTACAATTGGTTTAGCCATTTTATAAATCCTCATTAATAAGATAGAGAAGGGCGGCATACACCGCCCACAGTTAATTAGTTAAGCATTAGGGTAGATATCATTTCTGAATCCACCAGAAACAGCTTCAGGAGAAGGTGCTCCGGTTGCCTCGCTAACCTCATGGAAAATTACTGCGCATTGGGCTAAGCATCCACATACTGAATTTTGTTGCTCTAGTGTAATTCCCTGAGTGTTTAGAATGTTTCTGCATTCACCTACAGCATTATGCATAGCCATAAAACCATCCATATAGCTACCCACTACGAAAACGTTAGCCAATTGGTTAACCTGCTGCTGTACACGCTGGATACGGTTATTAATCACGTTTACTTCCTCATTAATTAAAACATCAGTTGTTTGAACTTCATTATTAGAAGCCCTCACAGTTAATGTTTCAGTAGCAAAAGCCAATTTTTCAAGCTGAGCGGCACAGCGTTCTAAGTCTGCAATTACCTGTGCTTTACGTGTCCGGCCTTCAACCGGGAAATCAAAAGTGGTTGTGTAACCTGATTGCTCTACGCAAATGTTCCACTCTGTTACAACCTTGCTAATAGTTGCTTTCTTATTGTTACGCAGCATTTCAATTAAGCTCTTAGTGATATTGATAAGTGCATGTGCATTCAGGTTGGTAATATTCATTTCCACTTCCCCAATATGTATTCGTTGCCCACTTAGCGGGGAAGGGAATAATGCTCTTACGCACGATTACCTACAATTAATATCTGTAGCTATTGCTGTAGATAAGCACTAATAGCTTAGTCCTGAATGATGAATAGCCGATTAAATTCATACGGTGAATATACGGGTGAAAATACGGCGTGATTAATAAACTATTTATATGCCTTTGCATCAGCGTACGCAGTGAGAATAGCTATCTAATTCATAGTGTTATCCTCCTTATTTACGGGTGCAGGTTGCATTCATAATTAATATAATATATCAAGAAAACATGAAAAAGAGCTTACCCGTCAAGTGTTTACAGTACGCTGAAAAATAAAAGGCAAAGAAAAGAACAAACCATAACTCTACGTATAAGGATATGACGCACAATACACAGCCCACAGGCAATAGCACACAAAGTCTAAAGCGCGTCAACATCACCAACCGTTAACCTGAAACAGCAGCACATGAGCACGAATAGTTAATTGTTGTAGCGTATGAGCCAATGAATATCTTCACTAACCCCTCACAGGATGTGCAGGGATATACAAGCAAAGCCAGATATAGCAGGGCATGTGAGAGTCTGTCATAGACTTTGTCTATTCCTCTACCTGCTCAAACTGTTCTTTGGTGATATCTTCTTTCTTGTTTACTGTAGCTGTATTCTTATATTCCATTCCACTAAATGGGTTTTTAACATCCACATCTAGTACATCAATACAGAATTTGAACATACCCCCGTTAATGGTAAGTAGCTTATTTTTATATTGTGGGGTGCGTTCTTCTCCATCCATCCACGCTTTAAAATCAGTGATGTGAGTTTTCTTGATTGCTTCCACTGTAGAAAGGCCTTTAGTGATAGCCCATGTGATAAATTTATCTACAGCGGCTGTATTGCCCTTAAGTGTCTTCAATTTCCATTCAGTGTTAGCTTTAATCCACTGTGCTTTAACATCTAGCAGGGAATGAGATATATCACTTTCTAAATGCTGCTGTATCGCCGTAGCAGCCATTTGTTCAGCAAAGGTAACAGGTTGCACAGCTTCAATCACTGGAGCGCTTACAGGCTGTTCTACGTTGAATGAGAAGGTGGAAGTGTTCCCCATGTTGTGTACACGCTGAAGCAGGGCTATCTGCTCGTTACGTACAGCTTCATCCCGGTACTGTTTCAAACTGAGATACACGGCCTCATAGGGGAGGTTAAGCGCTTCTAGTTCAAAATACCGTATTGAGACTGCTGCACCACGTTGCATTGCTTGCTGTTCTTCTTTGGTACGTAGAGCAAGGTAGAATGTCCCGTCTTGATAGCGTTTACGGAAAACGTAGCCGTCTTTTTTGGTTAGGGAAATGTGAGGGATTTTTGCAGTATTCATAACATCATCACCTGTAAGGAAATTTTCTGAGAAATATCTTAAAGCCTTGTGTGACGGGCTTCTTAGGTGAGGGTGCTAGTCTTGTGAGTGAGGGAAACTAATCTAGAGCAGATGGTAACAAAAGAAGGATGCGAAGCGTGGGATTGTCTTAAAAAAACACCATCCTGTTTAGCGGATGGTGTTTTTATCATCACTCAGCTGAAAAATTAACCACCGCGGCGTTTGCGGCCTGTAGCATGGATATGGTTAACGGTAGTTTCTTCGTCGCCTTCCAGCACCACTTTTTTCTGGCGGGAAAGCTTGTAGTTCAGACCGAGAAGATGACGTGCCTGATGGTTCGATTTCATTCTTACTCCTTAATCCTGTTCTGGTTTCAAGGACAAGCCCGACGCAGGCCGGACGAAACGTAACCCTAAGTACGCCGCGCTTTTTAACGCGACGGGATTATCGTGGTCCATTTTTTTGCGAATAGCAACCTTGCGTCGGTAGATTAAGAGCGTTCTCGATTCAGGCGCGGGCGATTACCACTTCATTTCGCCGGTGTTCACTTTCGCGCTCAGCTCCAGCGAACTTTCTTCAGCGAGACCCGGATACTGCGCCTGCATGGCTTTAATGACGCTGGCGGAATCTTTATGCGCTTTCAGCGCCTGCTCGAATTTCTCCAGGTAGTCGCGGGTGAAGACGATAGCCTTGTCGCCCGCCGGCGGCGTGCCGAGGTAGTGGCCCGGGATCACCTGTTGCGGATGCAGCGCAGCCATATCGTTAAGGGTCTGGCGCCACTGCTGACGGCTCGCCGCGCTTTGGGTATCGGCGGTCCAGACGTGCATGCCCCAGGCGATGCCGGTGCCGCCAAGAATCGCTTTATTCGCCGGGATCCAGACGAATGCGCCGTAGTTCTGCGGCTGACGAATTTCCACTTTCTCGCCGTCGATGGTGAAGCTATCTGCGGCTAATACCTGCGGAACATAGACCTGCTTCGGCGCGCCGTCTTTCATCTGCGGGCCCCAGTATGCCAGCTTCGCCGCTTTGGTCTCTTCAATATGCTTAACCACTTGAGGGGTCGCTACCACTTTGGCCTGCGGGAAGGCTTTCACCAGCGGCTCAAGGCCAAAATAGAAATCCGGATCGCCAGAGGTGATCACAATGTGCGTGAGCTTCTTACCGCTTTTGTTGATCATCTCAACCAGCTTTTCGCCATCTTTAACGCTGAACTGGGCGTCAAACAATACCGCCTCGTGCGGGCCGGAGGCCAGCGTGGAGTTCACCGCGAAAATCGCGTTCTCCTGCGGGTTGTAGGTTTGCAGGGTCAACGGCGCGGCAAAAGCGGTGGTGCTGAACAGGGCGGTGGCGATGGCCAGGGCAGATACTTTCATGTTGGTTTTCTCTCTTTCAGGTGAATAGGTTTATTTTACGTCATTCTCGATTTGCGAAAATTCCTGAAAAAAGAGATGCTGAGTTTCATAAAACGTGCAGATGGATACGGATATGGATCGAGTTATCGCCGCCCAGGTATACATGCGGATATGCGAGCTGGGCAGTTTGAGCGCGGCGGCCAGGGCGCTTGGAATGTCGCGGCCGATGGTGAGTCGCTATCTGGAGCAGATGGAACATTGGGCCGGTACCCGGCTCATTCATCGTTCGACGCGCAAACTGACCTTAACCAGCGCTGGTGAAAAGGTATTGCAGAAAACGCGTAGCCTCACGCAATTGGCGGATGAGATAGCGGGGCAGACGGAACGCGCGGTGCCGAGCGGCACGTTGCGGGTCGCCTGCGCGCACTTTACCGCCATGCAGTTGCTCTCACCGCAGCTACCGGAATTTTTGGCCCGTTACCCCCAACTGCGTCTCGAACTGGATATCAACAACCATCCGGTGAGCCTGATTGGCGAGCGTATCGATGTCGCCATCCGGATCACCGATAATCCGGAGCCGGGGGCAATAGCCCGGCGGCTCGGCATTTGCCGATCGGTACTCTGCGCATCGCCGCGATGGCTACAGCAGCATGGCCAGATAAATTCGCCGGAGGAGCTCAGTCAACATAACTGTTTGCACTATAGCCATTTCGCCACCCCAACATGGCAGTTTACCGATCCGCAGGGCGAACCCGTGTCGGTGGCCGTCTCCGGCAACCTGAGCGCCGGGATCTCCTCTCTGCTGATGGAAGCGGCGGTGGCGGGGTGCGGCATCGCCATGCTGCCGGAACTGGAAGCCCGGCGCGCGCTTAACAGCGGCGCGCTAAAACAGGTGCTGCCTGGCTATACGCCAAAATCCCTGGCCGTCTATGGTATCTATCTGTCACGAGATTATCAGCCCAGCGCGCTGCCGCTGTTTCTGGAGGCCATTCAGCAACAGTTGTCCCAGGTCAGCTAGAGCTGTCTATACTTACTCCTTTAACGTCAAAAAGGAGTGAAACGATGGCAATTCATAAGAAAGGTCAGGCGCATTGGGAAGGGGATTTGAAAAGCGGTAAAGGCACCGTCTCGACGGAAAGCGGTGCGCTGAACCAACAACCTTATGGTTTTAATACCCGCTTTGAAGGCGTTAAAGGGACTAACCCGGAAGAGCTTATCGGCGCGGCCCATGCTGCCTGCTTCTCAATGGCGCTGTCATTAATGCTCAGCGAAGAGGGCTATACGGCGACCTCTATCGATACCGTTGCGGTGGTCACGCTGGATAAGAGCGGCGGCGGCTTCGCCATCACGAAGATCGCGCTGCAGAGCAATATTGTCCTGCCGGGTATCGATAAAGCCGCCTTTGATCCGATTATCCAAAAAGCCAAAGCTGGCTGCCCGGTTTCGCAGGTGCTGAAAGCCGACATCTCCCTCGATTATCAGCTCAACGCTTAATCCGTGGCGCGCCCGCGGTAGCGCGGGCGCGTTGGCGTTTAAAGTCACCGTCGGCAAATGCCTGCCGCCGCGAATGGTGATATGTTGGTGGCGTTACGGATAGCGACGGATAACGCAATGACCAGCATACGCGGCATGATTGAATCGCAGGTCCTGGGTTTAACCGGGATGGCGCTAAAAGAGATTGATTTTGAAAACCCGAAGGGCGAGCCGGGTTTATTTGGCCCGCAGTCGGCTATCTGGCAGGTGCACGGCGACTTTACCTCAATGCTCTGCGGCGGCATTAGCGCGCTACTGTTACAGATGCTGCATCCGCTGGCGCTGGCCGGTGTGTGGGATCATTCGCGTTTTCGTGAAGATATCTTTGGCCGCCTGCGCCGAACCAGTCAATTTATCTCAGCCACCACGTTTGGCACTACCGACGATGCCGAAAGATTAATCGCTAAAGTACAGGGGATCCATCAGCGTATCAGCGGCGTTGCGCCGGACGGTACGCCTTATCGCGCCAGCGATCCGGCGCTCTTAACCTGGGTTCACGTGGCCGAATGCAGCAGCTTTATGGCCTCTCATCTGCGTTATAAGCGCACCATCGTCACTGCCGCGCGGCAGGAGCAATACTACCGCGAAGCGGCGGAAGTCGCCCGGCGACTTGGCGCCGAAGACATCCCCGAAACGCCACGTCAGGTGGCGGAGTATTTGCAGGATATGCGCCCTCAGTTACGTTGTGATGAACGAACGCGGGAGGTGGCGCAGGTGCTGCTCACCACCCGTCTGCCGGGCCGGCTAAGCCAGCCGGTAGGACGCTGGATGATGGTCGCCGGAATCGATCTGCTCCCCGATTGGGCGCAGCAGATGCTGGCGATCCCCATCAATCCGTTGCAGCGGCGAACAGCCAGAGTGGCGGTCAATGGCGTGGCGCGGGTGCTCCGCGCTTCGGTGCGCAATGGGGCTTATCACTGCGCTATGCGTCGAATGGCAACGTCATAAAAATAAAAAATAGCCGCTCAATGTCGGCTATTTTTAAAGCGCAATCATTCGCATTTATATATTATAACTCAGGCTATTTATTTTAAATTTATTATCAACAAGCTATTAATATTGAATATCGCTGATTCATATCAGGCTATCATCCACACTTTATTCGGGAGGGATGATGGAAAATAAAAAACAGCAGAGTGATAATAAATATCATCAGCGTTCACAGGCTGCGCGAAAAAGCACCCTGGTCAGCGTAGTCGTTAATCTGTTTTTATCGACCGGGCAAATTATCGCCGGCCTGTTTTCAGGGTCACAAGGGCTTATTGCCGATGGCATCCACTCACTTTCCGATTTAATTGCTGATTTTGTAGTTCTGATTGCCAATAAGAAAAGCCGTAAACCTTCCGACAGCGATCATCATTATGGCCACTGGCGCTACGAAAATGGCGCGTCGCTGATATTGGGCGCGATTTTAATGGTTGTCGGCGTGGGCATGTTGTGGTCGGCGGTGGATAAACTACTCCATCCGGAAACCATTCAATCCGTGCATATTACGGCACTTTGGGTGGCCCTGACGGCGCTGATCGCAAAAGAGACGCTGTTCCGTTACATGCTGGCGGTAGCAAAGCGCATTCAATCGTCATTATTAATTGCGAACGCCTGGCATGCGCGCTCGGATGCAGCATCGTCGGTAGTGGTGGCGGTGGGGATCGTTGGCAATCTCGCGGGGATGGTCTGGTTGGATCCTGTAGCGGCATTGTTAGTAGGGGTATTGATTTCCCGAATGGGTTACACTTTTGCCGGCGATGCTTTACATGATTTAATGGATCGATCGGTCGACGCGCAAACCCAGAATGCGATACGCGACACCATCGCCGCAACCGGCGGCGTAGTGGGTCTGCATGATCTAAAAACTCGTAAGGCGGGCGACCTGATCCTCGTCGATGTCCATATAGAAGTTCCGGGCGAGCTGTCGGTTCGCGCAGGCCATGCTATCGCGCTGGCGGTGCGGGAAAATGTGCTCGCGCGCCATGAGGTGCTACAGGTGATGATTCACATTGATCCATATGAAGCGCCCGGCGGCGAACCGGCTCACGCGTAAACAACATTTCGACTCCTGCCTGCAGGAGCCAACGCTACCTTGCCGTTAATTGGCAATAACAGAGGATGATATGAAAATTAACGAACCTCAGGCGATTACTTTACCCCTGCCGCGAACGGCGATATTTATCGTCGCGACCGTAGCGCGCAGCGCAGAGAGCCTGAGCCGCGTGCGCGACTGGTGCGATGATTTCGCCGCGGTGGTGCGTTCCGTTGGTACCCGCATGCCGGAGGCGGGGATTTCCTGCATCTGCGGATTTGGC
Source organism: Klebsiella sp. 141203 (assembly GCF_032601985.1). Lineage (NCBI taxonomy): Bacteria > Pseudomonadati > Pseudomonadota > Gammaproteobacteria > Enterobacterales > Enterobacteriaceae > Klebsiella > Klebsiella sp. 141203. Next base: position 382,624 of record NZ_JAQIRL010000001.1, on the reverse strand, counting down.
GCTGAAATCTGGCCGCAGTTGTTTGGCCAGCCCACCCCGCAGCAGCTGCATCCTTTTCGCCGCGTGGGCAGCGGAGAGCGCGTGGCGGTCTCTACGCCGGGCGATCTGCTGCTGCATATCCGTTCCGATGATATGGGGCTTAGCTTCGAACTGGCGACGCAGTTGATGGACAAGTTGGGGGATGCCGTAACGGTTGTCGATGAAGTGCACGGCTTCCGCTATTTCGACCGTCGGGCGATGATCGGTTTTGTGGACGGCAGTGAAAATCCGCAGGGGCGCGCGGCGGCGGATTTCACCATTATCGGCGATGAAGACCCGGATTTCGCCGGTGGTAGCTACGTGATTGTGCAGAAATATCTGCACGATATGGCGGGCTGGAATGCGTTAACCGTCGAGCAGCAGGAGCGTATTATCGGGCGTAAAAAAATGACCAACATCGAACTGGATGCCGACGTCAAACCAAGCTGTTCGCACAGTTCGCTCACCACCCTTGAAGAGAACGGCGAGGAGATTAAAATCCTGCGCGACAACATGCCGTTCGGCAAACCCGGCATGGGCGAGTTTGGTACCTATTTTATCGGTTATGCGCGCAGCCCGGCGCCCATCGAACAGATGCTGGAAAACATGTTTGTCGGTCGCCCAGCCGGTAATTACGATCGACTGCTCGATTATAGCCGCCCGGTTACCGGCAGTCTGTTCTTTGTACCTTCTGCGACGCTACTTGAAGAATTATCCAGTCGTCAGGCTGAATAACCCTGCATAATATCCGCCATTACGCAGCCGCTGATGGTTTATTTCTCCGGCCTGCTTTGCAGGCCGAATATTGCGTGAAAAATAAAAACAGCCCATAATTAAACCACCATTAATTCATCGCTAATTAATGGCGGTTATCAACGCGATGTCGTGTTTGTGTACAATAAAATTAACCAATGGCTTAATAGATAATATCTATACCCTAAATAATTCGAGTTGCAGGAAGGCGGCGACGCAGGGAATCCCCAGGAGCTTACTCCAGTAAGTGACTGGGGTGAGCGAGGACAAATTCGTCAGGAACGAATTTGAACGCAGTTCACTGCGCCCGTAAGGGCGAGGCCCAGGGATGGGCCGAGTTATTGCCAACGCACATGCAACTTGAAGTATGACGGGTATATACCCATCATTTTTCATTAGGGTATGTACTGAGCATCATTGGGTCTTCAGGAAGTAATACAATGATCATCCGGCCAGAACAACACTGGTTTTTTCGTCTGTTTGACTGGCACGGTTCCGTGCTGTCAAAAATTGTTTTCCGCCTGCTATTGAACGTCCTGATGTCGGTCATCGCCATCATCAGCTATCAATGGTATGAACAACTTGGCATTCACTTAACCGTTGCGCCATTTAGCCTGTTGGGGATCGCGATTGCGATTTTTCTCGGCTTTCGTAATAGCGCGAGCTACAGCCGCTTCGTTGAGGCGCGTAATTTATGGGGAACCGTGCTGATTGCCGAACGAACGCTGGTGCGGCAGCTGAAAAATATCCTTCCAGCCGAGGCGGAAACGCATAAAACGTTAGTCAGTTACCTGGTGGCGTTCAGTTGGAGCCTTAAGCATCAGTTGCGTAAAACCGACCCGGCGGTCGACCTGTATCGCCTGTTGCCGAAAGAGAAAGTGGCGGAAATTCTCGCCAGCTCAATGCCGACTAACCGAATTTTATTATTGATTGGTAATGAGTTAGGGAAGCTGCGCGAGCAGGGTATGCTCAGCGATATTACCTACGGCTTGATGGATAATAAACTCGACGAGTTAGCCCATGTCCTGGGCGGCTGCGAGCGTCTGGCGAGTACGCCGGTGCCGTTTGCTTACACCTTGATTTTACAGCGCACGGTGTATCTTTTTTGTACGTTGCTGCCGTTCGCGCTGGTGGGCGATTTGCATTATATGACGCCGTTTGTTTCGGTATTTATTTCCTACACCTTCCTGTCATGGGATTCCCTGGCGGAAGAGCTGGAGGATCCGTTTGGCACTTCGGCAAACGATCTACCGCTCAATGCAATGTGCAATACCATTGAACGTAATTTGATGGATATGACCGGGCAACATCCGTTGCCGGAAAAAATGCAGCCTGACCGTTATTACAACCTTACATAAAAAAACGCCGGGCGGGTCAGCCCGTCCGGCGTTTAGTATTAGTGAGTGCGCATTCCTGCCGCCGTCATCAATAACTTAAAGAAGGTGGCGACCACGCCGAGCGCCAGCACGCTGGCCCCCCAGATAATCACCAGCCACATCAGTTTGTGCCAGAACGGACGATGATGCGTCGTTAACGTTTTATCAGATTGAGTCGCCATCAATGATACCCCTCATCGGGTTTGATTTTGCCGCGGAACACGTAGTAGCTCCAGCAGGTGTACATCAAAATAACCGGAATGATCAGCAGCCCGCCGACCAGCATAAAGCCCTGGCTCTGCGGCGGCGAAGCGGCCTGCCAGATAGAGATTGCCGGTGGAATAATATTCGGCCAGATGCTGATCCCAAGGCCGCTGAACCCGAGGAACACCAGCGCCAGGGTGAGTAAAAACGGCCCATAGCTGGCCTGACGATTATAGGCGCTACGGACAATCCCCCAGCAGCAAACCAGCACCAGCAACGGCACCGGTATAAACCAGATGATATTGGGGAACGTAAACCAGCGGTGAGCGATTTCCGGGTGAGTCAGCGGCGTCCAGATGCTGATAATGGCGACCACTGCCAGCAACGCCAGCGTCAGCGGGATCGCCAGCTCGGACATTTTGCGATGCAGAGCGCCTTCGGTTTTCATTATCAGCCAGGTACAGCCCAACAGCGCGTAGGCAATCACCAGCCCGACGCCGCAAAACAGCGGGAAGGGCGCCAGCCAGTCGAGGGTTGAGCCGCTAAATTCACGGCCCGTGACGCTGAGGCCGTTGAGCAGGGTGCCAACGGCGATCCCCTGACTAAACGTCGCCAATAGCGAACCGCCGATAAACGCTTTATCCCACAACGGACGATGTTCCGGCGTCGCCTTAAAGCGAAACTCAAACGCCACGCCGCGGAAAATCAGCCCCAGTAACATAGCGGTTAACGGGATGCTGAGCGCATCGATGATCACCGCGTAGGCCAGCGGAAACGCGCCATACAGCGCCGCGCCGCCCAGCACCATCCAGGTTTCGTTGCCGTCCCACACCGGCGCGACGCTATTCATCATCATGTCGCGGTCGGTTTCATTTTTATTAAACGGGAACAGAATGCCGATCCCGAGATCGAAACCGTCCATCACGATATACATCAAGGTGGCAAAAACGATGATCGTGAACCAGATAATTGACAGGTCGATACCCATATTATTTTCTCCCTGAGGTATTCATAGGTTCGCGCACTGCGGACAGCGGGCGGGCAGGGGTTTGGTTCTGAGTCGGGTCTTCCGGCGTGTGCGCACTTTCCGGCCCTTTCTTTATCAGGCGAATCAGATACACGTAGCCGACGCCAAACACCGAGGCGTAGACCACGATAAAGGCCAGCAGGCTGAGGGACATATGCAGATCGCCATGGGCGGAGACCGCATCCCGGGTGCGCTGAACGCCATAGACTACCCACGGCTGACGGCCAATCTCAGTAGTAAACCAGCCTGCCAGTAGCGCGACCAGCCCGGAAGGGCCCATCAACAGGGCAAAACGCAGGAACGGTTTTGACGTGTAAAGCCGGCCACGCCAGCGTAGCCAGGCGCTGACCACGCCGAGCAGTACCATTAACATACCGAGCCCGGCCATCACCCTGAACGACCAGAAGATAATGGTGGAATTTGGTCGGTCTTCTTTCGGGAAACTTTTTAAGGCCGGGACCTGTTTATCGAGGCTATGGGTCAGGATGATGCTGCCAAGATAGGGAACCTCAATTTTATATTTGGTGCGCTCCTCATCCATATCCGGCAGACCAAACAGCACTAATGGCGTGGCTTCACCCGGTTTATTCTCCCAGTGCCCTTCAATCGCGGCGATTTTTGCCGGTTGATGTTCGAGCGTATTCAGGCCGTGCGCATCGCCAATCATCGCCTGAATGGGGGCGACGATCAGCGCCATCCACAGCGCCATCGAGAACATCTTGCGGATTGCCGGCGTATCATTGCCTTTCAGCAGATGCCAGGCCGCCGAAGCGCCGACGAAAAAGGCGCTGGCAAGGAAGGCGGCGGTAGACATGTGCAGCAGGCGATACGGGAATGAAGGGTTAAAAACGACCTTCAGCCAGTCTACCGGCACCACGATGCCATTCTCGATAATGTAGCCCTGGGGCGTGTGCATCCAGCTATTGGACGCGAGGATCCAGAAGGTGGAAAACAGCGTGCCCAGCGCCACCATACAGGTCGCGAAGAAGTGCAGGCCGCGGCCGACGCGATGCCAGCCGAACAGCATGACGCCAAGAAAGCCGGCTTCGAGGAAGAAGGCGGTCAGGACTTCATAGGTCAATAGCGGTCCGGTAATACTACCGGCGAACTGCGAGAACCCGCTCCAGTTGGTGCCGAACTGATAGGCCATCACCAGGCCGGAAACGACGCCCATGCCAAAATTAACGGCAAATATTTTTGACCAGAAATGATAGAGCTGGCGGTAGGTATCCTCTTTTGTTTTTAACCACAGGCCTTCCAGTACCGCAAGGTAGCTGGCGAGACCAATGGTAATAGCGGGGAAAATGATGTGGAAAGATACAGTAAATGCAAACTGTATCCGGGCTAAATAAAAGGCATCTAATCCGAACATGGCTCACCCCTGTACGACATTACTTCATTGTATTTATGGAATATTTTCTGCATAGCGGATACGGCTTTACCTGCGCAAAGCCTCCTGTTAATGACAATTAAATTACGGCGTTGCCGGGCATTGAAATATGTTAATGCCCTTGATAATAAAGTTTAAAATTAATTCTTTAATTATCAAATAGGTTAAATTTAACACCCGATAGATAACATCTATTATACAACACGAAATGACATGTTATTATTTAGTTAACGAGTAAATTTGCTCATTTCATTTTAACCAGACATTTAGTTAAAGATTAAAAACAACGAGTTAACCCTGTCATTTGCTATTCATTGCAAAATGGAATGTGGTATTTCCCGCTTAATTACTGTGGTTATTTAACATCGCCGCAAAAAACCGTGACCAATGTTGTTAATAACATCCGTTAGCTGAAGAGAGTATTCAGGAGTTCATATGAATAAGAAAAAACGCGCTGTCCCCGGTGTTCATCCCTATGATGGCCCAGCGGGTGGATGGGGGGCGTTAAAAGCGACCGCCATCGCCGTGCGTACGCAAATGGACGCGCTTGACGCCCCGGTCACGCTGCTGCGTACCAACCAGCCTGACGGTTTTGACTGCCCCGGCTGCGCCTGGCCGGATAAAGAACATAAATCAACCTTCCAGTTTTGTGAGAACGGCGCGAAGGCGGTCACCTGGGAAGCCACCAGCAAACGCGTGACGCCAGAGTTCCTGGCCGCCAATACCGTGACCTCGCTGCTGGCGAAAAGCGACTTTGAACTGGAAGGTTACGGACGTATTACCCATCCCTTGTCTTACGATCGTGAAAGCGACACGCTGCGCCCGGTCTCCTGGGAAAGCGCGTTTGCCCGCATTGGCGAAGTATTACAGGGCATGCAGCCCGATGAAGTTGAGTTCTATACCTCCGGGCGCGCCTCTAACGAAGCGGCATATCTGTTCCAGCTTTACGCCCGCGAGTTCGGCACCAATAACTTCCCGGACTGCTCCAATATGTGCCACGAGGCGACCAGCGTCGGTCTACCACAATCAATCGGTATCGGTAAAGGCACGGTGTCTTTGGACGACTTTGACAAAACGGAACTGGTTATTTCCATCGGTCACAACCCCGGAACCAACCATCCGCGCATGATGGGCACGTTGCATGAACTGTCTCGCCGCGGTGTGCCGATTATCGTCTTTAATCCGCTACGTGAAAGGGCGCTGGAACGTTTTGCCGACCCACAGAACGTTATTGAAATGGCGACCTACAGCTCGACTAATATCGCCTCAACCTATTTCCAGGTGAGAGCGGGCGGCGATGCCGCGGCGCTGAAAGGGATCGCTAAGGCGTTACTGGAGATTGAAGCGGACCAGGGCCAGGTGCTGGACCAGACGTTTATTAACGAGCACACCCTCGGCTTCGACGCTTTTGCCGAAGATTTACGTCAGACTAGTTGGCCGGAAATTGAGCGTGAGTCCGGATTAACTCGTGACGATCTGCAGCGCGTTGCCGTTGCCTACGCCAAATCCAACGCCACTATCGTGACCTATGGCATGGGGATCACCCAGCATAACAAAGGCACCTCTAACGTCCGATTGATCGCCGACCTTCTGCTGATGCGCGGCAATATCGGCAAACCGGGGGCCGGCATCTGCCCGCTGCGCGGTCACTCTAACGTTCAGGGCAACCGTACCGTTGGTATTACCGAAAAACCGAGTGCCGATTTTCTGAATAATCTTGAAAGCGTGTTCGGCTTTGTCGCACCGCGCGGACATGGCCATGATGCGGTAAAAGCCCTGCAGGCGATGGTTGCCGGTGAAGCGAAAGCGCTGATCTGCCTTGGCGGTAATTTTGCGGTGGCGATGCCGGATCATGAGCGGGCGTTCCCGGCGATGCGTGGGCTGGATCTTAGCGTGCACATCGGCACCAAACTGAACCGTTCGCATCTGCTGGTAGCCAAAGAGACCTTTATTCTGCCTTGTCTGGGCCGCACCGAACTCGATATGCAGGAGAGCGGACGCCAGTCAATCACCGTAGAAGACTCGATGTCGATGGTCCACGCCTCATCAGGTAAACTGAAACCGGCCTCTGACCGACTGCGCTCGGAACCGGCTATTGTCGCCGGGATGGCGTCGGCGACGCTGCCGAACAGCAAGATCGACTGGTTATCGCTGGTGGCGGATTATGACCGCATTCGCGATCTCATCGAGCAGACTATCCCCGGGTTCGAGGATTATAACGAACGTATTCGTCATCCGGGCGGTTTTCGTATGCCGCTGCCGCCAACCGAGCGGATCTGGCCGACGCCGACCGGCAAAGCGATGTTCTCGGTGTTCAAAGGCGTCCACGAGAACACCCGCGTTGATGGCGACGACGTGATGCGCCTGGTTACGCTGCGCAGTCACGATCAGTACAACACCACGATTTACGCGATGGACGATCGCTATCGCGGGGTGTTTGGCCGCCGCGATGTGCTGTTTATGAATGAGCAGGATATGGCCGAGCAGGGGCTGGAGCATGGCGACCGTGTCGACATTTTCACCGCGCTCCCGAATAGCGACCTGCGCCTTGAGGATATCACCGTGGTTGCTTATAGCATCGCGCCGGGCACCGTGGGCGCTTATTATCCGGAAGCCAACGTGTTGGTGCCGCTGGATTACATCGATGAAGAGAGCGGAACGCCGTCGTACAAGTCAGTTCCTATCCGCCTGACGCTGCGTTCTAAAGAGGTGCGCGCCGTCCCCGGTCTGCGTTAATTTGCTGAATGTTGCCAGTGGCCTAAGACCGGGCCACTGGCAAATGGCATCTTGAAATAAGCCCCTACCGCAAGTAACATTTAAATAACATATCTTATCGCAGCTGTGTTCTGCATCGCGTCCACGAATGACCAGCGGACGTCACTATTCTGGAAGTTAAGATGGACATTAAACAGCTGAAATATCTGATCGCGCTCGATCAGACGCGCCATTTCGGCCAGGCCGCGGCGGCCTGCCATATCACCCAACCGACGCTTTCAATGCGCATTCGCAACCTGGAAGACGAACTTAATCTCACGCTGATTCAGCGCGGCCAACGCTTCGAAGGCTTCACTCCTGAAGGGGAACGCATCCTCGCCTGGGCGCGGGCGCTACTGGCTGCGCACGACGGCCTGGCGGCTGAAGCGGCGATTTGTCGCGGCCAGATGGTGGGCCAGTTACGCGTAGGCATGGTGCCGTTAGCCAGCCTGAACCCGATGCAATTGATCAAACCGCTGGCGGAAAAATACCCAGAACTGCAGTTCAGTCTGCTGTCGATGACCTCTGAGCAAATTATTGACGGCGTCAGCCGTAACCAGCTCGATCTTGGCATCTGCTATTTGCACCACGTCGATAGCGAATTATTTAACGTCACCTGGCTGCCGAAAACGCGAATGGGCCTGCTGCATGACAGTCGCCATTTCCAGTTTGACGCAGGCATACCCGAGTGGGAGACATTAGCGGGGCTACCGCTCGGTTTCCTTACCAAGGGAATGTATTATCGTGAATCGATCGAAATGAGCTTCAAAGCCAAAGGGCTAACGCCGAAATATGTCTTTGAAAGCGATTCGACATTTCAGATAATCCAGGCGGTACAGGCCGGGATCTGTTGCGCCATCATGCCGCTCAATAACGGCCTGGAAGCGCTGAGCGACAATCTGGCGATTATTCCCATCGCGGAAACCGAAGTAGATTCCACGCTTGCCCTCATCATGCGCAATCAGGAGCCGGTGTCGTCGCTGGCGGAAAAATGTTTCGCCGATGCACAGGCGATCTTTAGCGAAACGCCGCACACTTAATCGGCGGCAAAATGTTGTTGCATGAAATCGAGCCAGACGCGAGATCGGGCGGCAAGCCTGTTCAGCAAGGATGGCGAAACCCACGCCAGCGACGGCGGCATGAAGGGCGATCTCTCCGCTATTCACCCGAAAGTGGGCCTGGACGTTCACTTTTTTAAACACGTTCCGTGCGGTGATGAATTGCCAGGCTTGCCCCTTCAGCGCGCTGACTGTGGTGATACAGGGAAGCGAGGCAAGCTGCTCGCAACGTACTGGTTGGCCGTATTTTTCTAACAGAGAAGGTGCTGCGACAACACAGCAGGGAAATGTCGCTAACGGCCTGGCGATATAGCTGGCATCATCCATCTTGCCACGAACGATGGCGACGGCAATGTCAATATCCTCTTTAAGCGCGTCGGCTCCGGCAAGGCTGACCACACAGCTCACTTCAATGTTGGGATAACGCATGGCGAACTGCGCCAGCAGGGGGCCAAAAATCGTCGGTCCTATCTCGTTGGGCAGACATAAGCGCAACAGTCCTTCAGGATCGGCCTGCTGTTGACTGCAAGGCGGTTTCATGTCATTCAGTACCGCGCTTGCTTTTATGCTCTGCTCACTGTGGCTGGCCGATGGCGAGATGAGTCGGCAGGCGTCTACTGGCTTGATTGCATCTAGCGGAGTTAGCGCCTTGCTGCTGCCATGTTTACTGCGCTATCAAGAAAAAATACTCGTACGCAACGCCGCCGAACGGGCGCCCGGCGGCGTTAGTGAGGTTTAAATATTCTCCAGGCGAATTCCCCGGGTTCTTGGCCCAAACACGCCTACCGACAACATGACCATCAACATACTGGCGACGATAAAGCTAATTACTCCCGGGGTACCGGCATATTGCAGGATCACACCAATCATAATACTGGTGACCGCGGTAGACAGACGGCTAAAGGAGTAGCAAAAACCTACCGCCCGAGCGCGGATGTGGGTCGGGAACACTTCGGCCTGATACGCGTGATAACTGATGGTGAGCCAGGCATTAGACCAGGTGATCATAAAGCCGCAGATAACCAGCAGTACTGGGTTATTTTGTAAAGCGAACAGTGTGCCGAAGATCACCGTCATCAGCGCTGACAGGACAATTTGCCATTTGTTTTCAAAACGATGGACAAAACGAGTGCAGAACAGGCAACCAAGCGGATAGGCAAGGGTGATAAAGAAGGCGTACAGCAGGCTGTGGGTAATGCTGGCGCCCTGGCCGGAAAGCAGCGCGGGCAGCCAGTTACCGAAACCAAAGAAGCCGATGGCCTGGAAAAAGTTCATCACCATTAACATGAGGGTACGTTGCCGGTACTGCGGCGCCCAAATTTCTTTAAAATTACCGCGCTGCGGCGGCGCTACCGCCGACGTGGCATGGCGTCGGGAAGGCGATAAACCACAGCGCTTTTCCATTTCACACATCACCCGGTGCGCGTCATCGTGGCGGCCTTTGCTTTCCAGCCAGCGGGCGGATTCCGGCAGCTTTTTACGGATGACCCAAATGACCAATGAACACAGGGCGCCAAGAATAATCACCCAACGCCAGCCGCTCAGGCCGAGGATGGTCATTGGCACCAGTAGCCAGGACATCAGCGCGACCGTCGGGACCGAGAGAAACTGAATAAAGAAGGCGTAGGCGAAGGCTTTATTACGTAAATGCGTCGGCATCCACTCGCTGAGATAAGTATCAATTGTTACCAGTTCAATCCCCAGGCCGACCCCGACCAGGAAACGAAAGAAAATGACCCCTTCAGCGCTATTTTGTAGCGCCATAATCAGCGAAAAGATGCCATACCATGCCAGCGCGAACATAAAGGTCAGGCGGCGTCCGAGCCTGTCCGCGAGCGGCGCGAGCAGACTGGCGCCGATAAACAACCCCATAAAGGTCGAGGAAGCGAAGGCTGCCTGATCGGCAATACCGAATACCCCGTCTTTTCCGGTATGAAAAATATTCTCGGCGAGCAGGCCAGTGCTGATATAACCGGTCTGGAACAGGTCGTAGAGTTCGAAAAAACCGCCTAATGCCAGCAGGGTGATAAAAGACCAAAGACCGGGCGAGGAGGGCAAAGCGTCGATACGCGCGGTTAAGCTGTCGGGATGTTGTCCTGGCGGGCTAAAGGAGGCCTCGCCGAGAACCTGGGTGGTAGACATATTATTATTTTCCTCAGGAGAAATGTTTGCCTGCTAATGTTAATTGGTTGTTAATGGTTTTAAATTTTTAATTGTTAGCGGCATCACGATTTAACAGTCAGAAATCATGCTTAATGCGTTTATGGATGGCGAATATGCTAGTTTTTTGCCTGGAGTCACGGCGGAATTGAAGTAAACGACCGGCGATAGAAATCAGAATAAGTGAAATGGTATCGTTGGCGAATATCACCTACATTTGCAGCGTGTACTCTGTGCATTTAAAGGAAAAGATCATGTTAAAGCGTCAGGTAGTGAAAGCGACATTGGCTATGGTGCTGTCGCTAACAATGGCCGCGGCACCGGCGCTTGCTAATCCCGGAAATGGTAATGGCAACGGTGGTCATGGTAATAGCGGCAACCATGGTAATAGTGGTAATAGTGGTAATAACGGCAACCATGGAGACAAAGGCAACAATGGCCATAGCGCCAGCCAAAGCGATAACGCCGCAGGCAAGGGACAGCGTAAGAACTACGGCAAACCGGATCACGTCAACAGTGATATCAGCTATACCACTGCTCGCGCGCTGGCGGTGAACTATGGTTTAACCGGCTATCAGGCGCTGCCTCCGGGGATTGCGAAAAATCTTGCACGAGGAAAACCATTACCTCCGGGCATCGCTAAAAAAGCGGTGCCCGCCTCGATGCTCAACCAATTACCTTATTATCCTGGCTATGAGTGGCGGGTCGTCGGTGACGATCTGGTACTGATTGCGCTGAGTACCGCTGTGGTCACCGCGATTATTAATAGCGTATTTGATTAAACCTGAAGCCCCCGGCGTTGCCGGGGGACTGGAGTGCCGTTATTCCTGATACAGCGCCAAAGCCTTTTTTGACTTGGCAGAGGCAATATTACTGAGTTGCGCTTGAAAATCGTCATTGATGGTTGAGTGTAAATTACCAGCAAGGGTGTCTGCCGATTGCACATTCCAGCCGGTCCCCAGCAGGCTCAACGATTCGTGCTTGTTCTTATAATATTCACTATCAATATTAAGAGCGGTGCCTTTAATCCCAAGGCAAGCGCCTACCAGATGGTGATGAAAACGGGTACTAATCATCTCCCCATCAGCCTGAACCGGGATACCTCCATGCCAGACATGCGAGAAAGGATAAAAATCAATATCAGGGATGGCCTTCTGCAGTTCGACAAATGCCGTGTTGTCGGCGCCTGGAATAGCTTCTATATAACCTATTTTCTTGCCGCATTGATGCTGTTGCTGAAGGTAATCGGCAACCTGGGAAACAAGTTTTCGAAATATATCGTCTTCAGAGAGTTCATTCTGAATGCAGCATAAAATATCCGGCAGATCGGGGCTATCGTTTTTGTATACCACATCCAGGTCATAACCCAGGAACACATCGTCCTGAGTATTTTCAACCGCAAATCGACTGGCAGTAGCAGGATCGCGAACGGAAAAGTAATCAAAAGAGGTTATCGCATCGTTAAAAATTTCAGCGGCAAGGAACTCTTCGTGCGGGTAAATGCTGATGCCGGTAGCAATCGTTTTAGCATGAGAGACCTGTTTTAACGCCTGGCAAGCGAACAGGATGGCATAGTTTTCCTTCCAGTTGGCATTGATATAGCCGCCGCCGAGAATGTGAACAATATCAGCCGAGCGTAAAATATCGATATTCAGGTCAATATCAGGAGAACCATAATCCTTAATAAGACTGGCGGTTTTATGATTTATATCCTTAAGATCGTTGACGGAACGCCAGCATATTTTCCACAGAGTATTAATGGCTTTGAAATTTGGGTGATATTTCATAAACAACGATTGCACGTTACCCGGTTCAGGGGTATCAAGCCAAACTTCATACTGTGGATAATTTTTATAAAGGAAAGATAGCCAAGTGGCGGTGATTAATTCATCGCCATAATTTGGTCTTCCGGAACATGAAACCAAATAAACTCTCTTGCTCATACCGTTTCCTTTATGTAGTTGTGTAAATTTGCTTAAATTATGATGGTATTTCGTACAGATAAATAAATAATGCGAATATTTAAGATGTTAATATAAATAATGTTTATCGTATAGGTATGTAGTCTGATTTGGTGATGTGTGTGGCACAATGTTCACAATGACTGCAGCATGCTGGCGGCCGGGCGTGTGAGGCGTCGGCTGAATGCGCGCTGTGCCCCCTCCAACGAGAGGCTTTGAACGAACTCGAATCTAAACCAAACCTCACTGACGGGCTTGCGGCACTTTACTCCTTGCAAGTCACGTCTATACTAAGCACAACTTTACACAGGAGAGATATGTTGGACAGTCACCCTTATTTAAACATCAAGGCAAACTGACGCTATCTACTCTGCGCTGTTTGCCAACCGGCAGGCAGCAATCCTTTCCCGACCCTGATTGCCTCCTGAGAACTGGAATTCGCTTTTTTGCGAGGTAATTCACCATGCTATTATTTTTCTACGCGCTGTTCCCTCCGCCTTTGACGCGGTAATACACGCTCACACAGGCCCTTAAGGCTATCTCACTGCGGTTTAGCAAACTACGTAGGGATATTTACTGCGCGGAATTGGTGAGTGTGAAAAAATAATATCTAGCTATGCATGATTTATTTATGCAGGGACAACCACATCTAAATTTGGGGATGAATCATGACTGACATGAAATTAGAAAACCGGAATACCAACCGGTCTGCGTCAGAAAATGATAAGCAGCATAAAAAGTGCTTTGCGATTGAAACGGAGGCCTTTAATAGCCCGGATCACACGTTGGCGCGTTTAAATAGCAGTCGGCAGGGGCTGACGACCGCCGATGCGCTGGAGCGGCTGGAAGACTATGGCCGTAACGAAGTGGCACGAGAAACCGCGCCGCCGTTTTTTATTCAATTACTGCAGGCATTTAATAACCCGTTTATTTACGTGCTGATGGCGCTGGCTGCGGTCAGTTTTATTACCGATTACTGGCTACCGCTGCGTAACGGTGAAGAGACCGATCTTACCGGCGTCATTATTATCCTGACGATGGTAAGTTTGAGCGGTTTATTACGCTTCTGGCAGGAGTTCAGGACCAACAAAGCCGCGCAGGCGCTGAAATCCATGGTCCGTACCACCGCAACGGTACTGCGCCGCGGGCCGGGCAATATTGGCCCCAGCCAGGAGGAAATACCCATAGAAGAGCTGGTGCCGGGAGATATTATATTTCTTGCCGCAGGCGATCTGGTGCCGGCAGATGTTCGTCTGCTGGAATCACGGGACCTCTTTGTCAGTCAGTCTATTCTTAGCGGTGAATCACTACCGGTAGAAAAATATGATCTCATGGCCAGCGTGTCGGGTAAATGCAGCGATCGTTTACCGACGCCGGATAAAAATAACAGTCTGTTAGAGATGGGTAATATCTGTCTGATGGGGACGAACGTTACCAGCGGTAGAGCGCAGGCGGTAGTGGTGGCGACAGGCGACCGAACCTGGTTTGGCTCACTGGCAAAATCGATCGTCGGCACCCGTACGCAGACCGCCTTCGATCGCGGCGTGAATAGCGTCAGCTGGTTGTTAATTCGCTTCATGCTGATCATGGTACCGATCGTGTTGTTGATTAACGGCTTCAGTAAAGGTGATTGGGTGGAAGCCTCGCTTTTCGCCCTGGCGGTGGCGGTCGGTTTAACGCCGGAAATGTTACCCATGATCGTCAGTTCGAATCTGGCGAAGGGCGCGATCGCCATGTCGCGACGCAAAGTGATCGTTAAGCGTCTCAATGCCATTCAAAACTTCGGCGCAATGGATGTGCTGTGTACGGATAAAACCGGCACCCTGACCCAGGATAATATCATCCTTGAGCATCATCTCGACGTCGGCGGCGCGGAAAGCAATCGGGTATTAATGCTGGCGTGGCTGAATAGCAGTAGCCAAAGCGGGGCGCGCAATCTGATGGATAGAGCCGTGCTTCGTTATGGAGAAGGACGGCTGGCGCCGACAGAAAAAGAGCGCTTTGTGAAGCTCGATGAACTGCCGTTCGATTTTGTTCGCCGCCGCGTATCGGTCTCGGTGGAAGATAGCCGCTATGGCGATAAGAGCCTGATTTGCAAAGGGGCGGTTGAAGAGATGCTCGAAGCCGCGACCCATATCCGTGAGGGCGACAAGGTCGTTGAACTGGACGCGCTGCGCCGGGAACTACTGCTGACGAAAACCGAAGATTATAACGCTCAGGGCTTCCGGGTATTGCTGGTCGCTACCCGCAAGCTGGATGATGCCGCGCTAAGCGTACCGCTCACTGCCGCCGATGAACAGGGGCTCACTGTCGAAGGCATGTTGACGTTCCTCGACCCGCCGAAGGAAAGCGCGGGCAAAGCCATTACCGCACTGCGTGATAACGGTGTCGCGGTTAAGGTGCTTACCGGTGATAACCCGGTCGTAACGGCGCGGATTTGTCTTGAAGTGGGTATTGATGCGCACGACATTCTCACCGGCCAACAGGTTGAGTCAATGACTGACCGTCAGCTTCAGCAGGAGGTGGAGAAACGCGCGGTGTTCGCCAAACTGACGCCGCTGCAGAAGTCGCGCATTCTGCAGATGCTACAGAAAAATGGCCATACCGTTGGTTTTCTGGGCGATGGCATTAACGACGCTCCGGCGCTGCGCGATGCTGATGTGGGTATTTCCGTCGATAGCGCGGCGGATATCGCGAAGGAGTCATCGGATATTATTCTGCTGGAAAAAGACCTGATGGTGCTGGAAGAGGGCGTTATTAAAGGACGTGAGACCTTTGGCAACATTATTAAATACCTGAACATGACCGCCAGCTCCAACTTCGGCAACGTGTTTTCGGTGTTAGTCGCCAGCGCCTTTATCCCGTTCCTGCCGATGCTGGCTATTCATCTGCTGATCCAGAATCTGATGTACGACATCTCACAGCTGTCGCTGCCGTGGGACAAAATGGATAAGGAGTTTTTGCGTAAACCGCGTAAGTGGGATGCGAAGAACATTGGCCGCTTTATGCTGTGGATTGGCCCCACATCGTCGATATTCGATATCACCACCTTTGCTCTGATGTGGTACGTCTTCGCCGCCAATCATGTTGAGGCGCAGGCGCTGTTCCAGTCCGGCTGGTTTATCGAAGGGCTGCTGTCGCAGACGCTGGTGGTGCATATGTTGAGGACGCAGAAAATACCGTTCATCCAAAGCCGCGCGACGCTCCCTGTATTGCTCACCACCGCCGCTATTATGGCCATCGGCATTTATATCCCATTCTCGCCGCTTGGCGCCATGGTGGGGCTTGAGCCGCTGCCGCTAAGTTATTTCCCGTGGCTCGTTGCCACGCTGCTGAGCTACTGCCTGGTGGCGCAGGGTATGAAACGTTTCTATATCAAGCGCTTCGGCCAGTGGTTCTGATGACAAAAAGGAGGGATGACGATGAATCGTTCACCGGAGGATCTCATCGCCTGGATGTTTTTACTGGCCGGTTTGCTGGTACTGGCGCTGGCGATACGGCAAATCTTTGAATAGCGGAGGGGACTATGCGCAAAACGTCGTTAGACCCAATCTTTATCCAGGCTGTGTTGATGATGGTGGTGATAGTCTTACTCACCGTCTGGATTAGGTAGTTTAAGGCCCGGGGCATTATTGCTCCGGGCATGATGTAACGTCCCTGCGGTATTCGCTCTGGCGCCTGCAACATGGCAAACGACACTTCCCACGACGATTAGCTCAATAATGGTAGAGCTTCGAGCATATTCTTCAGGTTTAAGGCATCCCAGGGCAAGTGTTCGGCGACGGTGAGCCCCACCGGTTTGGCCTGCACGGCGGCCTTGTGGATAAGGTTAACCACTTCGTCAATTGTTAGTTTCCCTTCTGCGACGTCGCCAAAATCGTGTACGCCGCGCCCCGGTCGGGCAAACAGCACCGCGCGAAACAGGGCCGGGTCGAGGACATCCAGATCGAGATGGACGGCAAGGTACTCAATACCTTCCCGCGCAATCCACTCGTCTATTGCTTGAGGATGTTGGCGTAGTTCTGCCGGGCTCAAGGTCGTAATACCGTGTTCGCTGATAAACTGCCTTTCAACATCCAGCGGGCTATGGATCCCGGCAATAAGGACTTTGCCAGGCGATAATGGCTTTCTGACCACCTGGGTTAGTTCCACGTCGCCATTGCCCATCAAGGCTCCAAGTACGTGGGCATGGGCATGTGGGTACTGCTGGGGCGTCATGACGTCAGGATGAGAATCAATCCATAACACCCCCAATTTATCGCCATATTTTTCCGCAAGCCAGGCAAAAGGAGCCAGAGAGACCAGGCAATCGCCCCCTAAGGTGACGATGGTCTCGGGCTGATTTCGCGTGATTTTGTCTTGTGCCTCAAGCAACTGTTCAACGATCGCCCGGCGGCCGACAATACCTTCTTCATTTGCCAGTTCAGCGTCTGTGGGTTCAGGTACGCTGATTTCCAGAACGACGCCTTGCGCTGGGGGCGCCAGCCAGGCCAGTAGCTGCGAACCGAAAAAGTAGGGCGGATTGTTACCGCCTTGCCACTGCGGGAAAAGTAAACGCAGACTGGCTTGGGTATTTGGCATCATGGTTCTCCTCGTATTTATCATGGTAAATGAACGAACGTTCATTCATTTATAATGAAGCGCACTGTCGGTGATGGCAAGTAAAAATGGTTATTTACCCTAACATTAGGTTGCTAGCCAAAAAGCGGTTGAAGCAGGTAGAATTGCCCATCGCCGGAGGTAGTTGAAATGTTAAATAATTCAGAAACGTACCATAAGCTGATTGTCGCCGCGGCGGCGTGCTTTGCCGAAAAAGGATTTAATGGAACCAGCGTGCGCGAAATTGCACTGCGCGCAGGTATTAGCCTCGGCGCGATGTACACCTACTTCAAAGGCAAAGATGAACTCATTGAGGCGATTATCCTTGAAGAGCAAAAATCGGCATTAGCTAAGCATCAGGAGCGCTTCGAAGGTTCCCATTTTGCGCAGATTTGCGCCTTAGCCGTTTCCTGTATAGAAGAAGTGGGGTATCCCTCTTCGCATCAGCTGTGGGTGGAAATTATTGCGGAATCGGCAAGAAAGCCGGCGCTGCGGCAGATTTTCGTCAAAAGCGACAGGGTTATGCGCGACGGAATGGCACAGATTATTGCTCAAGGAATTGCCGCAGGCGAGCTCAGCCCACACGTTAATGTCGAAGAAGCAACGCTCACCATCTTTGCGTTCATCGATGGCCTGATTGGCCGTAAAGCGATGAATCCCGCATTTAGCGTGGCTACGGATCTGCCGCATTTTGACAACGTCATGGCGGCCATTCTCGATAAAAATAGCGCCAGTGAATCGCATGCCACAGTACGCTGATTTCTGTTTTAGCGCCGTGATGGCCCAACGGGCGGCAAAAGAAAATCTCACCCTTGATGCCGACCAGCTCGCGTTGGTCGCCAACTTGCAAACGCTGAGCCAGCAGTTATTCCGGCAGCAAACGGCAATACAAGGATTGTACGTCTGGGGGCGAACCGGGCGCGGGAAGAGCTTTATTCTCGATAGTTTCTTTGCCAGCCTGCCGCTGCGTGAAAAGCGGCGGGTGCATTTTCATCACTTTTTCCGCGAGCTCCATCAGCGGCTGAACGCCCCTTCGGCGCCGCGATTGCCGCAAGTCGTCGCGCAAATGACCGACAACTGTCGTCTGCTCTGTTTTGATGAGTTTCATCTTCATGACCCGGCTGATGCGATGTTGATAAAGGTGCTACTGGAGCATTTGTTCGCGCGAAATATCGTCTTATTAGCGACTTCCAATTATCCGCCCGACCGTTTGCTGGCGAATCCGCTTTATCACGAACGCTTTTTGCCTTCCATTAACCTCATTAAACACCATATGAGGGTAACGGCGCTAAACGGCGAACAGGATTATCGCGAGCGACATACCTCGCTGGAGAATGATTTCTGCCGGGGGAAGCTGCTGGAACAGCCAACTCTCAGCACCCGCGCGGCGCTCGGATTGCCGGATATTGCCCAGCAGGCGCAGACTCTGGAGGTGGGTTACCGGACCTTGCAAACGGCATCGCAAGGCAGCGCTTTTTTACATTTCACTTTCGACCAGCTCTGCCTTGCGCCTACCTCGGTCATGGATTACCTGACGCTATGTGAGCAGCATAAGAACTGGCTCGTCGAGAATGTTCCACCGTTGGGGCGAGTTAGCCCTGCGGCGCAGCAGCGTTTTATCAACGTGGTGGATATCTTGTATGAAAAGCAGTGCCGCTTAATATTAATTACCGATTGCGGGCTGGAAACACTGGTGGCGGATGTGGAGCTGGATGATATTCAACGCACCTTTAGTCGGTTACAGCAGCTCGCGCGGGAAGCATAAAAAAAGCGCCTCTCGATAATGAGCGGCGCTTTAACCGAGTAACCTGCCGCTGGTTATTCACCGGCGGGCAGGGGAATTACAGATCGAAGCGGTCCAGATTCATCACTTTCGTCCACGCGGCAACGAAATCCGTGACGAATTTCTGTTGCGCATCGGCGCAGGCATAGACTTCGGCCAACGCGCGCAGGACCGAGTTAGAACCGAACACCAGATCGACGCGAGTGGCGGTATATTTCTCTTCGCCGCTCTTACGGTCGCGACCGGTAAACAGCTCCGCCTGATCATCAGCGGCTTTCCAGACCGTGCCCATATCCAGCAGGTTGACGAAGAAATCAGTGCTGAGGACGCCGACGCGATCGGTGAAGACGCCATGTTGGCTGCCATCGAAGTTAGCGCCCAACACGCGCAGGCCGCCGACCAGCGCCGTCATTTCCGGCGCCGTCAGGGTGAGCTGCTGCGCCTTATCGATCAGCAGCGTTTCCGTCGACACTCCGCCTTCGATGCGACGGTAATTACGGAAACCGTCGGCCAGCGGCTGCAGCAGATCCATTGCTTCAACATCGGTCTGATCCTGGCGCGCATCAACGCGACCCGGCGCGAATGGCACGTTTACGCGAACGCCGGCAGCGGCAGCGGCTTGCTCAACTCCCACGACGCCCGCCAGAACAATGATATCCGCCAACGAAGCTTTACCGGATGCTTTCTGGATGGCCTGTAGCGTTGGCAGCACTTTGCTGGCAATGGCATTTACCGGCCATTCTCTCTGTGGCAGCAGGGCCAGACGCGCGCCGTTAGCGCCGCCGCGCTTGTCACCGCCGCGGAAGGTTGAGGCGGAAGCCCAGGCAACGGAGACCAGTTCGCTAACCGACAGGCCTGAATCCGCAATGGCCGTTTTCAATGTGGCGATATCGGAGGCGGTTGGGTTATGTGTCGGTGCCGGTAATGGATCCTGCCAAATCAGATCTTCTTTTGGCACTTCCGGGCCGAGATAACGGGATTTTGGCCCCATATCACGGTGAATCAGCTTAAACCAGGCACGTGCGAAGGCTTCGTTGAAGGCCTGCGGATCGTTCAGGAAACGGCGTGAGATTTTGCCGAATTCCGGGTCGAAGCGCAGCGTCAGGTCCGTTACCAGCATCGTCGGTTTACGTTTTTTATTCGGATCAAACGGATCGGGAATAATCTCCGGCGCATCTTTCGCTTCAAACTGAATTGCGCCCGCCGGGCTGCGCGTCTGCACCCATTCATATTTGAACAGGTTCTCGAAGAAGTAGTTGCTCCATTGGGTCGGGGTTTGCGTCCATACCACTTCCAGACCCGAAGTGATAGCGTCCGCGCCTACACCGCTGCCGTAAGTACTGCTCCAGCCGAGACCCTGAGATTCCAGCGGGGCGGCTTCTGGTTCTGGGCCAACGTGGCTTGCCGGTGCGGCGCCGTGCGTTTTACCCAGCGTATGGCCGCCGGCGATCAGCGCGACGATTTCTTCATCGTCCATCGCCATATTGCCGAAGGTGGCACGAATGGCTGCCGCGGCGGAAAGCGGATCGCCGCTGGCGTTAGGGCCTTCCGGGTTGACATAGATCAGACCCATTTCGGTGGCGCCCAGCGCTTGTTTTTCCAGGCTTTCCGGGTGGCGGTGCTTCAACCACTCTTTTTCATCGCCCCAGTCAACGTCGAGGTCTGGTTCCCACACGTCTTCGCGGCCTGCGCCGAAACCGAAGGTACGGAAGCCGGCGTTTTCTAATGCGACGTTACCCGCCAGCATATACAGGTCGGCCCAGGAAATTTTCTGACCGTATTTTTGTTTTACCGGCCACAGCAGGCGACGGGCTTTATCAAGGCTGACGTTATCCGGCCAGGAGTTAAGCGGAGCGAAACGCTGCTGCCCGCGACCCGCGCCGCCGCGGCCATCAACGGTACGGTAGGTCCCCGCGCCGTGCCACGCCATGCGAATAAACAGGCCAATGTAGCTACCCCAATCGGCAGGCCACCACTCCTGGGAGTCGGTCAGCAGTGCGCGAAGGTCGGCTTTTAATGCGGAGTAGTCGAGCTTTTTAAACTCTTCCCGATAGTTGAAGTTTTCACCCAGCGGGTTAGAACGGTTGGAGTGCTGATTCAGCAGGTCAACACGAAGTTGGTTGGGCCACCAATCACGGTTAGCGGTACCGCTGCCGGCGCTTTGCTTCGGCGTCTCGGCGTGGAAAGGGCATTTCCCTGCGGATGGGTTGTTAGTGGGATCATTTGACGTGCTCATATCAGGCTCCGTTTGCTTTTGTGAATGCCATTACGATATACACTGCTACCAATAAGCGATATTTGAATGAGTCTACGGATTTAATAGCTTTTACCGTTCAACAAACATAAATAAAACCAGCGTTTTATTGTGTGTAATCGGCGAAATTCAAAACCACACCTTTAAACATAGTCGTAACGCAGCGGTAAAGGAAACGTTATGATGCGTTAACCGCTACGGATCGCTAATTGTTTGAGATATGACAATTTTACTGCGATGAAAGGATTAGCGTTGCCAGTCAAGCGGCGTGCCGAAAACGCCGGTAAACCCAAACGGTCGGGAAGGGCGAAATGGTTGTCGACCGAACGGGAATAAGCTAATACTTAGACACCATGTGACTGGCGCTAAAGACAGAATACTGTTGGGGAGCA
Organism: Klebsiella sp. 141203; assembly: GCF_032601985.1. NCBI lineage: Bacteria > Pseudomonadati > Pseudomonadota > Gammaproteobacteria > Enterobacterales > Enterobacteriaceae > Klebsiella > Klebsiella sp. 141203. The sequence goes on along the minus strand of NZ_JAQIRL010000001.1, from coordinate 360,895 downwards.
TGGTCAAGTACGCCGCGCGCCTGGGCATTACCCCTATCTGGAGATAAGTTATGCCTGAATTAGCTTCATTATCGGCTTTTGCCGCGGTGGCGTTGGGGTTGGTGTTAACGCCTGGCCCCAACATGATGTACCTCACTTCACGGTCGATTTGCCAGGGAAAACGCGCCGGCTTTATATCTCTTGCTGGCGTTGCGGTGGGATTTTTCTGTTATATGCTGTGCGCCGCTTTTGGCATAACCGCGCTGGTTTTCGCCGTACCCTATGCCTACGATGCGTTGCGAATTTGCGGAGTGGCTTATTTACTCTATTTAGCGTGGCAGGCGATTAAACCCGGCGGGCGGCCGATTTTCGCGGTACGCGACTTACCGGCAGATAGCGGGCGTAAGCTGTTTCTGATGGGCTTTCTTACCAGCCTGGCGAATCCTAAAGTGGCTATTATGTATTTGTCTTTGCTGCCGCAGTTTATCACCCCCGGACTCGGCAGCGTGCTGAGTCAGTCGCTCATACTAGGCTGCACCCAAGCGCTAATAAGCGTGGCGGTAAACGGACTTATTATTATGCTGGCCGGGCAGGTGGCGCTTTTTCTTGGGCGGCGGCCGGGCTGGCAACAATTTCAACGTTGGCTGATGGCGACGGTACTTGCCGGAATGGCCGTGAAAATAGCTTTTGAGGCCAGAAAATAACCGTTGCTGGCAAACCCCGCATGCTTATGCCTTTCTCAACCGGAGAAAGGCATCTCACGTTCTAACATACTGATACATTTCTGCCAGTTCATTAGCAACCTTTCTGTAGGGCTAATGCGTCAATAAAGCTATTCTTCCCCGCCTTTATTTTTTGTGCTTTCCAGTGACGCAGGTAAATTGCCGCCAATGCCCCTATTGAGAGATGAGATCCGCGACCACTCGGCAGAAGAGATGCTGTTTATCCGCCGCGCCGTTATTGCTTTCCTGTTGGTGGTGGTTTGCTTTGGCGTGTTGATTTTCAATCTCTACCATCTCCAGGTAGAGCAGCACGATTTTTATCAGACTCGTTCCAATCAAAACGACATTAAAATGCTGCCGATCGCGCCAAGCCGGGGGCTGATTTTCGACCGCAACGGTATTCCGCTGGTGCAAAATATCACCCTGTATCGCCTGCAGGTGATCCCCAGCAAGATTGCCGATATGTCGGCGCTGCTCCAGGCGTTAAGCCCGATTGTCGACCTGACGGCGGATGATATCGCCAGTTTCCGCGACGATATGCACCACAATAGCCGCTATAAAGAAGTGACGCTGAAATCCGATCTTACCGATGTGGAAGTGGCGCGCTTCGCGGTCAACGAATTCCGTTTTCCTGGCGTCACCGTCGAGAGCTACCAGCAGCGAAGTTATCCTTATGGCGCGGAACTGGCGCACGTCGTCGGTTACGTTTCTAAAATTAACGATAACGATTTGCAACGGCTGGCGAAAAACGGCGAAGCAGAAAACTACGCGGCTGACCGCAATATCGGCAAACAGGGAATTGAAGGCTATTACGAAAAAGAACTACACGGCACCACTGGTTATCAGGAAGTCGAGGTAGACAATCATGGCCGCGTTGTTCGCCTGTTGAAAGAAGTCCCGCCGGTCGCCGGCAAAAATATCTATCTGACGCTCGACCTGCATTTGCAGCAGTATATTGAGTCGGTCCTGAAGGGCCAGCGCGCCGCGGTCGTGGCCGTCGATCCGCGCGATGGCGGCGTACTGGCGATGGTCTCCAGCCCCAGCTATGACCCTAATCCCTTCGTTAAGGGGATTGGTTACCAGGCTTACAAATCACTGCTCGATAACTAGGATCGCCCGCTCATTAACCGCGTCACTCAGGGCTTGTATCCCCCGGCTTCTACGGTCAAGCCGTATATGGCGCTCTCAGCCCTTTCTGCCGGGGTGATCACGCCAAATACCACCTTCTTTGGCGCACCGACCTGGACGTTACCCGGTACTCAGCGCCGCTATCGCGACTGGTTAAAAACGGGGCACGGCATGTTGAACGTGACCAAAGCGATTGAAGAGTCGGCGGATACGTTCTTCTACCAGGTCGCTTTTGAAATGGGCATCGATCGCATACACGAGTGGTTGAGTAAGTTCGGCTACGGGCAATCGACCGGCATCGATCTCAATGAAGAATACGCCGGGGTTTTGCCGAGCCGCGAATGGAAACAGCGGGTCCATAAAAAACCGTGGTATCAGGGCGATACGATTTCCGTCGGTATCGGCCAGGGCTACTGGATCGCCACTCCTATTCAAATGGTGAAAGCGCTGACCACCCTAATCAACAACGGCAAGGTACAAAACCCGCATCTTTTGTATTCAATGAAGCAGGGGAATAAGGTCGAACGCTTCCAGCAGCCGGCCAATTTACCGCAGGTCGGCGACCCGAAATCGCCATACTGGGGGATTGTCCGCAATGGTATGTATGGGATGGCGAACCTGCCGAACGGAACGGGATATAAGCTGTTCCATACCGCGCCGTACCAGATTGCGGCGAAATCGGGGACCTCGCAGGTATTTAGCCTGAAGGAGAATCAAACCTACAATGCCAAAATGATCCCGGTGCGTCTGCGCGACCACATTTTTTATACCCTGTTTGCGCCGTATCAGCATCCGAAAGTGGCGATGGCGCTCATTCTCGAAAATGGCGGCGGCGATGGCGTTGTCGCTGGCCCGACGGCGCGCGCGATTCTCGACCATATCTTCGACCCGGCGAATGCGCCAGCTGCGGATAGCGCGCAAAGCAACGTTCCGCAGGTCGAAAGCGCTGATGCGCAGTAACGACCTTAAGTGGTGGACGTCGTCGGCGCGCTATATAAGATTTGCCAACTACGGCGACGGCGAGTTATCTCACGCCATAGCGCGATGACCTCGCCCAACTGCAGCTCGTTAACGTCCTGCGGCGTGGCTAACGGTAGATGATAGCGCTGGCGCAGGGCGGCGAGCGCGGTTGCGCTGGCGTCCCGCGCCTGACCGTTCTGCTCAGCCAGCTGGTGTTGTAACTGGCTGAACTCGGCTTGCCCACACAGCGTTAACTGGCGGAGAAAGATTTTACAGCAGCGTAGTAGATTACTGATAGAACGATCTGGCGACTGCAGCGCCAGCAGCAGGCCATCGCGATCGGCAATCCGCTGATAACGGCAGCTCACCACGTAGCCAATCTGCTGTTCGACCCGCAGACGCTGGAAGCATTGCGGCTCGCAAAGTAGCGCCAGCAGTTGCAGCGCGGCCAGCGATGCCCCCTCGGGCAATGGAATAAAAACCAGAAGCGCGCTATCAGAGCTGGCGTGAGGAATACGCTGAATACCGCGGCGACAACCCGCCGAAGAGCGAAGCTCGGCGTTGACCGGGGCGTTGAGCAGCGTCAACTGACGGGCAACCTGCTGCGCCAGATTGCCGCTGCCGCCCACCATCACCGCCAGCCAACCCTCTTGCGCCGGGGTGGTAGTCCGATGTTCAGGTAATTGTTGCAGTAGCTGGCGAATCGCAATGGTTTCAGACGCGAATGTCGTCCCCGGCGCGGGTTGAGATAATCGGCGCATGAGCGCGGTGACGACGCGCTCCGCTACGCCGTCGGATTCCGGTAGCTGTAGAGTAAGCTGCCAGTTGCCGTCCACCGTTTGCCACTCGCCGCTGCCGCCTGTATGGCAAAGTTGCGCGAGCAAGGGACGGATCTGCTGGCTTATCGCCATCCCTTGCGCCTGGCTAAGCACGCTATAGAAAGGTTTGCGAACGATCAGCGTTGGCGTTTGATTATCTGCAATGACGTGCAACAGCGGGCTGGTCGTTGGCGGCAGGTCAGATGTAGCAACGGTCGCCGCCTGCGGATAAAAGCTAAATGCCAGCGGATCAATCACGATTGTCCGTGGCTGCCAGCGGCTGAGCGGTAAGGTAAAGCCCTGGGTTGCCACGCCATCGCCAGCCGCTATTTTGCGGCAAACCAGCGAAGAGGCCGGTGCCGACAGCAAGCTGGCGCAGAAGCCAGCAAAATCGACGGGCGGGGAATCGGGCGCAAAACCCAATGCCCGCTGGCGGAGCTGTTCGAGCGGGGTCAGTGCGTCAAAACGCCGCTGCGCCAGCCTGTAATAGTGCAGCTGCTGTTCAGGCGAGGTGTGGCGCAATGCCTGCAGCCATCGCTCGACATGCTGATAGATGGCGTCGGGATGGTCGCTGCTAAATACCAGCGCCAGCCAGCCGACACGTTCATCCTGGTAAAGCCAGTTCAGCGCGACATCGTCCGCGAGCCCGCATTCACGTAGCCCGGCCAGCAGGCTGCCGGGCGCTTCATCCAGTAAGAATTCGCGAAAAGTAGTGACGTTGTCACTTACTGCAAGGAGCGGACAACGCCATACCGCCGGTTTGTCTTCAACGGCCAGTTGAAGATCCACATTTTTGCTAAAATACGTAGACGGCGGGCTTTCCGGCGGCAGGCCGCCAGGGAACCCCGCGGCAAAAAAATGAGCCAATGCGGCTAATTCATCAAGCGACTGCGGCCCCTGAAGCCATAGCTGCAGATGGCTGGCGACATAATAGCGCTGATGAAACTCGCCGAGCGCAACCTGCAGCGCAGGCAAGTTTCCGCCCAGCGAATCCATGCTACCGACCTGAAAACGGCGAAAAGCCGCGGGCGCCGCCATCGCGTGACGGGCCGCGGCTTCACGGCGGGAGGGATCGTGCTGCTGGATAAGCCGATTTTCCGCATCAATGACCGCCAGCTCCTGACGGATATCTTCAGGCGACAGCAGCGGCGCCTGGAGCGTATCCCGTAGACGGGTGATGCCCTCGGCCAGACTACTGGCGGCGACCTCGAAGAAATAGGCGCTGTGGCGGGCAAGGGTGGTGGCGTTGACGCTGCCGCCCTGGCGTTGGATCCACGCCATTAATCGCTCATCATCGTGATAGCGCTGGCTGCCGCGAAACAGCAAATGTTCCAGTAAATGGGCCAGACCCGGCAGGGCATCGGTTTCGTGATGGCTTCCGGCGCCCACCTTAACCAACGCCGCCGCACGCGTCGTCTGCGGCTGATGAATCAGCGTTGCGCGAATCCCGCCTGCCAGTTCCACGATGCGGGTGGCGGTGGTCATCACAATTCCCGGGTTTTATAAATCAGCTGTGAACGGGTGCGGTTACGGAACTGCAGCTGGCTGATTTTGATGTCGCTACAGGCCGCTTCGCGCCGCGCTTCGAGGATTTTATGATGGTGCGGCGATTTGCTGCACACCGGGTCAGCGTTATCGGCATTGCCGGTCAGCATAAAGGCCTGACAGCGGCAGCCGCCGAAATCTTTCTCTTTTTCATCACAGGAACGGCACGGCTCCGGCATCCAGTCAAAGCCGCGGTAGCGGTTGAAGCCAAATGAGTCATACCAGATCGATTCCAGACTCTGTTCCAGCACCGACGGGAACTCGACCGGTAACTGGCGAGCGCTGTGGCACGGCAGTGCGGTGCCTTCCGGGGTTACGCTGAGGAATATCGAGCCCCAGCCGCCCATACAGCCTTTGGGTCGTTCTTCGTAGTAGTCCGGGGTGACAAAAAGCAGATTGGTCAGATTACCGTTAGCCGCCATTTTGTGTCGGTAATCAGCAACGACCTGTTCAGCACGGGCGATCTGTTCGCGGGTCGGCAGTAACCCTTGACGATTGAGGAACGCCCAGCCGTAAAACTGGCAGGTGGCGAGCTCAACGTCATCCGCTTCCAGCTCGATACACAGCTCGATGATTTTATCGATCTGGTCGATGTTGTGGCGATGCAGGACAAAGTTCAGCACCATCGGGTAGTCGCGTGCTTTTACCGCTTTCGCCATCGCCAGCTTCTGCTGGAACGCTTTTTTGTTGCCCGCCAGCGCCGCGTTAAGCACTTCATCGCTGGCCTGGAAGCTAATCTGGATATGATCCAGCCCGGCCTCGCTGAAGGCGTCGAGTTTGCTCTCGGTGAGCCCAATGCCTGACGTAATCAGATTGGTGTAAAAACCGAGGTCGCGCGCGGCGCGGATAAGCTCCGGCAGATCTTTGCGCGTCAGCGGTTCGCCGCCGGAGAACCCCATCTGCACGCTACCCATGGCCCGCGCCTGGCGAAAGACCTCAATCCACTGTTCGGTGGTGAGTTCTTTCTCCTGCTGAGCAAAGTCCAGCGGGTTAGAGCAGTAGGGGCACTGCAACGGACAGCGATAGGTCAGCTCCGCCAGTAGCCACAGCGGCGGATTAACGGCGGGTTTATTCTGGCTCACGGAAGATAATCCACTTCTGTTGGTAAGCTATCTGCAGGAATTCGATGACGTCGTCATCGACGCCGCCCGCTTCCGGGAAACGGGCGTTGAGTTCGGCGATTATTTTTGCCGCGTCGCGTTGACCATCGACCAGTTCGAGGATCGCGGCGGCGGTTTCATTCAGTTTCGCCATTCCTTCCGGATAGAGGATCACGTGGCTATCCTGAGCGGCTTCCCACTGCAGGCGGTAGCCGCGACGAAAGGCAATGATTGCGCTATTTTGCATAGTTATACCAGTCGGGTTGTGTGCCAGGCCGCCTTGTCGGTGACCGTATGATAGGGAGGGCGCTGCAACGCGTAAGCCATGGTCATGGCATCCAGCATCGACCACAGAATGTCGAGCTTAAATTGCAGGATCTCCAGCATCCGGTTCTGCTTTTCCGCGCTATCGCAGTAGATCTTCGCCAGTTCCAGTCCATGTTCAACGTCGCGATTGGCCTGGCTTAAGCGGCTGCGGAAGTAGAAATAGCCTTCTTCTTTGATCCATGGATAGTGCTGCGGCCAGCTATCGAGGCGCGACTGATGGATTTGCGGGGCAAACAGTTCGGTCAGTGAACTGCATGCCGCCTCCTGCCAGTTGGCCCGGCGGGAGAAGTTGACGTAGGCGTCGACGGCAAAACGCACGGCGGGCAGCACGTGGCGCTCGCTGAGTAACTCATCGCGGCTTAGACCCACGGCTTCGCCTAACTGCAGCCAGGCTTCAATACCGCCTTCCTGGCCATTACTGCCATCGTGGTCGAGGATCCGCTGCACCCATTTGCGTCGGGTATGTGGATCGGGGCAGTTCGCCATAATCGCCGCGTCTTTTAGCGGGATATTGGTCTGGTAGTAAAAACGGTTCGCCACCCAGCCCTGGATTTGTTCGCGGCTGGCCTCGCCGTTATGCATCGCAATATGGTACGGATGATGGATATGGTAGTAGGCGCCTTTTTCCCGTAGCGCTTGTTCAAACGCCTGTGGCGATAGGGTTTCGCGTATCTGCATAGTTAGTCCTGAAGCGTGATAGGCATCCCGTCCCAGCTCACCTCAATTCCCTGTTGCGTCAGGGCCTTGCGCTGCGGCGATTGCTCGTTAAGGATCGGATTAGTGTTATTGATATGAATCAGAATTTTGCGCTTTGCCGGGAGTGAGGCCAGCAGCGCCATCATGCCGTGTTCATCGCCAAGCGCCAGGTGGCCCATATCACGACCGGTATTGCGCCCGACGCCGGCAGCCTGCAGTTCGTCATCCTGCCAGACGGTGCCGTCAATCAGCAGGCAGTCCGCTTTTTTCAGCCACGGCAGGAGCGCTTCGTCCGGTTCGCCAAGCCCCGGCGCATAGAACACCGTCTGGCCGTTACGGCGGTTTTCGATAAACAGCGCCACGTTATGGCCCGGCAGCGGCCTATCGCGAAACGGCGAGTAGGGCGGCGCATTGCTGGCGATGGGGACGGCGGTAAACTGCAGGTCGGGACAGGCGTCAACGGTAAAGCGATTCAACGGGGTCACAGGATGGTGAATCAGGCCGCCGTTCCAGTGCCGTAACATGGTAAAAATGGGAAAACCCGTGCTGAGATCCTCATGTACCTCCGGCGTGCACCAGACCTGATGGGGGCAGCCTTCGCGCAGGCTCAGTAGTCCAGTAGTATGGTCAATCTGGCTATCGGTAAGGATAATGCCGCCAATATGCGTGCCGCGCAGAACGCCTTGTTTATTTAACTCTGGCGTATGGGCAATCTGCTGGCTGATATCGGGAGAGGCGTTACACAGCACCCACTCTTTACCGTTATCACTCACGATAATGGAAGATTGAGTACGGGCGGTGGCCTGAATCGTGCCATTGCGCAGACCCTGACAGTTGGCGCAGTTACAATTCCACTGGGGAAAGCCTCCGCCAGCGGCGGAACCGAGGACTTTTATAAACATGAAGACGGACCAGATAAAAAAACAAAATGCCCGCACGGACGGCGGGCGGAGCGATTAGCGGTTGGAAATGTACAGCGTAACTTCCAGACCCAGACGTAAATCAATAAAAGCAGGTTTCTTCCACATTGTTTTTTCCTCTATAAAAATGCGACATCAACATCGTCGGTTGTGTCGGTTTTGTGATGGCAATCAAATATTGCCCCTCAGGGGGATAAAGGTCAACCGGCAACATGTAAGTATTTAACCTTATGTTTACAATATAACCTATTGTTGCCAAACATTTTTTAATACTCTTTGCCAGTTACCCCACAGCAGTTTATCCAGCACCAATTGTTCATAACCGCTATCGCGCAATGCGTTGATTAGCCGTGGTAAACCGCTGACGTCGCCCAATTCGTCCGGTAGCGTAATGCCGTCAAAATCGGAACCCAGCGCCACGTGATCGACGCCCATGATGTTAATAAGATAGTCGATATGGTGAACGATGGTACGTAATGGAGTATCGCTGTCGCGTTTGCCGTCGGCGCGCAGGAAGGCGTTGCCAAAATTGACGCCGACCACGCCGCCGCTGTCGCGAATCGCCATCAGTTGTTCATCGGTAAGATTACGCGGCTGCGGGCATAGCGCATGGGCATTAGAGTGGGTGGCGACCAGCGGAGACGTCGAGTGATGGGCGGTATCCCAGAACGCTTTTTCATTCATATGAGACACGTCAATCTGCATCTTCAAGGCATTGGCCTGCTTAATCAGAAAGATACCTGCCGCTGTCAGTCCAGGTCCAGTGTCCGGGCTACCGGGAAACGAACCGTTAACGCCGCTGCCAAAGCGGTTAGCAATATTCCAGAACGGACCAATGCTGCGTACCCCGGCGGCATAAAAGGCCTGCAGGTCGCGGCCCTCGCCATCAAAACCCCCGGCGCCCTCAATATGCGCCACCATCGCCAGTACATTATCCTGGCGGCAGCGTTCGATATCCGCCGCGCTCAGACACAATCTCACGCGTCCAGCGGAGTGCGCGACAAGTTGTTTCAGGATGGCCAGTTGCTGCCAGAGGATAGCGATCGGATCCCAGCGTTGGCTGGCGTATTGCGGCGCCATACGGGCAATATATTCCTGCGGTGGCACGAATAGTGCGAATAGCCCGCCGGCAAATTCGCCATGCAGCATGCGCGGATAGTCGAGATGACCGTTCTCAATCCCGGCAAAGAAAGCGGTTGCAGGATCCTCGCGATGGTGAAGCCATAAATTGAGCAGCAGGTCATTGTGACCATCAAAAATCGCCATAGCGCGCTCCATCTGCTGGTTGTACTGGAAATGCCTGACACGGTAACTGATTTGTTCGCTGCGGCAAGTGGAAATTCACAACTTAGCAACAATCGCCAAAGCTGGCGTTTGTATCACACTGTATCAATCGGCAAACCTCATACATGGCGATGCAAAAACACGATAAATCCCACACATGCTGGATACACAGGCCTGATTAACTGTTCACGTACTTGCTTAACACTTCCAGATAAAAGGTGAAATGAGGATGAACAGATTATCCGCAATCCGTCATGTCAGCGCGGCGGCGCTGTGTCTCTCCACGCTATGGTCTGCCAGCGTGTGCGCTGCTGAAGACGCAGGCGCTTTCGACAAGGTGCAACAAATCAACGCCGGCGATTTGAATATCGGTTATGTCGATATGGGGCCACGCGATGGCCAGGCGGTAATTTTGCTGCACGGCTGGCCGTATGATATTCAAAGCTACGCGCAGGTGGCCCCGGCGCTGGCGCAGAAGGGTTACCGGGTCATCGTGCCGTATCTGCGCGGCTACGGCTCCACCCGTTTCCTGTCGGCTAAAACGCCGCGTAACGGTCAGCCATCGGCGATGGCGGCGGATATTGTGCATCTAATGGATGCGCTAAATATTAAGCAAGCGGATTTCGCCGGCTTTGACTGGGGCGCGCGTACAGCGGATATCGTCGCGGCGCTCTGGCCGCAGCGGGTTAAGTCGCTGGTATCGGTGAGCGGATATCTGATTAGCAGCCAGCAAATTGGCGAGAAGCCGTTACCGCCGCAGGCGGAACTGTCGTGGTGGTATCAATTCTACTTTGCCACCCCGCGCGGCGAGGCGGGCTACCGGCAAAATACCCATGACTTTGCCAAATTTATCTGGCATCAGGCTTCGCCGCGGTGGACATTCACGGATGCCACGTTCGCCAATAGTGCGAAAGCGCTGGATAACCCGGATCACGTTGCCGTCACCATCAGCAACTACCGCTGGCGCCTGGGGTTGGAGCAGGGCGAAGCGAAATATGCGGCCTACGAACAGCGACTCGCGAAACTGCCGGCGATTATCGTACCCACGATTACCATCGAGGGGGAAAACAATGGCGCGCCGCATCCGGCGCCGGATAGCTACCGGGCGAAATTCACCGGTAAATATGAGCATCGGGATTTCAAAGGCGCAGTGGGACATAACCCGTCGCAGGAGGCGCCAGCGGAATTTGTTCAGGCGGTTATTGATGCCGATCGCTTATAAGCCTCACCGCGCCGTAAGCGCAGAGTTGCGCTTACGGAGAAGCCGCATATGCTTTTCATGAGCTTATTTTTCCGCAGGAGACGCCTTTGGAACGTATTGACCACATCCTGGTTGTTGATGACGATCGCGATATCCGCGAACTGATCGTGGGTTATCTGGAGAAATCGGGCTATCGCGCCAGCGGTGCAGCGAATGGCAAAGCGATGTGGTCTGTACTTAAAAACCATCAAATCGATCTGATTGTCCTCGATATCATGCTGCCCGGCGATGATGGTTTAACCCTTTGTCGCCAGTTGCGCAATGATGACCAACAGGATATCCCGGTGCTGATGTTGACCGCGCGTAGCGAAGATAGCGACCGTATACTTGGTCTCGAGATGGGGGCCGACGATTATCTGGTGAAACCCTTCGTGGCGCGGGAGCTACTGGCGCGGATCAAAGCCATCTTACGCCGCGCCCGCACGCTTCCTCCCAATTTACAAATCAGCGAAGCCGGCAGGCTTATCGCCTTTGGCGACTGGCTGCTCGATACCTCGGCGCGGCATCTACTGGACGAGAGTGGCACAATTGTGGCGCTAAGCGGGGCGGAATATCGCCTGCTGCGGGTGTTTCTTGATCATCCTCAACGGGTGCTTAACCGCGATCAGTTGTTGAATCTTACCCAGGGGCGTGATGCCGAACTGTTTGAACGGTCTATCGATCTGTTGGTGAGCCGCCTGCGTCAGCGCCTGCGGGAGGACGCGCGTGAGCCCGCTTATATCAAAACTGTGCGCAGCGAGGGTTACGTGCTGTCAGTGCCGGTGTCGATCCGCGAGGCGCGATAATGAAAGTGTGGCCGGCGTCACTGCAGTCGCGCTTAATGATAATGATTTTTCTCGCTCTGCTGCTCGCTAATGCCCTGACGCTATCGCTTCTGCTCTACGAGCGCATGAGCAGCGCCCGTAGCGTCATGCTGGGCAACCTTGAATACGATGTCGCCACCAGCGTGGCTATCCTTGATCGTCTTCCTGTGCAAGAACGGCCGCATTGGTTGGCGCGTCTGGCGCGCGGTAACTACCGCTATCAGCTTTCTGCCGGACAAACTGGCGATTATCCCACCAGCTGGCGTACCCGCGATGCGGTACGCTCGTTACAGGAAGCCCTGAGCGGTCGCTATCCTGTGAGTATTATCGCCGTCCCTGGACCGCGCGAACATATTCAGGCCCACGTCACCCTGCGCGACGGCGCGCCGCTAAGCATTGACCTGTGGCCAAAGCTGCCGGCCATCGCACGTTGGCTACCGCTGGTGCTGGTCGCGCAGTTTCTGTTACTGCTATTTTGCGCCTGGCACGCCGTCCGCCAGGTGGTCGCGCCGATGACCCGCTTTACCCGCGCCATTGATACGCTGCAACCAGCGACTCCGGCTGCAGGGCCGCTGGCCGAGAAGGGACCACAAGAGGTGCAGCGCGCGGCGCGCGCCTTCAACGCGATGCAAAAGCGAATACAGGACCATTTGCAGGAGCGCGCGCGGATCCTGGCGGCGATCTCCCACGATTTGCAGACGCCGATTACCCGTATGAAGCTAAGAGTCGAGATGGCCGACCAACCGGCACTCCGCAATAAGCTGTTACAGGATCTCGATAGCATGACCCGACTGGTTCGCGAAGGCATCGCGCTGGCACGATCGGCCGAACCGCTGGCAGAAGCGCCGCAGCGGATGAGTCTCAATGCGTTACTGGATAGCATCGCCTGTGATTATGCCGATATCGGTAAAGCGGTCAGTTTTCGTGCCGGTAAAGGGGCGGACGTCATGACGCTTCAGCCGCAGGCGCTGCGGCGGATCATGAGTAACTTAATCGATAATGGGCTGAAATACGCCGAAAAGGTGGAAATCAGCCTGAGTTACCCGCCGAATGGCGATGTTATCATTCACGTTGTTGATGACGGCCCCGGCATCCCGGAAGAAGAGCTCACCGCCGTACTGCAGCCGTTCTATCGCCTCGAGCAGTCACGTAATCGCGATACCGGCGGTACCGGTTTGGGGCTGGCAATCGCCGCCCAGCTCGCCGGGCAGATGCAGGGAAGTTTGACCCTGCACAATCTGCAACAGGGCGGTCTTGAGGCGCGGGTACGTCTCAATGCCGCCGTCTTGTATCCTTCTGTATCCATTCCAACTGCAGATAAATCCATATACTAAACCGCCGTTTCATGGACATATCCGCCATACAGTCGCCTGTTGTAATGCTGACGTTGCCACTTCGGCAACGTTGCGAAGGAGAATGATCATGGCTGTTGTGATTGCATTTTTGGCCGGTATGTTGACGCTGCTCAGCCCCTGCACCTTACCGGTGATCCCGCTGGTGTTTGCCAGCGTAAGCGGGCGTAAGGGACAACTCATCCTGTTGTTGTTCGGTATGGGGTTGATGTTTACCGCTGTATCGCTGCTGGCCACGGCGGCAGGGGGATGGTTAGTCAATCTGACTATCGTCGGGCGTTGGCTGGCGCTGGGCTTTTTGGTCGTTGTGGCTATCAGTTTGCTGTCAACACGCGTTGCAGGCTGGCTCGGATCGCCAGCGGTTGCGTTGGGTAATCAACTTAACCAACAGAGCTATCGTTATGGCAGTGGGCTCGCTTCAGTATTCGCCGGACTGGCGATTGGACTACTTTGGGCGCCGTGCGCGGGACCGGTGCTGGGGGCGATATTTAGCCTGGCGTTGTTGCAAGGAAATTCAGTGACTACCGGCATCTTGCTGCTTTCCTATGCCAGCGGATGCGCGCTGATGTTGCTGCTATTGGGGTGGTTCGGCGCGCGGCTGATTTCCCGTTTGCGCGGTGGTCAGGTGATAAGTGGGCGGTTACGCCAACTGGCTGGCGTGGCAATGTTGGCCGCAGTGGCATTAATCGCCAGCGGTAGCGATCGTTATCTGCAGGGCGCCAGCGGTTTAACCCATCGTCTGGAGCAGCGGCTCAGCGCGTTTATGCCCCAGGATCAACAACGAGTTCGGCTGGAGCCGATCGTTGCGCCGCGGCCAACCAGCGCTATGCCAGAATTGCAAGGCGGTACCGCATGGATTAATAGCCCACCGCTTACCAATACGGCGTTAAAGGGTAAGGTGGTGCTGATTGATTTTTGGACCCGCGATTGCATCAACTGTCAGCATACGCTGCCTTATGTACGGGCGTGGGCCAATAAGTATCGCGATGCGGGGCTGGTGGTGATTGGCGTACATACGCCGGAATATCCGTGGGAACGGTCGTTGCCGCAGCTTCGTGAAGCGGTCAGCCAGTGGCAGCTAAACTATCCGGTTGTCGCAGATAACAACTACGCCATCTGGAATGCGTTTGGTAATCAGTACTGGCCGGCGCATTATATCTTCGACGCGCGGGGACAACTGCGTTATACCGCCTTTGGCGAAGGTGATTATGCCCGTCAGGAGCAGGTGATCCAACAACTGCTGCGCGAAGCGCGGACGTGAGGAGGAAATAAAAAAGCCGATAACGACAGTTATCGGCTTTGGAGAACACTCGCTAATCGGCAGCGTCTTATTTCGCCAGCAGCTCCTGGGCGGTGCGTTCAACGAGGCTCAGCAAGACCTTCACATCGTCCAGCGTCACCACCGGGTTGAGTAGCGTCAGCTTCAGGCAGGTTACGCCGTTATGCTCGGTCACGCCGACGTTGGCGCGGCCGGATTCCAGCAGGGCGTCGCCCACGCGCTGGTTGAGCAGGGCGATCGCGGCGGTATCACTACCAGCCATTTGCGCCGGACGTGAGCGGAACAGCACGCTTGCCAGCTGCGGCTGCATGACCAGCTCCAGCGTTGGCTGAGACTTCACGAATTCCGCGACGTTTTTCGCCATCGTCACGCCATGATCGATGATTGAAGCGTACTGTTTCTTGCCCAGTGCCTCAAGCCCCATCCACAGCTTCAGCGCATCGAAGCGGCGGGTGGTCTGCAGCGATTTGGAGACCAGGTTCGGAACGCCGTGTTCTTCATCAAACTCGGAGTTCAGATAGGCCGCCTGATAGCGCATCAGCTCGTAGTGGCGAGCCTCTTTCAGCAGGAAGGCGCCGCAGCTAATGGTCTGGAAGAACTGCTTATGGAAGTCCAGGGTAACGGAATCCACTAACTCCAGGCCGTCAAGGTAATCGCGATACTGCTCGGACAGCAGCAGCGCGCCGCCCCATGCGGCATCAACGTGCAGCCAGATCTGGTGCTCCGCCGCGATACCGGCAATATCACGCAGCGGGTCAATCGCGCCCGCGTCGGTGGTACCGGCGGTGGCGACGATGGCCATGATCTGCTCGCCGTTGGCCTGCGCTTGCGCAATCTTCGCCTTCAGGTCGGTGACGTCCATACGGGCGAATTCATCGGTTTTCACCAACGTGACCGAGCGATAGCCAAGCCCCATCAGCGCCATGTTCTTCTGCACCGAGAAGTGGGCGTTTTCCGAGCACAGCACTTTGTACTGACGAATATCGCCCGGAATACCATCCTGTTGGATGGAATGCCCCTGACGGGCGAAGAAGGCGTCGCGTGCCAGCATCAGGCCCATCAGATTGCTCTGGGTGCCGCCGCTGGTGAAGACGCCGGCATCGCCAGCCGGATAACCGACCTGCGCACGCAACCACTCGATCAGCTTCATCTCAATGATGGTGGCTGAAGGGCTCTGATCCCAGGAGTCCATGCTCTGGTTGGTGGCGTTGATCAGCACTTCCGCCGCCTGGCTGATAACCAGGCTTGGGCAGTGCAGGTGCGCCACGCACTGCGGATGGTGCACCGACAGGCTGTCTTTCAGGAAGTACTCGATCGCACGTTCAATCGCCGCCTGGTTGCCCAGACCCTGTTCGTTAAAATCAAGGGTGATGCGCTCACGGAGTTCATCAACGCTTTTCCCCTGATACATTTCAGGTTGTTGCAGCCACTGCGCAACCGCCTGGCTGGTCTGGGAAATGACCTGCTGGTAAGCGTCAATGCTTGCCGCGGACCCAGCCAGAATCGGATTCAATTTGGACATTGCGGTCACTTACTCCACTCAGACCGGTTTTACGCCGGCGGCCAGCAGGGCCTGTTCAAACTTATCGAGGAACACTTCCAGCTCCGCGTCGCTAATCAGCAGGGACGGCAGCAGACGCAGTACGCAACCGTGACGGCCACCGCGTTCCAGGATCAGGCCCGCTTCGAAGCATTTCTTCTGCAGTAGCGCGGAGAGTTCGCCGTCAGCCGGGTAGCAACCCATATGATCCTGCGCCTCGTTCGGCTTCACGATTTCGATACCGATCATCAGACCGAGGCCGCGCACGTGACCGATAACCGGATAGCGTTTCTGCATTTCCGCCAGTTTGCCTTTCAGCCACTCGCCCTGGGCGGCGACTTTGTCGGCAATCTTGTTATCACGCAGGTGGCGCAGGGTGGTCAGGCCGGTGGCCATCGCCAGCTGGTTGCCGCGGAAGGTGCCGGTATGATGGCCAGGTTCCCAGGCATCGAACTCTTTCTTAATGCCCAGAACCGCCATTGGCAGACCACCGCCGACGGCTTTCGACATCACGATAATGTCCGGCTCGATGCCGGCGTGTTCGAAGGCGAAGAATTTACCGGTACGGGCGAAGCCTGCCTGAACTTCATCGATGATCAGCAGAATGCCGTGCTCTTTGGTGACTTTGCGGATGCGTTGCAGCCACTCAACCGGAGCCGGGTTCACGCCGCCTTCACCCTGCACGGCTTCAAGGATAACCGCTGCAGGTTTGCGAACGCCGCTTTCCACGTCGTTGATCAGGTTTTCGAAGTAATAGGTCAATGCCTTCACGCCCGCTTCGCCGCCGATGCCCAGCGGACAACGATACAGGTGCGGATAAGGCATAAACTGGACTTCCGGCATCATGCCGTTGACCGCCGCTTTTGGCGACAGATTACCGGTCACGGACAGCGCGCCGTGGGTCATCCCGTGATAACCGCCGGAGAAGCTGATCACCGCCGTACGGCCGGTGTATTTTTTCGCCAGCTTCAGCGCGGCTTCAACGGCGTCAGCGCCGGAAGGTCCGGTGAACTGCAGGCAATACTCTTTCCCTTCGCCTGGCAGGCAGGAGAGCAGGTATTCAGAAAAGCGATCTTTTAACGGTGTTGTCAGATCGAGGGTATGTAACGGCAAGCCGCTGGTAATGACACTTTGGATGCTCTGCAGTACTTCAGGATGGTTATGGCCCAGAGCGAGGGTCCCGGCGCCGGCGAGGCAGTCCAGGTACTGTTTGTTATCCGCATCGGTCAGCCAAACGCCTTCGGCTTTGGTGATGGCGAGCGGTAACTTGCGAGGGTAACTCCTGACATTCGATTCGAATTCAGCCTGACGAGCCAAAAAGGTTTCGTTGTTCGCGTCCAATAAATCTGCACTTAAAGTATCAATACGGACTTTATCCGTCATCATATCACTCCCACAACCAGCGTTACGTTTGAACTCTGGTTGAATAAAAAGGTTTAGAAAATTGAATCGGCATTCATAAAGCGCGCACAATATATGGCTTTTTAAATCCGCATTCAATCTTTAATTTAAGGCGCTATTTTGACGCGATTATTACATACAGGAATGTCAATATAATTGGCTGATTTAAAAGCTAAATTTCGATTGTTTTTAAAACCATGGAAAGTGTAATTATTAGTGAGAAAGTCTATATATTTTTATTACCGCTTCGCTGAATGACTGACGGAAATACTTCCGTCAGTTTTATGGTTACTTAACGCAGTTCGATCGCATAATTTGCTAAAGGTGTTACTTTTTTCACCAACTTATTGTTATATAAAAATTGTTCATACGCGTCGTAGCGCGGCTTATCTAACGCTGCCGGATCGGTGGCGAACAGCGGCACGCTCTGCAACCACGCCTGCTGGTTCAGTTCGGTATTGAGTTCCGGATGCGCTTTGGCAAACCGCTGCCAGGTTTGCTGCGGATGCGCGCGCAAATAACTCACTCCCTGCTGTAAGGCGTCGAGGAATTTTTTGATTTTAGGGGCGTTGACCTCGGCTTTGTTTGCCACGATCACCAGTTCGTCATAAGCGGGCACGCCATAGTCTTCCACGTTCATAACCACCGGTTTTTTGCCCTGCAGTTTGAGTTCCAGCGCTTCGATATTGCGATAACCGCCGATAACAGCATCGACCTGGCCGGCCAGCAGAGCGCTGGTGAGCTGGAAATTAACGTTGATCAATTTGATGCTTTCAGGGTCGATGTTGGCGTGCTGCGCCATGGTGGCCAGTGTCGCCTGTTCAATACCGCTCACCGAATATCCCACTTTTTTCCCTTGTAGATCGGCCGGAGATTTGATGCGCGGATCCAGTGCAATCACGGTATTTAGCGGCGAGTGGATCAGCGTCCCGACGCGGACCAGCGGCAGTCCTTCATCGGCGAAGAAGTGGACCTGCGGTTGATAGGTGATCGCTAAATCCGCCTGGCGTGCGGCAACCAGACGCGGAGGGAGCGCCGGATCGGAAGGGGGGATGATGTTGACATCCAGCCCGGCATCCCGAAAGGCGCCAATCTGTTGCGCCACCATAATGGGCGCATGATCCGGGTTGATGTACCAGTCCAGTACCAGGGTCAGCTTTTCATTGGCTGATGCCTGGCCGCAGACCAGTAGAGTAAGGCCGGCTAACAGAGGTATACGCATATCTCTTCCTTATTATCTGTTGATAAGTTATTCCGGCGACCAGTTGATCAGCCGGTGTAAAAAGGCGTCGACCGCCAACCACAGCGCGATGGTCAGCAGCACTAAAATGAACAGGGCGGCGAAGCAGATATCGGTTTGCAGGCGGGCATTGGCATTCAGCATTACGTAGCCGAGCCCCTCGGCGGAGCCGACCCATTCACCGATAATCGCGCCAATGGGGGCGACGGCGGCGGCCATCCGCAGGCCGGAACCTAGCGCGGGTAGCGCCGCCATGAGCCGGACATGACGCAACTGAGCGCTAAAGGAGGCGCCCATGGTGCGGGCCAGATCGAGATAGTCGCGATTGACCCGTTGCAGACCGTCAAAGAAAGCTGAGGTAACGGGGAAGAAGATAACCAGCACCGCCATCATGACCTTGGCGCTCATACCAAAACCAAACCACAGTACCAATAGCGGGGCGAGGGCGAATACCGGAATGGCCTGGCTGGTCAGTACCAGCGGCATCAACCAGCGTTGTAATCGCGGCGACATGGTCATACAGAGCGCCAGCACCATACCGAGCGCGACGCCGAGCGCCATTCCGCTGAGAATTTCGCTCAGGGTGACAAGGGTATGGCTGACCAGATAGCTACGGTTATTCCACAGCGCTTCAGCGACCGCCGCAGGAGAAGGCAACAAAAAGGCGGGAATGCCGCTGTTGCTCGCCAGTTGCCAGAGCAACAGTAGACCACAAAAGACGCTGCTCCCGCGCAGTAACTTGCCCCTCATCCGTTCGCCCTTATCAATTGCTGCAGCAGCTGCGCCTGGCTTGCCAACAGCGCGCCATCATCCGGGGCGCGAGGCGGGATTCCGCTTAAATGATGGCTATCATCAATTTCACCATCAGGCGAGAGTACCAGCAGACGATGGCTGAGGCGGCAGGCTTCCATCGGGTCATGAGTGATGAGCACCACGGTACGTCCGGTCAGTAAGCGCGCGGCCAGGGTCTGAATGCGTGTGCGGGTGAGGGTATCGAGAGCGGAAAACGGTTCATCCATCAGCACAATGGGGCGATCTTCATAAAGGGTGCGCGCCAACGCCGCGCGCTGGCGCATCCCGCCAGACAGCGCGGCCGGGCGTTCATCAGCGCAGGAGGCCAGCCCGACCAGCTCAAGAAGCTCGTTTACCCGCGCGTTGTCGACCTTCTCACCGCGCAGCCTGGCGCCGAGGGCGACATTTTCCCGCACGTTAAGCCACGGATAGAGCAGATCTTTTTGCCCCATCCACGCCAGTCGCGTAGTGACGGGAAGGCCATCGCTGGCGACGACGGTTCCGCGGGTTGGCGCCGCCAGCCCGGCGATAATACGCAACAGGCTGGTTTTTCCCGCGCCGCTGGCGCCAAGGAGCGACACCCATTGCCCGGCGGCAATATCGAAAGAGAGATCGTGAAAGATCTCCCGCGAGCCAAAACGCAGACATAAATCGCGAACGTGAATACCTGGCGCCATCACGCCTTGTCCTGCCCGGCGGCATTCAGTCCCATTTGCCAGAAATTGCCCTCCAGCCGGGTAGCGGTAGTAAATATGTCGCTCAGCCCGGTGAACCGTGATTCCGCGCCGCGCTGTTGCCAGAGCGTTTCCAGCAGGCCGATCGCTGCATTGACGCCCTGTAGATAGCTCTCGTCGCCGTAGTTGCGGATCCATGAAGCATAGGGATTATCGTGCAAGTTGGTTTGTGGGTTGTGCAACAGACCGAGCCCGATTTCCGCATAACCCGCAACGCAGGGCAGCAGCGCCGCCAGCAGATCCAACGCGTCGCCGGAGTGACCGATATCCAGAACGTAACGGGTGTAGTTGACGGTTTCCATCGCTTCGCTTTGCAGGGCCATAGCGTCTTCATTTAATCCCCATTGCTCGCAATAGCCTACATGTAGCGGTAGCTCAGCAAGGATGGCATTCATCGAGGCGGCGGCGGCGCGCATCTCTGGTAATGTGCGAAGTTTGCTGACCAGCAGGGCGTAGCTGCGAGCGAAATGGATCAGGAACAGATAATCCTGGGTCAAATAACGACGAAAGGCTGCCTGCGGTAGCGTGCCTGCGGCTAATTGCTGGAGGAAAGGGTGCGACACGTAGCGTTGCCATTCGCCACCGGCCTGCTCGCGCAGTCGGCCGTAAAGACCTTGGGTAAAAGCGGGAATCATCATGGGACCTCCTGAAAATAGGGGGAGATCCGGGCGTGCAGAAGTGTGAACAGGCAAAACTGAAAACTGGCGAACATGCCGACCCGTCCCTTCGCTGGCATGACCCAGATCAGGTTCAAAGGGTTCGGCTTTTACGCCATCTCAGCCCTCACGGGACACCCCTCGGTTGCGACATGTTATACGTCATTCACTTTTTGATTACAACGGCGGCAAGGTAAAAAACGGCGATATCTGTGACGCTGTCACTTTTAAGGAGCGATGGGACGGATCGATAAATAACATTTATCAATTTGTGTGATTAACCACGCTTTTTTATCCAAAAATAAGCAAAGTAAGAAGAGGGTAAGTTGGCGTAGAACAAGGGCTTACGATATATTTTTAGCACATTACATTAATATCCTCTTATGAATGCGTCAGTGCTGGAGACCGCATGAAGCTGGCAGGCCTTACTCTTTTACTGATGCTTGCCCTCGCGCCTGGCGCGTCTATCGCAGCGCAATTATTCGACCCTGAAGACGGCATGCTCGATATGAGCCAGTATCTGCAGGATAACCCGTACGGTTTTCTGCCGGTACCTGTGATGATTACCGAGCCGGCTATCGGCTACGGCGGCGGTCTGTTTGGTTTATTTCTGCACGGTAAAGGCTCCCGCGAGGGCGATCGCTTTATTCCACCGGCACTGACCGGGTTCGGCGGCGGCGGGACGCAAAATGGGACCTGGTTCATCGGCGCCGCGCATCGTCAAACCTGGAATCACGACAGCATTCGTTATCTGGTTGGCGCGGGCTACGCCAATGTCAATCTCGATATCTATTCGGGTGACATTGCCGGGTTTAACAAAAATGTGGCAGTGCAAACCCATACCAAAGGCTTTGGCGGTTTACAAAAGCTGTTATTCCGCGTGGGGGATTCACCGGTTTTTCTTGGCGCCTCGCAATTCTATGCGCACACCGATGTAACCGCGGACAATCAGCTGATCAACAAGGTGTGGCAACGGGTGCTGGGGGAAAACAGCACCTCTTCGGCCTTGGGCGTGGTGGCGGAATATGACACCACTGATAATTTTTTCTACCCTAAGAAAGGGTTATCACTGCAGGGCGAGTACCGTTTTTACCGCGCTCTTCTCGGCGGCGACTATCATTACAATCAGTTGTCGCTGGATGGTAAATACTTTATCCCGCTGGCGCCGACCTTAACCCTGGCGCTGGCGGCAAATTATCAGTCGCTGACTCATCATGACAAGCATCTAACGCCTATGGCCCGGCCTTACATCGAACTGCGCGGCATCTCGCGTTTTCGCTATCAGGGCGATTATGTCGCTGTCGCCCAGACGCAACTGGCCTGGCAATTTGCGCCGCGCTGGATCCTGCAAGGTTTTGTCGGTATCGGCAGCGCGAGCGATGAGGCGAGGTCGCTGTGGCAGCAAACCGAAGTGGCGTGGGGCTCCGGGTTTCGTTATCTGGTCGCCCGTCAGTATGGTTTATTTACCGGCGTCGATGTCGCATTTAGCGAACACGAACAGGCGGTCTATTTTAACGTGGGTTCCGGACTGTAAAGGTACGAATAAAAATGAGATGGAAAACAACCGTCATCACGCTGCTGTTGACCTCTGGCGCCGTGTGGAATGCCTGTGCGGCGGAAAGTGACGACAGCGATAGCTACTTTCCCATCTGGGGCGACGAAGCGCGCGCTCGCGGTTATTCCATCCCGCTGCCGTTTGGCGTCAATCTCAGCTATATGAATATGCGCCAGGATATTATGGTCGACAGCATCACCTTTTCCGGACTGAAGCTGGGTAACCATCCGATCCCCAGCGACATGTTCGCCATCGATGCCGGACACACGCGAGAGAAGAGCAAAACCGAGAATCTTCGTCTCGATATGTGGGTGTTTCCTTTCCTTAATGTCTACGGGATTTTAGGCCACACCCGCGGTTCGTCGGTGTCGAATGTGTCGGTCGATGCCGACCCAACGCAATACCGCGGTCTGGATCGCATCATCGCCGGCGCAGTGCATAACCTTAATCAAAGTGGCGAGTTGCAAAATATCGATTTTGTTCTCGATTTCAAAGGTACCACCTGGGGAGGCGGGTTCACGCTGGCTGGCGGCTATGAGAACTGGTTTGCCCTCGTCGATACAAACTACACCCGCACCGATTTCGATATTCTCGACGGCAGTATTTCTGCCGTGACAGTGTCACCTCGCGTTGGCTATCGCTTCAACCTTCAGGGGATTTCTGGCCCTTCGCATCTCAGCGTGTGGGTCGGCAGTATGTATCAGGATGTGCAGCAGGAATTTAAAGGCAACCTGGCCGATTTGCATATGCCGCCACAGCTGCAGCCATTGATTGCCGCGGTCAATAAAGACGGCGACGGCAAGTTTGATGTCAAACAGAAACTCACTTCACCATGGAATATGCTGATCGGCGCCCAGTACGAAATCACGCGTAACTTCAACGTTCTGACCGAATTTGGCTTTAACGATCGCAATAGTTTCTTTGTCGCCGGTGAATACCGTTTTTGACTTAACGGCGCGTAGCCATCGGCGAGTATGATGCGCGCTGTTTTTGTGTCATGGAGAACGCTTTTGATGCGTAAGAGTTTGTGGTGGTTATTGGCGGCTGCTTTTTCGGTATTTGCCCAGGACCCGGTATTACCGACGATTCCCGTTAACCATGTCAGCCCGGTAGTGGGTGAATTATCGCCGCCAGAATCGCTGCGCCCATGCTGCGCCTTCGGTTTCGATCTGCGGGTGCGCGCCATTGGCGTGCCAATCCCGGTTTATCAGATTGGTAATGTGCTGACGCTCGATACCTTAGGCGAGCATCATTACAACGATAGCGCGCTCGGCGCGGTCAAAAATCTGGTTGGCTTAAGCGATGAGCACAATGGCCTTATTTATACCCGCCGCGGCGGTTTTATTGATATTGCCCATGTGCGTGATACCGCTGATTACACCTTTTATTTATTCAGCCGAATTTACCCGACGCTCGGGCAGCCAGGACGCATCTTTTATAGCGAGGAGCTGGGCGTACGCCGCGTCCAGTTAAATGCCTTTACGCCGCCGGCTTCAATGCCGCAGCGATATACCATTGCCGCCTGGCTTGCCGGCCATCTGGCCTTCGAAATCGCGCAATGGCATGAGATCGCCCAATGGTATGGTTTCCAGTCGGTTCCGGGTTTTTCAGAAGAAATTTCCGCCTTTTCGCCGGAGGATCTCTATTCCAATCTGCTAGGCGCACGTCTGGCGATCAACGTTATATTGCAAGGGCAAGCCGGTTCAGTCGATGCCTACAACCGGGCGATGGAAGCGGCGTTAAAACAGGCGTTGGTCAAACTGCTGGTCGCGCCGCAAAGTGAGACCGAGAGGATGTTCCGTGAAGTCGACGGCGACTGGTGGAACAGTAAACGGCGAGTGCCGGATAAATTTCTGGTGCTGAAGCGGAATTACGATCTCAGCGAAAATCGCCTACCAACGCCGGTTCCTTTTGAACGCACGCCGCCGTATCGCCTGACGATGCCAAAGGAAGTTGCCGGGTTTACGCTCGCGGAACTGGGTCAACTGCAAATCCATCCGGGGCAGGATATGCAGTCGCTGCCAGCGCCGCATAATTTTTATTCTCCGCAACAGTTCCAGCAGCTTGCTGATAAAGCGCAGCAGGCGGATGCCATTCAGCTGCAGCGTATTGAAAAATAACTAACGTTTGGACGCTGCTGGCTATACTCAATCAAACGAATTCCCCCGTTATTGATGAGGTAGCATCAGGCTATGGTATTTGGTGTTCCGCGTGCGTGCTGGCTGCTACTGACGGTGCTTTTAGTTAGTCAGGAATGCTATGCCCTTGACGGCAGTCGGCTAAAGCAGCGCGCGGATGCGGTGCTCACCTTAATGAGTTACACCGTGGTACCTGACGTTACCGCCAGCGATCTGAATATTGGCTCCGGCGCGAATGAGAAAAACGAACTAACCCTCACGCAATTTGGCGGCGGCGCCACCTTGAGTGAGGATTTTCCGCTCTATCTGGAAGGCACCCTCGGTTATAGTCGCTACGATCCGCAATTTGTGGTCAGCGATGGTGCCCAGAGCCGTACCATTCCCACCAAATGGAACAGTCTGACCGCTACTGGCGGCGTCGGCTGGGACTTTCCATTGTATCAGGACCGATGGGGCGGAAAACTGGTGCTACGGCCTATCTTCAATATGATGCTGGGCACCATGGCCAGCGATGCACGCCTCGGTCGCTGGGCGCTCGAACGTAAAACGGATGCCGATATTCGCTTCCTCGATGGTGGGCGACTGAACGCTTATGGGTTGGGCGGTTCGTTAATGCTTGATTATGAACTGTTTTCCAACACGCAGGATATTGACATAGAAGCGCGCTATTCCGCGATGAATTTGCAAACCTTCGGTAGCACATCAGAAGCGGTCCAGGGGCAGGCCAGCGCCGAAAATCTGGGTATCTACCTTCGTCGACGCGCGCCGATAGCCGACTGGACGCTGCTGAAAAGCCCGGTACGCTATGTGCTGGAAGGCGCTCATACTATCTATCTTGGCGACCAGCGCGGTGAACTCGGTTTTGATAGCCTGAGTTCGCTCGGCATTGGCCTGGAGCTCGACAGCAGCCAGTATCCGGTATTCATCACCCGCACCCGACTGGTGGCCCGCTATATGTTCGGTAATAACACCGAAGGGTATGGCCTCGGTTTAGCGATGAGTTTCTGAGTGATTTACCCGTTTTCATGATTGCGCTATTTTTTTCATTTTTATTGGCAATATTTTCTTCGCTGATTCGTCTACCTCGATACATACATTTTTATGAGGTAATTGACGATGAGAGATTTTGAACGACACGGGCATCATCACCAGGGTTTTGGACGTCACAGAATGGCGCGGCCGCTGATTATCGGCGCGGTGATTGTTGTGGTGCTGAGTCTGGTCGTGATGTCGCTATGGAACGCATTGCTGCCGGCTATCTTCGGGGTGAAAAGCATCGGTTTCTGGCAGGCTTTGGGATTACTGGCGCTGTGCCGTATCTTGTTTGGCGGTTTAGGTTTTCATCGCGGTATGTTTGGTATGGCTCAGGCGCGTCGACGCATGCATGAACGCTGGATGACCATGACCCCGGAGCAGCGAGAGGAGTTTGCCCAACGTTTCGGCCGCCACGGACATCGCGGCCGTTGCGGCTGGCATGAACGTCGCGGTGGGCAACCGACTGACGATAACCCATCGGCGAAAGCGCCGGATGCCGAGTGAACGAGGTAAACAACGCGATGGCGGGGGAATCACGGCTGCTGTCTGCGCTTGCCGCCTGTCGTGCGCGTTTAAGCGCGTTTATTCGCGGTAGAACCGCCGTACGTGACGATGCCGATGACATCCTGCAGGAAGTCACCCTGCAACTGATGAAAGTCGAGCAACCGGTGGAGAACGTGGCGGCATGGTTATTCCGGGCGGCGCGTAATGAAATGACCGACCGGTCGCGTAAGAAGCGCGAGTTGCCATTAACATTCGATACTGATGAAGATGGCGATGGCGGCTTTGCCGAGGATGAGCTGGCGGAAACGCTGTTTGGCGTCGCGCAGACGCCGGAGGAAGCATACCTTAAAGAACTGTTGTGGGAGGCATTAACCGAAGCGCTGGCGGAACTGCCGCCGCTGCAACGTGAAGCCTTCGAAAAAACCGAACTGCAGGGCTATAGCTACAGGGAGCTGGCGGCAGAGAGCGGCGCCAGCGAACAGGCGTGGCTGTCGCGTAAACACAAAGCAGTGCTGTTTCTGCGCAGCCGTTTGCGAACGCTTTACGATGAACTTACCGCGCCTTAATTCATGCCCGGCAGCAGATAGCGCCGGGCTTTATTTTATCCGTACTCCTATAACATTGTCGCTAGCCACTCGGCGAAGACGCGCACCTTGCGCGATACATGACGATGGGGATAAATAAGCGATAACTTCCTGGAGGGTACCGGATTATTTGGCAGGACTTCAACCAGCTCGCCGCTTTTCAACCAGGGTTGAAGGAAAAGATCCAAACCCTGCATAATGCCGAGTCCAGCAAGGCCAGCGGCGATGTAAGTCTCTGAATTATCGACCACCAGTTTACCCGCTAGCGAAATGTCCTGCTGCCCGGCGTCAGTCTGAAACACCCAGCGCATGGTCTGATGATTACTGTTATTCAGCCAGTTGATCGCCTGATGATGCCGCAGGTCGTCAAGGGTTGCGGGAACGCCGTATTTCGCCAGATAGGCCGGGCTGGCGCAGGTTTTCATACCGACGGTACCGAGATGACGTGCGATATAGTCACCGTCTTCAAGCTCGCCAATGCGCAGGACGCAATCGAGGCCCTCGCGAAGCATATCCCGCCGCCGGTCGGAGCTGCTCAGCACAATTTCAATCTCCGGATGTTGCTGATAAAAGGCGGGGAGATTCGGCACGACCACTAACTTCGCCAGAGCGATAGGCATATCTATGCGCAGTTGACCACGTAGCGGACGCTGCGGGGCGAAAGACTCCATAAGATCATCGGCCTGCGCCAGCAGAGGTTTACTACGACGATAAAACGCCTCGCCATCAGGGGTGAGGTGGATCTGTCGGGTGGTACGCTGCAGAAGCCGAACGCCGCAGTGCTGCTCAAGCTGCTGTAGCGCTTTCGTGACCGCCGGGCGATGGATCTGCAGATTCTCGGCGGCGCGCGTAAAGCTGCCAGACTCGATAATCTC
This sequence comes from Klebsiella sp. 141203, assembly GCF_032601985.1. NCBI lineage: Bacteria > Pseudomonadati > Pseudomonadota > Gammaproteobacteria > Enterobacterales > Enterobacteriaceae > Klebsiella > Klebsiella sp. 141203. The sequence goes on along the minus strand of NZ_JAQIRL010000001.1, from coordinate 333,667 downwards.
GATAAAAATCTTAATAGATTCAAACAGATTTAAGTTCATTTGTGCCAATGTGCTCCGATGACAACATCGTATTTCACTTTGATTATTACTTATTTAATAACAGTGAAGGATAACTTTTACTATTTTTCCCAACAATAAAGCGGCCTACAGTGGCGTCATCCCAGCGCTAAGCGCCAGAAAACACACTAAGGAAGCCGCATCATGCAAAACCATTCTGTTAGCCATATTCTCGGTATTGAAAAACCTGTCATTCAGGGGCCGCTATCCTGGCTAACCGACGCCCGGTTAGTCGCCGCAGTCAGTAATGCCGGCGGGCTGGGCGTATTAGGGCCGAACGCAGGTTTAACCGCGCAAACCGCCGTCTCGACGCCGCAGGAGACGGCAGAAAAGATGCGTGAAGAGATCCGTAAAACGAAACGACTCACCGAGAAACCTTTCGCTGTAAATCTCATTCCGACGGTTGAAAACGATATCTGGACGCCGCCGATTGTAGAGGTAGTCAAGGAAGAGGGGGTTAAAGCGGTGGTTTATACCGGCTATGGTCAAGGAGCTATCATTCCCTCGCTGTTTGCCACGCTTAAGCAGGCCGGGATCAGCATTATTTATCGTGATATTAACCCAACACCGGAAAACAGCCGCGAGGCGGAGGAGATGGGCGCTGATGTTATTGTCGCCACCGGCTTCGACGAAGGCGGAACGCTTCCGGGAACGGCGCTAGGTACGTTTTCAATCGTGCCATTGATTGTTGATGCGGTGAAGCGTGTGCCGGTGCTGGCGGCTGGCGGGATTACCGACCGGCGCACCGCCAGGGCCGCCCACGCGCTGGGCGCGCAGGGGGTATTTGCCGGCTCCGTGTTTATCAGCACCACCGAGAGCCGCGTGCCGCCATCGGTGAAAGAGATGATCGTGCAAGCTAACGGTCTGGATTTGCAGCTATTTCGCACATTGCCAGATTACTATCGTTCGCTGCCGGGTAAATTAGCCGCCAGGCTGGTGGCGTTAGATAAATCCGGCGCCAGTAATGAAACCATAGCCGCGGAAATGGGCGGTTTACGCGGCCTGCGAATTGGTATGCTGGAGGGCAACACTGACGAAGGCTACATTTCACTGGGAACCGGCATCGGCAGTATTCAGCGGATCAAGAGCGTAGCGGAAGTGGTGGAGGAACTGACGGTTTAATCTCTACCGCTGCGCTCTCACGCGGAAAACAGAAACTCCCCGTATGCGACAACGGGGAGGGTGATTAGCCGGAATTAGCTACCCCAGCGCTGCTGCAGATACTGAACCGCCTGCTGGGTTTGCGGCTGGTTAAGGTTGTTTTCACGAAACAGAATCGTCCCCTGAATACCCGGTGTGGTTTCATTGAGGTCGATCTGTTTTTTCAGCTCCGGCACGCCGCCGTCGACCATCCAGTCTGGTTCATTTTTTGACGGCTCGCCGACTTTATACAGCGCCACGCCGATATAGAGCCGGGTGTGAGTGGGTTTCACGACATCGGCCCACCACTTAGCCAGCACATCATAGCGCGCGGCGTCGCGGGCGAACGGCCAGTACAACTGCGGCGCGATATAATCCAACAGCCCTTGTTGAACCCAACTGCGGGTATCGGCATAGGACTCATCATAAGCCGCCGCGCCGCGGGTGTCAGAGCCGGCCGGATCGTGGGAGCGGTTGCGCCATACCCCCGCCGGGCTGACGCCAAACTCAACCTGCGGATTGAGTTTCTTGATGGTCTGTGAGACCTGCGCTATCAACTGTTGGGTGTTATGACGCCGCCAGTCGGCTTTTGAGGCATAACCCTGACCATATCGCTGATAGGTTTGATTATCGTTCAGCGTCGATCCCGGCGTCTCAGTATAGAAATAGTCATCAAACTGCACGCCGTCGATGGGATAGTTTTGCACCACTTCCGCCACGATACTGGTTATCCAGTCACGGACTTCCGGGATCCCAGGGTCGAGCACAAAGCGATCGCTGGCGGTGCGTATCCAGTTGCGGTGCAGGACAAATACGCTGGCGGGGACCTGAGCCAGGGTGTGGTTAAGCTCGGCGATGGTAGCGGGTTTTGTATTAACCGATACCCGATACGGGTTGAACCACGCGTGAACTTTCATCCCGCGTTTATGCGCTTCATCGAGCATAAACTGCAGCGGATCGTAGCCGGGATTTTCGCCAATTTTGCCGGTCAACATGTCTGACCACGGCAAGATGTGGGAATCCCACAGCGCGGTGCCGTCCGGTTTAACCTGGAAGAAGACGGTATTGATGCCCAGGCGTTGTAGATTGTCGAGTTTGGCGATCAGGGCCAGCTTTTGCTGGCTGATACGGCTTTCCGGGCTACTGGCGATAATTGAACCCACCGGCGGCCAGTCGAGACGAGAAACCGTGGTGATCCAGACGCCGCGTACTGGCTGCTGATTTTTTGCCGATTTTTGCGTAACGGGCGGTTTACTGGCGGTCACCAGAGATTTTGGCGCTTTACTGGTGCAAGTCACGAGCAGCAGTACGGCGGCGGCAACCGCGCCGAGCCGGGTCATGCAGGTGACGGAGAGAAGGCGACGAGAAGCGATAATTATTACTCCCGTAGGCATGTAGACGCTTGAAAAATCACATTGTCTTATGATTCCCCCACCAGGGCAAGCCGCGCTCCGATGCAAAGAAAAATAAAATGCCTTTTGTCTGGTATCTGTACGCGTAACGTGCAGAACTAACGACAACCTTTCACAGCAGTTAGCTGAAAAAGCAGAATTAACCTGGATAATTAGCTGGTCAGTTGTGTTACAACATATTACGAGACGCACAGCTAAGGAGAATCCGATGCGAAAAATATTATTGCTGGCCGCCGTTTTGCTGGCATCCGCACCGATCGTCACCCAAGCCGAAGAGATTACGCTTTTGCCGGCTATTAAACTGCAGATAGGCGACCGGGATTCCTACGGTCATTACTGGGACGGCGGCCGTTGGCGTGATAAAGACTACTGGCATCGTCATTATGAATATCGCGACAAGCACTGGCGAAAGCTAGAGAAAAAACAGCGTAAAGCCTACGAGAAGGGCTACCACGACGGTCGTAAAGACGCGAAGAAGCGTGAGAAAGAATACTATAAACATCACAAGAAGCATCATCACTAAAACATTAACGGGGCCATCAGGCTCCGTTTTTTAGCTACTGCAATTCACCCCTCAAGATTCAACTCATTATTCGCTGCTGTCGATGGTTTGCGTAAACTGTCTTTAGAAGCCTCCCGCAATAATGTCAAATATCACTTTGATTTTTTACAGCATCAGTATTACCTGATGAAAATAAAAATAGCCTACCAAGATTGGTGGGCAAATTTACCGCGAAATATTTTTTAAGACTATTCCATATTCACAGCGAATGAAAAATCCGATTTGCAAAATAATTAAATATATCTTTTAAATCACATGGTTAAATTACACTTTCTTTTGTATGGTCTCTGGTATTACACTTTTTCGGCGATTGTTCGACTTTCTGCGCTAAAAGAGCGAGTGAGATTAATCCTAAAATTTTAAATACGCTAACCACCCATAACTACGAGCCGAAATTGCGTGTTGAATTGACACAATCGATCTGTAAAATTGTGTGGTGATAGTTAATGAAATGTAATAAAGGGATCCACTGCGGTGAAGATTCGTGCGGTAGCTATGCCCATACCACAGCTGGAACCCTTTTACGCACAGTGATTAAGGATATTCAGACTTGTTATTCAAGCAGGAATAACCCTTGAGAAAATAATAGCATTGCAATGGAAAAGCATATGAAAACGCGAGTGTTTTTAGCCGCTATGATTGCGGTTTCACTGGCAGGGTGCGAAGCGCCGCCGAAGCCGCAAATTACCGATGACACCATTGAAACCACGCAGGTTAACGGCGTCAATTTGACCCATCGCCATATTGTTGTTCCTCCAACGGAATTTACCCCGATTAACGCAGAATATCGCGCGCTGTATTCCGCCGCGGTAATGAGCCAGGCCGGGTATGGCGGCAAAGTGATTGTGCAATTAGTTCCAGGTGCTAATTATATTGCATTGGGACAGGCCCAGGACGGCTGGATAGCGTTAGCCAATGAAGGTCAGGAAAATTTAATTGGCTATGCTCCGGCCAATGCCGTTGTCAAAAGTGAGCTGTATGATAAAACGGTTCGCGAACAGTCGAAGCGCCCGAAGGCGCGTAAGAAAGCGACCTGCGTGAGCGTCGACGGAAATACCAAAGCCTGCAAAAACGGCAATAACGGTACCTGGATTCTGGATTAATCCCGCCTTTACGAGCGACACCGTATGAATAATAACTCTCTTTTACGCCAGGTCATGCTGGCGTTTTATTTGTTTCTTTTTACGTTGGTTAGTGGATGTGGTTCGTCTTCACACAGCGACCCTGCCCGATACAATCTTCAGTTCCAGGCCCACCCGCAAATTAACAGCTCTGCGCCATTAAAGGTCAGAGTGTTAGTGCTGAAATCCGATGCGGAATTCATGTCCGCCGATTTCTACTCCTTACAAAATAACGCGCAAAAAGTTCTCGCCGGCAACTTGCTGAACAGCGATGAATTTTTCCTGATGCCGGGGCAACTGGCAAAAAAACTCAGCGGGCAGTCCTCGCCGGAGGCGCGTTATATCGGAGTGATGGCGGAATACCAATCTCTCGATGGTAAAAAGTGGCGCATTTCTCTTCCTCTGCCAACGCCTGGCGAAACCCCTTTCTGGCAGTTCTGGAAACTGTCAGCAGATCAGCTGCAAGCCAATTTATATCTTGACGTTAACGGGATCCGCGTCGTGCAGCAATAGCGCGAGCCCTAACAGGAAATTTGTATGAATAAAGCAGAAAAGGTGGTCTGGACCGAAGGCATGTTTTTGCGTCCGCATCACTTTCAGCGGGCAGAAAGCTACCTGCAAACGCAAATTCGCGAATGGGGCGGATTACAGCGCTCCTGGCTGTGGGGTTTTCTTGAGATTGAACTTGATGATGCGATGCTGCGTCAGGGGTGCATAGCTCTGAGCTATGCCAGCGGCCTGCTGCCGGATGGGACTTTCTTCCAGTTTCGCGATGCTCGTCAGGGCCCGGCGCCGTTGCAAATCCCGGATAACGTCACGGGCGAAAAAGTCGTATTGGCCTTGCCGGTTCGTCGCGGCGGTCGGGAAGAGGTTATCTTCAGCGAGGAAAAAGACTCGCTGGCGCGATTTACCGCGTTTGAACAGGATGTGGAAGATGACAATGCGCTGTCGGTCGGCGATGCCACCGTGCAGTTTGCCCGCCCGCGGCTCACCCTGATGCTGGAAAAGGATTTGACCGCCGAGTGGACGGCTATCGGCGTGGCGTTCATCGCCGAAAAGCGCAACGATAACGCCGTAAAACTCGATAATGGCTACATCCCGCCGATGCTCAACGGCATCAATCATCCTTTGATTTACTCGATGATCAACGACTTGCATGGTCTGCTGGCGCAGCGTAGCCAGCAAATCGGCAGCCGGCTGCGACAGCCGGGGCGTTTTAATACTTCTGAATTAATTGAGTTCACTCTACTTGCGCTGGTCAATCGCCATCTCGGCCATCTCTCACATCTCAAAACGTTGCCGTTAGTTCATCCCGAGTCATTGTGGAATAGCTGGCTGCCGTTCGCCGCCGAGCTGACGACCTGGATGGCGCAGCGCGGTCCGGATGCCGCGCTGCCGATTTATGACCATGACGATCTCGCTAGCTGCTTCGGCAAACTGATGTTGTTGCTGCGCCAGGGGTTATCACAGGTAATGGAAGACAACGCCATTCAGCTGCCGCTGATAGAACGGTCGCATGGGTTGAACATCGCGACGGTACCTGAGAGCAGCATGGTGCGTGATTTCGGATTCGTATTGGCAGTTAAAGCCAGCGTACCAGGTGATGTTCTGCAAACGCACTTCCCGGCGCAGATGAAAGTTGCGCCGGTGAGCAAAATTCGCGATCTGGTGCAACTACAGCTACCGGGTTTGATCCTGCGCGCTATGCCCGCCGCGCCGCCGCAAATTCCGTGGCATGCCGGTTACAACTACTTTGCAGTCGAGAAGGGCGGCGAGCTGTGGAACGACATGGAGAAATCTGGCGCCTTCGCCCTGCATCTGGCAGGCGAGTTCCCCGGCCTGGATATGGAATTTTGGGCTATCCGTAGCCCGTCGGAATAAGAAAGCGAGCGTTGATGATGCAGGAACAACAGGCCGCTGCCAGCCATGGCGTAAGCGGCAATAATCCCCTGGTGACGGCCGCCAACCCATTGCTAAATGCGATCCCCCAGATCCGTCATTCGGTATCTCACGATGACCAGGCCGGTTTGCGCCAGCGTTTGATTGATGAAATCCGCCGTTTTGAAGTGCGCGGTCAGCAGGCGGGGTTACCCTACGAAGTGATAGTCGGCGCTCGTTACTGCCTGTGTACCGCACTGGACGAGGCGGCGGCCTTGACGCCATGGGGGAGTAGCGGCGTCTGGTCGGGCAGTGGTCTTTTAGTGACCTTTCATAACGAAACCTGGGGCGGGGAGAAGTTCTTCCAGCTATTGGCGCGCCTTTCGCAGAATCCACGCGAACACATCAATCTTTTGGAACTGATCAACTACTGTTTGTTGCTCGGTTTTGAAGGGCGCTACCGGGTAATGGATAACGGCCGCACGCAGTTGGAAACCATCAAACAGCGCCTGTGGCAGATGATTTGCGGCGTACGCGGCGGCTATGCGCCGCCGTTATCGGTTCACGGCGAGGATCGCCCGGTGTTGCGTAAACTGTGGCGTCCGGTGGTGCCGCTATGGGCCTGCGTCGCGCTGGCGGGGTTCGCCGCCTGTCTGTTCTATATCATTCTTAACTGGCGGCTTGGCGATGCCACCAACCCGGTGTTGGCGAAAATTTACCAGACGCCGTTGCCGGAAGCGTCGATTGCTCAGCCGGCGGAAAAATTGCCGGCGGTACTTAACCTGCGAGGTTTTCTGCGCCCGGAAATTGCCGAAGGGCTGGTTGCGGTCCGTGACGAAGCGGACCGCAGCGTGGTGATCCTCAAAGGCGACGGGCTCTTTGCTTCGGCCTCAACGGTGGTGCGCGATCGCTACGACCCGGTCATTGACCGTATTGCGCAAGCGATGAACAACGTCAGCGGCCGCATTCTGGTGGTCGGCTATAGCGATAACGTGCCTATCCGCAGCGCGCGCTTTGCCTCGAACTACGAGCTGTCCCTGGAACGCGCGCGTTCGGTACAAAAACAGCTGCAAAATCATCTGACGCAGCCCGAACGCGTAAAAGCCGAAGGGCGAGGGGAAATGAACCCCATCGCGCCGAATACCACTCCTGAGAACCGTGCCCGTAACCGCCGTGTGGAAATTACTCTGCTGGTGTCGCCCGATAATACCCGGGCTGAGCTGAACGGATTGCCCCAAGGAAATTAAGGATGCTGACACTTCTGCTTTCCATACTGACCAACCGGCTGCTATGGGGTTTTCTCGGCGCCACGGCGGTGGCGGCCGTCATCTGGATGATTGGCCCGCTATTGTCGATTGTCGATACCCGGCCGCTGGAGTCGGAACAAAACCGCGTTATATCTATTGCGCTGGTGTACCTCATCTGGGCGCAAAGCCACATTCTGCCGCGTCTGTACAACGCCTGGCTCAACCGCAAGCTGATGGATAACCTGAAGGAAGACACGCCGAAGGGCAACGATCCGCAGCAGCGCCTCAATAGCGAAGACCAGATCCTCGCCGATCGCTTTGATGAAGCCGCGCAAATGTTGAAAAAAGCGCACTTCAGCAAAACCGGTAATGGTCAGTGGACCCAGCGGTTTAGCACCCACTATCTGTATCAGCTGCCGTGGTATGTGATTATTGGCGCATCCGGCTCCGGTAAAACCACAGCCTTAGCCAACTCCGGGCTGCAGTTTCCGCTGGCCGACCGCTTCGGTAAAACGGCGTTACGCGGCATCGGCGGCACGCGCAACTGTGACTGGTGGTTTACCAACGAAGCCGTGCTGCTGGACACCGCCGGGCGCTATACCACCCAGGAGAGCGAGCAGGCGCAGGACGCCAGCGAGTGGCTGAAGTTTATGGGGTTATTGCGGAAATACCGCCGCCGCCAGCCAATTAACGGCGTTATCGTCACGGTAAGTATCTCCGATCTGTTAACGCAATCGACGGAGGCCTCGCGGCAGCAGGCGGTTAATCTGCGCCAGCGTCTCTCTGAACTACATGAACAGTTGGGTATTCGTTTCCCGGTGTACGTACTGGTGACGAAGGCCGACCTGCTTAAAGGCTTCCGCGCCTGGTTTGCCGATTACGACAAGGCGCAGCGCGATCAAATCTGGGGCTTCACTTTCCCGTGGGAGCAGGCAAGCGTTGCTGACTTCGACCTGATGGGCCGCTTTACCCAGGAGTTTGCGTTACTGCAACAGCGGCTTGAAGCCGGGCTGCCGGATACAATGCTGCAAGAGCATGACGCCAAAACCCGCGCCGAAGCCTGGCTGTTCCCGCAAGAGTTTGCGGCGTTGCGGCCGCTGTTAGCGGACTATCTTAGTACCGTCTTTGCCCGCTCTAACTTTGAAACCGAGTTTTCGCCGCGCGGCATTTATTTCGCCAGCGGCACCCAGGAAGGGTTACCGTTCGACCGCGTGATGGGTGAACTCAATCGCGCGCTGTCTTTGCCGCAGGGAAATGAAAACGACAACTGGGACTCGGTCAGTAAAGAAGCGCCGATCCCCGGCGCCAAAGGCCAGAGTTATTTCATTAAAAACCTGCTGCAAAACGTGATTTTCCAGGAAGCCGGCATCGCCGGGCAGAACCGTTGGTGGGAACTGCGTAACCGCGCAGCGATCTGGTCAGGCTATGCGGCGCTCGCGGCGCTGTTAATCATTTCATGCGTACTGTGGCTGACCAGCTACGGCAAAAATAAGGCCTACCTGGAAGAAGTCTCGGCGAAGGTGCCGCAGGTTGAGCAGCAGAGCAAAGCGCTGCAAAACCCCGAGCAGCGCGATCTGTTCGCCATGCTGCCGCTACTCAACGGCCTGCTGGAATTGCCGAAGAGCGCCGACTTTGACGTCAACGACCCGCCGGTTAGCCGCCGGATGGGACTCTACCGCGGTAATGATGTCAGCGACGCCTCGCAGACGCTGTATCAAAAAGCGCTACAGCAAATGCTGCTACCGGATGTCGCCATGCGTATCACTACCTGGTTGCGTAACGACAATGGCAGTGACGCCGAATATAGCTACGAGGCGTTGAAAGCCTATCAAATGCTCTATCAGCCCAAGCAGTATGACGGCAAGTTTTTACTCTCCTGGGTGATGCTTAACCTGCAGCGTAACCTGCCGCAAAACGTGACGCAGACGCAGCTTCAGCAGCTGGAAGGGCATCTGGTCCAGCTACTGGAACCGCAAATCCAGTCATCGCCGTATGCCAAAGACGATGCGCTGATCGCCCGCGAACGGGCGTTGATTAACCAGCAGCCGCTCTCCTCAAGAGTGTATGGTCGGCTGAAACGTCTGCTTGAGCATGACGACAATCTGAAAGCGGTCTCGCTGGCGACGCTCGGCGGGCCGCAGAGCGAACTGGTGTTCTCGCGTAAAAGCGGTACGCCGATCGCGGAAGGCGTGCCCGGTCTGTACACGCCAGATGGCTACTGGAAGGTGTTCAATAAACAGATCGATAACGTCACCAGCGCGCTGCATGAAGATGATATCTGGGTGCTGGGCGCCGCCAGCGCGTCGGAAGATAAACAGCAAACCGATAACGCCGTCCGTCAGCTCTATATGCGTGATTTTATCGCCAACTGGGATCGCTTCCTTGCCGATATTCAGCTCAACAATAGCGCCGATCTGTCATCGCGGATCAACACCGCGCGTCTGCTTTCAGCCAGTAACTCGCCGCTGCGCCGTCTGGTTATCAACCTGAGTCAGGTGCTGAACCTGGCGCGCGCCGAGCCGGATACGGTTAAAAGCGAAAGTTCAGCCGAGCAGGGCAACCGTGCGACCCGAACGCTGGAAGCGCTTTTCCGCCATGATGAGGGCGGCGCAACCCAGGGCGCGGCGCTTAGCCAGACGCCGGAACAGCTGGTAACCGAACACTACGCGCCGCTGATCGAGCTGGCGCAGCCGTTGGAAAAGGGCGGCAAAACGATTGTGTTCGATGATTTCCTCAAACAGATCGACGAACTTTATCGCTACCTGACCGCGGTACAGGATGCCGCCAACAGCGGTATGCAACCGCCGGGCGGCGATGCCATTAGCCGTCTGCAGGCCAGCGCCGGGCGCTTACCGGGCGGCCTGCAAACCATGTTCAGCAAAATGGCGGTCGGCGCCAGTAGTGATACCCAGCGCCGCGATCTCGAAAACGTACGTAAACGGATTAGCGTGGAGGTCGGCGGTTTCTGCCGCCAGGCTATCGCCGGGCGCTATCCGCTGGTTCGCAGCGCCAGTAGCGAAGTCACGCCGGACGATCTGGCGCGTATGTTCGCGCCGGGCACCGGCATGATGGATACCTTCTTCCGTGACAACCTGACCAATAAAGTCGATACCACGCAGTCCAGCTGGCGTTTTATGCCCGGCATCGATGGCAAAACGTTGCCGGGTAGTGAAGGGTTATTAAGGCCTTTCCAGCAGGCGCAATCGATCCGCGACGCGTTCTTTGCCAATGGCGCGACCACGCCGTCATTTAAAGTGACGGTGCGCACCATCAGTATGGACAACCGGATCCTCAATCTGACGCTGGATGTTGATGGCCAGCAGTTGCGCTACAGCCACGGTCCGCAGGCGGTGCAAATGATGAGCTGGCCAGGGCCGGGCGGCACCAATCAGGTGCGTATGCAACTCGGTCTGGCCGATGGTACCACCTCGACGCTGGTGACCAGCGGCTCATGGGCGCTGAACCGCTTCTTTGATAAAGCGCGCACCGCGCCCGGCAGCAGCAGTTTGAGCCGTCAGGCAACGTTTAACGTCGATGGTTATCAGGTCACGCTGGAGTTTGCGCCGAACAGTATTCGCAATCCGTTCCAGCTTCCCCGTTTCTCATGTCCATAACCGCAAGGAAAGCCGAATGACTCACGCCCCTGCGATGAGCTGGTACGGGAAACTCCCCAGTACCGGCGATTTTTTACAACGTCGATTTCCGGACATGCTGGTTCGCCAGTGGTCGCAATGGTTTCAGGTGGGGCTGTTGGCCTGGCAACAGGAGCAACAGCGTAGCGGCGAACGCCAGTTCAGCAACGCGCCGGTGTGGAATTTTATCGTCCCGCCGATGTTGAGCGGCCAGATGGTGCAGATGGGGTGTCTGATCCCCGGACGCGACCGGGTAGGCCGCCAGTATCCTATCTGCGCGCAAATGGCCTTCAACCCGCTGGAGTGGTCGCCTTCTATCCTCACTCAGGCCGGAGAGTGGTATCAGCAAGTGGGCAGAACGCTGCTGCATGCGGTACGTAATGGCTTTTCCGCTGAACAACTTGACCAGGCGCTACTCGCCATTCCGGCGCCAAAGCTGGTAGAGGCGGAAAAGCGTTCGGAAATACTCGACGTGATTGGCTATCAGCAAGATGGGCAAAGCTCCCTTGGTTGGCAGCAGGCGGCGGACTGTTTTGATCCGCAGCGTCAGACCAGTTTTTGGTGGACCAACCGCGCCGATGGTTATCCGCTCTATACCCACGTCCATAGCGGTAATTTGACCGGCCAGCTGTTCACGCTGCTGTTTGATCCCGCCGGTGGCGCGAGACCGGGCCGTCACGGTCTGTATCCGCCGATGTTTGAATAAGCAGGTAGGCCATGAATATTGATGAATTCCTTGCTCCGGTTAGCGCGGAGCAGCCCTGCGGTGAAAACCTCGAATATGACGCCGATTTCCAGGCAATGGAACAAGCGATGCAGGGTAAAGCCGAGCAGCAGTTTGGCGACACCATTATCCCGGCGGAACCCGCTGACTGGACGACGGTAGAAAAGCTGGCGGCTGGGCTACTTAGCCGCACCAAAGATTTACGCGTCATGCTGGCGCTGACTCAGGCGTGGACAAAACGCCGCGGCCTGAGTGGTTACGCAGATGGCCTGCTGCTGGTGCAACAGGCGCTGTCGCTTTACTGGCAGCCTATCTATCCGCTGCTGGAAGAGTATGGCGAAACTGATCCGTTTTACCGCATCAATGCGCTCGCGGGGCTGAGTGATAAATCAGCGCTGACCAGCGCGTTACGCAATGCCGTGTTGTTACGCAGTAATGGCGATGAACTGCTATTGCGCGATGCGCAGGCGCTGCTCGATGGCAGTAAAACCGAATGCGCGGATTATCCCGGCGGCCGTTCGCGATTGATTGATGAACTGGCCCGCGGCGGACAGCCGGGGATTGACGCCATCCTCGCCATTCACCAGCGCTTGCAGACCATCCGCGAACTATTAAGCGATTGTCTGGGTGAAAGCGGCGTGCCGGAAATGGAACAGTTGCAGAAGACCGTCGGTATCGTCGCCGGCGCCTGCCAGATAACCGATATTTCGTCCTTTCACGGGGCCCGCGAGGAGAGTGCCGTGAGTGAACATCAAGCGATTCCCGACGTGCCGCCGCCGTCTGCCGTTGACTGGCGCAGCGCGCAAATCAGCAGCCGCGCCGAGGCGCAGCAGATGCTGGAAAAAGTAAAACAGTACTTCGCTCAGCACGAACCGAGTCACCCCGCGCCGCTGATGATTGAACGGGTACAGCGGCTGATTGAGCTGGATTTTATGGACATCATCCGCGATTTAGCGCCGGACGGCGTTCATCAACTGGAAAACATTTTTGGACGTCGCGACTGACGCGTCCGGACATTATGGCGACAGGCATAAGGTCTGGCGCTCAACCTTTACCGCGCATCTTCGATGGAGAACATCATGGCAATAAGTAAAAGTGGGCAGAAATTTATCGCACGCAACCGTGCGCCCCGCGTACAGATCGAGTACGACGTAGAGATTTATGGTGCGGAACGCAAAATCCAGCTTCCGTTTGTAATGGGGGTGATGGCGGATCTGGTGGGTAAACCGGTCGACAATCAACCGGCGGTCGATGAACGTAAGTTCCTCGACATCGACATTGATAACTTCGACGAACGTATGAAAGCGCTGAAACCGCGCGTCGCTTTCCAGGTCGACAATACGCTGACCAACGAAGGCAAACTGAACGTCGACTTAACCTTCGACAGCATGGACGACTTCCTGCCGGATGCCGTGGCCCGCAAAGTGGAGCCGCTGAACAAACTGCTGGAAGCCCGTACCCAGCTTTCAAATCTGCTCACCTACATGGACGGTAAAAACGGCGCGGAAGAGCTGATTGCCAAAATTTTGCAGGATCCGACGCTGCTCAAATCGTTGAGCCAGATGCCGAAACAAGACGACAGTGCGAAAGGTAGCGAGGAGTAATCGATGAGCAACCCGACTCAACAACATGAGCAGCAGTCCAGCCAGGCCTTTAGCCAGGATGAATTCAGCGCGCTGCTGAACAAAGAGTTTCGCCCGAAAACCGACCAGGCGCGTTCCGCCGTTGAGAGCGCGGTAAAAACCCTCGCGCAGCAGGCGCTGGAAAACACCGTCACGTTCTCCAACGACACCTATCGCACCATTCAAAACCTGATTGCCGGTATCGATGAGCAGCTGTCGCGCCAGGTGAATCAGATCCTGCATCATGACGAGTTCCAGAAACTGGAAAGCGCATGGCGCGGCCTGAGCTACCTGGTCAACAACAGCGAAACCGACGAGATGCTGAAAATCCGCTTTATGAGCATCTCCAAGCAGGAGCTTGGGCGTACCCTGAAGCGCTACAAAGGCGTGGGCTGGGACCAGAGCCCGATCTTTAAGAAAATTTATGAACAGGAGTACGGCCAGTTTGGCGGCGAGCCATTCGGCTGCATCGTCGGCGATTACTATTTCGACCATAGTCCGCAGGATGTGGAATTACTGGGTGAAATGGCGCGTATCGGATCGGCTGCGCACTGTCCGTTTATTACCGGTACCGCACCGGAAGTGATGCAGATGGAGTCCTGGCAGGAGCTGGCGAACCCGCGCGACCTCACCAAAATCTTCCAGAATACCGAATACGCCGCCTGGCGTTCGCTGCGCGAGTCGGAAGACGCGCGTTATCTGGGGCTGGTGATGCCGCGCTTCCTGTCGCGCCTGCCTTACGGGATTCGAACCAACCCGGTGGACAGTTTTGATTTTGAAGAGCAGACCGACGGCGCGGATCACAACAATTACGCGTGGGCCAACTCGGCGTATGCGATGGCGGCGAACATTAACCGCTCTTTCAAAGAGTTTGGCTGGTGCACCTCCATTCGCGGCGTGGAATCCGGCGGCGCGGTGGAAAATCTGCCTTGCCACACCTTCCCGAGCGACGATGGCGGCGTGGACATGAAATGCCCGACCGAGATCGCCATCAGCGATCGCCGCGAGGCGGAGCTGGCGAAAAACGGCTTTATGCCGCTGATCCATCGCAAAAACTCCGACTTTGCCGCCTTTATCGGCGCGCAGTCGTTGCAGAAACCGGCGGAATATCATGATGCCGACGCCACGGCCAACGCCCGTCTGGCTGCGCGTCTGCCGTACTTGTTCGCCTGCTGCCGTTTTGCTCACTACCTGAAGTGCATTGTGCGCGACAAAATCGGCTCCTTCCGCGAGCGCGATGACATGGAACGCTGGCTGAACGACTGGGTGATGAACTATGTCGATGGCGATCCGGCTAACTCGTCGCAGGAGACCAAAGCGCGCAAACCGCTGGCGGCCGCTGAAGTGCAGGTAGCGGAGATCGAAGACAACCCGGGTTACTACACCGCGAAGTTCTTCCTGCGTCCGCACTACCAGCTGGAAGGGCTTACCGTGTCGCTGCGTCTGGTTTCCAAGCTGCCGTCGCTGAAAACCAAGGAAGCGTAATATGATGCCGCCGGGAGGCGACTCCCGGCAGGTACAACGCCATGGAAGGAGGTAAAGAAATGAAATTATTACCACTCTGCACGCTGGGACTGCTCACGGTGCTGACGCCATTTACTGTCGTCCAGGCGGCTGATGATTCCGCCAATTTACTACGCGATCCCAATCAACTATCACGTAATGATGTGCGGTTGAGCGGCGAAAAGTTTCTCAAGGCCTGGCTGGCGCAAGACAATACCCAGCAGCAGTTAAAGGCCAATATGTATCTGCTTGGCGTGATGGATGCAACAGAAGGTAAAGCCTGGTGCGGTTATCAGCAGGCACTGCCGGGATCGCTTCGAGAAAGCGTCTACAGCTATTTCAAAAAGCTGCCCGACGAGCGAATAAAACAGCCTGCGGCGATGCTGATTACCGAAGCGTTGGCGAAGGAGTTGCCTTGTCATGGATAACCACTGGAGAATAAAAATGAACGCCAGACCTTCTTTTGTTGCCGCATGGGCGGCGGCAACGCGCATTTACGACGCTAACGATCCTATTGGTAAAGTTAAGCGAGTCATCGGTGGAAAAGTGAAACACAACTTTGAAATACCGGAACAGCAGGGTGGCTGGTCAAATAGCTGTGCCGTACGCATGAGCTATGTGTTGAACTATACCGGGCATCCAGTGCCGCGTATTGCCGGACTGACAGTATCTGGCGCAGATAACAAATGGTATTTCTTCCGGGTTAAAGATGTTATCGCCTGGCTGACCCGCCAGTGGGGTAACCCCGATATGATCGTTAGTTATCCTTCTTTACCCGTTCAGCAGTTGGCTAATACAAAAGGCGTGATTTTGTTCGAAGTACAGGGCTGGAGCGATGCCGCTGGCCATGCCACTTTTTGGAATGGCTTAACCTGTTCGGATCACTGTTATTTCAATGCCCAGGACACTAATTACACGACGACCAAAGCCAATTTTTGGGAGTTGCCATGAACAGAATCATTATCAGTCTGCTGCTTGCTAGCAGTGCGTCGGCTTATGCCTGGGACGACCCGGTATTGTTTGTTAAACAGCTACCCTATAAGCAGGTTGTTAAAGACGTGGTTTTATCCCGCTGTCTGGCGCAGGTAGCCGATGATAAAAGTCAGTTTTCTGTGGATGCTGCGCGCAGTAGCAATGCGTTGCTGGAGTGGGTGCCTTTCGATATTGAAAACGGTAATGACAAAATTAACGCCATTATTACTAAATACAAAAGTGCCACCAATGACTTTCATTCCGAGAGACAACCCGCAATTCAGGGCGTCACTTTGAATTGTTTGCGCCTTTATCATAGTACGGAACTGGATCAATTAACTTCGCAGATAATCATCGGTGATCCTAATAAAACCTGGAATCAGGATAACCCGCATTAATTTCAACTTTGCATTCCTGCTATTTCACAGCATGAGTGTTAAGACCAGCAATGGGCTTAAGCCTGTTGCTCTGAGGCAGAGGTAAAATATGGATGGTTTTATTCAGCCCCATGCTTTCCTGTTTGCCATATAAGTGCTTTTTCGAAAGCAATAATTTTCATTAACGAAGAGTAGATATTATGGCTATTGATATGTTTCTGAAGGTCGAGGGTGTAACCGGTGAATCAAAAGATTCTAATCACACCGGTTGGACTGATATTACCTCTTTTTCCTGGGGCGCATCCCAGCCGGGTAATATGAGCGTGGGCGGCGGTGGCGGTGCGGGTAAAGTGAATTTCAACGACCTGCACGTAAATGCGCTGATCGACAAATCCACCACCGCGATTCTGAAGCACTGCTCCAGCGGCAAGCACCTGACCAAAGTTGAACTTTCGGTCTGCAAAGCCGGTGGTCAGCAGGTTGAATATGCGCGAATCACCCTCGAAGATGTACTGGTGACTTCCGTGCAGTACACCGGCGCCGATAACGGCGACACCGTTGGCGTAACCTATGCCTTCCAGGCGGCGAAAGTGAAACAGCAGTACTGGGAGCAGACTTCCGCTGGCGGTAAAGGGGCAGAAAGCAGCGCCGGCTGGAATATCAAAGAAAATAAAGAAGCATAATTGCCTACGTGCCGGGGATTTTCCCCGGCCATTCTCAATCAAGGAGGAAGGATACATGGCAAATTTGCAGGAAGGGGGTTATCGTTCTCTTACTATCGGCGAGATAGCATTAGCACGTTTGGTTTTTGGCGACGCAATAAAATATTCTGAAGTTAAAGAACATAATAAAATTTACTTACCATTTAACATGCAATCAAATAATGTTGTAATGACGCCTAATGGTGAAATGTATTGATCGGCGGGCATGGTTATGAGTAAATTTTTTATTATATTGGCGTTCACAATCATGATAAACGCCTGTGTACCTCACCCGGCACAATATCAGACGTTTTCAGTAACACTAAAAAACAATGAACCTTGTTTTGCTCTCCCCGTTAACTCAGGGCTGGATGCGCCTATCACTAGTTCTTCGCCCACCATTATGAAAAAAACGGCCAATGAATGGAAACCAATATCACCGCCAGCGACGTTCAGCCCTACCGCGATGTTAAATAGCCAGCAGTGCCACCAATGGAGTGGTATTACATGGCAAGCTGGAGAATATGATGTTGCACTAAAAGTGTCTGGTAAAAACGATTCCGTTCGTTATGGTGCTCGATTCTCCTTAGTAGAAAGTGCTTCAGGGCAATTTAAGCTTACACAAACTGAATAAAATGTGTCCCCGCAAACGCCGCCGTTCTTATTTCGAGAGCGGCAGCGTTTGTGCGCCAATCATATCAGCAGGAATAGGCTATGCGATTCACGATTATTTCGACCAAAGCCGGTCATCAGCCCCCGCAGGGCAGCTGTGACTTTTACGCGCCGGGCGGTACCATTGGGCGCGGCACGGACAATAACCTGGTGCTGCCGGATGACGACCGCGCCATTTCTCGCCTGCAGGCCATCGTTCACGTGGCGGCAGACGGCGAGTGCAAAATTACCAATCGCGGCAACGTGACGCGGGTGGTACTCAACGAGATCCCGCTGGAGCGGGGGCGTCAGGTTGAACTCCAGGATGGCGATATCCTCGCCATTGACGACTATCGTATCGAAGTCAGCGATCTGCTGCAGGATAGCCAACCGATAAGCCGAATGGCGGCGAGCGGTCAGCCGCCTGTCACTGCGAAACCGTCAACACCTGCGCCATCCGCAGCGCCCACCGTGGCGGAAGCCGCGCCAACCGCGGTGCCGTCAGAAATCTGGGATAGCCTGATGCAGGAATTCTCGATTGCCGACAGTATTTCCAGCAGCCGGGCTAAGCCGCAGGCCGATAATGCGCCGAATCCCTTCGCTGAGCCGAAGCCTGCCGAACGTAATCCGGAAGATCCGCTGGCGATGTTCGCTGATAGCGAACCGCTGTTTGAGCGCCCGCCGGTGGCGACGGACGACCTGTTTGCCGATGACACCCCATTTGATCGCGACAGTATTTTTGCCGACGTTACGCCAACGACGCTGGTGCCGCCAGTTGAAAAACCGGCTCAGCCTGTCGCCGATGAGCCGCAGGCAGAATTGGATCCGCTGGCGCTCTTCGGCGGCGACGCGAGCGCTAAAACCGCGCGTCATGACGATCCGCTGGGGCTAATGGGCGGCGCGCCGCTGACATCGGTAGATGCCTTCAGCAACGATGAGCCTGCTAAAACGGTTGCCGACGAGCCTGATGCCGCTTTTGATTCGCCATTATTAATGACCCAGCCGCCGCAGGAGCCGCCCGCGGCAGCGCGCGAAGAAGCGCCGGAAATAACCTTACCGACGCCGCAGGCCGTGGCGCGGCAAGCCGCCCAGACGCCAAAAGGGCGCTTGCGTATCGATCCCGTACGTCATGAACATCAGGCGACCAGCACGCCGCAGCCGGGTAACGGCGAAGTGCTGCAGGGAGAGCTACTGGAAGCCTTACTGGAAGGCATGGGGCTCGGCGATATGCAGCCGGTGCCGCAGTTCGACAAAGAGAATATGCGTCAGCTTGGTCAAATGCTGAGCATGTTCTCGCAGGGCACCGTCGCGCTGCTCTCTTCGCGTTCGATCCTCAAACGCGGCGTCAAAGCCGATATGACCATGGTACTGGACGACGCCAATAACCCGTTCAAGCTGTTGCCTTCGGGCAAAACCGTGCTGATGCAGATGTTCGGCGCGCGGATGCCGGGCTTTATGCCGCCGAAAAAATCGGTACGCGATGCGTTGATTGACCTGCAGGCCCATCAGTTAGGGATGATCTCGGGGATCCGCGCCATTATTGCCGCGATGCTGCAGTCCTTTAATCCCGAGCAGCTGGAAGAAGAGGCTAAGCGCGATGGCCATACTTCGCGCCTGGCGCTTCCGGCCAGCCGCAAAGCGGCGTTATGGGACTATTTTGTCCGTACCTACGGCGAAACCGCCGGGGAAATTGAAGACGATTTCCACACCCTGTTTGGCGAAGCGTTCCTCTATGCCTATGACATGGAAGTGAATCAGTACAAAGACTCACAGAGCGGATCGGAAGAATAATGGACATTACCACGGCTTCTCTTTCCCGCCAGGGAACGCGCGCCAGCAATCAGGATCAGACCGGCGAATGCGTGGGTGAGCGCTCCGCCTGCTTTGTGGTCTGCGACGGTATTGCCGGGTTGCCCGGCGGCGAGGTGGCGGCGGAACTGGCGCGCAACGCGATTCTGGATCGGTTTGACGGCGATAATCATCTGAACGCCCAGACCATTCGCCAGTATGTACAGCAGGCCAACGGCGCCATTCTCCAGCAACAGCAGGCGACGCCGGATTATCGGCGAATGGGCACCACGCTGGTGAGCCTGTTTATCGATCGCGATTATAAGCTGGCCTATTGGGCCCACGCCGGTGATAGCCGGTTATACCTGTTTCGCCGCGGCTGGCTGTACCACGTCACCACTGACCACAGTCTGGTCCAACAGATGAAAGATGCCGGACATCAGACCGACGATATTAACAGCAACCTACTGTACCGAGCGTTAGGCATGGCCAGCGACGGTGCGGAAGCCAGCTATAGCGATGTGGTGCCGGTCGAAGATGGCGATGCCTTTTTGCTCTGTACCGATGGTTTCTGGCACGGCGTTGGCGAAGAGCAGATGAAATCCTCCCTGCAGATGGTCAACACCCCGCAGGAGTGGTTAACCCTGATGAATCAGTATCTTCAGAGAAACAATGACGGCGACCAGGCCTCGCAGGACAACTACAGCGCCGTCGCGGTATGGATGGGCAGTCCGGAAGAGGCGACGCTGCTGCACTCGCTGGCCGATGCCGCGCAATTTTTCCCCCTGCGGGATTGAGACAGGCTAAGAAGGATTTTTATGAAACATTGGATATTGGGTGCGGCACTATTTGCCGCCACCGGCGTCGCGCAGGCGGAAAACTACCGTATCGTGCAATCGCCTTCGCAAAAACTGGATGTCTGGATCGATAACATCAAGGGCAATACCGCGCAGAGCTGGTGCGCTAATGAAGTGGCGCTACGCATCGTCGCCAACGGCAACAAGAACGTCAAGATACTGGATAACTTCCTGCCGCGCGTCGGCGCGTTAATGGAGCATCAGTGTTCGCGTTTGCAGCAGCTGAACTGGACGCTGGTTGATGCTAACAACGGGCATATCGCCCAGGGTAGCGCGGCGAAAAACAAAAAATGGGCGGTAAAAGTCGCGCCGGCCGATACCGCGGCGGCGGAAAAGCCCGTCGCGCCAGCCTGGCTGCCGCCGGAAGAGAAGGCGGAAAAACTGTCTCCCGCCGCCGACCGTACGCCGTGGCAGGAGTTCACATTGCAGGGCGGCTGTCGACTGCGCACCTTCTGGCAGGAAAGCGCCGCCGCCTTATTCATTCCCGCTGTTGAATCCGGTAGTTGCGAAAAGGGCGGCTGGCTGAGCGGTCGCACCGTCATCACTCAATCCGTTAACGGTAAAGAAAAGCAGAGCACCGTGACGTTTGTGCACGGCTTCCCGGTGGTGGGTCTCAATGCCGCCGCTGACCCCAACAAACTTC
Organism: Klebsiella sp. 141203; assembly: GCF_032601985.1. Classification (NCBI taxonomy): domain Bacteria; kingdom Pseudomonadati; phylum Pseudomonadota; class Gammaproteobacteria; order Enterobacterales; family Enterobacteriaceae; genus Klebsiella; species Klebsiella sp. 141203. Next base: position 312,780 of record NZ_JAQIRL010000001.1, on the reverse strand, counting down.
TGATCACCGCGGTCAATAACCAACGCATGGTAGTCAGCAATGAAAACGCTCAACAAAGCTGGATGATCCTGCCTTATGACCCCGGGCAAAATGGTTGGCAGATGACCGGCACGCTGGCTATCGAAATGTCTCGCGAACTGGCCAACGATCCGTCGCGTCTACAGGCGCGGATAGAGGCGGCGCGTAGCGTCTGGACGCCGTGGCTGGCGCCGGATATCAAACTCAACGTTGTGCTGATCGACGGCCTGCACCCGCTGCTGCGTAACCCGGCGGCAGGCGCATGGCGCGCGGCGAACTAAGGAGCAACGATGAACACGCTATATCAACAGCTGGCTGGCGAAAGCGTCGGCGCGGCGCTGCAGCGCCTGGAAAGCGAGATCAAAAGCCGTCCCGCCGATGCCGATTTACGTGCGGCGTTCGTCCAGTTTCTATGCCTGAGCGGTAACTGGACGCGCGCGTTGGCGCAGCTAAAAAGCTGGCTGGCGCTGAAGCCGCATGCCAGGCCAACGGTCACCCTGCTGGAACAGAGCATTCAGGGCGAGCAGCAGCGCGATGCGGTATTTGCCGGCAGCGCCCGCCCGCAGATGCCGGACAGCCAGTGGCCGTGGCTGTCTGCGCTGGCCTCCGCGCTTTGTGCTGATTCAGAAACCGCCCAGCGACAGCGGCTGGCCGCCTTTGAACAGGCGCCCCTTAATCCTGGTAATCTCAATCAGGCGGATACCCCCGCGGTCGCTTTTCACTGGTTGATGGACGGCGACGCGCGTCTGGGCCCGGTTTGCGAACTTATCTTCAATGGACGGTATTGCTGGCTGCCTTTTACCGCTATCGCCGAAATTCGTTTTCAGGCCCCGGCGAGCGTCACCGATCTGGTGTGGCGCCATGCGCTGGTACGCCTGACCGATGGTAGCGAGCAAGTGTGTCAGATCCCAGCGCGTTACCCTGTCACGCCGCAGGCGGAGGCGCGCTTCCAGCTGGGCCGCGCCACCGAGTGGCAGCCGCTGGACGACGAAGGCGCGCTGTATCAGGGCCACGGGCAGAAAGTGTGGCTTAACGATAACGATGAATTCCCGATTCTCTCTCTCGACGTGGTGAGTTTTGCATGAACAAACCGGTACGCGACGGTGACGCGCTGCGCAGCGGCTGGCAGGCGCGTAGTAAGCAAGAGACCATTGGCGCCCGCGATAAGATGCAGCCGTCGCTGCTCGACCGCCTGACCGATAATCAGCCGCAGAAAAAATCGGAGCCGCTTAACAGCAACCTGATCACCCACAGTACGCTGCGCCGTCACGTGCTGCGCGATCTGCAGTGGCTGTTTAATACCATCAATCATGACGATCCGCAGGCGTTGGCCGCGTTGGCGCACGTGCGCCGTTCGGTGGTTAATTTCGGCGTCGCGCCGCTGGCCGGGAAACGGATGTCGGATATTGAATGGCAGGATATACAACGCAAACTTACCGAGGCGATTATTAGCTTCGAACCGCGCATTCTGCCGCAGGGGCTGCAGGTCCGCTGTATTTCTGATACCCAGTCACTGGATTTACATAACGTCCTGTCGATTGAAATTAAAGGGCGGCTGTGGTGCGTACCGTATCCATTAGAGTTTCTGTTCCGTACCGATGTGGATCTTGAAAATGGCCACTTTGAATTGAAAGACGCGGGGTAACGATGGAAGGCAAACTGCTTGAATATTACAACCGCGAGCTGGCCTATCTGCGTGAGATGGGCGCTGAATTCGCCGAACGCTATCCGAAGGTTGCCGGCAGGTTGGGCATGCGCGGTATTGAGGTCGCCGATCCTTACGTTGAGCGGATGATGGAGGGGTTTGCCTTTCTGACTTCCCGCGTGCAGCTAAAAATGGACGCCGAATTCCCGCGCTTTTCACAACGTCTGCTGGAGATGATCGCGCCCAATTATCTGGCGCCTACGCCGTCGATGGCGATAGCCGAACTGCAGCCGGACATCAATAAAGGCGATCTGAGTAAAGGTTTCGTGGTGCCGCGCGGTACGATGATGGACAGCCAGGTACTGAAGAAAAACGGCGTCACCTGTAGCTACACCACCGCGCACGATGTCACGCTGTTGCCGCTGCGTATTGAGAAAGCCGAACTTGGCGGGATCCCCGCCGATGTGCCGCTGGCCGCGCTTGGGCTCAGCCAGCGCGGCGCCGTCAGCGCTTTGCGCCTGCGTATAAGCTGTGAAGGGGCTCAACATCTTGGCCATCTGACCTTTGACCGGCTGGCGTTTTTCTTAAGCGGCCCGGATATTGAGGCGCTGCGCCTGCTGGAGCTGATTCTTGCCCACCAGGTCGGCGTGGTGTGCCAGACCACCGGGCGCGATCCGCTGCGTTTTTCGCTGAGCGAAGAGGCTATACAACAAGAGGGTTTCGCAGCCAATCAGGCGCTGTTACCGGAAGATCTTCGCAATTTTGACGGTTACCGGTTGCTGCACGAATACTTTGCCTTCCCGGCGCGCTTCCGCTTTATCAGTATTAACGGCCTCAGCAAGTTAATCGGCCAGTGCAAGGAAGAAAAATCCTTCGATATCATTATTCTGCTGGATAAAACCGACGACCGGCTGGAACAAGTGGTGGAAGCTAACCACTTCGCGTTGCACTGCACGCCGGTGATTAACCTGTTTCCGAAAATCGCCGCCCGCCAGTCGTTGAGCGACAGCCAACATGAATACCATCTGGTGGTCGATAACATCCGCCCGCTGGACTACGAAATCTATTCGGTGAGTAAAATTCACGGCAGCGCCGATGGCCACCGCGACGATCGCGAGTTCCGTCCATTCTGGAGTTCATGGAGCAAGGATGCCGGAGATTACGGCGCTTATTTTTCACTGCGCCGCGAACAGCGGGTGCTTTCCGAACACGCGCTGCGCTATGGCACGCGCACCGGCTATACCGGCTCTGAGACCTTTGTCTCACTGGTCGATGAGCAGCATGCGCCGTGGCAGGAAGATCTGCGTTACATCACCGCCGAGGTGCTGTGCACCAGCCGCGACCTGCCGTTGATGCTACAACAGGAGCTGGGGCAATTCGTGCTGGCGGATTCGCTACCGGTAAAAACATTGAAAATGCGGAGCGGCCCGACGCCGCCGCGACCGGCGCTGGCGGAAGGGCTCAGCACCTGGCGGCTGATAAGCCAGCTGCAGATGAACTATCTCAGCCTGATGGACGGTGAAAATGGCGAAGGCGCCGCGGCGCTGCGCCAGTTGCTTGGGCTGTATGCCGGGCTGGCGGAGACCGCCGTGGCCCGCCAAATCGAAGGGGTACGCCACTGCGTGCTGGAGCCGGTTCATCGCCGGGTGCCGGAGCCGGGGCCGATCGTCTTCGCCCGCGGTATCGGCATTACCTTAACCGTAGATGAGCGCGCTTTTTCCGGCGCCAGCCCGTGGCTGTTTGGCAGCGTACTGGAACGGGTCTTTGCCCGGCTGGTGTCGCTCAACAGCTTTACCGAATTCACCTTATGTAGCCAGCAGCGCGGCGAAATCGGTTACTGGGCGCCGCGAATGGGGAAAAGGGCGCTGATATGAGTGAGACGTTGGCTACCATTCATCGCCTGACGCCGCTGGCGGACGTTTTCTGGCGCGAGGTTACCGCCGCGCCCTGGCGCTACGATCTTTTTCATCTGCTGCGCCGCATTGACGCGCAAGGGGGCGAACGTTATCCGCTTGGGCGCGCGCCGCTGCCGAAATTTGAATCGCTGCGCATCGGGCAAACGCCATCAATGGGGTTTGCGCCCGCGACGCTGGCCAGCGCGCAAAAACGGGAAAATAGCGCGGTGCATGAGATATCGATTCTCAGCTTCGGTCTGTTCGGCCCCAATGGCCCGCTGCCGGTTCATATGACCGAATACGCCCGCGAGCGTATTCATCATCATCAGGACGACAGCCTGAGCGCTTTTGCCGATCTCTTTCACCACCGCCTGACACTACTGTTCTACCGCGCCTGGGCCGACGCGCAGCCAACGGTATCGTTAGACCGTGCGGATAACCGCCGCTTTGAGCGCTATCTCGCCTCACTCATCGGCATGGGTCAGCCGGGGCAACTGGAGAAGGGCGACCTGAGCCCGCATGCGCGTTTCACCCACGCAGGCCATCTCAGCCGCCATGGTCGGGATCCGGAAGGGCTGGAGAAGATCCTGCGAAATTACTTCAAAGTCCCGGTCAACATTATCAGCAACGTGCCGCAGTGGATGCCGCTGACCTCGCGAGAACAAGCGCAACTGGGGGCGGGAAGGCGTTTACCTCGCCTGGGCGTCTCGGCGTTTCTCGGCGTCGCGGTACGCGATGTTCAGCATAAATTCCGCCTTGAAATCGGCCCGCTTAGCGCCGCCGAATACGCCCGTTTTTTGCCGGGCGAAAACGCGGTGAACGAATTACACGATTGGGTCCGCCAGTATCTCGGGATCGAATATGCATGGGACGTCAGGGTACTTATCCGCGGCGATGAAGTACCCGGTACGGTCCTCAGCGGCGACGGCAAACTGGGTTACAGCACCTGGCTTGGCCGCCAGCCAGCCCCCGCGCCGCGTGGCGATTTAGTGTTTAGCGTGGAGCAGAGCGACGCCTGATGTCGTCTGCTCTCTGACACCTTTATTAATGTTATCAATGGAACCGAACATGTCAGAAATCAGCCGTGCCGTACTCTTCGGCAAACTGGATACGCTGTTGTTTACCTCGCTGGAAAGCGCAACCGCCTTTTGTAAACTGCGCGGCAACCCTTACGTTGAGCTGGTGCACTGGCTGCATCAGCTGATGCAGCAGCAGGACGGCGACCTGCAACACATTATCCGCCATTTCGCCCTTGATGAGCAGGCGCTGACCCGCGATATCATCGCGGCCCTGGATGCGCTGCCGCGCGGCGCCAGCTCGGTCTCCGACCTTTCTGAGCATATCGATAGCGCCGTCGAACGCGCGTGGGTTTATGGCTCGCTGAAATATGGCGTCAACCGCATCCGCGGCGGCCATTTGTTAATAGGGCTGCTGAAAACCTGGAATCTGGCTAACGTTCTGAAAGGCATTTCGCCGCAGTTTAGCAAAATCAATGTCGATGCCTTGAGCGAGAGCTTTGAGACGCTGCTGGCCGCCAGTAAAGAGAGCCAGCAGGCGGCGGTGGAGACGGCCAATACGGGCGCGACGCCGACGGCGCAGGGTACGCTGGCCCAGTACGGACAGAACCTGACGCTGCGGGCGCAGGAGGGCAAGATCGATCCGGTGGTTGGCCGCGATGAAGAGATCCGCCAGATGGTGGATATCCTGATGCGGCGCAGGCAGAACAACCCGCTGCTGACCGGGGAAGCCGGCGTCGGTAAAACCGCGGTAGTGGAAGGGCTGGCGCGGCGGATCGCCGCAGGCGATGTCCCGCAGCCGTTGCGTAATATTGAGCTGTGGCTGCTGGACATCGGCATGCTGCAGGCCGGTGCGGGCATGAAAGGCGAATTTGAAGCCCGTCTTCAGGCGTTAATTAACGAAGTGCAATCCAGTCCGACGCCGATCGTGCTGTTTATCGACGAGATCCACACTCTAATAGGCGCAGGCGGCCAGCAGGGCACCGGCGATGCGGCGAACCTGCTGAAGCCGGCGCTGGCGCGCGGACAGCTACGTACCATCGGCGCGACCACTTGGGCGGAGTACAAAAAATATATTGAAAAAGATCCGGCGTTGACCCGCCGTTTTCAGACGGTGCAAATCCACGAGCCGGATGAAGAGAAAGCGTTGCTGATGCTGCGCAGTACCGTATCGCCGCTGGAGAAACACCATCGGGTGCTGCTGCTTGATGAAGCAGTCAACGCGGCGGTGAAGCTGTCGCATCGTTATATTCCCGCGCGGCAGTTGCCGGATAAAGCGGTCGCGTTGCTGGATACCGCCTGCGCCCGCGTCGCCGTCAGCCAAAGCGCGCCGCCGCCGCAGTTGGAAGATTGCCTGCAGCGCATTGCCGCCCTGGATGTGGAACTGGAGATTGCCCAACGCGAGAGCCGGGTGGCGATTGGCGATGCTCAGCGCATTGAGCAACTCAAGCAGGCGCGTCAGCAGCAGGAAACCGAACGCGATACCTTGAGTCGTCGCTGGGAGCAGGAACGCGCGTTGGTTGATGAAGTCATCGCGTTGCGCGCGCAATTGCAGGAGGCTGATGACGACGCCCAGCCGGCGCTGCGCCAGACGCTTAATGAAAAACAGCTGGCGCTAAAAACCCTGCAGGGTGAGATGCCGCTGCTGTTCGCGGCGGTAGATGAGAACGTAGTGGCGGCGGTGGTCGCTGACTGGACCGGCATTCCGCTGGGGCGGATGGTCAAAAATGAAATTGACGCCGTACTGAGCCTGGCCGACACGCTCAACCAGCGAGTGATTGGCCAACGCCACGGTCTGGATCTGATCGCCAAACGTGTGCGCACTTCACGCGCGCGGCTCGACGATCCCAATAAGCCGGTCGGGGTCTTTATGCTTTGCGGGCCATCCGGCGTAGGTAAGACCGAAACCGCGCTGGCGCTGGCGGAAGCGCTGTACGGCGGCGAACAGAACGTTATCACCATCAACATGAGTGAGTTCCAGGAGGCGCATACCGTCTCGACCCTGAAGGGCGCGCCGCCGGGTTACGTGGGTTACGGCGAAGGAGGGGTGCTGACTGAAGCGGTGCGTCGCCGCCCGTATAGCGTGGTGCTGCTGGATGAAATCGAGAAGGCGCATCCGGACGTGCACGAAATCTTTTTCCAGGTGTTTGATAAAGGCTGGATGGAAGACGGTGAAGGCCGCCATATCGATTTCCGCAATACAATCATTATTTTAACGTCTAACGTCGGTACCGAGCTGATTAGCGCTATGTGTGCCGACCCGGATCTGATACCCGAGCCGGAAGCGCTGAGCGGCGCGCTGCGTCAGCCGCTGTTACAGGTCTTCCCGCCAGCGCTGCTCGGCCGCCTGCTGGTGGTGCCGTACTACCCGCTGAGCGATGCGATGCTGGGGCAAATCGTGCGCCTGCAGCTGGCGCGTATTCAGCGCCGTCTGCAGGACAATCACAACATTGTCTGCGAGATTGACGACAGCGTCGTCGAGCAGGTGGTTCAACGTTGTACCGAAGTGGAATCCGGCGGGCGTATGGTCGATGCGATTCTGACCAACACGCTGCTGCCGCAGATGAGCCAAATTCTGTTAACCGCCAACCGTAACGATGAGCAGTTTACGCAACTGCGCATCAGCTATGCGCAAGGCGAGTTTCATTGTCAGTTTGCCGCGTAACACCATCAGAAAGTGAGTCTTAAGATGACGGATCACGAAAACAATCGGACTGTCCTGAACGCGCTGCCGGTCGGGTATCGTTTTAACGAATTTGAAATAAAGGAAGTGATTGGCGGCGGCGGTTTCGGCATTGTGTATCGCGCCTGGGACCATCAGCTGGAACGTACCATCGCGATTAAAGAGTTTATGCCTTCGTCGCTGGCGGTACGTAACGAAGATATGACCCTGGTACTGCGTAGCGAGCGCTTCAGCAAAGCGTTCTCCGCCGGATTAAATAGCTTTATCCAGGAGGCGCGGCTGCTGGCGCGCTTTAATCATCCTAACTTGCTGCACGTGCTGCGCTTTTGGGTTCAGAACGACACCGCCTATATGGGCACGCTGTTTTATAGCGGCACCACCTTGAGCCGGCTGCGCGAACAGCAGCCAAACCTCATCGATGAGGCATGGATCCGCCGGATGCTGCCGATGCTATTCGGCGCCATTAAAACCATTCACGACGCCGGATATTTGCACCGTGATATCTCACCGGAAAATATCCAGATCCAGGATAACGGACTGCCGGTGCTACTCGATTTCGGTTCGGCGCGCCGGACCATCGGTAATCTCTCCGACGAAACCGAAACCATGCTGCGCCCGGGTTATGCGCCTATCGAGCAGTATACCGACGATAATGACAGCGAACAGGGCGCCTGGACCGATATTTATGCCGTCGGCGCGGTGCTGCATACGCTGATCGTGGGTTCACCGCCGCCGGTGAGCGTGGTGCGGAGTATTCAGGACAACTATCAGCCGCTGGCGGAACTGAAGCCGGCGGGTTACTCGCTGCCGCTGCTACAGGCGGTCGATAAAGCTCTGGCGCTGCGGGTGGAAGATCGTCCCCAGTCAATCGACGCGTTTGCCGAGCTGATTGAAATGCCGGTGTCCAGTATCGATGACGTCTTGTCGGTCAAAAAAACCGGCACCATGCTGGCGCTGGTCGAAGAGGAAGAACAGGCGCCGGCCGTGACAGACTGGCGGCGCTATAAGGTTCCGGGGATGGTCGCCGCAGGCGTACTGGTCGGCATTATTGCCGGCGGTATGCTGTTCAGCGGCGGCGGCAGCGAGGCGCAACCAGCACAGAGCGCCAGCACCCAGCCGCCAGCGGCGGTTACGCCGCCGGTAACAACGCAGACCGCTAACGCGCAGACCGCTCCGCCCGTTGCCGTTCAAGAGAGCAAACCTGCCGCCGCGGCGGCGCCTGTTGCTCAGGTTTACGTGCGCATGCGGGAAGGGGAAAAGCTTAAACTCAATGGCGAACCTCATAATACGCAACCGGCCACAAACGGCTTCGCCTCGCTGAAACTGGCGCCGGGACATTATGAAATTATCCTGCAGGGTAATGGACAAACCCGCGAGCAGACGCTGGAGATCGCCAAACCGGGAACCTGGCTTATTAATCCATCGAGCTAGATGGCGCAATTGAGAGCGAAATCCACCCGCCAGCAATGCACGGCGGGTGGGATAATCATTTAGCGAGATATCACTGATCAACAAGGAGTGTTTAATGACCCCAGGCTGGATTATCAACGCAGTATTGACGTTTGTTATTATTTTCATCGGCTTTTACCTTGCCAACCGCATAGTAAAAAACTCGCAACGGCGAGAGCAGCGGATTATCGAAAACGGGAACGATATCCAGGTTACGATACTCGCAATGCGGCAAACCGGATTATTTATCAACAACAATCCTGTCATTGATATGGATCTGCGGGTACAGGATTTAAATAATGGAAAAACGTGGCTTGTGGAAAAGCACCAGGAAACGGTTTTGCTAATTACCCTCGATGCCTGGCAGGTCGGAGTGACTTATGAGGCAAAACTCGAGCCAAAAGATAACGCCATTGTGTTTGTAAGAGATATTAACGATAAGCCAAAACTGACGAGTGGAAGATGAATATTTTTACTAACGTAATCGTTCTGGCCGTGGTCCTACTGTTTATTTATATTTTTGCGTCATTACTGATTCGCGATGCGAAAAATAAAAAAATCAAAGCGGCTATCCACAATGATGGCGTTGCGGTGTCTGGCACCATCACAAATGTGAGAAGCCGCTCGGGCGGTAATTCCGGGTTTATTAATATTAGCGTCGATTTTAATTACGTTAACGAAAAAGGTGAATTGCTGACCGGTCAGCGGGATATCGTTATTGATATTACGCGTATCCAAAACTTTCAACCGGGAAAGCCGATTCCGTTACGCTACTTGCGCCTTGACCCGCAACAGGTGCTGGTCGATCTGCCGAACCCACTGTTAACGCGCAGCTAGCGCTGCACAAACTGTATCCCCCTGAATGGAATAATATTATGTCTAACAGGATCACCGTTCAGCTCCCCGTTGAGGGGCTGCTTTTCTGGAAACTCAGCGGACATGAAGCCATGTCGGAAATGTTCGAGCTCAGCTTAACGCTGCTTGGCAGCGATGCGCGTCTGGATCGCAGCAAGCTGCTTGGCCAGCCGGTCACCGTGACCATCCCGACGCAAAACGCGCTGAGTTCGCGTTATTTCAACGGTAAAATTACCCGCGTGGCGGTCAGCGCCGTTGAACTGAGCGGTATCCGCTACGCCGCTTACCAACTGACCGTTGAACCCGACTTATGGCCGATGAAACGCGACCGCAACCTGCGTATATTCCAGGGGCAGACGGTACCGCAGATCATCAATACGTTGCTGAGTGAATACCAGGTCAACGTTGAGGATAAGCTGAACGGCAGTTACCGCGTCTGGGATTACTGCGTCCAGTATCAGGAAAGTAGTTTCGCCTTTATCAGCCGCCTGATGGAGCTGGAGGGGATTGCCTACCATTTCCGCCACGAGGCGGGTAAACATACGATGGTTCTGACCGATTCAGCCACCCAGCATCAACCGGTAAGCGGCTATGAAACCATTCCCTACCACCAGACGGCATCGGGCGGTATTACCACTGAAGAGGGGATCGGTCAGTGGGCGCTGGAAGATAGCGTGACGCCGGGGATTTACAGCCTCGATGACTATGATTTCCGTAAACCTAACGCCTGGCTGTTTCAGGCGCGGCAGAACCCGGCATCGCCCTCGCCGGGCAGTATCGACGTGTACGACTGGCCGGGGCGGTTTGTCGATCACGGACACGGTGAATTCTACGCCCGTATCCGCCAGGAGCGCTGGCAGGTAGAACATCAGCAGATCCAGGCGTCCGCCACCGCGGTAGGCATCGCTCCCGGCGCAACATTTACCCTAACCAATGCGCCATTCTTTAGCGATAACGGCGAATATTTGACGACTGCCGCAGATTACTATTTTGAAGAGAACAGCTACGCCAGCGGCGGTAATAGCGACATCTCGCACCAAATCCATTTTAGAGTGATCCCCTCTTCGGTAGTCTATCGCCCGGCGCAGGTAACCGACTGGCCGCGCACCTATGGCCCGCAGACGGCGAAAGTTGTCGGGCCTGAAGGGGAAAGCATCTGGACCGACAGGTATGGCCGCATCAAAGTGAAGTTTCACTGGGACCGCCATGCCAAAGGCGATGATACCAGCTCCTGCTGGGTTCGCGTGTCGAGCGCCTGGGCAGGCCAGGGCTTTGGCGGCGTGCAAATTCCCCGCGTCGGCGATGAAGTGGTCATTGATTTTATCAACGGCGATCCTGACCGCCCGATCGTCACCGGACGTGTGTATAATGAAGCCAGCATGCCGCCATGGGATCTCCCCGGCGACGCCACCCGGATGGGATTTATGACGCGGAGTAAGGATGGGAATATTGATAACAGCAGTTTCTTGTTCTTCGAAGATAATCCGGGCAATGAATCCGTCGAGATGCATTCAGAGAAAGATATGAAGATCTCGGTAGAGAATGATAAACATGTCAATATTGATGGTTGCCGTACTACCACAATAGGTAAAGAGCAAAGCGATACTGTCGTTGGTGATTCATCCTTTCATTATCAGAAGAAAAGAACAACTACAGTTGATGACGTTGAACAAATAAACCTCAATAAAACAGAAATTATAAATATTAAAGAAGGCCGAGAACTGACCATCTCTGCTGGTGGGGAAATTAATAATATTACCGGTACTCAGAAAACCAAAATAGACAAAGGTGATCAATCCACTACGATCGTTACGGGTAAGCAGGAGCTTTTTATAAATGCCGGGGGCAGGAACGCGGAAATAAAAAATGGCGATCGCTTGATAGTCAATTCAGGAGGACAACATACAGAAATTACAGGTGACGTTAATACAACGATTAACGGCAAATGGACACAAACCGTCACCGGCGGTGAAGTTTTAATCACCTCACCAAATAAAATCACCATACACAGCGACACCGAAGTTAACCTTGATACACCATACTGGGTCACCAATGCACATGGTCACCAGGAAAGTTATGTAGGTATATCGTTGGGATTAACAGGTACAGGTATTGATATGAAAGGCCTCAGCATATCGCTGACCCCATTAAGTTTCGGATTGACAGGGATGAAATTAGAAAATAACCCTGTTACTATACATTTTGATAACGGTATAAAAACCCGCGTGGCTGGTGTGGAATTTGATTCGCTTGCTATGAGTCTGCATGCGGCTGCAGTGTTTATGTTTATTTAGAGGGATATATGAGAATTGTCACAAACCTAATCGTATTAGCTGTTGTAATTCTTTTTATTTATATTTTTGCGTCTCTTCTCATTCGCGATTTCAAAAATAAGAAATTGAAAGAAGGCATTCAGACGGATGGTGTAAGTGTTCTGGGAACTATTACTGGTGTTCGTAGTCGCTCAGGTGGTAACTCAGGGTTTATTAACATTACAGTTAAGTTCAATTATGTTATCGAGAATGGTACAACATTAGAGGGAGAGGCTGATACCGTTATTGATGCAATGAAAATAAATGATTTTCAGCCCGGGGAAAAGATACCGTTGAGTTATTCGAAAAAAGAACCTCATAAATACATCCTGACTATCCCTAAACCCAATCTAAGACGTAAGTAATGCATTTCAGAATTCAATACAACATATAAGGTTATTGGTGGACACTTAGAGTCGGTTCTCTAAGTGTCAGTGATTACTTAGATGTATAACACAGTAAATCACTGTGAAGCACAACCATGATTTATGATACAGGGATTAGAATACTCAATCGAGAACCTGATATTCGCACTGTCCATATTTGATTGATAATAACAGAGCCAACATTGAACTTCATTTACCAACACTCATTATTAATTATAATAGCATCCGTTTTATTTAGTTTTTTCTTGATATTCAGTTAGTTACGTGGCATCAAAGGACAAGGGGGAGACCTCACTGAAATAAAGAACTGGTTAAGCCGTGAGCGCTGGTCCGGTGAGATCAAAAACGCATCTCTGGTAAGTTGGCGTCAAACTAACGCGACCAATAATTTCGATTATTATTTTGTATTTACCTTTGATGCGAACATTGAGGGTACGACAAAACAGTATAATGCTGCCGCCGTAGTACGTGCTTCAGAAATCCCAAAAAATTAAAGCCGGGGCTTCAATTAACTATAAAGCATGAGGGCGTTCCGCCAAAACGAATGGCTGTTATGGATGTGGATTATGAATAAATAGTCGGCTGGACTTACTATGTCTGTGGTCATTCATATGGCCACTTAGAAATACTCACAATATGTCTAATTGGAGATATGGAGTAAGCTATCGATGATGGTTTTTGTTAATAGCACGGATGCAACCCTATGAATGTTATCACGGAACCATCTTTTATCTTTGGCATTGTGATGACAATCATAGCATTAGGTATATCATTTGCTGCATTCAAACCGAATAAAACTGAAGTCTCAGCAATTAAAAACTGGTTGTCGAGAGATAAGTGGTCCGGTCAAACAATCCAGGTCCCGGTAGAATCATGGCGTCAGACAGAAACAAAATACGGCAATGATTATATTTATGATTTCTATTTTAGTGCAAACATAAACGGTTCTGTGAAAAAATACATTGCGAAAGGCATTGTGAGACCTAATGACATTCATAAATTAAAGAAAGGAATGTTATTATCAGTAAAGTACAGTAATCACACGCCTGTAAAGATCGCGGTTATTGCTGTCAATTATTAAATTGTAAGCCATGAGCAAATAAGGCTTGTCACGATGGATATACTCTTTTTTGTCGTCATGGGGTTGATTGCCCTGGTGTTTGGTGTCTATCCCATGGCCCGCTTTCTTTATCAGGATGTTTATCCGTATTTAAAGGATATTTTCACCCACAGTGAGGTCCTGCAATCAGGGATTGCGGTCAACGCGGATATCATTGCCGCACACCAGACCAGCGCCTGGAGCGGAAGTAAACCGGTCTATCGTCTCACCTTTAAATTTAAGACCCGCGAGCAGGTGGAAGTCCAGGCTAGCCTGAATCACACCCTGAATTTCAGCGACATTGAACGTTTTAAGCCGGGTAATGGCACAACGATTAAATACGATCCGGCGAACCCGCAGAGAATTGCGCTATACGACAGGCCGCTTTTTTTGTAATCCCGCTATTTTCCCATGCACGAGTCTCATTTCACTGATTACTCAGCAACGTACAAAGACCTCCTATGAAAATCATTAAACCCTTACGTCTGAGCGTACTGAACCGGCCATTCCGCTGGCAGGGCAAAAATTATCTTGGCGTTTCGGTGCTGGCGTTGGCGGATATGGGGCCAAACCCGCAGCTGCGCCCCGAGATGGAACTGTGGCAGCTTGCCGCCGACGAACTGCAAACCAGCGGCGGCGTGGTGGATATGGCCATCCCTAAAGTCCGCGCCGAATTTCTTGCCACCGGTTTTGCCTATACCCATCATCAGCAGGAAAAAAGCGCCTGCGTGGCGCGCATCGATATCGACAAACTGAGTAAGTCGTTGGTGGTGTTCGGCGATCGCGAGTGGACGGGGCAACGTATGACCCGACCGCAGCCGTTCAGCGAAATGCGCCTCGACTGGAGCCGCGCCTTTGGCGGCGGTGATTATGCCGACAACCCGCACGGTCTTGGTGTCGCGCCGGTAAAACAGCAGGGGCGCGAGCATCATCCTCTGCCGAATATTGAACCACTGGAGGGAAGAGTAAGCTCGCCGCAGCAGAAACCGCAGCCGGCAAGTTTTGGCCCGTTGGATATTCAGTGGCCGCGGCGCTTTAGCCGAATGGGCAAAAAATATGATGCCAGTTGGCTACAACAGGAGTTTCCCGGTTTTGCCCGCGATATTGACTGGAAAGTCTTTAACGCCGCCAGTTCGGATCAATGGTGGGAGGATCGGGATACCTTGCCGCCAGGGGCGAAATGGCGGATCTGGAATATGCATCCTGAGAAATCAATGCAGGAGGGCCAGTTGCCGCCGTGGCAGGCTCGCTGTTTTATTCATCGCCAGCGCGCGGATGAAACGCTATTCGAAGAAATTGCCTTACGCGCCACCACGGTATGGTTCTTTCCCCATCGGGAACAGATGATGCTTATCTGGCAGGGGCACATTCGTATCAATGAAGACGATGCCGCCGACGTCCTGCAGCTGATCCCGGCGCTGGAAAAAGAGGGTGCCGCCCGTTCGCTTAATCACTATCGCAAGGTACTGGCCCAGCGAATGGATAAAGAGAAGGGCGCGCTCTTCTCCTTTCGCGAAAAGGATCTCATACCGGAAGAGACCATCGGCCCGTGGATCGACAATGAAATTGAACAGTCGCCGAGTCCGCAGCAGGAGAATATGAAAAACCGCGCTCGTCTGCTGCGTGAACAGCACCGCGCCGCCATCGAAGCCAGCGGCGGTGATATCGATAGCCTGTTGGCGGATATCGACGAGCCCACGTTGCCTAAGCTTGAAGACCTGCCGGAGTTTATCGCCGACATGGAGCGTCAGGCGCAGGAAATGGAGAATGATGCACAACAGCGCAAGCGTGAGATGGAGGCGCACTATCCGCAGTTGAATAACGATGAAAACCAACCGCGCGGCCCCGAATCCATGCACCGGATGCAGGAGATGCTGCATCAGCACCAGCAGGAATTGAGCGAGAAAAAGCGCGCGCAAACGCGCGAGGCGCTACATCAGATGTACCGGGCCGCGGTACAGCATCAGCCGCCGGCGGTCCGGCTGAAGGGCGATCTGGCGATGATCCTGCGCCAACGCGCCGAGCGTACCATGGCGCAGGGCGGCAATTTTAGCGGGATGGATCTGACCGGCGTTGATTTTTCCGGCATGGATTTTCGCGGCGCCAATTTTGAAAAGGCGTTACTGGAATGCGCGGACCTCAGCCACTGTCAGCTGGATAACGCCTCTTTTCAGGGGGCCGTGCTGGCCAGAACGGAGCTACAGCATTCGTCGCTGCGTAACTGTGATTTTAGCGGCGCCAGCCTGGTACTGGCGGAGTGCCATCAAAGCGACTTCACCGGCGCTCGCTTTGAAGATAGTCAGCTACAGAACGCGCTGTTTGCGCAATGCATTTTCGATAACGCGACGCTAAAAACGCTGATCCTTCGGGAAATCAGCCTGATTGACTGCCGTTTTCAGCGCGCCGAGCTGGATGGCTGCGTCTTTATGGAACTGACGCTGGCACAACCTGATTTCAGCCACGCGCGGCTGCACAAATGCTCGTTTTTACAATCTGAACTGGAGCATGCCATTTTCCATCAGGCGACGCTGGAAAGCTGTTCGCTGGTGCAGACCATAGCGGAGCGCGCTGATTTTAGCGCTGCAACATGGCTAGCCAGCGCTGCGGTTTCGGAATGCTCACTTATCGGCGCCGACTTCAGCCACGCGACGCTGCAGCAGAGCAATTTGCGCCAGACGCCATTACAGGGCGCGCGCTTTGGGCTGGCAAAAATCGAAAACAGCGATCTGAGTGAGGCCGATTGCCGTGATGCCAGCTTTGTGCGCGCGAATCTGGTCGGCAGTCTGTTTGTTCGCACCGATTTTCGCGAGGCCGATTTTACCGACGCCAACCTGATGGGCGCGCTGCTGCAAAAAAGCCAGCTTGCCGGAGCCAATTTCGAAGGCGCCAATCTGTTCCGCGCCGATCTTTCACAATCCTTTACCAGTAAAACCACGCGGCTGGACGGCGCATGGACCAAACGCATTAAAATCTTGCCGAAGCGCGATGGAGTAGTGATATGACGATACTGAGCCCGGAGGAGATCGTTCAGCGCATCAAAAACGGCGAGCCACTCAATGAAATATCGCTGGATGGTATCAACCTGCAGGGCTGCGATCTTTCCGGCGGACTGTTTCAGGAGGTGTCGCTACGCGGCGCTAATCTGCAAAATGCCAATCTGCATGAAACCCTGTTTACCGAGTGCCAGCTGCAGAACCTGCAGCTGCAAGGCGCCCAACTTAAGCAGACGACCTTCAATCAGTGTGAAATGGTCCATCTTCAGGCCGCCGAAACCACGCTTGATAGTTGCGTGTTTAATCAGTGCGACCTACAAGAGAGCGATTTCTCGGCGACGACGCTGCAAAGCAGCCAGTTTATGCGTTGCCAGATGAGCAGGAGCCGTTTTCGCGGTTCAACGCTGGAACGCAGCGTGTTTTATGAGGCTGATCTGACTCACGCCAGCTTTGCGCAAAGCCGCGGTCTGTTGACCACCTTTTACCATATCGATTTGCGGGACACCGCGCTGGACGGAATGCAGTGCGACCGGCTGGTGTTTTTCCAGTGCGATCAGCGCGGCAAAGACTATTCAAGGCAGGGTTTTACCGGCTGCCAGTTCACCGATTGTCCGCTGGACGGCGCGAAGTTTAACGGCGCCCAGCTAACCCAGTGCAATTTCAAAGGCGCGTCATTGCGTGAAGCAGAGCTCAATCAGGTGAACGCCAGCCAGGCGCTGTTTATGGAGGCCGATCTGCGCGGCGCCCAGTGTCGCGGCAGCCTGTTCGACCAGGCGATATTTGTCGGCGCGATACTGGAGCAGGCCGACTTTAGCCAGAGCAGGTTGTTCCAGAGCGTTTTACAGCGGGTTCAGGCCGCCGGGGCGCGATTCGCGCTCTGCGATCTGACGTGGAGCGATTTTTCCGCCGCCGACCTGCGCCAGGCGGATCTGCGCGGTGCGACCTTTTCCCGCACCCGGCTGCATCGCGCCCGCCAGGACGAAGCGCTGTTTACCGGCCGCCAGGGGATCCTGGAATACGATGAAGAGTTATTAGCCGCTGAGGCGTGGAGCGCCCAGCGCCACAGCCGTTGTTAAGGAGACAACAGATGACAACCATTAATCACAAACTGGCCCAGGCGGTGATGCCGCCGGCGCAGGCTTCCGGCACGGTGACCCATTGCTTTGCCGACGGTAGCGTGACCGTCGAGAGCGAAGGGCGCGGCTGGCACTGTCGGCGAGCGGTCAGTTGTCTGATCGCGCCGCGGGCTGGGGATCGCGTACTCATCAGCAGCGTGGACAACCAGATCTGGCTGTTAGCGGTGCTGGAGCGTGATGAAAGCCGCCAGGCGGAGCTCAGCGTACCGGGTGACCTGCATATTCAAAGTCAGGGAGAACTCAGCCTCAGCGGTCAGCGCCTGTGCGTCAATGCCGCGCAGGGGGACTGCCATATCAGCGAGATGAACTACAGCGGCGATAAGCTCTCGGCATGGGTGACGCTGTCACGTATTGTAGGCAAACGTGCCGAATCGGTCTGGCAAACGGTGACGCAAATTAGCCACAATCTGCTGCGCACTACCCGGCAGACCGAGCAGGTTCGCGCTGGGCAGTTGGATATGAAAGCGGAAGATTACGCCCGCCTGCATGCGCACAATACGGTTATCACCTCAAAAGCGATCACCAAAGTCGATTCAGAACAGATCCACATGGGCTAAGGAGCTAATCATGTTTGCTAACTGCCAGCTATTCGGTGTCGATTTAGCCTTCCCCGACGTCTGTCTGACGCCGATGCCGGCGCCAACGCCGATTCCCTATCCGGACATCGCGCTGGGGCCGACGGCGATCCCTAACGCGCTCAATATTCTGTTTATGGGCATGCCCGCGCACAATATGGCGACGGTGACGCCGCTCACCAACGGCGATAACCCCGGCGTGGCGACCGGGGTGGCGTCAGGTACGGTGATGGGGCCGTCGCGTCATCTGACCGGCGCATTTACCGTGCTGCTGAAAGGCACGCCGGCGACGCGTCTAACCAGCGTTAGCCTGCAAAATTCGACAAATGCGGTCGGTATGCGCATCGTACCCAGCCAGTTCAAGGTATTGATGCTGGCGCCGTAAGCTGTCGGCTATGCGAGAAAACGATTACAATCGCCCAACTGAATCACTTTTTGTGCAGAGTTATAAGGATCAAGATGAATCCGAGCGTCATTCAGTGGAATGAAGACAATTTCTCGCAAGTTGAACGTTATCACGGCGTGGCTGTTGTGCGTTTTCATGCGCCGTGGTGCGGCCCTTGTCAAAGCAGCGAAAGTCTGTTTCTCCAGGCGGCAGACCGGCTACCGTCTGATGTATTAGTCGGTACAGTAAATGTCGTTCAGGCTCCGGTGCTGGCGGCGAAATATAGCGTCTGGGGGTTACCCAATACGCTTGTTTTCCGCGATGGTCAGGTGGTGGAGCGTCTCAGCGGCCCACAAACATTCAGCACTATTTTGGCAGCGATAATTCGCGCCCAGGCCCTCATCTGATGTCGATAGTTTCTCCGATAGTGGGGCCCGTCTTCTACGATCTCCTGCAGCATGGTCGGGAGATAGACAGCGCTATTGCACGCCGGGACGCCGGCTTGCTGAATCACTCTACGCCAGAACTTGAACGCTACTTTTCGCGACCACCTGGCGAACGTCCCCGGCAAAACCCATTTCCGGTCGCCGCGCTATTCCCACTGTTCTTAGTGGCTTTTGCATTCAATTTGCTACCATTTTTGCAGACGCTCCCGCCATTCTCTGCGCCGATACGGGTAGTGAGTTTCTTTGTACCAGCGCTTATGGTGGTTATTGTTCTGTTGACCAGCGGCGTGTTGCTGGCTCGCGGTTATACCCTCGGGCTGAAGGGATTTCTGGCGCTATTTCTTCTCCTCTCAGCGTCAACGGCGGCGCAAGCATTGCGAGCGATGGTTAGCGCAGGTGAAAGTCTCTGGCCGCTGGCGTTCGCCGCGCTGGCATTACTGTGTTGCCGGCTAATATTTAACCGCCAGGGATTCGTGCTGTTCGCGATTTATTGTCGTAGCCAGCGGTTGGCTCTTCTCGCGGACAAACTACGTCAGAAGCGCAGATAGAGAGCGGCGAAGACGGTGAGCAACCCCTGACTATCAACGGATAGCCAGGGATTTTGTTTATTGCGGGTAGTTAAACGCGTCAGGATGGTTTTCAAGGCTGCCGCTCAGCGCGGCAAACAGCACGGTTTTGCCATCAATCGACATCGCATCGCTGACGTTAAGCCAGGTCAGTTTTTCCTGCGATGTCTTCTCATCAACCACCGAGAAAACGCCCGACATCTGTTTGGATTTTTCCGACCAGATCACGGCGATACGTTCGCTTCCGCAATCGTGTGGTTTACAGGCGCTTAATACCTGCCAGGACTCAGAGCCCAGTTTCACGGTCTGTGCCGGAGAACCGGTACCGCCGCTGTTAACCCAGGCCGGGAGTTTATGGCCTTTCACCATCTGGCTGAACGACGCTTTGGTCGCATTATCTTTGGCAAGTGAAGTCAGCGTGACATCACTTTGCGCCATAACGCTGGCGGATGCGGTGAGTGCGACGATGGCGGCAAGTGCTTTGAACATGTTTCCTCCTGGAGTTGATATGTCCTCATTTCGGGCCCCTTAATAGTGGGCGCAGAGCATCATTAATGCAAATGAACATATTTATACAATGAATGTCATCGCCCGCGCAAAGCGTGGACTTATCCGGCTTTGACATGTCATGATGCACATTGGTTAAATTTTTGTATTAATAGCCGAGAGTGAAGGGCTAATACAAAAGGGCATATTTATTCAGGCGATAACGCATGGCGTATTTGAATCATCTGTTGACGTTTATTGAAAGTAATCCGGCATTAGCGATCGGCTTTAACCTTATTCTGCTGGTCGTCTCCGGCATCTTTGCCCATCTTTTGTGCAAGTTTTTGCTGATTAAAGTGATACGCAAGGTGTTCTTCGCCAGCCATAAGCAGGACGTACCGCTGGAAAAAGACCGCCGTATCGCCGAGAAACTGTCAAACTTCATTCCGGTTATTATCGTCTACTACGTTCTGCAGTTTATGCCCAATATGCCGGCATCGCTGGTAACGGCGATTAATACCATCTGCGGAATTTTGTTTTTTATTTTTCTGTCGATCTTCTTCAACGAAATGCTGGATATCGTCAATAGCTCTTATCTGCGTAAGACCAAGCGCAAAAACCACTCCATCAAAGGCTATATCCAGATAGGCAAAATCTTAGTTCACATTCTGGCCGCAATTATGATCCTCGCCGTGATGTCGAATAAATCACCGGTGATTATCATTTCCAGCCTCGGCGCCGTCGCGGCGGTGCTGATGTTAGTGTTTCAACATACCTTGCTGTCGCTGGTGGCCAACGTCCAGCTATCGTCCAACGATGTCCTGCAACTGGGCGACTGGATCGAAATGCCCGACAAGAACCTGAGCGGGGAAGTGACGGATATCGCGCTGCATACCATTACTATCCGTAACTGGGACAACACCATTTCGCGTATTCCGACCAAGAATTTCCTTACAGAAACGTATACCAACTGGCAGGCGATGTTCTCGTCCGGCGCACGGCGGATCATGCGTAGTATTAATATCGATCAGCACTCGGTGACCTTCCTGAATCAGGAGATGTTAACCCCGATGCTGGCAATCCGCGGGGTGAGTGAACCGCTCAGTAAATTACTGGATGGCCGGGATCCGGGCGGCGTCGCGGATCGCTGGTTTATTGATAACGGGTTGACTAACCTGACGCTGTTTCGCCATTACCTGATGAGCTATCTCGCCGAACGGCCAGATATCGTTAAAGATATGTACATCGTGGCGCGAACGTTAAAACCGTCGCCGTCCGGGCTGCCGCTGGAAATCTACTGCTTTACCTCCTCGACGTTATGGATGGATTACGAGAACACTCAGTCCGCTATTTTTGAATACATTACCGCCGTGGCCGGGCAGTTTTCACTGCGTCTTTACCAGTATCCCGCCGGGCATGATTTCTGGCGCTTATCGCAGGAAAACAGTTCACGGACTACGACACCGTCTTCAACGGAAGGGCCATAATTGGCGCGTATATCCATCTCGGCAACAGGATGTTCAGAGGATGCTGAAGTTCATTAAATACAGTTTGCTGCTCAGTGCGGCCGTCAGGGACAGAATAAAAACCAACGATCCGCAGCTGCTTGAAAAGCTTAAAGACAGATTAAAAGACCGGATGGGTATTCCGGTCGGCTGGCATATGTCAGGAATACCGCTGGTAGGGGCTATGATTCTGAGTATGTTCGCTTTTGCCCTAGCTCAACCTTATCTCTGGTTGGCGGTGTTCGAGCTATTTGGGCTGCCGCAGTATGCCGTGATGGCGGCGATTGTGCCTGTATCGCTAATTTATAGTCTGATAATGGTTCTGACGATGTACTTCGTTGCCAGAGGCAATTTTCTGGCGCTTAAATTATCACTGGCTTTGATGGCTTTTAGCGGTCTGCTTGCGATTGTTTATTTTCTTTCTGTTTGCCTGGGGGCATTATTCGGCGCCGGACTAAAACCAGGATTTCTCATTAGCGCCGTGCTGGGGCTAGTATTCATTTTAGGCGGTATCCGATGCATTAATAGCCAGACTTTTTACCGTGCAAACGCCCTTTATCTACATAACAGGGTCTGGCGAAAACAGCTTAATATTCAGCGCCAGACGCTGCGCCGCGCTTCACGTTAGAAAAGGGCGGCAACAGGCCAGTTTTAGCCTGGCCTTATTTTATAAATCAATAAGCAGATTCGTGCTGCGGCTGCGGGAGCAGCACAGCGCGACATGCTGCACGATGGCGCATTTTTCTGCTGCTGACTGCACCGTATCACGATGATCCACCTCTCCCTCAACCACCCTGGTCAGACAGGCGCCGCAAATCCCCATCTCACAGGAGAGCGGCACTGCCACACCATTTTCCTGCAATACCTGCGCAATGGTTTGATTGGCGGCGACAGGCCAGCACTGGCCAGAAGAGGCGAGCGTCACCGTAAACGACTCTTCCTGCCGAACGTCGTTGGCGGGCATTGACGCCTGAAACGCCTCCTCATGGATCTGCTCAGCATGCCAGCCTTGTATCGCCGCCGCCTGGCGCGCGGCGGCCATAAATCCCGCCGGCCCACACACGTAAAGCCGATCTTCACGATGAGGAACGCTCAACCTTCCAGGCAAATTTTCTCGCGGGCTCTCGCCTTTAGCTGAGCTATAAATCCTCACGTTTTCAGGTGCCAGCTTGCGGGTAATCGCGGCTACCAGGGCGCCGTTTTCAAGGCGGTTGAGGTAATACTGCAAGGTAAATGGCTTTCCTTGCGCCGCTAACGCCCGCGCCATGCTATACAGCGGCGTAATGCCAATCCCGGCGGCCAGCAGGGTGACATGTCGCGCCGTCTGCAGGGCAAACTGGTTTCGTGGTAGCGAAATCATCAGCCTCTGACCCGGTCGCAGCGTCTCATGGATGTAGCGCGAACCGCCGCGCGACTCTGCCGATCGCGCCACGCAAATCAGATAACGTTCCAGCCTGCGATGGCTCCCGGTGAGTGAGTACTGACGGGTCACGCTGTTCGCCAGATGCAGATCGATATGGGCGCCGGGCTGCCATGCGGGTAATGGACCGCCGTCAGTCGTCACCAACGTGACCGCCAGATTATGTTCGCCTTCACGCCAGAGACCATCGACAACCACCTCAATCAGATTACTCATCTTATAACTCCTTGCTCAGACCAGGAAAAACTCACCGAAACCCAGCCGCTTCAAGCCGCGACGGTAGGCAATTGAGCTACGGTCGGCTGGAATATGTGCTTCCAGGGTAAGATCCAGAGGTAGCGTCTCCGGGCGCTGGCTTTCAACCATCAGCCGGTCTTCTTCGAACACGCGAAGGTTGAAAGCGTAGATTTCCTCCACCGGCACATGCAGGTCGAAATTGCGGGCGATAGGGGCAAACATTCGCGTGACCCGTGATGAGACGGGCGAGGCGGCATTCATAATAACCAGCCGGGCTTCGCCGGGAAAATGAATCGTCAGGGTGGCGGTAAAGGGCAGATGCATCTCAAAGCGACGCAGCCATTGAAAACCCTCCGGAGCGCGGTAGCCGGCGCTTGCCGGATAATTGCCGACCGTGCTCCAGTAGTCGACGACAAACCCGTTCTCCGTTTCCTCAGGCAGGTAGTCAGGAACCTGTTGATTCTCCGCATCGGCGAAGGTGTCGGTATGGATCCACGCAAAATGCGCCACATCAAGAAACCCTTCAACCTGACGGCCTGCAAAGCCATTGACCTCAAACGCCGGACAGGTCAGTTGCTGGAATCCGTCGTCTGCCCAGTGTGGCATGGTCGGTAACCGCGGGGGATTGTCAGCATCATAATCGAGACACACCCACACCAGACCATAGCGTTCTTCCGCCGCGTAGCAGGTCAGATTTAATTTTGCCGGTATTGGCTGATTTGGGCTGGAGGGGATTCGGTTACAGCGGCCATCTTCCCCAAAGCGCAGGCCGTGATAAGGGCAAATAATGCCTTCTGCGTCATGAAAACCTAACGTCAATGGTACCCCGCGGTGGGGACAGACATCGCGGGCGACCACGACTCGTTCGTGCAGGCGATAGATAACCAGTTTTTCATCCAGCAGGGTGGCTTTCACCGGTTGCGGGCCGATATCAGCGCTGCGCGCCACCGGATGCCAGCATTTTGCCAGCCGCAGCCAGTCCTGGGGTTCAAAGGTGCAATGCGCGGGGGGCGCGAGCGGTTGTCTGTTCATCGTCTTGCTTCCTGATGGCTAAGTTGATTGTTTAATTGTTGTGAGTTTATTGTTGCCATAGTAGGGTGTTGACATCCATCAGCATTAATTCAGCTATCCGTTGCAAAAATCAGTACAGGTAACCGATGAGTCCTTTCTCGCGCTTTGCGAATTATTTTATGGAAGTGGCCCGCAGCGGCAGCCTGCGCCGGGCGGCGGAAAAACTGCATATTTCGGCTTCGGCGATTAACCGCCAGATACTGCAGGCTGAAGCGTCCTTCGGCACGCCGCTGTTTGAACGGCTGCCGGAAGGTTTGCGGATGACCACCGCAGGCGAGCTGTTGTATGACAATCTGCTGCGCTGGCAAAAAGAGTTTCGCGTGACCCAACAGAAATTTGATGAACTGCAGGGGCTAAAACGCGGAACGGTGAATGTCGGTATGGTGCAGGCGCTGGCCGAAGGGAGTTTTGCCGCGGCGCTGGCAGAGATTATCAACCAGTACGAGTGGCTGGAACTGATGTTGCAGGTCGCCGATAGCCAGAGCATCAGCGACAGAGTACGTCAGTCCGATGTCGATTTTGGTCTGATCCTCGATCCTGAAGGTCAGGCGGGTCTCAACGTACTGGCGTTTATTGAAATGGAAGTCGGAGTAGTACTGCATCCGCACCATCCTTTTGCCGCCGCGCCCGCGATCTCGCTGGGGGAACTTAGCGATGAACGGCATATTATTCCCGGCGCGCCGTTAATAGTGCATGACCGGGTGGCAATGCTCTATCACCATTATGATTTTTCGCCACCCAACACCGTTAGCTGCAATGATATTCGTCTGATTAAATCGCTGGTGCTTAAAGGCGGCGGGGTGACGGTCCTGAGCCTGCTGGATGTGCAGGACGAGGTAAACAACGGTTCGCTGGCGTTTGTGCCGCTGCGTAATAAGCTGCTGCGGCCTTTGACTCTGGCGCTATGCACCGCGCCATCGCGCCAGCTATCTCGTCCGGCGCAAATGGCGATTCAAAAACTAACGCTGGTGATGGAGGAGATGCGTAGCGCTGCTCACTCTCAGCCTAATGGCCCGCCCTGAATGGTTTCGCACAAGCCGTTGATAATACGCTCGCCGGTTTCCGTTTTCAGTTCCTGATACCAGGCTTTGGTTAACGCCATATCCTTACCGTGGGTGATATCACAGCGTTTACGCGCTTTGAGCACCAGGTCACGCACCCGTTCACAACGCAATGCTTCGTACTGGCGCAGCGCGGTGACAATATCGCTATTGTCGCGCAGTACATTACCCAGCACGACCGCGTCCTCCATCGCCGCGCAGCCGCCCTGGCCGATATCCGGCGTGGTGCTGTGCCCGGCATCGCCCAGTAGCGCCACCTTGCCACGCACCAGCTTATCAAAAGGTTCAATATCGTGAATTTCTATCCGGTTGGTGGTCTGCGGGTCGAGTACGGCGATAAGCTTTTGCACCGGCGGCGCCCAGCCGGCGAAGTAGCGGGTTAAATCGTCGCGCAGGGTGAGGCGATCTTCCGCTAACCCGGCCGGCAACGGCACATCGAAGAAGAAGTAGAAACGTCCGCCCGCCACCGGCATCAGCGACACGCGTTTCCCTTCGCCGACAAACGTCGTCCACTGATCGGCGGGAGCAATGGACTCATCAATATCGACCAGACCATTCCAGTTAACGTAACCGGCATAGCGGCGTTCCGGCGTATAGCCGAGCACATATGGCCGCAGCGCCGAATGGCTGCCGTCGGCGGCGATGACCATATCGCCGTGCGCCTCGCTACCATCGGTAAACCAGACGGTGACGCCGTCGGTATGTTCTTCCACGCGGGTGACCCGCTTGCCGAACTGCACCTGCTCACGCCCCCAGAAATCGAGCATCTCGCGCTGCAGTTCAGTTCGCGACACTGGCGAAGGGCGGCCCTGCGTACGTTCTACCAGCGGCGCGAGGCTGAAGCGTGTGAGCGTTTCCCCGCGTTGATACTCCTTATACGCCAGATAATGCATCGGGCCGCCATAAGCGTCGATGATCTCGCCCATCCCCAGGCGGTTCATACACTTGACGCCGTTGGGCCAGATAGAGATCGCGGCGCCAACCGGCTTAATCTCTTTTACCGCTTCGAACACTTCGCAGGCGATGCCTGCGTTACGGAGCGCCACCGCGGCGCTCAACCCGCCGATTCCCGCGCCAATCACGATTGCTTTCATTGTCTTCCCCTTAGGTGTGTTGTTTAAGGGGTTCAGCAATTTGCGTACCAGGTACCAGAACCTGCGAAATCAGCGGTAAACGGACGGGTGATGGCGGAGAGGTGCACTAAAGAAGGGCAAAGTTGCGATTATGTTGCCTTTTTATGAATCAAAGATTTCTTTTAGTGAATTAAGGAATCAAAAGTTTCAACGCCCCGCGCCAACGTTCGTTACAGAACACCCGCTCTTTAATTTAGCTATTTCACTGATAAATAAAAGATAAAACGATTTTTACGTGGATAAAGATAGAGGGAATAAGCAATGTGGCCTGCTTTGTGCACTACATCGTCAACGCTTATCCACGACGAGACGGTGACCCCATGTCTGATGAAAAGAACAGCAGCCTGCTTTATGGCCTGGAGCAGCGCATCCTGCCGCTGCCGGCCTTTTTTAGCGCCTTACAGCACGTGCTGGCGGGGCTGGTCGGCATTATTACGCCGCCGCTGATTATTGGCGCCGCGCTGGGACTTGGCGAATGGCTGCCATATTTAATTAGTATGTCGCTAATGGCTTCCGGGATTGGCACCTTTCTTCAGGCTAACCGCGTCTGGGGGATCGGTGCGGGGATGATCTGTATGCAGGGTACCAGCTTCGCTTTTCTCGGCGTAGCGATTGCCGGCGGCATGTGGGTAAAAGCACAGGGTGGCGGCCCGCAGGACATTATGGCCATGCTGTTCGGTGTTAACGTTGTTGCCGCGCTGGTACCGGTCGTCGTCAGCCGCTTTATCGAACCGCTGAAAAAACTCTTTACCCCGATTATTACCGGCAGCGTCATTGCGCTGATCGGCATTAGCCTGATAAAGGTCAGTATTATTAACTGGAGCGGCGGCGAGCACGCGAAGGATTTCGCCAGCCCGGGCAATATCGCATTGGGCGGCATAACGTTAGGGATTATCGTGGTGCTGAGCTGCGCGAAAAACCGCTGGCTGCGTTTATCGTCGGTGGTCATCGGCATGGCGGTGGGCTGTATCGCCGCCGCGCTAAGCGGGAAATTTCATCTGGCGCCGATCGGCGATAGCTGGTTTCGTCTGCCGGCGATATTTCCTTTTGGCTTTCAGTTTAATAGCGCCATATTTTTACCGGTCGCGCTGGTATCGCTGGTTTGCATTCTTGAAGCAGTCGGCGATTTAACCGCCAACTGCCTGATCTCAAAACAGTCCATTGATGACGGCGCGTTTCGCTCACGCCTGAAAGGCGGGATCCTCGCGGATGGCATTAGCTGCCTGATCGCCGCGGCGATCTGCGCGTTTCCCAATACCACCTTCGCGCAGAATAACGGCGTCATCCAGATGACCGGCGTCGCCAGCCGCTATGTCGGGCGTTATATTGGCATATTGCTGATTCTGCTTGGGCTGTTTCCTCCCTTTGGCGAGATCCTGCGCCAGATCCCCACGCCGGTGTTAGGCGGCGCGACGATGGTCATGTTTGGCTGTGTCGTGGCGGCCGGGATCCGCATCATCACCCAGAACCCGCTAACCCGCCGCGATATGCTGATTGTTGGCCTGGCATTTGGTTTTGGCCTCGGCATTGAGGCGGTTCCCGCTTTCCTTGCCCATTTCCCGCCTATCATCGGCAACCTGTTTGGATCTGCGGCCACCAGCGGTGGGCTGGTGGCGATTGTACTGAATCTGATTATTCCGCAAGAGAAAGCCGCCATGACGGCAGCGGCAAGGAGCAATGATGATAACACTCAACCACTTTAATCAGCTGCCGCAGGCGGAAGCCATTCGCCAGCTTGAACCCTGCGTGGCGCTCCCCGCCTGGCGCGAAGCGCTGGCGCTGGAGCGGCCCTATGCCACACTGGCGGCCTTAACGGATCGCGCGCAACAACTGACGCAGCACTGGGGAGAGGCAGAACTGGCGCGGGCGCTCTGCGCCCACCCGCGGATCGGGGAAAAGCCGACGGGCGGGGAAGCGCATGCCGCGCTGTCTCGCCAGGAGCAGGCGGAGGTTAATGCCGACGATGCCGCTATCGCCCGGGCGCTGAAAGAAGGGAACGCCCGTTACGAAGCCCGCTTTGACCGCGTGTTTCTAATCCGCGCCAAAGGGCGCAGCGCCGCCGAAATCCTGCAGGCGCTGACCCAACGGCTGACCCATAATGACGCGCAGGAAATTGAAGCGGCGCTGGAACAATTACGTGAAATCACCTTACTCAGACTGGCGGGAGTTATTAGCGAATGATCACCCTGAGCACCCATATTCTTGATATTTCTACCGGCAAGCCCGCACAAGGCGTGGCGGTCACCCTGTTATGCGAAGGGCGCAGCCTGGCATCAGGCGTGACAGACAGCCATGGCCGCCTGGGCGAGCTGGCGACGGGACAACTGCGTCCCGGAAACTATCAGCTGGTGGCCGAACTGCAATCGTGGTTTGCGCGCGATGGCCGCCAGACCCTGTACCGGCAGGCGCAGATCGATTTTATGATTACCATTGATGACAAAGACCATTTTCATCTGCCATTTTTAATTGCCCCCGGCGGCTGGTCGACCTATCGCGGAAGTTAAGTTGAGTCCGCCGCCCGGCCAGAATGAAGCGCCGGGCAGCGGTTCAGCCTTCGTTACACCATACCTGTTGGCCATTGACCCAGGTTTCACTAATGTTCCGTTCATCGCCTAAGGTCATCAATACAAACAGCTGCTCATAGACATCATGACAGCGTGCGCCGCGCAGCTTTTGTAGCGGCGTTACCGCCGGGTCGATAACCACCAAATCGGCCTCTTTTCCCGACTGGAAATTACCAATTTTGTCATCCAGGCGTAACGCATGCGCGCCGCCCAACGTCGCATGATAAAACGCTTCGCTAGCGCGCAGGCGATAGCTCTGTAGCTGCGCCACTTTATAGGCCTCGCCGAGGGTGCGCAGCAGGCTGAAGGTGGTTCCGGCGCCAACATCGCTGCCGATGCCAATCCGGACTTGATGTTGCCAGCTGGCGGGCAGGCGAAATAGCCCGCTACCCAGAAACAGGTTTGACGTCGGGCAAAAGGCGATTGCCGAACCGGTCTCATGCAGACACCGCCACTCTTTCTCCGCCAGATGGATCCCGTGGGCGAAGACGCTGCGCGCACCGGTCAATTGATAGTGATGATAAACATCAAGATAGTGCTCATGCTCCGGCCATAACTGCTTTACCCACGCGATTTCATTAAGGTTTTCACTCAGATGGGTATGCAGCCAGGTATCAGGAAACTCCTCCCGCAGCCGCTGAACTGCTTGTAGCAGCTCCGGTGTGGAAGTGGGAGCGAAACGCGGCGTAATGGCGTAGCCCAGACGGCCTCGCCGGTGCCAGCGCTGGATCAGTTCGCGGGTCTGGCAATAGCTTTGTTCGGCGGTTTCGGTTAAATACTCCGGCGTATGGCGATCCATCATCACCTTACCGGCCAGCAGGCGCATATTCAGGCGCAACGCCTCGGTAAACAGAGCCTCCACGGACGCCGGATGAAGCGTACAAAATACCAGCGCGGTGGTGGTGCCATGGCTGAGCAACTGGTTGACAAAAAAACGGGCGATATCTGCCGCGTACCGTTCATCGGCAAACTGGCTTTCCACCGGAAAGGTATAAGTGGTCAGCCATTCCAGCAGCTGTTCGCCAAAGGCGCCGATCATTTCGGTTTGAGGATAATGAATATGGGCGTCGACAAACCCCGGCAGTAGCAGTTTGCCGCGCAGATCGCGATAGCCTTTATGTGGATCGAGTAATGCTTCGCCTTCCTGCCATGGCAGTAGCGCCTGAATCTTCCCAGCGTAAATAAACAGCACGCCATCATCAATATATCGCGCGTAGCGGGCGATATCGTCAGCGTTGGCGGCGGGTTGGCTAATATCAAAAAACGCACCGCGTAGCGCGGTGTGGTATTCCAGCATGGTGCCGCCTTATTTGAGTGGTGATGTATCCGTTGTGCAAATTTAATGCCAGGAAGCCGCGGCAGGCGCCGCGGCCGGTTGGGATTATTCTTTCTGCGCCAACGCGCCGGGGGTGAAGCGGGCGGAGGAAGCAGCCTGCCGCTCGTCGCGGGCAATCCAGCGATACAGGCTGCCGCTTAGCAGTACGCCGATGAACCAGCTAAAATTGGCCTCCTCATGCAGAGCGGGAATAAAGCTGATAATCAGGCCGACCGCCACCGAGGGCAGCAGCGCGGCGATGGCCTTCGGGTTAAAGCCGTTGCGGTACCAGTATTTGCCTTTCGGGGTATCATCGAAAAGATCGTCGATCGATACCTGTCCGCGTTTAATCAAATAGAAATCAACCAGCAGAATGCCAAACAACGGCCCGATAAACGCTCCCAATACATCCAGGGTGTAGTGGATAAGTTCTGGGGAGTTAAACAGATTCCACGGGGTGAGCAGTATCGAGCCGACGGCGGCAATCATCCCGCCGGTGCGGAAGCTGATTTTTTGCGGCGCGCAGTTGGAAAAATCAAATGCCGGCGAGACGAAGTTGGCGACAATATTGATGCCGATAGTGGCGGTGATCATGGTCAGCAGGCCGATGGCCACCGCCAGATCGTTACCCACATGGCTCACCGTTTCAATCGGGTCGGTGATCATCCGGCCAAATAAAGATTGCGTCCCGGAGACGATTACTACGGTCACCACCGAGAACAGCAGGAAATTAAACGGCAGCCCCCAGCGGTTGCCGCGGCGAATTTCGCCCATGCTTCTGGCATAACGGGAGAAATCGCCAAAATTAAGCAGCGGACCGGAGAAGTAGGAGACCACCAGCGCGGTGGCGGTGATCATCTGCCAGCTTTGCTCACCGGCGGTCAGCGTCTTACTGGCGAGGGTAAAGGAGATACCATCGAGGCCTGTCTTGTATACAATCCAGCCCGCTAGCGCCAGCATCACCACATATACCGCCGGGCCGGCGATATCAATAAAGCGCTTAATCGCGCTCATGCCGTGCCAGAACACCATCGCCTGCAACAGCCACATGGTGGCGAAACAGATCCAGCCAAGCGATGAAAGACCCAGCAATGACGTTTGCGTCATTGCCGCCAGCGAGGGCCAGAACTTCAGCAGCACCAGCATTAAGGCGTTCGCAGCCAGATAGGTTTGGATCCCGTACCAGGCGAAAGCAATCAGCCCGCGTATCACCGCTGGAATATTGGCGCCGAAGACGCCGAACGCCTGACGGCAGATGACCGCATAGGGCACGCCGGCAATCTGGCTGGGCTTGGCCACCAGATTGGCGCAAAGCTGGACGATAACAATTCCGGCCAACAGGCAGATAAGTACCTGCCAGCTCGCCAGACCCAGCGTAAAGAAACTCGCCGCCACCACATAGCCGCCCATGCTATGCACGTCCGACATCCAGAAAGAAAAAATGTTGTACCAGTTCCAGTTTTGCTCGCGCGTCGGCGCCAGATCCTCGTTGCAAAGACGCGGGCTGTAGCCTGATGCCGGGTCTCCGGCGTTGAGCTGATGCGTGTTTTGTGTATTTGGCATGGATCCTGCTCCTCTGAAGACAAACGTTTTGCCGTTGATAGCGGAAGGCGTTGCAGGATCCAGGCCAGAATAGTTAATTTTGTATACAAAATATTTATTTTATGTATACGATTTGATATCGAAATGGAAAGTGGAGTGGACCAATGGGCAATGAAAATCCGCTGCAGGCCGCAGCCGGACTGCATGACAAGGATGAGTCTATCTACGAAGCCTTGCTGACTGCGATTGTCGAGCAACAACTGCTGCCGGGCAGCAAATTGCCGGAAGAGGCGCTGGCGGAGGTGTTCGGCATCAGCCGCACAGGAGTACGCAAAGCGCTGCAACGACTCGCCGCTGTGCAAATGGTGACATTAACGCCCAAACGTGGTGCACAGGTCGCCAGTCCGACGGTTGACGAGGCACGGGAAATATTCCGCACCCGTGCGCTACTGGAAGTAGCGAATCTGCCGGATGTACTTCAACGCTGCCAGCCTCCGCATCTGGCGGCGCTGGAAGCCATTATTCAGCAGGAGCAACTGGCGCATGAGGCCTATGATGGTCCGGCCGCTATCCGCCATTCCGCTAATTTTCATATTCAGTTACAGGCCATTTCCGGCAACCAGGTGCTAACGGAGATGGTCACCCGGCTCAGTCAACGCTCATCGCTGGTGATTGCCGCCTGGGGCGCGCCGTGGCGGCAAGGGTGCCGCTGCGATGACCACGAGCGCCTTGTCGGCCTGTTACGCGAAAAAGCGCTGACCGCGCTGACCGAGGCGCTAAATCATCACTTTGAACACATCGTCGCCAGTTTATGTTTTTCCCGCACGGGGGAGTCAGTCCCCGATTTCGCCCTGCTGTTTGCCGGTTATAAGGAGCGGTAATGTCCACCATCTGTATACAAGTCATCAATCCCAATACCGATCCCGGTATGACGCAAACTATCGCCGAGGCGGCCCGCGCCGCGGCGTCGCCAGGAACCGATATTGTCGCGGTCTGTCCACCAGACGGCGTGCCGTCGATTGAAGGGCATTTTGACGAAGCTATCGCCGCCGTCGGCGTGCTGGAGCAAATAAAAGCCGGGCGGCAGCAGGGCGTTTCCGGGCACGTTATCGCCTGTTTTGGCGATCCGGGGTTACTTGCCGCCCGTGAACTGGCCCAGGGGCCGGTTATTGGTATTGCCGAAGCGGCGATGCATATGGCGACGCTGGTCGCTACCCGCTTCTCGGTGGTCACTACCTTGCCGCGCACGCTGATTATCGCTCGCCACCTGCTACATCAGTATGGTTTCCATGAGCATTGCGCCGGTCTGCATGCGATCGATCTACCGGTGCTGGCGCTGGAAGATGGCAGCGGCGTGGCGCAGGAAAAAGTACGCGCCCGCTGTATTCAGGCGCTACAGGAAGATGGCTGCGGCGCTATCGTGCTGGGCTGCGGCGGCATGGCGACCCTGGCGCAGCAACTGACCCGGGAACTTCAGGTACCCGTTATTGATGGCGTCAGCGCGGCGGTGAAGATGGTGGAATCTCTGGTGTCGCTAGGCCTGACAACCAGCAAGCACGGCGATTTAGCTTATCCGGAACGTAAAACTCTTAGCGGTAAATTTGCCGTGTTTAATGATTAAATGAAGGGGTGGGAGATGATACCAGCAGCAGAATTATATCCGCGCGATTTGCGCGGCTACGCGGGAAAGCCGCCGCACGCGCAGTGGCCAAACCAGGCGCGTATCGCGGTGCAGTTTGTGCTTAATTACGAAGAAGGCGCCGAGAATCACGTCCTGCACGGCGATGCGGGTTCTGAACAGTTTCTCTCCGATATCATCGGCGCTGCCAGCTATCCCGACCGCCATATGTCGATGGACTCATTGTATGAATATGGCAGCCGCGCGGGTTTCTGGCGTATCCATCATGACTTTCAGGAGCGGGGGTTACCGCTGACGGTGTTTGGCGTGGCAATGGCGCTGGCGCGTCATCCGGATATCGTCGCGGCGATCAAAGCGGCCAACTACGATGTGGTCAGCCACGGGTGGCGTTGGATCCACTATCAGCATATGGCGATTGAACAGGAGCGCGACCATCTGCATAAAGCGGTGCAGGTGCTGACCGACCTGTTTGGCAAACCGCCCACCGGCTGGTACACAGGGCGCGATAGCCCTAACACCCGGCAACTGGTGGTCGAACATGGCGGATTTGATTACGACAGCGACTATTATGGCGATGATTTGCCGTTCTGGACGGAAGTGCCTTGCGCCGACGGGCAGCGTAAACCGCATCTCATCGTGCCTTACACGCTCGATGCCAACGATATGCGCTTTGCCACCGCTCAGGGGTTTAATACCGCTGAACAGTTTTATACCTATCTGAAAGACAGCTTTGATGTGCTGTACGCGGAAGGTGAAACGTCGCCGAAAATGATGTCTATCGGCATGCACTGCCGGTTGCTGGGCCGCCCCGGACGCTTCCGCGCTCTGCAACGTTTTCTCGATTACGTGCAGCAGCATGAGCGCGTGTGGATTTGTACCCGCCAGCAGATTGCCGACCACTGGCGGCGGGTGCATCCGTACCAGCCATAGCGGCAGACCCATTGCGCCGTTATTTGTCGGGTGGCGGCTAACGCCTTACCCGACCTACGGTCCGTGCGGCCTGCCTTTAATTTATTCACCATGATGACTGACACTACTGGTGCTAGCGATCTCAAAATCCCCGGTGGCGCTGCCGCTTACCGGGGCTACAGCACAATGCGATTTGGTAGCCCGGAGAAGGCGCAACGCGCCGCGTCCGGGAAAACCTCTTAAAAAAGTTGCAAATCGATAACAGTATCTACGCCGGCATGTGATCTGTAGGCCTGCTAAGCGCAGCGCAAGCAGGGGGCGACAACGGCATCAATGTCCCATCAAACTAACCTGTGCGGCAACGATACGCCAGCCGCAGGCAAACCGAACCCAGGTTTGTTGCTGACGGCCGATACGTTCGCTGCCTTCACGGCTGAACTCGGTACTGCATACCGCATAATCCTCCCCATAGGTGGTGATCACCGTATGGCGTAACTCCCGCGCAAGCCCTGCGGCGGGGCGCGCGGCGCGGAAGGCGCGGATCTCATCAATACCATACAGATTCTCCCCGGCGCCGAGGCGAACCGTGCGCGTATCGTGCCAGAACAACGCATCAAGCAACGCGATATCGTTACTCACCAGTGCCTGTTCATAGCGATAAAAAGCCGCCGTTACTTCGGCGACCACCTGCGGAATATTGATTTCTTGCGACGCGATCATGCGGCTACCTCCACCGGGCGGGAATCGGTCATTCCCATCGCTTCCAGCGCATAGGCGGCGCGCAGACAGGCCTGTTCATTAAACGGTGCGGCAATTAACTGCACCCCGACAGGCAGCCCTGTCGCGGTACGTAGCGGGACGGTTACCACCGGCAGACCGATAAAGGAGATTGGTTGAGTGAGCATGCCCATGCTGGCGCGTATCGGTAAAGACTCGCCGTTGATCTCCATCGTCTGCTCGCCAATAAGCGTGGCGCTGCATGGTGTTGCTGGGGCGATGAGCACGTCGGCATGGGTGAATAGCGACGCGACTTGCTGCTGAGCGTGGCGACGAAAGCGCTGCGCCTGCAGGTACCAGGCGGAAGGGATCATCGCGCCCGCCAGCAGACGTTCGCGCGAGTGCGGTTCAAAGCGCTCCGGCTCACGCCGTAAGGCTGGCAGGTACTGGTTTCCGCCTTCAGAAGCGCTAATGATAAAAGCAGAAGCGCGCGCCAGCTCCGCCTCGGGGAAGAGATACTCTTCAGAGGCTTCGAGATAGCGGGCGACGCGAGCCACCGCCGCGCGGGCATCGTCATCGCACCAGCGGCTGAAATAGCCGCCTAAAACCGCGCAACGCAGCCCCTGGAGGCCATATCGCAGATGCGGCGTAGCAGGGGTGACGCCGCGTTCGGCCTGAAAACCGTCATTAACGTCTCGCCCCTGAAGAACATCGTAGACTGTGGCTAAATCCTCTACCGTACGGGCAAACGGACCAATATGATCGAGGCTGGGAACAAAAGGGTGGCTGCCGGTACGCGACAGACGGCCGAAGGTTGGCTTGAGACCAAAAATCCCGCTCAGGGATGCCGGAACGCGGATTGAACCATTGGTGTCGCTACCGAGCGAGAAATTAACCAGCCCGGCGGCGACCGCCGCCGCTGAGCCGCCGGAGGATCCGCCGGCAATGCGGTTAAGATCGTGCGGATTGCGCGTCGCGCCATAGTGGCTGTTTTCCGTAGTAAAACCGTAAGCATAGGCGTCCATATTCAGCATCCCGCTGAGCAGGCCGCCTGCGGTATGGATTTGACTTACCGCCCAGCTATCGACGCGGGCAGGCGGGTTATTGCTGAACAGTTGCGCGCCGGCGAGGGTGGTTTCTCCCGCGACATCAAACAGATTTTTGACCGCGTAGGGAATGCCTGCCAGCGCAGGTAGCGGCTGATTCGTGCGCCGTAGGGCATCAATGGCGTCCGCTTCGTCGAGCATCCGTTTCCCGGTGACAGTCGTCCAGGCATTGAGCAGTGGGTTACTTTGCGCAATATCATCAAGCGTCTGGCGAGCCAGCTCTCTGGCGCTAAATTCACCGCGACTCAGCGACTGCTGAATGTCGGCAATGGTCATCTGATGTAGCTTCATGCTTTATACACTCCGGCGATTTCCAGACGCTGATCGAGCGGATAGGCCATCAGCGGTTCAGCCATATCGGCAATGCGGCGAAATTGCGCCAGCAGCTCAGCGCGGCGCGATTCATCCAGTTCAAGGGCGAGGATCTGTTCCATCTGTAGAAGCCAGTCGCGCCACTCTTTTTCGGTTTGTTTCATGCTTCTCCCCCTAATAGCCAGCGGCGGTGCCGTTACTGCGCGGGTCAGACGCGCCTTCAAACAGGCCGTCAGGATGGCGGACAATGGCCCCGGCATGTCCCATGGCCTCGCTGAAGTCGGCCAGTACCTCAACCTCATGCCCCAGGTCCCTGAGCCGGGCGAGGGTTTGCGGCGCAAAGCGGCCTTCTACTTTTAGTGAGTCCGAGGTCTGTCCCCAGGTGCGTCCAAGCAGCCAGCGCGGACGAGAAATACTCTCCTGAAGCGGGACATTCTGCAGGATATAGCGGGTGAAAAGCGCCGCCTGCGTCTGCGGCTGCCCGTCGCCGCCCATTGAGCCATAAACCATCACCCGGCCATCGTTCAGGCGCGCGGCGGCGGGATTAAGGGTATGGAAGGGTTGCTTGCCCGGCGCCAGGGCCAGCAAATGCGCCGGGTCCAGGCTGAACGACGCACCGCGGTTTTGCCAGACAATACCGCTGTCCGGAAGTACCACGCCGCTGCCAAACTCATGGTAGAGACTCTGGATAAAGGAAACCGCCAGCCCGCTACTATCCATCACGCCCATCCAGACGGTATCGCCGGGGCCTTTGCCTGCGCCCCATGGCGCGGCGCGCTGGTCGTCGATCTTCTCCGCCAGCGGTTGTAACGCCTGCGGGGACAGCAGGCTTTGAATATCCACGTCCAGATGCTGCGGGTCGGTAATATGTTTATCTCGCAGGCTAAAGGCCTGTTTTGTCGCTTCCACGATACGGTGGATGGTCTGCGCATCGTCGGCCTGTTCCATCGCCAGCCGGTCAGTGATGCCGAGGATGGCCAGCGATACCAGCCCCTGCGTCGGCGGCGCCAGGTTCCATAACTCACCGTGTTGATGCTGTAGCCGCAGTGGTTGCGGACGGCGCGCGCGATGCTGGCGCAGATCGTCAAGCGTAATAGGCAGGCCATAACGGGCCATGCCGGCCGCCAGTTGTTCCGCCAGAGAGCCGCGATAGAAACTATCAAGCCCTTCCGCAACCAGCCGTTTTAGCGTGGAGGCCAGCGCAGGCTGACAAAAGCGGCTGCCGCTTTGCGGAGGGCGGCCATTGACCAGAAAGGTCTCAGCGAAGCCCGGCTGGCGCTGAAGTTCATCTAATTTTCCGGCGGTGGCGCTGGCTTGCGAGGCGGTCACCGGAATACCGTTATCGGCATAGCCAATCGCGTCCTGTAACAGGCGCGAAAGCGGTAGTGATTTACCGGTCAGCGAGTGTGAAACTTTCAGCGCCTCATCCCAGCCGCTGACGGTGCCGGCGACGGTCAGGGCGGATTGTGGGCCGCGATGCGGGATGTGCGTTAGTCCGGCATAGGCTTCCGGCGTCGCCAGTGAACCCGCGGCGCCGCTGGCGTCAATGGCGATCGGATCGCCCTGCGGCGGTACGATCAGCCAGAACCCATCGCCGCCTAAACCATTCATATGCGGATAGACGACCGCGATGGTCGCGGCGGCGGCGACCATCGCTTCTATTGCGCTTCCGCCTTCGCGCAGCACGGACAGCGCGCTTTGGCTAGCCAGATGATGGGGGGCGACCGCCATCCCCTGGGTCGAGAAATGACTCTGCATAACTTATCCTCGTAACGAATCGTGCAGCCACTGCTGCAAAAGCTGTTCCACTTTGAAAAGAAAGTTTCAATGTTGCGGCTGGCGTTGTCTTTTCTCATTGTGGCATGCATTGTGAAGGGGGTTAGCGGTATAGTTCAGTGAAACAAAAGTTACAGAGGCGCTATGGAACAACTCGATGAACGGCTGAAAGCGCAATATGCGTCGTTGTCACCCCAGGAGCAGCGGGTGGCGGATTTCATTGTCGACCACTTTGACGACCTGATTAGCTACAACAGCGCCGAGCTGGCCCAACTGAGCGGGGTATCAAAAGCGACGGTAAGCCGTCTGTTTAAACGGCTGGGATATGAAAAGTATCGCGATATGCGCGATGAGCTGCGCACGTTACGCCAGAGCGGGATGCCGTTGACCGATCATCGCGAGGCGGTGCAGGGTAATACGCTGCTGGCGCGGCATTATAAACAGGAGATGGCAAACCTGACGCAGTGGGTAAACGCGCTGGATGCCCGGCAGTTTGCCGAAGCCATTAACGCGCTGGTCAAGGCCAGGCGCGTCGTCATTATTGGCATGCGAAACTCCTGGCCGCTGGCGCTGCATTTGCGCCAGCAGTTGCTTCAGGCGCGCGGGCAAGTGGTGGTGCTGCCGCAACCGGGGCAAAGCCTAAGTGAAGAGCTGGTCGATATAAGCGCGGAAGATATCGTGGTGGTGATGGCGTTTCGCCGTAGGCCGCGAATTATTCGTCCTCTGATGCAGCAACTGCAACAGCGGGGAGTTCCGCAGCTGCTAATCTGCGAGCCGCAGGCGCATAGCCTGTTTCCGCTGGCGTGCTGGCGGTTATGCGCCCCGCTGGATAGCGTTTCGGCTTTCGACAGCTACGCGTCGGCCAATAGTCTTATCAACCTGCTGGCGAACGCCTTGCTACATGAAATTCTCGATAGCGGTCGCCCGCGCATTCATGACATCGCCACGTTATACCAGCAGTTGGATGAGCTTGAACAACGATAATGGGGAGCCAGTCTGGTGCTTTGCACCTTTTTGGTGCCAAAGTGCGGTAAGGAGAAGGGCGACTCTTCTTACCGCCATGGTTAATATTCGCGTCATTTCTCGCTAAAAGCCGATTAGGCAGCGCAAATTTCTTTTGTCCGTATCTGGCACATTAGTTGCAGAAGTTTATTTAAAGAATCTTTTGTTTCATACTAACGTAACGGGTAATGATGATGAAAAAACTGCTGATTGCGCTGACCGGGGCCGCTTGTCTGTTGACACAAATCACCGCCGCACACGCGGACCAACTCCAGGATATTGAAAAACGCGGGGTGATCCGCATCGCCGTTCCCCAGGATTTCCCGCCGTTTGGTTCTGTCGGCACCGATCTCCAGCCACAGGGGTATGACATTGATATGGCCCGCTATCTGGCAAAGCAGATGAAGCTAAAACTGCAGCTGGTTCCGGTGAGCAGCGCCAACCGGGTACCGTATCTGCAGACCGATAAAGTGGATCTGGTGATCTCAAGCCTGGGTAAGAACGCCGAGCGGGAAAAGGTCATTGATTTCAGCCAACCCTACGCGCCGTTTTTCCTTGGCGTCTTCGGCCCGCAGGGAGCTGCCCTGAAAGACGCAGCCGAACTGAGCGGTAAGAGCATCGGCGTGACCCGCGGCGCGGTGGAAGATATGGTCCTGACCAGCATTGCGCCGAAAGCGGCGCAGATTAAGCGTTACGAAGATAACAACACCACGCTGTCGGCCTGGCTTTCTGGTCAGGTGCAATACGTGGCGACGGGTAATCTGGTGGTGGCGGCTATCTCGCGGCAAAACCCGGCGAAAGCCCCGGTCGCCAACTTTATGCTTAAGGATTCACCGTGCGTGATTGGCCTGAAAAAAAATGAACCGGCGCTGAAGGAAAAGGTGAATGCCTTAATCGCGCAGGGCATTAAAGACGGCACCCTCAATACGTTATCGCAGCAGTGGCTGAAAGCGCCGTTGCCCAGCGACTTTGCCGCTTAAGGTACGGCGATGACGGAGCAATTACATTTTTCCGCGCTTTGGCCTTATTGGCCGGAGCTCGTTGCGGGACTCTGGGTTACTATCCAACTCACTGTACTCGCCACGCTCGGCGGCCTGGCCATCGGGATTATCGGTGCGGCTCTGCGTAGCGGACGGACAAGCTGGCTGAGTCGGATATGGGGGGCTTACGTTGAGGTTATCCGTAATACGCCGTTCGTGGTTCAACTGTTCTTTATTGTCTTCGGCCTGCCGAATCTGGGATTGAAGATGACGGCGGGCGAAGCGGCGCTGCTGGCGATGATCGTCAACCTGGGCGCCTACAGTACGGAGATCGTCCGCGCCGGGATCCAGGTGACGCCAAAAGGGCAGTGGGAGGCCGGCCGGGTACTGGGGCTAAGCCGGAGTCAGACCTTTATTCAGGTGGTTTTACCGCCGGCGTTGCAGCGTATTTACCCGGCGCTGGTGAGCCAGTGCATTATCGTAATGCTCGGATCGTCGGTGGTATCGCAGGTCTCTTATGAAGAGCTGACCTTTGCCGCCAACTTAATTCAATCGCGAACGTTTTTGAGCTTCGAGGTGTATCTGGTGACGACCGGTCTCTATTTAGCGTTATCGATAGCGATGCGCCAGCTGCTAATGGCGGCTGGACGTAGATGGCTGAGGGTACAGGCATGATGACAACCTTTACCGACTGGGACATCGTACGCAACCTGCTGCTGGCCGGACGCTGGACCGTGCTGCTATCGCTGACGGCCTTTATTGGCGGCGCGCTGGTGACATTACCGCTGTTGCTGCTGCGCCTGCGGGGTAAATTGTGGCTGCAGCGCCTCATTCGCGGCTATATCGAGCTTTTTCAGGGGACGCCATTGCTGATGCAGCTGTTTCTCGCCTTTTTCGGCGTGGCGTTATTCGGGATCGATGTGTCGCCGTGGACCGCCGCCGCCCTGGCGCTGACCCTCTATACCAGCGCCTTTTTGCTGGATATCTGGTACGGCAGTATCCGGGCCTTGCCGAAAGGACAGTGGGAGGCATCGCGTTGTCTGGGGTTAAATTTCACCCAGACGTTGTGTCGCGTGGTGGCGCCGCAGGCGGTGCGTATTGCCATCGCCCCCACCGTGGGTTTCGCCGTACAGGTAATAAAGGGCACCGCGCTGGCGTCGATTATCGGTTTCGTCGAGCTCACCAAGGCTGGCACCATGCTCACCAACGTGACATATCAGCCGTTTAAAGTTTTCGCGCTGGTCGCGCTGGGCTACTTCATCTTGTGTTATCCGCTGTCCCGTTACAGCCGCTATCTGGAGAATAAATTCAATGCCGCTCATCACCATTAATCAGGTGCAGAAATTCTACGGCGATAATCACGTGCTGAAGGGAGTTGATCTCGATATCAATATGGGTGAGGTGATCTCCATCATCGGCCGAAGCGGCTCGGGGAAAAGCACTTTATTGCGCTGCATTAACGGGCTGGAGGGGTACCAGGAAGGCAGTATTAAGCTCGGCGGCATGACCATTACCGACAGCGATTCGCAGGCGCGGGAGATTAGCCGCTCCGTTGGCATGGTATTCCAGAACTTCAATTTATTTCCGCATATGACGGCGCTGGAAAACGTGATGCTGGCGCCGCGGCGGGTATTGAAAAAAAAGCCTGCCGAATGCCGCGAACTGGCGCAGCAAATGCTGGTTAAAGTCGGGCTTGGCGATCGGCTGGATTTCTATCCCTCCAGCCTCTCCGGCGGGCAACAGCAGCGGGTAGCTATCGCCCGCGCGCTGGCGATGTCGCCAAAAGTTTTACTCTGCGACGAAATCACCTCCGCGCTGGATCCGGAACTGGTGGGCGAGGTGCTCAAAGTGCTGGAACAGCTGGCCGCGGAAGGAATGACGCTGATTCTGGTTACCCATGAAATGAATTTTGCCCGTGAAGTCGGCGACCGGGTGGTGTTTATGCACCAGGGGCGAGTCTGGGAGCAGGGCGACAGCAAAACGCTGTTCAGCCAGCCGCAAACCAATGAACTCAAACAATTTATCTCCTCCGTGCGCGGACTGAATTAATAAAGGAATCTACGATGGATATCGCTCAATTTTCACCAATCAATCCTCCGCATCGTCTGCTGATGGGGCCGGGGCCGATCAACGCCGACCCGCGCGTCCTGCGCGCGATGTCCAGCCAGCTTATCGGCCAATACGATCCGGCAATGACGCACTATATGAACGAAGTCATGGCGTTATACCGCGGGGTATTCCGCACCAGCAACCGCTGGACCATGCTGGTGGATGGCACGTCACGGGCGGGGATTGAAGCCATTCTGATCTCCGCGATCCGCCCCGGCGACAAAGTACTGGTGCCGGTATTTGGCCGCTTTGGCCATCTGTTATGTGAAATTGCTCGCCGCTGCCGGGCGGAAGTGCATACCATTGAGGTGCCGTGGGGTGAAGTGTTCTCTCCCGAGCAGATTGAAGATGCGATCAAACGGGTGCGTCCACGTATGCTGCTGACGGTGCAGGGAGACACCTCGACCACCATGCTGCAGCCGCTGGCGGAGCTGGGCGAGATCTGCCGTCGTTATGATGTGCTGTTTTATACCGACGCCACCGCCTCATTGGGCGGCAATGCGCTTGAGACCGATGCCTGGGGGCTGGATGCGGTATCGGCGGGAATGCAAAAGTGCCTCGGCGGCCCCTCCGGCACCTCGCCCATTACCCTGAGTCCGCGGATGGAAGAGACTATTCGTCGACGTAAATGCGTTGAGCAGGGGATCCGCACCGCCGAGCACCTTGATGGCGTCGATGAGATGGTTTACTCCAACTATTTCGATCTCGGGATGGTGATGGATTACTGGGGGCCAGAACGCCTTAACCATCATACTGAAGCGACATCCGCACTGTTCGCCGCCCGAGAATGCGCGCGCCTGATGCTTGAAGAAGGGCTCGATAACGGCATTGCCCGCCACAAACTACACGGCGACGCGCTGGTGAAAGGGATTCAGGCGATGGGGCTGGAAATTTTTGGCGACCTGCAACACAAAATGAATAACGTACTGGGCGTGATCATCCCGCAGGGCATTAATGGCGACCAGGTACGCCAACTGATGCTGGAAGATTTCGCCATTGAGATTGGCACCTCATTCGGCCCGCTGCACGGCAAAGTGTGGCGTATAGGCACAATGGGTTACAACGCGCGCAAAGATTGCGTCATGACCACCCTCAGCGCGCTGGAATCAGTACTCAATTACCTGAAATTCCCCACCACGCAAGGGGCAGCCATGCAGGCGGCGTGGGATCATTATCGCAGCGAGAAACCGCTATGAACCTGGCCGCAGAGCGAGTGATGGCGCGGGCAGAGAGATTAGCGGCGATAAGCGAAACGCCGGAAGGCCTGACGCGGGTTTACCTTTCGCCACAACATCTTGAAGCTAATCAGCAGGTTGCACACTGGATGCGTCAGGCAGGCATGATTGTCAGGCAGGACAGCGTCGGCAATATTTGCGGGCGCTATGAAGGCAGAGAAGAAGGGGCGCCGGCGATTTTGCTCGGATCGCATCTCGATACGGTACGCAACGCCGGGCGATATGATGGCATGTTGGGGGTGTTAGCCGCCATTGAAGTGGTGCAGAGCTTACATAATCAGGCGCGCCGCCTGGCGCAGGCCATCGAAATCGTCGGCTTCTGCGATGAAGAAGGAACGCGCTTTGGTATCACGCTATTGGGCAGCAAGGGGCTGACGGGAAGCTGGCCGCAAACCTGGCTGGACCAGCGCGATGCCGAAGGCATTAGCCTGGCGCAGGCGATGGTCAGCGCCGGGTTGGATCCATCACGCGTCCATTCAGCCTCGCGCCCGGCGGAAGATTTTTCCGCCTATCTGGAACTGCATATCGAGCAGGGGCCCAGGCTGGAACAGGCCGGTTCGGCACTCGGCGTGGTCGAGGCGATCAACGGCGCGCGGCGGCTCAATTGCTGTTTTACCGGCGAGGCAGGTCATGCAGGCACGGTGCCGATGGACCAGCGCCGGGACGCGCTTGCCGCCGCCGCGGAGTGGATGCTGTATATTGAGAGCACGACGCGCCAGCAGGGAGGCAACCTGGTCGCCACCGTCGGGACATTGCGCTGCTCGCCGGCGGCGGTCAACGTCATTCCCGGCGAGGCCGCGTTGACTCTGGATATCCGCGGTCCGCAGGATCAACCGCTCGATGCATTACTGGAGTCATTGCTGGCGGCCGCCGCAGAGATTGCCGGGCGT
Source organism: Klebsiella sp. 141203 (assembly GCF_032601985.1). Classification (NCBI taxonomy): domain Bacteria; kingdom Pseudomonadati; phylum Pseudomonadota; class Gammaproteobacteria; order Enterobacterales; family Enterobacteriaceae; genus Klebsiella; species Klebsiella sp. 141203. Next base: position 268,312 of record NZ_JAQIRL010000001.1, on the reverse strand, counting down.
CGCGGCCTGCAGTTTGCCGCTGAGGAGTTCTATCGCATAGCGGCAACCGCCTGCGATCCGCGATTACAGGCGGTGATTGCCGAAGCGTTATGCGAGGTACAGGGCACGGCGTTGACGCTGCCAAGCGGCGCCGGACATGATGCGATTGCTATCGCGGAGCGCTGGCCGGTGGGGATGCTGTTTGTGCGCTGCAAAGGGGGAATTAGTCACCATCCGGCGGAATCGGTCAGCGAAGCCGATGTCGAACTGGCGATTGATGCCTTCAGCCGGGCGGTGATAAAACTTGCCGGGTAAATCACTAACGGGCGCATCCTCTTTTCGGGGATGCGCCGCAAACTTATTCCGCTCCCGCAGGAAAAGCTATTCTCCGCAGTCGGCTGGCGCTGACGGCCACCGACAACGCCGAGGCCGCGGCGGCGATCCACAGCGCAAGATGAACGGCGCTTTCGTCTTTTGCCAACAGTACGCCCATCACGGCGGCGCCCAGACACTGCCCGAACGTGCGCATGATGGATAAAACGCCCGAGGCATAGCTCGCCTGTTCGCGACTCACGTTTGACAGCATTTCCCGGTTATTCGGGCTCTGGAAGCAGCCAAAGCCAATACCGCATACCAGGCTCCGCAGGCAGATATCCCACGCGGCGGGCGTAGCGGGGAGCATCGCCAGCAGGATCAAACCCGCGACAAAAATCATCAGTCCCAGCGTCGAAATGAGCGGAGCAGAGATTGAGTCCGCCCAGCGGCCGGCGTGCGGTGCGATCAACACTATCCCTAATGGCCACGGAGTAAACAGCAGCGCCGAGAGCACCGGACTATAGCCATACTCGTTCTGGAACAGGAACGGCAGCGCAATAAAAGTGATCCCCTGGCTTACGAAGGCGATCAGCGACGTAAAGGCCGAAAGGGTAAAGCGTTCATTCTTAAACATCGCAGGCGGCAGCAGCGGGTTGTCCGTCTGCCGGATGCGCCAGATAAAGGCGGTGCCGCTTATTGCCGCAAGTAACGTCCAGTACAGACTATCGATATGCTGCGAAGCGCTCTGCATGCTATTCGCCGCCATGATCGTTGAACCCAATAGCAGCGCCGACAATATCGCTCCGGGAGTATCGAAAGCGGCTTGCCTGTCAACTGTCGGCCGCGGGAGCGCTCTGACCGCCAGCAGTAAGGCGACGGTACCGGGGAGCACGTTTATTGCAAACAGCCATTGCCAGCTCAAAGTATGCAGGATCGTGCCGCCCAGAACCGGCCCGATGGCGGAGCTTGAAGCGATAAGCAGGGCGTGTATCCCGAGAATACGCCCCAGCAGTCGCGCCGGAAAAACGGAGCGCAATATGGCGGGTGCGATACTGAGCGTTGCCGCGCCGCCGATCCCCTGCAGCACCCGCATGCCGATGAGCAGCTCAGGCGTCGTCGCCAGCGCGCAACCTGCTGATGCCACAATAAATGTCGTCAGTCCGGCCAGAAACACCGGGCGGTAGCCGAAACGCGCCGCCAGCGCGGCGAATATCGCCAGCGTCATCGCCGCCGCCAGCAGATACCCGTTGGAGAACCAGACGGCGGTACTGGCTGACGCCTGCAGTTCCTGCGCCATCGACGGCAGAGCAATGTTTACCATAGTGCCATCAAAGACGCCCATTAAGGTGGTGGTCATTATCGCGGCCATAACCCGCGCTCGCGCCGGGCCTGGTAGGCCGTCATCGCCAGGTTGGCTGGAAAATAGTGTCATCGTGTTGTCTCCTGCAGAGGATATCTGGATGACGAAACTATAAAGATGGCTTTTACCGGGCGGAAGGCGCACCATTTACACTCTATAGTTGCATGAAACGCCTTATCTGAATGTTCCAGGAGTTGTGGTCATGTCAGACCCCGATTTTAATTTATTGATTGCACTCGATGTATTACTGAACGAAGCCAGCGTGGCGGGCGCGGCACGTCGTTTGAATCTCAGTACGTCAGCCATGAGCCGCACGCTAAGCCGGTTACGCGACGTCACCGGGGATCAGATACTGGTTCGCGCCGGGCGTAACATGGTGCTGACACCGTGGGCGGAGGCGACCCGCGATCGCGCCCGTCGCGCGGTCTTCGAGGCGAAGGCGGTGCTGCAGCCAGCGGCCGAAGCGCTCAACGTACAAAATCTGGAGCGTCTTTTTACCATCAGGGCAAACGATGGTTTTGTGGTGGCGTTTGGCCCTTCGCTCATTGCGGCAGTAGCCGAAGCCGCGCCCAATGTTTGTCTACGCTTTGCGCCTAAGCCCGAAAAAACGTCACGCTATCTACGGGAAGGGCTGGTCGATCTGGAGATTGGCGTCCAGAGCAATATGGGGCCTGAAATACGACTGCAACGGCTATTTGAAGATCGGTTTGTGGGGGTGGTGCGTAAGGGGCACCCGCTGGCCGCCCTGAGAGAGATAACCGTGGCGGATTATGTCGCCTGGGGGCATGTGGTGGCTTCACCTGAAGGTACACTGCACGGTTCGGTTGATGATGTGCTGGCCGAGCTCGGCATGAAACGCAAAATCGCCAGCGTCGTCCCCGGATTCCCGACCGCGCTGTCCGTGGCGCTGCAATCGGATCTTATCGCCATGATCCCCGCTCTCTATATAGTCAATCAGCAGGTCATGGAGCAGGTACATCTTTTTGAGCTGCCGTTTAAAAGCCGGCGGATTACCGTCTCGCAGATGTGGCACCCGAGAATGGAACGCGATCCCGCTCACCGCTGGCTCAGAGAGAAAATTGTGGCGATATGCCGCGTGGACAAGTCGTTACACCAGAAGCTGTAGAAGATTATTCGCATTGAGTTTCTTCAGGGCATTACATTTATAGGTCGAGACCTGTTTTTCACTCATCTTCGTCATATGCGCGACATATCTTACCGACTGCCCCTTAACCAGCCTGTCGAGGACGTTAAATTCCATCTCAGTCAGGCAACAGCGCAGGGTGCGGATCCGCCTTGGCTCTTTAGATAACAGCCAGGCAGCATCCGCCACGGAGATGCGGTCATCAATGATATGCAACGTTAACGTTTCAAAACGCTTGCGCAGATAGGTGGCCAGCCCCCAGCTTTTTTCATTACACACCAGGTAGCCCGTTCCCTGCCAGCCATGGGCTTCGAGGGTAAGTAAAATATCAACCAGCGACTGATGCGTACCGGTAATGGAGAAACGGCAGCGAATAACAAGGGTGGTGCTCTCTAACAGTAAGGGCTGCCACTGCACCGTGCCGCTATGCACTTTCGTCTTAACGTTACGACGGAGAAGGGCGTAGCGCAGCCCCTCCGCATAAAAGCGATTATTATCAAGAACAACGTAGCTCACAGTAGCCTCTTTATAACGTACTGGGGGTATAGATAACGCGTAACGTACCGGTATAGTCACCCGCGTTTTTGCTGCTGGCGGCAAAGGCGGGGGTCTTCAGGGTAATGGGGGCCGGGATGCATAACACGCTTTCGCGGCCGCCCGGCAATACCACCTGGCGCAAATAGCGGCGATTATTGGTGCCCTCCCAGACCAACGTCTTACCGTTAGCGGCAACTTCAGTTGCGCCGGTGGTCGGGTTGGTCACCAGCACCTGATAATCGAGACGATCTCTTGGGTCTGTCTGGCTGCCCCCTCGCCGCCGGATGGAGAATGCCCCTTCGGTACGCCCGGTCGCGTCAAGCTCATCGTCTTCAAAGCGTAGAAACGCCCGCGAACTGGTGCTGTTGTTGCCATCATAGAGGCACATATCCAACGAGTTTTCGCCCTTAATTTCACTGCCGCCGGGTCTGCCGGGGAAATTGGTGAGGTTGAGGTTCACCACCGGCGTGGAGTGCGGAAATGCCGGTAAATAAATCTGCTGATTGCCCGGGTCGACCACCTCAATACGCAGGTTAGCCTGCCATTTAGCGATGGTGAGATAACCCGGACAACCAATATTGACGTTATTGAAGTCGCCGCCGCAGCTGGCGCTTCCCCATTCGCGCAAATCCTGCTTCAGCGTCGCCGTCCAGATACCGGCCTGATCGAGTTTATTTAATTCGCTACGAACGATGTAAAAATCGAAGTACGGCGCACTGTTCCAGGCTGACGCATCTACTGTTCCGCCCGTTACGTAGCTGGCGAAAACAAAGGTTTTGTTATTAATGAACATGTGGTGTTCACCATAGACTTTTACATCCACCGTCTTGTTGGTTATTGCGTGGGTAAAGCGCAGATTTATCGGATACGGCGCGGCCGGGTTCGCAGGAAACCATACCGGCGCGGTCATGCAGGCGCCATAGGTTGTATCGGTACGTGACTGACAGGTCAGGGTATTTCGTCCCCATTTTTGCGGATCGCTCGTATCATAACCGCCGGATTCGTGCAGCCAGATATCCATCCGGGCAGGCGGAGACTGGCGATCGAAAGCAAACGCCACGCTGGTATTTCTGCCGGCAGGACTACCGGCCTGAGCCTCGGCAAAACAGATGCTGGCGAGCAGTAAAATCAAAAGACGCGTTATCACATCATTTTCCTGTAGAGAGAGTAGAGTTATTCATCGCCGTTGGGCTGACCGCCGGCGTACGGCCAGCCAGTAACAATTGCGCCTGCTGCTGCACGGTTTCCGGTAACGCGGAATAAGTCAGTTCTTCGCAGGTCACCGTGCCGACATAGCGCACGACGTCTCGCATGGTCTTCACCTTCAGCGCACACTGGTAAAACTGCTGCTGTTTTACCAGGTAGAGCGACTGGATCAGGCTGTCGCTTTCCGCGCTAAAGCCGCCGTTACCCAAATCGCTCCAGCCGCTGACGTTAAGCGGCATACCGCCGATAAACGGCGTATGTTGTTCATCGGTCAACTGGCCAAGCCAGGTGTAACGCGTGGTGGTTTGCACCTCTCTGTGCAGCATTTTTCCTGGCACCATAAATACCGTTCTGCTTCCTGAGCCCTGCGTGATTTCACTGTTGGCGCCGTGGGAAATGTCCGTCGACTCATTAATAGTCAGCGTGGTTTGCTGATAGCCGGGCAGGGCGAACAACGCACGGGCGTTTGCCGGGATATCGGCGCTACCGCTGTTATCAAGCGATACAGCTATGCGAGAATCAGGAGTCGCTTCCGGTGTGGCGACGTTGACCGCAATGGCTGACGCCGGGCGTCCGTCACCCCAGCGGCCAAACCACAGGCCGGAACGAGATAACGCCAGCGTAGAACTGTAGTTTCCGCTGCTGCTGAACCGGTGGCGATGATCCTGGCGATCCCACGAATCACTGACGGTCAAACTTCCGTTACCAAATCGGCCGCCCTGACGGGTATAGGCTGAAGTATTCAGCGAGTCGCTATTAATCCCGGATGCGTTGAGACCATACTCATTTTCACCGCGCGCATCGGTGTACCAGTTGTGCGCGACGTTATAGTTGAGCTGATTTTTTTCATGCTTCTGCTGTTGCCACGTGGCTCCCACCGAGGTGTAGCTGGAGGCATCGCCCTGACGATTATGTGCCAGCGACAGGCTTACGCTGAGGAAGCCGCCTTTATCCTTACCATCACCAGAATGATCGTTACGCATAAACAGGTTTATGCTGCTGTTGATATTCAATCCGCGGGTGCTGAACGCGTTGCTGAGTCCGGCCTGCCATGCCTGCGAACGGGAACGGGTCATATACACCGATTCCCAGGGCAAACCGTCGTCGCGCCGATCGTCACTATTCGGTAATTCACGCCGCGAGACATAACGGCCTTCATTGCGGTTATCGGAATAACCCAGGTTGGCATACCACGAGCCGACAGGAACGGAGAACATCACCGAAAGGCTTCGGTAGCAACCATTCACCGCGTCAAATCCGGTACTGTTGGAATTACAGTTGTCGGCCGATAAGGCATTGCGATAAAAGCTCAGTGAAAAGCCATCGTTATAGCTGATTTGCTGGATATTGCCGCGTTGGCCCTGGCTGCCATAAAGGTAGCTAAAGCGTGTGCTGAGTACCCCATCAATGGGGCCGGTATTGAATCCGCGGCTCCAGTCGACGGCGCTTTCCACAAAACGCTGGTTCTTTTTCACCGTTGCGCCGCTGGTGACCGCAAGCGTAGAAGTCACCGGCAGGCGAATGCCCGCTTGCGCCACGGCGCTGCGTTCGTCGCTCATATCGTCGTTATCGGTTTCACCGGCCTGCATAAACCACTCGACGCGGTCGAATGGCGTGATGCCGGTGCGGGTAAACGGAACCTGCTCGGTGCGGGTCAGGCGGTTGTTTTCATAAATCGCCAGCGTCACGGTATAGCTCCCGTCCGGAAACGAACGGGTGTCCAGGGTTTGCGCCCCGGCATTAAGATAAAAACTGGCCAGCAGTTGATTGCCTCGGCGGGCGTCGATACGCGCGTCATGGGAAAGCAGCACCGTAATGGGCGTTCCACTGGACTGCTGAACGGGGTTGATCCACGCTCGCGTCGAGCCGGTACGCAGCCCGCGAATTTTTCCAAGCGGTAACTGGCTGAGGTTGATATTTCCGCCCGCCGCGCTGAAGAGATCGCGCGTATCCATTTCCCCTAACTGCACGTAATATTCATGCCACAGATCCTGACGGAACCAGGCGTTGTTGACCGTGATCTCCTGCTGCTGTTGATGGCGAGAGCGCTGCCCAAGCCAGGTCCAGTCGAGGTTAAAATACCCGTCCTCAGTCATGGCCAGCGCGCCATTTCCCTGCACGGTCATCGACTGATAGTTTTCGTCGGCCACGAAATTGATATTTTGCTGGTGGATCAACGCATTTTCAGTATTGCGCGTAGGCTGATACCACTGATTTTCCGCCGTTTGTTTGGGTAGATACTGCCTGTCGAAAAACAGGTTTATGCGCGCGTTGTTCTCGTCATAAATCAGGGCCACGCTTTTGGTGTCGATAAAATCGCAACCCGGCGCGGAACCATTGCTGCTGCAGGCGAGATTGCCGTTACGCGCAAGCGGAGAGGAAAGGGCGCCGGTCACAGAGGCGATCAAGGCAGGATCATCGTTGAACTGACGTTTAATTGCCGCGACAAGCGTTTCCGGCGCCACAAAGGTGACCGTTTCAAGCGTAATATCGGCTTCAAACAGTCCGAGCGACGCGCCATACAGACTGACTTCCGTCCACAGGCGCTGCGTTTTCGCCAGATCTTCAAAACCCGCAGGTACGACGATACTGGCGCTGGCTAATTGAACGGAAGCGGGTAACAAAACGACAAAAAGAAGAGCATTTCTGTGAAAAGCCATGAACGAGCCTCGACGTCATCCTGACATCAGAGGGCAGGCGCCCTCTGATGTACTTCCTTATACGTATTATGGAGTTACGCGCCGCCTTCCGCGGTAGTCGCCTGAGTCAGCATCAGGCTAACCACGCCGCTGTACTGACCAGTTTTCAGAATGCCTTTGGTGGTCTGAGAGATGGTCAGCGGCAGGACCGCAGAACCGTTTTCAACGCTGCCCGGGAACAGTTCGCTGCCGGTAAATTCTGCATCGGTGGTGTTCAGGGTCTTATCGCCCAGTTTTACGGTCATCGGTACCGTCTCGGCGCCCTCGGCATTGGTCAGATTCGCGGCGCTAACCAGACGGACTTTGACGTTGCTGGTGGCTGAGTTCGACCAGATTTTGGTATTGAGACGGTAGCTTTCCAGCCCACGGCCCGGCAGATATTGCATATCGATGCTGGCTGGTAACGGCGTATTATCGGCTTGGGTCATATCCAACTGGGAATCGACGTTGGCATTAACCGTAATATCCTTCTGAATAGCCATTGCGCTGAACGCAGTAGACATCGCAGCAACGATCATCAGAGGTTTAATATACTTCTTCATTGATATCTCCATATTTATAAACGAGCTCCATTAGCTCTTTAAACAAACCACTCGTGGTTTTGACAGTGATGTCGTGTTATTGCACGACGGGTAAGTCTGCTTCTTCAGCTGTTTTATTAATCCAGTTGAAATAGCGGAATTTATATTTTTGGCCGCGAGCCTTAGCGAGCACTTTTAACTTTCGCTCAGTGTCAGGATAAATGGTCGCGTCTTCTTTAAACCATTGGCATTTATCATTAACATCGCATGCGCCAATTTCTTTCAACGGTACCCGCAACGTGCCATCATTTTTTAATGTTCCTGACGCGGGATTTATTCGCAGGGAAACCAGCGGCTTTTCCGGCGCCAAATGTACCAATGCTCCCCAGATAACGTTAACGCCGAGTTTGGCCGAAGCCGGCGTCCCCGAAGATTGTACTGGCAGAATGCTATCCGGCTGTTTTACACCTTCAAAATAAACGCGCCAGGTACTCTCTTTTTCTGGCGGCGTCAGAGAAACCAGCCTTACGATACGTAAAGCGCCTGCCGCTAAAGCAAATTTTTCAGGGGTGACGACAACGCCTCCGTCTTTCCAGGCTGCCATCTCAACTTCTTTTTCCTGTGGCGTACCCGGATTAAGAATTTTCTTTTGCCTCACCCGAATGAACTGAATATCATCGCTTTTAGAGGCCACTCTGATTTGGGCCGTCCCGGAACTGTCGACGTTAAGTTCCATCGGGTAGACGCTCATATTGGCCTGTGTCATTTCTGCGAAAAATGACATCGACAGGGCGGCGAGATAAAGCGCAGTGGATTTGTTTACTCTGTTTTTTACTTTCACATTCATTCTGCCTGCTCTGAGTTCATGTACAACGTTTTGACACCACGACACCGTCTGCTTTCGTATCGCTTCAGGACAGGGAAACTTTAACCGGAACAGCAGGTTGTGAAAATTTGTATTAGTTAACTCAAAAAATACAGTTCTTTATCCTGCAATCCAGGCTTTAAAGTTGTATAGTTAAAAGAAAATGCCGCAACCCAGGATGGGGAGAAAATTCCTACTGATGAAAAAACAAGCTAATTCAGGAGGGGCTTTCTTGCCTGCAGTTACAGGGATAAAAAGCAAGCGGCAACAGCCGAGAATATAATATGTTTTTTATATGCAACAATTCGTTGTTATTTGATCCTGAAGCTCACACAGTTAGTGTTGTTGGACAACCTGAATCCGTATTAACGCTTTCGGCACCGGCCGTGCGTCTGTTACAGGAATTTATTCGTCATAAAGGAAGCGAACTCAGCCGTGAGGAGTTGATTACCCGCGTATGGCAAGAGTTTGGTTTTACGCCCTCGGGAAATAATCTCAACAAAGCGATAAGTGAGTTACGCAAAAGTTTCCAGGCGTTGGGAGAACATCATGAATTGATTGTGACCATACCGCGATATGGTTTCCGGTTTGATGCGGATGTTATTTTTCAACCTGCGCAAAACAATTACGTCAGCGAACCTCAACCGAAGACACAAAAAACTGAAAAGTGGCAGCAGCGACCACGTCTGAAATGGTGGCTGGTATTTACGGCATTATTAGCGTCGGTATTCGGCATTGGTATAATTATTCGCCAGCAGCAGAATATAACGACTCCGCTAAAGCTAAAGCCCGTTGAGCAAAAAATTGCAAAATGTAGCATCTGGCTTATTAACGATCATGGGCGACCGCTGGTGCTATCTAAATTAGCCGCGTTGCTGGATAAAAACAACGTGGCGTGCCAGCGAGAGGAGTACAGCGTCTATTATTTCAGCGCTCGTTTTTCCCTTGTCGCGGCGGATGAAGTGTTTATCGGCGCATGCCCGGTCAATAAAGACAGTTTGTGTAAAACCATTCGTTATAAAAGCGGGGCTGAGAAATGAAAATTAAACTCATCGGCGGCCTCAGCATTTTTCTGTTAGGTGGCGCACTGGCGCTTTATTATTGTTCCACCGGTGTTGGTAAGCAGGATGTACTGGCCTGCAGTACAGTGTTTAATTTTACGCGCAACGAAGGTAAGGCCAGTGAAGTGCGGGTTAATACCGTTGCTCAGTTCTATTTTCACCGCGACGGCACTGGCCTGACAGCCTATAAAGGAGCAGCCTGGGCAAATGGCCAGAGCATGATCGTCGACAGAGACGTCGATTTTGTCTGGTCGCGGCGGGAGGATGATAAAGTGGTGGTATTGAGCTACACCAAAACCTGGCGCAGGCACAATGACAACACGCCGGATGAGCAATGGGGAAGCTTCGCCAATCCAACCGCGCGTTACTATCTGACCATCTCCGAGGTTTCGCCATCGGTGTGGCTGATCCAGGACCGACATTATCCCACTTATATATGCCGGGGTGATTAACGCATAAACGAAGGAGAATACCGGTGGTATTCTCCTTTTACGCACAGAGAATCTGCCGACAAGGGAAGGGCGAGAATAAGGGAAAGCGAGAGCGTTAGCAGAAGGATTCAGCCCGGATTTTAGAACATGCCGTTGCCGCTGGCGGTTTTTGGCGGGACGTTTTGGGTAACATCCCAATGTTCAACGATTTTGTGCTGTTCGTTAAGGCGGAAGATATCCACGATAGCCCGCGTAACGCCAGGTTCACGACCGGTCACTTCAACGTGCAAGATCACGTTATCTCCGTCGACAAACGCCTGCTTAATTTCGCTGTGCGAGTCGGGATATTTACTCTTCAGAAAAGCGATAAACTGCTCGAAGCCTTCCACGCCATCTTTTGCCATCGGGTTATGCTGTACATAACGATCCCCGAAATATGGCCTGGCGGCGGAGAAGTCTTTATCGTTCAAAGCTTTATTATAAAAATCAATTACATTCTTTTTATTCAACAGTTCACTTTCACTATTGCCCGCAAAAACGGCGGGCGTCAGAGCGAAAAACAATGAAAGGGCAACGATAGGTTTTTTCAGCATTGATCCTCCTGCGATGGTTTTGATGTCAGGTGCCAGGCCTGACAGGTGACTCCCAACGAACTTAACAGCCAGTTGGGTTGGTAGTTGATTGAGGTAATTCTTTCTGAACAAAATGGCATCTTGAATTTGCGGCATCGACTCGTTTAGATCAAGTTGCTTGTTCAATTAAGAAGGGGTGGTTCAAATCGTTAGGTCATAGGCTGATGAGGACATCGGTACGTGTGATTAAATTAATTTAACATAATATACATTATGCGCACTTACATGACGTGTGGCGGATAACGGTGTTTAACGTTGTGCATTACTGTGGTTCTTGCTGGCCTGTGCTTGTTCCGTTCTCGTAGCTATCCAATCAAACTGGTCATCTATCGTTGCTCCGTCTGCGACGAGTGCCTTTCAGCCTTCATGATATCCGCAATCAGACATGTCGCTTTCTTTCTCCAACAATCATCTCCGGCTGTCAGATTACATCGCGGACAACAACATCATTATGTCGTTGTCCGCGTCTACAATATCATTCTCAACATGGCGTTTTCACGGCACATCGTTCGCCATCGCTCCTGGGCGGCTTCGTCCTCGCCATGTCATCTCGATCAGAACACCTTGAATCGATATTCCATGATCACTTCCGACGACAGCGTGTTTGTACGTGTGTAATGGCCGTCCGTAAGGACTGGCGTTTTTCCCTGCGTCTTGTATGACCATCCTGGTCCGAACATCGCCCAAAAAGTGAAGTTTTTAAACATGGACTGCGTTGGAACCCAACGGCTAAAGGCATTGATTTCCCCGGTGCGCACATGATTCCCTTTATAGTTAAATTGCCCGATGTTTCCCGCCAGGCCCACGGCTAATTCAGGCGTTAACCGATATTCGGTGATGTTCGCCAGCACCAGTTCCCCATCACGCATGTAATCGTCGCCAGCGTAGGCCATGGAAATAAATGTTCCCCGGGAATTTTTACTCATGTGGCGTGGATAAAACCCGACTTCACCTGTTTTTTTAGCATTGGTGTAGCCAATGCCCATTTTGCTATTCCAGCGTTCACCTTTCCAGGTCGCATCCAGCGCAAAATGCCAGGCATTATTGTCAAAATCCCGTTTACTCGCGGGCATTGCGCGGTAACTTTCCAACGCGTGGGTGCCGTAGACTTGCGTTCCAATCGTTAGCTGCGAATCCGCCCGAAACTGAGTAAACAGCAGGTGCCGTTGCAGGTAGTTTTTACTCTCACCATAAGCATACTGTGCATCAAAATTTTTCCCCCGCCAAAGAATTTCTCCGCTTGCCAGGTGGCTAATATATTCACCGGTATTAGTCTGAAATCGCTTTTTATCTGGTGAGTTTCTGTCCATGGAATTTTCAAGCCAGGCCCCTCTTATGGTAAATGGGCCGTAGCTTACAGCACTGCTTACGCCGGAATACGTTGTTGGAGAAAGCCGGTTGGACGTTGAAATAACGCCATAATTTTTCAGCATCTGCCATCCCCAGCGCGCGTTTAACTGAGCCCCAGAAAGCGTGTAGTTAAGCTTCACGTTACGTTGGCCGAACTTTGAATACCCTTCGGCGTTGCTTTTTTTGTTACCTGTACCATTATTATAAAGCACGCCGCGGGAGTTGAAATAGTCGCTAGCACCCAACTTTATCGCGCTATAATATGATACATCGAAGCCGATAATATCGGCTAAATAACCAGACTGGTATTCTGCTGAAAATCCCTGCCCCCAGGCGTTGTGTACATGTTTAGGATTGGCATTTTCCTCTTTAAGATACTTCCAGTAATTCTTTGCAGAGACAGTGAGCTGTGAGTCAGTAAAAAAAGGATCATCAAAAATAGCGTCTGTAGCGGCCCATACAGGCGTAACCAGCCCGCACGCTATTAACGCGGCAGTTATATTTTTAAACATTTTTATTTCCTGAGAAAAGATCCGCCATAGCATATTTATGGCGGAAAACTAAACTGTTAGATTATTTATGGTTTAGTGAAACCTTGCCTGCTTCAACGTATTTCATGGTGCCAATTTCTGGCACACTGTATTTACCATCGTGATAAGTGATTTTCACCACCGCAGCATTCGACAATGGCAGATTTTTGGCCGGGTCGTCCGTCAGATCGGAAATCATTATCTGAATCGCGGTACCTGAAGAAATGGCCAGAATATTTTTATCACCCTCTTTTTGGGCATTTTCTACCATAGTTGCCAGCGCAGCTTGTGTCCGCACTTTTACTTGCTCATAGTCTTCCGCTAGCTGTTTTGGATCGGACTTGGCCAGCGCGTTCTGGCTTTCGCTTACCGAAAGTGTGCCAGCTTTCATCGCCTTAAAAAGCGCTTTACTGTCCGACATTCCTAGCGCGTGTGCGCCTGCATTGGCCATATCGACATTATAACCGCCTTCAAAACCGCCAAAAAACGCCTCTCGCAGGCCTGTCATTTCGGTTAAATGATAATCCGTTACGCCAGCCTGTTTAAGAATCACTGCCATGGTTTCGCGCTGCCGTCCCGCATCACTGGAATAAAAACGGTCAAATTTTATCTCTTTGAGTCCCTCACCTAAATATTGAGCAACCTGCACCCCATCCTTGGTCAATGGGGAATCAATCCAACCTTGCACGCGGTCAAACGAATTAAGCAGCGTTTTCCCATGGCGCGCAAAATAAATATTGATGACCTCCTGGTCATTTTTATCGTTACTTTTCGCCATCAGCAGTGGACTGGTAACGGCGGTAACAGCCATTAAGGCCCCCAGAAATAATTTTTTCATTTTATAAGAATCCTTTTCTATAGCCCAAAAAAAAACCTACGTACTCTTCAGCGCCCTGGCATGCAGGTGGAGAAGAAAACGTAGGTTTTGCCTGTTGATACAGTAACAATCCAGCTATTACGGACCCTATCACTAATGCTTTTGAATTGCACTTAATCTATAACGATGATTTATGTAATTGTGATCCTCCTCATATCAACCGTATTCCCATCTGGACGTTAATATCTGCAGTACGTATTTTAAATTCTCTTGGGATTGTTACTGTTTCAGGCAAAACCTAAGGCCGTTTCTGTACTCGTTGCAGGAGCGGCCTTAGGTTTTTTTTTGCATTTTAGTTACCCTCATGAATAACAGGAGTTACGATGAACAAGTCATGTATTGCCGTTGCGCTGGTCTCTGCATTCGCCTTTACCGCAAGCGCCGCGCCGCTAAAAATTTTGATTGTCAACGACGATGGTTGCGAATCCCCGGGCAGTATTTCGCTTCAGGGAAAACTCATGCAAAAAGGTTTTGAGGTATGGATGGTCGCTCCAGCCACCAATCAGAGCGGCATCGGTTCGGCCATTACCTTCAAAACGGGTAAAATCTTTGATGTAAAGAAGGCTGCTGATAAACGCTACTGTTTCCCGGGCACACCCGCCGATGCGGTTGATTTTGGCTTACGGGGACTACTCACTAATAATCAGCCGGACCTGGTTATCTCTGGTGTCAACGATGGCCCTAATACCGGAATGGCTCAGGTCAATTCAGGGACGGTAAGTGCGGCAGCCAGGGCTGTACGTTATGGTTTGCCGGCGATTGCGGCCAGCATTGGGTATATCTTTACCGAAGATGAAATGAAGAATAAATGGCCAAGCACACATAAATATTGGCCTGATGCGGTGGATTATGTTGTTGAGGTTGTTGAGACGCTGAATCGTAATCATGTTCCTGGTTCACCTTTAGTGCCTAAAGGATCGGGCTTAAGCATTAACTATCCGCCGCTGCCAAAATCAAAAATTAAAGGTGTACACTATATCGAAAATGAGATGTTCCCTACCCCACAGATTGGTTATGATATTTTACCTGATGGACGCGCTAAACAAACCATCAATCCGGAATCATTAAAGACAGTAGAGAATGACACCGATTCCGGCTGGCTTAATAAAGGTTATATCACCTATAGCCTCTTTGATGGGGCAATGAACGCGCCGCAATTTCAGGCGCAATATGAAGAACTGCTGAATAAATAATTCACCAGTTTATTTCACAACTTTGTACCATCTACTTCGTTCCTGCCGGCGACACACTAAATCGCTGGCAGGCGATGTTTTCAATTTTTCATCACCGCCTAATTATATTGCTTAAGCCCTCATCCGTACTGTACGACGCGTACCGCTTCAATATCAGGTAAATACTTGATTGAGTTCAAAAGTTAGTCTGTTTCGGACTATTCCTGGTTGTTTATGTTTTTTTTAACATCTAACCTCATTTTTCTATAATTCCACAATTCACGTAGCGAGCAGCTCATGACCTTCCCCGCACATTCTTCAAATCTGCCCGACTATGGGTTTGCTCGTAGCCTGGGACTAGCCTCTGGGAGTGATTTTGATTTTACCGCGCTGGCCGCACAACTGGACTGCTCCCGTGATTTCTCTCAAGCCGGGATAATCTATTCCGACGGAATGAATCGCTGGCTTGTGCGCCCTTCACGTAGAATCGCCACACCAAACCAAAGTAGCGTTAGCCATGTTATCGTGACAAAAATTGCATCTTCGACGCCGCACAATGCCGCAAAAGCCACGATCAAAACGCTACAAGCACCGTCGCTAGCTAATGAAATTACCTCCACGGCTATAGCCTGCGGCGCTGCCGTGGTCACTGTCTTTTTAGCGCTTGGAGCTGGCGCGGCCATCCCCCTCACCGCCGGAGCCTCAGGCGTGGTGGCAGCAATGATCACTGCAGGTGGTGTGGCTACCGGTTTACAGTGTTTTATCGGTAGCGGACGTCTGTTAGCTATCGGTATCGGCCATGAGGAGGATATTGCCTGGCTTGACAGCCAGGACTGGTATACCGCAACCTCAACAGCCTTGGATATCGTTTCTTTAGCTGGCGCTGGGGCGGGTTTAAAAAGTACCATTGCAACATATAAATTAATGAAAGCCAGTTCCTCCTCCGGGGCGATAAACTGGCTCAAAAGTCTGAGCCGGGCCGAACGTAAGCGTATTACAGAAGAAATCATCCGCGCCCAAAATCCAGGAATTTCTAACGGTGGAATTAAGGCGGCCATGCAGGCGCAGCTTTACCCTAAGCGTTTCCCGTCTGAGGCAATACAGCGTTCTTTGCAGCGCGAATTAACGAATGCGGTTATTAATACCTCAGCCTTCGCGGGGAGCGCGCTCACCGGAACAATACGCCATCCGCAAAATGTGTCGCAATCCGGTAAGTACGTCATCGGCGTTATACAGTCGTTCTCATTTTAGATAGTTAAAGCACTCGGCATAATGAAATATATTAATGACAGTCTCAAACTGGGCACCATCGTTGAGCAAAGGATAAAGGAGCAGGATCCTAAGCAGTTAGAGTCCGCGAAAATGTACTTGATGGAGCGTATGGAAACGCCTGTCGGTTTGCATACGGCTGGCGTGCCTTTTATTTTAAGCGCGCTGTTAAGCGTAATAAGTTTTGCTATGCCGCAGCTAACGCTTTGGGGAGCCATCTTTCAGTGGTTTTCCTGGCCCGCGCATGCTGTTTTTACTGGTATCATCCCCACAGGTTTACTCTACTGTCTGCTGATCTTCCCGTCGATGACGCTGTTCTCTCGAGGTTTTCTGGCGGCGCTTAAGTTCTATCTAGGTCTGATTTTCCTGACCGCCGCGCTCGCCGCGGGAAATCTCATTTACGCATTCATTTCGGTATTCATATTTGGTGGGCATGCCGGTTTGCTTATAAGCGCTTTGGTTGGTGTATTGTTTAGCGCTGGGAGCATCAAACTCATTAACAGCGCTATGTTTGTAAAAACCTCAGCATTTTATTTACATAATCGAGTTTGGCGCTGGCAATTAAAACATCATGCACAAAATGCGATATGATAAAAATCCTCTGCTGGCTCATGCTGACGTTGTTAAGCTCGACGGGGCTTGGCGCCTGGTTTCTTCAACAGCAATATGACGCGCGCTCCGCCGACTTCCGCATCCTGTATCGCGAAATCACGGTAAAGGTGTCGCAGCACGATGCCATCATTCCCCTGCTTCCGGCCGGTCAAAATGCCGCCGAAGTCCAGCAGATCCTGCCGCAGATCGTGCAATGGCGCCGCTACGATTCCCTTGAACCGCGACGCCCTATCGTCGCGCAAAGCCCCGCACGCTACTGGCTGAATCTTCCGGGCATCTCCCTGCTGATTGATTTGAACACCCTACTTAACAGTCTCAATGAGAAAAAGACATTCAAACATCTTGCCATTCGTTGGGACGGTACCACGTTGTTTGAGGAAGGTACCGCCTCTGCCAACACCTGGTGGCGCTGGGAGAAAACTGTCGCCAGCCCAACACAACCTCTGCTCATTAGCGCAGGTGATAACCCGCAGTGGCATCAACTGCCGTGGTGGCTGATACTTTCACCAGCACTGTTCTGGGCGGTGATTATCTATCTTGTTAATCAGTATCGAACCAATAAACACCGAAGGGATATCGCCGATTTACGCTCTCGCTATGGCGAACTCACTCGTCTTAATACCATGGGCGAACTGGCCGCCGGCATCGTACATGAACTTAATCAACCGTTGACCGCCATCATGAGCTATAACCAGGCGGCTGTGCGCCTGATTAAAAAAAATGATCCCGTGCGGATCCCCGAACTACTTGAGGCCTCAGTGTTGCAGATAAAACGCATTGACGCCCTGCTCAGCCAGTTTCGTCTCAAGCTCACTAGTAAGCGCGCCGAATATCAACCGGTGGACCTTCCGTCGCTGTGGCTACGCGTGTGCGAATTGCTGGATAACGAGATCAGCGCGGGGAAAGTTCGCGTCTCCAGCCATTTTCCGTCGGACCTACCCGCGCTTCCAGCGCCGCCGCTATGGGTAGAGCAAATTCTGCATAATATCGTGAGCAATGCCATTCAGGCGCAAAGCGCAAATGTTCCAGGTAGCGCGTGGATCCATCTGCAAGCCGAGCGGGTCAATAACGGTATCGCCTTAACTCTTACTGATGGCGGACCAGGGTTATCATCTGAAGCGCTGGAGCAGGTTTTTATACCGTTTTATACCACCCGTACTGATGGTGTGGGACTCGGCATGGCCCTTGCGGATACCCTTGTTCAGCGTCTTAATGGCACGATAGAAGCGAGCAATATCACCGGACAAGGCGCCTGCTTCCGGTTATGGTTTCCGCTGCGCAATGAGGAGAAGTGATGGAGCAGTATATCTGGTTAATTGATGACGATGCGGCAATACGCGATTCATTAAGTCTGCTGCTCTCAACCGTTGGCTGGCAGACGCAGGCGTTTGATAGCGCACACGCTTTTCAACATCAGGCAGGGAATCTCGCCGAATTAACCGGTTGTATGCTGCTGGATATTCGCATGCCGGGGAAAACCGGGCTGACGCTGCTCGATGAGTGGCGCCAGTTAGGTCTAACCTTACCGGTTATTATTATGACCGGGCACGGTAATATTGATTTATGCCGTCGCGCCTTCAAAAATGGCGCATTTGAATTTTTAACCAAACCCATTGATGCCGACCTGTTATTCGAAGTGGTTGGCGAAGCGATGGCGCAGCAAAGCGCGCACCTCGAACAACAACAGAAATTACTGCCGCTGCAGGGAAAACTCGCCACCCTAACCGCACGCGAGCATGAAATGCTCCAGCAGCTGCTCCAGGGCTACTCCAGTAAAGAAATCGCCCGTATATGTTCCCTCTCGCCGCGTACCGTCGAAGCGCATCGCGCCAATATTTTTAGCAAGCTTGAAGTTAACTCGCTGCCCAAACTGTTGAAGATTTACGCTGATGTCGCCAGCGCGTCTAAGTAAAAATACCTGGTACGTTCCGTATTCGCGGCAATAGTCGCCATGCTCCCTGCCCCCTAGTATTGCCCTATCGCCACTCAACACGACGGAGCATCACTATGAAACGTATCCTTCTAAGCGCCATCCTGCTCGGCAGCCTGGTCACTACCGCAAGCGCCGCCACGGGCGTTCTCAGCCAGAAAAATTTGTCAGTGGAGCTCGCGGATAAAATCGCGCAAAGCACGCTACAGTCCTGCGCCAAAGACAGCTACAACGTCGCCGTTACTGTGGTCGACCGTGCCGGTACGCCGCTATTAATGAAGAGAATGGATAATGCCGGCCCGCACACCGTCGAAGCCAGCCGTATGAAAGCGTTCACCGCGCTAACCACTAAAAATGCCACCAGCAATGTCATGAAAGGTTCTCAGTCTAACGCTGGGGCCGCGAACCTGCGTGATATACCAGACTTCCTGCTGTTAGCTGGAGGAGTGCCGGTTAAGATGGGAGATCAGGTCATTGGCGCGGTTGGCGTCGGCGGCGCGCCGGGGGGAAATTTCGACGAAGCTTGCGCGATGGCCGGGTTGAAATCTATCGAAGGCGAACTTAACCAGGGCTAATCCAAAGCGGGTAGACTATTGCTACCCGCTTTGCCATAGCGTGTTACCGACTCACATGCTGCATGGCGTTTTGCTCAACCGCCCCGCTTATCTTCTTCGCCCGACTTTCTTGACCAAAGAAGGTCAGTATCGCGATAATGATCGCCACCGTACCGGCAACGATTGCCATCGCCAGCCCATAGTTCTGTCCATGGTGTTCCGCAATCGTCGCCTGTAAAGTCGCATTAACCGAAGCGATGAGATTACCCAGTTGATACACAAAGCCCGGCAGCACCGCCCGGGTATTCGCGGGAACCAGTTCATTTAGATAGGTCGGGACCACGCCCCAGGCGCCCTGAACCATAAACTGCATCAGGAATGCGCCGATTCCCAGCATCAGTGAACCGCTAGCGAATGCCCACAGCGGGATAACCGGTAGCGCCAGCAGCGAGGCGGTAATAATGGCCTTTTTACGGCCAATCTTCTCGGAAAGCGAACCGAACAGCACCCCGCCGATGATCGACGCAATATTGTAAGTGACCGCAATAATACTGATCGTTTTCGGATCAAAGCCATGCTGCACTTTCAAAAATACCGGATACAGGTCCTGGGTGCCGTGGGAGAAGAAGTTGAACGCCGCCATCAGTACCACCAGATAACAGCACAATTTCCAGTGCGTTTTCAGTACCGGCAGTAGCGCCGTGCTCTCCTTTTTCGCCCGTGACGCGAGCCATACCGGTGACTCCTGCACGCAAAACCAGATAAACGGCAGCAGCAAAATAGGCGCTGCGCCGATAACAAACATCCCGCGCCAGCCGAGTAAATCAAATAGCAGCCCATAAGCGACGGCGGCAATCAGATAGCCAAACGGATAACCGGCCTGGAAAATTCCCGACATTAGCCCACGGGAACGGTCCGGGATAGTTTCCATTGACAGCGACGACGCCACGCCCCAAATACCGCCCATCGCCACGCCATATAGCACTCTTAAAACCAGAAAAATTGTTAATGAGGGCGCCGCGGCAGACAGCAGCTCGAATATCGAAAAGAAGATGATATTCAACATCAGGATCGGCTTACGGCCATATTTCTCGGCGAGCCGTCCAAAAATGAGCGCGCCGATAGGCCGTACGGCAAGCGTCAGTAATATCGCCAGCGTGACCTTTTCCAGCCCAACGTGAAACGTCTGGGCAATGTCACTCAGTAAGAAAACAAGGAGGAAAAAATCGAAGGCATCAAGTGTCCAGCTTAAGAAGCTGGCAATGGCGGCATTGCGCTGTAGTGAAGTCCAGCCTAACATCGTGTTATCCCTATCCTGGCACAGCGGCCTGGAGATGTAGCAGCTACCCGAATGAACATGCAGGGCCAACTGCATATGTAAATGTAAAGTTTCTTAAGTTACCCATATGTTAAATACACCCAATAATCGTATGGCTGCAAGTTAATTAGCATGCTAATTTGTTTCAAATTAAGTATATGTCCCCTGATATTCCGCGCTGGCAGAATGTATAGCATTTGATATACGGCTGTTCTACAATGAGCTGTATACCAATTGCTATACAGGAAAAGAAGATGAAATCAGATATCCAACTCAACATCCGGGCGAAGGAGTCCCAGCGGGCGCTGATTGATGCGGCCGCTGAAATTCTGCACAAATCGCGGACCGACTTTATCCTTGAGATGGCCTGCCAGGCGGCAGAAAACGTTATTCTCGACCGTCGGGTGTTTAACTTAAGCGATGAGCAATACGCCGAATTTATCGACATGCTGGATGCGCCGGTTGAAGCTAACCCCGCTCTCGATAAATTGCTGGCGAGAAAGCCGCAATGGGAAAAGTAAGCGCGCCTGCACCGCTATCCTCATACCATCAGATTGCGGAATTTTGTTGCGGAGAAACGGTTCTCGATCAATGGCTAAAACAGCGAGGAATGAAAAACCAGGCTCAGGGCGCCGCGAGAACCTTCGTGGTCTGCAAGGAAGATAGCCACCAGGTGGTGGGGTTTTATTCGTTGGCAACCGGCAGCGTTAATCACACGGAAGCCACTGGCGGCCTGCGGCGTAATATGCCCGATCCTATCCCGGTCATCATTCTCGCCCGCCTGGCGATCGACTGCGCTTTTCACGGACAGGGGCTGGGGGCTGATCTACTCCATGATGCGCTGTTACGCAGTTATCGCGTTGCCGAAAATGTTGGCGTACGTGCCCTGATGGTCCATGCCCTGACCGATAGCGCGAAACGATTCTATCTACACCACGGATTTAAAGCCTCAACCACCCAGGAACGCACTCTTTTCCTCGCGTTGCCTAAATAACTCCACCTTTCGTCATTTTCTCTACCACACTTATCTTTCAGTTCGGGAATCACACCAAAGGAAGGATAACGATGAAGAAAGTGGCGATTGTCGGCATTGGACCG
This sequence comes from Klebsiella sp. 141203, assembly GCF_032601985.1. Taxonomy (NCBI): domain Bacteria; kingdom Pseudomonadati; phylum Pseudomonadota; class Gammaproteobacteria; order Enterobacterales; family Enterobacteriaceae; genus Klebsiella; species Klebsiella sp. 141203. The sequence continues at coordinate 246,852 of NZ_JAQIRL010000001.1, read as the reverse complement.
ACCGGGATCTATACTTTTCATTCCCTGGTTGAACGGGGTGAGCCGCTGGAGATAGTGCTCTACGAGCAGGGTGAAGAGGCTGGCGTCGGAATGCCTTATAACGATGAGCATAACTCAGCGCAAATGCTGGCGAATATCGCCAGTATCGAAATTCCCCCCATCTATATTACCTATCTGACGTGGCTACAAAATCAGAGCGAAGACTGGCTCACCCGGCATGGCATTGAGCGTGAGGCCTTACATGAGCGGCAATTTTTACCGCGCGTGATCCTCGGCGACTATTATCGCGATCGGTTCCTGGCGGTGTTGGAGAAAGCAAGGTTAGCGGGTTTCAACGTTAGCGTGCGCGAGTCCTGCGAGGTGACCGATCTCCAGGCGGAACAGGATGGCGTCAAACTGTGGGTTAACCATGCGCCCACAGCGGAACGCGCGGATTTTGCCGTTATCGCCACCGGACATCTCTGGCCGCAGGACGATGATTCCCCCCGCGAATATTATCCCAGCCCCTGGAGCGGTCTGATGCAGGCGCAGATCGCGCCGTGTCGGGTCGGTATCATGGGAACTTCACTCAGCGGTATTGATGCCGCCGTCGCCGTCGTCATTCAGCATGGCCATTTTTCGGCTGACGCCGATGAGAGCGTCCATTTTCGGCTGAATGACGCAAGCCATAAACTCCACATCACACTGATGTCGCGAAATGGCATTCTGCCCGAGGCCGATTTCTACTGCCCCATCCCCTATGAACCGCTGGAGATAGTCACCCATCAGGCGCTGGAAGCGGCCATCGCTGAGGGGTGCGAGGGATTGCTGGATCGCGTATTCCAGCTTATCGTCAAAGAGCTGGAGCTCGCCGCGCCGCAATGGTGCAGGCAGATAGGCTTGCGCCAGTTGACCGCGGATACGTTCAGCGACGCCTGGTTTATCGATAGAAAACGACACGATCCCTTCGCCTGGGCACACGTCAATTTGCAGGAAGTGGAACGTAATAAACAGCAACAGCATACCGTGCCGTGGCGGTATACCATTCTTCGTCTGCATGAAGTCATTGAGACGATTACGCCGCATCTTGATAAACGCGACCGCGAACGCTTTAAAACAGGGCTCGCCCGGATATTTATCGATAATTACGCGGCCATTCCGTCGGAATCGATTCGCCGTCTGCTGGCGTTACGGGAGGCCGGGGTTATTAGTATTTTGCCGCTGGGGTCCGATTATCAACTGGAGGTTCAACCACAGCTGACGGTCATCCACCACCATAACCAACGCAGCGAATTTGACGTCTTTATTGACGCCAGAGGCCAAAAGGCGCTGAAGAGTAAAGACATCCCTTTCCCGACGCTGCGCCAGCAGCTTCTCGCCTGCGGTGATGAAATCCCGGATATCGGTGATGACTACACCCTGCAGGCGCCAGCGTGCGCTCGCGGCCGCATTGCCTTCGGCGCGCTGCCTTGGCTGATGCATGACCGTCCTTTCGTTCAGGGGCTCGTCGCCAGCGCGGAGATCGGCGCCGCAATGGCCAGAGCGGTTTCACAGCAGGCCAGCGGACATCGGCGTAAGCTGTGGTTCAGTCATGATTGGTGATCCATTAGCATGCGATTAACAACTAACAGCCTCTTAAGCGCAACAACGGAAAAGAGGCCGTCATTCAGGCATGTTACAACTAAAGGTTATCAGGCAGCACAACTCTTACGAGGTACATATGAGTCAACTATTTAGCCCTGCGCGCATTGGTAAACTGGAGCTGGAAAACCGTATTGTCATCGCCCCGATGTGTCAGTATTCCGCCGAAAACGGCAAGGCGACCGCCTGGCACCGCATTCATCTTGGACAGCTGGCTTTTTCCGGCGCCGGTTTGGTGATTATTGAAGCCAGCGCCGTCGAGCCTGCGGGCCGCATTTCCCCGGCGGACGTCGGCTTGTGGGACGATGAAACCGAAGCCGCCCTGTACCGAGTTCTGGAAGATGTTCGCGCCTATTCAACAACCCGCATCGGTATCCAGCTGGGACATGCCGGGCGCAAAGCCTCCGTCGCTGCACCCTGGCTTGGCGGCGGTCAGTTGACGCTGGATAACGGCGGCTGGCAAACCGTCGCCCCATCCGCGCTGGCATTTCATGACGGCGACCGGACGCCAAAAGCGCTGAGCCATGACGATCTGGCGCGGCTTAAGCAAGCCTTTGTTGATAGCGCGCGGCGCGCCGAACGCCTGGGAATTGAACTGATAGAGCTGCATGCCGCGCACGGCTACCTGCTGCATCAGTTCCTCTCTCCGTTGAGCAACCAGCGTACAGATGAATACGGCGGTTCACTGGAAAACCGCTTACGTTTCCCGCTGGAGGTTTTCCAGGCAATACGGGAGGCGGTCAGCGAAAATATCGCCGTCGGCGTGCGACTTTCGGCGACAGACTGGGTAGACGGCGGTTGGGATACCGCGCAATCCATCGTCTTTAGTCAGCAGCTTGAAGCACTGGGTTGCGACTATATTCACGTCTCCAGCGGCGGGTTGTCGCCGCAGCAGGCGATTCAGGTCGGTCCTGGCTATCAATTACCGTTCGCCCATGAAATCCGCCAGCAGGTTAACGTTCCGGTCATTGGCGTAGGGTTAATTACCGAACCGCAGCAGGCTGAAGATGCACTGCAAAACGGCGACGCCGATCTGATTGCCATCGCCCGCGCAGCGCTCTACAACCCACACTGGCCGTGGCAGGCTGCGGCGGCTCTGGGGGCCCAGGTTAGCGTGCCGCCGCAATACCTGCGTTCAGAACCGCATGGGCTGAAAGGCACATTAAAAGCTAATCGCTGAAGCTTAACGATATGAATGATAGCGGCGCATCAGCGCCGCTAGATTACGGCAGGGTTAATCGCGGGTTTGTACCCAGAACGCGTGGATGAGACCAGGAATGTAGCCCAGCAAGGTCAGAATTATATTCAGAATGAATGCCCAGCCGAAACCTTTACCCAGCAGTACGCCAAGCGGCGGCAGGATGATAGTAAATACGATTCTCCAGAAACCCATACACTCTCCATACAAACAAAATTAACGACTTAAAAAAGAGACCTCGTCTCTAAGCATAGTTATTCTACCTGATGCCGCCACGTTAGCCGCCCCTTTTACCCGATTTTACGCATCTTGTAATGAGTATTCCTTCAGTGAGTGTGCAATTCAGCCGATGTATGGTTTTGTGAGTTCGATCATGTCCCCCTCACCGCATTGTCGTTATCCTTAATCTAACTTGTATGGTAGTAGACTATAAACAACGCGGTAAGGAAAAGTTTTCATGCAAATGACGATGCGCTGGTTTGGACCAGACGAAGATAAAGTCACTCTTGAGCAGATCCGTCAGGTTCCGGGGGTGGAAGGTGTGGTCGGCGCGCTGTACGACGTTCCGGTTGGCGAAGTCTGGCCACGGGAGAAAATTAAGGCGTTAGTCGAGCAGGCCCACGCTAACGGCCTGACGATGGAAGTTATCGAAAGCGTGAATATTCACGACGCGATTAAAATCGGGCTGCCGGAGCGCGATCGCTATATCGCCAACTATCAGCAAACTATCCGTAACCTCGCCGCCTTTGGCGTTAAGGTCATTTGCTACAACTTTATGCCGGTTTTCGACTGGATGAAAACCGACATGAACTACCGGCTGGCGGACGGGTCGCTAACGATGGCTTTTGAAAAAGCCGGCATCGATAAAACGCTGGAACAGGTCGTTACGGAAGTGCTCAGCAACGCCAACGGCTATGCCCTGCCGGGCTGGGAGCCCGAACGTTTAGCGCAGGTACAGACGCTATTCGACAGCTATAAAGCGGTCGATGACGACAAACTGCGAGAAAATCTGCTCTATTTCCTGGAGAAAATTATCCCGGTCTGCGAAGAGGTCGGCGTGAAAATGGCCATTCATCCTGACGATCCGCCGTACTCCATTTTTGGTCTGCCGCGCATTATTAAAAACCGCGACGATCTCGACTGGTTGTGTCGCGCGGTGGATTCACCGGCAAACGGTATTACCTTATGTACCGGCTCTATTGCCGAGGAGCCGCAAAATAACGTTTATCAAATCCTCGCGGAATTCAGCCAGCGCGGGCGCATTCATTTCGCTCATGTCAGAAATATTAAAATCATAAAAGACAAAGATTTCTACGAATCGGCGCACCCTACCCGCTACGGCTCGCTCGATATGTACCGGGTGATGCAGGCGCTGCACGACAACGGCTTCGACGGCTATATTCGTCCCGATCATGGCCGTTTTATCTGGGGAGAAACCGGCCGTCCGGGATACGGTTTATACGATCGCGCGCTCGGCGCCACTTACCTACTGGGATTATGGGAAGCGCTGGAAAACCAGCACGCCTGATCCGCTCGTCACCCTGGTGCCGGAGCTCTCCGGCACTGAAAATAATAAAATCTCTGTTGGGAGGATGCCATGTCTCCAGCCCTGGCACTGCTATGGGTGGTGGTCGGTATTGCGCTACTGGTCATCATGAATCTGAAATACAAAGTACACAATATTTTCGCCTTATTAATTGCCGGCCTGTTTGTCGCCATTATGGAAGGTGTGCCCCTCGATAAAATCGTCTCGATGGTTCAGCAAGGACTGGGCGGAATAATGGGACACCTGGCGCTGATCATTATATTCGGCGCTATCATCGGCAAATTTATGACCGAATCCGGCGCCAGCCAGCAGATTGCCGATACGGTAATCAGACGTTGCGGTACCCGTTATCTGGCGGTCGGCTTGATGTTTATCGGCGTCATCTTCGGTATTGCCATGTTTTATGAAGTGGCGTTTTTGATTGCCATGCCGCTGGTTCTCAACATCGCCAGCAAAGCCAATATCCCGTGGATGAAACTGGTTATTCCGACGGTCGTCGGCGCCACCATGGGCCATAGTTTATTTCCGCCACAGCCGGGGCCGGTTGCATTAGTCAGTGCCTTCCAGGCGGATATTGTTCAGGTTTATCTGTACGGCATTATCGTGATAGTCCCGGCGCTGTTCTGTGCGGGGATCCTGTTACCCGCCTGGCTTCCAGGTATCCGCGAGATGAAGCTGAATGCCATGATTAAACCGCAGGAGGAGAAACCTGCCGAGGCGCTGCCGTCGTTTGCGGTCAGCATTGCCATTCCGCTGATCCCCGCGATATTAATGATTGCGTCTTCGCTGATTCAGTCGCTGTTTGGCGCGGCCTCTTCTGCGGCAAAATTCTTCCAGTTCCTCGGTAGCGCGGAAATTAGCATGCTGCTGGCGACCGGCGCCGCAATCTGGCTGCTTGGCTGCCGCCGCGGCATGAACGCCGTTCAGGTTAACCACTGCGTGACGGATTCGGTCGCCAGAATTGCCAACGTCCTGTTCGTCATCAGCGCCGGCGGCATTCTTAAACAGGTTATTATCGATTCTGGCGTCGGCGACCATATCGTCACGATGATGAGCCATGTCCCGCTGTCGCCGTTTATTATCGCCTGGCTGATTACCGCTATTATTCGTATTCTTACCGGCCAGGGCGCCGTGGCGGCAATTACTTCAGCAGGGATTGTTTCGCCAATGGTTACCGCATTTCATCTTAATCCAGCGCTGATGTGCCTGGCGGTGGCCTGTGGTAGCAATACCATTACTTTGATGTATGACGGCGGCTTTTTACTCTTTAAGGAAACGTTTGGCATCTCGATGCGCGATACCTTTAAGACCTGGGGCTTACTGGAGCTAATCAACTCGGTGGTGGGTCTGTTGATGGTGTTATTACTGAGTCTGTTTATTTCCTGAGAAACGCACCGCGGCGGCGATAATACCGCCGCGGTAAGCACTCTAATATTTACTGTTGGCCGGCCGGCGCCTGCTGCGCTGGCGCTTGCTCCGGCGCGATACTCTCTTTTATTTCTTTGGTTTTATTGGCGGCATCGGCGGAAAGCTGGTTGGCTTCAACGATAGCGTTATCTTTAATTTTTCCCGCCTCTTTCATGATCGCATCGCTTTTTTGCTGCGCATCCTGTTTTACCGCATCCGCTTTATTTTTCGCATCCTGGGCAATCGCGTCGGCCTTCTTGTCGGCTTCAGATTTAATACTGCTGGCCTGGTTTTTCAGGCTATCCGCTTCATTATTGGCCTGCGTTTTGATGTCGTCGATCTGCTTATCCGCTTCTTGCTTAATGGCCCGCGCTTTATCGGCGGCCGCATCTTTAATTTGTTCCGCGTTATCTTTGGCCTGATCCAGTTTATTGTCGACTTTCGATGAGTCATCGCAGCCAAACAACGCCAGGCACAATGCAGAGGTAATCAGCGTTTTATTCCACAGTTTCATCAGTATTCCCTTATCGGTCCAGGTGGTAATCCAGTGACGGTCATAGCCTTGCCGTATCGGCACAGTCAATTTATTTATAATCGCTATGCCTGGAGAGTCAAGCTATCGATAATTTTCAGTAATGCTTTGCCGAAAAATGCATAGACCAGCCAACGACGGCGGCTAATTTGCTTAAAAACAAGACAAAAAACCACTATTCCAGCAATCAATACGCCCGGGCGGATAACCTGCTTTCCTTCTGGATGGCTAAAAAGCATCTTATATTCCATTTTGCGCTAAACAGCAGATTTATGTTCTTTAAAATGCCGTTTTTACAGTTCTACCATTCAGCTATCTCGATACGAATGGGTAAATGGTTATGTCACTCTTTCACTCTGTAAGCGACCTGATTGGTCATACCCCGCTGTTACAACTGCATAAACTGGATACCGGCCCGTGCAGCCTGTTCCTGAAACTGGAAAACCAAAATCCCGGCGGTTCGATAAAGGATCGCGTGGCGTTGTCGATGATTAATGAAGCCGAGCGCCAGGGAAAACTGCGCCCCGGCGGCACCATCATTGAAGCCACCGCCGGTAATACCGGGCTGGGGCTGGCGCTGATTGCCGCGCAGAAAGGCTACAAACTGATCCTGGTGGTGCCGGACAAAATGAGCCGCGAGAAAATTTTCCATCTGCGTGCGCTCGGCGCCACCGTGCAGTTAACCCGCTCGGACGTCAACAAAGGTCATCCAGCCTATTATCAGGACTACGCCCGCCGTCTGGCGGAGGAAACGCCGGGCGCGTTTTATATTGACCAGTTCAACAATGAAGCCAACCCGTTAGCTCATGCCACCACTACCGCGCCGGAGCTGTTTGAGCAGCTTGATGGCGATATTGACGCCGTGGTGGTCGGTGTCGGCTCAGGCGGTACCCTGGGCGGTTTGCAGGCGTGGTTTGCGCAACATTCGCCGAAAACCGAATTTATTCTTGCCGATCCAGCCGGTTCAATTCTGGCGGACCAGGTAGAGACCGGGCAATACGGTGAAACCGGCTCCTGGCTGGTGGAGGGGATCGGCGAAGATTTTATTCCCCCGCTCGCCCATCTGGAGAAAGTACGCAAAGCGTGGCGTGTGACCGATCGTGAAGCGTTCGCCACCGCCCGGCAGCTGCTGCAAGTGGAAGGCATCCTCGCCGGATCGTCAACGGGCACCCTGCTGACAGCAGCCCTGCGCTACTGCCAGGCGCAGTCCACCGCTAAACGGGTGGTGACCTTTGCCTGCGATAGCGGCAACAAATACCTGTCGAAAATGTTCAACGACGACTGGATGCGCCAGCAAGGTCTGCTAAGCCGCCCGACGCGCGGCGATCTTAGCGATTTTATCGCCCTGCGTCATGACGAAGGCGCAACCGTCACCGCCGCGCCCGACGATACGCTGGCTGCCGTCCTTGCGCGTATGCGCCTGTACGATTTCTCACAATTGCCGGTGCTTGAAAACGGCCACGTGGTTGGCATCGTCGATGAATGGGATCTGATAAGCCACGTCCAGGGCGACAGCCAGCGTTTCGCGCTGCCGGTCAGAGAGGCGATGACCCGCCATGTCGAAACCCTGGATAAGCACGCCCCGGAAAGCGCGCTTAAAGATATCTTCGACCGTGGACATGTCGTGGTTGTCACCGATAACGATCGGTTTATCGGCCTGATCACCCGTAGCGACGTCCTGACCACCTGGCGTAACCGACTGGAACAATAAGGAACGAACATGAAAAACTTACAGACGCTCAGCGTCCATAGCGGCATTTTTAACGACCAGCATGGCGCGGTGATGCCACCAATTTACGCCACCTCCACCTTTGCCCAGCCCGCGCCGGGCCAGCATACCGGCTATGAATATTCACGTAGTGGTAATCCAACTCGCCACGCGCTGGAAACGGCCATCGCGGAGCTGGAAAGCGGTAGCCGGGGGTTTGCTTTCGCTTCAGGCCTCGCGGCCATTTCCACGGTACTGGAACTGCTGGATAAGGACAGCCACCTGGTAGCGGTAGATGATGTTTATGGCGGCACATACCGGCTGATTGAAAATGTTCGCCGCCGTAGCGCCGGTCTGCAGGTGACCTGGGTCAAACCTGACGATCTGGCAGGCATCGAAGCCGCGATCCGCCCTGATACGCGGATGATTTGGGTGGAAACGCCGACCAATCCGTTACTCAAGCTGGCGGATCTTGCGGCCATTGCCGCGATTGCCCGTCGACATAACATTATCAGCGTCACCGATAATACCTTTGCCTCACCGATCATCCATCGCCCTATCGAACTGGGCTTTGATATCGTGGTGCATTCAGCGACCAAATATCTCAACGGTCATTCGGATGTCGTCGCCGGGTTGGCGGTGGTTGGCGACAACCCCGCGCTGGCGGAGAAGCTGGGCTATCTGCAAAACGCCGTCGGCGGCGTACTTGACCCATTCAGCAGCTTCCTGACCCTGCGCGGCATTCGCACTCTGGCTTTGCGGGTAGAACGTCATAGCAGCAACGCTCTGCTGCTGGCGGAATGGCTGGAGCAACAGCCGCAGGTCGAGAAAGTCTGGTTCCCCTGGCTCGCCAGCCATCCTCATCACACTCTGGCCCGCCGACAGATGGCTCTGCCAGGCGGAATGATTTCCATTGTGGTCAAGGGAGATAATGACTACGCCGGGCGCATCATCAAGAAGCTACGGTTATTTACCCTGGCGGAAAGCCTGGGGGGCGTGGAAAGCCTGGTGAGCCAGCCTTTTAGCATGACGCACGCCTCCATTCCGCTGGAACAGCGGCTGGCGAATGGCATTACGCCGCAGTTGATCCGACTCTCGGTAGGTATTGAAGATCCGCAGGACCTGATCGCTGACTGGCGAAACGCGTTACGTGAGTAAACGCTAACCCCGCACGCCACGTGGGGTTTTATTACCCTCAGCAGAAACATACCGCTTTGGCGTTTTCCGTCGGATGATAGGGATCGCTTCGGTGATCGTCGCTATCATCCCGTTTACGCGGGATCTCGCCGTGTTTACCCGGCTCTTCGCGCGCCGGGTGTTTACCGCGTTTGTCGAGTTCATGGTGATGCGCTCTGCTCATACTCGGGTTCTCCGGTTAATTGGGCGCTTGTTTACGCAGCTTATCAACCCGCACCAGCGGCGGCGTCATTTTGCTATCCAGGCTTCCGTTAATACTCACCAGTTTGTCCGGCTTGATTTCCTGGCCATCGAAAACGGCTGCCGGAATTATGGCCGCAATGGTTCCGGTCTTATCACGGAACAGATAGCGGTCGTCGCCTTCATGCTTAATCACATTGCCGCGCAGGGAGATAGTCGCGCCGTCGTGCATGGTTTTCGCCTGCTCAATGGTCATGATCCGGCCATCCTCCATACCGCGATAGCCGTCATCCAGCTGGTGCGGCGGCGGCGGTGCGGCATCGTTTTTAAAACCGCCCTTTTCTTCAGCCCAGACGCCAGCGGTGAGTAACAAACAGAGTGTTGCGATTAGCTTTTTCCTCATTATTTCACCTTTCATGTCAGCATGACTGTTATTAAAGTCTGGCCGTGGATAGCGATTTTAACAACGTCAATAATTCTGATATCAGCTAAAATAACAACGTCGCTATCGTAGCGTTAAATATAAACATCATGCTGGAGCCGAAAGATGGACAATAATCAACAGGATCCGCCAGAGATAAACGAGAATCTACAGGCGTTACGCTTCGAGTATAACTTCCGGCGCTATGGGGTGGTTTTTCTCGCCATTATTATCATTGCTGCATTATGCGGTTTATTTTCATCTGGCTTCCTGAGCTCCGCCCATCATGAGAATTCAGCTTCATCATTAACGGTAGACTATGACCGTTTTGCCAGGCTAATGAGCGAAACCGAAGTCAATGTTCAGGTAAAAAACAGTGGCCTCGCTCATACCTCAGTGGATTTTTCACCCACGTTATTAAGCCATTACCAAATTGGTGATATTCGACCGCAGCCCGATAAAATGTACAGCGCTAACGGTCATCTGATACTGGTTTACAATGAAAATAGCAGTGGCGCGCCGCATTCGCTGTGGTTATCTATCACGCCAAAAACATTTGGCAACCTTTCCACGACACTGCAGGCGAATCAGCAACCTGCCGTCACCTTTAGCCAATTTGTCTTCCCTTAGGAGTCACAACGATGGAAATGGTGCTCAGAGCCGTCGCAATCTATCTTATCTTATTGATTATTTTTAAAGTTGCTGGTAGAAGAACGCTTATGCAACTCACCAGTTTTGATCTGATTTTACTGTTGATTATCAGTGAGGCCACCCAGCAGGCCATGCTCAGTACCGACTATTCTGTTACCGGTTCAATGCTGACTATCGTCACGCTGGTCAGCGTGGATATTTTTTTTGGCTATATAAAGAAGCGCTTTTCACAGGCTGAGAATTACCTTGATGGTTCGCCGACGATCGTCGTAGAAAATGGTGTTGTCGCTGACGATAAAATGAAAATGGTCAATATCTCTGTGGATGACATATTGCTCGCCGCGCGACAGCACCATGGTATATATCAACTTGAGAAGATTAAATTTGCGATCCTCGAACGTAACGGCCAGATTTCAATCATTCCGACCGAAGCGTAGAGACGTTACTTATCGCGTTCCGGTTGTTTATCGCCTGACTCAGGTGCCCGTGTCGGGTCGTCCTCTTCTTTTTCAGTAACATAATTAATATACATACCACCTCCAACTTTGCGGCATTGAATGATAAATTGTAGCGTTGTCATGAAATTTGGCCATTGCCATAATAAATAATGTCGTTTGTTAGCCATAATAAGTACTCTCGGATATTTCCGACCATCAACCAGCAATGAATCAATAATACTCAAGTACTCATGACCAATACACCATGGCGAAATGCCATGTTCAGATCAATTGAGGCGACTATGGCGGTAAGAGGTATGCTGGATAACCAACTCAATGATAACGCGTATCCCCAGTTCCCGCGCCTCATCAATCAGTTGAATAACGTCACTGATTTGCCCAAAACGCGGATCGGGCTGCAGATGATCCTGCACGTCGTAACCGTCATCAAGAAATGGCGTCAGATAAAAGGGGGTTAACCACAATACCGTCACCCCAAAGCTACGTAAGTAATAGAGTTTTTGCCTTATCCCGGCCAGATCGCCACAGCCATCACCATTGGCATCATAAAACAGCGAGGTATCAACCTGATAAATTACAGCGTTTTGAAACCACGGTTGGCGAGGCATTATTCCCCCTCGTATCAGCAGAACATCACGAGCGCCCGAAGCATACCCGAGGTATAAGCTCTTATTTTCTCTGCGCGGGCTTCGAGCGTCTGGCCAGTTTATCTACCAGAATTTGCTGCCTCGGGGTTAACGACGGGCACTGACAGTGCGCGTCAAAATTTATCTCTAACGTAATTTGCCGCCCTGCTGCCGTTAGCGGCGGCGCGCTATCGTTAATACGCGACAAGATAGCAAGGAGACGAATCATTTACAGACCTTTTACCGCTAACGCTTGGCATCAAAACCCGGCGTTTCGGAGCGAATAATATATTGCTCGGTAATATCCGGAATATGTTGCAGCAACCATTCGGCCATGCCTCTCTCTTCCGCCAGAATACTTTCTAAATCCGCAATCGAATCATGATCGTTGACCTTTTGCGCGGCGGTTAATAAGGAGGTATAACAGGCGACCTCAAACTGCTCGAAAACGTAACCGCTGATCACCCCTTTCACCACTTCATCTTGTGGAAACATTCCTCCAATAGATTGTCCCATTGCGGCGATTTTACTCATTGAGTCTTTAAGAACCGAGCGGGAAATATTATTGCGCGCAATAATATCATCCAGCACGGTAATTTGCCGACGGGTTTCAAAAAGATGCTGCTCAAGGCGGGTGCATAATTCCGGGTAGCTGTCGATGCGTTTGACCATCGATTCAAGCATCGATTCGGCCTGCTTTTCCATAGCGTGCGCGTCACGCAACCAATCGTGATAATTTTCAATATCAGTCATAACAACCTCTTTATAACAAGATAATTACTCTTCAGCCTTATCTTCATTTTCTTCTGCGGCCTGGTCGGCTCGCGCTGCGCTATACCCGGATAAGTGGCCGACAATATTTGCATAAATACTAATAATGATGACCCACAGGACACTGTCTTTCCACCATATTACCGACGGTATAGCCAGTACAAACCACATTATCGCCGCGACGAGATGACACCTTTTTATTACAACCGGACTAAGACTCATTTTTTTGCCTGATGCCTTAGATAGGATTAAGCGGACTGTTGGGCATCCTGATTGACGTGTCCAACGGCGATGTCCGTTAATTTCATATCAGCGTCTTTTTCTTCTTCCAGCGTTTCCGCCAGCAGTTTCACCGCGGCTTTATAGCCGAGCTGCTCTGCCAGCGTACACAGCGTACCGTAGGCCGCAATTTCATAGTGTTCAACTTTCTGCGCGGCGGCTATCAGCGCAGCATCGCGGATCTCGTTCTTTTCCGTCGCTTCGATCACTTCGTTGGCCTCTTCGATAAGCCCTTCCATCGCCACACACTTCATCCGTTTCAGGCGAATTTGATCATTCTGTTGCAGAAGTTTATCGATACGTTCTATATGACCCTGCGTTTCCTCGAGGTGAGCGCTGAATGCCGTTTGTAGCTCTTCACATGCGCTGGCGCGGGATAGCTTAGCCAGCGCGCGGGTTAACTGTTTTTCCGCGCTGTAGGTATCCGATAATAAATGGATAAAAATATCTTCAATGGTTTGTATTTTCATAAGTCACACCTTTTAAAAAACTGCGGGCCGGATGACCCGCAGGGTATTTTTAACAGCAGCTACCAGATCAAATTACTTATATTCACAAGCTAGCTATCACCGGATTTACGGCCGCCGCCATGGCTGTTTTTACCGCCTTTTTTACCGGCTTCGGATGCACGTTCCGGGTCATTTTTAAAATTCCCGCCGCTGTGCTGTCCGCCTTTACGTCCGGCTTCAGATGCTTTTTCCCGGTCTTCTGCAAAATTACCTGAACCACCTCTGTGTTCTGCCATAACGTTTACCTTTTAGCTTGGTTAGTAAAAGATGATTTAACGATCTAAATCATCGCCGTCGAGAGTTAAGTCTGGAGCAATAAGTGAAATATGCAACTCAAATAAAATATATTAACAGTCGTTACATAATTAATACAAAAATAAATAACGGAACGACAAAAATAACCAATATCTCGCTAAGATCATATTAATCAGATGAAATAAACGTGACGGCAAAGCCAGAATTTTTAGTGCCTAACGAATGAGCAAAAAGAACTGTAAATAAGATTAAATATTCTATTTTTAAATATTTCATTGAATAATCCGAAAAATAATAAAATGAATAATCACATATAAATCGCCTTATATCAGTATGTTGGCTAAAGAAAATCTGGAATATACCCATTGGGCAAAGATTTACATTTATCGCAACAACCGCATACCTTCTATCATTACTCTTTTCTGTGAAGGAGATTGCTATGGATAATGACAAACTGCGTACCAACCATTGGCCACAACCCCCTTTCCCCGATCAACCGCAAACGCCTCCCGGCCTGGCCGCCGAAATGGAACCCACACCGGATCATGGTGAAGTCAGCTACAGCGGGTCAGGACGGCTACAGGGTAAGAAAGCGCTGATTACCGGCGGAGACTCCGGTATTGGTCGCGCCGTGGCCATCGCCTTTGCCCGCGAAGGCGCGGATGTTGCCATTAACTATCTTCCGGAAGAACAGAGCGATGCGGACGCCGTCATCGCGCTTATTAAAGCGGAAGGCCGTACAGCGGTGGCGATACCGGGCGATATTCGCGTGGAATCCTTCTGTGAAACGCTGGTGGAAAAAGCGGTAAGCGGTCTTGGCGGTTTGGATATTGTTGTGAATAATGCAGGACGTCAGCAATACTGTGAAAAAATTGAGCAACTCACCACCGCCGATTTCGATGCTACCTTCAAAACCAACGTCTATGCGCCGTTCTGGATAACCAAAGCCGCGCTGCCGCACCTCAAAGCCCAAAGCGTGATTATCAACACATCTTCAGTACAGGCTTTTAAACCGAGCCCTATTTTGCTGGATTATGCCCAGACCAAGGCCTGCCTGGTGGCATTCACCAAATCGCTGGCCAAGCAGTTAGGGCCGCGTGGGATCCGGGTCAATGCGGTCGCTCCCGGCCCGTACTGGACGGTGCTGCAGTCAAGCGGCGGACAGCCGGCGGAAAAAGTGCAAAACTTTGGCGGCGATACGCCACTTGGGCGGCCAGGGCAACCCGTTGAGATCGCCCCGCTGTATGTGACTCTCGCCTCTGATGCCTGCTCGTATGCCTCCGGTCAGGTCTGGTGTTCAGACGGCGGTGACGGCGTACTTTAATAATGGAATGCCGGCAGCACCAGTTCGCCAATCTCCTGCATCGTCTCGGCCAGCGGGCGCTGGTTGCGACGAAAATGCAGGCCGATATGGTTCACGCCGGCATCGCGCATCGCATTTAATTCCTGAATGAGACCATGGCGGCCGCTGCTGATGCCGAAACGATGGCGTTGAATCGGCGCATTGGCGTCATCTTGCAGATCCAGATGGATAAAGCTGATATAGGGTTTCTCGCCCGCTACCCGGCGCCACAGCCTGACGCGGCTAACGTGCTCGTCAGGCTGGCCAGGATAGGCAAGCCAGCCATCCATATTACTACCTACCCATTGCGCCGTTTGTTGCGCCAAACCAGCAACCAGCAGCGGCGGGGTCGGTTTGGCTGGCAGCAACTCCAGGCCCGGCGCCAGCTGACGATCGGTCTCGCCCTTCAGCACGCTCACGCCGTGACGGAAACGCTCACCGCGGCTGGCGTAGTCCTCGCCAAATAGCGGGTATTCGACCGGCCTGTCGCCGCTGGCGATGCCCAATAGCAGCCGGTCGCCGCTGAGCGCCTGCACCGTGGCGGCGGCTTTACGTACCAGCCATGGCTGACGTAGCGGCAGCACAACCGCCGCCGTGCCCAGCAAAATATTTTGCGTCAGGCTCGATAAATAGCCGAGGTAGGTAAAGGCTTCAAAGACGTTAGCCGCATCGCCAAACTGCGGATCATACAGCGGAACATCGCGGATCCAGGCGGCGCGAAACCCGAGCGTATCCGCCAGTTTAATGCGCTGCGCGTGCTCGCTCATATCCGGCACGCCAAACGGTCGCCCGTCGCGCTGCCGTTTTAGCTGTCCGCTTGTCGACCAGTCATTGTCCAGCGGCAGTTCCACGCCAATCGTTAGCGGCTGCTGGGTTAATTTTTCGATGCTCATGAGTCACTCCGTCAACCGCCGGGCGGTATCACGTTGAAAATATGAGCAAAGTGTTTCATGGAATGCTATTGCAATAAACAGCACTAATCGCAATAGATAATTGCTATTTATGGAATTATCTTTAGTTCTGATTTTGTTTTAATGGACCGCTCACCAACACCAGAGGAAGAAACAATGATAAAAACCGACGCCTGGCTGTGGAAAAAGCACGCATCCCCGCTTCTGCTTGAACGCCATGAGAAAACGTTAGTCACGCCCGCAGACGATCAGGTGCTGATCGAGAACCGCGCTATTGGCCTTAATCCGGTCGACTGGAAGCTGATGGCTGGTCTCTCCGACGCCTGGCAGGAGGATCAGATCCCCGGCGTCGACGGCATGGGGGTGATTACCGCCGTTGGCCACAACGCCCACCACCTTCGCCCCGGCACGCGTGTGATGTATCACACCGACCTGCGTTTTGACGGTAGCTTTGCCCGCCATACGTTAGTCAGCGCCCAGGCGGTGATTGCGGTTCCCGACCACATCAGCGACCTCACCGCTGCGGCGCTGCCGTGCCCTGGTCTGACGGCGTGGCAGGCAGCGCAGAAAATCCCCCATCCGGCTGGCGAGAATGTACTGGTCAGCGGCGCGGGCGGCGCTGCCGGCAGTCTGCTAAGTCAATTACTGATTGAGAGCGGCGCTAACGTCTACGTTACTGCCAGCGCCACGCATCACGCGAAACTGCTGGCTCGCGGGGTGATTCAGGCCTTTGATTATCACCATACCTCCTGGCCTCAGGAGCTAAAACGCGCGCTGGCGGGTAAATCGCTGTATGCCGCTTTCGATACCGTAAATCAGCAAAATGCTCTTTCGCTTGCTGGGTTGCTCGGCTACTACGGCCATCTGGTCTGTATACAGGACCGGCTCGAGCACGCGCCGCTACCGGCATTTACTACCAGTATCTCATTGCATGAAGTCGCACTGGCGGCAATCCATCCTTACGGTACCCAGAGACAGTGGAGTCGATTACGTCAGGCCGGGGAAAGCATGCTGCAGCAAATTGGCCGCGGCGAACTGATGATGCCGCCGATAGAAAGCGTCAGTTTCGATGAGATCCCACAAGCGCTGGAAAGGCTAAAACAGAACAATAACGGTATTAAGTACGTAGCGGTGCTGTAATATTCATCAGCACGATGAATAACCTCAATCCCAAAAACCGGGTAATCAATGCCACATCCAACGGACCTCTTTCCGCTGGATGAGGCATCCATCGCTTAGCTTCCGTAGGTCGGTGTGGTGCTGAATGGTTACAAGAGCCTGGGATTCAGCAGAGTATTACCGAAAATATAACAGCTAGATTGCTACCTAATAGTTACCACTGTCGATTAAAAATTCAGATTGAAAGAATCAAAAAAAGGAGTAACGTTAAAAAAACATTAACAAAGAGGTGCAAAATGTTACGCGATTATTTAAAACTGGATTCTGAAGACCAATTAGTTGAACAACAAAGCGGTCATCAACCTAGCCAGCAGTATACCGAAGTGACTGAGTGGGTGATCCTCAATAAAGAGGGTAAGAAAAAAGGCCGCGTCTCCCTGTTTGATAAATTTAATACTCGTCGCTCGTGGAATGTCAATTTTCGCATTACCCAGTTTGATAACAGCGGTAAAGTTATCGTTGACCAACTGACAGACGCTATTTAACAGAATAATTAATAACATAGCGCCCAATCTGTGATGGAAGCCACCTGACAAAACGCTGAGGCCAGCAACCGCATTCATGCGGGAAAGCATAAATAGTTTTCAACTCATCAATTACCCGCTCGTTTTATAAAAATAAAATGAGTACTCGCTGCGCCTGAAGAAAAATAAACGCGCCAGTCGGCGCGTTTAATAATTAATTGTTACTGACCGGCGGCGTCACCCTGACGCCAATAAAGACAATCAGCATGGCGCTTAATAATAACAGCCCGCTGCCGGTAAATACGCCGCTAGCGCCGCTGATATCAAATATTGCGCCACCGCCGGCAGCCCCGGCGCTAATGGCCAACTGGATCGCAGCGACTAATAATCCCCCTGCGCTTTCCGCTTCATCCGGTACCGTGGTGGCAAGCCAGGTTGACCAGGCCACCGGCACCAGACCGAATGCAAATCCCCACAGAGCGACCAACAGACCATCCAGTAGCGCAATATGACCATACAGCACCATCATCAGCGCCAGCACGCTCATCGCCAGTGGAACCAGCGCCAGCGTCATCCGCAAACTGCGCGCCAGCAGATGCCCGGCAAGCGAGGTGCCAATAAAGTTGGCCACGCCGAACCCCAGCAATATCAACGATACCCCTTCTACGCTTGCCAGCGCCACGGTTTCGAGAAATGGCCGCAGATAGGTAAAGAAAGCGAAGTGGCCGCCAAAAATCAAAATCGAAGCCAGCAGGCCGCCAACCATCCCTGGCCGGCGCAGCACTTTAAACAACGTACTGAAACTGCCTGCGCTCTCCGGACGCATCGACGGCAGTACCCATAGCTGCCACAGTAGCGCGACCAGGCTCGGTACGGCGCAGATGATAAAGACGTTACGCCAGCCAATGAGCGCGCCCAGGTAGCTACCCAGCGGCGCCGCCACTACGGTGGCAATCGACACCGCCGAGAAGATAATCGCCAGCGCTTTCGGCACCATCGCCGCCGGTACCAGCCGCATCGCCGTCGCCGTCGACATCGCCCAGAAGCCGCCGATAGCGATGCCAAGCAGCAGGCGTCCCAGCAGCAGGAACTCCAGTGAACCGGCAAAGGCCACAATCAGACTGGAGATGATTTGCAATACGGAAAAGAACATCAGCACCCAACGCCGGTCGATATTGCGGGTTGCAGAGGTAATCAACAACCCCGTCACCAGAGCGATTAACGCCGTGGCGGTCACCGCCTGTCCGGCCATCCCCTCACTCACGCCAAGGCTGCTGGCCATTGGCGTCAGTAAACTGGCTGGTAGAAATTCAGCGACGATCAGGCCGAAGACCCCCAGCGCCAGCGCATACACGGCGCGCCACGCCGGACGGGCGTTAACTGCGCTCTCTTCAGCGACAATGCAAGAACTCATATACATCTCTCCAGAATCATTAACATTCGCCAAGCTTAGTGGCTTCCGTTAAGACGATATATGATACATACTCTGCAATTATTGATTATTCGTCCGGAAAAAAAGATGAGCCTGCAAACGTTAGATCTGACCAGCGAGCTGTTACAGGGCATGCGGCTGTCGGGAGTGAAATACCGACGGATTGAAACCTCTCGTCCTTTTGGCGTGGAGTTTAATTCGGTTCCTGGCAAAGCGCAGTTTCATTTCGTCAGCCGCGGCCCGCTGCTGCTACAAATGAGCAACGGCAAACAGTTCTCGCTCGAGAGCGGTGATGCGGTGTTTATTCCCAATAGCGACGCGCATGCTCTGCTCTCAGATAGCAAAGCCGCGCGGGTTAACGTGATGGAACTCGACAGCAAACCGGTCTGCGGGACGGTTTCCTGCGTCAAAAACGCGGGCTGCGTTAATACCGAAGAAAATGCGGTGATCTTCAGCGCCTGTATGGATTTTGAATTAGGCGGAATGCAGCCCCTGGTTCGGGCCATGCCGGAGGTGATGCTGGTCAGTAGCCTGTTAAACGCCCGCCCGGAAATCCAGCCGCTGCTGGCGGCAATGGAGCGTGAATCCCTGACGCGTCAGGTGGGCTATGCCGGCATTCTGGCACGTCTCGCCGACGTCGTCGCGGCGCTGATCGTCCGCGCCTGGGTGGAATGCGGCTGCGGTAACGCCACCGGCTGGGTACAGGTACTGCGCGACCCGAAGCTATCGCGCGCGATATACGCTATGCATCAGCAGCCCGGCGTCAACTGGAAGGTAGAAGACTTAGCCCGCGAATCCGGCCTGTCGCGTTCGGTATTCGCCGAACGTTTTCTCACCGCCACCGGTACCACGCCGGCCCGCTACCTGACGGAATTACGCATGCGCCTGGCGGTACAATACATCAGCCATGAAGGCGAAGCGCTGGAAAAAGTCGCCTTCCGCCTCGGCTACAACTCGCTCGCCGCCTTTAGCCGCGCCTTTAAACGCATTACCGGCAAAGCGCCGGGAGCGCTACGCAATGGGGTCAATGAACAAGCGGTAACCTGATAAGCGTTATTTCTTCTGCCAGTTGGCCCACGGGCCAGCGTCGGCAGAGGCGGTAGATTTGTCGATAAGCCCTTCCAGCGAATCGAGATAAAAGTTTTCCACTTCTTTACGCGCCCACGGCGTGCGGCGCAGAAATTTCAGGCTCGACTTAATGCTCGGATCGCTTTTAAAACAGTTGATTTTGATGTGTCTGGCCAGTTCATCCCAGCCATATCTGGCCACAAGGTCAGTGAGTAACGCTTCGAGCGTCACGCCGTGAAGCGGATCTTTTGACGTGTGCATTGTTTTTCCTGCATGAAAAATTTCGCTCACCATACGGACCGCGGCGGCATCATGCAACATCCCGCCACTTTTTTACATCACATCCACGCGGTTTCCCCACTCCTTATCTGTTTTTCGCAAAAGCACTGAACCCACCGCGGTCATAAATTAGAAAAGAACGTTATTGGTCGAAAAAATTGCGCTAAGGCAAGCTGAGCGCATCTACCCGACAGAGGAAATCATCATGCGCCGTTGTTGTTGCCGAACCCAGAATCACTTTAAAGCCAATGACCCGTACCCCGTTTTCGGAGAAAACAATGAACGCCACAACTTTGCCGATTCTCGATCTGGCCCGCTATACCAATCCTGCTGAAAAGGCCGGTTTTCTTGCCGACCTCCGCCAGGCCGCTCGCGATATTGGTTTCTTTTATCTTATTAATCACGGCGTGGACGCCGGATTGCAAACTGAAGTTCAACGCCAGGCACGACGCTTTTTTGCCCTTGATGATAGCGAAAAGCAGCAGGTGGCGATGATTCACTCCCCGCACTTTCGCGGCTATAACCGCGCGGCTTCCGAGCTCACTCGCGGCCAGCCGGACTGGCGCGAACAGTTTGATATCGGCGCTGAACGCCCGGCTTTAACCCTCGCCGAAAACGCGCCACGTTGGCAGCGCCTGCAGGGACCGAATTTATGGCCCGGCGCGCTACCGTCGCTAAAACCCACTCTACTGGGCTGGCAGCAGGCGATGACCGGCGTCGGAATGACCTTGCTGCGCGCGTTTGCCGAAGCGCTACAGTTGCCTGCCGACGCCTTTGACGCGCTGTATGGCGATAAGCCGAATGAACATATCAAATTGATTCGCTACCCCGGCCAGCGTGAAACGAAAAGCGCCCAAGGCGTTGGGGCGCATAAAGATTCTGGATTCTTAAGCTTCCTGTTACAGGACGAGCAAAAAGGACTGCAGGTGGAAGTCGCGCCGGACCATTGGATCGATGCCACGCCGCTGGCGGGCAGCTTTGTGGTGAATATCGGCGAGCTACTTGAGCTGGCGACTAACGGTTACCTGCGCGCCACCGTTCATCGCGTGGTCTCGCCGCCGGCAGAACAGGAACGCCTCTCTATCGCCTTCTTTCTTGGCGCACAGCTCGATGCCGTAGTGCCGGTGTACCGCCTGCCCGCCCATCTGGCGCAGGAAGCGCTCGGCCCGGATAGCGATCCGCAAAATCCGCTGCTGCGGGATGTTGGCTGGAATTACCTCAAAGGGCGGCTGCGTTCCCACCCGGACGTCGCCGAACGTTATTACCAGGATGTTTTTCGCGAACGTACTGAGCAACTAATCGTTTAATTTAATAAGGATAACAATATGAAATATGCCGCATTCAAACTGGCAGGAGTCGCTTTATCTCTTTCTCTGGCATGGACATCCGCGCAGGCTGCCGCGCTGCGCGTTGCCGCTGACCCGGTGCCGCACGCTGAGATCCTCAATTACATCAAAAAAATCGATCCCAGCCTCGATATCAAAGTGGTCGAACTCACCAGCGGCGTTAACGCCAACGAGCTGCTGGCGAATGGCGATGTTGATGCCAACTACTTCCAGCACGTTCCCTATTTGAAAGATCAGGAAAAAGCGCTGGGTAAGACCTTTGCCGTCGCCGCTACGGTGCATATCGAACCGCTGGGTATTTATTCCCGTAAGCACAAAGACTTTAATTCCGTCCCGGAAAACGGGACCGTCGCGGTGCCGAACAACACTACCAATCTCAGTCGCGCCTTGTTCCTGCTACAAAGCCAGGGATTAATCAAACTCGGCGCTAAATTCACCAACCCGGCGACCACCCTGGCTACCCCGAAAGATATCGTGGAAAACCCCAAGCATCTGAAAATCCTCGAAATTGAATCGCCTCAGATCCCGCGGTCCTTAGACGATGTCGATTTAGCGGTTATTAATGGCAACTACGCGCTGGAAGCAGGACTGGTACCGGCGAAAGATGCGTTAGGACTGGAGAGCGCGAATAACAACCCTTACGCCAATATCCTGGTGACGACGCCGCAGTTGGCTAATGACCCACGCATTAAAGCGCTGGCCAAAGATCTCACCTCGCCGCAGGTTGCCGAGTTTATTCGCAAAAACTATAACGGCTCGGTTATCCCGGTAGCGCCACAATCATGATTGAGGTCGTCGGGCTGAGTAAAACCTATGCCGGAACAGGCCGACCGGCGCTGAACGACGTGTCGCTGCAGATCCCGAAAGGCGCGATTTATGGCATTCTCGGGCGCAGCGGCGCAGGCAAAAGCACGCTGATCCGCTGTCTCAATTTACTCGAACGGCCCTCTACGGGCCGGATTGTGGTGAACGGGCAAGATATCACTCAGTTAGACAAAGCCGGTTTACGTCAGCACCGTCTGCGTACCGGAATGATCTTCCAGCACTTCAACCTGCTGCATGCCCGCAACGTGGCTGACAACGTCGCGGTACCGCTGGAAATCGCCGGTGTCGAGAAACGTGCGCGCCGCGAACGCGTGCTCGAGTTGCTGGAGTTGGTTGGGCTGGCGGATAAAGCAACCGCCTTTCCTTCCCAGCTTTCCGGCGGTCAAAAGCAGCGCGTCGGCATCGCCCGCGCGCTGGCGGCCGGCCCGGATGTGCTGCTATGCGATGAAGCAACCAGCGCCCTCGATCCGGAAACCACCGCCTCGGTGCTGGCGTTACTGGCCGATATCAATCAGCGGCTCAATCTGACTATCGTGCTTATTACCCATGAGCTGGAAGTCGTCAAAACGCTGTGCGATCACGCGGCGCTGCTGGAGCATGGCGAAGTCATCGAGAGCGGGAAAATCGCCGATCTGCTGGTGGCGCCGTGGTCCAGATTACGTCAGTCGTTACTGCATAATCCGCAGGCGGAGCAAGATTTCCTTGCCCGTCACGGCTTTCACGGGAGGCCTTTATGCGTAGTCGCATGAGTTGGGAAGATTTATGGCCCTTATTGTGGGAAGGCAGCCTGGAAACCCTCTATATGGTAGGGTTGGCGGCGCTGTTTACCATTTTAATCGGCCTGCCGGTCGGCGTGTTACTGTTTGTCTCCCGTCGCAACGGCCTGGCGCCGATGCCGAAACTGAATGCGTTGCTGGGGGCGATTATCAATTTTGGCCGATCGCTGCCGTTTATTGTACTGCTCATTGCGCTGATCCCCTTCACGCGTTTGATTATCGGCACCACC
Organism: Klebsiella sp. 141203; assembly: GCF_032601985.1. Classification (NCBI taxonomy): domain Bacteria; kingdom Pseudomonadati; phylum Pseudomonadota; class Gammaproteobacteria; order Enterobacterales; family Enterobacteriaceae; genus Klebsiella; species Klebsiella sp. 141203. The sequence goes on along the minus strand of NZ_JAQIRL010000001.1, from coordinate 223,642 downwards.
TTAGGCAGCACCGCCGCCGTCGTGCCGATTACCATCGGCGCTTTTCCGTTCTTCGCGCGACTGACCGAAAACGCGCTCGACGAAGTGGATTACGGACGCATTGAAGCCATTCTGTCGATGGGGGGTAATCTGTGGCACGTTATCTTTAAATCGCTGCTGCCGGAGGCGCTACCGACCCTGCTTGCCGGGATCACCCTGACTATCGTGATGCTGATTGGCTTTTCATCGATGGCGGGCGTCATTGGCGGCGGCGGTCTTGGGGACCTGGCGATTCGCTATGGTTATCAGCGTTTTAACGATCAGGTCATGGTCGGTACGGTACTGATTCTGGTGGTGATGGTTCAGGGCGTACAAATGATCGGCGACAGGCTGGTACGACAGCTTGCCCATCGCCGCTAAGCTCTTATTCGCAGGCGGCTACTGCAGGCCGCCTTCCTCCACCAGAACCCTGACCAGCTCTGCCGCCGGCATTTCGCGGATCATCGCCACCCCTTGTCCCGCCCAGTGCGCGCCGAAACCATGGTCGCCCTGCACTTTTGCCGCCGTCGCCAGCGCTTTTCCGGCGTCATAAGCGAGCGGATAGGCGGGAATTTCTCCTTCGCCGATTTCGTGCCAGCTATTTTTAACGCAGCGTGCTGGCCGACCCGAAATAGCCGCCGTCAAAAAGGTGACAACGTCACTATTTTGCGTGAGCGCCTGTCGATATCCACTATCTATACCCGCTTCCGGGCACAATAAAAATGCGGTTCCCAGCTGAACGCCCGACGCGCCGAGCTGCATCAGGCTGGCTATCGCCGCCCCATGCATAATGCCGCCGGCGGCGACAATGGGTAAATCGACAGCCTGCTTTAGAGCCTGAAGCAGAGTGAAGGTGCTCATTTGACGATCGTCGCCGTGTGGGTCAAAAATCCCCCGATGGCCACCGGCCTCATACCCTTGCGCAATAACGACATCAATACCTGCCTGTGCAATTAATCGCGCTTCCGCGACGCAGGTAGCGGACGCCATCGTTACCGTTCCCTGTTGCTGGAAGCGGCGAACAACCTCTGACGACGGCACGCCAAAATGAAAACTCACCACCGCCGGCTTCTGTTCAAGCAGCATATCGAGCATGGATTGATGTTGATGGAAGGTCTGATAAATCTCATTAAGCTGTTTCGGCGGCGTGCCGTGATAGCGGGCAAACGCCGGAGCCAACCGCGCCAGCCACTGCGCTTCCTGAACGGCATCGCGGCGCGACGGCGTATGACAGAAAAGGTTGACGTTAAAGGGACGATCGGTGAGCCGTCGGGTTTGTTCAATAAGCGCTTGCGCCTGCGTAACCGTCGACGCGCCGAGCCCAAGCGAACCCAGTCCCCCGGCGTTGCTTACCGCAGCAGCCAGGGCTGGTGTCGACACCCCAGCCATCGGCGCCTGAATAATCGGATAACGAATATTAAGTAATCGCGGTAAATGCTGATTCATTGGCGATCCTGTGCAATTTGCGATGTGAGGCATTAACCATCTCTTTTTAAGATGTTAAGATCAACCATATTGTCATATTGAGAAGAAAAATATGAACCACACCACATTACTGATCTTTAAGCTGGTGGCCGAAACCCAAAGCGTCACTCAGGCGGCGAAACAACTTGGTCGCGCGCAGTCCAACATCACCACTCGGATCCAGCAACTTGAAGAGGAGCTGGAGGCCGAGCTTTTCGTGCGCGGAAACAAGAAGATGCTGCTTTCTCCCGCCGGGCAAAACTTCCTCAGCTACGCGCGGCGAATTTTAAGCCTTGCCGAAGAAGCCAAACTGGCGCTGCACCCGGCACGGCCCGCGGGGACGTTAAAACTCGGTGCGATGGAAGCCTGTGCCGCCAGCCGCCTGCCGGCCATATTGCCTTTGTTTCAGCAACGCTGCCCGGACGCCGACCTGACATTGCGTACCATGCCCACCCGTCAGCTGACTGAACTGGTCGAAAACTCCACGTTGGACTGCGCGCTGGTTTCACTGCCGGCCGGTCCGGACGGCAGCCTTCAATGCCCACAGACGCTTGAATATCTACCGCTTTTCATCGAACAGCTGGTCCTGATCGCCCCTGTCGATGGACGCGATTACCGTTTTGCCGCCTTCCCGGCAGGATGTTCCTACCGCCAGCACGGCATCGAGTATCTGCAGCAGACAGGGACGCACGTGGACATCGTCGATGTCAGCTCCTATCACGCGATGATGGCCAACGTCGCCACCGGCCGCTACGCCTGTTTGCTCCCGGAAAGCGTTCTGGCCCTGCTCACGCTACCCGCAGGCTGCCAGACGCAATACGTCACCCAGGCCGCCACCCAGCTTATCTGGCGCCGCGGGTATGTGTCGCCGATTCTCGACGCCCTGCGCCAGTTATTGCTGGCGCCGGCCGCAGGCAACCAGTCCGGCGGCTCCCAGCAACACGCCGCTGGCAGTTAATAGTGAAGGGTTAAACGATCCCGTCAGGCTGTATAACGCATCGGCGACCAGCGGCCCGATTATCTGCCCGACGCCGTAAGTCGCCGTGAGCGCGGCGATCATATTAAATTTTACCGCCTGATTTAGCCGCTTGCCCTCTGACAAGGCAATGGTTACCGTCCCAAGGAAGGTCGCCCCAACCAGCAGCGCGCTCAACAGACAAAAGGTGAATGAGTGGCTCCACGCCGGTAAGGCCACGCCGAAGGCCTGAATAACGAGATTGCTACAAAATGCCCGCTGATAGCCAATTTTCAGTACGAGTTGGTGCCAGATAAAACAGGAAGGTACCGCCGCGAGACCAAATACCGCCCACAGGTGCACCGGGTCGATACCCGATAACGCGCCGTGCAAAAACAGCGGCAAATAGGTCGCGGTGATGATATAGCCGAAGCCCGCGAGGCCATAAATCAGCAGCAATTTTACCGCATCGCTCGTGCGCCCATCGTTGCGCGGCATCGCTGTTGCGGGTCCGCTGTGTAACGCCAGCAGCGAATCCGCCGGGCTTAATAACCCGCGCAAGGCGCATAAAAACAGCACCGTCGCCGTGATAGCGCACAGTAGCCAGATTTGCTGACTGCTAAACGCCAGCGCTTTACCGGCGGCAATAAACTCTGCCGACAGAAAAATCCCCATCCCGACCCCGGCAAACAGCACCGGCGCGCCGTTATGATGTTTCATATGTTGCAATAGCCATAAGGAGGCGGAGATAAGCGTTACCGCGCTGAGTACCCCGGCCAACCCGCGCAGGGTAATGATAGCCAGCGGCGAACGCAGCCAGGCCAGTAACGCCAGACAAATTAGCGTCAGAATGACCGAGACAATATTCATTCTGCTCGCCTGCTCCGGCTTTGCCTTCGCCAGCAACAATGCCCCCAGCAGGTATCCGGCATAATTAGCGGAGGCGGCCAGATTACCCTGACGCAGCGTCAGGATCTGATCGCTTAACATCACCGGCAGGATCCCGGTGAAAGCGAAGCGGCCATAACCCATACCAATCATTAATACCGTCGCCCCTGCCATCGCTAATAAGAAAGCGTTTATCTCCGGCCTGATTTGTCTCATCCCCATACCCCTCGCATAACTTAATCTCAAAAAGAGAATGTGATTTAGTTTTAATTCTCTTTTTATTATGTATTAGCACGATGCGACGAGCAAGCCGCCGCACCTGAGCAAAGAGTAAAAGCACCAACCAGAGGATACTTCGGTTAGCGACGAAGGATGGTTGTCAGAAGCGCACGGTCGTTAAACGCCGTACTCGATAACGGGCCGCATTATCTTCAGCGCGGCGCTCAGTTTATCGAGACTCGGTGACGCCAGCGCCAGACGCAAAGCGTGCGGCACATCACGACCGACGCTGTACGGTTCGGCGGTGGAAATAGCGATATTCATGGTTAGCAGCTGTTTCACGACGCGATCGGCGCGGATCTCCTCGCCCAACGGCAGCCAAAGGAACCAGGCATTTTCATTGCCGATAATTGGTAAACCCGCCAGCGCCTGACGGGCGATCGCCTGCCGCCGCCGCGCATCTGCGCGCATTATGGTTTCGAGCCGGGCCAGCGTCCCATCCTGGATCCAGCCGCAGACCAGCGCCGTCGTTAAGGCCGGCGTATTCCAGCTGGTGGCGCGGATCGTCCGCTCTATCGCCGGCATTAGCGCTTCTCGGCATACCACCATGCCAACCCGTAAACCGGTGGCGATGTTTTTTGAAAAGCCGCACACATAGACCGTACGCTCAGGCGCCAGAGACATCAGCGGCGGTGGCGCGTTGTCAATCAACCACGCATAGGCGGCATCCTCAATGATGAACAAATCGAACTGGCGGGCAATATCAACCAGTTGACTACGCTGCGCCAGATTCATTACCCAGCCGAGAGGGTTATGCAGCGTCGGCATGGTGTAAATCGCTTTTACCCGCCGTTTTTCACACAGGCTGCGAAGCATATCGAGATCCGGCCCTTGTGTTGTGTGCGGGATAGCAACCAGTTCAAGTTGATAGAGCCTGGCGAGGGCGCGAAATCCCGGATAGGTCAATGCATCTGCCGCAACCACATCGCCGGGACGCAGCAGGCCGCCGAGCGTGACCGCCAGCCCATGCTGAGCGCCGTTAACGATAGCGACCTGCCCGGCGCTGGCCGCAATACCCTGTCTGTTAAGATGCTGGGCCACTATTTCCCGTTCGCTCATGCGTCCGGCGTGCGGTTGATAGCGTAACAACGCCTCCAGATCGCCCGCGCCAGACAGTTTTTTTAATGCCTCGCGCAGGAGAACGGTTTGTTCCGGCAACGCCGGAGAGTTGAAATTAAGATCGATCATATCCGGGGCAATGGCGTGCTGATCGACACCCAGTCCCGGCGGCAAGCTCAGTTCACGCACAAAGGTGCCGCGTCCCGTTTCGCCGCTGACCAGCCCCATTAACGCCAGTTCACTGTAGACCCGCGTCGCGGTAGCCAGAGAAATTCCGTGTTCAACGACCAATTGCCGATGGGTCGGCAGTTGGCTGCCAGCCGCCAGCGCACCGCTGCGGATTGCTGCCGCATAGCGATCAACCAGAGATTTATAGCGGTTTTTCATCGTCATTGTATCCATGACAATTATTTGATTGTCATGGATTGTGCGACCTACTATCGACCCGGTCAACCACCTTAACGATTACTACAAAGAGGTCACACGTGCACAACCGTCGCGCTTCCACTTCCCTATCCGGCTGGATAAACGGCTTTATCGGCGTCGCTATTTTTAGCGGCTCGCTACCCGCCACCCGCATCGCCGTGCAGGAATTCGATCCGTTTTTCCTGACTTTCTGTCGTGGGGCGATTGCCGGGGTGCTTGCGCTGGGCCTGATCTGGGTTTTACGCCTGCCGCGCCCGCAGGCGGGACAATGGCGTTCACTGGCGCTGGTTGCCGGCGGCGTGGTCATCGGTTTTCCGCTGCTGACGGCACTGGCGTTGCAGCGGGTGACGTCTGCCCACTCAATTGTTTTTATTGGGTTATTGCCGCTAGCGACGGCGATTTTCGCGGTGATCCGCGGCGGTGAGAGACCGCGCCCTGCCTTTTGGGGATTCTCGCTGCTGGGCAGCGTGCTGGTGGCCAGTTTCGCGCTGGCCGGTAATGTCGGGATCTCCGTCGCGGGCGATCTGCTGATGCTGGCGGCGGTAGTGGTCTGCGGATTGGGTTATGCCGAAGGGGCGCGCCTCACCCGAGAGCTTGGCGGGCTGGCGGTCATCTGTTGGGCGCTGCTTCTGTCCCTACCCCTGATGTTGATAGCCTGCGGTTTAACGATTCCCGTCAGTTTCCGTGGTATCAGTGCGTCTGCATGGACGGCGCTGGCCTATGTCTCGTTATTCAGCATGATGATCGGCTTTATCTTCTGGTATCGGGGACTGGCAATCGGCGGTATTGCGGCGGTCGGTCAACTCCAGCTATTGCAGCCCTTTTTCGGCCTGGCACTGGCGGCACTACTCCTTCATGAATCAGTGAGCCCGTTGATGGTTGTCGTCACGCTTGGCATCATTTTCTGCGTGATCGGTTCGAAGCGCTTTGCCCGTTAAAATAGTCGGCAGCCTGATGTGAGGCGTGTTCCTCTCTCAGGCTGTCTTTATCATCAATTAAACTGTGGCGCGACCGAATGGCCGCAGGCGCTGTTAGCGTCAATGGTGTCGTTAATGCAGGCCTGCGAATCAAAGCCCTGACCGGGGGCCATCCCTGAAGAGGATGATGAACCACCGGAACAAGCGGATGCTGCAAAAACAATGAGCAATATAAGTAATTTTTTCATCGAGATGACCTCCGGGAAGCGAATAGATTGCCGTGCTCCGTGCTGAGACTGGCCACTCATCCATTTCCCTTTCAAACTCAGGCATCACTCTAAGAAATAATATGGGCGTCATTTATCACCTGTATAGCTATATTATCGGTCAGTTTGCCAATAAATGAACCGAGCGTTGGCATAAAATGCTCGTCCGCTCGCCGTAGTCGCCGCGCTTGCGCTATGCTTATCCTCCCTTTCGTTTTAAACACTTAGCGTTATGACTACTTCTGTCAGCACCACTCAGCTTAACCTGCGAATTATTTCCATCGTTGTCTTCACCTGTATCTGCTATCTCTCCATCGGCCTGCCGCTCGCGGTGCTTCCCGGCTACATCCACTATCAGCTCGGGTACAGTACGCTAATCGCCGGAGTCGTTATCAGCCTGCAGTACATTTCAACGCTAGTAAGCCGCCCGCATGCTGGCCGCTATACCGATATCTGGGGGCCAAAAAAGGTCGTTAGCCTCGGCATCATCTGCTGCATGCTAAGCGGACTTTTCACCCTCGCGGCGGTGATGTTGCAAACTATACCGCTTCTCGCCGTCAGCGCCCTGTTGATTGGACGGGTTTTCCTCGGCGTGGGAGAGAGCTTCACCGCCACCGGGGCAACGTTATGGGGTATTAAAACCGTTGGCGCGATTCATACCTCACGGGTGATTTCATGGAATGGCGTCGCGACCTACGTGGCAATGGCCGTCGGCGCGCCGCTGGGGGTGATGCTCAATAGTTATTTTGGCATCAGCGGTTTTGCCGTAGTGGTAGTGCTGGTTGCGCTAATTGGCCTGCTCTTTGCCCGCACCCGCCTGGATGTCAGCGTGACTGCCGGAGTGAGAGCGCCGTTTCATGTGGTGGTTCGCAGAATCTGGCCGTATGGCCTGGGGCTGGCGCTGGGTACGGTAGGTTTTGGCGTCATCGCCACCTTTATCACCCTCTATTTTTCGGCTCACCACTGGCAGGGCGCGGCCTTCACCCTCTCTCTTTTCAGTATCGGTTTTATTTGTATACGTCTGATCCTTGGCAACACCATTACCCGCTACGGCGGCGTGCCGGTGTCGCTTGTCTGCTTCGTAGTGGAGTGTCTTGGATTATTGATTATCTGGCAGGCGCCGTCGGCGTGGGTCGCCGGTATTGGCGCATTCCTCACCGGTTCTGGTTTCTCGCTGGTCTTTCCGGCGCTGGGCGTCGAGGCGGTGAAACAGGTAGAAGAACAAAACCAAGGCACGGCGCTGGGTACCTATTCAGCCTTTCTCGATTTGGCGCTGGGTTTGACCGGCCCGGTGGCCGGCTGGGTGGCGGGTTATTATGCGCTCGATACGCTGTACCTACTGGCGGCGGTGGTCGTCGCCATGGCGTTTATCCTGCTGCTTCGGGTTCGTCTGCAACAGACCAGGTCGAACGTATGATGTATGCCGATTAATCATGATACTGGTAACAATTTAATCAATAATTGACGACGCTTTAATATCCGTGCCACCATTCCGCGAGCATCCAGTCCTGGATGCCGGGCGGTACGGGTGCAGTGATAGAGGTCGTCAACAAAACGATCCCCCCGTGACCTGGCTCCATTCGACTCGTCGCCTGCCGCGGCGAGCGGCTTACCCTGGCGGGAAATACCGACATGCATCAAAGTTTCAACCAGCGAGTCCATTTTTACTACTGCATTCTGGTCGCGCTGAAAATCCACGTAAAAACGAAAAAATCGGGTGGAGCGAGAGGAAAAAATAACTTTCTTCTCAAATGGTTGCGTAAAGCGCAGGACAACAACATCTTTCACCCGGATATCACCAGCGAAATCGAATGGCTACGCGGTAAAATTATCCAGGCCGGTCATGATACAGACCTTGAACCGATGCTGGAATTCGTCTATGCCACTGCCCGGCGCGCCGAAATGCTCAAAGATGCCGACTGATCCTTATTAAGCTAGCTGCAAAATATCCCCTGTAGCCGGCGCCTGTGCGCCGGCGAGCCACAGTTTTCCCCAAGCGCCGGTACAGTGGCAGGCCAAAATTTTCTCCACCTGCAGCTGCTGTAAATAACTTCGGACCTGCCAGACCCTGGCGACGGATGCGGCGCGCAGGTGTAGCCCGCCGATCAACGCGTGGACCCGCTCAATGCCGGTGATATTCTGACAATGCCGCACGATATTCTCTACGCCGCGATGTCCGCAGCCGCAGATGATGACCAGCCCGTGGTCGGAGAGATAAATCAGGACGCCTTCATCGACGATATAATCAGGCGTTAGCGGCGAGCTGGCTAAAACGCCAAAGGATTGCGGACGGTTTACCACGATCTCGCCCGACCACAACAGCCGTTCGCTGAGAGCAAACGGCTGCCGGTAGCATTCCATGCGAAAGCGGGAATAGTCGAGCTCAAGCGAAAGTTTTTTGATTTTGCGGACATGCCTGCCAACACTGATAGCGGCATAGCGCGGTTCGGCAAGCCGTGGATGACAGATAATTCGACTCTCTTCCGGCAGCCAGGGGACGCCGCCGCAATGATCGTAATGGCCGTGTGATAATACCGTCGCCGTCAGGTCATCCAGTGAGATCCCCATCCGCTGCGCATTCTTGAGAAAACTACCGTCCGGCCCGGTATCAAATAGCACTTTGCTGGTTTCATCCTCAAGGAGAAGGCTAAGTCCGGCTTTGGCTGTCAACGCCGGATCGGCGTGCGCCGCAAGGCGATTTTCCAGTAATACCCTGATGGTTAAGGCCATTATTTCATTCATCCCTGTTATATATGCGCAGCCAGTGTAACGAAGAAACCCTGCTATCGGTGTGATGAACGCCGCACCCTTCGCCTCGGAAAAGTGACACCGTCACTAAAAAATAGCTTCACAACCGCAGCGTGTCCTCTATGCTGATTGACTCGGATAGTTCACATGAGGTTATCTATGGCAGACTGGAATCCCTCGCTGTATCTGAAATTTGCTGATGAGCGCACCCGACCGGCGTCTGAGTTAACGGCGCGTATTGCGCAACAGCCGGTTAAGGTGGCTGTGGATCTGGGCTGCGGTCCAGGCAATAGCACGGCCTTACTGCGTGCAGCATGGCCTGAAGCGCGAATTATTGGCGTTGATAATTCCGCCGCCATGCTGTTACAGGCGGCGCAAGCGCTTCCCGATTGTGAGTTTATCACCGCAGATATAGAAGACTGGCAGTCATCTGAGCCCGCAGACGTGATCTATGCCAACGCCTCTTTGCAATGGCTCCCTGAACATCAAACGCTGTTCCCGCGACTGGTCAGACAGTTAGCCAATAATGGGGTGCTGGCCGTGCAGATGCCGGATAACTGGCAAGAGCCCTCTCATATCCTGATGCGCCAGGTCGCGGAAGAGCTGGGATTTCCAGATAGCGGCCGACAGCCGCTCCCCAGCGTCCAGCAGTATTACGACATGCTGACCAACAGCGGCTGCGAGGTGGATATCTGGCGCACCACCTATTATCACCCTCTGGAGTCACACCAGGCTATCGTTGATTGGCTGCAGGCGACCGGTCTGCGTCCGTATTTGCAACATCTTGATGAAGCAGAAAAGAACGTGTTTTTAGAGCGTTATCTGACGCTGTTGCAACAACACTATCCGTTACAGTGTAACGGAAAAGTGCTGTTATTGTTCCCGCGACTGTTTATTGTCGCGCGACGGCTGGCTAACGCGTAGTCGCCAGTTCGACGTCAACGTTAAGCGCATTCAGCTGATTTACCACACTGCCGCTCAGCCGGTCATCGCTGATGATGACATCAAGCTCGCTGAGCGGCAGGATCAGGTAATTCGCCATTTTTCCATATTTTGATGAGTCGCTTAGCAGGATACATTTTTCACTTACCTTCGCCACGGTCTGTTTCACGATGGCTTTATTTTCGTTGGGCGTCGACAGTCCGCGCAAATTCCATGATGACGCCGAAATAAACGCGACATCGATAAACAGGTTCTCCAGCATTTTCGCCGTCAGGTGGCCAACGGTCGACTGATTCTCACGGCATAAGCGTCCGCCGGTATGGATCAATTCACATTGCCCGCGTTCAATCATCAAATTGGCAATGGCAAAATCATTGGTGATGATCAGCAAGTCCTGACGCTCAACCAGGTTTTCGGCCAGCGCGAGCGTCGTGGTCCCGGCATCCAGATAGACGGTACTGTTGGCGGGAATGTGCTTAAGCGCCGCCAGACCAATAGCCTCCTTTTCCTGGGGGAACATCAGCGTTTTATCGCGATGCGAAGGTTCGTTCAGCAGGCGGGTTCGTTGCGGCAGGGCCACGCCCCCTGATACGCTGGCCAGCACGTTAAGCTGCTCCAGGCGCTGAATATCGCGCCGGATAGTCATATGCGACACGCCCAGCGCCTCGACCAGTTCGACGACGCTGACGACCCCCTTATCTTTAATGATTTCCAGTATCTTCTCTTGTCTTTCCAACGGCAGCATCGGTTTCTCCTGATGGTGTCTCGTTATCTCATATTTTCACATTTTATCACATCAGATTAGGCTGTACATCGGATTGACAGCGGCACATGGTGTGAAAAATAGATAATAAATGTTATTTATTGTGATAGAGATCGCTGCATTCATCACATCAATCATTGATATTAACATTTAACAACAGATAGTACCGTAAATTAACACTCGCTGTATGAAGAGGACAGGATATGAGAGCAGGCATAATTGCCGATGATTTTACCGGCGCGACGGATATCGCCAGTTTTCTGGCCAACAACGGAATAGCGACCAGCCTGTTTAGCGGTGTCCCCGGGGAAGATTACCAGGGTGATGCTCGCGCATTAGTTGTGAGTCTGAAATCACGTTCTGTATCAGCCGAAGAATCTGTGACGCTGTCACTTAATGCATTGCACTGGTTGCAACAACAGGGGTGCGATCGCTTTTATTTTAAGTACTGCTCCACCTTCGATAGCACGATCAAGGGCAATATCGGGCCGGTAACCGATGCCTTAATGGATGCGCTAGGCATCGCAACCACGGTTATCTCCCCGGCGTTGCCCATTAACGGTCGTACGGTGTATCAGGGGCATTTATTCGTTGAAGACCGCCTGTTACAGGAATCCGGTATGCGCAACCATCCGGTCAACCCCATGGATGACAGCGATCTACGCCGTTTGATGGAACGCCAGTCTCGCGGCACATGCGCTCTTATCAATGTGCAGATTCTGGAGTCCGGCGAGGCAGCCGTGCGCGACGAGATCCAAACTTTATCCGCCTCGGGTTATCGTTATATCGCGCTGGACGCAATAAACGATAAACACCTGCAAATTCAGGGACAAGCGCTGCACGATATGAAGCTGGTTACCGGGGGTTCCGGTTTAGCTGCCGGTCTCGCGCGTAGCTGGGCCAACGCCACGGCGACGTCCCTTCCCTTTCACGTCACCACGTCAGCAGCCACCACGGTAGTATTATCCGGTTCCTGTTCTATCAGAACGCAGGCGCAGGTAGAAAAATACCGCCAACTGGCGCCAGCGCTGTCCGTGGATGTTGCAGGTTTGCTTGATAAACGTTGGACGCTTGATGAGTATTGCGGCCAGATCGTTGAATGGCTGTACCAGCAGTCTGACGCGGTCATGGCGCCAATGGTTTACGCCACCACTTCGGTCGCCGAGCTGCACAACATCCAGCAGCGCTATGGCGCCGAGCCAAGTCGGTTGATGGTTGAGGCGCTGTTTTCTCTGTTGGCAAAACAACTCGCGCAGCAAGGCGTAAGCCGGTTCATCGTCGCTGGTGGAGAAACCTCCGGCGCGGTAACGCAAGCGCTGGATATTCGCCATTTCGCTATTGGCGCCGCGGTCTCACCCGGCGTTCCGTGGATCAAGGCAGATTCCCGACCGCTTTTCCTGCTGCTCAAATCCGGCAATTTTGGCGATGACAATTTCTTTGCTCGCGCGCAGACCGCGGAGGCTTGCGCATGAACGAGTCATCCTTACGCCAACAGATGGTCTCTATCGCTCGTTCTTTCTTTAATCGCGGCTATGCAACCGGTTCGGCTGGCAATCTTTCCGTCCAGCTTGCTGACGGCACGATTCTGGCCACCCCAACAGGCTCCTGTCTTGGCGAGCTTAACGCCGAAGAATTGTCGCACGTGACTCTGAGCGGTGAATTGCTCTCGGGTTTAAAACCCTCAAAAGAGGTGAGTTTTCATCTCGCGCTGTACCGCAACAATCCGCAGTGCCGCGCCGTCGTCCATCTGCATTGCCATTACCTGACGGCCTTATCCTGCCTACAGGATCTGGATCCGGCGAATACCCTTCCGGCCTGTACGCCGTATGTGGTCATGCGGGTCGGTGAAATACCGCTGGTGCCCTATTTCCGCCCTGGCGATCCGCAGATTGGCCAATGGCTCGGTGAACGCGCCGCGCAGCATAAGGCTTTTTTGCTGGCTAATCATGGTCCGGTGGTGGTGGGTAAATCGCTACGCGATGCCGCCGACAATCTGGAAGAGATGGAAGCGTCCGCCCGCCTGTTCTTCACGTTAAAAAACAGCCCGGTGAACTATCTCGATCATCAACAACTGACTGTGCTTCGAGGAATGCAATAATGTTGAAACTAGCTGCCAATTTATCGATGTTATTCGGCGAAAATCCGCCTCTGGAGCGCTTCTCCCTGGCGGCCAGGGCCGGTTTTAATGCCGTTGAGATGTGGTTCCCTTACGAATATCCCGTAGAGACCGTCGCCCACGAATTAGAGAAACATCACCTCAAGCTTATCGGCATTAATACTCCGGCAGGCGATACCGCACGCGGCGAATGGGGATTATCGGCTTTACCTGGCCGTGAAAAGGAAGCCCGCAAAGCCATTGATTTAGCCATTCATTATGCTGCGGCTTTGCAGTGCCCGGCGATACATGTTATGGCGGGGGTCACCGAAGGATTCGACCGGCAGCACTGTGCGGACACGTTTATTGACAACGTACGCTACGCGGCGGATCGAGCCAAAGCGCATAACATCACTATTTTGCTTGAAGGTTTATCGCCTGCCACCCGTCCGGGTTATTTATTTTCCAGCCAATACCAGGCGATGGAATATATTCGCCAGGCGGACCGCGACAATATTCGACTGCAGCTTGATATTTTCCACGCCCAGCAGGTCGATGGCAATCTAACTTATTTATTGAAAAACTATAAAGAGTATATCGGCCATATCCAGATTGCATCTGTACCGGCGCGCCAGGAGCCGATTGACGGCGAAGTAGATTATCAATGGATTTTCGCCGTACTCGAGCAGGAAAAATATGATGGTTACGTCGCCGCGGAATATAGTCCTCGCGCCGGAACGCAAGCCGGACTGCACTGGGCGCAGGCCTGGTTAAATAAATAAAACCTACATAATATCAATGCCTCAGTGAGCGCCGATGCGCGCTCATTTTTTGGAGATAGAACTATGTCAAACCACTCTGCGTTGAGCCTGGAGGGCGCTGCGCCTGCCATAAATGAAGAGTTAGTGTGGAAGAAAGTTGTCCGCCGCACGCTGCCATTATTAATGATTTGCTATATTCTGGCCTATCTTGACCGGGTTAACGTCAGTCTCGCTAAATTACAAATGTCGAGCGATCTGGCATTTTCCGGCACCGTTTACGGTATCGGCGCGGGTATATTTTTCATCGGTTTTTTCTTTTTTGAAATTCCCAGCAATATGATCCTTCATCGCTTTGGCGCCAGACGTTTGCTTGGCGGTTTACTTATTTCCTGGGCGCTTATCGCGCCGCTGACGGCATTCGTGCGTACGCCGCTGGAGTTTTATACCGTGCGCTTCTTTTTAGGCGTAGCGGAATCAGGCTTTTATCCCGGGGTAATTTTGTATCTTTCCTTCTGGTTCCCCAGCTATCGCCGCGGGCGGATGTTCGCCCTCTTCGCTACCGCCGTACCGCTTTCCGGGATCCTCGGCGCTCCGCTCTCCGGCTGGATTATGGGCCATTTTCATGAGTACGGCGGTCTCGCCGGCTGGAAATGGTTGTACATTATTGAAGGCGCGCCATCTCTGCTGATTGGCGTGCTGGTGATATTTCTGCTGACCGACCGCATTTCTCAGGCGAAATGGCTGTCAGATGACGAAAAAGCGTTGCTCGAGGCGCGACTGCGCAGCGATGGCAGCCATAAGACCGAACAGCATGGTTCAATGCTGGCTGTATTGAGGAATCCGAAGGTTTGGTTACTAACTTTTATCTATTTCTGCCTGATTGCCGGGTTCTATACCGTCAGTTTCTGGATGCCAACGCTGATTCATAACGCCGGTGAAGGCGATGTGCTGAAAGTCGGATTGTTAACCGCTATTCCTTATGCCGCAGCGATAGTCACCATGATTGCCGCTTCGCGCAGCGCCGATAAACGCAGAGAACGTCGCTGGCATCTCGCCGCCATCGCGGTCATGAGCGGCATGGGCATGATTATTGCGGCGCTGTTCAGCCACGATCTGGTGATAGCGATGATCGGGTTAACAATTGGCGCCGCCGGCGGATTGAGCACCCTACCACTCTTCTGGAGCCTGCCGACGGCCTTCCTTGGCGGCGCTTCCGCCGCGGTCGGTATCGCGGTAATCAACTCCTTTGGCAACCTTGCCGGCTTTGTCGCGCCGTGGATTATGGGCCTGCTCACCGATATGACCCATTCGACGCTAACCGGCACCTTAATCATCTCCGCGACGCTTTTTATCGGCGCTGCTGCGATATTCCGTATTCCTGCCCGTATGGTTAACCATTAATAATATTGAGAAAATCACCATGAATAATACATTAACGATTGCCGTCACCGGCGCCGCCGGATTTCTCGGCACCCAACTGGTCAAGGCGCTGCTTCAGCGCGGTTCGTTGAGCGGCCCGCAGGGCGAAACGCAAGAAATCGGTAAACTGATCGCTATCGACCGCGTGGCGTTACAGGGGATCGACGATAGCCGTTTACAGGTATTAACCGGCGACATCAGCGATAGCGAATGGTTACGTAGCGCGATTCCAGCGCAGGTCGATAGCGTCTTCCATTTAGCCGCCATCGTTTCAAGCCAGGCTGAACAAGACTTCGAGCTGGGGATGAAAATCAACGTTGATGCCTTCCGTCAACTGCTGGAGCATCTGCGTCAGTTGCCGAAGAACGTCAAACTGGTGACCACCAGTTCGGTGGCGGTTTTCGGCGGCGACTTACCGGAAAAAGTCAGTGATTCACAGGTATGGTTGCCGCAAAGTTCTTACGGCACGCAAAAAGCCATTTGCGATCTGTTACTGGCGGATTACAGCCGTCGCGGTTGGCTTAATGGCAGAAGCCTGCGCATGCCCACCATCGTCGTGCGCCCGGGGAGGCCCAATCAGGCGGCATCGAGTTTTGCCAGCGGTATTATCCGCGAGCCACTTAATGGGGAATCCGCCGTTTGCCCGGTCACGGCAGATACCCGTCTGTGGCTGTTGTCGCCCCGTAACGCAATTAAGGCTTTAATTCACGGGCACGAACTGGCTGAGGCACAGTTGACGGACGGTCGGGTGATTAATCTCTGCGGGCTGTCGGTCAGCGTCGAACAGATGATCGTGGCGTTGCGCCAGGTTGCCGGCAGTGAAGTCGCGCAGCGTATCACCTTCACGCCCGATGCCGCCATTGAACGCATTGTCAATTCGTGGCCCGGCGATTTCGACACGCGCTATGCTCAGCGTCTTGGCTTTAGCGCCAACCACAGCTTCAGCGAAATGATCGAAGAGTATATGGCGGATTACCTCAAATAGGTTCGGTACCAGCGGCGCCCGACGGCGCCGCTGCATGTTACCAGGGGAAGTCGTGAACCAGCGAAAGATCCCAGGCGGTGGCCAGTAACGACAGAAACATAATCAGATTAACGGTAGTTTCGATTCGTTTTTCCATGTTGCTTCTCCTGTGTCGCGCAGCTAGAGCTTCATCAGATATCGAACATAATCGTCCGCAGGGATAAATTCATCATACAGACGGCGGGCAGGATTATCGTGACGGGTGTGCCAGTACAGCCGCGACCATCCCTGAATTTTACCTTCAGCCTGCAGGGTTTGAATCAGCGTTCTCGCGACTCCCCGTCCGCGGGCTTTTGGCGCGACAAACAGATCTTCCAGATAACAGATAGGCGTCGTCACCCAGGTGCCTTCGTGCAGAACGCAAATAGCAAACCCCAGTACCTCACCATCAACCACGGCTACCCGGCCTATTACCGGAGACTGCGGCTCCAGCAGACGCCGCCAGGTATGTTCGGTGACGGTGTCCGGCTGCGGGCTATTATAGAACTGCGTGTACCCCTCCCATAACGCTCGCCAGGCGCTGTAATCCCGGTCAGTAGGTTCACGTATGTCGATATTCATTGATGGGATCTCCGCACGCTAAACGTCATCGTTAAGTCATTATTTTGCTTTCTGAAAATGACTTCAAGCGCCGAGTGCACATTTCATCCCTTTCCCCGCTGCGAAGCGATGCCGGTACGATGTTACTGTAACGGCTTCTTGCTAGTAACAACCAGAATGTTGTAACTAATTACAGAAATTAACCCGGCTACATGCCGGGTCGCTTCAGTTGGCGTGTTAGCACAGCGGTTTTACGGCGCTGCGCATGCCGTCACGTAAGATAGCATCCAGATCGGCCGTTACCTGCGCCGTCAGTCCTGGCACCTGCGTCAGATCCTGCTGCCAGTGCGATTCTACCGACAACACCGACGTTACCAGGTCCCGCGTTGCAAGCTGGCCGTCGCGATGCTGCGCCCACAGCGTCTGAAAGCGAGCGATCCACTCCGCGTCGTCCTGAACCGGGTAGACTTCACCGTTACGCTCTCCGCGGTAGAAGGCGATCAATGCCGCCAGCGCGAAAGTCAGGCGCGGTGGCAATTTACCGCTTTGCTTCTGCCCTGCCAGCAGCTGCGGCAGGATACGTGTACGGAACTTCGTCATGCCATTGAGGGCGATGGATAAGAGTTGGTGTTTGATATAGGGATTGCGGAAGCGTCCTGTTACCGCGCTGGCGAATGATTCCAGCTCATCGCGCGGCAGATCGAGAACCGGGATAATCTCCTGATATATCGCTTTTTCGACAAATGAGCAGACTTCCGCGTCGTTCATCGCTTCACCGACGGTATCCAGGCCTGCCTGCCAGGCTACCGGCACCAGCGCGGTATGCGCGCCGTTAAGAATCGCTACCTTCCGTTCTTTATAGGGTTTGATATCGTCAACAATCAGCACGTTGAGCGGGAATTTATCGAGGCGCAGTTCGGCGGCAAGCGATTTCGGCCCCTGGATCACGAACAGGTAAAAGTGCTCAGCGGTATCAAGAAAGGCGTCTTTATAGCCAAGCTGCGTTTCAATCTGCTCCGCTTCATCGCGCGGATAGCCGGTAACGATGCGGTCCACCAGCGTCGAACAGAAGGTGTTCGCCTCTGCAAGCCAGGCGGCGAAAGCTGCCGGCAGCGCCCATTCATGCGCATAGCGCAGCACCAGTTCACGCAGCGCCTCGCCGTTATAATCGATGAGCTCACAAGGGATGATAACCCAGCCTTTATCAGCGGCGCCGGCAAAATGGCTGAAACGCTCATATAGCAGCCGGGTCAGTTTCGCCGGATAGCTCACCGCCGGGGCATCGTCAAAATGGTCCCCGGCATGGTAGCTGATACCCGCCTCGGTGGTGTTGGAGAAGACAAAGCGGATATCCGGATTGTGCGCCAGACGCAGAAATTCCTCATAGTCGGCGTAGGCGCTAATTTCGCGGTTTACCGAACGAATAAGACGCGCATCGCTGACTGCTTCGCCCTTTTCATTCAGTCCGCGAATAATTGTGGTGTAGAGGCCGTCCTGAGTGCTCAGCGACGGCGGGAAATCGCTGGCGATGGGTCGGACGATGACCACGCCAGCATTCAGGTCAGTATGCTCGTTAAGCAGGTCAATTTGCCAGTCAACAAACGCGCGCAGGAAGTTACCTTCGCCAAACTGGATGATACGTTCAGGGTACTGCGCGCCGGGGAAATCACGACGATTTAAGGTTTTCACAATGGGCTCCCTCTTAGAGTAGTCATACAACCTGAGTAATTGGTCCAATAAGTTATCAGGTTTTATGGTTGGCGAAACCCCGTTTTGATCAAACCTCGTCGCATTATTCTGTCGCCGGGAGGATCTTATAGAACAGCGTGGTGCCCGTCATTTCCCCGTCAGGCATTAAGGCAAACTGCGGAATTTCCCCCGCTTTTTGCCAGCCACACTGCTGATAGAAGCGTTCCGCGCCGCTGCCGGTGGCGGTATCCAGCACCAGTACCGTTTTCCCGTGCGTCAGTGCAATAGCCTCAAGCTCGCTCATCAGCAACCCGGCGACTCCCTGTCGGCGCGCATTTTGGTGAACCAAAAGCTTGGCGACATCGGCGCGGTGCGGCTGGTTTTCCGGCTGGTCGATAATCAACTGGACGGTCCCCACTATCTGCCGTTGTTGGTTTTCGGCCGCCAGCACAATCCGCTCGCCGGCGGCGACGCTTTGCGCCATCCGCTGCCAGAAGCGCTCGCCGGTGTCCGACGAAAACGGCTGCATAAAACTGACCGAAGCCCCGCCGTTCACGCAGCTGGCGAGGATTTCATTTAATTGTGGAAGAGATTCAAGAATAGATTCACGCGTCAGCGTGCGAAGTGAAATAGGTGTGGCCATAGGTTGCTCCCTGAAAATGACCACATCACTATGTTTTTAACTAATATTTAACTCAAGCAAAAAGACCATTGGATTTTCTTATCACACGCCGTCAGGCAGCGCCTGCACGCAAACACGATTGCGCCCGGCCTGCTTGGCGTTGACTAACAGGTCATCCGCTTCCATTAGCAGCTGATTAAACAGCTCGGCGATTCGTCCTTCACCGACTTCACGGCACTGCAGGCCGAGACTCACCGTCAGGCGAATACGCTGCTGCCCCCAGGTGAACGTTTCCGATTCTATCCCCTGGCGAATTTTTTCCGCCAGCACATGGGATTGTTGAGCATTATCGAGCAGCGCCGCGACGGCAAACTCTTCCCCGCCGATACGCGCCACCATTCCCTCATCGCCCGCCAGTTCACGCACCCGCTGGGCGAACTGGGCCAGCACGCAGTCGCCGCATTCATGACCCCAGGTATCATTCACTCGTTTAAAACCATCGATGTCCAGCACCATCACCGAGAGCAGTTTATCCGTCTGCGGCGCCTGGCGTTTCAATGCTTCGCCCAAACCGGAACGAGAGTAAACGCGGGTCTGAAAATCAAAGTCAGCGCGGAGCGCCAGCTGTTTGACGAGGTTGTTGATAGCCTCGACGCTGGTCGCCACGATAACCGGGCTTATCAGCATCGCCGCCATGCCAAGACGGGTTGAAAACAGCTGCCACGGCTGCGGACGCGCATCCGGCGACAGATGAATAAGCGAGTTCGCCACCAGCAAAATCTCAGTGATACCGGTAATAAACGTCAGCAGGCAGGTCAGCGGCAACGGATAGCGAATCGCGCACCAGATCAGCGCCGGCAGCGGGAAAGTAAGGCTTCCGGCGCCGCCTACCGCCACCCCAAGCGCCATCGATAGCACCAGCGCTATTACCGGCAGTAGTTGGCTAAAGCGAAAGCGGCCCAGCACCGATGGCAGCGTCAGGGTCAGAATAAACGGCAAGATGAGGACCGCGGTCGAGAACTGCTCGCTAAACCAGTCCGCCAGTTGCGGAATAAAAGTCGCCCGTTCAACATCAACCGAGCCCAATGCGCCTACCGCGGCGCACACCAGCGCCGCCAGCAGGCAATAACAAAAAAGATTCAGAGCGTTAATTGGCCCCGGCATCGAATCGGCGCGCCGCTTATCCCACAGCACCAGTTGCGCCAGAATGACGATAAAGACGATATTGGAGAAGTTAATCAGCAGCGACGCAAAGCCCATGCCCCAACGGGAAGTCAGGCCGTCATAAACCAGCATCGCGGCAAAACAAATAGCGTAGAAATAGCTGCGATTTAACCAGACGTAGCGTGCGAAAATACCAGCCATAACGGCATTGAGCGGCCAAAAAAACGAAAGCTCCTGCACCAGACGCAACATAGCGCCCATAAAGTGCAGCAGAATCGTCAGCGTGAATAACACCAGCGCATCGCGCACCGGTTGATCCTCGCGAAATAGCGTGAATGACCGAATCGACAGTGAAGACATTCAGTAATTATCCGTCTAATTGTTTCAGGCAATTATTATGTAAATAATTAGTTAGCGGATTATCATAGCATGAGAATATTTGTTAGGCATACTGCCATGCCTGAGCGAGACAGGTTAACGGTTGGTAATCGCGTTCATTTCCATCACCAGCCAGTGGTGAATTACCTGTACGACATAACGCTGTTCCTCGCCGCTCAGTTCCCGCCCGCGCGGGATCGCATGCCACTTTTCCAGACATCCGCGGCAGCAGGTGGCCGTGGCGTGCTGGGCGATAAATACCGGGTGCCCGCGCATCGGCGTTTGCTTACCATCATTAGCAATCTGCGCCGGAGCCAGCCGTTTGGCGATAAAATCCGCCGCGTGGCTGTCGATAACCTCCGGCCCTTTATCATAACAATACTGCCGCTCTTTCGCCCCGAGGTGGAAGCGAGACCGGAACGTTGAACGCCCAAGCCGGGCGAACAGATTTTCCATTGCAGACATCAGAACACCGATCTTCCTAAACGTTGGGTGAGTTTTTCCAGTAAGGCGATCCCCGCCAGCGAGTTACCCGCTTCATCAAGTTCCGGACTCCACACCGCTATCGCCATCTCCTGCGGCACAATCGCCACAATGCCGCCGCCGACGCCGGATTTTGCCGGCAGCCCGACACGCCAGGCGAACTCTCCGGCGTTCTGGTACATCCCGCTGGTCATCATCAGCGCATTAACCTGCCGCGACTGAATCGGCGCGATAACCGGGTCCGCCAGATGCGGGGCAATCCCCCGATCGGCGAGAAACAGGAAGGTCCGCGCCAGCTCGACGCAGCTCATCTCAAGCGAGCAGTAGTGGAAATAGTTTTGTAGCACCGTGGCGACATCATTATGGAAATTGCCGAAAGATTTCATCAGCCAGGCGATGGCGGCATTACGCGCGGAGTGTTCGAACTCGGAGCGCGCGACCACTGAATCATAGGCAATATCGTCCACTCCACTCAGCCGACGCACGATCTCCAGCATTCTCTGACGCGGCGCGCTCAGGCGGCTTTGCAGCATGTCGCAGACCACTAACGCCCCGGCGTTGATAAAAGGATTACGCGGTTTGCCCTGCTCGATTTCCAGCTGTAGTAAGGAGTTAAAGGGCTGGCCGGAGGGATCTTTACCGACGCGTTGCCAGATCTCCTCTTCCTGATAATGGTTCATCGCCACCACCAGACTTAGCACTTTCGAGATAGATTGGATCGAGAAGCGTTCGTGGGCATCGCCGGCGCTATAGTGCTGCCCATCAACCGTACAGATGGCGACGCCAAGTTTATTGCCGCTGACGCGCGCCAGGGCAGGAATGTAGTCCGCTACCTTGCCGCGCCCTATCAGCGGCCTGATTTCTGCCAGAACGGCATCCAGCATTGCATTATTAATAACCGTCGCCACACTCGGCTCCTTGCCCACCATCGAAATTCGGGTGGCGAGTATAGCAGAGCGTGACGACGGACGTCAGGCGCTAACGTCGATTAGCGACGGTCTTTCCATACGGTTTGAATATTGCAGAACTCATGCAAACCGAAATGCGACAGTTCCCGACCAAAGCCGCTCTTCTTCACGCCGCCGAAAGCCACGCGGGCATCGCTGGCGCTATAGCCATTGATAAACACCCCGCCGCACTCCAGACCACGAGAAAAGCGCTCCGCTTCCGCGTTGCTTGCCGTAAATACGGTTGCCGAAAGACCAAACTCGCTATCGTTAGCCAGTTCAAGAGCATGCGCCGCGTCGCGGGCTTCGCTAATGGTAGCCACCGGACCAAACAACTCCTGACGGAAACCGGTCATCTCCGGGGTAACGTTCGCCAGCACCGTTGGCGCGTAGTAGTTGCCGGCGCCGGCGATTTTCTCGCCGCCTAGCAATAAGGTCGCCCCTTCCTTCAGCGTGGCTTCAACCTGCTGATGCAGTTCGTCACGAAGATCGAAACGCGCCATCGGGCCGATGTAATTTTGCTCGTCGCGCGGGTCGCCCATTTTCAGCGCCGCCACGGCGTCTACGAATTTTTTAGTAAAAGCGTCGGCAATACCCGCCTCAACGATAAAGCGTTTCGACGCCGCGCAGACCTGCCCGCTGTTCTGATAACGGCCGACAACGGCGGCTTTCACCGCTTCGTCCAGATCGGCATCGTTGAGCACGATAAAGGGATCGGAACCACCGAGTTCCAGCACGCATTTTTTCAGCGCTGCGCCGGCCTGAGCGCCGATTGCCCGCCCGGCGCGTACGCTACCGGTCACCGTGACCGCTGCGATACGATCATCATTGATAATTTGCGAGACGCCTTCATTGGTGGCGTTGATCCAACCAAAGACGCCCGTCGGCAGTCCCGCTTCGGCAAACAGTTCGCCCAGCAGCTGCGCGCTGCCCATCACGTTCGGCGCGTGTTTCAGCAGATAACTATTCCCTGCCAGCAGAATCGGTACCGCGCCGCGCAGAACCTGCCATACCGGGAAGTTCCACGGCATCACCGCCAGTATCGGCCCCAGCGGCCGGTATTCAATCACCGCCTTATTATCTTCTACCTGGGTGGCTTCGGTCGCCAGCATCGCCGGGCCATGTTCGGCATACCAGTCGCAGAGGTTGGCTGACTTACTCACTTCACCGCGCGCCTGGGCGATGGGCTTACCCATTTCAAGGCTAATCATTTGCGCAAGCTCTTCGCCGCGGGCGCGCATTACGCTGCCGACTTTACGCAGCGCGGCGGCGCGATCGGCGAGCGCGACCTGGCGCCACTGGCGAAAAGCCTGTTGCGCCTGGGCAATGGCTGAATCTACTTGTTGTTCGGTTGACCACGGCAGAGACGACACGACTTCACCAGTGGTCGGGTTAACGGAAACCGCATGGGTGGCAGATAAATTCATGGTTATTCTCTCTGTAGGGATTGCGAAGTGTGGATATTGTGGCCTACCCTTCCTTTCATTGAAAATGAATAATATTAAGCAAAGCATTCACAAAAGAAGAATACTATGGACCTTACCCAACTTGAGATGTTTAACGCCGTCGCCAGTACCGGCAGTATTACCCAGGCCGCGCAGAAGGTGCACCGCGTCCCGTCGAATCTGACCACCCGTATTCGCCAACTGGAGGCCGACCTCGGCGTCGAGCTATTTATTCGCGAGAACCAACGGCTGCGTCTGTCGCCCGCCGGGCACAGCTTTTTACGCTACAGCCAGCAAATCCTGGCGTTAGTCGATGAAGCGCGGATGGTGGTCGCCGGCGATGAGCCGCAGGGGCTGTTTTCCCTCGGCTCGCTGGAAAGCACCGCTGCGGTGCGCATCCCCACCACGTTAGCCCTTTTCAACCAGCGCTACCCGAAAATCCACCTGGCGTTGTCCACAGGCCCTTCCGGCACCATGATTGACGGCGTGCTGGAAGGCGCGCTCAGCGCGGCGTTTGTCGACGGGCCGCTGGTTCATCCCGGTCTGGAGGGGCTACCGGTGTTCCCGGAAGAGATGATGATCGTCGCCCCTTATGGCCATGCGCCGGTAACCCGCGCCAGCGAGGTCAACGGCGCGAACGTCTACGCATTTCGCGCCAACTGCTCCTACCGTCGTCATTTTGAGAGTTGGTTTCACGCCGACCGCGCGACGCCCGGAAGGATCCATGAGATGGAGTCCTATCACGGCATGTTAGCCTGCGTAATCGCCGGCGCCGGGTTGGCGCTTATCCCACGCAGTATGCTGGAGAGTATGCCAGGGCATCAGCAGGTTTCCGCCTGGCCGCTCGCCGAAGAGTGGCGCTGGCTGACGACCTGGCTTGTGTGGCGACGCGGCGCGAAGACGCGCCAGCTGGAGGCATTTATTGAATTGCTGAACGAGGATCGTCAGGCGGCTAGCGCGACATGATGGCCGGACGTTAATCGGCGATAATCAGCCGCGGCGAGAGTTCCTTAAGCGCATCGCGGGTTTCCCCCGGCAAATGCCCGTCGGTGATGATGTCCGTGAGCGAGTCGAGGTGCGCGATATTGAACAGCGACCAGGCGCCGTATTTCGAACTGTCGGCCAGCAGGATCCGCCGCCGGGCGTTGGCGATCAGATCGCGTTTCAGCGCCGCCTTCTCTTCCGTCGGCGCGGTAATGCCCTTTTGCAAATCCCAACCGTTACAGCTGACAAATGCCAGATCAGGCCACACATTCTGCAGCAAGCGTCGCCCATGTTCGCCAATACACGACTGGCTGCTGTCATCAATGCGACCGCCAATAATCGTCACTTCAATCTGTTTGAATTCAGCCAGAAACAGCGCGATATGCAGATCGCTGGTGATGACCCGCAGCGGCAGATGCGTAATCTGTCGCGCCAGTTCAATCATAGTGGTACCGGCGTCCAGCACAATGGCATCGCCAGCCTTGATAAGCGACGCCGCCGCCCTGGCGATGGCGTATTTCTCCTGAGGGCTACGCTGCGCTTTTTCCAGCGTCGTCGGCTGTGTGGGAATAAATCGGTTGAGCGTCACGCCGCCGTGGGTGCGGCTAATTACCCCTTCCTGATCGAGTTTAATCAGATCGCGACGAATGGTCGCCGGCGAGGCGTTAGTTACCGCAACCAGTTGGTCGACCGTTACCAGATTATGGCTTTTCAGGAACTCCATAATCTGCTCTAACCGATTATATCCCTTCATGTTATTCCTGTGCGATTTGCATGGCGAGCTCAATGGAGGTTGCCATGCTCTCAGACTTCGCTTTACCTGTCCAGGCAATATCAAAGGCGGTGCCGTGGTCCGCGGAGGTGCGGATAAACGGCAGCCCGGCGGTGATATTCACCCCATCATAGAACCCGAGCAGCTTGAGCGGAATATGACCCTGATCGTGATACATCGCCACCACCATATCGTACATACCTTCGTGGCACTGCATGAAGACGGTGTCCGGCGGGCACGGTCCGACGACATGAACGCCCCGCGCCTCCATCGCCGCAACGGCCGGGGCGACGATACGGATTTCTTCATCGCCAAACAGACCGTTTTCACCGGCGTGCGGGTTCACGCCAGCAACCGCAATGCGCGGCTGCGAATACCCCACGCGGCGTAAAAAATTATCGGCGACCCGGATAACCGTCTCTACCCGCGATTGGCTTAGGGTATCGAGGAAGCGGCGCAGCGCGATATGGGTGGTGACGTGGATCACCTTAAGCTTATCGGTGTACAGCACCATGGCATAATCTTTGGTCTGCGTCAGATGGGCCAGCAGTTCAGTGTGTCCCGGGAAATGGTGCCCGGCCAGATGTAGCGCTTCTTTATTTAACGGCGCGGTGGCGATAGCTTTAACTTCCCCCGCCAGCGCCAGCGCGGTGGCGCGCTTGATGCAGCGATACGCCAAATCGCCGGCCTGAGCCTGGACTGCGCCGGGCCGCAGGGCCTGAGGATCGCTTAACGGTTCATCAATCACGTTAATCGTTGCGGGTGAAAACTGCGCTTCGCGCGGGTGTTCGATAATTCGCAACTCCGCGCGCGGGGTTATGTTCAGCGCCAGGATCCGCCGCAGCGTCTGCGCGCAGCCCACTACCACCACCGGCGCGCCGCTCAGTTCGCCTTCGCTCAGCGATTTAATAATAATTTCCGGACCAATGCCCGCCGGGTCGCCCATCGTTACCGCAATCATGTTAGACACTCAGTTTCTCCTCAATAAAATTCACGACATCCCGCAGCGTGGTCTCCGTACCGAATCCCCCTGCTTTGGTCATCACCGGACGCGGCCAGCGACTTCCGAGAAAATGGCCGTACGGCACGCATTGCGCCACCCGGCCGGTTATATGAAACCCCTGCGCGCCGAGCGCATGAGCGACGGCGATCGCGACATCGCCGCCGGATAGATACAGCGCCCCCGGCGCATGTAGCTCAACGGCAAGTTGGGTGACCTGCGCGAGATAAGCGCAGATCCGTTCTCCCAGCGCAGCGCGGCTCAAGCCGCGTTCACGGCACTGCGCCTCAATACCGTGCCGGGCAGCGCTGTCCGCGCAGGTGGTGACCACGCAATGATGATTTGCCGCCAGCACCTCGGCGATTCGCCGGGCATCGGCCAACGCATCGCCGTTAAAGGCGCGGGCAACATCAATCCCGATCCGCCCGACTCGCGGATGGCCGGCCAAAGCGGCGACCTGAGCCTGCGCTATTTCGCTCATTGAGCCGACCACCGCCAGCAACGGCCCGGCCGCATCCCGGAACAGGTAGCGCGAAAGCGCCTCGCAGATCCCCGCAGAGCCCACCAGCAGCGTTTGCCGCGCGCGGCTGGCTACCGCAGCGATAACCTCATCCAGCTGCGCGTCTTCTTCAGCATCAATAATCAATACACGCGGTTGGTCGCTCTCTTCCGCGAGGGCGGCGGTCAACTGCTGTACGTCAAGCGAACGGTACGGCAGCTGGCTCTGCATGGCGAGCAATTGCCCAATATCGGCGCTACTGACCGGGGTTTTGGGGTCGCTGGCGTATTCCGTTTTATCGAGTGCCACGCCGTGGACATAACATCGTCCGCCGCGGGTTATGCGCCCTGCCGCCGGAAAGGCCGGCGCGACGACCGCGGTGACGCAGCCCCGCGCACGCATCATCGCCTCCAGTTCCGCGCCGGGGTTGCCGCGTAGGGTGGAGTCGATTTTCTTCACCTGCCAGACGGCGGCGAAATTTGCCGCATCACGGAGTATCGCGTTCACTTTCTCTGCTGCCTGCGCCCCGGAAAGCGCCCGACTATCGCTATTGAGAACCAACGCCCGGGTGGTCGGCTGATAGCCGGCGCTAAACGCCACCTCAACCGCTAAACCCGCTTCTGCCAGACTGACACCGGCATCATTGGCCCCGGTAAAGTCATCTGCCAGCACCAGAACAGGATTATCGCCGCAGCTCATTCTCTTTCCTTCATCGCTTATCTGAATCGTTAATGATTATATTCAATCATATTTGATTAAATGTGAGCAAGCTCAAGTTATTAAACGTCCGTATAAATTATAACTTTTGCTCATTGAAATGAGTGAACACTACGCATATTGATTGAATTCAATCATAACAATAGAGGAGTGAGACGTGGCGACGATTAACAGCACGATTATCAGCGGCGCGGGCGCCATATTAGCCCTGAAGCCAGTGCTGGCAGGTAAAAAGCGCATTTTACTGGTCACCGATGCGAACGTCGGTAAGCTGGAAGCGACCAAACAGATCCAACATCTGCTGGGCGAGAATAACGTTGATGTGAGGATCGTGGATTGCGTGCCGGCAGAGCCCAGTCAACATGATGTGGCGCAGATTGTTGCCCAACTCGCGGGAACGCAGCCACAGATGGTCGTCGGTATCGGCGGCGGCAGCGTCCTCGATGTGGCGAAGCTGCTCTCGGTACTACTACACCCCGCATCCCCTACGCTCAACGCGCTGATTGACGGCGAGAAACCGCGTCTGCGTCTGGCGTCACTGTTGATACCCGCCACCGCCGGCACCGGCTCGGAAGCGACGCCAAATGCCATCCTGGCTATTCCCGAACGTAATACCAAAGTGGGGATTATCTCCCCGGTACTGCTGCCGGATTTCGTGGCCCTTTTGCCGGAACTGACTACCAGCATGCCTGCGGCCATTGCCGCCTCCACCGGTATCGATGCGCTGTGTCATCTACTGGAGTGCTTTACTTCAACCGTCGCGAACCCGGTGAGCGATAACGCCGCCTTAATCGGCCTGCATAAGCTGGTGCGGCATATTGAGCGTTCCGTGACCCACCCGCAGGATCTCACGGCGAAACTGGAGATGCTGTGGGCCTCGTACTATGGCGGCGTGGCTATCAATCATGCCGGCACGCATCTGGTGCACGCGCTCTCCTACCCGCTTGGCGGCACCTGGCATTTACCACACGGCGTCGCGAACGCCATTCTGCTGGCCCCCTGTATGCAGGTCGTACGCCCGCACGCGGTGGATAAATTCGCTCAGGTCTGGGATCTGATCCCGGACGCCGATCTGACCTTGAATAACGAGGAGAAATCTCATGCGCTGGTCCGCTGGCTGGCGCAACTGGTGAAACGCCTTGCGCTGCCGGACAACCTCGCCGCGCTGGGTGTACCGCCAGAGAGTATTGAAACGCTAAGCGCCGCGGCGCTGGAAGTAAAACGATTAATGAATAATGCCCCATGCAGCGTGAGCCATGACGAAGTCCAGGCGATTTACCAGACGCTGTTTCCACAGTCATCTCATCAGGGAGAAGAGAAATAAATGCATCATTCCATTCGCGGCGTGTTAACCGCCATTGTTACCCCCTTTACCGCCAGCGGTGAACTGAACCTGACGGCGCTGCGCCAACAGGTAGAACGTCAGCTGGCCGCCGGTAATGGCATTTTCTGCGGCGGAACCAACGGCGAGTTTTTCGTCCTTAATGAGGCGGAAAAAATTGCGGTTGCCGAAACCTGCGTCGAGGCGGTTGCCGGACGCGCGCCGGTGGTGGCGCATATTGGCGAAGTGTCGACGCGGGAAACCATTCGTCTTGGTCAGCAGATAGCGAGATTAGGCGTCGACGCGGTGTCGGTCATCACCCCGTGGTTCGTGCCGCTAAAACAAGATGAGCTGGTAAGCCACTACACGGCGATCGCCGATGCGCTAAGCGTTCCGGTATTTCTGTATAACATCCCGGCGCGCACCGGCAACACCATTGAACCGCAAACCGCACGTCAGCTGGCTGCGCATGACAACATTATTGGCATAAAAGATAGCGCCGGTAGTTATGACAGCCTGAAGGGCTTTCTTGATGCGGTGAAGGGTATCGACGGTTTTAATGTCCTGAACGGGCCGGATTCGCTGATTCATCAGGGGTTCGTTGATGGTTGTTCAGCGTGCATTTCCGGGTTGGCTAACGTTGCGCCACGGGAGATTAACGCGATTTGGTCAACCTTCAAGGCCGGCGATATTGAAGCCTCAAGGCTGGCGCAAGAAAACGTCACCGGCCTGCGTACCGATCTCTACAAAGTCGCCTTTTCCCCCGCCGCGGTGAAAAAAGTATTGCAGCTGATGGGCCATGAGGTCGGCGATAGCCGCTACGCGGTGCAGTTTAGCGCATCTCAACTGCAGCAAATACGTGGAATCATCGCGCAGTATCTTAATTAAACGCTGCGTTTCTTCAACAAAATAGACCGGGTACCTGTGTGCCCAGGATTCGTACGCCCAAAGAGAGGCTAAGATGAATCATTTTACCACTGAAGATACCTTTATTATTGTCGGCATTGTTATCGCCTATATCTTATTTACCACCTGGCTGACGTTCCGCATTAGAAGTAAAAACTCCGGGGATTTTATGGAGGGCTCGCGCGCGATGCCGGCCTTTATCGTCGGTATCCTGCTGATGTCGGAATATATCGGCGCCAAGTCGACTATCGGAACCGCACAGGCCGCGTTTGAGAGCGGGATTGCCGCTTCCTGGTCGGTGTTGGGCGCCGCTATTGGCTTTCCATTGTTTGGCCTGATACTGGTTAAACGCATCTATAACACTGGCAAAATTACTATTTCCGGGGCGATTGCCGAGCGATACGGCACCAGCACCAAGAATATTATTTCCATCATTATGATTTACGCCCTGTTGCTGGTGAACGTCGGCAACTACGTCAGCGGCGCGGCGGCAATTTCCACGGTATTAAAGATCAATTTACCCCTCGCGGCGTTTATTACCGCCATTGTCAGTACTTTCTATTTTGCCTTCGGCGGTATGAAAGGCGTGGCCTGGGTCACCATGCTGCACAGCGCGTTAAAATATGCCGGCCTGCTTATTATTATGGGTTTCGCGCTGGCAAAAACCGGCGGTTTCACGCCGATGATCGAGAAGATGCCTGATTACTACTGGACCTGGGATGGTAATTTTGGCGCCGGCACGATCTGCGCCTGGCTTATCGGCACCATCGGCTCCATCTTCTGCACCCAGTTTGTCATTCAGGCGATCAGCTCGACAAAAAACGTAAAATCGGCGAAACGCTCTACCTGGATTGCCTTTTTCTTCTGCCTGCCTATCGCCTTCGCGATCGCCATTATCGGCGTGGCGGCGAAGTTTCTTCACCCGGAAATCAACAGCCTGTACGCCCTGCCGGTGTTTCTGCAGGATATGAACCCATGGCTTGCCGGGTTGGTGACAACGTCACTTGTAGCTTCAATTTTCGTTAGCGTTAGTACCGTTGCCCTGGCGATTGCCTCGCTGGTGGTAAAAGATTTTTACGTACCGTGGCGCAATCCAACGCCGGAGCAAGAGTTTAAAGCCACCCGTTGGGCCTCGCTTATCATCGGTTTTCTGCCGCTTATTTTTGTGCTGCTGGTACCGGAAGTGCTGAAGCTCTCCTTCTTTACCCGCGCCATCAGGCTTTCTATCACCGTGGTCGCGGTCATCGCTTTCTATGCGCCGTTCTTTAAAAGCGCCCGCGGCGCGAACGCGGGCCTCATTGGCGCCTGTGTGGTGACCTCGGTGTGGTATTTGCTCGGCGATCCGTTCGGCATCAATAACATGTACATCGCGCTGATCACCCCGGCCCTGATTATGGTTATCGACCGTCTGATCCCCAATAAAACGCAACAATCATCCCCGGCCCCCATTGAACAACGTGGAGTGTAAAAATGACCACCACCCCAACTTTTGACGGCGTAATTCGCCAACACCAACAGGATCCTCATCTGGCATGGGCAATGTTGCCCTCCGGCTGCCCGCAAAACCATGCCGCCAATCTTCTGCCGCTGCCCGATGGCACGCTGATGTGCGTGTGGTTCGGCGGTTCGCAGGAAGGAAAAGCGGATATTTCAGTCTGGGGGGCGCGTTTAGCGCCGGGCGCCACAACGTGGAGTGAAGCGACAAAGTTATCCGACGATCCGCAGCGTTCGGAACAAAACCCGGTACTGTTTCAGGATCCTGATGGCGTACTGTGGCTGTTATGGACCGCACAGTATGCCGGTAATCAGGACACCGCTATTGTGCGTTATCGCCAGTCGCGCGATGGCGGAAAGCACTGGGGCGCAATCGCCACCCTGCTCGATGAACCCGGCACCTTTATCCGGCAGCCCATAACCGTAATGCCCAACGGTAACTGGTTGCTGCCGGTTTTCTATTGTCGTACCCGGCCGGGGGAGAAATGGGTCGGTAACGATGATGTGAGCGCGGTAAAAATCTCAGCCGATGGCGGCAAGAGCTGGCGCGACGTGGCGGTACCGCAGAGCCTCGGCTGCGTGCATATGAATATCACCCCGCTGGCCGATGGCTCGCTGGCCGCCTTCTTCCGCAGCCGCTGGGCCGATCATATCTGGTACAGCCAGTCGACAGATTTTGGCGAAAGCTGGTCAGCGCCTATCCCCACCACGCTGCCAAACAATAACTCGTCCATTCAGGCTACCACGTTGAGCAACGGCGATCTGGCGCTGGTATTCAATAACATGAGCGCAGCAGGCGCCAGCGAGCGTCGGGCGTCGTTATACGATGAAATAGAAGATGATGACGGCCGTAAAGAGCCTGAATGCACTGGCAAAACCGCCTTCTGGGGCGCGCCGCGTGCGCCAATGACCGTGGCTATCTCCGCCGACGGCGGCAGAAGCTGGCCGTGGATGCGCAACCTTGATGAGGGCGACGGCTACTGTATGACCAACAATTCAGAGCAAAAACTAAACCGTGAATTCTCCTATCCCAGTATTAAACAGGGTGAAGATGGTGATTTACACATTGCCTATACCTGGTACCGGCAGGCCATTAAGTATGTCCGCGTCTCGCCGCAATGGGTTAAAGGAGAAATCGCGTGATCATCGGTAATCTGAACGCCCTGCCTCAGGCGGGGTTGCCGCTGGCGTTGCGGCAAATCCTTTGCCGCGCTGAATGTTCTCTTAGCGCCCTGACAACCCATGAAGATGGCCGTTTCCAACCTGCTGATGGCGACTGGTACTGCACCATCGGCACCGCGCAAACCCAGGCGGCAGAACAGCGACATACCGAATATCACCTCCAATGGGCCGATATTCAGGTCATTTTAGCCGGCGAGGAGATAATTCATGCCGGTACCTTGTACAGCGGCCAACCTGACGATGAACAGCGCAAACCGGATCTCTTTATCAGCCAGCAGACGCCGCACAGCGTCACGCTGCATTTGCGCGTCGGCGACTTCGCGGTCTTTCTCCCCGGCGAACCGCACCAGGCGCTATGCGCCTTTGCAACACCCGCCCCGGTGAGAAAAGCGGTGTTTAAAGTGCCGCGCAGCATGCTGGAGGCGCCATGAAACAGGCACTGGTCACGGGCGCCAGTTCGGGGATCGGCGCGGCGATTGTGGGGCAACTGCTGGCGGAGGGCTGGCAGGTGCTCGGGCTAAGCCGCTCCGCGCCGCCATTTACCCATGAAGGCTTCACGCATCTGGCGGTCGATGTGAGCGACCGCCAGGCGCTGGTTGATGCTCTGTCGTCAGTACCGCCGCCGCAGGCGATTATCCATGCCGCCGGTGTGATGGCGGCGGCGCCGCTAGGAGAACTTGACGCACAGCGTGGCGAGACGTTATGGCGTCTGCATGTGGATGCGGCGCAGACCTTAGCCAACCGCTTTGCGCCCGTTATGGGGCGCGGCGGTCGGATTATCCTTTTGGGTAGCCGAACCTCTCGCGGAGCGGCGGGCCGTTCTCAGTATACGGCAACCAAAGCGGCGCTGGTGGCGCTGGCGAGAAGCTGGGCGGCGGAACTTGCCGCGGCTGGCATTACCGTGAACGTGGTCGCCCCCGGCGCCACCGATACGCCAATGCTGCGCCAGCCAGGGCGTGAAAGTTCGCCGCCGAAGACGCCGCCGCTCGGTAGATTGATTAAGCCACAGGAGGTGGTATCGCTGGTGAGCTGGCTACTTAGCGAAGGGGCCGCGGCGATGACCGGACAAGAGCTGGTGATGTGTGGCGGCGCCTCGCTTGGCTAGGTGAACCCGGCTCAACGTCGCGCCAGCCGGGGGAAACTATCATCAACCTTCGCGCAAATAGACCGTGCCGCGCAGATAGGTGGTCGCCTGGCCGCTAATCAATACACGGTCATCACGCCACTGGCAGCGCAGCTCGCCGCTGCGCGCCGACACCTGCCGCGCCAGCAGGTCGGTTTTATTGAGCTTCGCTCCCCAGTAGGGGATCAGCATACTGTGGGTTGAACCGGTTACCGGATCTTCCGGTACCGCTTCACCGGGGCAGAAAAAGCGGCTGACAAAGTCATACTCTTCGTCGGCGGCGCTAATGCAAATCATTTTATCCAGCGTCTCCAGCAGCGCCATATTAGGGCGTACCGCTTCAACCTGCGCCCGGTCGCGCAGAACCACCAGATAATCACGCCCTTCCCGCACCTCCAGCGCGTCATCGATGCCCAACCCAGCGAATAGCGCCGGCGGTACGTCACGCACCGGCGTCGTTTGCCAGGCCGGGAAATCCAGCGTCAGCCAATCGCCGCTGCGCGTCACCCGCAGTTCACCGACAAAACGGGTGCTGAATACGATAGTTGCCGTGGGATGATCGAGATATTCAAAAATCACGTGCGATGCCGCAAGCGTGGCGTGGCCGCAGAGGTTAATCTCATCAAGGGTCGTGAACCAGCGTAGCTCATAGCCGCTATCAGTGCGGACAAAAAACGCCGTTTCGGATTGATTATGCTGCTGCGCCATTTTTAAAAGCGTTTCATCAGGCAGCCATTCACTGAGCGGGCACACTGCCGCCGCGTTGCCGCCAAAATTGCGATCGCTGAAGGCATCGACCAGGTAAAAACTAATTTCTTTCATCGTGCTCCCCTTTTTTATCGTCTATCAACATGACACAGAAAGCGCGGGTGCACACTATTAGCTGAAAAATTAAGTTGTTAGCAGGCACAGACGTCAGCATAAAATGAGACGCAGATCACAAAGTGATTGTATTTTCAGCAGCATTCGTTTTAAGATCGCCTCCTCTTCTTCTCATAACTACCAGCCCGGAATTTATGCTTACAAATACGGTCTCACGCAAAGTCGCGTGGCTGCGGGTCGTCACGCTGGCAATTGCCGCTTTTATCTTTAATACCACGGAATTTGCCCCGGTCGGTTTGCTGTCCGATATTGCCGACAGCTTCGGCATGGAAACGGCCCAGGTCGGGATCATGCTGACCATTTATGCCTGGGTAGTGGCATTGATGTCGCTGCCGTTCATGCTGTTGACCAGCCAGATGGAACGCCGTCGCCTGCTCATTGGCCTGTTCGTGTTATTTATCGCCAGCCACGTCTTGTCGTTTTTCGCGTGGAACTTCACGGTGCTGGTGGTGAGCCGCATTGGTATCGCCTTCGCCCACGCGGTGTTCTGGTCGATAACCTCCGCGCTGGCTATCCGTATGGCCCCTCCCGGCAAGCGCGCCCAGGCGCTAAGTCTTATCGCCACCGGTACCGCGCTGGCCATGGTGTTCGGCATTCCTATTGGCCGTATCGTCGGGCAATATTTCGGCTGGCGTACCACCTTCCTGGCCATTGGTCTTGGCGCTTTAGCGACGCTGGTGTGCCTGGCGAAACTCTTGCCGGCGCTGCCAAGCGAACATTCCGGTTCGCTGAAGAGCCTGCCGGTGCTGTTCCGCCGTCCGGCGCTGCTCGGCATTTATCTGCTGACGGTTATCGTGGTAACCGCCCACTACACGGCGTACAGCTATATTGAACCCTTCGTTCAAACCGTCGCAGGCCTTAGCGGTAACTTCGCCACCCTACTGCTGTTAGTGCTCGGCGGCGCGGGTATTATCGGCAGTATTGTCTTCGGCAAGCTGGGCAATCAACATGCTTCCGGACTGATTACGACCGCTATCGCCATGCTGCTGATATGCCTGCTGTTGCTGCTACCCGCCTCAAGGAACGCCAATCAGCTCATGCTGCTCAGCGTATTCTGGGGGATCGCGATTATGGTCATCGGCCTCGGCATGCAGGTGAAAGTGCTGGCGCTGGCTTCGGATGCTACCGATGTCGCGATGTCGCTGTTTTCGGGGATTTTCAATATTGGTATTGGCGCCGGCGCGCTGGTCGGCAGCCAGGTGAGTACGCAGCTGTCAATGTCGGCGATAGGCTACGTTGGCGCAGTGCCGGCGCTGGTAGCGCTGGTCTGGGCAGTGATGATTTTTCGCCGCTGGCCTTCGCCGCTGGATGAACAACAAGCGCATCACTCATGATAACGCCGCGGGCGGTCAATGCCGCTCGCGGCGCCGACATCCTATCCCCAAAAGGCCCGAAACAGACACGTCGCCGGGCCTTTCAGAAAGTTACCGCGATCAGGCGTGATAGTTGGTGATAATTTCCAGCACGCCGTTAATGATGAACTGCACGCCCATACAGACCAGCAGAAAACCCATCAGGCGGGAAATCGCCTCGATACCGCCTTTGCCCACCAGTCGCATGATCGCCCCTGAGCTACGCAGGCAGCCCCACAGAATGATCCCCACCAGCGCAAAAATAATCGGCGGCGCGGCCAGCACGACCCATTCCGGGAAATCAACGCCGTGTTTTACCGTCGAGGCGGAGCTGATAATCATCGCGATGGTGCCTGGCCCGGCGGTACTGGGCATCGCCAACGGCACGAAGGCGATATTCGCCGTGGGTTCATCCTGCAGTTCTTCCGATTTGATTTTCGCTTCCATCGAATCATGGGCTTTCTGCTGCGGAAACAGCATGCGAAAACCAATAAACGCTACGATCAGACCGCCGGCGATACGCAGGCCGGGAATGGAAATGCCGAAGGTATTCATGACCACCTGGCCGGCATACCACGCCACCATCAGGATCGCAAAGACATATACCGATGCCATCAACGATTGCCGGTTACGCTCGGCGTTGTTCATATTGCCCGCCAGGCCGAGGAACAGCGCCACGGTGGTGAGCGGATTCGCCAGCGGTAAAATCACCGCCAGACCGAGCCCTATTGCTTTAAAGAGTTCCAGCATAGTGAGTCAACATCCCGTTAAGTATCATTTTTTCAGTACAGTTTCACCCCGTGAGTATATCGACAGCAGCGACTCAGATGCCACACCCACTGAAAAAATCACGTCGATAAAAAATAACAAGCGTTAGTAAAATGGAAAAAAGTGACCGGCATCAAACTATCAATCTTTAGCAAATCGTGGCATCGGCGAATTCATAATGTTGACTTATGATTGCCGCGGCAATAATATCCATCGCAACTAAATAATTGCCTGGGCAACTATCATGGAAAACACTAACAATCTGTTCAACGAGATGATCCCTCTCGGCCGATTGATCCAGATGGTTAACCAGAAAAAAGATCGACTGCTCAACGACTACCTTTCACCCATGGATATCACCGCTACCCAATTTCGGGTGCTCTGTTCCATTCGCTGCGAGGTATGTACGACACCCGTTGAGCTGAAGACCGTTCTGTCGGTCGATCCAGGCGCAATGACGCGCATGCTCGACAGACTCGTCTGCAAAGGCTGGATAGAACGGTTGCCCAACCCCAATGACAAGCGCGGCATTCTGGTGCAACTGACTCCAGAAGGCGCAGCCCTTTGTGAGCACTGTCATCAGGTTGTGGGTCAAAAATTGCACCAGGAACTAACAAAAAATCTAACGGCAGACGAAGTGGTCATGCTTGAGCAACTGCTCAAGAAAGTCCTGCCGTAATAAGAAGAGGTAAGATGATGTCCAGACGCAATAACGACGCCATCACTATCCATAGTATTTTGTCGTGGATCGAAGAGAACCTGGAATCTCCATTGTCGCTGGAGAAAGTTTCGGAGCGCTCAGGTTACTCCAAATGGCACCTGCAAAGAATGTTCAAGAAAGAGACCGGCCACTCGCTGGGCCAGTATATCCGCAGCCGCAAGTTGACGGAAATCGCGCAAAAACTCAAGCAGAGTAATGAGCCGATTTTGTATCTGGCCGAGCGCTACGGCTTTGAATCGCAGCAGACGCTGACGCGGACGTTTAAAAACTATTTCGATGTACCGCCGCATAAATATCGCATCACCAACGTTCCGGGTGAATCCCGCTACCTGATGCCGCTAAATAATTATTGTTGTTAATCGCCTGCAAAAGACGTATTGAGGAAATCATGAAATTATTCGCTACCGCCGCCATCGTGCTAATGGCGCTGGCCACCGGTCAGAGTTATGCGGAGCAAACCACCACTCCGGTTCGCCACAATAACCGGGATGCGATGATTATCCCTTCCGAACATAACGACTCGCCGTTTGATTTTAATCACATGGCTGCCGGCAATGACAAATCGGATGAGCTGGGCGTACCGTATTACAACTGACGCCCATATCATTCACCAATAATTATTGATTCGGCTGATGTGCTGAGGGTTCTCCACTCCTTAGCGCATCAGCTTTTTTAGTCTTGCTCGCTTTTTTGCATTTTCAGATATCCTGACGCGGTCATTTATGTATTAATTCCCTGTTTGTAAATTTGATACAGGGAAGAATAAAAGTGGCTTGGAATAAGCAAACGTCTATTACTCATCTCCGCTCGCATGCCCATAAGCAATCTCATTATGAATGTGCAAAGTACATCCGCCAGGCTATAGAAGCCGGAGGAATTAAACTTGAGCGCACGCGCGACGCCAAAGATTATGGGCCAATATTATTGCGCGCCGGATTTAAAGAAGTGCCACCGGGTTCGACGATACTGCGCGGCGATGTCGCAGTGATTCAGCCTTATGCGGGAGGCAACCCTAGCGGGCACATGACAATGTATGACGGCAAGCAGTGGATATCCGACTTCACCCAACGAAGCATGTATCCAGGTCCTGGCTATCGTCGTCTACAGCCAGCGTTCAAGGTATACAGGATGAATCAATGAGAGCTCTCCCCTTAATGATACTATTTTTACTCTCAGCGTGTGTGGGCCATCCTCAAGAGAGTCCGGCTAACCGCGCTGAGGCGTTTTACTCATCGTATCTGGAGTTTCTGGCAAGCAGTAATGATGAATATTATCAGCTGCAAGAATATATTTCGGCTGATACTCTGAGCAGACTTGGTAATATCGAGGCTATTCCTGAGCAAGAGATTGTCGGATCTGATTATTTTACTTATGTTCAGGATTATGATTCGTCCTGGATAGCAAATCTTAAGATTGGTCATGCCCGCGCTTTAATGGGGGGAACGGTTATTCCGGTATGGATCGGTATTGAAAACGGTGATGTTTTACACCTTGAAGCATATATGCGCTGCGAAAATGGTAAGTGGAAGATATATCGCGTAAGGGATGTAAGCCATCATTATGAGCAACCGATATTTAATGCCGGAGCAATAGCCCAGGCAAAATCTGCTGCCCAAAACAAGTATTAAAGGGTCGACAGCGTCAAGCCCCGGCACATACCGGGGCTTGATTTATCCCCGCCCTGCCGTGGTACGCAAAAGCCGCAGACCGAACACGTTAATATAGAGCCCGCCCATAATCAGCGCCGCCCCCAGCAGCTGCAGACCATTGAGCCGTTCGCCGAGCAGCAGAGCCGCGCTGGCCATCCCTACCACAGGTACCAACAGCGACAGCGGCGCTACCCGCCAGGTTTCATAACGCCCAAGCAGCGCCCCCCAGATGCCGTAACCAACGATGGTGGCGACAAACGCCAGATACATGAGCGATAGCACGGTCGTCGCGTCGATATTCACCAGGCTTGTCGCCATCGCCTGCGGCCCATCAATAATACTCGACGCCAGCAGGAACGGTAAAACCGGAATCAACGCGCTCCACACCACCAGCGACATAATCGGCGGCTTGTGCTGCTGAGACATAATCTTTTTGTTAAAAATGTTGCCGCAGGCCCAGCTAAACGCCGCCGCCAGAGTCAGCATAAAGCCGACCAGCGGCACATGCTGGCCGCGGAGGCTGGCTTCAACCAGTACCAGTACGCCAAAAATCGCCAGCGCGATACCGGCGACCTGCTTTCCCTGTAACCGCTCGCCAAAGACAAAAGCGCCCAGCACGATAGTGAAAAAGGCCTGAGCCTGCAGCACCAGAGATGCCAGCCCGGCTGGCATACCGAGGTTAATCGCGCAGAATAAAAAGGCGAACTGGCCAAAACTAATGGTCAGGCCGTAACCCAGCAGCAGACGCAGCGGTATTTTGGGCCGCGCAACGAACAGCAGCGCCGGAAACGCCACCAGCAAAAAACGTAACCCCGCCAGCATCAGCGGCGGCATATTGTGTAATCCGAGCTTAATCACCACAAAGTTAAGCCCCCACACCACCACTACCAGCATTGCCAGCAGTCCATCTCTGCGCGTCATACGATGCCCCTGTCTTTCTGGTCAACGATGACCACCGTCAAAGTAACCAAATTCCCGCCGCTCGAACAGATCATTATTTTTAGCAGGTGCTGAAGGCACTTTCCGACACGGAGCCCGCTATACAAGGCTCAGTTAGCATGCTATTTGTGATCGGGCACAACAAAAATAAAACACTTCATCAGGCAAGGAAAAAATGACAACCACCATCAGGCGCTCAACGATAGCGCTGTTGGCGTCGTCGTTGCTGTTAACCATCGGCCGCGGCGCAACGCTTCCTTTTATGACGATTTATCTCACCCGTCGGTTCCAACTGGAAGTCGATGTCATCGGCTATGCGCTCTCCGTCGCGCTGGTCGTCGGCGTTATCTTCAGCATGGGCTTCGGTATTCTTGCCGATAAGTTCGACAAAAAACGCTATATGCTGATCGCCATCGCGGCGTTTATCGCGGGATTTATCGCCATCCCCGCGGTCAATAGCGTGGCGCTGGTGGTGTTCTTTTTCTCATTAATCAACTGCGCTTATTCGGTTTTTTCTACCGTGCTGAAAGCCTGGTTTGCCGACGTGCTGACGCCGGAGAAAAAAGCGCGCATCTTTTCGCTCAACTATACCTTCCTCAATATCGGCTGGACCGTTGGGCCGCCAATCGGCACCCTGCTGGTGATGCAGAGCATTAACCTGCCTTTCTGGCTGGCCGCGCTGTGCGCCGCCTTCCCGCTGGTGTTTATCCAGCTCTTCGTCGAGCGCACCTCTGCCGCCTGCGTGGAAGGCGCCGCGCCGCAGTGGACGCCGTCGGTGCTTTTGCGCGACCGCGCCTTGCTGTGGTTTACCTTTTCCGGCCTGCTGGCGTCGTTTGTCGGCGGCTCTTTCGCCTCCTGCATTTCGCAGTATGTGCTGGCCGCAGGCACCAGCGACTTCGCGGAAAAGGTGGTCGCGGTAGTGCTGCCGGTCAACGCCGCGGTGGTCGTCGCCTTGCAATATGCCGTCGGGCGACGGCTTTCGGCGCGAAACATCCGCCCGCTGATGACCTTCGGCACCCTGTGCTATGTAGTAGGACTCGGCGGATTTATCCTCTCCGGTAATAATCTGGTGATGTGGGGCGTTTCCGCCGCTATCTTTACCCTTGGCGAAGTTATTTATGCACCGGGAGAATATATGTTGATCGATCAGATTGCCCCACCCGGCATGAAAGCCAGCTATTTTTCCGCCCAGTCGTTAGGCTGGTTAGGCGCGGCGTTCAATCCGATGCTAACGGGGATAATCCTTACCCATCTGCCGCACTGGTCGCTATTCTTCATTTTAATGCTGGCGATAGTCGCCGCCTGGCTGATGATTTTCCGCGGGATGAACGTGCGTCCCTGGCAAACCGTACAGGCGTAAACCCAGGCGTCATACGGCTGTCGGGTTGCTGTCGCCTGTCTGTCGGGTGCCCGTCGTGGCGCCCGGCAGGCTAAAAAACCACACTGGTCTCAGGTTCCCATCCGGAGATTAACATCATGAACAGCAGCACCCGAGTAAAGCAATTACGTCTGCAGCGCGCCTGGTCCCAGGAACAGCTTGCCGAACTGGCTGGCGTCAGCGTTCGCACTATCCAACGGATTGAAAACGGCGATCGTCCGGGGTTAGAAACCCTGAGCGCCCTGGCGGCAGTGTTTGAGATAAATGTGGCCGAACTCAGCGACGATGCTCCCGTCGGTCACGAAGCATCGCTCGATTTACGTATCGAAGAAGCGAAAAGCCGCCTGCATCAGGAGAGCCGTTTTTTTCGCTCGCTGAGCGTGGCGGTCACGGTTTGCGTTTTGTTGCTGGTGATTAACCGTTTTACCCAACCGGATGTCTACTGGTCAGTGTGGGTGGCGATCGTCTGGGGCGCGTTATTGCTGCTGCGGGGATTACGTCTGTTTGTCTTTGCCGGGTGGATCCGCCAGTGGCGACAGGCGCGGCTACAGCGCCTGCTGCGCAAATAGAAAAAGCCCGCTTAAAGCGGGCTATCTCCTCACCAGACCTGGGCGGCGATCCCTGTGACCAGCCGCACTTTATCCCACTGCTGGGCTTCGCTTAACGAATTGCCCTCTTCGGTGGAGGCAAAGCCGCACTGCGGGCTGAGGCAAATCTGCTCCAGCGGCACATACTGCGCCGCTTCCTGCAGGCGCGCCTTCACGCCTTCCGGGTTTTCCAGTTCGCCGTTTTTGGTGGTGATCAGCCCAAGCACCACCTGCTGATGGCCTGGACGGATAAAGCGCAGCGGGGCAAAATCACCGGAACGGTCATTATCATATTCGAGGAAGAACGCATCGATGTTGACGCCGCCGAAGAGAATTTCCGCCACGGGCTCGTAGCCGCCCTCTGAAATCCAGGTCGAACGGAAGTTACCGCGACAGACGTGCAGACCAACGGTCAGATCCTGCGGTTTCCCTTCCAGCGCTTTATTCAGCACCCGGGCATAGGTACGCGCCAGTTCGTCCGGATCGTCACCGCGCTCGCGTACCTGCTGGCGTTGTTCGTCTGAACATAAATAGGCCCAGACGGTATCATCAAGCTGCAGATAACGGCAGCCAGCGTCATAGAAAGCGCGGATCGCGTCACGCCAGGTGGTTGCGAGATCGTCGAAGTATTCGGCCAGGTCCGGGTATACCGTGCTATCGATATCTTTACGCCCGCCGCGGAAGTGCAGCACGCTGGGGCTGGGGATGGTCATTTTCGGCTGCGCATTACCGCTGACGCTTTTCAAAAAGCGGAAATCTTCCAGCATTGGATGGTTGCCGAAGCCCAGTTTACCGGTCACGCGTACGCCGTGCGCTTTAGTCTGTACGCCGTTGAACTGAATACCTTTCTCTGAATCGTAACGTTCAACGCCTTCCAGACCGTCGAAGAAGTCGAAGTGCCACCACGCGCGCCGGAACTCACCGTCGGTCACCACGTGCAGGCCGCAATCGCACTGCTGCTGAACCAGTTGGCGGATGGCTTCATTCTCAATTTCACGCAGATGGCCGGCATCAATATTGCCTTCCGCCAGCTGCAGGCGCGCCTGCTTAATGGCGTTGGGACGTAAAAAACTGCCGACAATATCTGCGCGGAACGGGGCCTGGTGACGTTGCATG
Organism: Klebsiella sp. 141203; assembly: GCF_032601985.1. Classification (NCBI taxonomy): domain Bacteria; kingdom Pseudomonadati; phylum Pseudomonadota; class Gammaproteobacteria; order Enterobacterales; family Enterobacteriaceae; genus Klebsiella; species Klebsiella sp. 141203. The sequence continues at coordinate 180,960 of NZ_JAQIRL010000001.1, read as the reverse complement.
TTCTCTCCTTAACGGCAGACAGGTAGTTGCCCGCCGTGATAATTCATTATTTGAATTTTTAGACTTCTGGATGTCTATATGTCCAGATACTGTCATGCAGAGGGAGCATCAGCAAACGAGAAAAATTCATGGCTATTGAATTTATTTCATGTTGCTCGTTTCGCTGACGCTAAATGCGAACCCCTCATCCGCCCAACCGGTCAGTCCACCGAGCATCATTTTTACCGGTCGGCCAAGCTGCGCCAGCTTTAAGGCGGCAATATCCGCGCCGTTGCAGTGCGGCCCGGCGCAATAGACAACAAACAGCGTTTCCGCGGGCCACTGCGCCATTCGCGCGGCATTGATCTCGCGATGCGGCAGATGCAGCGCGCCAGGCAGGTGGCGACGGGCGAAAACATCCTGACTGCCGATGACGTGCAGCAGCACAAAGTCCTGTTCGCCATGCTGCATGGCGTGGTGGACATCCGCGCAGTCGGTTTCGACACTCAGTTTATGGGCAAACCAGGCAGCGGCATCGGCCGGGGCGGCTGGCGTAAATTGGCTTACAACACTCATGGCGTATTCTCCTTGTCTGTGGTAACACTACTTTAACCACCACCGTACCCGGACCACCGCCCCCATTGATGACAGAAAACGCTGAAATCCTGACAACCCACAATGTGACACTGTCACCACCAAAAGTCGTCGTTCTGGCCTATGACGGCCTGTGTACCTTTGAGTTCGGCGTGGCGGTGGAGATTTTTGGCCTCCCGCGCCCGGAAATGGGCGAAAGTTGGTATCGGTTCGCGGTCGCCGCCGTCGATGATGGCGAGCTTCGCGCCACCGGTGGTATCCGTATCGTCAGCGATGGCGGGCTGGCGCTGCTTGATGAAGCGGACACCATCGTCGTACCCGGCTGGCGAGGCATAGAGAGCGATGTTCCTCAGGCTTTGTGCCAGTCGCTGGCGGCAGCGTATGCGCGCGGCTGCAGAATCGTCTCTATCTGTTCCGGTGTATTTGTGCTCGCCGCCGCCGGATTGCTCAATGGACGGCAGGCCACCACCCATTGGCGTTATACTGCCCGGCTGCAGGAGCGTTTTCCGTTGATTGAGGTGGTGGAAGACGTGCTGTACGTCGGTGATGCGCGGCTGATGACCTCCGCCGGCAGCGCCGCGGGCATCGATCTCTGCCTGCATCTGGTGCGCGAAGATTTCGGCCATGAAGCGGCGAATATCGTCGCCCGGCGGCTGGTGGTGTCGCCGCACCGCGACGGTGGGCAAGCGCAGCAGGTGATTCGCCCGGTGGCGACAGCGCGTGAAAGCCAGCGCCTCGGCCAGCTGTTTGATTACCTGCATCAGCATCTCGCTGAGAGCCATACCCTTGCCTCGCTGGCGCAGCGAATGGATATGAGCCCGCGTACTTTCTTGCGCCGTTTTCAGCAGGCGACCGGCAAATCACCGGCCCGCTGGCTGCTTGATGAGCGCTTGCTTCGCGCCCGCCAGCATCTCACCGATAGCCGTCTCAGCATCGACAGAATCGCCGAAATTTGCGGTTTCGCTAATGCCAGTACGCTACGTCATCACTTTCGCCAGCAATTCGCCGTGAGCCCGCTGCAATATCGAAAAAAGTTTTCCACCGGTCAGTGGTAATATTAAGATGGCCTGCGACAATAATTCGCGTCGTTGAATTACACCTGCAAGGATTAAGCTGATGAAAAAAGAGTGTCGCGTCGTTATCTATAAAGAGGGACTGCTGGGCAGTATGTTTTTCGGCGAAGCCAAGGCCGATCCCGATAAAATGAGCCGGTTCCTCACTGAGTACACGCAGCAGGGCTGGGAAGTCAAAACCATGGCGGTCGAACGCCGCCGCAGCGCCCTGTTCTGGTCGCGCGAAGCGTATTTATTTGTGCTCGAACGCGCCATCTGATGCGTTAATTTATTTCATATAACATAACGCCATTCTGGTTAATCGTTTGTTTAGATTGACCAGGATACTATCTATTCAACAACCGTAAACCCTGTTCAATGAGGACAACATTAGCGCATAAATAAGATGGAGGTAGACCATGCTGGGAAATATGCATGTTTTTATGGCCGTACTGGGAACAATCCTGTTCTTTGGTTTTCTGGCCGCGTATCTAAGCCACAAATGGGATGACTGATGAACGACGATAATCCCCACCCGTAAGCGCCCCCTGCTGCTGTTGCACCAGGGGGCGTTCTGCTTTAAGTCACTTCTTCGAACGCCTGCCACATCATCCCCACCGCCTGTTTACTGCCGCTTATAAGGTTTTTCTACGCTTGCGCGAATACATCACTTCATCGCTTTGTTTAAGCATATCCCCAAGCGTCGGATAACGGCTGGCATCACTCTGTAGCTCGCCGTAAGAGTAATTAATGTTATAGGGCTTACCTGACGTCTGGTTGTAATGATCGACACTCTCACGCAGCTTTTGCAAGAATGTGTCGGCACGCCCGTTGCGGGTAATCATCGCGGCGAACTCATCGCCGCCTAAACGGCCGACAACCTCGCCTGGCAGCAGATGTTGCGCCAGAAACGCCGCAAAGGTTTTTAGCACCTCGTCGCCTTCCGCATGCCCCCACAGATCGTTAATGGGTTTGAATTTATCGAGATCAAAAAAGACCAGGCTAAACGGGGTTGAGTTACTCGTAAGCGTACGGAAACGTTTATCGCCGATGCGGTAAAAGCCGCGTCGGTTAGCGATGCCGGTCAGACTGTCGGTCATCGCCATGCCAATCACCTGGAACTCATCCTCGACGATATACGCCAGATCCTTGAGTACGGCGATCTCTTCATCGTTAAAATCGCGCGGCGTGGTATGAATCAGACATAGCGTGCCGGCCACGGCGCCATCGGGCAGATGAACAGGATAGCCCGCGTAGAAGCGGATATAGGGTTCGCCCGTCACCAGCGGGTTATCATAAAAACGATCGTCATTGACCGCATCGTTAACGATGAAGGCGCCGTCCTGCAAGATGGCGTGGGCGCAAAAAGAGATATCGCGCCGGGTCTGGCGAATCCCCAATCCCTGACAGGCGAGCAGCCACTGCCGTTCACGGTCGAGCAGGCTGATGAGTACCACCGGCACCTGAAAAATTTTTTTAGCCAGCCGGGTGAGGCGTTCGAAACGCTCATCGTCACGGGTATCCAGCAGGTCCGCCAGATACAGCGATTTCAGTCTTTCTTCTTCATTTTCCGGTACGCCTGGGAATTTCATAAAGCCTCATTGCAATAAAGCGAAAAAATCGGGTGGCGGGATTAATGAGCAGCAGATGAAAAGCGCGTCAGCGCCCCATACCAGTCATAGCTGCCCTGGGTACCAATTTCGCGCTCCCCCTCCTCCAGCTTCAGCAGAAAACGGCGTTTATTGAGCTGATCGAGGTTGTGGAAGTAATTTGCCAGCCGTCGGGCTAAATCTTCATACATGGCGAAAGCCACCGCGGTCCCTTGCGCCGTATCGGCATACTTAGCAAATTCGTTCTTAATCGCCTGAAAATCATCGTTCATTGAGAGCACCACCTCCTGTTACATTGTCATCAGTATGGTTAGCCCTGGCCGTTTTTTCCATCCCAATAGCTATCAGCATTTTATGCTGCCTGCAAAAATACAGCCCGCGGAAAAGCCGAGACCTACGCCATAAAAAACAACGTGTTTACGCTGCTATCAGCGCAAATTACCGGCAACCAGCAGAAGATAATAAAATCGACAAGCGACGAGGCCGGGGCGAATGGGCAAAAAAAAACCGCCATGTGACTGGCGGTGAATAAATGCTTGCATGGATAGATCGTAGATTGTATTTAGCGTTTTCGTAGAAAAGCGTCGGGACTTCCTACGTCTGACTCGCAGGCTAGCACGCCCTTGTTCAATAAATCTTAAACCGCAGACGTACTCATAGCTTCTCCACCAGCGCTTTAAGTTCCGCGATCAGCGGCGCGGTACTATCCTGCGTCCCGAGCGGCCACGTCGACTGGCGTACCACCAGCCGCGCCGGCAGCAGTTCGCGCAGGCGGCCGGTCGGCGCCGCCATCTGCTGCATCAGTAATTCCACCGCCCGGCGGCCTAACAGATCAAAATCCTGGGCGACAGTGGTAAGCGGCGGCTGAAAGTAAAGGCTATCGGTCGTATCGTCATAACCGGTCACCGAAATCGCCTGGCTGCCGCGTCGATTAAGCTGCGCCAGCGCGCTTAACACCCCAAGCGCCATCTGATCGTTGGCGACCACAATCGCGCTTAATTTCGGGTTTTTATGCAGCAACTCGAAGGTTTTTTGCCAGCCGCTGGCGGCGCTCCAGTCACCGAATACCGTGATCGATTGACTGACCCCCAGCCGGTGCAACGTCTCGCGCCAGCTGCCAAGGCGCATCCGCGCCGACACCGAGCTTTCCGGCCCGGCCAACAGGCCGAACTCGCGATGTCCTAATTCCCAAAGGTGGCGCACGCAGGCGCCACAGCCATCACGATGATCGAAACGCACGCAGGAGACATCCGTCTCCGGCGAGACATCGAGAAACAGACAGGCGATATCCGTATTTTCCGCGGCCAGCCGTTCGGCGACGCTGCTCTCAAGCGGCAGGCTGATAATGGCGCCTCGAATATGCTGGGCGCGAAACTCATCCAGCCGCGCCTGCAGCGCCGGATAATCACTTTGCGCCGGCATGGCAATGGCGACCTCCAGCCCCTGCTCACCGGCATACCGTTTCACCGCCGCGGCAATTTGCGACGGCGCGTGTAAGGTCAACGACGCGGTGATAAGCCCTATTGATGCCGCCGCTTTGCCCGCCAATAGCTGTGCCGAACGGTTAGGCACATAGTGCAGCGTCTGCATCGCACGCAGCACCTTTTCACGGGTGCGCTGCGCCACAATCTGCGGGTTATTCACCACCCGCGAAACCGTCTGCTGCGATACGCCCGCCTCGCGGGCGACATCTTCTAAAGTGGCTGAACGGCGCTGCATCGCATACTCCTGTCAGTGAAAAGGCTTAATGTCTTACGCTAACATTTTATGTCTTCCTTACGACAGAAATCTGCTATTTCAGCCGTGATTCGTGATCGTGAATGGGTTTCATTTTCGCCAACATTGCGGGTCTGTGGAAAATACCCGATAACCCGATGAGATTGTTTAGCGAATAACATTTATTACCATTATCCGTCAGGTATGCGTATGCAACGATATGATTCAGGCGCCGCTCGCGGTCCCGCTTTTCACGAAGTTCTGGCCCGCCAGGACTGGCAGAACCAGACTATCACTCACCTCAACCGACTGCCCGCTCATCCCTCTTTTGCCAGCTGGCGCGATGCCGATGCGGCGCGCGACAACCGCCCTTCCGACCGCCGCCGTCAGCTGGACGGCGAATGGCAATTTTCCTATGCCCGCAGTCCATTTGAGGTGGATGCCAGCTGGCTACTGCATGACCTGCCAGACAGCCGCCCGACGCCGGTGCCTTCAAACTGGCAAATGGAGGGTTATGACGCGCCGATATACAGCAACGTCCGCTATCCGATTGATACCGTGCCGCCGCGGGTGCCCGAAGACAACCCTACCGGCTGCTATTCGTTACAGTTGACCGTCGATGAGGGGTGGCGGGCCGAAGGGCAAACGCAAATTATCTTTGATGGCGTCAACTCCGCCTTTCATCTGTGGTGCAACGGCGAGTGGGTCGGCTACTCCCAGGATAGCCGCCTGCCCGCCGCCTTTGATTTAAGCCCGTATCTGCAGCCAGGCGCCAACCGCCTGTGCGTGATGGTGATGCGCTGGAGCGCGGGCAGTTGGCTTGAAGATCAGGATATGTGGCGCATGAGCGGTATCTTCCGTTCGGTCTGGCTGTTGCATAAACCGCAGGCCTGCCTCAGCGATGTGCAATTAACCCCGCAGCTCGATGCCCTATATCGCGACGCGCAATTGCAGGTCAAACTTAGCGTCGAGGCCGCGCCTGAAGCGCTGGCGGCGCTGGAAGTGGAGGTCGCGCTGTGGGATGGCGAGACACGGATTGCCAGCCAGCGCCAGCCGCTGGGTACGCCGATTGTTGATGAACGCGGCAGCTACGCCGAGCGGGCAATCGTCAATCTCGACGTCGAGCGCCCGCGACTGTGGAGCGCCGAGCAGCCGCATTGCTACCGCGCGGTGGTGTCGCTATGGCGCGGCGAGACGCTTCTGGAAGCGGAAGCCTGGGACATGGGTTTTCGCCAGGTCGAAATCCGTGACGGGCTACTGTTACTCAATGGCAAGCCGCTGCTGATTCGCGGCGTCAACCGCCACGAACATCATCATCAGCGCGGCCAGGTGGTCAACGAAGAGGATATGGTGCAGGACATTCTGCTGATGAAGCAGAACAATTTCAACGCCGTGCGCTGTTCGCACTACCCCAACGCCCCGCGCTGGTACGAGCTATGCAACCGCTACGGCCTGTACGTAGTAGACGAAGCCAATATCGAAACTCACGGCATGGTGCCGATGAATCGGCTGTCTGACGATCCGACCTGGCTTGCCGCTTATAGCGCGCGCGTCACCCGTATGGTCCAAAGCAACCGCAACCACCCCTCGATCATTATCTGGTCGCTGGGTAATGAGTCCGGCTGCGGCGACAACCATCAGGCCATGTACCAATGGTTGAAGCACAACGATCCTTCGCGGCCGGTACAGTATGAAGGCGGCGGCGCCGACAGCAGCGCCACCGATATTATCTGCCCGATGTACGCCCGCGTCGAGCGCGACCAGCCCTTCCCGGCGGTGCCCAAATGGTCGATCAAAAAGTGGATCGGGATGCCTGGCGAACAGCGTCCGTTGATCCTCTGCGAATACGCCCACGCGATGGGCAATAGCCTGGGCAATTTCGCCGATTACTGGCAAGCCTTCCGCGACTATCCACGCCTGCAGGGCGGTTTTATCTGGGATTGGGCCGACCAGGCAATCGAGAAAACATTCCCGGATGGTAGCGTCGGCTGGGCCTATGGCGGCGATTTCGGCGATAAGCCTAACGACCGGCAGTTCTGCATGAATGGCCTGGTATTCCCCGACCGGCGCGCCCATCCTTCGCTTATCGAGGCCAAACATGCGCAACAGTATTTCCAATTCGCCTTGCTCGAACAAAATCCGCTGCGGATTGCTATCACCAGCGAATACCTGTTCCGCGCCACCGATAACGAAACGCTGCGCTGGCGCGTAGAGTGCGCCGGAGAAACGATAGCCAGCGGCGACTTAGCGCTGACGCTGGCGCCGCAAGAACGGGCGGAATTCACCCTTAGCGACAGCCTGTCCCTGCCGCGCGGCGCCCGCGATGTCTGGCTGCAGCTCGAAGTGATCCAGCCGCAGGCGACGTCATGGTCTGAGCCCGGTCATCGCGTCGCCTGGCAGCAGCTAACGCTTGCCGCGCCGCTGGCGCTATCAGAGACCTCCGCCGAAGGCCCGGCGCCCGTCCTGACGATTGAGCCCACGCTCTATCAGGTCAGCGTCGGATCCCAGCGCTGGGTTATCGATCGCCAAAGCGGACGTTTAAGCGAATGGTATTGCGCGGGAGAACAGCAACTGCTGACGCCGCTGGAGGATCAGTTTGTCCGTGCGCCGCTGGACAATGATATTGGCGTCAGCGAAGTCGAACGTATCGATCCGAACGCCTGGGTCGAGCGCTGGAAGAGCGCCGGTCTGTACCAGTTGACGACCCGCTGTGTGAAATGCGAGGCGCAACAGCTGGCGCGGGAGGTGATAGTTGATAGCTACTGGCACTATCTGCGCGGCGAAGAGACGGTCATTGCCAGCCACTGGCGCATGACCTTCACCGCCGACGGCAAGCTCCAGCTCACCGTTGATGGCGAACGAGCCGCAACGTTACCGCCGCTGGCGCGCGTCGGGCTGCGCTTTCAGGTCGCCGATCAGCACGCTGAGGTCAGCTGGTTGGGATTAGGGCCGCACGAAAACTATCCGGATCGCAAAAGTAGCGCCTGTTTTTCACGCTGGCAACAGCCGCTGCGCGAGATGAGCACGCCCTATATCTTCCCCAGCGAAAACGGTCAGCGCTGCGATTGCAAAGCGCTGGACTGGGGACGCTGGCACGTCGCAGGCCAGTTCCACTTTTCGGTGCAGCCGTACAGTACGGAACAGCTGATGACGGCCGATCACTGGCATCGCATGGCGCCGGAAAAAGGCGTCTGGATCACGCTCGACGGCCAGCATATGGGCGTGGGCGGCGATGATTCCTGGACACCAAGCGTTCTGCCACAGTGGCTGCTGCTCGAGGCCCAATGGCGCTATCAGGTTACGCTTCATTGTCAATAATAACGGGGGCTTCGGCCCCCACCGCACAGGTATAATAAGATATGAAACTCTCTGAACTCACGCCCCGCGAACGGCACAATTTTATCTATTTCATGCTGTTCTTTTTCTTTTACTATTTCATTATGTCGGCTTACTTTCCCTTTTTTCCGGTGTGGCTGGCGGAAGTAAACCATTTAACGAAAACCGAAACAGGGATTGTTTTCTCCTCCATTTCGCTGTTCGCGATAATTTTCCAACCGGTGTTTGGCCTGATTTCCGATAAGCTCGGGCTGCGTAAACATCTGCTGTGGACCATTACCGTACTGCTTATTTTATTCGCCCCGTTCTTTATTTTTGTCTTCTCGCCGCTGCTGCAAATAAACATTATCGCCGGCGCTCTGGTGGGGGGCGTTTATTTAGGCGTGGTATTTTCCAGCGGTTCTGGCGCTGTCGAGGCCTATATTGAACGCGTCAGCCGCGCCAACCGTTTTGAATATGGCAAAGTGCGCGTCTCGGGCTGCGTCGGCTGGGCGCTTTGCGCGTCAATTACCGGTATCTTATTCGGCATCGACCCGAATATTACCTTCTGGATAGCCTCCGGTTTTGCGCTGGTGCTTGGCGTGTTGTTATGGCTATCGCGTCCGGAAGCCAGCAGCAGCGCGCAGGTTATTGACGCCATCGGCGCCAACCGCCAGGCCTTTTCTCTGCGTACGGCGGCCGAACTGCTGCGAATGCCGCGCTTCTGGGGATTTATTATTTATGTGGTAGGCGTCGCCAGCGTCTATGACGTTTTCGACCAGCAGTTCGCTAACTTTTTTAAAGGCTTTTTCGCCACGCCGCAGCGCGGGACCGAGGTCTTCGGCTTTGTCACCACCGGCGGTGAATTACTCAACGCGATGATTATGTTCTGCGCCCCGGCAATTATTAACCGTATCGGTGCGAAAAACGCCCTGCTGACGGCCGGCATAATTATGTCGATGCGCATTCTCGGATCTTCATTTGCGACTTCAGCGGTGGAAGTGGTCATTTTAAAAATGCTGCACATGTTTGAATTACCGTTCCTGCTGGTCGGGACCTTCAAATATATATCTTCCGCATTTAACCCTAAGCTTTCCGCCACCCTATTTTTAATCGGCTTTAACCTGTCGAAACAGCTTTCCGGCGTAGTGCTTTCGGCCTGGGTCGGGAGGATGTACGACACCGTGGGTTTTCACCAGGCCTACCTTATCCTCGGCTCAATCACCCTGAGCTTTACCCTGATATCGCTGTTTACCTTAAAAGGCGGTAAGACGCTGCTACCTGCGGCAGAGTATAACAACGCGGCCTGAGAGATTAACGTTCCGTCAGGGATGACGGCAACGCCGCTTTAATTTGCGTTTGCCCACCGTTGTTTTCCAGTTCGTAGAGGCGGCACTCCGCTCGCGCCGAGATCAATTGCGCCAGCTCAGCCGAATGGCTGGTGAGCCAGATCTGGCTATAGCGTGATGCCTCGACAATCAGTCGCGCCAGCGCCGGGAACATCTGGCGATGCAGGCTGTTTTCCGGCTCATTAATGGCGAGAAACGCCGGCGGCCGTGGGCTGAGCAAAGCTACCGCCAGGCACAAAAAACGCAGGGTGCCGTCAGACATCTCCGCCGCCAGCAGCGGCCGATAAATCCCCTCCCGGCGCATCTTCATCACGAAACGCGAGTTTTCGTTCTCGCAGAAAAAGGTACAGTCGGGAAACGCTTCGCCGAGGATTTCATGCAGCAACTCCTCAGCGCCGATTTCGACGATAGTCTGAAAGGCCGCCGCCAGATTGCCGCCATCGCTATCGAGCACCGGCGAACGATAGCCGACCGTCGGCTGGCGTAGCGGTGAAAGCCTGCCGATGGCAAACTCATGGTAAAAACGCCAGCGGCGCATGGTCTCCCGCACGCGCGACACTTCCGGGAAACGATGCGGCTCGCCTAGCTGGCCGAAAATAGACTCGTTTTCGTAAATAGTATCGGTGAAGGTACTTTTTTCACCGTTGACGTCGACCAGGAACGCCGCCTGGTTTTTCCGCTGCAGTACACGCGACGACGGCCGGCGGTTAAAGCCCGACAGCCAGATATTCTCTTCTTTAACGATCGGATCGAGCATGAATTGCGTCGGATACGGCAGTTTTTCCGGAAATCCGACCTGCAATTCATATTCAAATTCATCGGTCAGGCAGGCGATTTGCAGACGCCGCGGATGGCGATCGGTTGGCGCCTGCTTTCCCGACCACATGATATTCTCCAGTCCGCCCTCCTCGCTGACATAGCTGGAAAACTGCCCGTCAGCCGAGGCGGTTAACAGATGGATCGCTTTGTAGATATTCGATTTTCCGCAACCGTTAGGGCCGAACACAATGTTCAGCGGCCCCAGTTCCAGTTCAATCTCTCTGACTGAACGGAAGTTGTTAATACGAATACGGTTAATCATGCCATTCCTCAGGCGCGCCGACGCTCAACTGAGCGATTTTTTCATCCCACGCGTTAGCGCGACTCTGGCGAGCTTATCGGCATCCAGATGTGAATCACTAAATACGCCAAAAAACAGACGTTCATTATCAATAACCTGCGACACCACCCGGTAGTTCAGCGGCAGCCCGGATGGCGCGCCGTACTGCGCAGGGGTGACGGAAACTTCCGTCGCGGTGTCGGCGACGCTGACCAGCAGACCATCTGCTTTGCCGCCTACCAGCATGACCTTAATTAACGGGTGCACTGTGTTCCTCCCGAGTGGGGTCAAAAATGTCATTGAACAAGTCCCAGGCCACGCCCAAGCGCCGCAGGAAAAAACATCGTCGTAAGTACTTTTTTATAGTTCATAGCGGCCTGGAATATAAAAAAAAACAAATTGCACTTTGTAAGCACGCATTATTAGTAGTAAAGGCCGACAAATGATGAAGGAAAAAAGTGGAATTGTGAATCTTAACAACTCTTATTTGTTGCGCCTGGCATTGAGAATGGTCGCAAAATGTACATTGGTTACAGTGGCATGCCGTGCGTTTTGATAGCCCGTACAAGGCGCAAAGCGTCGCCTCCGGGGAAAAACCCTGGCGGCGACGGGTCGCACAGTATCTACAAGCCGCGATTTTTCAACATCGGCTCGATCAGCGGATCGTGCCCGCGCCAGTCGCGATACAGCGCGTCGAGATCGCTGCTGTTACCGCGCGATAAGATCGCCTCGCGGAAACGTTGACCGTTTTCCCGGGTTAATCCCCCCTGCTCGACAAACCACTGATAACCGTCGTCGGCGAGCATTTGCGTCCACAGATAGGCATAGTAGCCCGCCGCATAACCGCCGCCGAAAATATGTGAGAAATAGCTGCTGCGATAGCGCGGTGGAACCGCCGCCAGATCCATCTGCTCCTCGCGCAGCGATTGCTGTTCAAAAGCATCGACATCCTGCGGCAGCGCCTGCGTGGTGACGCTGTGCCAGCGCATGTCCAGCAGCGCCGCCGCCAGCAGTTCGCTCATGTCATAACCCTTATTGAACGTTGAGGCGCGGAACATGCTGTCGCGCAGATCGTCCGGCATAGCGTCGCCGGTCTGGTAGTGCTTCGCATAATGGGCGAAGACCTGCGGCTCGCGGGCCCAATGTTCATAAATCTGCGACGGAAACTCGACGAAATCGCGCGGCGTGTTGGTGCCTGAAAGGCTCGCATAGCGCTGGTTAGCGAACAGGCCGTGCAGCGCATGGCCAAATTCGTGGAACAGCGTGATGACGTCATCCCACGATAGCAGCGCGCAGCCGCCGGCTTTTGGTTTCTGGTAGTTGCAAACGTTGTAAATTACCGGACGCTGGGCACGCAGCGTCGATTGCTCGACGAACACGTCCATCCAGGCGCCGCCGCTTTTGCTGTCACGCGAGAAATAATCGCCGTAAAACAGCGCCATGCCTTCGCCGTTGGCATCAAAGATTTCCCATACCCGCACATCGGGATGGTAAAGCGGAATATCAAAACGTTCGACAAAACGGATGCCAAACAGCTGGGAGGCGGTCCAGAAAACGCCATCTTCCAGCACCCGGTCCAGAGCGAAATAGGGTTTTAGCTGCGCTTCATCGATGGCGAATTTAGCGCGCCGCACCTGCTCGCCGTAATATAACCAGTCCCAGGCCGCAGCCTGAAAATCGCCGCCCTCTTCATCAATAACCCGCTGGATGTCGGCAAGCTCCTGTTCGGCGCGGCGGCGGGCCGCAGGCGCGATGCGGCGCATAAAGGCAAGCGCCTCAGACGGCGTTTTCGCCATCTGGTCGGCCATCGACCAGCTCGCGTAATCGGCGACGCCCAGCAATTCAGCCTTACGCGCGCGGATTTCCGCCAGCCGCAAAACCAGTTCACGGGTGTCGTTGGCATCGCCCTTCTGGTTACGCGTCCAGCCCGCGGCGAACAAATTGCGCCGGGTCTGGCGATCGGCAAGTGCCTGCAGCGCCGGTTGCTGGGTGGTATTGGTCAGCGCCAGCAGCCAACGGTCGTGCAGGCCTTTGTCGCGCGCGGCATCGGCGGCGGCGGCAATCTCATCCGCGGCCAGTCCGTCAAGCTGGTGTTGATAATCAACGACCAGACCGCCGGACTTCACCGCCGCCAGCAGACGCTGCTGGAACTGACTTTGCAGTGACGCTTCCTCGGTATTCAACGCTTTTAGCGCAGTTTTCTGCTCTTGCGCCAACGCGGCTCCCGCCAGCTGAAAACGCTGCCAGCTCACCTCGAGCAGACGCCGCGACTCCGGATCCAGACTCAGGGCGTCGCGTTGCTGCCAGACCTGTTTAACACGCTGGTACAGCGCCTCGTTAAGCCAGATATCGTTGCCAAGCTCGGCGAGCTCGGCTGAGAATTGTTCGTCCAGTTGCTGTATCAGCGGATTGGTATTCGCCCCGGCCATCGCGAAAAAGACTCGGGTTACCCGGCCTAATAGTTGGCCGCTCTGTTCTAACGCAACCAGGGTATTGTCAAAATCCGCCGGCGCCGGGTTATTGATTATCGCCGCAATCTCCTCGCGCTGGCGCCGTACGCCCTCATCAAAAGCCGGGCGATAATGACTATCTTCAATCAAATCAAAATGCGGCGCCTGGTACGGCAGCAGGCTGACGTGTAAAAAGGGGTTATTGTCCGACATCATTCTCTCCTGAACGCGGGTATCCACTAAGATTAGGCAACTCATTGATTGGCCGCAATGATTTATCCAGCCAGCGCGCTATACCAACAGATGACGATACGATTTTCCTTTACCGCGCGGCGTTATCGCGTGCTATGTTATGACAACACAAAAAGCGTTGAGGAACAGTAAGATGATTATTCTGGTGACTGGTGCAACTGCTGGATTTGGCGAAAGTATTACTCGTCGTTTTATCGCTAATGGCCACAAAGTTATCGCCACGGGGCGTCGTGAAGAGCGCCTGAAGACGCTCAAAGAGGAGCTTGGCGATAACCTGTATACCGCGCAACTCGACGTGCGTAATCGCGCCGCCATCGAAGAGATGATCGCCGGGTTGCCTGCACAGTGGCAGGCTATCGATGTTCTGGTGAATAACGCCGGCCTGGCGTTAGGTCTGGAACCCGCCCATCGCGCCAGCGTTGAAGATTGGGAAGACATGATCGATACCAATAATAAAGGCCTGGTGTACATGACCCGCGCGGTGCTGCCGGGGATGGTTGAGCGTAATCGCGGCCATATTATTAATATCGGTTCGACCGCCGGCAGTTGGCCCTACGCTGGCGGTAACGTCTACGGCGCGACCAAAGCGTTCGTGCGCCAGTTCAGTCTGAATCTGCGCACCGATTTGCACGGTACCGCGATTCGCGTCACCGATGTCGAGCCGGGCCTGGTAGGCGGCACCGAGTTCTCCAACGTGCGTTTTAAAGGCGACGATGCGAAAGCCGGTAAAACTTATGAGAACACCCAGGCGCTGACGCCGGAAGATGTCACCGAAGCGGTGTGGTGGGTCGCGAATCTGCCGAAACACGTCAACATAAACACGCTGGAAATGATGCCGGTCAGCCAGAGCTTTGCCGGTCTCAGCGTCCATCGTGAGGGCTAACGTCCTCTGCGGCCTGGCCTGCGGGCCAGGTCTGGGCGGAACGGCAAAAAACGAGTAAAATAATGCTCATAACCCATTAAAAAGTAATCATCAATGGCCGCAGAAACGCAACTGAATCCGACCCAGCCCGTCAATCAGCAAATCTATCGCATCCTTCGCCGGGATATTGTCCATTGCCTGATCCCGCCGGGAACCCCGCTGTCGGAGAAAGAGGTGTCGGTGCGATTTGATGTCTCCCGCCAGCCGGTACGCGAAGCCTTTATCAAATTGGCGGAAAACGGGCTGATTCAGATCCGCCCACAGCGCGGCAGCTATGTGAATAAAATCTCGATGGCCCAGGTGCGTAACGGCTGTTTCGTGCGCCAGGCCATTGAGTGCGCGGTAGTGCGCCGCGCGGGATCGATGATCAACGATGAACAGCTCTATCAGCTGGAGCAAAACCTCAACCAGCAGCGGGTAGCGGTAGAGCGTCAGCAGCTCAATGATTTTTTCCAGCTCGATGACGAATTTCACCAGAAATTGTCCCTTATCGCCGACTGCCAGCTGGCGTGGGACACCATTGAAAATATTAAAGCGACCATCGACCGGGTGCGCTATATGAGTCTCGATCACGTGACCCCGCCGGATATGCTGCTGCGTCAACATCTCGATATCTTTAAAGCGCTGGAAAAACGCGATCTTGATGCCGTCGAACAGGCGATGAATATCCATCTACATGAAATTAGCGAGTCGGTATTGTTGATTCGTCAGGAAAATAGCGAGTGGTTCAGCGAAGAATAATGGGATAAACGGCAGCCAACGTTGCGTCAGCTGCCGTAAAATAGATTACCGCACCACTAACACCGGAACTTTGGCATAGCGTAAAACGGATTCAGCGTTTGAACCAAGAAGATGGGTTGAAATACCCGGTTTGCGAGAGCCAATAACGATAACGTCAAAATTCTCTTTTTCGCTCAGCGCTAATATTTCATCGCGCACATTGCCAAAAACAATGCGGGTATGGATCCGCGTCGCCGGGATTGAAAACAACCGCGAGAGATCGCGCATTTTCTTTTCCGACTCCTCTTTCATGAAGGCTTCAAATTTACGAATATCCGCCGTGAAGCCGCGCAGCAGGGAACTGGTGCTGTTTGGCAGCACGTTCAGCAACGTGATTTCACCCTCTTCGGCAGATGCTAAAAAATCCGCGTGACGAACGGCCTTATCGCTTAAATCCATTTCAAAAACATCGACCGGCAACAGTATTTTTTTGTACATAGCCTGAGCTCCTTAGTCCTGAAGAAACCGTTGGGGTGATTTTATTCTGCCATATTTAAACGTATGGGAATACGATCAATCACCCAAATAAATACTTCAGTAATAAAAATAAACTTCAACAATATATAATTAATTATAGATATTTAGAGTTATGTACAGGCGGGGAATATCACAAGATAATCGTATTGCTAATACAAAAATAGCCCAGCACGCAATACGTTGCCGGGCTATTCATCGTCGGACGTTTTTACTGGCCTTTAGCCCATTCGGCAACGGTCGCCTTCGCGCCGTGAATCTGTAAAGAGAGATACGCCGCCGTCACCGCATCGACAAAACGCGGTTCCTGCGGCAGGCTATCGCCGAAAATGGCCTTAATACCCAGCAGCGCCTGCACGCGCTCGCTACCCTCTTTACTGCCCTGCACCGCCTGTTGAATTACCGGCAGCAGCGGATCGCTGATTTCAATTGCCTGCCCCTGATCATCGACGCCGCTCACGTAGCGCATCCAGCCGGCAATACCCAGCGCCAGCAGGCTGAAATCACTGTGATGCGCCAGGTGCCAGCGAACGGAGTCCAACATACGCTGCGGGAGCTTCTGGCTTCCGTCCATCGCAATCTGCCAGGTGCGATGCTTAAGCGCCGGATTACTATAACGCTCAATGAGCAAACCAGCATAACGCGCCAGATCCACGCCCTGTACACTCAGCGTCGGCGCTTGCTCTTGCAACATTAACGCCTGCGCGGCGCGGCGGTAGTTATCATCCTGCATGCAATCATTGATATGCTGATAACCGGCGAGATAGCCCAGATAAGCGAGGAACGAGTGGCTGCCGTTGAGCATACGCAGCTTCATCTCCTCAAACGGCACCACGTCAGTGACCAGCTCCGCACCGGCTTTCTCCCACTGCGGACGACCAGCCACGAAGTTATCTTCGATAACCCACTGGCGGAACGGTTCACAGGCCACACCAGCCGGATCGCGCACCCCGGTGAGTTGTTCAATTTTATCCAGCGTATCAGCGGTCACTGCCGGAACGATCCGGTCGACCATTGTGGAAGGGAACGTCACGTTCTGCTCAATCCACTGCGCCAGTTCGTCATCAACGGCGCGGGCAAACGCACAAACTACGTTGCGCATTACGTGGCCGTTTTCCGGCATGTTATCGCAGGACATGACGCTGAAAGCCGGCAGACCGGCGGCGCGACGGCGCGCCAGCGCTTCTACCACCACGCCCGGAGCCGATTTCGGCTGGTGTGGAGTTTGCAGATCGGCGGCAATCAGCGGGTTATCGAGCTGCAGCTGGCCGGTGGCCGGAGAGTGGCAGTAGCCTTTTTCGGTGATGGTCAGCGAGACAATCGCCACCTGCGGTTCGCACATTTTCGCCAACACGCTTTCCAGGCCATCGACCTGCGCATGCATCGCCTGCTTCACCACGCCGACGACGCGCGCGGTCCAGGCATCGGCGGACATTTCAGCCACCGTATAGAGCAGGTCCTGCTGTTGCAAATCGGCAATCTGCTGCTCACCGCCAATGAGGTTCACTTCGGTATAGCCCCAGTCGCTGCCGTGTTCGGCGGCAAGGATATCGGCATACACCGCCTGATGGGCGCGGTGGAAAGCCCCAAAACCGAGATGAACGATGCGAGAAACCAGCTTGCTGCGATCGTAAGAAGGAAGCGTTGCCCTGGCGTTTAAAAGCGTGTTTTCCATGGTGTCTCTCATTTTTATGATGACTGATAAATCATTCTCAAACAGAATGTTTTGGTGAGGTAAACCATCGCACGCAATTGGTATGACATCTTTGATTTCCATCAACTACCATACAAGAAGATTCAGCGCTGTCGCGTTTCGTGATCCTGCGCGCAATGGCGGGAATGAAGCCGGGAGTAAACCCGGCTATCAAGGGTTAACGATATGATTATGATTTCGCGTATTGGCGATTCGCGCTTAGCGCCTGACGTGTACCAGCGTCCGCCGCATCATGGTCCAGACTCAGGTCACGGTCGCACACTTCCGGCATCAGTAATGACGAGATAAGACCGATAGCTGAATAGCAAATCAGCATCGCGACAATCGGCCACCACGAACCGGTTACGTTACAGAAGATACCGGCCAGTACCGGCCCGAATCCCACCGCCACCAGACCGCCGGCCTCTTTTGAGATAGCCATTCTGGTGAAGCGATTACGCGAGCCGAACATTTCCGCCATAGTGATATTTTCCAGCGCGAATAAGCCCAGCACCGCCACGTTATGAATGACAATCAGCGATAGCATAATCGTGCTGGCGCTATAACTTTTATCGACAATAATAGCCAGCATCGGCCAGGCCAGAATAATGGCGGAAATATTCACGATAATATAAGGCAGACGGCGCCCAACTTTATCCGACAGCCAGCCTAACAGCGGGATAGTAATAAAACCAATCACTGAGCTAATCATTAAGGCATCGGTCGGAATAGCCTTATCAAATAATAGAGTCTGTACCAGATATCCAGCGAGAAATGTTTGCAACAAACCGGAATTACCGGCCTGTCCAAAGCGTAACCCGGTCGCCAACCAGAATGATTTGCTTTTTAACATCGCGCCGAACGTGTTTTGCGCGGCGGCGGCTTTAGCCTGAATTTCATCGGCTTCGTTGACCTGTTCAAATACCGGGCTCTCTTTCAGATTCAAACGCAACCAGATGGCAAAGATCATTACCACGACGCTTGCGAGGAACGGAATACGCCAGCCCCAGGCGATGAGCTGTTCGCGATCGAGCAGGAAGAACATTATCGCCCAGATGGCCGTGGCGCTCAGCGTCCCGCAGTTGGTGCCCATCGCCACCAGAGAAGAGATGATGCCGCGTTTGCCCTTTGGCGCATACTCCGCCAGCATGGTGCCGGCGCCGGAAATTTCAGCACCCGCCCCCAGCCCCTGAATAATACGCAGGGTCACCAGTAACACTGGAGCAAAAATGCCAATCTGTGCATAGGTAGGTAAAACGCCGATTAACGTGGTACAAATTCCCATCATGGTGATGGTAATAAACAGAACTTTTTTACGCCCGATGCGGTCCCCCATTTTACCGAATATAAAAGCGCCGACGATCCGCGCAATATATCCTGCGCCATAGGTTCCCATCGCTAATATCAGCGCCATGGCCGCCGACTGTTCCGGGAAAAATATCTCATGAAAGACCAGCGCGGCGCCTAAAGAATAAAGCTGGAAATCCATAAATTCCAGTGCCGTGCCAAGCCAACCGGATACCGCGGCGCGGATAAGATCCGTGGTACTTCTCTCATTTTTAGCTGTCGTCATAATAATAATCTCTAAAGTAGGATACAGCGAGGTTATTTATATTTATGCGTTGAAGGTTAATAACACCTTACAACAATGCTTGCGGTCTTCTTCAAATAACGTCATGGCATCGACAACATGCTCGAAAGCAAACTGATGGGTGATTAGCCGATCCGGATTAATTAATCCGTTTGCCAACCATTCGAGAACCAGCGGGAATTTATTGGCATTAAGCCTGGACGAATAAATAGTGAGCTCTTTGCCGGTGATCCCCTGCTGAGCCACCATTGAAGGTTCGGTAGAAAAGCCCATCAGTACGATCCTGCCCGCTGGCGAGGCCAGTGCGATGGCCTCTGCGAAAATCGCCGGGTGGCAGGCGGCGTCGATAATCAGCGTCGGCCGGATCCCCTGCGCTTCCAGCGCCAGCGCCAGCGGCTGTTCCTGATTATTGATGGTCCAGTCAGCGCCGTTTTGCTGCGCCATCTGCAGCCGCTCGGGGATCCGATCGGCGACGATCACCTGCCGCACGTTATAGACGCGCTTGAGCACCTGAATGGTGGTCAGCCCCATTGGCCCGGCGCCGTAGACCAGTGCGATATCCTGTTCGCGTGGTTTAGCCTGGCCGGTGACATTCGCCGCAATGGTAAAGGGCTCCACCATTACCGCATGATGGTCGCTCACGTTCTCCGGTACCGGCCAGGCGTTTTTGGCCGGTACCACCGCGTATTCGCTAAACCCGCCATCGCGATGGACGCCCAGCACCACCAGCGAAGCGCAGACGTTGGGCTTACCGACCGAGCAGGGATAACAGTGGCCGCAGCTGATAACCGGATCAACCGTCACCCGCTGGCCTACGATTTTATCCGTCACGCCCTCGCCCACGGCATCAATCACGCCGAAAAACTCGTGGCCGATGACCCGCGGATATTTGGCGAACGGGTTATGTCCACGATAGATGTGGCTATCTGAGCCGCAAATTCCCGCCAGTTTCACCTTTACCCGTACTTCTCCATTTCCCGGCTGCGGCAGCGGCCGTTCTTCAATCGCCAGCGCGTTTGGCTGTTGGATAACAATGCTTTTCATTTTTCTCTCCTTACCAATTCCACAGCGTGCCATCTTCGAGGCGCGCCACCGGCAGACAGGCGGGTTCATAGGGGTATTTCGCCGCCAGCTTCTCGTCGAATTCGATACCCAGCCCCGGTTTATCGCCCGGATGCATATAGCCATTGTCAAAACGCCAGCTATGCGGGAAGACCTCCAGCATCTGTTCGGAATAGCCCATGTACTCCTGCACGCCGAAATTTGGCACCCACAGGTCGAAATGCAGCGCCGCCGCCATGCATACCGGAGAGAGATCGGACGGCCCGTGAGAACCGGTACGTACCTGGTACAACGAAGCAAAATCGGCGATACGCCTCATGCCGCTGATCCCGCCGGCGTGGGTAATGGTGGTGCGGATATAATCAATGAGCTGCTCTTCAATCAGCTGTTTGCAATCCCAGATGCTATTAAAGACTTCGCCGACGGCAATCGGCGTGACGGTATGCTGGCGAATTAGGCGGAAGCAGTCCTGATTCTCTGCCGGTGTCGGATCTTCCATCCAGAACAGACGATACTCCTCAACGCTTTTACCAAAGCGCGCCGCCTCGATCGGCGTCAGGCGATGGTGCATGTCGTGCAGTAAGTGCTCGTTGAAACCAAATCGTTCGCGCACGGCGGCAAACAACCGCGGGGTGAAATCGAGATATTTTTCCGTTGACCACAGCTGCTCTTCCGGCCACACGCCTTTGGTCGCCGGCTCGTACGCCTGACCTTTACCCTTGGCCATGCCGTAGGTGGTTTTCATCCCCGGAATACCGCACTGCACGCGGATCGCCTTAAAACCCATTTCCTGATGGCGGGCGTAGTCATCCAGTACTTCATCAATGGAATGACCGGTGGTGTGGCAGTAGACCATCACCCCTTCGCGCGAGGCGCCGCCCAGCAGTTGGTAAAGCGGCATTCCGGCGGCTTTGGCTTTGATATCCCACAGCGCCATATCAACGGCGGAAATCGCCGACATGGTCACCGGGCCGCGACGCCAGTAGGCACCTTTGTAGAAGAACTGCCAGATATCTTCGATGCGGTGAGCATCACGGCCAATCAGCTGCGGGCAAAGGTGATCTTTCAGGTATGAGGCGACCGACAATTCACGGCCGTTGAGCGTGGCATCACCGAGGCCGACAATCCCTTCATCGGTGGTGATTTTTAAGGTGACGAAGTTACGCCCTGGGCAGGTAACGAACACGTCGGCGGCAACGATCTTCATGGGTAATTCCTTGCATCTGTACGGTTAGTGATCAAAATTAAATCACCAGACCTACTACCATACAAGTATGATATTTAAAAAAGATGCGAAGGATCACAAACGGGTTTGGTTGTGGGGGGCGACTGGCGCCCCCCGTTAGAGATTAATTGATGCGGTCTTTTACGATGAAGAAATAGCACAGCGCCCCGGTAAAGGTCACGCAGGCGGCGATAACCAAGGCCAGGTTGAAGGAGTGCGTGGTATCCACCACCCAACCGGTGACGACCGGCGCAAAAGAGGCGAAAACAAAGCTGCCGAAGTTCTGGATCGCCGCCACCGACGCGACTTTATTTTCGCTGACCATCACCTGTACCAGCCCCCAGGCCGAGGTCCCGGCAAAGTGGACGCAGAATAGCGCCATGGAGATAAACGCCACCGCCTGGGTCGGCGAACTCGATTGCACCACCAGCAGCGTGCCGAGCGCGGAAAGCGTCAGGCCAACCACAATCGCCGTTTTGCGCGTTTTCGCCAGATCGTAACCGCGGCGCGCCAGCGCATCGACCACTAGCCCGTTGACCCACATGCCCACCGCCGCGGCCAGGAACGGGATCGCCGCCACCCAGCCGGTTTTCGCGAGGCTCAATCCCTGCTGCGCCTGCAGATAACCCGGCAGCCACGCAATATACAGCCAGCCGGTATAGTTAACCCCGGAGAAGCCTAAAATCATGCCCCAGGTGGTGCGCCGTTTGAACAGCGCCAGCCACTCGCTGAATACCAGCGTTGGGCGCGCTTTTTCCGGCGCCGCCAGATACTGGCGCTCCTCCTGTTGCAGGTCGAACTGCGCGCGGTTGCGATACCACGCGTACCAGCACAGGCCCACTACGATCCCCGCAAGGCCGATAACCACGAACATGGTGCGCCAGCCCCAGGCAATCTGCATCAGCACCAGCGCCGGCGGCGCGATCGCCTGGCCAAGCACCGTTGACGAGTTAAAAATGCCGACCGCGGTGCCGCGCTCTTTTTGTACGTACCAGTCGGTAATGGATTTTACCCCCGCCGGCATAAACGGCGCTTCGCCAATACCAAGGCCAATGCGCAGCAAAATAAAGTGGCTAAAGGAGTTCACTACCCCGGTCAGCGCCTGCATCAGTGACCAGAAAATAAGCCCCGCCCCCAATACAATTCGCGGGCCGAAGCGATCGAGCAAAATACCCGAGGGCAGCTGCGCGAAACCATATGATAGCGAGAAGGCGGAAAGCAGTACGCCAAATTCGGTCGCGCTGAGCCCGAGATCGCCACGGATGGCTTCTCCGGCGACGCTTAATGACGAGCGATCGAGGAAGTTGACGATACCGGCGATAAACAGCAGCGTCAGGGTGACTTTTTGCACCCGGCCAATGCGCACGGGTTTGGCGCCAGCTTCGCTGGCAAGGGTTTGTGTAGCCATAATTGCCTCTTACGATAAACAGCACGATGCGGTTAGGGTAAGTAAGGCAACTAGTCGGCTACCATACAAGAATCAAGGTTAAAATTAGCGTGGATGATCACAAAGGGCGATTTTTTTATCCTGCTGCGCGACGTTAAGCCCGCCCCCAGCCAGCAACGATGATCAGCATGCCGCACAGCGCAATCGCCGCGCCCGCCCAATCATAGTGGCTCAGCTTCACGCCGTCGACGAAACGCAGCCACAACAGCGCAGTACAGACGTAGACGCCGCCATAGGCGGCATACACTCTGCCGCTGGCCTCCGGGTGCAGGGTCAGCAGCCAGACGAACATCGCCAACGCCATCGCGGTCGGGATCAGCAGCAGCGGCGAACCTTCCCGCTTCAGCCATAGCCACGGCAGATAACAACCGATGATTTCGCACAGCGCGGTAGCAAAGAAAAGTAACGTGGTTTTCAGCATTAAAGTTTGGTAAATGAGACAATTTGTTGCGCTAGTGTACGCGATAATCCGCACATACCCATGCCATTTTGTCCGGTAGGCGCGGGTAGCGAGTTGTAGTAAACTTGTCCAACTGGTTAACCCTTTTTATCACTCAAAGGAAATCGTGATGAAAATGACACGCAATAAACGCTGGTGCCTGACCGCCCTGCTGGCGGCAAGCGCAATGGTCTATACCGCTTCGTCCTTCGCGCAAACCGACAAACTAGTGATCGAGTCCGGCGACAGCGCGCAGAGCCGTCAGCAAGCCGCAATGGAAAAAGAGCAGTGGAACGATACCCGCTCGCTACGGCAGAAGGTGAATAAACGCGCGGAGAAAGAGTGGGACAAAACCGACGTCGCCTTCGATGCGCAGGATAACTGCCAGAAGAGCGCCAACGTCAACGCCTACTGGGAACCTAACACCCTGCGCTGTCTTGACCGCCGTACCGGTCGCGTTATTACGCCATAATTCCCCGGCGCCCGTGGGCGCCATCCTCTATTAATGCACACAGGATTTCCCATGTCTGACGCCCCTCACGTCAAACTCCGCCCGCTTGAGCGCGAAGACCTGCGCTTCGTCCACCAGCTTGATAATAACGCCAGCGTAATGCGTTATTGGTTTGAAGAACCTTACGAGGCCTTCGTCGAACTCTCTGACCTTTACGACAAACACATTCACGATCAAAGTGAACGCCGTTTCGTCATCGAATGTGATGGTGAAAAAGCCGGGCTGGTTGAACTGGTGGAGATAAACCACGTTCACCGTCGCGCCGAGTTCCAGATTATTATCTCCCCGGAATATCAGGGCAAAGGGCTGGCGACGCGCGCCGCTAAGCTGGCAATGGACTACGGCTTTACCGTTCTGAATCTGTATAAGCTGTATCTGATTGTCGATAAAGAAAACGAAAAAGCGATCCACATCTACCGCAAACTCGGTTTTATGGTCGAAGGCGAGCTGATTCACGAGTTCTTTATCAACGGCGAATACCGCAATACCATTCGCATGTGCCTGTTCCAGCATCAGTACCTTGAGAAACATCGTCCTCAAGGCCAGACGCTACTCAAGCCCACGGCTCAGTAATAGTCGATAGTGTTTTTGATGCTGTAGTGTCGCGTCATCGCTGGCTGGACGCTTTCATCGACAACCTGCATCTCGCAGCGGATCGGGTTGTCGTGATCGTCATAGTCACAGGTTTGATTCACCTTACCTAACGCGCGATCGTTAAATACACTCACCGCGCTGTAATCGAGCTTTTTACGCGGATCGGTGGACGGCGTCGATATGACACTGAAGCGCTCATCTTTCGCGGTGGTGGTTTTGCCCAGCGGATAGCCTTCGCTGTCGTAGCGATAGCTGGAAGTGCTTTCTTTCCCGCGAGCCGTCACCACAAACCCGTTGTCATCAGTCTCCCAGCTGACGCCCGCCGCCGGCATCTCGGCGAGCTGGCATTTCCCCTGCAGCCGCAGGCGTTTCTCCTGCGTTTGCGCATCGAGATAGTAATTCGCGTCCAGTACTAGCGTGGCGCCGGTTTTGTTTTCGAGGTCGGTAAAATCCAGCAGATCGAAACAGCCTTCTGCCGACACCTGGGCACGCACCCGCTTCACCATTTCCCCCTGGTCATCAAACAGAATTTGGGTAAAGGTTTTAACCGGGCCGCGCAGCGGGTCGAACTCAAACTCATTGGAAAAACTGGCCATCTCCGGGGTAAACGCCGCCGGCGTTGACGGCTTGTCACAGGCGCTGAGCAGCAACGCCGCCGGGATCAGCAAAAACAGTTTATTCACAGCCGCTACCTTTTTGGGAACATTCCAATCATTTTAGCAAATACAATTGTTTACACCAATTCTGCTATGCTTAAAACTGGATGACATCAATAAGGAGCTTATGATGAAACTATCCCCATGGTTGTGCGCGGCCCTGCTGCTGGGTTCGGCATCCGCACTGGCTGCGCCGGACTCCTGCGAGCGGGTAAAAGGCGAGATCCAGCAGAAGATTATCAACAACGGCGTACCGGCCGACGGTTTTAGCCTGGCCATAGTGCCGAACGATCAGCCTGACCAACCCGGCGCTCAGGTGGTGGGCCACTGCGCTAACGACACCTTCAAGATAATCTATACCCGCAGCGGCGACGCGGCGGCGACCGATTCAGACGGGCAATAACCGCCGCTTTCGAGTGAAGGATCTTATCTCTGGTTGACCGGAGATAAGATTCGCCTACCCCTATTTAAGTATTATTCCTCACCCATGCGCCAGCAGCCCCGCGGTTGCCAGCGGCATTTTGCATAATAAAAATCATGGAGTGAGCACAATGTCCAACCCTGAACATCCCGGCGGCGTCAGCCGTCGCACCCTCATAAAATCCTCAGCAATCGGTTCACTGGCCCTGGCCGCCGGCGGCCTGTCCCTGCCTTTCAGTCTACGCGCCGCGGCCGCCGCCGTGCAGCAAGCCACCGTGGCAGAAGAAAAAACCGTCTGGGGAGCCTGCTCGGTTAACTGCGGCAGCCGCTGCGCGCTGCGCCTGCACGTCCGCGACGACGAAGTGGTGTGGGTGGAAACCGATAATACCGGCCACGATATCTACGGCGATCATCAGGTTCGCGCCTGCCTGCGCGGGCGCTCTATTCGCCGGCGTATCAACCACCCCGATCGTCTAAACTACCCAATGAAACGCGTCGGCAAACGCGGCGAAGGAAAATTCGAGCGCATTAGTTGGACCGAAGCGCTGGATACCATCGCAGAAAGTCTGAAACGCGTGGTAAAAGAGTACGGCAACGAAGCGGTCTATATTAACTACTCTTCCGGAATTGTCGGCGGCAATATGACCCGCTCTTCCCCTTCCGCCTCGCCGGTGATGCGGCTGATGAACTGCTACGGCGGATCGCTCAACCAGTACGGCACCTACAGTACGGCGCAGATCGCCTGCGCCATGCCCTATACCTACGGCAGTAACGACGGCAACAGCACCTCGGATGTTGAAAACAGTAAACTGGTGGTGATGTTCGGCAATAACCCGGCGGAAACCCGCATGAGCGGCGGCGGCATCACCTGGTACCTGGAGCAGGCGCGTGAGCGCTCTAACGCCCGTATGATCGTCATCGACCCACGCTATACCGATACCGCTGCAGGGCGTGAAGATGAGTGGATCCCGATTCGTCCCGGTACCGATGCCGCGCTGGTTGCCGGTATCGCCTGGGTATTAATTAATGAAAATCTGGTAGACCAGCCGTTCCTCGATAAATACTGCGTCGGCTACGATGAGAAAACCTTGCCGGCCGGCGCGCCGGCCAACGGCCACTATAAGGCCTATATTCTTGGCCAGGGGGACGACGCTACCGCCAAGACGCCGCAGTGGGCCTCGCGCATTACCGGTATTCCCGCCGATCGCATCATTAAGCTGGCGCGCGAAATTGGTATGACCAAACCCGCCTATATCTGCCAGGGCTGGGGCCCACAGCGCCAGGCGAACGGCGAGCTCTCCGCGCGGGCTATCGCCATGCTGCCGATTTTAACCGGCAACGTCGGCATTAACGGCGGCAACAGCGGCGCCCGCGAATCGACCTATACCATCACCATTGAGCGCCTGCCGGTGCTGGAGAATCCGGTAAAAACCGCCATCTCCTGCTTTAGCTGGACCGACGCTATCGCCCGTGGGCCGGAGATGACCGCCACCCGCGACGGCGTGCGCGGCAAAGAGAAGCTGACGGTCCCTATCAAATTTCTGTGGAACTATGCTGGCAACACCATCATTAATCAGCATTCCGACATCAATAAAACCCACGATATCCTGCAGGACGAGAGCAAATGCTCGACGATCGTGGTTATCGAAAACTTTATGACCTCGTCGGCAAAATATGCCGATATTCTGCTGCCGGACCTGATGACCGTAGAACAGGAAGATATCATTCCTAAC
The DNA here is from genome assembly GCF_032601985.1 of Klebsiella sp. 141203. Taxonomy (NCBI): domain Bacteria; kingdom Pseudomonadati; phylum Pseudomonadota; class Gammaproteobacteria; order Enterobacterales; family Enterobacteriaceae; genus Klebsiella; species Klebsiella sp. 141203. The sequence continues at coordinate 153,997 of NZ_JAQIRL010000001.1, read as the reverse complement.
GACTACGCCGGCAATATGGGCTATCTGATTTTCATCCAGCCCGCCACTAAGGCGAAGTTCGAACGCAAGCCTATCTACTGGATCTTAAGTGAAGTGGCAAAACGCCTTGGCGACGATGTGCATCAGCGCTTCACCGAAGGACGGACTCAGGAGCAGTGGTTACAGTATCTGTACGCCAAAATGGTCGCCAAAGACCCAGCGCTGCCGGGCTATGACGAGCTTAAAAAAATGGGCATCTACAAGCGTAAAGATCCGAACGGCCATTTCGTCGCCTATCGCGATTTCCGTCGCGATCCTGAAGCGCATCCGCTAAAAACGCCTTCCGGCAAAATTGAGATTTACTCCAGCCGCCTCGCCGAGATTGCCGCCCGCTGGCAACTGGAAAAAGGCGAAGTCATCAGCCCGCTGCCGGTCTATGCCTCCACCTTTGAAGGTTGGGACGATCCGTTACGCAACCAGTTTCCGCTGCAAATGTTTGGCTTCCATTATAAGGCGCGTACCCACTCCAGCTACGGCAACGTCGATGTCTTACAAGCGGCCTGCCGTCAGGAAGTGTGGCTTAACCCCATCGATGCTGAAAAACGCGGAATTAAAAACGGCGACATGGTGCGCGTCTTTAATCAGCGCGGCGAACTGCGTATTCCGGCAAAGGTCACGCCGCGCATTATGCCAGGGGTAACGGCGATGGGTCAGGGAGCGTGGCACGATGCCAATATGGCCAGCGATCGCGTCGACTACGGCGCCTGCATGAACACCCTCACCACCCAGCGGCCTTCACCGCTGGCGAAGGGAAACCCGCAGCATACCAACCTGGTCGAAATCGAGAAGGTTTAAGGAGTAAACCATGAGCGCTCAATACGGATTTTTTATCGATTCCGCCCGTTGCACCGGCTGCAAAACCTGCGAGCTGGCCTGTAAAGACTACAAGAACCTGACGCCGGACGTCAGCTTCCGTCGTATCTACGAGTATGCCGGCGGCGACTGGCAGGAGGACAACGGCGTCTGGAATCAGAACGTTTTTGCCTACTACCTCTCTATCGCCTGTAACCACTGCGAAGACCCGGCGTGCACCAAGGTCTGCCCGAGCGGGGCAATGCACAAGCGCGAAGATGGTTTTGTGGTGGTCAATGAAGAGGTGTGCATTGGCTGTCGCTACTGCCATATGGCCTGCCCGTACGGCGCGCCGCAGTACAACGCCGCTAAAGGGCATATGACCAAATGCGACGGCTGTCACGAACGTGTGGCACAAGGCAAAAAGCCGATTTGCGTCGAGTCCTGCCCGCTGCGGGCGCTGGACTTCGGGCCGATTGCCGAACTGCGTGAAAAGCACGGCCAACTGGCCGCCGTGGCGCCGCTGCCGTCAGCGCACTTCACCAGGCCGAGCATTGTGATAAAACCAAACGCCAACAGCCGTCCGTGCGGCGATACCACTGGCTATCTGGCCAATCCGAAGGAGGTCTGAAATGGGAAATGGATGGCATGAATGGCCGCTAGTTCTGTTTACGGTACTGGGGCAATGCGTAGCTGGCGCAGTCATCGTCAGCGGCCTGGGCTGGGTGTCGCTCTCCGGTCAGCGCGAAGCGCGAGAGCGGCTGGTGCGCAGTATGTTCTTTATCTGGCTATTGATGGGAATAGGTTTTCTCGCTTCCGTAATCCATCTCGGCTCGCCGCTACGGGCATTTAATTCACTGAACCGCGTTGGCGCTTCAGCGCTCAGTAATGAAATCGCCAGCGGCGCCCTCTTCTTCGCCGTTGGCGGATTCTGGTGGCTACTGGCGGTGCCAGGAAAAATGCCGGCGGCGCTCGGCAAAATCTGGTTGTTTCTCACCATGCTGCTGGGGTTGCTGTTTGTGATGGCGATGACCCGGGTCTACCAGATTGACACCGTGCCAACGTGGTACAATGGCTACACTACCAGCGCGTTCTTCCTGACGGTACTACTCAGCGGGCCGCTGTTCGCCGCCCTGCTGCTGAAGCTGGCGAAAGTTGACTTCAACGGCTGGTTTTTTGCCGCGATTAGCGTTGCCGCCCTCATCATCAGCGTGGCCGTTGTTGTCTTGCAAAGCGCTAACCTCGCCACGATCCAAAGTTCAGTACAACAGGCGAACGCCCTTCTCCCGGATTACGGCGGACTGCAGGTGCTACGGCTGCTCCTGCTGGCGCTCGGTCTCGGCTGCTGGCTGTGTCCGTTAATCCGCCGCCAGCCGCCGCGCGCCGCCGGGTTATTCATCGGGCTGGTATTGGTTTTAGTCGCGGAGTGTATAGGCCGCGGCCTGTTTTATGGCCTGCATATGACCGTGGGTATGGCGGTTGCTGGTTAACGAGACGGCGCGCCTGTGCGCGCCGCAGTAAGGAATAGGGTAATGATGCAGATCCCAAATCGCGACGCCGTCGCACTAAGCGCCCGCACGTTGGGCGCGCTGTTCTCTTTTGCACCGAATAGCGAGCAAAACGCGCCGCTGGTCGCCGCTTTTCTCGATGGTAGCTGGCAGCCGCAGTGGCCGTTCCCGGTCTCCGATTCACTGGCAATAGACTTCGCCGCCAGCAGCGACGAGGCGCTGCCGCAAGCCTGGCAGCGTCTGTTTATCGGCCCATGGGCGCTGCCCGCTCCGCCATGGGGCTCGGTGTGGCTGGATAAAGAGTCGGTGTTATTCGGCGACTCTACGCTTGCGCTGCGCGAATGGATGCGGGCCAGCGGTATCGCGCTGGATATTGAGCGCAACGAACCCGAAGACCACTTCGGCACCTTGCTGCTGCTGGCCGCATGGCTGTGCGAAACAAATCAGGATGAGTTGTTTACTCAACTGCTGGCCTGGCATTTACTGCCGTGGTCCGGGCGTTTCCTGAGCGTCTTTATTGAAAACGCAGGGCATCCGTTCTATCGGGCGCTGGGCCAACTGGCGCAGTCGACGCTGGCTAACTGGCAGGAAAATTTGCCCATCGCGGTGGCGGAAAAACAGCTGTATCGTTAACTCACCCGCCGCGTCGATCCCCGGCGCGGCACTTATAGCTTTTGCATCTAAGGTTATTCCCTATCACAATAACGCTATGACTCCCAATTTCATTCCCACTAATGCATCGTCTTCATAACTACCCTGATGTGCAGGTGATGTTCCGTCGCCTGATCATCGCCACGCTCGTCGGCATCTTTGCGGCGCTGGCCGTGGCGCTGTTTCGCCACTCGATGCTGGCGCTGGAAACATTATTTCTCGGTAACGATAGCGGTAGCCTGGTGAACGCCGCGCAGTCGCTGCCGTGGTGGCGTCGGCTGCTGACGCCAGCGCTTGGCGGGCTCGCCGCCGGGACATTGCTGTGGCTATGGCAACGGCGTAGCGTCTCGCGTCCGCACGCCCCGACCGATTACATGGAAGCGCTGGAAACCGGCGATGGCTGTTTCGATACGCCGGCAAGCCTCGTGAAATCGCTGGCGTCGCTACTGGTGGTTGTAACCGGCAGCGCCATTGGCCGAGAAGGAGCCATGATCCTGCTGGCCGCGCTGGCCGCCTCGATGTTCGCCCGCCGTTTTACGCCGCGCGCTGAATGGAAGCTGTGGGTCGCCTGCGGCGCTGCCGCCGGGATGGCCAGCGCCTATCATGCGCCGCTGGCGGGTAGCCTGTTTATTGCCGAAATTCTCTTCGGCACCCTGATGCTGGCCTCGCTCGGGCCGGTGGTGATCTCTGCGGTGATCGCCCTGCTGCTGACCAATCTACTCAACGGCGGCGCCGCGCCGCTGTACCACGTCGTCTTTCAGCAAAACCTGACCGCGCTGCATTACGCATTAATGCTGGCAACCGGCCTGCTGGCCGGGCTGTGCGGGCCGCTATTCATCTGGCTGATGGACTACAGCCACCGTGGCTTCGTGAGACTGAAACTGTCGCCGCCGTGGCAGCTGGCGCTGGGAGGCCTCATCGTCGGCATGTTATCGCTTATTACCCCGGCGGTGTGGGGCAACGGTTATAGCGTTGTGCAAAGCTATCTGCTATCGCCGCCGCTATTTAGCGTCATTATCATCGTCTTTGTCTGTAAGCTGTTGGCGGTGCTTGCCAGCAGCGGCTCCGGCGCGCCGGGCGGCGTTTTTACCCCGACGCTATTCGTCGGGCTGGCAATAGGAATGCTGTTCGCTGCTTTTAGCGGTATGTGGCTGCACGGGGATCGCGATATGGCGATTATGATTGGTTTAACCGGAATGGCGGCGTTTCTCGCTGCAACAACGCATGCGCCGATGATGTCGACGCTGATGATTTGTGAAATGACCGGGCAGTATGTGCTGCTGCCCGGTTTATTGATCGCCTGCGTACTGGCGTCGGTACTGTCGCGGACGTTACGCCGGGATTCGATCTATCGCCATTACGCTGCCGAGAACGTCTAAATCAACATACTGGCTGAGTTCACGCTGTTCGGCGCGCGGCAGATAAGGCAGCTCGCCAATCAGCGGCGCGGGTAGCTTTTTGCTCAGCACATCGATGATTTCAGCGTAGTGCGCAAGACCAGGGTTAATGCGGTTGGCGACCCAGCCGATTAACGGCAGACCATCGTTGGCCACCGCCTGAGCGGTCAATAACGCATGGTTGATACACCCTTCCTGAATGCCCACCACCAGCACCACCGGCAGTTGCTCCTGCACCACCCACTCGGAGAGCGGGCGTAAGTCGTTCATCAGGCTGCGCCAGCCGCCGGTACCTTCCACCACGACATGATCCACTTTGCCGCTGAGCTGCTGCAGGCCGTCGCTTAATAAGCCGTAGTTGATCGGGCAGCTGTGCGCCACGCTGCTTTCTTCTTCACTTAACGCGATGGGATTGACAGCATCATACGGCAGCGACAGCGTCGACACGCTCTGTAAGACCAGCGCGTCTTTATTACGCAGTCCGTCCGGCGTCTCTTTGCTGCCCTTCGCCACAGGCTTATACCCGGCGACGCTTTTACCGCTGGCAGCAAGTGCCTGCAGCAGCGCGCGGGAAACCACCGTCTTCCCGACAGCAGTGTCAGTACCTGTTATAAAGAAACGCTTAAACATCACTAACCCCAAAGTTGTGTATACGAAAGATACATAAGAGAAATAATCAACAGTGGGAAAAGTCTACGCGAAGCCGCCGGGGCTCAGATTGAGATAGCGCAATTTTTGGTGCGACTATGAAAAAATGTTAACCCTGTAACAGTCGGATAAGGAGCGATCCGTTATAGAGGGCGTCTTTCACCAAAGCCGCGCCAGCCATCGTTCCGCGGTTTGAGAACTGGGTACTCTCAACCGCGATATGACGACTATAGGCCGGTAGCGCCTGTTGCCGAATACAGTCAGAAATTGCCGGAAACAAAATATCGGACGCCTGGTTGAACGGCGAACCAATAAGGATTTTTTGCGGGTTAAACAGGTTGACCATGATAGCCAGAATACGCCCTACATGGGCGCCAACGCCGGTAATGATATCCCGCGCCAGTAAATCACCCTGCTGCGCCGCCTGGCATAACCATTCAACGCTTAACTGCTGTTGATGCAGCATAGAGCTCATCGATTTTGCCATGCGCATCTGCGCCAGCTCCAGCACGCTTTCGACACTGGCGATGGTTTCCAGGCAGCCGTGGTTGCCGCAATAGCAGCGTTTACCATAAGGATCGACCTGGGTATGGCCAATCTCCACCAGGCTACTGCTACCGGCGTGCAGCAGGCGGCCATCGGTGATCACTCCCGCGCCGACGTTGTGGTCGATCACCACCTGGATGACGTCGCGCGCGCCCCGTGATGCGCCAAACAACGATTCGGCCATAGTCCAGGCGCTGATATCGTGCTGTATATAGACCGACACCCCGGTGTGACTAGCCAGCGCTTCGCCAAGCGGCATGTCTTTCACATCATCGTAAAATGGCATCCGGTGAATGATGCCGTTTTCAGTATCGATGATCCCCGGCAAGGTGATGGCGATAGCGGTAAGGCGCTCAAGCTTGTGCTGATGGCGAATAAAAAACTGATCGATTTGCTCGATGATCCGCGTCAGCAGCGGTTGCGCATGCTGCAGCGGCAGATCCAGTTGTTCTTCCACCACCAGCTTGCTGCTCAAATCGCGCAGCGCCAGGTGGATTTCCCCCCGACTGATGCGCAACGACAAATAATGCCAGGCTTCCGTTTCAACCATCAGCCCGACCGCAGGGCGGCCGCGGCTCCCCGGCTCCTGGATTTCTGTCTCCTGCACCAGATGCGCTTCCAGCATCTCGCGAACAATTTTGGTAATGCTGGCCGGCGCCAGTTGCGCAAATCGGGAAAGGTCGATACGCGATACCGGGCCAAGCTGATCAATCAGGCGATACACGGCTCCTGCGTTGGTCTGCTTTATTTGATCGATATGGCCTGGTTGACTGTCCGCTACCACCATTGACTCCCTTATTTTCGCGCTTCGAAATAAACTTCCGGCTATGGTGAAGCACTTCGATGGTACACGTCAAATTTTTACTTAGCCTTGTGATTTACCGCACATTTTTGGCTCTTTTTTGTCTCATTTTGCTAATGCGGCGGCGGCGAGAAGATAATCGCGAAAACGCTGCGCCGCCAGCCCCTGTTCGCGGTGTTTGGCCCACACCAGCCACATTTCCGATACCGCATCGGGTTCACTAATCGGCAGCCAGCGCATTTCATTCAACTGCACCCGCTTAAACGACGCCGGTAGGATCGATACCCCAAGACCAGAAGCCACCAGGCCGATGATGGTCATTGCTTCGCCGACCTCCTGGGTGATAACCGGCGCGGTAGCGTAGCGACGCATCAGCCCGAGAATATCGTCATACAGGCCGGTACCAACATGCGGATCGAAAAAGACAAACGGCTCGCGCGCCAGCTCAAGCAGACTGACCGCCTGTTGACGAGCCAAAGGATGATCGCTGGGCACCATCGCCAGTAGCGGTTCGCGCAGCACCTTTTCCCAGCACAACGTATCCGGCAGCTGCGTGTTGCGCATCAGGCCAAGGTCAAGCGCCCCTTCATTCAACGGCACTATCTGTTCGCGGGTGTTGGTTTCGCGGGTTTGAATATGAACATCGGGATATCGCCGACGAAAAGTAGAAAGCGTATCGGAAACCGCTTTGATGAACGGCGCGGATGAGGTGAAGCCAATACGCAGTTCACCGGTTTCGCCGTGATGCAGGCGCCCGGCGCGGGCGGCGGCGTCTTCAACCTGCGACAGAATTTGTCGGCTATCGGCGAGGAACTGCTTCCCCGCAGGAGTCAGGCTAACGCTACGGTTGGTGCGGGCAAACAGCCGCGCGCCAATTTGCTGTTCGAGAATCTGAATTTGCTGGCTTAACGGCGGCTGGGAGATGTTGAGGCGCGCCGCCGCGCGGCCAAAATGTAGCTCTTCTGCTACGGCGACGAAGTAACGCAGATGACGCAGCTCGATATTCATATTTAAAACATCTTATTTGAGATTATTAATATATTAGACGGAATATTTACAATTTTATACCCTAAAAATGTGAGCTGAATGGTCACATCAGTTTGTTTGTAATCCAGCGGTATATAAGCAAGGAATTCTCCGTGAGTAACACAACAACCGCCGGCACCGCGCCGGCGAGCAGCGCCAGCGATAAGGCCGTAAACCAGCCAAATCAATTTATTAAACGCGGTACCCCGGCGTTTATTCGCGTCACCCTGGCGCTGTTTTCCGCCGGACTGGCGACATTCGCCCTGCTCTACTGCGTGCAGCCTATTCTGCCGGTGCTGTCGGGCGAGTTCGGCGTAAGCCCTGCCAGCAGCAGTATTTCGTTATCGATTTCCACCGCGATGCTCGCCGTCGGGCTGCTTTTCACCGGACCGCTGTCTGATGCCATTGGTCGTAAACCGGTGATGGTCACCGCCTTACTGTTGGCGGCGTGTTGCTCATTATTATCAACGATGATGACCAGCTGGCACGGTATTCTGATCATGCGCGCGTTGATCGGCCTGTCGCTCAGCGGCGTGGCCGCCGTGGGAATGACTTATCTCAGCGAGGAGATCCACCCAAGCGTGGTGGCGTTTTCGATGGGGCTTTACATCAGCGGTAACTCAATAGGCGGCATGAGCGGCCGCCTGCTCACCGGGGTCTTTACCGATTTCTTCGGCTGGCGCGTGGCGCTGGCGGTGATAAGCGCCTTCGCCCTCGCAGCGGCAATTATGTTCTGGCGTATTCTTCCGGAGTCTCGCCATTTTCGCCCTATTTCGTTGAAACCGAAAACGCTGCTGATTAACTTCCATCTGCACTGGCGCGATCGCGGACTGCCGCTATTGTTCCTCGAAGGTTTCCTGCTGATGGGCGCATTTGTGACCCTGTTCAACTATATTGGCTACCGCTTGATGATGTCGCCATGGTCGCTGAACCAGGCGGTGGTTGGCCTGCTGTCGGTCGCCTACCTGACCGGGACCTGGAGTTCGCCAAAAGCCGGCGCGCTGACGGTGCGCTATGGCCGCGGGCCGGTGATGTTGTTCTTTATTGCGGTGATGCTGTTTGGCCTGCTGATGACGCTATTCTCGCCCCTGTGGCTGATTTTCATCGGCATGCTGCTGTTCTCCGCCGGCTTTTTTGCCGCGCACTCGGTCGCCAGCAGTTGGATCGGACCACGGGCGCGTCGCGCGCGCGGCCAGGCATCCTCGTTGTACCTGTTCAGTTACTATCTCGGTTCCAGTATTGCGGGGACGCTCGGCGGGGTCTTCTGGCATCATTACGGCTGGAACGGCGTCGGCGGCTTTATCGCGCTCCTGTTAATGGCCGCGCTGCTGACCGGCGCCTGTTTGCACAACCGCCTGAAATAATCGTTAAACGACGTGACCTTACGGGTCACGTCCGCTCACCACAGCCCGAGCACCGATGGTAACCCCAACAGTTCTCTGAGAGCATCCATAGAAAGCAGTGCGAAAAACACCCACGTGAACGGATTCATACTCGCCTCCGCTGACAGCCAACGCCTGTAATTAGTGTAGTCGCTGGCGAGGCGCGCCGTCCGTTATGGTATTCACATACGCATTTTTCGCCGCACGCAAAATGTCGTTCCCACGACTCGACCAAATCCCCCCAACGCGCTAGTGTACCCTCTGACAACAGATTTATTTCACTCGCCACAGGCCAGCAGAGACTATGACTGAAAACAACAACTATCAGCAGCTCACCCGCACATTCCAACGGCTCTCCCGCTTCTCTCACCTTGCCGCCATCGCCGGCTGGGATATGTTCGCCATGATGCCGCCCGGCGGCAGCCGCGCGCGCGGCGAAGCGCTGGCGGAGCTCGGGGTGCTGCAGCACCAAATTTTGACCAACAAGAAGGTTGGCGAATGGCTGCGGCACGCCCAACAGGAAGACCTTAACGATCTGGAGCAAGCTAACCTGCGCGAAATGACCCGGCAGTACCAGCAGGCGGCGCTACTGCCGGAAAGCCTGGTGGAGGCGAAATCACTGGCCGGCAGCCGCTGCGAACATGCCTGGCGCAGCCAGCGTCCGGCTAACGACTGGCAGGGATTTGCCGAAAACCTGCGCGAAGTCGTTAAGCTCAGCCGCGAAGAGGCGCAGATCCGAGCCGAAGCGAAAGGGTGTTCCCGCTATGACGCCCTGCTGGATATTTTTGAACCCGACATGACCAGCGCGCGTCTTGACGTGCTATTCGCCGATCTGAAATCCTGGCTGCCGTCGCTGCTGGCAAACGTCGTCGATAAGCAAGCGCAGAAAACGCTGCTCGAGCCGCAGGGGCCCTTCGCCATCGCCGATCAGCGCGAGCTGGGGCTGGAAGCGATGCGGGTTTTAGGCTTTGATTTTGACGGCGGGCGTCTGGATATTAGCGCACACCCCTTCTGCGGCGGGGTGCCAGAGGACGTCCGGATCACCACCCGCTATAACGAAAACGATCTGCTCAGCGCGCTATTTGGCGTGATCCACGAAACCGGCCACGCGCGCTATGAACAGAACCTCCCGCGTAACTGGGTCGATCAGCCGGTTGGGCTGGCTCGTTCAACGGCGATTCATGAATCTCAGAGTCTGTTCTTCGAAATGCAGCTTGGCCGCAGCGAAGCCTTCCTCAACCGCCTGCTGCCCGCCGTGCGTCAACGCTTTGGCGACCAGCCGGCGTTCAGCGCGGAAAACTTTATCGCCTGGAACCAGCGCGTGAAGCCGGGCTTCATTCGCGTCGATGCCGACGAAGTCAGCTACCCGGCGCACGTCATTCTGCGCTATGAAATCGAGCGGGCGCTGATCGACGGCGATATTGAAGTAGACGATATTCCAGCCCTGTGGGATGAGAAAATGCAGAGCTGGCTAGGTATTTCGACCCTCGGCAACTATCGTGACGGCTGTATGCAGGATATTCACTGGACCGATGGCGGTTTCGGCTATTTCCCTTCCTATACGCTGGGGGCGATGTACGCCGCACAGTTAATGGCGGCCGCCAGACGCGCGCTACCGAATCTCGCGCAGGATATCGCCGGCGGCGATTTTAACGCCCTGTTCGACTGGTTGCGGCAAAATATCTGGCAACACGGCAGCCGCTTTACCACTTCGCAGCTGATTAAAAATGCCACCGGCGAAGATCTCAACAGCGAGTATTTCCGCCAGCATCTTACCGCCCGTTATCTCTAAGCCTGTGCGCCGGGGCCTGCTCCGGCGCGTTTCGACTGACCAGACGGGTATTGTACAAACGGTTACACGCCGATACCAAACACTCACGGAAAGCTCGAAAAGACAAGCATATAGTTACTTCAACGGCCCCGCAGTGGGGTTGAAATGAAGAAACCTTTTCGAGGATATCAGAATGAAAAAAGTATTAGCTCTGGTCGTTGCCGCTGCTATGGGTCTGTCTTCCGCTGCTTTCGCTGCTGATGCAGTAAGCACCACTCAGGCACCTGCTGCTGCAACTCACAGCACCACTGCCAAGACCACTCACCATAAGAAACATCACAAAGCTGCCGCCAAACCGGCTGCAGAACAGAAGGCCCAGGCTGCCAAGAAACACAAAAAAGCCGCGGCAAAACCTGCAGTAGAGCAAAAAGCTCAGGCTGCGAAAAAACACCACAAAGCCGCCGCTAAACCGGCCGCGCAGAAAGCTCAGGCTGCCAAAAAGCACCACAAAACTGCCGCTAAACCAGTAGCGCAGAAAGCTCAGGCTGCCAAAAAACACCACAAAACCACTAAACACACCGCAGCTAAACCTGCTGCTCAGCCGGCTGCATAATCTTTCCGGTTAGTCTGGTTTTGTATAAATCGGCGCTGTTTCAGCGCCGTTTTTTTCTGGAGAGCGCTATGCTGCGACGTTATCGTTTTGAGCTCATCCTGATACTGCTGATAATCTGCGCGCTGGTGGCAACCCGCTTTTTCCTCTACTAGGCGTCGCTATTCATCCCCCTCAATGGGAAAACCGGCTGCACGTATCGCCTGACGGCAATCGCTGACTCCCGCCGCATATCCCGCTTCAATTTCGCATACCGGGCTCGCGCTGGAGAAAGGTAAGCGAATCGGCGTCGCCAGTTGACGTTCCAGCTCGCTAATTTTTTGCCGCGCCGCCAGCAGCTCCACCGCCAATTCAGCGGTCAACACTTCGCTATCTGCTCCTGCAATCACCGCCCGTAATCGCGTCTCATCGATAGTCATCATATCCGCCAGTTCTGCATTCACTGGCGGATATTATAGCCCACGCCACCTCACGGCGCTGGCGGGTCATTACAGGGCATGTACCGCCTCAATGACGAGATAGCCCATCGCGCCCCACATAAAAATTGAAACCAGCGAAACATAAACTAATGCGCGAATACCTTGTTTAGACATACACCCTCCCACTGCGGGAAATGACATTGCGCTTATGATGGCCGGGTCAACCTCACATTTCACTCAATGGGAACCAGCGAAAACGATGTTTACAGTGAGAAAATGTTTCGTAGTGAAAATAATTGAGAAGATGGTAAAAAAACGCCAATGACGATGAACTTTCGTGCTCGCAAGGCGACTAAAACACCCGCAAAAAATTGCGCTTTGCGAATGTCCTGCAAGGCAAAGTGATTATTTTTCCCGCGCTTTATGTACGTTCCGATACACGAATTATGTTGCGTTACCCGCCGCTTTCTGCGGAAATGACAACAGCAGAGATAATGCGTTAACCATCTGAATTCACATGGTTCTTGCATAGATGAAATGACTTCAGGATTCATTTTAACTGCCGTTTGGCTTAATAAAAATTATTCTTAACTTTCATAAACTTAAATCTCCTGCTACTTTCAATAGACATAATTATCTCCCCAGAGAGTGATATGCGTAGAGACGTACTGTTATTACTGTGTTCGTTTTGTATTTTTCCTCTGTTTGCTCACGCCGATGATGACGGCATGAGCGCGAAAGATATCAAAACGCTTTTTTTCGGCCATGACGATCGTAAAGCGGTCAGCGACCCGGCCAGTTCCCCCTGGGATGCCATCGGCCAGTTAGAAACCGCCAGCGGTAATTTGTGTACCGCAACGCTGATTTCGCCGCATCTGGCCCTCACCGCCGGTCACTGTTTGCTGCAGCCGCCGAAAGGCAAGCCGGATAAGGCCGTCGCGTTGCGTTTTATCTCGCGTAAAGGTAATTGGGTCTATGAAATTCACGGGATTGATGGCCGTACCGATCCGTCGTTGGGTAAACGGCTTAAAGCGGACGGCGATGGTTGGATTGTTCCGTCTTCCGCAGCCCCCTGGGACTTTGGCCTGATCGTCCTGCGCTACGCGCCCGGCGGCATTACGCCAGTTCCGGTTTTCCGCGGTGATAAAGAAGCGCTAACCGCGGCGCTGAAAGCAACGGACCGCAAAGTGACGCAATCCGGTTACCCGGAAGATCATCTGGATAGCCTCTATAGCCATCAGGATTGTCTGGTGACGGGATGGGCGCAGGCCTCAGTTCTATCACATCAATGCGATACGCTACCGGGAGACAGCGGTTCTCCGCTGCTGTTAAAAACGGAAAACGGCTGGCAGGTCATTGCGGTGCAAAGCTCGGCGCCGGGCCCGAAAGATCGCTATCGCGCCGATAACCGGGCTATTGCCGTGACCGGTTTTCTCGACAAGCTGGAAGCGCTGGCCAATGAGTGATTATCCCTGCTGCTGGCGCAGTTGAAGCAATGAATCGATCGGCATCGGTTGACTGAAATAATATCCCTGAAGTCGATCGCATCCCGCCCGCCGCAGCAGCGCCAGCTGCTGCTGACTTTCAACCCCTTCGGCAACCACGGTGATCCCCAGCGCATTAGCGATACGTACCGTGCCGCGCACCAGTTCTGCCGCCTGCGGGTCGACATCCACCAAGCCGGCTAACGACTTATCAATCTTCAGACTATCAAAACGACAGCTGCGTAGATAACCAATACTGGAATAACCAATACCGAAATCGTCCAGCGCGACGGTGATACCCAACGATTTCAGGTTTTCGATAGCCATGCGGGCGCGCTCCGGGTTTTCCAGTACGTAGCTTTCGGTCACCTCAAGCTGCAGGCGGCGCGCAGGAAACTGACAGCGTCCCAGGGTTTGGATCACCCGCGTTTCAAATTCCGGGTCGCGGAACTGCGCCGGTGAGATATTGACGGAAAGGAGCAGATCTCCCATCGGCTGTAAATCGTAACAGGCTTGCGCTAGCGCAAACTGACCAAGCGCGTAGATCAATCCGCTACTTTCGGCGATGGGAATAAAAGCATCCGGCGCCAGCGGGCCTTCAGGGCGCCGCGACCAGCGCAGCAACGCCTCTACGCCTTCCATCACCAGCGTATCGGCGTTGACAATCGGCTGATACCAGACATCAAATTCGCCTTTTTCGAGACCTTCGCGGATGCCATTTTCGATGTGTAGCTGGTGCTGGCGCGTTTCGTTAAGGGTGTCATCATACCAGGCCGCTCTCCCCTTGCCGCTCTTCTTCGCGTGGTACATAGCCATGTCTGCGCGACGAAACAATTCGGTACTGGAACAAACCGCCGGCACGCCGCTGGCAATACCGATACTGGCGCTGATATATATTTTGCGCGCGCTGAGTTCAATGGGCGATTTTAATAATTCCAGTACCGCCCAGGCAAACGCCGAAGCCTGATTAACCGCTTGTTCACCGCTGACGGTCATGGCGAATTCATCCCCGCCCATCCGCGCCAGCATCGCCCCCGCCGGAACCCGATCCTGCAGTTCGCGGGCAATATGCGCTATCAGCGCGTCGCCAACGTCATGGCCGTAGTTATCATTAACGTCTTTGAAACCATCGAGATCGATAAATACCACGCTTTGCATTTCATTCTTGCCGCAGTCGCCCATCGTATTCAAACGTTCGATCAACGCCCGACGGTTCGGCAAACGGCTCAGCCAATCGGTCAACGCATTTTTTCGCGCCTGCTGTTCGCCGCGCGCCAGTTTGTATAGCCCCAGGCTACTGAGCAGAATGAATAGCAGAATTAAACTCGCCGCCAGAATGGCGATAAGCCTGATGGTGTTTGACGCGGCGCGCGCCGCCTCAGCACCAGGAAGACGCGGCTGCCAGCTCAGATATGCCAGCGTTTCGCCGCCTTCTGTACGTAATGGTACGCTGTATTCGCCGGCGAACTGCGTCGTATGCAGGCGATTAATCTGGAAAGTAGTCCCCAGGGTTTCCAGCATGGTCGGATTAATGTGGCGGGTAATGACCAGATAGCGACGGGTCTTGTCATAAACCGGCAAGCGGCCGATCGTCGGGCGAATCAAGCCGATACCGACAAACGCGATACCTGCGCGAGTACGGGTAATACCAGCAAAGGCATTTTCACCGCGTCTCAGCGCATCCGCGTGCTGCTCGATGAGGGTTCGCAACCCGCTGCCGAAAAAACCAATATCGGATTCGGTAAATGGCTCGCTGCGAAAAGCGCCCCACAGGATGCGGTAGTTTTCATCCAGGATAAAAGTGCCGTCGTAGAGATTATTAATCTTAAAACCCGATCCCCACGAATCATACAGCCAGTGTGAGTCAAGATGGGGCGTATAGGTTTGTTTAACCGCATCATCCCAAATCGAATTATCCAGTACCAATGACAGCACCCGATTGACCGATGTCTGTACAGCCCCTTCCACCGAGAGCATCGTACGGTGCTTATCAATTTCATTGGTTTTAATACTGACCAGGTGTTGTGACAAATAGAAGAGAGAAATAACGGAGACCACCAGCCCCAGGCCGGCGAGAAAGACCAGTACGGAAAGAATTTTGGCAGAGGGGATATTCCGCCAGCCTGGCAAAGGGATCATGCGCTGTCCTCATAGCGGCCTACAGAAAGATGCCGAATCTGCTTTTTAAGCGTAATACAGAGGACAGAATTTGCCGCCTGCCTACGCAGGCGGCATCATATCAAGCCAGTTTTATCAATACCATGCCGGCTACCAGCAGCACGACGCCTACCCAGCCTTTATGATTAAGGCGTTGTCCGAAGAGGATCCAGCCGGCGGCGATAGTCGCCGCGATCCCAAACCCGCCCCATAACGCATAAGCGACGGAAAGGTCGATACCTTTTACCGCCTGCGACAGGGCGCTGAAAGCGCCTAGCACCGCCGCCAGCGACAGAATACCGTAGGTCTTACGACGGAAACCGTCGGAAAACTTCAGAAATACGTTCGCGGTAATTTCCAGTACGATAGCCAGCGCCAGCCAGGCGCCGTGAATCCACTCAAACTGTTGCATGAGCTTTCTCCTCGCGCTGTTTCACCGCTTTCCTGGTGCCGGACTTAATCAGCACAATACCCGCGACCAGCGTTGCCAGCCCGGCCAGTTTTACGATAGACAGGCTTTCGTCAAACAGCAGCACGCTGAATACGGTAATTAATAAAATACCGATACCTTCCCATAGCGCATACGCCACACCGAGAGCAATTTTTTTAACGGCGAAGGCCAGGAAAATATATGAAAGCGCAATCATTGCCAGCATTAAAATATAGCCTGTATGACCGCCGCTGACGCTGGCCCATTTCATAGACAGCGTGCCGGTTATTTCAGCAACGATAGCTAAGGCTAATAAAATCCAATAAAACATAATCCCTTCTCCTGCTTGAGAATACAATCCATGACGGCTCACGAAGGTAAACCGAAAAAATTCTGACGTAGTTTTAGCCGTGCGCGGTGCGCCAGCTCAGGCAGAGAGAATGGGACTATAGCGCAGAGCGCCAGTGCTGTTCGCCAGCAAATCGGGAAAGGATGAAAGGTAATGCGTGATGAGTCGAAAAATAAAGGCTGAACTGATTGTTCATAAAATTACAATTATCCGCGGTGTTGCTTCTCGTCATTGCGGAAAAAAATTGTCCTCGGTAGTTAAACACAAGTAAATTTGTACCATAGTGTTAATATTAACTCAAAGTCTTTGCAATTCTTTACGTCCAAGGTGCGATTTCGATTAGTATTTTCTCAAACTGATCTCCATCATAAACGCGAATAGCAAAGTCGCTATGATCAAGGACGTTTTCATCTCCAGCGTAAGGAACCCAATGGCCAAACCCATCATCACCCTTAATGGACTCAAGATCGTCATCATGCTGGGCATGTTGGTTATCATCCTTACCGGCATCCGCTTTGCCGCCGATATTATCGTCCCCTTTATCTTAGCGCTGTTTCTGGCGGTGGTCATTAACCCGCTGGTCCAGCTGATGGTGCGCTTCCGGGTGCCCCGGGTGCTGGCGATTTCTCTACTGGTGGGCGCCATCGTGCTGCTGGCGGTGGTACTGCTGGCGTCGCTTGGCACATCGCTTAACGAACTGGCGCGTACCCTGCCGCAATACCGCACGTCGCTGGCCGAACCGCTAAAAACGGTCACGCCATGGCTACAGCGCTTTGGATTTACCGTCTCCGCCATTGAGCTGAATAAGTATATCGACCCCAACGCGGTGATGACGCTGGTGACCAGTCTACTGACCCAGTTGTCGAATGCGATGTCGTCCATTTTCCTGTTGCTTCTCACCGTGGTATTCATGCTGTTGGAAGTGCCGCAGCTGCCCGCCAAGCTCCAGCAACTGATGTCGCGGCCGGTTGAGGGGATGGGCGCCATTCAGCGGGCGATTGATAGCGTGTCCCACTATCTGGTGCTGAAAACCGCGATAAGCCTGGTCACCGGGCTGGTGGTCTGGGGCATGCTGGCGCTGTTAGACGTCCGCTTTGCTTTTATGTGGGGGCTGCTGGCCTTTGCGTTGAACTATATTCCCAATATCGGTTCGGTACTGGCGGCCATCCCGCCGATTCTGCAGGTGATGGTATTTGGCGGCCTGTATGAGGCGCTGATCGTCACTGCCGGTTACCTGATTATCAACCTGGTGTTCGGCAATATTCTCGAGCCGCGTATCATGGGCCGCGGGCTGGGGCTCTCCACGCTGGTGGTGTTCCTGTCGTTAATTTTCTGGGGCTGGTTACTTGGCCCGGTCGGCATGCTGCTGTCGGTGCCGTTGACCATCATTGTGAAAATCGCCCTTGAGCAAACCAACGGCGGGCAGAGTATTGCTTTCTTACTTAGTGACTTAAGTAAAGAATAACCGGCAATCGGGCTGGCTTATCCGCCAGCCTTCTCCTCTTTTCATCTTTTCCGCTTAGACCGTTACTCCTTTCTTATTATTGATCCCCATCACAAATGGGCACATCCAATCATTACTCTAAAGCTAACGATTAGCCGGCGTGCTTAATTGATGCGCAGCGCCGCGCCGCGCACACTAACTTCCACCAGGACAAACGAAACGATTTGTCGAATCAGGAGGTTAACAATGAATGCTGAACAAACGACGGGACGGGTCTGGAACCGTCGCCGGACGGAAAAACAGCGGCGGCTGGCCGAAGCGAAGATTGCCGGCAAAGTCATCCCCACTGACCAACTGGTCAGCGTACTGGAAAATCTGCTCGCCCCGGGCGATCGGGTAGTACTGGAAGGTAACAACCAGAAACAGGCTGATTTCCTCTCCCGCATGCTCGCCGAGGTTAATCCGCAAAAAATCCACGACCTGCATATGATTATGCCAAGCGTCGGGCGCAGCGAGCATCTGGACCTGTTTGAAAAAGGCATTGCCCGTAAACTGGATTTCTCTTTCTCCGGCACGCAGAGCCTGCGAATTTCGCAGCTGCTGGAAGATGGTCTGCTCGAAATCGGCGCCATCCACACCTATATCGAACTCTACTCCCGCCTGTATGTCGATCTGTCACCAAACGTCGCGCTGATCGCCGGCTATAAAGCGGACCGTAAAGGCAACCTGTACACCGGGCCAAGTACCGAAGATACCCCGGCGCTGGTCGAAGCCGCCGCCTTCCATGACGGCATTGTGATAGCCCAGGTCAACGAACTGGTGGACGACGAATGCGATCTGCCGCGCGTCGATATTCCCGGCTCGTGGATTGATTACGTGGTGGTCGCCGATAAACCGTTCTTCATTGAACCGCTGTTCACCCGCGACCCGCGTCTGATTAAGCAAGAACACATTCTGATGGCGATGATGGCGATTAAAGGCATCTACGCGGAACATCAGGTGCAGTCGCTTAACCACGGTATCGGCTTTAATACCGCCGCCATTGAGCTGTTACTGCCCACCTACGGCGAACAGCTCGGACTGAAAGGCAAAATCTGTAAACACTGGACGCTGAATCCGCATCCTACCTTAATCCCGGCCATCGAAAGCGGCTGGGTGGAAAGCGTGCACTGCTTCGGCGGCGAACTGGGGATGGAAGAGTATATCCGCGCCCGCCCGGATATCTTCTTTACCGGCCCGGATGGCTCAATGCGTTCCAACCGCGCCTTCTGCCAGCTGGCAGGTCAGTACGCGGTAGATATGTTTATCGGTTCGACCCTGCAGGTTGATGGTCTGGCTAACTCCTCAACCGTCACCCGCGGTCGTCTTTCCGGTTTCGGCGGCGCGCCGAACATGGGTCACGACCCGCACGGTCGTCGCCACGCCACCCCGGCCTGGCTCAATATGATCACTGAACCAGACCCGATGCAGCGCGGTAAAAAACTGGTGGTGCAGATGGTCGAAACCTTCCAGGCCGGCGTGAAACCGACCTTCGTTGAAACGCTCGATGCGGTCGACGTCGCCAAAACCTCCGGCATGCCGCTGGCGCCGGTGATGATTTATGGCGATGACGTAACCCACGTGCTGACCGAAGAGGGTATCGCCTACCTGTACCGGGCGGAGAGCCTTGAAGAGCGCCGGGCGATGGTCGCCGCGGTGGCCGGGATCACCGATATTGGCCTCGGCGTGGACGCCAAACGCGTCGCCGCGCTGCGCCAGAGCGGCAAAGTCGTCTACCCGGAAGATATCGGCATTCGCCGCAGCGATGCCACCCGCTCGCTACTGGCCGCCGGCAGCGTCGCCGAGCTGGTGGAATGGTCCGACGGACTGTACAACCCACCGGCAAAATTCCGGAGCTGGTAATGAAAAATCTCTCCCCCCTACACGCAGAAAGCCGCGTCAGCTGGCTGGCGCATACCGCCAGCGCGTGTCTGATTGACGAAGCCCGTCTGAGTCCGAAACCGGGACTGGTCGATAGTCGCGGCAGCGGCGCGCATCAGGATCTTAATCTGGAACTGATGGAACGCTCCGCCCGCAGCCTGCAGCCGACCTTTCACGCGCTGGCGCAGCAAAGCTGGCAGCGTCCGGTGGATATCGCCCTGCGCGAAACCGTCGGCCGCCTCGGTCGCGAAGGCGAAGCGCAGATGATGATGGCCACCGGCGGGGTCAATACCCACCGCGGCGCCATCTGGGCGCTGGGCCTGCTGGTCAGCGCGGTGGCGATGTTGGGTGGAGAGGGTCAATCACAGGCGATCGCCGCCGCCGCCGCCGCCCTCGCCCGCCTGCCTGACGGCTTCGCGCCGAAAAGCTTTAGTAAGGGGCTGCGCGCCAGCCGCCGTTGGCAGGTGCCGGGCGCACGCGAGGAAGCGCAGCGCGGATTTCCGCATGTTATCACCCTGGCGCTGCCGCAACTGCAACAAAGCCGGGCGCGAGGCGCCAGCGAGCCGCAGGCGCGTCTCGACGCGCTGATGGCCATCATGACCTCGCTGAGCGATACCTGCGTGCTGTCGCGTGCCGGCATGAACGGCCTGCACGCCATGCAGCAAGGCGCCCGCGAGGTTCTGGCGGCTGGCGGTTGCGCCAGCGCCGCCGGTCGCGCCTCGCTAGCGCGCCTTGATGCGCAGATGCTGGCGCAAAACGCCTCGCCGGGTGGCGCGGCCGATCTCCTTGCCGCCACCCTGTTTCTCGACCGGGTTTCCGGCTAACGCATTCAGAGGATGTTATGGAACAGATTACATTGTCATTTCCTGCCAACCGCGCCCTCAGCGGCAAAGCATTGGCAGGGGTCGTAGGTTCTGGCGATATGGAAGTGCTTTATACCGCCGCACAGGGCGCCACGCTCAACGTACAGATCACCACCTCAGTGGATAACAGCCAGGCGCGCTGGCAGGCGCTGTTCGACAGGTTGAACCTGATCAACGGCCTGCCCGCCGGGCAGTTGATTATCCACGACTTCGGCGCCACGCCGGGCGTCGCCCGTATTCGTATTGAACAAGTATTTGAGGAGGCCGCTCATGCGTAACGATCGCAGCTTTATCGAACTGCGCGCTCGCGAACGCGCCCACGCCCTGCTGGACGATGGCAGCTACCGCGAACTGCTGGACCCGTTTGAAGGCATTATGTCGCCGTGGCTTGGCGCACAAGGCATCGTCCCGCAGTCCGACGACGGTATGGTGGTCGCCAAAGGCACTATCAACGGCCAACCTGCGGTGGTGATTGCCATCGAAGGCACCTTCCAGGGCGGCAGCATGGGCGAAGTCTCCGGCGCCAAAATGGCCGCCGCGCTGGAGCTGGCGGCGGAAGATAACCGCAACGGTATCCCGACCCAGGCGGTGCTGTGCCTCGAAACCGGCGGCGTACGTCTGCAGGAGGCCAACCTCGGTCTGGCCGCCATCGCCGATATTCATGCCGCGATTGTCGACCTGCGCCGCTACACCCCGGTGGTCGGCATTATTACCGGTACCGTCGGCTGCTTCGGCGGCATGTCCATCGCCGCGGCGCTGTGCAGCTACCTTATCGTCACCCGTGAAGCCCGTCTCGGCCTCAACGGCCCGCAGGTTATCGAGCAGGAAGCCGGAATTGAAGAGTACGACTCCCGTAACCGTCCGTTTATCTGGAGCATGACCGGCGGCGAAATTCGCGCCGCCAGCGGCTTGGTCGACGCGCTGGTTAACGATGGCGTTAACGCGGTTAAAACCGCAATGAATGAGGCGATCGCCAAAGGCGTACCGGCACAACACCGCAGCGACAACTATGACGATTATCTGCGTCGCTTGAGCCAATTCGATACCCGCCAGCAGGCGGATACCGCGCAGATTAAACAGCTTTTTGCCCGGGAGGATAAATAATGAGTCAGTTCCCAAACCGCGCCGCGCTATGGCTGAACAAACTGGCGCCCAACGCGCCGCTGATGAGCGGGTTATGCGCCTCTGTTCAGGTTGCAGATGGCCAGATTGATGGCGAAAACGTCCGCTTTATCGCCGTGGTGCCTGACGCCAACAACCATTACCCGCGCGCTGCCGGTGGCGAAGTCGGCCTGCTGGAAGGCTGGACGCTGGCGAAAGTGGTCAACGAAACCATCGCCGCCGACGCCGATCTGCCTGTCAAACGGCCGATCGTCGCGGTAATTGATGTCCCGAGCCAGGCCTATGGCCGCCGCGAAGAAGCCTTTGGCATCCACCAGGCCCTGGCCGGGGCGGCAGGCGCCTACGCCAAAGCCCGTCTTGCCGGCCACCCGGTGATTGGCCTGATTGTCGGAAAAGCGATGTCCGGGGCGTTTCTGGCCCACGGCTATCAGGCCAACCGCCTGATCGCCTTTAACGATAGCGGCGTGCTGGTCCACGCGATGGGTAAAGAATCGGCAGCGCGCATTACGCTGCGTACCGTAGAGGCGCTGGAGAAACTGGCGGCGACGATCCCGCCGATGGCCTATGACGTCAGCAACTACGCTACGCTCGGCCTGCTTTCCGCCCTGCTCGATATCAGCAATCCGGATGCGCCAGACGAAGGCGATCTGTCGCTGGTCAGCCGTACCCTGCGCGACGCCATCGCTGACGCGCGCACCGATACCTCACTGAAGTGTCGCCTGGGCGCGGAAAACCGCCGCAGCTCACAGCTGGTTCGCGATCGCATGCGCGCCAGCTGGTAAGACGTTCGTACGTAAGTAGTAGAAGAAAACCTGCCGGAAGCAGTCTCCCGGAGCGCGGAATAAACGCTCCGGGAAGGGACGGCTTTTAGAAAAAATAACAATCGCGCCAGTACTCTATTTTATTTACAGGTGATTTATGACTTATGTGATTATTCATGCTCTCGCGCCCATTTTCGTTATCATGCTGCTGGGTTTCTGGGCCGGAAAGGCCGGGATGGTAGATAACAAAAACGTCTCGCTGCTTAATATTTTTGTAATGGATTTTGCCTTACCCGCCACGCTATTTAGCGCGACGGTACAAACACCGTGGGCCGGTATCGTCGCCCAGTCGCCGCTAGTGCTGGTGCTGACCGGCGCGATGTGGATCACCTATGCCGCGATCTACTTCCTCGCCACCAGCGTGTTCAAACGCACGCCGCAGGATGCCGCAGTGCTGACCCTCACCGTCGCCCTGCCAAACTATGCCGCGTTAGGTCTGCCGATCCTCGGCAGCGTGCTGGGTGAAGGCGCGTCAACCTCGCTGTCGGTGGCGGTCTCTATCGCCTGCGGCTCGGTACTGATGACCCCGTTCTGCCTGCTGATTCTGGAACGTGAAAAAGCCCGCGCCGCAGGTGAAAACAGCGGTTCTACGCTGGCGATGCTGCCGGTGCTGATGTGGCGTTCGGTGAAAAAACCGATCGTTTGGGGCCCGCTGCTTGGGGTGGTACTTTCCGCTATCGGCATTAAAATGCCGGACCTGCTGCTGGCGTCGATCAAACCGCTGGGACTGGCCGCCACCGCCGCCGCGCTGTTCCTCACCGGGGTGATCCTGTCGGCACGTAAACTGCAGCTCAATGCGCTGATCGCTACATCAACCATCGTGAAACTGCTGGTGCAGCCGTTTATTGCCTGGGGCCTGGTGATGTTACTTGGTCTGCACGGCTCTATCGCCATTACCGCGATCCTGATGATTGCGCTGGCCGCCGGCTTCTTCGGCGTGGTCTTCGGCAACCGCTTCGGCGTGCAGTCTCCGGATGCTGAAGCCGTGCTGCTGTTGAGCTCGGTTCTGTGTATCCTGTCGCTACCGCTGTTTATCTCTTTGACTTCAGGACTGTAAACCATGTCATCAACGCCGCGTCCCCACGATTTAGTTTGGTTAAACCACGCCAGCGCCCTGGAAGACATTGCCGAGCCGTGGGTGGTTCAGCAGTGGCGAGCCGCGCTGCCGGTGGTGGTGAGACGCGACGTTGACGGCCAGGCCCGCATCCCGGTTGGGGTGCGGGGCATGAAGCGCGAACAACGCGCCGCCGGCTGGGTTCAGCCGCACAATATCGTGCGCAGCGTCAGCCCGGAGATGCTTGTTGATCGTGAGGTCTTGCTCCATTCGCCTTTTGTTTCGCAGCCGCCGGTCCAGGCGGCTATCGCCCTCACCTTACACCGCTGGCCCTGGGGCTGGGGCGTCACCGGCAGTACCGGCTACGCGCTGGCAACCGAAATCCCGGTGCTGCATGCGGCAAGCGATCTGGATTTGCTGATCCGCGCGCCGCAGCCGCTGGACCGCGAGGCATTGCTGGAATGGCAGGCCCGGGTGGCCCTACTACCGTGCCGCGCCGATACCCAGATAGAAACACTGTACGGCGCCTTCGCCCTTAATGAGTGGCTGCGCGATGGCCGCGCGCTACTGAAAACATCCCGCGGCGCACGCTTAACCGCGACGCCGTGGCACAGGGAGGAATGATGAAGATTATATTTACTTTTCCCGGTCAGGGCGGCCAGCGCCCCGCAATGCTGGCGGCAATCCCCGATCGCGAGGCTATCCTCTCCCAGGCGCGCACAGTGCTGGGGGATGAAGTCGATACTCTCGATAGCGCCGACGCGCTAAAGCATACCCGTGCAGTACAACTCTGTCTGCTGATCGCCGGGGTAGCCTGGGCGCGCGAACTACAGCGCCAGGGCGTGGATCCGCAGATGGTCAGCGGGCTCTCTATCGGCGCGTTTCCGGCAGCGGTGATTGCCGGCGCGCTCGATTTCGCCAGCGCGCTGCGCCTGGTGGCGCTACGCGGTGATTTAATGGAGCAGGCTTATCCCGAAGGTTACGGGCTGACGGCGATTATGGGGCTGACCCGCCCACGGGTTGAGGCGCTGATGGACGGCCATGAGGTTTATCTCGCCAACCTGAATGCCGAAACGCAGATAGTGATCGCCGGGCGCGATGAAGCCATGGCCGAGGTAGCGCAGCTGGCGCTGCAGGCTGGCGCCAGTAAAGCCCAACGGCTGGCGGTCAGCGTGCCGTCGCACTGCGCGCTGTTGGCTAAACCTGCCGCCGCCCTGGCAAAAGCCTTTACCGACGTCACCTTAACGCGCCCTCAGCGCGCCTATTTAAGCGGCTCGACGGCGCGCGTGCTGTGGGATCCGCAGCGGATCGCCGACGATCTGGCGATGAACATGGCGCGCACCGTACATTGGCAGGAGGCGATGATCGCCGCCGATGAACGCGACGCGAGGCTGGCAATCGAGATGCCGCCCGGCGGCGTGCTCACCTGCCTGACCCGCCAGGCGGGCTGGCGCGGCGAGACCATTTCGCTGGAGCGCAGCGGCGTGGACGTCGCCCGCCATCTGGCGCAGCGGCTTAGCGATTAATACTGCGGGCGTACATGCGCCCTTCCGCCGCCAGCGCCAGCAGGTCGGCATCACGCTCGCGATGGTGTGAATAGACGATAGAGATCAGCTGGCGCATCTGATAGGGTTCCGCCAGCTTTAACAGCTGCACATCGTTTTCATAGACTTTCTTCATCCGCCCCGGCAGCAGCGCGAAGCCCACGCCCGCCTGCACCAGGCTTATCATCGAAAAGATATCATTCACCCTGGTCACAATTTCCGGCTCAAAACCGGCTACCTGAAAGGCCTCCTGAAACCCGGCATAAGTCGCAAATCCTTCCGCCAGCGAGACAAACTTGCGATCGGCGTAATCGCGTAGATCGGCGAGCTGAGTGGTATCCAGCTGTTCCGTCGCCGGCGCGGCGAGAAAGATATCGTCTTCAAACAGCGGCACTACGTCGAAAGCCGAATTATTGTATTCGCCTTCATTGGTCGCGATTAAGATAGCGTCAAGGGCATCGTCTTCCAGCATATCCAGCAGCATCTGATTGGAGCCCATCGTCAGATCTAGTTCAAGCTCCGGGCGGCGTAATTTCATCCCCATAATGATGCGCGGAACGGTTTCCAGCGTCAGCGAATAGAGTGTACCGATGCGCAATCGCCCCTGACCGACGCCGGCGACTTTACGCGTCGCCTCAAGCCCGCGGCTCATCAGACTCATCACATCCTGGCAGTATTCGAGCAGCGTCCACGCCGCCTGCAGCGGCAGCAGGTTGCGTCCTTTGTGAACAAACAGCGGGCAGCCGACACCCTCTTCGAGCGTATGCAGCGCGCGGTGAACGCTAACGCTGCTGAGCTTCATGGCTTCGGCGGTTCTGGCGATATTGCCCTTCGCCATAAACATCATAAAGACCGATAGCTTGCGGAAGGTGATCTCCTGGTTAATATCGTCTCTCATAGCCCTTCCACACTCCTGGTTTAATTTTCTTTTTCAATTCAAACCAGTATATCTTTTATGAGGCCAAAGTTGCAGGCAGCGCGCGGCCTCAGCCGGTAAATAACGCAAAAAAGGGAAGACCATGGTCTTCCCTTTTGTTCACTGCCCGGATGCGTCGTTACAGCGCCATATCGTGCTGCGGCGAGGCTTCGCGCGGCGTCTCTGCCGGTTTGGCGGTCGCGGTCGGCGCGGACTCTGGCATCTGAATGACCGGAGGCTTGGTCAGTTGCAGCGCCGCGGCGGTGTCATCCCAAACCTGCTGGGTCAGGGCCACGTTGCCGTTCAACTTCTCGCCGTAGCTCGGCACGATAGCGCGAATGCGGCTCTGCCATTCCGGCGAGTTAAACTGCTGCGGGAACATCTGCTTGAGAACGTTCAGGGTGATCGGCGCGGCGGTGGAAGCACCTGGCGATGCGCCGAGCAGCGCAGAAATCGTTTTCTGCTGATCGACCACCACTTCGGTACCGAGCTTCAGAACGCCGCCCTTCTCCGCGTCTTTTTTGATGATCTGCACGCGCTGACCGGCCTGAATCAGTTTCCAGTCTTCTTTGCGCGCGTTCGGGTAGTACTCTTTCAGCGCCGCAAAGCGGTCATCATCGCTGAGCATAACCTGGCTAATCAGGTACTTCACCAGATCGAAGTTGTCGAGGCCAACGTGGGTCATCGGCAGTACGTTGCTGGTGGTGGTGGTGCTCAGCAGATCGAAGAACGAACCGTTTTTCAGGAACTTGGTGGAGAAGGT
The DNA here is from genome assembly GCF_032601985.1 of Klebsiella sp. 141203. Taxonomy (NCBI): domain Bacteria; kingdom Pseudomonadati; phylum Pseudomonadota; class Gammaproteobacteria; order Enterobacterales; family Enterobacteriaceae; genus Klebsiella; species Klebsiella sp. 141203. The sequence goes on along the minus strand of NZ_JAQIRL010000001.1, from coordinate 127,539 downwards.
GGCGAATGGCCCGAACAGCACCACGCGCTTACCATCGAGGTAACGAGCATCCAGGTGCGGTACCGACATCGGCGGCGCGCCAACCGAGGCCTGACCATAGACTTTCTGCTGGTGCAGTTTAGTCAGCTCCGGGTTTTCGGTCATCAGGAACGAGCCGCCTACCGGGAAGCCCGCATAGTTGTCCGCTTCCGGAATGCCGGTTTTCTGCAGCAGCTTCAGCGCGCCGCCGCCGGCGCCGATGAAGACATATTTGGCGTCGATAGCCTGCTCTTCACCGCTCTTCACGTTCTTAATCGTCACGTGCCAGGAGTTGTCGGCATTGCGTTTGAAATCGGTGACTTCAGAAGAGGTCTGCAGCGAGAAATTGCTGCTCTTTTTCAGGCTGCCGATCAGCTGACGGGTGATTTCACCGTAGTTCACGTCGGTACCGACCGGCGTCCAGGTGGCGGCCACTTTTTGCTGCGGATCGCGTCCTTCCATGACCAACGGCGCCCACTGTTTAATTTGCGCGTGATCGGTGGAGAATTTCATTCCCTGGAATAAGGTAGTCTGCTGCAGCGCGTTATAACGCTTTTGCAGATAATCAACATTATCGCCCCACACGAAACTCATATGCGGCGTGGAATTAATAAACGAGTGCGGGTCGTGCAAAATACCGCGTTTGACCTGCGCCGACCAGAACTGGCGCGAAATCATAAACTGTTCATTGATATCCAGCGCTTTGCTGACATCAATAGAACCGTCTGCACGCTGCGGCGTGTAGTTCAGTTCCATATTTGCCGAGTGACCGGTACCGGCGTTATTCCAGCCGTTAGAGGACTCCAGCGCGACGCCGTCGAGTTTCTCCACCATCACCTGTTTCCACTCCGGCTGCAGCTCCTGCAGCCAGGTGCCCAGCGAGGCGCTCATGATGCCGCCGCCGATCAGCAGAAAGTCAGTTTTTTTCGAGGTATCGCCATTTGCGTAGGTCGCCGTACTGACGAACATCGCTAATGCGGTCATAGATATAATCGTTTTTTTAATTGCAGGCATAATAGAAATATCGCGTAGCAAAAGTGTAATAAGAGCCGCCATATTAACGCACTTTTACTTTATTTTAAAATATCATTTACACTTCGATATTTTAATGCAAACAGTTTTTTAACTTAAAAAAGCAGTTTATTTATTTCACTGGCATTCATTGTGAAAATAGCGGCGGAAAATCAGGATGATTCAGGCGATAAGAAATCTGGCGCCGGTTTATTTAGTTATTTAACAAACCGGCGCGGCGAGGAGATTAATTAACGTTACTGAGCGTTTTCTCTTGCGCTTCACGTAAGGCGACACGCAAATGGTTGTTGTTTTCGCTGAGCAGATCCCGTGCCTGCCAGGCATCGAGCCCCGTCATCAGCATCAGAATCGCCGTCCGACAATGCTGATTGCAACTGGCCAACGCGGCTTTAGCTTGCGCGCGCGTACACTCTGCGGCGGCCATCACCATGGCGATTTGTCGCTCCTCCCAGCGCGGGCTGGTTGCCTGTAGATCAACGCGCAGGTTGCCGAACACTTTGCCGCTGCGTACCGCAAGGCCAGTGGTTAACAGGGTGAGGATCTGCCGCTGCGCCAGTTGCGCTTTCGGGTTGCCATAACCCGCCACCGCTTCCGGCCCGGTCTGCGGCGCAATCATAATATCCGCCAGCTGCGCGGCTTCGCTATCAGGCTGCTGCGTCAGGATAGCAATCGGTGTGCCCAGCGACCAGGCGTGACGCATAGCCCCCCACACCCACGGCGTTTTGCCGCTGACGGTGAGCGCCAGCAGCATATCGTTGGCGCTCAGGGACAATAGCTGCATATCCCGTAAGCCCGCGTCATAATCGTTAGCCGCCCGCTCGGCGGCCTGCAGCGCGCTCCCTTCACCACCGGCAATCATCGCCACCAGTGAGTGATTGGCTTCAGGGGAATAGTCATTAACCGTTTGCAACGCCGCCTGCCCGGATGCCCCGGCGCCAACGATCACCAGCCGTCCTCCCCGGCTCAGAGTCGCCGCGGCGTTATCCACCAGCCGGGTAATCTGCGGCAGGCAGGCATCGATAGCAACGGCTATCTGTTTGTTATCCTGCTGCAGCAGGGTCAGCATATCGAGGGTGGCGAGCGTATCGATATGGCGCGTTTGCGGGTGGCATCGTTCCAGCATTGATGCGGTTGGCTTACTGCTCATAAAACCTCCATTTAAAACCGAACTCACTGCGGCTACATCAACAGCGGTGAAATATCCATTCATTCATCACGGCTATTTGATTGATGCAGCCAGTGTAAAGCCTTCATCCACGGCTTTACCGCCACGGGGGTCACAGTTTGTTCACTCGACACCTAATCGCGGCGCGACTGCGCGTTATCCGAGCATGAGGGCTACGCATGTCAGGCAGCGGATATCCAGAAAGCGGTTTTACTGTTATTACACGGCTTTATGAAAGCCGCCCTATCGGCGATAATGATCGTTCAACGAATCGATCGGGGTTGTCATGAAGGAAGCCGAGCTACAGCCGCCCGCCCGCAAGCGCGCCCGCAACCTGAAATTAAGTACCGCCGTCACGCTAATGATTGGCAGCGTTATCGGCGCGGTGCTTCTACTGGTCTACGCGCTATGGTTTATGCAGATCAGCAACGCCACCCGCGACGGCTTAAAAGAGACGGCGCTGGCGGTGGCGCGCACCATGGCCGATATGCCGCAGGTAAAGCGTGGTCTCGGCGAGCCGCCGCAGAGTAATATCATTCAGCCGCTGGCGCAGGCCATTACCCGGCGTAACGATCTGCTTTACGCGATTGTGACCGACATGCGCGGCATTCGCTATTCGCATCCGGATAGCGCCATCATCGGTAAACCGTTTATCGGCGAGGATATCCGCCCGACCCTCGCCGGGCGGGAAAACGTGGCGATTAACCACGGCGTACTGGCGCCGGCGCTGCGCGTGTTCACCCCGGTATTCAATGAACAACATCAGCAGATTGGCGTGGTGGTGGTAGGTATTTCGCTGAGTAAAGTCGACGAACAGATCGCCAATAGCCGCTGGGACGTCCTGCTGACCATTCTGTTCAGCGCGCTGGTCTGCGCTATCGGCACCTGGAGCCTGGTGCGCGGCTTGAAACGCATTCTGCTCGGGCTGGAGCCGCAGGATATCTCCACCCAGTTTCAGCAGCGTCAGGCGATGCTGCACTCGCTGAAAGAAGGCGTGATCGCCGTGGATAGCAGCGGCCAGGTCACGTTGATTAACCCGGCCGCCCGCGGCATGTTACTCAGCGGGCCGGATAAAAGCATCGATCGCACCCCGCTGCTGGCGGACTTGCAGGAAGTTTTGCGCAGCGGCGAACCCATTTATGACCGCGCGCTCGGCTGTAATGGCTTGTTGCTGATCAGCAATACCGTCCCGGTGCGCAGCCAGAACGCCATCGTCGGCGCCATCAGCACCTTCCGCGATAAGACCGAGATGAGTCAACTGGTGCAGCGTCTGGACGGCATGATGAGCTACGTTGATGCCCTGCGCACCACTTCGCACGAGTTTATGAACAAGCTGCACGTGATCCTCGGCCTGCTGAATATGAAAAGCTATGACAAGCTGGAAGAATATGTGCTGCAGACCGCCCATGCCTATCAGGCCGACATCGGCGAAATTCAGCACCGGATAAAATCGCCGGTGGTCGCCGGCTTCCTGATTGGTAAAATCCAGCGCGCCAAAGAGCGAGGCTTCTCTTTGAACCTCGCCGAAGAGAGCCTGGTGCCGGATTGTCCCAATGAAAAACAGGTCACCGTGCTGGTGACCGTGTTGGGCAATCTGATTGAAAATGCGCTGGACGCGATGAGCGGCCAGACGGAAGGCGAAGTGAGCCTGCTATTGCACTATCAGGATGGCTGGTTAAGCGGCGAAGTGAGCGACGACGGCCCGGGGATCCCGGCGGCTAATATCGACGCCATCTTTAATAAGGGCTTCTCCACCAAAGGCGAGAATCGCGGCGTCGGCCTGTTTCTCGCCAACCAGCAGCTCCACGAACTCGGCGGCACGTTGTCAGTCGAGTCCGAGCCTGGCGTATTTACTCAATTTTTTGTTCACCTGCCCTGGGATAGTAAAAGGAAAAAAGCGTGATAAATGTATTAATTGTTGACGACGATGCGATGGTTGCCGAGCTGAACCGCCTGTACGTGGCGCGCATCCCCGGTTTCAGCTGCTGCGGCACCGCGTCGACGCTCGGCAAAGCCCAGGAGATGATTAACGACCCGCAGATGGCGATCGATTTGGTGCTGCTGGACGTTTACATGCAGCAGGATAGCGGCCTCGATCTGCTGCCGACCATTCGCGCCAGCGGCCGCGCCATCGACGTGATTATGATAACTTCCGCCGCCGATGCCGCCACCGTTCAAACCGCTATGCACTATGGCGTGGTGGATTATCTGATTAAGCCATTCCAGTTCCCGCGCTTTGAAGAGGCGCTGACCGCATGGCGTGAAAAACGTAAACTGATGACCGGCCAGCCCTATTACGAGCAGGCGGATGTCGATCGTCTACTGCACGGCGGCACGCCGGAAGCGGTTGACGCGCGTAAGCTGCCGAAAGGCTTAACGGCGCAGACCTTACGCACGCTGTGCCAGTGGATTGATAGCCACCCTGATGTGGAGTTCTCTACCGATGAACTGGCGGCGGCGGTAAATATCTCGCGCGTCTCCTGCCGCAAGTATCTGATCTGGCTCGCGCAGATCAATATTCTCTACACTACCATCCATTACGGCGCGACCGGCCGACCGGTGTACCGCTATCGGCTGGTCGCCGAGCAGTACGGCCTGCTCAAGCAGTACAGTCAGTAATCTGATAGCCGCTGTCGAGCAGTTGAAAGCGGATGCGCTGCGGTGACGACAGAATCACGCCGCGGTTTTTGGTGACAAAAATCGCTTCAATGTCGTCCCGCAGGCGCAGCGCCGCGCAACCCTTCTCCACGCCAAGACCATACAGCAGCGTGGTCCAGATATCGCCGTCCAGTGAATCCGCGGAAATGACCGTGACGCTGTCGAGTTCGTTATCCAGCGGATAGCCGCTGCGCGGATCGAGGATATGGTGCCAGCGTTTGCCATCCTGCTCGAAATAGCGTTCATAGGTGCCTGAAGTGACAACCGACTGCCCGGCAACGGCAATCGAGCCGATAAGTTCCTGCTCAGCGGCAAAGGGTTTTTTCAGCCCAATCGACCATTCCCCTAATGTATGTACATTGCCGCCGAGGTTAATCAGCGCCTGTTCAATCCCCTGCTGGCCCAGGTAATCGCGTACCCGGTCGGCGATATATCCTTTGGCGATTGCGCCAAGGTCTATTTCCATTCCGGCCTGTGCCAGCCACACGCTCTGCTTTTCGTCATCAAGAATGACATCCTGCGGGCGGGTTAACGGCAGCCGCGCCGCAATATCCGCCGCCGACGGCACGCTATGACCCTGAAAGCCAATGCGCCACAGTTTAACCAGCGGGCCGATAGCCAGATTAAAGGCGCTGTCGCGCACCATACTGGCGGCTTTAGCGCACTTAATCAGCTGGTACACCGGACGGCTAACGGTAACGGGATGATGCCCGGCGGCATGGTTGATATCCATCACTTGCGACTGCGCGCGGTTAACGGTGAGCAGATCTTCGTAGCGTTTAATTAACTGAAAGACGCGGGAGGCCAGCGCCTCATCGTGGGAATAGAGTTTGAGCAGGATGGGCGAGCCCATCAACACGGCGGAGTAGCTATAGACGCGGTTATCGGACATTGGGCTCTCCTTAGAAGGGATAAGCCGGGCGGCTAAGCCAGCCCGGCATCAGCATTTACCTATTATCCTCTGGCACGTTTCGCCGCCTGATGGCCCGCGAGGGTACCGAAGATGATGATATCCGCGACCGCGTTACCGCCGATGCGGTTACCGCCATGGATACCGCCAACCACTTCACCCGCGGCGTAGGCGCCGCGAATCGGCTGCTGCGCCACATTCAGCACTTCGCCATCGGTATTAATGGTCACGCCGCCCATAGTGTGGTGCACCCCTGGGGCAATACGAATGGCGTAGAACGGGCCTTCGTTAATCGGCGCGCGCAGCGCGGTTGTGCGGCCAAACGCTTCATCGTGCTGTTTTTCCACTGCGCCGTTGTAGCATTCCAGCGTAGCGAGGAACGCATGGTAATCCATCCCCAGCTTCTCCGCCAGTTCACGCGGCGAGCTGGCGCTGGTGACGAAGCCTTTGGCGATATACTCGTCGGCGGCTTTGTTTTTCGCCCGCACATGCTCGTCGAAGACGATGTAAGCATAGTGTTCCGGCAGCGCGATAATCGCCGCAGACACTTTATCGCGGGTCTCCATCTCGTTGAAGAAGCGGTTCCCCTGCTGGTTAACGAGAATAGCGCCGCCGCCGCGAATCGATTCGGAAATCAGGTACGAGGTCTGCTGCTCGACGGTCGGGTGAATTTGAATTTCGCCCATGTCCACGGTGCCGGCGCCAATGCGCTCCAGCAGCGCGATACCGCTACCGGTCGCCCCTTTATGGTTGGTGGTCACGAAGCCTTCGAGGTCAGGACGATATTTCACCACCATCGCGCTGTTGGCGCTGAAGCCGCCGGTCGCCACGATGATACTTTTGGTCTGCACGTCGATGATCTCTTGTTCATCGTTGATAAGACGCACGCCGCTCACTTCGTCGTGGCGCATCAGGATCTCTTCTACCGAGGTATCCAGCAGCACATCGATACCGCGTTTGGTGATATTACGCACCAGACCGCTAATCAGGTAGCCGCCAACCGCCGATCCGTCGCGCGGACGGTGGGTACGGTCGATACTCATCCCGCCGGTGGTGGTGATATCGTTAAGCATAATCCCACGGTCCGCCAGCCATTCAATGGCTTGCGGCGCGTTTTCAACGAAACGGCGCAACAGCTGCGGGTTATTTTTATTGTGGCCGCCCTTCAGGGTTTCCCGGTAGAACAACTCCTTACTGTCTTCGATACCTTTCACCCGCTGGAAGCGGGTTTCCGCGGCGTTCATCCCGGCGGAAGCTTTAATGGTGTTGCCGCCAATAGTCGGCATTTTTTCGACGATCAGCACGCTGGCGCCTTCGTCGTGGGCCTGAATCGCCGCGGCCAGACCGGCGCCGCCGCTCCCCACCACCACAACGTCATAGCTTTTCGGCGCGGCATCGTTGCCGCCCTCTTCCGCGGCCAGCGCTTTGCTGGATTTCAGCATCGCTTTGGACACCGCTTTTTTCACCGCTTCGCTCTGGCTGGTCGCGCCGGAGATAGCATCGACGTGCGGCGTGTTGGCGGTCAGAATACGTTCGCGGATCTCTTCGAAGCTGGTGGTAAATTCAACGCTCTGCACTGGGCTTGCGGCCAGCTCGATATCCGCAATGCGATCGTTTTCGAGGCTGACGTTAATGACCAGTTCGTTGGCATCGTCCTGAACGGTTTCGACAAACACCCCCGGTTTAAATTTCGCGTCGCCCATGCTCATGTCGCGGATCATCGCCTCGACCAGCGAGAAACGCCACAGCGGTTCCGGAATATTCAGCGCCTCGCGCTGGGTGCTGTCGATAAAGAGTTCCAGCTCTTCGCAGGCGGCGATACGTGAAGCCCAGTCCGGATAGGCGATGCAGGCGCGGCCGACGGCCATCAGATCATAACCGTGATCGAGGCCCTGTTCGGCGTCGGCGGCGTTAACCACCCCGCCGACGCCCATCACCGGCACCTGCGCCAGCGTTTCAGAACGCATGGCGCAGTACTTTTCAATCAGCGGCGTCGGATCGCTGGTATCAACGATAGACGGGCGCAGCGTCGCGCCAACCGAGAAGTGCAGGTAATCAACGCCGCGGGCGGCCAGTTTCTCCAGCAGATACATGGTGTCATCGAAGCGGATCCCCGGGACTTCCATCTCTTCCGGCGAGAAGCGATAGCCGATAATAAAGGCATCGTCAGCGTACTGACGGGCCATTTTATGCGTGATGTCCAGTACCGCCAACGGGAATCTGGCGCGGTTGTCGCGGCTGCCGCCCCACTCATCGTCACGCTGGTTGGAGTTCGGCGAATAGAACTGTTGAATAAGATAGGTGTTGGCGCCGTGGATTTCGACGCCGTCGAAACCGGCGAGAATGGCGCGGCGAACGCCGTCGCCAAATTTGGCAATCATGCCTTCGACTTCTTCACCACTGAGGGCGCGCGGCATGGCGGCGCCGTCGCGCGGCGCGGCAATAGCGCTCGGCGCCACCGGCTGGCGACCGCCAATCAACTGTGGGTCAACCATGCGGCCGCCGTGGTAAATCTGCAGAATCGCTTTTGAGCCTTCCGCTTTAATCGCTTCGGCGATTTTCGCCAACCCGGCGATTTTTTCATCGTTATCAATGCCGATAGCGCCCGGGAAGGCCAGACCATAATCATCAATAAAGCAGCATTCAACGATGATAGTTCCGATGCTGCCAGCGCGGGCGCGATAGTATTCAACGAGCTCGCTGGTGACGGTACCATCGAAATAACCGGTGCAGGTGGTCATTGGCGCCATTAGCAAACGGTTTTTCAGTTCAGTCCCATTCGGTAAAGTAAATGGCTGCAGAATTCGTTCGTTACTGGTCATATTAATACTCCAGATTTTAAATATTGAAATTCAGAATTGGGTGACGGAAATTTTATTGATTGTTTATTTTCATTCCTGTTGTCATGCCAATAATATAGCGTGTTTTTTAGTTACTAAATTAATTACGTTAGTTAAAAAACTATTTAATACCTGCAATAACAGCAATACCTCCATTGTATTATTAAATTTATATATCGCATTTACATAATACAAATGAATGATAACATTTCGGTCACTTTTGTTAACGCTAGAAAAACGCGCAAAACAAAAATAAAACACATTATTTCAATAACTTAAATAACAAATCTGTTTAGCCATTTATTATTATTTAAGCGTTCCATTAACAATTGACGTTTCTTACGGATAATAACCACATCATCATATGTGGTTATTGCCAAACGAAAAAAAAGATCCAGATCACCTGTTTTTTTTGATCTCGATCAATTGCAATGCAACGTGAAAGCGCAATATATAAATACCCAATGAATTTAATTTAACGCCGCGCAAAACGCGTTAAATAACCGTTTAAGCAATAAGCAATCTCGACCATTAATAATTAAAGAAACTTTCGCAACTAAAAAAATCGAGCGTTGTAAGCGAAGACGGAACCGTATTTTCAACTACTAGCAGATACTCATTATGAAAGAGAAAAAGACAACCATACCGCCTGCCGGTGCCGCGTCTAACGCGGCGTATAAACGTCTGATCATGATGGCGTTGCCCATTATCGTCGCCGTACTGCTGCTGTTCGTCCCGGTGCCTGACGGCTTACCACCTTTCGCCTGGCACTATTTTGCTATCTTCGTCGGCGTCATCGTCGGCCTTATCTTCGAACCGCTGCCGGGCGCCGTTATCGGTATCACCGGGGTGGTGGTGATTGCTTTATGTAGCCAGTGGCTGCTGTTCAGCCCGGAACAGATGGCGGCGCCAAGCTTTAAGCTGGCCGGCGCGTCATTTAAATGGGCGGTGAGCGGCTTTGGCAACTCTACCGTGTGGCTTATCTTCGGCGCGTTCATGTTCGCCGCGGGCTATGACAAAACCCAGTTCGGCCGCCGTCTGGCGCTGATTCTGGTAAAATATCTTGGCCGCCGCAGCCTGACGCTGGGCTACGCCATTACCTTCGCTGACCTGCTGCTGGCGCCGTTTACCCCGTCCAACACCGCACGTAGCGGCGGGACCATCTACCCGATCATCGCTAACCTGCCGCCGCTGTACGGTTCTAAACCTAACGATCCGAGCGCACGCCGTATTGGCTCTTATCTGATGTGGGTCGCCATTACCGCCGCCTGTATCACCAGTTCCATGTTCCTGTCGGCGCTGGCGCCGAACCTGCTGGCGCTGGCGCTGGTAAAAAGCATCGTCGGTATCAACATCTCCTGGGGTACCTGGTTTATCGCCTTCCTGCCGCTCGGTATCCTGTTGATTCTGGCCATGCCGCTGCTGGCGTACTGGTTCTATCCGCCAGAAGTTAAAATCAATAACGAAGTACCGCTGTGGGCCGCTCGTGAACTGGAGAAACTGGGCAAACTGTCGCGCAATGAAATCCTGCTGCTGGTGTTTGTTTGCTTCGCGCTGATGATGTGGATCTTCGCCGCCGACTGGATTGAACCGGCGCTGGCTGCTCTGCTGGTTATCGTGCTGATGCTGTGGACCGGCGTGCTGTCCTGGAGCGATATCACCAATAACAAAGCGGCATGGAATACCTTTGTCTGGTTCGCCACGCTGGTCGCGCTGGCTGACGGTCTTTCCTCCACAGGCTTCATCGCCTGGCTGGGTAAAGAAGGCGGCGCGCTGATGAGCGGTATTTCTCCGGGCGTTGCGACCATCGTCCTGCTGCTGGCGTTCTATCTGCTGCACTACCTGTTCGCCAGTACCACCGCGCACACTACCGCGCTGCTGCCGGCCATGCTGACCATCGCTTCGACTATCCCGGGAATGAATATGGAAGTCTTCGTCCTGCTGATGGTGACCTCGCTGGGCGTGATGGGCATCATCACTCCGTACGGTACCGGCCCGAGCCCGATTTACTACGGCAGCGGCTATCTGCCGACCAAAGATTACTGGCGCCTCGGCACCATCTTCGGCGCCATCTTCCTGGCCGCCCTGCTGCTGATTGGCTATCCGTGGATGTCCATGATGTTCTGATTCATAACCGCCGGGTCTTCCCCCGGCGGTTTTTATCTTTATGGAGTATGTGAATATGTCGACGAAACCCTTTGTTTATCAAGACCCGTTCCCGATGGCGCATGACGATACCGAATACTATTTGCTCAGCAAAGAGCACGTCTCCGTCGCCGAATTCGATGGTCAGGAAGTATTGAAAGTTGAACCACAGGCGTTAACCCTGCTGGCGCAGCAGGCCTTCCACGATGCCGCTTTCATGCTGCGCGTCTCACATCAGCAGCAGGTCGCGGCCATCCTGCTCGACCCGCAGGCCAGCGAAAACGACAAATACGTCGCGCTGCAATTCCTGCGTAATTCCGAAATCGCCGCCAAAGGCGTGCTGCCAACCTGCCAGGATACCGGCACCGCCATCATCATGGGTAAAAAAGGCCAGCGCGTATGGACCGGCGGCGGCGATGAAGCCGCGCTGGCGCAGGGCGTCTATAACACCTATACGGAAGACAACCTGCGTTACTCGCAGAATGCGCCGCTGGATATGTATAAAGAGGTCAACACCGGCACCAACCTGCCGGCGCAGATCGATCTCTACAGCGTCGATGGCGACGAATATAAATTCCTGTGTATGGCGAAAGGCGGCGGTTCCGCCAACAAAACCTATCTGTACCAGGAAACCAAAGCGTTAATCACCCCGGCGAAGCTGAAAAACTACCTCGTCGAGAAGATGCGTACCCTCGGTACCGCGGCCTGCCCGCCCTACCACATCGCCTTTGTGATTGGCGGCACCTCGGCGGAAGCGACGCTGAAGACCGTTAAGCTGGCTTCCGCCCGCTACTATGACGACCTGCCGACCGCGGGCAACGAGCACGGTCAGGCCTTCCGCGATGTGCAACTGGAGCAAGAGCTGCTGCAAGAAGCGCAAAACCTCGGTCTCGGCGCGCAGTTCGGCGGGAAATATTTCGCCCACGATATCCGCGTCATCCGTCTGCCGCGCCACGGCGCTTCGTGCCCGATCGGCATGGGCGTCTCCTGCTCCGCCGACCGCAATATCAAAGCTAAAATCAACCGCGACGGCATCTGGATTGAAAAACTGGAAAGCAACCCGGGGAAATACATTCCTGAACACCTGCGCCAGCAGGGCGAAGGCAATGTGGTTAGTATCAACCTGAACCAGCCGATGAGCGAGATCCTCACGCAGCTGTCGGCGCACCCGGTCTCCACGCGTCTGAGCCTTAACGGCACCATTATCGTGGCCCGCGACATTGCCCACGCTAAGCTGAAGGAACTTATCGATAACGGCGAAGCGCTGCCGCAGTACGTGAAAGATCACCCGATCTACTATGCCGGCCCGGCCAAAACGCCGGCCGGTTATGCCTCCGGTTCCCTCGGCCCGACCACCGCGGGACGTATGGATTCTTATGTCGATCTGCTGCATTCGCACGGCGCCAGCATGGTGATGCTGGCCAAAGGCAACCGCAGCCAGCAGGTGACCGATGCCTGTCATAAACACGGGGGATTCTACCTCGGCAGTATTGGCGGCCCGGCGGCAGTCCTCGCGCAACAGAGCATTAAGAGCCTCGAGTGCGTGGCCTATCCGGAACTGGGTATGGAAGCTATCTGGAAAATCGAAGTCGAAGATTTCCCGGCCTTTATTCTCGTTGATGATAAAGGTAACGATTTCTTCCAACAGATCCAAAATCAGCAGTGCGCCGGGTGTAAACAACACGGCTAATTCCCTCCCCGCCCGGCGGCTCATCGTCGGGCGTATTCTCCCCCTTTATTCTTGAATTCACCCGACGCTGAACTATGCTCAATCCAGCAGCCGCTCAGAGTTTGACCAGCTGAAAAATAACAATAATTCCCCCTTTTCCGGTGTCGCATATGAACAGGATCCAGGCGTTATTAACGGCGTGTTTTCTGCTATGGCTGGCCTTTCCGCTTTCGGCGGCAGAACCTCGTCAGCAACCCACCGCTCGCGAGCAGGCGCGAACCGTCGCGATTTTCCATCAACCGATCGTCATGCTACAGGCTACATTCGGCCAGACCACGCCGGAAGAACGGGTTCTGCGTATCCGCAATACGCTACGCGCCTTCACCGAGGCCGATATCAGTCAGCCGCTGCAGGTGGTGCCAGTCACCCGCTACAACCAGCCGGGGCGGCTGTTTCTGATGAATGGCAAACCTATTATGTTGCTAAGCCAGGCCGACCTTGATGAAGGCGACGATCTTAGCCTCGATCAGGCGGCGCAGCGCGCTCTTGCCCGTATGGAAGCGCAACGGACGTCGCTGCGTGAACAGTACAATACCCGCTATCTGCTGCTGGCGACGCTAAAATCCGCCGCCGGCGCGTTGCTCCTCGCCCTGGCTGGTTATCTCGCGTTCCGTTCGTGGCGTCGAGTACGGCGCTTTTTCCATCTGCGGATCCTCGAAAAACGCAGCATGATCCCACATAACTGGCGGCGTTTTCTCGGCAACATTGAAAGCCGGTTATACGCGCTGCTGGTCATACTGCTTGGGGTACTGGCGGGTTATGTCTGGCTGAGTTGGGTATTCAGCCTGTTTCCGTGGACCCGGGTATGGGGAGAATCGCTCGGTGAGTGGTCGGTAGGAGTAATTCGTGATATTTCGCTGTCCATCGTGTCGGCGCTGCCGGGATTGATGATCGTACTGCTTATCTTTCTGATTACGTGGTTTATCATCCGCCTGCTGAAGGTGGTGTTGGATCAGGTCGCCGCCGGGCGTCTGCAGATCCCCGGCCTGCATCCGGAAACCGTCGGCGCCACGCGAAAGCTTATCGCCGTGGTTATCTGGCTCTTTGCGCTCTCCGCCGCCTATCCTTTCCTGCCTGGCGCAAACTCTCTGGCCTTCAAGGGGATTAGCGTGTTCTTCGGCCTGATGTTGACGCTGGGCTCAGCGGGGGTGATGAATCACGCCATGAGCGGACTGGTGCTGATTTATACCCGCGCGCTGCATAAAGGCGACTGGATCCGCATCGCCGATAACGAAGGCCAGGTCAGCGAGATCGGCATGCTGGCGACCAAAATCCTGACCCGCGAGAACTATATTGTCACCCTGCCGAACGCGGTGGTGGTCAGCGGTAAAATAACCAATCTCAGCGCCAGTGACCCGCAACAGGGAATCAACCTTACCACCGGCGTGACCATTGGTTACGACACGCCGTGGCGGCAGGTACAGGCGATGCTGGAACTGGCGGCCCACCGCGCCCATGGAGTGGATCATCAGGTGGCGCCGGTAGTTCGCAAACTGGGATTGCTCGACTGGTATACGTCGTATGAACTGCAGGTGCGGCTGTTGCCGGAAACGACGCTGCCGGAGGGGCGCAACGCGCTGCACAGCAGCATTATCGATGTATTTAACGAGTTTGGCGTACAGATTATGTCGCCCAATTTTGTCATGCAACCGAAAGGCGCGGTGGTGGTCGCCAAAGAGGATTGGTATACCGCCCCGGCCGTCGCGCCGCAGGAGCGCGACAGGTAACATCATCCCACGCCGACGCAGCTTCATCAGGTAATGCCGGATGGCGCTGCGCTTATCCGGCCTACGATCCGTGCAGCCTGCCTTTAATTTATTCCCCATGCTGGCTGCAACTGCCGGTGTTGGTGGCCTCAAAATCGCTGAGACGTTCCCGGAAGGCCGGGGCAGCCCGCATGGATGCGGGCTGAGGGCCGTGTTTTGCAAGGACGCTGCCTCGGCCCGACCCGAAGCCTGCCGGGATAAGTCGAAGGTACCACGAAGTGGCGATTTTGGCGGCCAGAGCCTGGGGGTACAGGGGGCGGCGGCGACTGGCCGCCCCCTGTGCGCTCCCTGCGCCACGGAAAACATATTGCAGAAGAATTAACCGGGAGCGCAAGATGCTCTGGAGCGAAACGGGATAAACGCTTTTCTGAAGCTAAAAAGTTGCCAACGATAACAGTATCAACAACCGCATCGACAACAAATCAGCGCCGCGAAGCAGTTCCCCGCTACGCCTGCGCGGCGTCGATTTCGGCAAACACCTGCTGCGCCAGATGCAACGTGGCGTTCGCCGCCGGTAAACCGCAGTACAGCGCCGAATGCATAATCAACTCTTTCAGCTCATCACGGGTCACGCCATTATTAAAGGCGGCGCGCAGATGCATCTTAAGTTCCGCCTCGCGGTTCAGCGCAATCAGCATGGCGATGGTGATCATGCTGCGGGTATGGTGATCGAGACCCGGACGGGTCCAGGTTTCTCCCCAGGCGTAACGAGTGATGAAATCCTGAAACTCCTCGTTCAGCGGCGTCAGATTCTGCAGAGTACGGTCAACGTGAGCATCGCCTAATACCTTGCGGCGAACCTCCATTCCCTGCTGATAACGTTGTTTATCTTCCATTTTGCTCCCCCAGCAAAAAGCCGTTCAGCGCGGCGTTAAAGGCGGCTGGCGCTTCGATATTCGACAGATGCGACGCGCGCACCACCACCACCTGTGAATCGGCAATCTGCTGATGCAGGAAGTTAGCGTCGGCGACAGTCGTGACAGGGTCACTTTCCCCGGCAATAATCAGCACCGGAATCGAAATTTGCCCGACCTCTCCCCGCAGGTCTGCCGCCGCCAGGGCTTCGCAGCAGGCGGAGTAGCCTTCAGCGTCGCTATGGGTCAGTTGGTGACATAACGCCTCGACCACATCCGGCGCGCGCTGGCGGAAATTATCAGTAAACCAACGGTCCGCCGCCCCTGCGGCAACCACATCCATCCCTTCCTGACGCACCGCGCGGGCGCGGGAAAGCCAGCCCGACTGATCGCCGATCCGCGCCGCGGTATTAGCCACCGCCACCGCGTAAAAACGTTCCGGCGCAAAGCGCGCCAGCCATAATCCCGTCAGCCCGCCCATCGAAATACCGCAAAACAGCGCCTTACCGATATTAAGGTGATCGAGCAGCGCAAGTACGTCTTCGCCCAGTTGCGCCAGGGTCACCTTGCCGTTTTTCGTCGTTTTACCATGGCCATGGGTGTCATAACGCAGTACGCGAAAATTCGCCGTCAGGGCCTCCATTTGCGGTTGCCACATGGCGCGCGTGGTGCCAAGCGAGTTCGACAGCACGATAACTGGCGCGCCTTCCGGCCCGTCGAGTTGATAATCAAGATTCATGATGTTGCTCCTGATAACGCGCCAGTACCTGGCGCACAAAGCGTTCGGCGCTACCGGTGGCCGTTGCCGGATCCAGTAGCGAGTTTAAACGTTCGCGGGAGAGATACTGACTGACCTGCGGGTCAGCCGCCAGCAGATCGACAAGTAAACCGTGACTGTCCAGAGCCTGGCGGCACAGCGCTTCTACACGATGATGCGCCTCGGCTTTGCCGATAAACTCCGCCAGCGCCAGGGTCACCGCTTCCGCCATAATCAGCCCGTGGGTAATATCAAGGTCGGCACGCATCTTATGCACGAAAACCTGCATCTCGCGCACCAGCATGTCGGTTTGCGCCAGCGCCCCGCCCACCAGCATGATCAGTTCCGGTAGCGTTTCCCATTCGGCCTGCCAGCCGCCGAGCGCGCGCTCATGCTGTTGGATTTGACCGGCGTAAAGGGTGGCGACCAGCCCCGGCGTGCGCTGCGCCGCGGTTAAAATCGCCGCGCAGGAGACCGGGTTACGTTTGTGCGGCATGGTCGAGGAGCCCCCGCGCCCTTCCGCCAGCGGTTCGCCGACTTCAGCGACCTCGGTTTGCATCAGCAGCGAAAAATCATTGGCGAATTTTCCCAAGGTACCGCAAACGCCAGCGAACCAGGCGCCGACCTCGAGGAAACGGTCACGCTGGCTATGCCATGGCGTATCCGGCAATTGTAGGTCAAGGGTTTGCGCCAATGCCTGCGCCACCTGCGGCGCCTGCTGTTTCAATGAATCAAGCGTGCCCGCCGCGCCGCCAAACTGCAGCGCCAGCACCCGTGGGCGCATCTCAATCAACCGCTGCTGCCAGCGCAACAGCGCATCCAGCGTCCCCGCCAGTTTAAGGCCAAAGGTGACCGGTAGCGCATGTTGCATCCAGGTGCGTCCCGGCATCACCGTATGTTGATAGCGCTGGGCCTGTTCGGCAAGCGCGTCAATCAGGCTTTGTAGCAGGCTATCCGTCGCCGCTAGCGCGCCGCGCAGTTGCAGAACAAAGCCGGTATCGATAGCGTCCTGGCTAGTGGCGCCCCAATGGACATAGCGCGCGGCGTCCGGATCCTGTGCTTTCACCCGCGCGGTCAGCTGTTTGACCAGCGGAATAGCCAGATTGCCGGCGCTGGCCGCAGCCTGTCCAAGCGCGTCGAAATCAATAAGCGCATGCCGGCAGGCGTTGACTATCGGCAAGACTGCCGTCTGCGGCACCAGCCCGCAGTCGGCCTGCGCCTGCGCCAGCGCGGCTTCGAAATCCAGCATGCCCTGTACCCGCTGCGCATCGCTAAACCAGTCGGTTAGCGGACTGCTGCGCAACATGGGGGTCAACAAACTCATCGCGACTCCTTAAACGCGTTCAATAATCAGCGCAATCCCCTGGCCCACGCCGATACACATGGTGCACAGCGCATAGCGGCCGCCGGTACGCTTCAACTGATAAGCGGCGGTCATCGCCAGACGCCCGCCGGAAGCCCCCAGCGGATGGCCCAACGCGATGGCCCCGCCGTTGGGGTTAACGTGGGCGGCATCATCCGGCAGACCTAAATCACGGGTAACCGCCAGCGCCTGCGCGGCAAAAGCCTCATTCAGTTCGATGACGTCCATCTGCGCCAGCGTCAGCCCGGTTTGCGCCAGCACCTTACGCACCGCCGGCGCCGGGCCGAAGCCCATAATTCGCGGCGCCACCCCCGCCGTCGCCACGCCGACAACTCGCGCCAGCGGCTGTAAATCATTCGCCGACATCGCCTGTTCACTGGCCAACAGCAGCGCGCAGGCGCCGTCATTGACGCCGGAGGCGTTACCGGCGGTAACGCTGCCGTCGGCGCGAACCACGCCGCGCAGTTTAGCCAGGGCTTCCAGCGAGGTGCTGCGCGGGTGTTCATCGCGGCTGAAGCGCAGCGGCTCCCCTTTGCGTTGCGGTACCGACACGGCGATCAGTTCATCGGCGAAACGCCCCGCCTCCTGCGCCGCGGCGGTACGCTGCTGGCTACGAAGCGCAAAAGCGTCCTGGTCGGCGCGAGAAATGGCGAACTCATCGGCGACGTTTTCCGCGGTTTCGGGCATCGAGTGCACGCCGTACAACGCTTTCATCTGCGGGTTAATAAAACGCCAGCCAATGGTGGTATCTTCCATTTGCATCGAGCGGCTAAAGGCGCTCTCGGCTTTCCCCATCACAAACGGCGCGCGCGACATACTCTCCACCCCACCGGCGATCATCAGTTGAGTTTCGCCGCTTTTAATCGCCCGCGCCGCGACGCCGATCGCATCAAGGCTCGAGCCGCACAGGCGGTTAATCGTGCTGCCGGGAACGCTCTGCGGCAGCCCGGCCAGCAACAACGCCATACGCGCCACGTTACGGTTATCTTCTCCGGCCTGGTTGGCGCAGCCGTAGATAACATCGTCAATTAGCGCCGGATCGAGACCCGGATTACGCTCCAGCAGCGCTTTCAGCGGCAGCGCCGCCAGATCGTCAGCGCGCATACTCGATAATGCGCCGCCAAAACGGCCAAACGGCGTACGTACCGCATCACAGATAAATGCCTGATTCATCATAGGTTCCTTACGCGCTTTCCGCCAGTTGTTCAAAAGTCAGCGCCACCGGAGTGATGCGCTGTAGCTCTTCAAATGAGAGACCGTTAAAGATTTCACGCACCACCGGGCCGCGGTCGGTAATATCGATGACCGCCAGATCGGTATAGATACGGCTGACACACCCGACGCCGGTCAGCGGGTAGCTGCACTGTTCGACCAGTTTGCATTCGCCATCGCGGGTCAGATGGTCCATCATCACAAACACCTGGCGGGCGCCGATAGCCAAATCCATCGCCCCTCCGACCGCCGGGATCGAATCCGGCGCGCCGGTGCTCCAGTTAGCGAGATCGCCGCTGGCGGAAACCTGATAGGCGCCCAGCACGCAGATATCGAGATGCCCGCCGCGCATCATGGCGAAGGAGTCGCCATGGTGGAAAAAACAGCCTCCCTGCAGCAGAGTGACATACTCTTTACCCGCGTTGATCAGTTCCGGGTCCTCTTCGCCGGACTGCGGCTTCGGCCCCATTCCCAGTAGCCCGTTTTCACTGTGCAGGAACACCTCTTTATCGGCAGGTAGATAGTTGGCGATACGGGTTGGCAGGCCAATACCGAGGTTTACGTAAGCGCCTTCTGGAATATCGCGGGCGACGCGCTGGGCCATTTCGTCACGAGTCAGTTTTTGCATGTTCGGCTCCTCAGGCGCTTTGCGCGACGGACAGATTTTCCAGCGAGAATACGCGCTGGACGAAAATCCCCGGGGTGATGATGTTTTCCGGGTCGAGTTCGCCAAGGGCGACCAGCTGCGAGACTTCAACAATGGTAGTTTTGGCGGCGGTCGCCATAATCGGGCCGAAGTTGCGCGCCGCTTTGCGGTATACCAGGTTGCCCCAGCGGTCGCCCTGATGGGCTTTAATAAGAGCAAAATCGGCTTTAATCGGATACTCAAGCACATAGTGGCGGCCGTCGATTTCGCGGGTTTCTTTGCCTTCCGCCAGCGGCGTGCCGTAGCCGGTCGGGGTAAAGACCGCACCGAGACCCGCTCCAGCGGCCTGGATCCGCGCCGCCAGATTGCCCTGCGGCACCAGTTCCAGCTCAACCTTGCCGCGGCGATAGAGGTCATCGAAAATTTGTGAATCCACCTGACGCGGGAATGAGCAGATCATTTTGCGCACCCGTCCGGCTTTGAGCAGCGCCGCCAGCCCCACTTCGCCATTGCCCGCGTTGTTATTAATAATGGTTAGGTCGCGGGCGCCCTGTTCAATCAGAGCATCAATCAGGTACGTCGGCTGCCCGGCGGGGCCAAATCCGCCAATCATGATGGTCGCGCCGTCGTGGATCCCGGCAATGGCCTCACTCAGCGTCGACACGCTTTTATCAATCATCAGGTCGCTCCTTAACGTGCGGTAATCGCACTTATATGCGTTGTTCGCACAAAATGTGACCCGCTTAACGATGCTGGTCAAGGGCGATAATCGAAATATGGTGCGATAATCGAACATCGTATATCTTTAGCGAAAGAATGTGATCGATGGCAAATACGGAGAACAAAATGGACAAGCATCCAGATGATGTAGTGGCGGGCGACGGCGATCCGTTTAAGGGCGACCCGAACTTTATGGCGTCGCTGGCGCGGGGGCTGGAAGTCATTCAGGCTTTTACCCCGCAGCGCCCGGTGCTGTCGATTTCGCAGATCAGCCAGAAAACCGGCATTCCTCGCGCGGCGGTACGGCGCTGCCTGTATACCTTAAGCAAACTGGGATTCGTCTACGCCGAAGACGGTAAGAATTTCCAGCTGCGTCCACGGATACTTGCCCTTGGTCACGCCTGGCTGGCCTCAACGCCGCTGGCGCGCTCGGCGCAGCCGGTGCTCAAACATCTGAGCGAAATGCTCAATGAGTCCTGCTCAATCGCCACCCTTGATGGCGACGATATCCTGTATATCGCCCGCGCCTCCAGTTCGCGAATTATGACGATCGATCTTGATATCGGCAGCCGCCTGCCGGCGTGGGCGACCTCCATGGGGCGCGTGCTGTTAAGCCATCAGCCGGAAGAACGGCTGAACGACATGCTGGGCCGGGTGACGATGATTCGCTACACCCCGCAGACGGTAGATTCGGTGAATAAGCTGCGCGCGGAGCTAAAACGCGTGCATCAGCAGGGATATGCGTTGAACGATCAGGAACTGGAAATGGGGCTGCGTTCGCTGGCGGTACCGCTATATAACCCGCAGGGACAGGTGGAAGCAGCGCTGAACGTCGGGGTTCACGCGGGCCAGATGTCGACCCGCGAAATGCTGGACAGAGTGCTGCCGGAATTACAAAAAGCCGCCCGCGAGCTAACGCTGCTGCTGCGCTAGCGGCTGCGTTTAGCGTGCAGCTCCCAGTTCTCCTGCTTAGCCTGTTCGGATTTACGCAGCGCCACGTAACAAGCGCCGCTGCCGCCGTGGTGCGGTAGCGCGGCGCAAAACGCCTGTACCTCGGGCAACTCTGGCAGCCAGCGCGCCAGGTAGCTGCGAATAATATTGGCATGGGCCTGGTCATCACGGCCTTTGCCGTGGATGATAAGTAAATTACGCAGCCCCTCTTTTTGCGCCTGTATCACGAAGGCGAACAGCATTTGCCGACACTGTTCGACCGGCTGGCGCAGGAGCGACAGACTTGCCTGCTGGCTGTATTTTCCGCGCCGCAGCTTTTCCAGCACTCCGCTTTGCAGCCCGTCACGTTTGAACTCCAGCGGCACGGCGAGCGGCACAATATCGAGGTAGCCGGTGGTCAGATAATTATCGAGCTGCAGGGTATCGATACGCTGCGGGGCGCGCACGTTGCGCTCACGGTGCCAGTGTACGTCATTATTGCGTTTCAGAGGCTGGACATCCTCCATGGCGTCAAGAAACAGGGATTTGTCGTCAAGGTTCATGGTCTCTCCTCCAGCGGCTATCGCCTGCTACTATAGCCGCCTCGCGCCTCCCCCTCAACGCGTTTAGCCGCCACTGCCGGCAAATAGCCCCACGCAGGATTTTTAAGGAAACAATTGACGGCTTTGACGACGAAACAAGGTGATTAACGAAGCCGTTAACGGCGTTGGTCGCGTATCGCGCCGCTGAATCAGGTAGTAGGTTGCCCTGGGCAACGTTTCACGTATGGGAATCATCACCAGTTTATCCGCCATCATCGGATCGTTTCCGAGCTCTACCGGCAGAATGCTGAGGAAATCGCTCTTCACCACCAGACTGATGCACGAAGAGAAGGTTTCACACACGATATCGACCTTGGGCGCCAGCCCGGCCTGGTTAAACATCTCCTGCAGTTGTTTAAAGTAGCTACCGCGCGGCGTTGGCATCGTCCAGTGGTGTTCGAGCAATTCAGTCAGGGAAGTGGCGCGCGCCGCCGGATGTCCGGCGCGGGCGAATACCGCGAACGGTTTCTCAAACAGTTTTTCAAAGCTAAATTCATGATCGTACGGGCCGGGATAGTAGGTGTTGATAGTGAAATCAAGCTCACCCTGCCGCAGTTCATTAATCATCGCCAGGAGTTGCCCTTCCATGATCCGTACCTTCACCAGCGGATGCTGCTGATGAAAGCGGCAAATCACCGATGGCATCAGCGACCGGGCGACGCTGGCGCCGAGACCAATATTAATCTGCCCGGCCTGCTCGCCCTGACGCTGCAGCAGTTCATCCTGCGCCGCCCGAAGCTCTTCAAGGATCAGGCTCGCATGTTGATAAAAACTTTCGCCGTTTTCCGTCAGCGCCACCCCCTGGCTGCGGCGGACAAACAGTTGGGCGGAAAGCCCTTCTTCCAGCTCTTTAATCGCTTTGGTCAACGCGGGCTGCGAGATAGCAAGCGCCCGGCTGGCGCCGCGAATACTCCCCTCGCGGGCAACCTCAACGAAAGCGCGAATTTGATGAAATTTAATCTGAAATGACATGTTTTAGGTGATAACCATTGCTTATCAGACAGAAGAAAATGACATCTACTGTAATCGATCATGCTGTGGCAGGTTAAGGGGGAGATTGCATGAAAGGCGTATGTGATAAGCAAAAGCTATCACTTCGTGAACGCCGTCACACTTTTTAATTATGACAGGAAGGGTTATGCCGCAACTTCATGAATTCATCAGCCAACTGGCGCCGGAAATGACGCAATGGCGTCGTGATTTTCACCTGCACGCGGAGTCCGGCTGGCTGGAATTTCGCACCGCCAGCAAGGTTGCCGAGATCTTAGACGGCCTCGGTTATCAACTGGCGCTGGGGCGCGACGTTATTGATGCCGACAGCCGGATGGGGCTGCCCGACGACGCCACCCTGGCACAGGCATTCCAGCGAGCCCGCGAACAGGGAGCGCCGGAACGTTGGCTAACGGCTTTTGAAGGCGGATTCGCCGGCGTCGTCGCCACCCTGGACACCGGCCGCCCCGGCCCGACGCTGGCGTTTCGCGTCGATATGGACGCGCTCGATCTTAACGAACAACACGACGATTGCCATCGCCCGCATCGCGCGGGTTTCGCCTCCTGCAACGCCGGGATGATGCACGCCTGCGGCCATGACGGCCATACCGCCATTGGGCTGGGTTTAGCGCATGTGCTACAGCAGTATGCCGATCGGCTCAACGGGATCATCAAGCTGATTTTCCAGCCTGCCGAAGAAGGTACCCGCGGCGCGCGCGCGATGGTGGCGGCAGGCGTGCTCGATAACGTGGACTACTTTACCGCCATTCATATCGGCACCGGCGTCCCCAGCGGCACCGTGGTCTGCGGCGGTGACAACTTTATGGCGACCACCAAATTCGACGTGCAATTCGAGGGCGTCGCCGCTCACGCCGGCGGCAAACCGGAAGATGGGCGCAACGCGCTACTGGCCGCCGCGCAGGCCGCCCTCGCCCTGCACGCCATCGCGCCGCACAGCGCCGGCGCCTCACGGGTTAACGTCGGTGTTATGCAGGCCGGCACCGGGCGCAACGTGGTCCCTTCTTCCGCGCTGATAAAAGTGGAAACCCGCGGCGAGACGGAAGCTATCAACCAGTATGTGTTTGAGCGGGCGCAAAATGTGATTGCCGGCGCCGCAGCGATGTATGAAGCCCGCTATGAACTTCGGCTCATGGGCGCGGCGACCTCCAGCGCGCCCTCTCCGGCGTGGGTGCGATACCTGCGTGAGCAGGCAGCACAGGTGCCGGGGGTGGTAGAGGCGGTCGATCATATTGCCGCGCCGGCGGGATCCGAAGATGCCACTTTGATGATGGCGCGGGTACAGGAGCGCGGCGGGCTGGCTTCATACATGATTTTCGGTACTGAACTGAGCGCCGGACATCACAATGAGAAATTTGATTTCGACGAAGGCGTGATGACCATCGCGGTCGAGACGCTGGCGCGCATCGCGCTCAACTTTCCCTGGCAGCGAGGCGTGTGATGGAAAAGATCTATCAATTTGTTGATGACATCATTGAATCGCGACGCGACGATTTTTGCGCTATTGCCGATGATATCTGGGATCATCCGGAAACCCGCTTCCAGGAATTCTGGTCCGCCGCGCGGTTGGCCGACGCGCTGGAAGCGGAAGGCTTTCAGCTAAGCCGTAACGCTGGTGGAATCCCCAATGCGTTTATCGCCAGCTTTGGCGAGGGTAAACCGGTTATCGCCCTGCTCGGCGAGTTTGATGCGCTGGCAGGTCTCAGCCAACAGGCGCACAGTGCTGAACCAACATCCGCGACGCCGGGGGAAAACGGCCACGGCTGTGGGCATAATCTCCTCGGCACCGCGGCGTTCGCCGCCGCCGTCGCTGCGAAACAGTGGCTGCAGCAGCATGGCGGCTCGGGCACCCTGCGCTTTTATGGCTGCCCGGGCGAAGAAGGCGGTTCGGGTAAAACCTTTATGGTGCGCGAGGGACTATTCGATGATATCGACGCCGCCCTCACCTGGCATCCGGAAGCCTGGGCCGGGATGTTCAGCACCAGCACGCTGGCCAATATTCAGGCGGCGTGGCGCTTTACCGGAACCGCCGCCCACGCGGCAAACTCACCGCATCTTGGGCGTAGCGCGTTGGACGCCGTCACGCTGATGACCACCGGCAGTAACTTCCTCAATGAGCATATTATCGAGAAAGCGCGTGTGCACTACGCCATTACGGATACCGGTGGCGTGTCGCCCAACGTGGTGCAGGCGCAGGCTGAAGTGCTGTATTTAATTCGCGCTCCGGAAATGGCCGACGTGCAGCAAATCTTCGCCCGCATTGAGAAAATCGCCCAGGGCGCCGCGCTGATGACCGAAACCAGCGTCAGCTGTCGTTTTAAAAAAGCCTGTTCCAGCTATCTCCCCAATCGCACGCTGGAAGCGGCAATGTATCAGGCCGTGTGTCATTACGGTACGCCGCAATGGAGTAACGAAGAGCGCGCTTTCGCGGCGGATATTCGCGCCACGCTCGGCGTGAACGATATAAATAACAGCCTGAAGAATATTGCCGGCACCAGCGGTGAAGAAGGAAAAGCGTTTGCCCGCCGCCATCACGACACGGTGTTGATTGATGAAGTCGCGCCGTGGGCGGCGACGGAAAACGTGCTGGCCGGCTCTACCGACGTCGGCGACGTGAGCTGGAAAGCGCCGGTGGCCCAGTGTTTTAGCCCCTGCTTCGCCATCGGTACGCCGCTGCACAGCTGGCAACTGGTAAGCCAGGGAAGAACCTCTATCGCCCATAAAGGGATGCTGCTGGCGGGTAAGATACTGGGAGCAACGGCGATTCGTTTGTTCAGCGACAGGCCGTTACTCGAAGCAAGCCAGCAGGAACTGGCTCAGGTACTGGCGGTTAGCCCATATCAGTGCCCGATCCCGCGTGACGTCGTACCATCAATTTTAAAATAAGAAAAACTAGCCTCTGGAATAGCGTACAGCGCATGGCAATCGCCAATAAAAACAACAGCTGACAACCCATGAGGCATGCCGCAACCAACACAACAACGACAACTGAGGAACGCCCATGAGTATGTCATCCATACCGTCGCATTCCCCCACCGGTAAGCTGTATGGCTGGGTTGAAAAAATAGGTAATAAGGTTCCGCATCCATTTTTGCTGTTTATCTATCTGATCGTCGCGCTGATGGCCGCCACCGCCATTTTGTCGGCGCTAAACGTCGGCGTACAGAACCCTACCGACGGTTCGCGAGTGGTGGTAAAGAATCTGCTCAGCGTTGAAGGGCTGCACTGGTTTCTGCCAAACGTGATTAAAAACTTTAGCGGCTTCGCGCCGCTGGGGGCGATTCTGGCGCTGGTGCTCGGCGCTGGTTTTGCCGAACGGGTCGGCCTGCTGCCGTCGCTGATGGTCAAGATGTCATCGCACGTTAGCGCGCGTTACGCCAGTTACATGGTGTTATTTATCGCCTTCTTCAGCCACATCTCTTCCGATGCGGCGCTGGTCATTATGCCGCCGCTGGGGGCGTTAATGTTTCTCGCCGTCGGCCGCCATCCGGTAGCCGGTTTGCTGGCGGCAATCGCCGGCGTCGGCTGCGGGTTTACGGCAAATTTACTTATTGTCACCACCGACGTGTTGCTCTCTGGTATCAGTACCGAAGCGGCGAAAACGCTTGATGCCTCGCTGCATGTTAGCGTTATCGACAACTGGTATTTCATGGCCACCTCAGTCATCGTTCTGACGCTGGTCGGCGGATTAATCACCGATAAACTGGTCGAGCCACGGTTAGGAAAGTGGCAGGGTAAGAGCGATGAAACGCTGCAGACGCTGACGGCGGAACAGCGGTTCGGGCTGCGTATTGCCGGTA
Source organism: Klebsiella sp. 141203 (assembly GCF_032601985.1). Lineage (NCBI taxonomy): Bacteria > Pseudomonadati > Pseudomonadota > Gammaproteobacteria > Enterobacterales > Enterobacteriaceae > Klebsiella > Klebsiella sp. 141203. The sequence continues at coordinate 101,384 of NZ_JAQIRL010000001.1, read as the reverse complement.
TCGCGGCGCTGCTGTTTGTGGCGGTTATTGCGCTGATGGTGGTGCCGGAAAACGGCATCCTGCGCGATCCCATCAAACATACCGTGATGCCCTCGCCCTTTATTAAAGGGATTGTGCCGCTGATTATCTTTTTCTTTTTTGTCGTGTCTTTGGCTTACGGCATCGCTACCGGCAAAATTCGCCGTCAGGCTGACCTGCCGCAGTTAATGATCGAGCCGATGAAGGAGATGGCCGGATTTATCGTGATGGTCTTCCCGCTGGCCCAGTTTGTCGCCATGTTTAACTGGAGCAATATGGGTAAATTCATGGCCGTTGGTCTAACCGATGTGCTGGAAAGCGCGGGAATGAATGGCGTGCCGGCGTTTGTCGGCCTGGCGCTGCTGTCGGCGTTTTTGTGTATGTTTATCGCCAGCGGTTCGGCTATCTGGTCGATTCTGGCGCCCATTTTTGTACCAATGTTCATGCTGCTGGGCTTTCACCCGGCGTTTGCGCAGATCCTGTTTCGTATCGCTGACTCTTCCGTGCTGCCGCTCGCGCCGGTATCGCCGTTTGTGCCGCTGTTTCTCGGCTTTTTACAGCGCTACCGGCCCGAAGCCAGACTGGGCACCTACTATTCGCTGGTATTACCCTACCCGCTCATTTTCTTAGCCGTCTGGCTACTGCTGCTGGTGGGCTGGTATCTGGTAGGGCTACCGATTGGCCCAGGTATTTATCCACGCTTACCCTAACGCAGCGACAGGCCAGGGAGGGCCTGCGGGCGTTAACGCGATGTGCTGCGATGCAGGAACGTTTTATACAGGCTTTCGATGACCACCGACAGCAAATTGATAGCTAACCCACTGATAATCAACACAACAACCCCCGTTAATATGTATTGCATATCGCCACCTTTCTGTTGGTTAAAAAAAACCAGCGCCAAAGCGCTGGAAAAATAATTGACTCAAGGAATGCCTGTATATTTATCTGCGGCGCCGGGTGCCTCCCGGTGGATTAGCCAGTTCACACTAATCCGCGTGCGTATGACAAACTGCATAGGAATTTGAACTGAACGCTTCTCCGCACAGGGAAATTCGCCGCCAGACAAAGGTAGCAAAATGCCCTTCACGGCGCGCCTGGTAGTTAATGCAAAAATAAACATTACTTCACCCCTTCCTTTATTCCTGCAATTTGCGATCGGGCAATGGAATGACTGAATTTAAATGACTGCGATTCGTATTTATAAATTAATAGTACAGGTTTCATTATTTGCTGACCTTTCGGAGGTATAGTTTGCAGGCCGCACGTCATGATATGGTGTGCCCTTGGCGAAATAACCTCGTAGAAGGAAGACCGATGCTGACGCTGCTGCAAGATAAAATCGACACCCCGCTGGGGCCGTTGTGGGTCATTTGCGATGAACAATTTAACCTGCGCGCCGTGGAATGGGATCAGCACCGTGATCGTATGGAGCAACTGCTGGACATCCACTACCGTCACGAGGGTTATAATCGCGTTGATGCGCGCGATCCGGGCGGGCTGGGCGCGAAGCTGCAGCAATACTTCGACGGCGATCTTGCGATTATCGATACCCTGCCGACCGCAACCGGCGGTACGCCGTTTCAACGCCAGGTGTGGCAAGCGCTGCGTACGATTCCCTGCGGACAAGTCATGCACTACGGTCAGTTAGCCGAGGTTCTTGGCCGTCCAGGCGCAGCACGCGCGGTCGGTGCGGCAAATGGTTCCAATCCGGTCAGCATCGTGGTTCCCTGCCATCGCGTGATTGGCCGTAACGGCACCATGACCGGCTACGCCGGGGGCGTACAGCGAAAAGAGTGGTTATTGCGCCATGAGGGCTATTTGCTGCTTTGACAGATAATGCCTTTTTTGGAAATTACAGGTAACTTTACAATAATTAATCGCCTAATAATTTTCTTATTATCAAAGAGATATGGCGAGTGATATATTTACCCTTCTAATATTACGTCTTTCCGGGTTTCGAGACTTACTTGCTCCTCAAAAAGATGTTAAAATTGACCAATATCAATTAAAGCTTGAGCAGACATATGATCCCGGAAAAGCGAATTATACGACGCATTCAGTCTGGTGGTTGTGCAATCCATTGTCAGGATTGCAGCATTAGCCAGCTCTGCATCCCCTTTACTTTGAACGAACATGAGCTGGATCAGCTTGATAATATCATCGAGCGCAAGAAGCCTATTCAGAAAGGGCAAACCCTGTTCAAAGCGGGTGATGAGCTGAAGTCGCTGTACGCTATCCGTTCAGGGACCATCAAAAGCTACACCATCACCGAACAAGGCGATGAGCAGATTACTGGCTTCCATCTGGCGGGTGATTTGGTCGGTTTTGACGCCATTGGCACCGCCCTGCACCCAAGCTTTGCGCAGGCGCTGGAAACCTCGATGGTATGCGAAATTCCGTTCGAAACGCTGGATGATCTTTCCGGTAAAATGCCGAACCTGCGTCAGCAGATGATGCGCCTGATGAGCGGCGAGATCAAAGGCGATCAGGACATGATCCTGTTGCTTTCCAAAAAGAACGCAGAAGAACGGTTGGCGGCGTTTATCTACAACCTGTCCCGCCGTTTCGCGCAGCGCGGCTTCTCACCACGTGAGTTCCGCCTGACCATGACGCGTGGCGACATCGGCAACTATCTGGGCCTGACGGTAGAAACCATCAGCCGTCTGCTCGGTCGTTTCCAGAAAAGCGGTATGCTGGCGGTGAAAGGGAAATATATCACCATCGAAAACAGCGATCTGCTGGCGCAACTGGCAGGCCAGGCGCGCAACGTCGCCTGATTTATCTCCGCTATACTTTCTTCTACCTTGTGCCGGATCGACATTTTTTTCTAATTTGTTGATCTGGCCAGGGTCATCCCCTGTTTCAATTCATCCATATAGGTTATCTTTTTAAATACTGACTGTAGCTACAGCTGTAAGGAGACCCTGTATGGCGAAGTATCAGAACATGCTGGTAGTAATCGACCCTAACCAGGACGACCAGCCTGCATTACGGCGCGCGGTGTATCTGCACCAACGGATTGGTGGACGCATCAAAGCCTTTTTGCCGATCTATGATTTTTCCTACGAAATGACCACCCTGCTGTCGCCCGACGAGCGGACGGCGATGCGCCAGGGCGTGATTAGCCAACGCAGCGCCTGGATCCGTGAACAGGCCAAGTTTTATATTGAATCCGGGGTGCCAATCGATATCAAAGTGGTATGGCACAACCGCCCCTTTGAAGCCATCATTCAGGAAATCATCAGCGATAAACACGACCTGCTGCTGAAAATGGCCCATCAGCACGACAAACTCGAAGCGGTCATCTTCACGCCGACCGACTGGCACCTGCTGCGCAAATGTCCATGTCCGGTGTGGATGGTTAAAGATCAGCCCTGGCCGGAAGGCGGTAAAGCGCTGGTGGCGGTTAATCTGGCCAGTGAAGAGAACTATCACAACGCCCTCAATGAAAAACTGGTGCGGGAGACCATCGCCCTCGCCGATCAGGTTAATCATACCGAAGTACATCTGGTTGGCGCCTATCCGGTGACGCCTATCAACATCGCCATTGAATTACCTGATTTTGACCCGAGCATCTATAACGATGCGATTCGCGGCCAGCATCTACTGGCAATGAAAGCGCTGCGCCAGAAATTCAGCATTGATGAAAGCCGCACCCACGTAGAGAAAGGGCTGCCTGAAGAGGTTATCCCTGATTTAGCTGAACACCTGCAGGCCGGGATTGTGGTGCTGGGCACCGTTGGCCGCACCGGCATCTCTGCCGCGTTTCTCGGCAATACCGCGGAACAGGTTATCGATCACCTGCGCTGCGACCTGCTGGTGCTGAAACCTGAAGCTTATCAAACTCCAGTAGAACTGGACGATGAAGACGACGACTAACAGTCGTCTCATCAGGTTTGAAATATTATCTAACGTCCCCCGCCCGCCGGGGGATTTTTTTGCCGCGCCCGCAAAAAAGAAAAAGGGCCTTACGGCCCCGGATATCAACGCTAATTTAATAAACTTACAGAATGCGTTAGTGGATACCTAAACGCCAGGCCAGGTCGATCTCTTCTTTCAGCTCCATCGATGAAAGCGACATCAGATCGGCAAACTCGAGCTCGAGGAGTTTGAGCTTCTTCAGGTACTGCGCGGGGGTCATAACGGAAGTGTCGCGGCGCAGGTACTCGATGGCCATCTGCGTGGGGGTTAACTCGGTATCCATAATATCCTCAGTGTGGTGAAAAAACAGGCATAGTATAACACCCATCACCGTTCACTTTATGAGCAAAATCATGGTTTCACTGCCTATATAAAAAAGCCGTCTCAACAGAGACGGCTTAGAGCGTTGCGCTATTACAGCGCTTTCAGAATGGCATCCACGCTGGCTTTAGCGTCGCCAAACAGCATGTGGGTGTTCTCTTTGAAGAACAGCGGATTCTGCACGCCAGCATAGCCGGTGTTCATCGAACGTTTGAAGACCACCACGTTCTGCGCCTTCCACACTTCCAGCACCGGCATACCGGCGATCGGGCTCTTCGGATCGTCCTGCGCCGCTGGGTTGACGGTGTCGTTCGCGCCGATCACCAGTACGGTATCGGTATCGGCGAAATCATCGTTGATTTCGTCCATTTCCAGCACCACGTCATACGGAACCTTCGCTTCCGCCAGCAGCACGTTCATGTGCCCCGGCAGTCGCCCGGCGACCGGGTGGATCCCGAAGCGCACCTTGATACCGCGCGCACGCAGCTTCTCAGTGATTTCCGCGACCGGATACTGCGCCTGCGCCACCGCCATACCGTAGCCCGGGGTGATGATCACCGAATGCGAGTTTTTCAGCATTTCCGCCGTTTCTTCAGCGCTGATTTCACGATGCTCACCGACTTCTTCATCGCCGCTGGAACTGCCGCCATCGGTGCCGAAACCGCCGGCGATAACGCTGATAAACGAACGGTTCATCGCCTTACACATAATGTAGGAGAGGATGGCACCGGAAGAACCAACCAGCGCGCCGGTCACGATCAGCAGGTCGTTGCTGAGCATGAAGCCCGCCGCCGCCGCCGCCCAACCGGAGTAGGAGTTCAGCATCGATACCACGACTGGCATATCCGCGCCGCCGATAGACGCCACCAGGTGCCAGCCGAACGCCAGGGCGATAATGGTCATCACCAGCAGGCACAGTACCTGGGTTCCGGTGCTATCGGTACGCACGAAGGCCACCAGCAGCAGGAAGGAAATGACCAGCGCCGCCAGGTTCAGCTTGTGGCGATTCGGCAACATCAGCGGTTTTGACGAAATTTTGCCGCGCAGCTTACCAAAGGCAACGATCGAGCCCGTGAAGGTTACGGCGCCGATAAAGATACCGAGGAATACTTCGGTCAGGTGAATATTCGCCAGCACCTGATCGAGGCCCGGTCCGTGGTCGAGATAGCTGTTGAAGCCAACCAGCACCGCCGCCAGACCAACGAAGCTATGCAGCACCGCCACCAGCTCCGGCATCTCGGTCATTTCGACTTTCTTCGCCAGACGGATACCAATCGCCCCGCCGATAACCATCGCCACGATGATCCAGCCGACGTTACCGCTGTCCGGCCCAAAAATGGTGGCAATCAGCGCAATCGCCATCCCGGCGATGCCGTACAGGTTCCCCTGCTTCGACGTTTCGTGCTTTGACAGCCCCGCAAGGCTAAAGATAAACAGAATAGCGGCAACAATGTATGCAGCTGTAACTAATCCTCCAGACATGTGCTACCCCTTAGTTTTTGCGGAACATTTTCAGCATGCGCTGAGTGACGGTGAAACCACCAAAAATATTAATGCTGGCGATCAGCACCGCGATAAAGCTCAAGAAGCTGACCCAGCCGCCGTGCCCTATCTGCAGCAATGCCCCAACGACAATAATCCCTGAAATGGCGTTGGTTACCGACATGAGCGGCGTGTGCAGCGCGTGCGACACGTTCCACACCACGTAGTAGCCGACTACGCAGGAGAGCGCGAAGACGGTAAAGTGACCAAGAAACTCTTTCGGCGCGACGTTCGCCAGCCAGCCAAAGAGGATAATCGCCAGCGCCATCAGCGCGTATTTACGCCACGGCGAACCTGGTTTGGCCTCCTCTTTTGGCGCTTCGACGGTTTTCGTCGCCGCCTGAGGCTGCGCGGATACCTGAATCGGCGGTGCCGGCCAGGTAATTTCGCCCTCGCGGACCACGGTAACGCCACGTACCACCACATCGTCGAAATCGATGGTGATATTCCCGTCTTTATCCTTGCACAGCAGCTTCAGCAGGTTTACCAGGTTAGTGCCGTAGAGCTGAGAAGATTGCGTCGGCAGACGACCCGGCAGGTCGGTATAACCGATAATTTTCACGCCATTAGCGGTGGTCACGACTTCGCCCGGCACGGTGTATTCACAGTTGCCGCCGTTTTGCGACGCCAGGTCGACGACTACGCTGCCCGACTTCATGGAGTCAACCATTTCGCGGGTAATCAGCTTCGGCGCCGGTTTACCCGGGATCAGCGCGGTGGTGACAATGATATCGACATCTTTAGCCTGTGCGGCGAACAGCGCCATTTCGGCTTTGATAAAGGCTTCAGACATGACTTTGGCATAACCGTCGCCGCTGCCCGCTTCTTCTTTAAAGTCCAGTTCAAGGAACTCGGCGCCCATACTCTGCACCTGTTCTTTCACTTCCGGACGGGTATCGAAGGCGCGGACGATGGCGCCGAGGCTGTTCGCCGCGCCAATCGCCGCCAGGCCGGCAACGCCTGCGCCGATTACCATCACCTTCGCCGGCGGTACTTTACCTGCCGCGGTGATCTGCCCGGTAAAGAAACGACCGAATTCGTGCGCCGCTTCGACAATCGCGCGATAACCAGCGATGTTGGCCATCGAACTCAGCGCATCTAACGACTGGGCGCGGGAAATACGCGGCACCGAGTCCATCGCCATCACGTTGATACCGCGCGCGGCCAGCTTTTCCATGAGATCCGGATTCTGCGCCGGCCAGATGAAACTCACCAGCGTAGTGCCCGGGTTGAGCTTCGCAATTTCCGCATCGCTCGGCGCATTAACCTTGAGGATGACGTCGGAGTGCCAGACGTTATCCGCGCTGACGATTTCCGCGCCCGCCTGTTCGAAGGCTTCATCGTCGAAGCTCGCCAGTTTCCCGGCTCCGCTCTCGACCGCCACGCTAAACCCGAGCTTAAGCAGCTGCTCGACCGTCTTCGGCGTCGCAGCGGCCCGGGTTTCCTGAGCTAAGCTCTCTTTTGGTATCCCAATTCGCATAGTTTTCCCTTCCATCGGTTTTTGATGATGGTTTATTTTTTTCACAAATGCGCCAGCGGCGGCGCAAAAACGCCGCACAGGTATTCATCTGGAAAATGAAACAGTAACAAACTTTTTATAACCTACTGAAAATACCGATTGTGATCTACATCGTTAAAACAGAATTTTTGATTTTATTGAGAAAAATTAGTCCTGACTGCGTCAGGCAGCAATATTTGCCTTAATTTTATGCCAGAACCTGATAATTCGCTCACCTTTGGGATTAATTCGCCATTTATTACCGCCAGTATCATTGCATTAACATTACGTTAACTTATAAAAGTGATATTGATTATCGATTTTGCTGTTCAAGGGGCTGTTTTTTCAACATATCAGTATTTGTTATATTTTTGTAACGAACGATTCGGGCGGGAAGTGAAAAATGACGCAGACAGTTACGTTGTTTAAATGCAATAATCACCTGTTTTCAGTCAACAACAATACCAGTACATGGTTTGCGCAAGGCAAAGGATTATTTTTATGAAGCTTAAGAACACACTCCTGGCGTCTGCTCTTCTGGCTACCACCGCGTTGTCTGCCCATGCAGCGACCGAGCTGACTCCGGAGCAAGCGGCAGCGCTGAAGCCCTATGACCGCGTCGTCGTCACTGGCCGTTTTAACGCGATTGGCGATGCCGTACAGGCGGTTTCCCGTAAGGCGGATAAAGATGGCGCAGCTTCCTTTTATGTTGTCGACACCTCAGATTTCGGCAACGGCGGCAACTGGCGCGTAACGGCGGATTTTTATAAAGAAAACGCCCCGCAGGCGGATACCCCGAAAAACCGTATTATTAACGGCGTGATGGAACTGCCGAAAGATCAGGCCGTCGCGCTGATGCCATATGACACAGTGACCGTGCAGGGCTTCTATCGTAGCCAGCCGGAAGTCAACGACGCCATCGCCAAAGCGGCAAAAGCTAAAGGCGCGTATGCTTTCTTCATCGTCCGCCAGGTTGACGCCAACCAGGGCGGCAACCAGCGCATCACCGCTTATATTTATAAAAAGGATGCGCAGAAGCGCGTACTGCAGAGCCCGGATGCGATTCCTGCTGATTCTGAAGCCGGTCGCGCCGCTCTGGCGAAAGGCGGCGAAGCTGCTAAAAACGTCGAAATCCCAGGCGTGGCCTCCTCTGCCGCGGTCGGCGCAGGTACCGGCGTAGGGCTGTTCTACGAAACCCAATCGTCGAAAGGCGGACGTTACACTGTCACCCTGCCGGACGGCACGAAAGTTGAAGAGGTGAACAAAATCACCGCCGCGCAGATGGTGCCGTTTGATAGCATCAAATTCACCGGTAACTATGGCAACATGACGGAAATCTCCTATCAGACCGCGAAACGCGCGGCCAAGAAAGGGGCGAAATATTACCACATCACCCGCCAGTGGCAGGAACGTGGCGGTAATATCACCATCAGCGCCGACCTGTATAAGTAATCGGTTTCAGCTGCTCAAAAAGGCGACATCACGTCGCCTTTTTGCATTTTTTCGCCCGCCGCCATTGCATGCGTACAAGACACTCCGTAAAATCCCGCGCCTTAGCGTAATCCTCCATTTTTATGCGATTTCGCCAAATAAATATTCTTGATTCACTGTTGCCACCTCGGGAATACAATGGAAAAGAAACTGGGCCTTAGCGCCCTGACCGCACTGGTACTCAGCTCCATGCTGGGCGCGGGCGTTTTCAGTTTGCCGCAAAACATGGCTGCCGTTGCCAGCCCATCCGCTCTGCTTATCGGCTGGGCCATCACCGGCGTCGGGATTTTATTCCTCGCTTTCGCCATGCTATTGCTGACCCGAATCCGTCCGGAACTGGACGGCGGTATCTTTACCTATGCTCGCGAAGGTTTTGGCGAACTGATCGGTTTCTGTTCCGCCTGGGGTTACTGGCTGTGCGCGGTGATTGCCAATGTCTCCTACCTGGTAATCGTCTTCTCGGCCCTGAGTTTCTTCACCGATACGCCGGAGATGCGTATTTTTGGTGACGGTAACACCTGGCAGGCGATCGTCGGCGCGTCCGTGCTGCTATGGGTGGTGCATTTTCTGGTGCTGCGTGGGGTCCAGACCGCGGCAGGCATTAACCTGGTGGCGACGCTGGCTAAACTGTTGCCGCTCGGCGCTTTCGTAGCGCTGGCCGCTATCGCGTTCCGGCTCGATACTTTCCGCCTCGATTTCAGCGGTATCGCTCTCGGCGTACCGGTATGGGAACAGGTGAAAAACACCATGCTGATCACCCTGTGGGTATTTATCGGCGTGGAGGGCGCGGTCGTGGTTTCCGCCCGCGCCCGTCATAAGCGCGACGTTGGTCGTGCGACGCTACTGGCGGTGGTCTCGGCGCTGGCGGTTTATCTGCTGGTCACCCTGCTGTCGCTGGGCGTTGTCGCCCGCCCAGAACTGGCTGAAATGCGCAACCCGTCGATGGCTGGCCTGATGGTCAAGATGATGGGGTCATGGGGCGAGGTAGTGATCGCCGCGGGATTAATTATCTCCGTCTGCGGCGCCTATTTAAGCTGGACCATTATGGCCGCCGAAGTGCCGTATCTGGCGGCGACGCACAAAGCGTTCCCGCGCCTGTTTGCCAAAACCAATAAGAATAATGCGCCCTCTTCCTCACTGTGGTTGACCAACATCAGCGTGCAGATTTGTCTGGTGCTGATTTGGCTTACCGGATCTGACTACGGTACCCTGCTAACCATCGCCTCAGAAATGATTCTGGTGCCCTATTTCCTCGTCGGCGCTTTCCTGCTTAAGATTGCCGTGCGTCCTTTACACAAAGCCGTGGGTGTCGGCGCGTGCGTTTATGGCTTATGGTTATTGTATGCGTCCGGTCCTGTGCATTTGCTATTGTCGGTGGTACTTTACGCTCCGGGTCTTCTGGTTTTCCTGTACGCCCGGCGTACTCACCAGCACGATCGCATGCTCAAACGCCGTGAAATGGCATTAATTGGTTTTTTGCTGGTTGCCGCCGTTCCGGCAACGTGGATGCTGGTGGGGTAAGCGGTTGCCCTACCGCTGAACTTGAAAGGAGATACCCATGGCTGAAGCACAGCCTCGTCCGGTCCTGATCACGGGAGCAGGCCGCCGTATCGGCCTCGCTCTGGCACACCATTTTTTAAACCAGCAGCAACCGGTGATCGTCAGCTATCGCCAGCATTATCCTTCGATTGACACCCTGCGCGAAGCCGGCGCGGTGTGTCTGCAGGCTGATTTCAGCAGCGACGACGGTATTCTTACCTTCGCGGAAGCGGTGAAAGCGCAGACCAACGGCCTGCGCGCGATTATTCATAACGCCAGTGATTGGATGGCGGAAAAACCCGGTGTGCCGTTATCCACGGTGATATCGCGGATGATGCAAATTCATGTCCACGCGCCCTATTTGCTTAACCACGCGCTGGAGAGCCTGCTGCGCGGTTTTGGTCATGCGGCCAGCGATATTATTCATATTACCGACTACGTGGTGGAACGCGGCAGCGATAAGCATATCGCCTATGCCGCCAGTAAAGCGGCGCTTGATAATATGACCCGCTCTTTCGCCCGTAAGCTGGCCCCGGAAGTAAAGGTCAACGCCATCGCGCCATCGCTGATTATGTTCAACGAGCATGATGACGCTGAATATCGTAAACAGGCGCTGGATAAATCGCTGATGAAAATCGCGCCGGGTGAAAAAGAGATTATCGACCTCATCGATTATCTGTTCACCAGTTGCTACGTCACCGGCCGCTCTTTCGCTGTCGACGGCGGCCGACCGCTGCGCTAGTGGAAACGGCTCCAGCCGAGGATGAGCAGCCAGGCCGCCAGACTCCAGCAGATCACCGCGCCTGCCAGCGCGTAAGGCAGGCGCATTACGCCAGTGAAGTACCATAACGAAAGTAAGTAGATAAAATACGGTATGATTGACCACATACCGAAGACAATAGTCGTGCGTAGCGCTTCAATGCCACGCTCACTGGCGACGATATAGTGGGCAATAAGCGCGAAGGTCGGAAATAACGGAATTAAGCCGGCAATATAGTAATTTTTGGTTTTTGACAGTACGCCTATCAGTACCACCACCAGCGCTCCCAGCAGCGCTTTAATCAACAGCCCCATTTCGTGCCTTAACATTTGAACAACAATTTCTACCAGCATAACGGAAGAACATTTGTTTATGAAAGATTAATGGCAGGCAATTTGCGGGCGGTGTATGTTAGCTTTTTAATTTATACGCGTAAGATATGAATAAGATCGTTTTTGTTGAGGATGAGCCCGAAGTTGGCGCGCTTATCGCCGCCTATCTGGGAAAACATGATATGGACGTGGTTGTTGAGCCGCGCGGCGACCGGGCCGAAGAGGTTATTGCTCGTGAACAACCCGATCTGGTACTGCTGGATATCATGCTGCCTGGCAAAGACGGGATGACGCTGTGCCGCGACCTGCGCAGCCAGTGGCAGGGTCCGATCGTGTTGCTGACCTCGCTCGATAGCGATATGAACCATATTCTGTCGTTGGAGATGGGCGCCAGTGATTACATCCTCAAAACCACCCCACCTGCGGTGCTGCTGGCCCGCTTGCGTTTGCATCTGCGCCAGCACGTGGCTTCGCCGTCGATGCCAGCTCCCGCAACCCTGACGCCGCATAAAGCCATTGTTTTTGGTTCGCTGTCGATCGACCCGGTTAACCGTCAGGTATTGCTCGGCGGCGACAACGTGGCTTTATCCACCGCCGATTTCGACCTGCTGTGGGAACTGGCGACCCATGCCGGGCAGATTATGGATCGCGATGCGCTGTTGAAAAATCTCCGCGGCGTCAGCTACGACGGCATGGATCGCAGCGTCGATGTCGCGATTTCACGCCTGCGTAAAAAGCTGCTCGACAACGCCACCGAGCCCTACCGCATCAAGACGGTGCGCAACAAAGGCTATCTGTTTGCCCCGCACGCCTGGGATAATTAATCCGCGTCAGGAATAGACCGACATCACACCGTGTAGTCGGTCTTGAAATTCAGCGTATTTCTCTCTGAATGCCATTTCGTCGTTTTCGTCATACCAGCGTACGACCTCACCGCTGGCGAGGAAATGATCCAGTAGTTCGCCGCTCGCCTGAATCCATTGCGGTAAACCATCGACCTGTAGACTCCAGCCTCCCGGATGATAATGGATGAAATCGTTACGCAGCTGGTGAAGCTTGCCCACCGCCACCGTACAGACTTCGCTGGGTGTGAAGGCGCTGCTCTCCCTCGTCGCACGGTATAGCGCCATGAAGGACGGCAGCTGCAGTTTATTGATGTTGGAGAAATCGTCGTTACAGATTTGCTGGAAGATTTCTTGTGTCGACGCTTTACCGTCGGCCAGGTAGACCTGAAAGTCATTGCCCTGACACAGCGCCAACACCATCGCGTTCTGCAGGATGCTGTGCCAGCCGGTAATCACCCACTTCCACTGATAAGGGTCGGCGATCGCCTGCATATGGCTCAAGACCATATCGAAGGTTTTCAAAATCTCAACATCATTATCAGCATGCAAATACACGGGCTTAGTCATCTGGCGCTCTCCATCATTTAAGGGGCGCTTAAATTAACAGAGAGGCTGGCACCTGACAGGCCGGGGAAATGGCACAATACGGCTATCGGTCATTTGGCCTGGCGTGTCGGTGAGAACTTTGCCGAGCGGGATCCTTCTCCTGTAGAATCTTTTGACGCAAGATAACCCAGTTAATGACCGGTGATGATTAATGAAAAAACTGTTTGTGCAGTTTTACCTTTTGCTGTTCGTCTGCTTCCTGGTCATGACCATGCTGGTCGGCCTGGTGTATAAATTCACCGCCGAGCGCGCCGGACGCCAGTCGCTGGACGATCTGATGAAAAGCTCGCTCTATCTGATGCGCAGCGAACTGCGCGAGATCCCGCCGCGCGACTGGAGCAACACGCTGAAAGAGCTGGACCTCAACCTCTCTTTCGATCTGCACATTGAACCGTTAAGCAAGTTCAAGCTCTCGGAAAGCTCGATGCAGCATCTGCGCGCGGGCGATATCGTGGCGCTGGACGATCAGTACACCTTTATTCAACGCATCCCGCGCAGCCATTACGTCCTGTCGGTCGGCCCGGTGCCCTATCTCTATTTTTTGCATGAGATGCGCCTGCTGGACGTCGCGCTGATGGCGTTTATCGCTATTTCACTGGCTTTCCCGGTGTTTATCTGGATGCGTCCGCACTGGCAGGATATGTTGCGTATCGAAACCGCCGCACAGCGCTTCGGCGAAGGCCATTTTAGCGAGCGCATCCATTTCGATAGCATGTCGAGCTTCGAGCGACTCGGCGTGGCCTTTAACCAGATGGCGGATAATATCAACGCCCTGATAGCCAGTAAAAAACAGCTTATTGACGGTATCGCCCATGAACTACGCACGCCGCTGGTGCGCCTGCGCTATCGCCTGGAGATGAGCGAAAATCTGACCGAGGCCGAGTCGCTGGCTCTCAACCGCGATATCGGGCAACTAGAAGCGCTGATTGAAGAACTGCTCACCTACGCGCGCCTCGATCGCCCGCAGAACGAACTCAACCTGACTACCCCGGATTTCCCGGCCTGGATCCGCGCGCACGTCGAGGATATACAACTGGTCAATCCGCAGCGTGAAGTCGCGTTGCGCCAGCTTACGGAGGGCGACTACGGCGCGCTGGATATGCGTTTAATGGAGCGCGTGCTGGATAACCTGGTTAATAATGCCCTGCGCTACAGTCAGCAACATATTCAGATTGGCCTGTCGCTGGCCGGTTCAAGGGCGACGCTGCGAGTGGAAGATGATGGCCCGGGTATCGCCCTTGAAGAACGCGAACGGGTATTCGAGCCGTTTGTCCGTCTCGATCCCAGCCGCGATCGCGCCACCGGCGGCTGCGGCCTGGGGCTGGCGATTGTACACAGTATTGCTCAGGCGATGGCCGGTGAGGTCCACTGCGACGAAAGCTCGCTCGGCGGCGCGGCATTCATTTTCAGCTGGCCCATTTACCACCAGCTTCCCGCTTTTACCTCTGCTTAGCTGAACTTGCGCAGGCGTCACGGCCTGCGTATAGTTTATACTCAAACAGTATGTTGTAACTAAGGCGGTAATCATGGCTAGCTACGACCTCGTTGCGCGCTTAAATGACACCTTTCGTGAGCTTGAGCGCGAACTACAAACCTTCAAAGCGTCGCTGAGCCGCTGCCGTCTGCTGGCGGCGCGGGTTTTCGAATTACCGGCGGTAAGTAAAGAGGCGGAGCACGCGCCGCTGGATACCATTCAGGTCACCCAGCACGTCGGGCAAAGCGCGCTGGAGATGGCGCTCAGGCACTACAGCCACCTGTTTATCCAGCAGCAGTCGGAAAACCGCAGCAGCAAGGCGGCGGTACGCCTCCCCGGGGCGATTTGCCTGGCGGTTGATACGCAACAGCAGGCGGAGCTGCTGGAGAAAATCAGCGCCATTAACGCGCTGAAAGCGGCGTTTGAGAAAATCGTCACCGTCGATTCCGGTTTGCCGGCCGCCGCGCGTTTCGAATGGGTTCACCGCCATCTGCCCGGCCTGATTACCCTTAGCGCCTATCGTACCCTGACGCCGCTGCTCGACCCCAGCACCATCCGCTTCGGCTGGGCCAATAAGCATGTGATTAAAAATCTGACCCGCGATGAAGTATTAATGCAGCTAGAGAAGAGCCTGCAATCGCCGCGCGCGGTGCCGCCCTGGACCCGCGAACAGTGGCAAAGCAAGCTGGAAAGGGAATTTCAGGATATCGCCGCCCTGCCGCAGCGGGCAAAATTGAAAATCAAACGCCCGGTCAAGGTACAGCCGATTGCCAGAGTGTGGTATGCCGGCGAGCAGAAGCAGGTGCAGTACGCCTGCCCCGGCCCGCTAATTGCGCTTATCTCCGGCACGCATGGGGTAAGCGTGCCGGATCTCGGCGAACTTTTGAATTACGATGCCGATAACGTGCAGTACCGCCACAAGCCGCAGGCGCAGTCGTTACGATTACTGATCCCGCGTCTGCATTTATGGCTGGCTAGCGAGTAGCAAGGCTGCCAACCATATCCTGCGGGCGCACCCAGCTATCGAATTCGGCTTCCGTCAGGTAACCAAGCGACAGCGCCGCGGCTTTCAGCGTCAGCCCTTCATGGTGCGCTTTTTTGGCGATCTCCGCCGCTTTATCGTAGCCGATATGGGTATTGAGCGCGGTCACCAGCATTAGCGACTCATTAAGCAACTGGCCGATCCGCTCGCGGTTTGGCTCAATGCCCACCGCGCAGTGCTCATTAAAGCTCTCCATACCGTCCGCCAGCAGGCGTACCGACTGCAGGAAGTTGTGGATGACCATTGGCCGATAGACGTTAAGCTCAAAGTTGCCTGACGCGCCGCCGATATTCACCGCCACGTCGTTACCCATCACCTGACAGCACAACATGGTCAACGCTTCGCACTGCGTCGGGTTGACTTTGCCGGGCATAATGGAGGATCCCGGTTCGTTCTCCGGAATGGCGATTTCCCCTATGCCACAGCGCGGCCCGGAGGCCAGCCAGCGCACATCGTTGGCGATTTTCATCAGCGAAGCCGCCAGCCCTTTCAGCGCGCCGTGGGCATGAACCAGCGCATCCACGGTGGCCAGCGCTTCAAATTTATTGGGCGCGGTGACGAACGGTAGCCCGCTAAGCGACGCCAGTTCCGCCGCCACCCGCACCGCATATTCCGGGTGCGTATTCAAGCCGGTGCCAACCGCCGTACCGCCCAGCGCCAGCTCAGCGAGATGCGGCAGGCTGTGTTCAATATGCCGGAGATTATGTTCCAGCATCGCGACCCAACCGGAGATCTCCTGCCCTAACGTCAGCGGCGTAGCGTCCTGCAAGTGAGTGCGGCCAATTTTAACAATGTCACCGAAGGCCAGCGACTTTTCCTGTAGCGTGTCCCGCAGCGCCTGTAGCTGTGGGAGTAGCTTTTCGCGCAGCGCGATTAGCGCCGCGACGTGCATCGCTGTTGGAAAAACATCATTCGAGCTCTGGCTTTTATTGACGTCATCATTGGGGTGGATTTTGCGCGCCATGCCGCGCTCGCCGCCAAGCAACTCGCTCGCACGGTTAGCCAGCACTTCGTTCATATTCATGTTGCTTTGGGTACCGGAGCCGGTTTGCCAGATAGCTAACGGAAACTCCTGCGCATGCTTACCGGCGAGGACTTCATCCGCGGCGGCGATGATGGCGCCCGCTTTGTCCGCCGCCAGCAGGCCCAGGTCCTGGTTCACCTTCGCCGCCGCGCGTTTGGTCAGCGCCAGCGCGTAGATCAGTTCATCAGGCATTTTCTCCGTTGAGATACGGAAATGCTCAAGCGAGCGCTGGGTCTGCGCGCCCCAAAGTTTATCGGCCGGGACGTCGATGGCGCCCATCGAGTCTTTTTCACTGCGATGCGTTGTCATTACTTTCTCCTTGGATTCAAAGTGCGTCATAGCGACAAGCTCACCTGCTTAAAGGATTAAGTATTAACCAGAATTATTAGTTGTTTTAGTCGTTCGTGCCGCTAAAGCGGCCCAAACAAAAACCGCCCCGAAGGGCGGTGTCGTTTACTTCACGCAGCGCGAGCACTGCGATGTCTGGATCTGCTGGAAGAAGTCGTTACCTTTATCATCAACGAGGATAAAGGCCGGGAAATCTTCCACTTCGATTTTCCAGATAGCTTCCATTCCCAGCTCCGGATAAGCCACGCACTCAAGGCTGCGGATACTCTGCTGCGCAAGAACCGCCGCCGGGCCGCCGATACTACCGAGATAGAAACCGCCGTGTTTGTGGCAGGCATCGGTCACCTGCTGGCTACGGTTACCCTTGGCCAGCATGATTTTACTCGCACCATGCGATTGCAACAGATCGACATACGAGTCCATGCGGCCAGCGGTCGTCGGCCCCAGAGAACCGGAGGCGTAACCATCCGGCGTCTTCGCCGGGCCGGCGTAGTAGATAGGGTGATCTTTGACATACTGCGGCAGCGCTTCGCCATTATCAATAAGCTCTTTCAGCTTGGCATGGGCAATATCACGAGCCACGATGATTGTGCCGCTCAGCGACAGACGAGTCGACACCGGATACTGCGACAGCAGCGCCAGGATCTCGCTCATCGGCTGATTGAGGTTCACCTTCACGGCTTCGCCTTCACCGGCCTGGCGCAGATGTTCAGGGATATATTTCCCTGGGTTGCTCTCCAGTTTCTCCAGCCAAATGCCGTCGCGGTTGATTTTAGCTTTGATGTTACGGTCGGCAGAACAGGAGACCCCCATCCCCACCGGACAGGACGCGCCGTGACGCGGCAGGCGGACCACGCGGATATCGTGGGCGAAGTATTTGCCGCCAAACTGCGCGCCGAGGCCGAGGTTCTGCGCTTCCAGCAGCAGCTCTTGCTCCAGCTGCACATCGCGGAACGCCTGGCCATGTTCGTTACCTTCGGTCGGCAGGCCATCGTAGTATTTGGTCGAGGCCAATTTCACCGTCTTCAGCGTGGCTTCCGCAGAGGTGCCGCCAATCACAAAGGCGATATGGTACGGCGGACAAGCTGCGGTACCGAGTGTGCGCATCTTCTCGACGAGGTAGTTTTTCAGCTTCGCCGGGGTGATTAACGCTTTCGTTTCCTGGTAGAGATACGTTTTGTTCGCGGAGCCGCCGCCCTTGGCGATACAGAGGAATTTATACTCATCGCCATCGGTAGCATAAAGATCGATCTGCGCCGGCAGGTTGGTACCGGTGTTAACCTCTTTATACATGTCCAGCGGCGCGTTCTGCGAGTAACGCAGGTTGTCCTGGATATAGGTGTTGTACACGCCCTGCGCCAGCGCGGCTTCATCGCCGCCGCCGGTCCATACGCGCTGCCCCTTTTTCCCCATAATGATCGCGGTGCCGGTGTCCTGACAGGTCGGCAGAATGCCTTTGGCGGCGATATCGGAGTTACGCAGGAATTGCAGCGCGACGTATTTGTCGTTTTCGCTGGCTTCCGGGTCGTTGAGGATATCCGCGACCTGCTGCTGGTGTGCCGGGCGGAGCATAAAGGAGGCGTCGTGGAACGCGTGTTGGGCCAGTAAGGTTAGCGCCTGAGGTTCAACCTTCAGAACTTCCTGGCCGGCGAATTCGGCGACGGAGACGTAATCACTGCTGAGGAGATAATACTCGGTGTCATCCTTTTTAAGCGGATAAGGATCCTGATAAACAAACGGTTTGTTCGACATTGTACTCTCACTTACTGCTTGGCTGATTATGTTTCAGGCAGACACTCCATTTGCCTGTAGAAAAGCGAGTCGATCAATCTTACACAATTTTTTAACAAAAACTGAGACAAGGACGACTTTTTCTTTCAGCAGTTGCTTCTCGACGATTTGTTGGTTTAATAGAGCCAACATTTTTATGTGGAAACAGGGATTGAGAATGCAGAAGCTCATTAACTCAGTGCAAAACTATGCATGGGGAAGTCACACCGCGTTAACCAACCTTTACGGTATCGCCAATCCGGACAACCTGCCGATGGCGGAATTGTGGATGGGCGCACATCCCAAAAGCAGTTCGCGGATCCTAAACGCCAACGGCCAGCCGCAGTCGCTGCGCGAGGTCATTGAGGCCGATAAAAATGCCCTTCTCGGCACTAACGTCGCCGAGCGTTTCGGCGAACTGCCGTTCTTGTTCAAAGTACTGTGCGCCGCCCAGCCGCTCTCCATCCAGGTTCACCCGAATAAACGCGCGTCGGAAATTGGCTTTGCCAAAGAGAACGCCGCGGGTATTCCGCTGGATGCCGCCGAGCGCAACTATAAAGATCCCAATCACAAGCCGGAGCTGGTCTTCGCCCTGACGCCGTTCCTCGCCATGAACGCGTTCCGCGAATTTAATGAAATTGTCGCGCTGCTGCAGCCGGTTGCCGAGGCGCATCCGGCAATTGGCGAATTCATTCAACAGCCGGATGCCGGGCGTTTAAGCCAGCTGTTCGCCAGCCTGCTGAATATGAAAGGTGAGGAAAAAGCGCATGCGCTCAACGTGCTGCAAAACGCCCTCGACCGCCAACAGGGCGAACCGTGGCAGACCATTCGTCTGATCGCTGAATTCTACCCGGATGACAGCGGCCTCTTCTCCCCGCTGCTGCTCAACGTGGTGAAACTGAACCCTGGCGAAGCGATGTTCCTGTTCGCCGAGACCCCGCACGCCTACCTGCAGGGCGTCGCGCTGGAAGTGATGGCCAATTCGGATAACGTGCTGCGCGCCGGTCTAACGCCGAAGTACATCGATATTCCGGAACTGGTGGCGAACGTGAAATTTGTCGCCAAACCTGCCTCTGAGCTGCTGACTCAGCCGGAACAACACGGCAGCGAGCTGGATTTCCCAATCCCGGTCGATGATTTCGCCTTCTCGTTGCACGAGCTGTCCAGTAATGAGGACTCTCTGGCGCAAGAGAGCGCCTCGATTCTGTTCTGCGTGGAAGGCGAAGCAACGCTACGTAAAGGCGAGCAGCGCCTGACCCTGCAGCCGGGTGAATCGGCGTTTATCGCCTGCAACGAATCACCGGTACAGGTCAGCGGCAACGGTCGTCTGGCGCGCGTGTTCAATAAGCTTAAGTAAGTTACTGAACTTTTAATCCGCAGTTGCTAGACTTCCCCCATCATGACAACACAACCAGGCGGCATGTTCCGCCTGGCTTCATTTATGGACAAATGCTATGAAAAAAACGTTGGTCGCCGCGGGAGTTATCGTCGCGCTCGGAGTCGTCTGGACAGGCGGAGCCTGGTTTACCGGTAAGCAACTGGAAAACCGTATTGCCGAAATGGTGCAGCAGGCGAATGCCCAACTGCAGAGCAACGCGCCGGAAGCTGGCGTAGAGTTGAGCTATCAAGACTACCAGCGCGGGTTATTCAGCAGCCATCTGCAATTGGTGGTGAAGCCGCAGGCCGGTAAAGAACACAGTCTATTGGCCGCCGGTCAAAGCCTGGTGTTTGACGAAAAGGTCGATCATGGTCCCTTCCCGCTTGCCTCGTTAAAATCGTTTAACCTGGCGCCGGCAATGGCCTCCGTCAACACCACCCTCGTGAATAACGATGCCAGCAAAGCGCTGTTCGATATTGCTAAAGGACAAACGCCGTTTAACATCGACACCCGCATTGCCTACAGCGGCGATACCCAGTCGGCCATCTTCCTTAACCCGCTGGATTACGCTAAAGACAATGAAAAAGTTATCTTTAGCGGCGGCCAGTTCCAGCTCTATGCCGATCGCGATGGCAAAACTATTAGCCTGAGCGGCGAAGCGGCCAGCGGGCAGATCAACGCGGTCAACGAATACAACCAGAAAGTTCAGCTCAGTTTCAGCAACCTGAAGGCTGACGGCGCCACCGAAATGACCTCCTTTGAGGAACGTATCGGCAAGCAGAAGATTTCCCTTGAAAAACTGGCTATCGGCGTTGAAGGTAAAGAGCTGGCGCTGCTGGAAGGCATGAATATCGACGGCCGCTCTACGCTCTCCGATGACGGCAAGCGTATCAATAGCCAGCTTGATTACAACCTTAACAGCCTGAAACTGCAAAACCAGGATATGGGCCGCGGCAAACTCACCGTTAAGCTGGATAATCTCGACGGACAGGCGTGGCATCAATTCAGTCAGCAGTATAACGCCCAGGCGCAGGCGCTGATGGCGAAACCCGAGCTGGCGCAGAATCCGGAGCTTTATCAGCAGGCGT
Source organism: Klebsiella sp. 141203 (assembly GCF_032601985.1). Lineage (NCBI taxonomy): Bacteria > Pseudomonadati > Pseudomonadota > Gammaproteobacteria > Enterobacterales > Enterobacteriaceae > Klebsiella > Klebsiella sp. 141203. The sequence goes on along the minus strand of NZ_JAQIRL010000001.1, from coordinate 80,387 downwards.
TAACCGAGATCTTCTTTAGCTCGCTGCCAATTCTGTTGAAAGGTAATCCGTCGCTGACGATTTCTCCGCTGAGCTGGCAAAACGCCAAAGGCGAAAGCACCCTGAATCTGTCGGTGCTGATGCAGGATCCGGCGCAAACGACCGCCGCGCCGCAGACCGTCGCCGATGAACTGGACCGCAGCGTTAAATCGCTGGACGGCAAGCTGGTGATCCCGGTGGATATGGCCACCGCCCTGATGACGCAGATTGCCGGGCTGGAAGGCTACCAGCCGGAGGATGCGGCGAAACTTGCCGATCAGCAGGTCAAAGGGCTGGCGGCGATGGGGCAGATGTTCCGTCTGACCACAATGGAAGATAACGCGATCACCTCCAGCCTGCAGTACGCCGACGGCCAGGTCACGCTAAACGGGCAGAAAATGCCGCTGGCTGATTTCGCCGCCATGTTCGGCCTGACGCTCCCCACCGCCGAACCGCAGCAGTAAAAAAATGTCCCGGGCTGCGGTCAGGCAGCCCGGGAACACCTTAATCGATGGCGGCCCCTACTTTCTGATAACCAGCCGCGGCGGCATAATCTGATTACGCGCGCTGCCTTGCCCCTCCTCGAGGCGGCGTAAAATACACTCCGCCAGGCTGTTCCCCATCTCACGCGCGGGGGTTGTCACCCAGGTCAAGGGGACATCATCGAGCGCCGCTTCCGGCACTTCGGCAAAGGCCGCCAGCGCGATGCGTTGCTCAAAATAACTTTCCACGCTACCCTCGCCGCTCTGTCGCCCGGCGCGCAGAAGACCGAACCACGCCCCGGTGGCGATGACGCTGTTATAGCAAAGTACCGCGCTGATGGTCGGGTTTTGCCGCAGCAGCGCGATCATGGCTTCCGCCGCCTGCTGCTGACTGGAGCCACACTCGACAACCCATTCGCTATGAAACGGCAGTCCGTACTTCAATAAGGTGGCGCAATAGCCGCCCACCCGTTCGGCGCGGGTCAAGGACGCGCTTTGTCCGCCAAGCCAGGCGATGCGCTGATGACCGCGGCGAATCAGATGTTCCGTTACCATTTGCGCCGCCTGCATGTTATCCGGGCGGATCAGGTCAATATCGTCCAGATAGCTGGCGCGGGAGGCAAAAACCAGCGGCATCCCCACTTCGGCGGCACGATCGCGCAGCTCGCCGCCCTTGTCGATAGCGCCGGCGATAATCACCCCGTCAACCCCCTGCGAGACCAGCGTTTCGAAGCGCTGGAGCATTTTCTCGCCGCGATGCCCGCCCTGGGTGAGAAATACCATTTTACCCTGTGATTCCAGCGCATCGGTCAACCCGGCGGTTAGCTCGGCATAAAACGGCTTCGACAGATCGCTAACGATAAGGCCAATTACCCCGCTTTGCCCGCCGCGTAGCGACGCCGCCTGGCGATTACGCACAAACCCGAGCTGCTCAATGGCCTGATTGACGCGCTCGCCGGTGGCCGAAGAGATGCGCCCTTTACCGCTGAGCACCAGCGATACCGTACTGACCGAGACGCCAGCCGCCAGCGCCACATCATTGATGGTTGTCTTTTTTGCGATAGCCATAACGACTGGCTGACTCCCTTTGCCTTTCGATAAAACGTTTTATCAGTGTGGTATCTTTATAAACGTTATTATCGCTTGATTATGTGATTTTTATCGCACTAAAAAATGGTAAAACGTTTTATCTTGCCGCTACGTTACATCCTATCGACCCTTTTCAGAACCAGGATTCGTGTATGACGGCGAAAACAGCACCAAAAATTACCTTATGGGAGTTTTTCCAGCAGTTAGGAAAAACCTTTATGTTGCCCGTGGCGTTGCTCTCATTTTGCGGGATCATGCTGGGGATCGGCAGCTCGTTAAGCAGCCACGATGTGATTACGCTGCTGCCGTGGCTGAACGTGCCGCTGCTGCAGGCGATTTTTGTCTGGATGAGTAAAGTCGGCTCCTTCGCTTTTAGCTTCCTGCCGGTCATGTTCTGTATCGCAATTCCGCTCGGCCTGGCGCGTGAAAACAAAGGCGTCGCCGCATTCGCGGGCTTCGTCGGCTACGCGGTCATGAACCTCGCGGTCAACTTCTGGCTGACGGCGAAAGGCATCCTGCCGACGACCGACGCGGCGATCCTCAAGGCCAACAACATTCAGAATATTATCGGTATTCAGTCGATCGACACCGGGATCCTCGGCGCGGTGATCGCCGGTATTATCGTCTGGATGCTGCACGAACGCTTCCACAACATCCGTCTGCCGGATGCGCTGGCCTTCTTTGGCGGCACGCGCTTTGTGCCGATCATTACCACCGTGGTGTTAGGCCTGGTCGGTCTGGTCATTCCGCTGGTGTGGCCGGTGTTCGCGATGGGTATCAACGGACTAGGACATGTTATCAATAGCGCCGGCGATTTTGGCCCGATGATCTTCGGTACCGGAGAACGCCTGCTGCTGCCGTTTGGCCTGCACCATATTCTGGTGGCGCTGATCCGCTTTACCGAAGCGGGCGGCACCATGGACGTTTGCGGCCACAGCGTCAGCGGCGCGCTGACTATCTTTCAGGCGCAGCTGAGTTGCCCGACGACGCACGGCTTCTCTGAAAGCGCGACCCGCTTCCTGTCACAGGGTAAAATGCCCGCCTTCCTCGGCGGCCTGCCCGGCGCGGCGCTGGCGATGTACCACTGCGCCCGCCCAGAAAACCGTCATAAAATTAAAGGGCTGCTCATTTCCGGCGTCATTGCCTGCGTGGTTGGCGGTACCACTGAGCCGTTGGAATTCCTGTTCCTGTTCGTCGCGCCGGTACTGTACGTCATCCACGCCCTGCTGACCGGCCTTGGTTTCACTATCATGGCGGTACTTGGTGTCACCATCGGCAACACCGACGGCAACATTATCGACTTCGTGGTGTTTGGCATCCTGCACGGGCTGTCGACCAAGTGGTATATGGTGCCGGTTGTCGCCGCCATCTGGTTCGCGGTGTACTACGGTATCTTCCGTTTCGCCATCACCCGCTTCAACCTGAAAACGCCGGGCCGCGATATCGAAACGGCGACCAACATCGAAAAAGCAGTTGCCGGAACGATTGGCAAATCAGGTTATAACGTGCCGGCGATTCTGGCCGCGCTCGGCGGTGCTGATAATATCGTCACGCTCGATAACTGTATTACCCGCCTGCGCCTGTCGGTGAACGACATGAGCAAAGTCGATACCGCCGCGCTGAAAGCCAACCGCGCAATCGGCGTGGTCCAGCTTAACGATCACAACCTGCAGGTGGTCATCGGCCCACAGGTTCAGTCGGTAAAAGATGAAATGGCCACCCTGATGAATACCGTTCAGGCCTAAACATACGCCCCCTCTCACCCGGAGGGGGCATTCGCGAAGGAAATTCAGATGTTTGATTTTGCCACGCCAGTGGACCGCCACGGGACCTGGTGCACCCAATGGGATTACGTAGCCGACCGTTTCGGCGCCGCCGACCTGCTGCCGTTCACTATCTCCGATATGGATTTCGCTACCGCCCCTTGTATTATCGACGCCGTCAGCCAGCGCCTGGCGCACGGCGTTTTTGGCTATAGCCGCTGGAAAAACGACGAATTTCTCGGGGCCGTCAGCCACTGGTTCGCCAGCCGTTTTCATAGCACCATTGACCACGAGGCCATCGTTTACGGCCCGTCGGTTATCTACATGGTGGCCGAAATGATTCGGCAATGGTCCAATCCGGGCGACGGCATCGTGGTCCATACCCCGGCTTACGACGCGTTTTACAAAACTATCGACGGCAACCAGCGACGCATTGCCCCGGTGGCGCTCAAGCTTGATGAGGGTGAGTGGCGCTGCGATATGAACGAACTGGAAGCCGCGCTCGCCCATCCCGACAACCGCATTTTGCTGCTGTGCAGCCCGCACAATCCGACGGGCAAAGTCTGGAGCCGCGACGAACTGACCACCATGGCGCAGCTGTGCGCGAAGCATAACGTCCGGGTTATTAGCGATGAAATTCATATGGATATGACCTGGGGCGAACACCGTCATACCCCCTGGTGCGCCGTTGCGCAGGGCCCCTGGGCGCTGTTCACGTCGGGCTCAAAAAGCTTCAATATCCCGGCATTTACCGGCGCCTATGGGCTCATCGCCGATACCGCTTCGCGCGATGGCTATCTGCAAGCGCTAAAAGGCCGCGATGGTCTATCTTCTCCGTCGGTTCCGGCGCTGGTCGCGCATATCGCCGCCTATCGTCAGGGCGCGCCATGGCTGGATGCGTTACGCGATTATCTGCAGGAAAACATGCGCTATATCGCCGAGCAGCTGAATCAGGCCTTCCCGCAGCTAAACTGGCAGCCCCCACAGGCCACCTATCTGGCGTGGATCGATCTGCGTCCACTCGGTATCGACGATCGCGCGCTGCAAAAAGCGCTGATTGAAGAGCAAAAAGTCGCGATCATGCCGGGTTATACCTATGGCGAAGAGGGTAACGGTTTCATCAGGCTAAATGCCGGATGCCCGCGGGTGAAGCTTGAGAAAGGAGTTCAAGGATTGATTGCCGCTCTGCGATCATTGCGCCCTGAATTAAAATAATTTTGATATACCTCAAAAACTTTTTAACCACACAGGAGTATTAAAACAACGCGAAACAATCACGTCCGAATGACAATGCAGAGGAGGAAATGATGAAAACCTACGATCGTAACCGTAATGCTATTGACGCTGGCAGCCGGGTCATGGTGGCCGACAGCGGCGCGACGGGAGTGATTAAGGCCATTCATGGCGCCAATAAAAACAGCGAACAGCTGCGCCGCAGTGACTGCGTAGAATTAGACGGTAGTCATGAATTGTATTGCCCATTGAATCTTATTCGCCTGGGCTTTAATTAATTCCAGCGTTGTTGATTTAAGGCCGCCCTGACTGGCGGCCTTTTTCATGAGGCATTCTTCCCGCTTTTGATCTCGTCGAGTGATTCTGAAAGCTAAGCGGCGTATTATCGCGGCTCTTCAAGCCCTTTCGGGGCGAATTACCTTCTGAGTTCAGAGGCATTTCTATGACATGGCATCAATTCAAACAAGCCTGGCTAATTAAGTTTTGGGCGCCAGCGCCTGCGGTGATCGCCGCCGGTATTCTTTCTACTTACTATTTTGGCATTACCGGTACATTCTGGGCAGTCACCGGCGAATTTACCCGCTGGGGCGGCCAGCTGCTGCAGATGATGGGCGTCCCGGCCGAAAACTGGGGTTACTACCAATTAATCCATCTCGAAGGTACGCCGTTAACGCGTATCGACGGTATGATGATCCTTGGCATGTTTGGCGGCTGCCTGGCCGCCGCGCTGTGGGCGAATAACGTCAAGCTGCGGATGCCGCGTAGCCGCATTCGCATTTTCCAGGCGCTGGCCGGCGGCATTATCGCGGGCTTCGGCGCCCGGCTGGCAATGGGTTGTAACCTGGCGGCTTTCTTCACCGGGATCCCGCAGTTTTCCCTGCACGCATGGTTCTTCGCCATCGCCACCGCCATCGGGACCTGGTTCGGCGCGCGCTTTACGCTGCTGCCTGTTTTCCGTATTCCGGTCAAAATTGAGAAAGTCTCCGCGGCCTCACCGTTAACTCAAAAACCCGCGCAGGCCCGCCGCCGCTTTCGTCTGGGAATGCTGGTATTTGTCGCTATGATCGGCTGGGGGCTACTGACCGCCGCCAATCAGCCTAAACTGGGCCTGGCCCTGCTGTTCGGCGTTGCCTTTGGCCTGCTCATCGAGCGAGCGCAAATCTGTTTCACCTCCGCCTTTCGCGATATGTGGGTGACCGGGCGCACCTATATGGCCAAAGCAATCATCTTCGGGATGGCGGCCAGCGCCATCGGTATCTTTAGCTATGTGCAGCTCGGCATGGAGCCCAAAATCATGTGGGCCGGGCCGAACGCGGTAATTGGCGGCCTGCTGTTCGGTTTCGGCATCGTACTGGCCGGTGGTTGCGAAACCGGTTGGATGTATCGCGCCGTTGAAGGCCAGGTACATTATTGGTGGGTCGGGTTAGGCAACGTTATCGGCTCCACCCTGCTGGCTTACTTCTGGGATGATTTATCGCCGACGCTTGCCACCAACTGGGATAAGATTAACCTGCTGACGACTTTTGGTCCGTTCGGCGGCCTGCTTATCACCTACCTGCTGCTATTTATCGCGCTGATGTTGGTCATCGCCTGGGAAAAACACTTCTTTCGCCAGAAAAACACTTCGGCGACCCGTATTAAGGAAACCACATGAAAGAGATCGTTCCTGATTACCGCCTCGATATGGTTGGTGAACCTTGCCCCTACCCAGCCGTGGCCACGCTTGAAGCAATGCCGGCACTAAAAAAAGGGGAAATACTTGAAGTGGTGAGCGACTGTCCGCAGTCAATCAACAACATCCCGCACGATGCTAAAAATCACGGCTATACCGTGCTGGATATTCAGCAGGATGGGCCGACGATCCGCTATCTGATTCAAAAGTGACGAGAAGGGCCGGTAGCGCGCTACCGGCTGTCATTACTTGCCTGCCATCCAGCGCCGATAACGTTTAGCCTGCCGTTTCGCCGTCAGTTGCGCCGTCAGCAACGCCCACAGCGGTGAGACCTGCGGCCGCACTGCGCGGTGGCGGCTTAACCGCTGCAGCTGATATTTCACCGCCGCCATATGCGCGCTGGCGGCAATGGCCTTGTTCTTCCAGTTACCCTGACGCAGCAGTGGCGCATCGTACTCCCCCTCACGCCAGTACTGCGCCAAATTGGGCACAATCGCCATCGCCGTGGCGATCCCCACCAGCGCAACTCCGCTATTCACCACCCTTTCCGCCACTTCACGCCGCCGCACGCCGCCGGTGACCATTAATGGAATGGTCGCCACTTCGGCGATCTGCTCGGCAAACTGCAGGAAGTAAGCTTCCCGCGCCAGCGTTCGCTCATCACGCATGGCGCCCATCATCGCCGGCGCTTCATAGCTGCCGCCGGAAAGTTCGACCAGATCGACGCCGCTTTCCGCCAGCATTTGCACCACCCTCTTCGCATCGTTAATCGAAAAGCCGCCGCGCTGGAAATCCGCTGAATTGAGTTTGACCGCAACGGTGAAATCCGCCGCCACCGTCTCGCGTACGCCGCGCACGATATCCAGCAGTAGACGGGCGCGATTTTCAATGCTCCCGCCATATTGGTCGGTGCGCTGGTTACTGAGCGGCGAGAGGAACTGGCTCAGCAAATAACCGTGGGCGGCATGGATTTCGACGCCGTGAAATCCAGCGCGTTCCGCTAACCGGGAGGTGGTGATGAACCGTCGCGTCACATCGGCGATATCCTTCTCATCCATCGCCCGCGGCAGGCGAAAGCGCGAAGATTGCGACCCAAGATCCAGCGCCAACGCCGAAGGGGCCAGCGTCTCCTGTCCCAGGCCCGCAGGCATCTGTCGCCCAGGATGATTGATCTGCATCCACACCTGCGCGCCATTCGCCCGTGCCGCCTGCGACCAGGCGCGGAACTTGTCGAGATGTCGTTCATCTTCCAGCACCACGCCTGCCGGGCCGGTCATCGCCCGGGCGTCCACCATCACATTACCGGTAATAATCACCCCGGCGCCGCCCTGCGCCCAGGCCTGATAAAGCATGAGTAATTCCGTTGACGGCGCATGATCGGCATCGGCCATATTTTCTTCCATCGCCGCTTTAGCGATGCGGTTGTTAATGACGACGCCAGAGGCCAGTCGCAGAGGGGTAAAAAGGGTCATGTCAGGGCTCCAGTCAGTGAACTGGACAAACCATAACCTTAAAGTTAAGTTTAAGGTCAAGCAGCTTATGAGGAATAAAAATGAATATCGGTACACTGGCAAAACGCAGCGGCCTGGCGCCTTCGCGGATCCGTTATTACGAGCGGGCGGGGATCCTCAAAACCGTGCAGCGTAAAGCCAATGGCTATCGCAGCTATCCGGAAGAAACGCTGGTCGTGCTGGGACTGATTACTACCGCTCAGGCGGCGGGATTTACTCTTGAAGAAATCGCCGCCCTGTTACCGTCCGATCTCAACCACTGGGACCGACAAACGCTACTCGCCACCCTGCAACAAAAAGTGGCGGATATTGAAAAACTGGAACAGAAACTCGCGTACGGTAAAGCGCAGCTGGTAAGCGTTATTGATGAGATACAACAGAAGCCGGATGACATTGACTGCGCCGCTAATGCGCGGCGCGTGTTATCTCAGGTGCTGGATGTGCAGGACCGGACGGCGAAGGAAGAATAGCTACCAGCCTTTCACCGCATCGCCTTTATACAATTCGGCGGCGGCGTTGGCGACTTCGTCGGTCTGGTAGGCTTTCACCAGGTTCTTCACCTTTGCGCTATCTTTATTATCTTCGCGGCTGGCAAAGATATTGACGTACGGTGAATTTTTATCCTCAATGAACAGACCATTACGCGTCGGCGACAGGCCAATCTGGCTGGAAAAGGTGGTATTAATGATAGCCATTGTCACCTGTTTATCATCCAGCGCACGGGTCAGCTGCGGCGCTTCAATCTCGACGATTTTCAGCTTCTTTGGGTTATTGACGATATCCAGCGCGGTTGGCAGCAGGCCTACTCCCTCTTTCAGAGTGATAAGCCCCTGATTCTCCAGCAATAGCAGTGAGCGTCCAAGGTTGGTTGGGTCGTTAGGCACCGCCACCTGGGCGCCGTCCGGAAGCTGCGAAATAGCGGTGATTTTCTTTGAATAAGCGGCTATCGGATAGACAAATGTGGTACCAACATCCACCAGCTTATAGCCGCGCTCCTGAATCTGTTTATCCAGATAGGGTTTATGCTGGAAAGCATTGATATCGAGATCGCCATTGTTCAGCGCCTCGTTTGGCAGAACGAAATCATTGAAAGTCACCACCTCGACATCGAGATTATATTTTTGTTTGGCGACTTTTTGCACCACCGCCCAGACTTGCTGATCGATACCCGCGCTAATCCCCACCTTAATATGATTAGGATCCCGATCTTTTGGCCCACAACCCGCCAGTAGCAACGCGCCAACGAGAGCCAATGAATGAGTAAAACCTTTAAGTGAAAAAGCCATTTTCCCGGTGTCCTTTTAATATAGCCTGCTGACGATGGCAGGAATTTCAGTCCGGGACACTATATATAAGCGTCTTACTAAGATTAAATACTGATTCTCTATGACTAATAGCGAAACGCTATTGATAAGTCGCCACGCTGCTTTTACTCCCCCGCCAGTGGAACTGCTGATTTCTTGCGCTGAAGCAATACTTTGTAACACTTGAAACACTGTTCCAATACCATTACACACATTAAAATTAAGTTTATATAATTAGCATTATAATAAATAGATAAGTGAACGTTTTATATACACTAGCTGTATATAAAGCCGTATCGCACGCACACACGACCCACAAGGAAAACCATGGAGCTTCTGGATTTGCTCAGAACCATTTTTGAGCGAGTACGTACTGATGCGGATTTTATTTCATTTACTGAAGTACTCATTGAAAATAATGTCTCTTATTACATCTATTTTGTTGCTACCGGGAATGTGAATTTTGTTATGTCATCAGATACTTTCGTTTCCCTGAAAAGCAACAGAAAGTTGCTGCGTGTTAACTCGCAGGCCTGCAGAACGCTCACCCGAGAAGCTGCGCGACGCCACTTTAGTGGTGTCACTCCTTTTGATAACTATTGCGCCGAACTGGCAAATGCCGGGGTATTTAAATGGGTGGTTGATCTTAATGAAAAAACGCGCCATTACTGGTCAAAAGACAACACACTATTGCATATGGAAAATATGATTCTCCCCTTTTAATCGCTGAAATTATTAAACGCTCATCCAGATATTCAGACGGCCCGGAAGTTAGTTTACGCTTGGGGCCGCTCAACACCTCAAGTTGCGCAACAGAAAAGGGAAATGGCTTTTTATTTGCGCAAAAACAGACTTTGCACCAGCCATCTCCCTGTATCCATAGGATTTTTTCCGTACTTTTAAACGGTTACGCTGCTGATGTATAATATCGTGCACTTCAACTAAAAAATGAGTGCGACCATGATTGATTCAACTTTGCCTTTAACAGACATTCACCGCCATCTTGACGGCAACATCCGTGCCCAAACCATTCTCGATCTTGGCCGCCAGTTCAATATTACTCTCCCGGCAGATACCCTTGAAACGCTGCGTCCGCATGTGCAGGTCACCAGCAATGAACCAGACCTGGTTAGCTTCCTGGCGAAACTCGATTGGGGCGTGAAGGTGCTGGCTTCTCTGGAAGCCTGCCGCCGTGTTGCCTGGGAAAACGTTGAAGACGCCGCGCGCAACGGCCTGCACTACGTTGAGCTGCGTTTTTCTCCGCGTTATATGGCGATGACCCATCAGCTGCCGGTCGCCGGCGTCGTCGAAGCGGTGATTGCCGGAGTACGCGAAGGCTGCCGTGATTTCGGCGTCGAGGCGCGTCTGATTGGCATCATGAGCCGCACCTTCGGCGAAGCGGCCTGTGAAGAGGAACTCGACGCCCTGCTGGCCCATCGCGATGGGATCACCGCGCTGGATCTGGCTGGCGATGAGCTGGGGTTCCCTGGCGCGCTGTTTATGGATCATTTCCGTCGCGCGCGTGACGCGGGTTGGCGTATTACCGTGCACGCAGGTGAAGCCGCCGGGCCGGAAAGTATCTGGCAGGCCATTCGTGAACTGGGCGCCGAACGCATCGGTCACGGGGTGAAAGCCGTGCAGGATCCAAAGCTAATGGACTACCTCGCCGCTGAACGTATTGGCATTGAATCCTGCCTGACGTCGAACATCCAGACCAGTACCGTCGCCTCACTGGCGCAGCACCCGCTGAAGACCTTCCTCGATCACGGCGTGCTGGCCTGCATTAACACCGACGATCCGGCGGTACAGGGTGTGGATATTATTCACGAGTACAATGTCGCCGCACCGGCGGCGGGCCTCAACCGCGAGCAGATCCGTCAGGCGCAAATTAACGGTCTGGAACTGGCGTTCCTCAGCCGTCAGGAAAAAGAGGCGCTGATCCAACGCGTTCTAAAGGCTAATTAAGCCAAAGCTCCGCCGTGCAGGCGGAGCATGCTGTTAAATCAGGCACAGCGCCGTCCGGTGCCGTGCCGATTCAATCCCCAGTTCAATCAGTTCCATAATCTGAATCGCCTGGCTTGCGGGTACCGGGTTTTCTCCGCTGCCGTTGAGCGCATCGCGAATCGCCGCATAATAAGCGGGATAGTTCCCGGGGAGCGTCAGCCAGGTTTCCTCGACGAGCTCTTCGCCTTCAACGCGGGTCAATATACCGTCACGCATATCGTAGCCCCAATCCTCCTGCGGCAACCGTTCGCCGTTTTTCAAACGTTCTTCCTGCGGATCGAGACCATATTTCACATAGCTTCCTCGTGAACCATGGACGATATATCGCGCCGTTTCTGCCGCCGCCAGCAGCGTGCTGTGCAAAATCACTCGCCGTTGCGGATAAACTAACACCGCGTGAAAATAATCCGTCGCCTGCGCGCCGGGGCGCTGCTGCGCCAGATCGACGGCAATACTCACCGGCAGGCCAAACAGATTGACCGCCTGATCCAGCAGATGCGGGCCTAAGTCATACCAGATACCGCTGCCAGGGCCGCCCTGCTCACGCCAGCGGTCACGAACCTGCGGGCGAAAACGATCGAAATGTGATTCAAAATAACTGACCTCCCCCAAATCCCCTGCGGCAATCAAGGCCTTCAGCGTGAGAAAATCGCTATCCCAACGGCGATTATGGAACACCGATAACAGCCGCCCGCGGCTTCTGGCGATAGCATCCAACTCGCGTGCTTGTGACAGTGTCACGGTAAAAGGTTTGTCAACAATGACGTGTTTACCCGCCTCCAGCGCCGCTCGCGCCAAAGGGAAATGGGTATCGTTGGGAGTCGGAATAACAATCAAATCGATATCAGGGTCAGCGTATAGCGAACTCGCTGAAGCCACCACCTGGGTCGCCGGCCAGTCTGTCAGTACTTTTTGCGCGTCGCTACTGACCACGGCCGATAGCGCCATACCCGGCGTACCGGAAATCAATGGCGCGTGAAATGTCTTGCTTGCATAACCATAGCCTATCAGTCCTACCCTTATAGCATCACTCATGGCGTCATCCTCGCAGGCAACCATGACTTCTACTATAAACCTTAATCTTCCGCTTATCCGTGCACGCTGTTCATCTTTGCGTCAGTTGCGCAATGCATGGGCAGTAATACTTGCGTTGTTTCCGCGGTTTAGTAACATTTCAATCCATTTTAACTTTCCGCTTTAGAATTATGACGACTGTTTTTACCCGCATTGTAGAACTTATTGGTTGGGTTGTGTTTGGCGTTTCGGCTGTGCTGTTGGTGGTTGCGCATCAAATCGATGATTATCAGTCCCCGCCCCCGGCTAGCACCGTACAGGCGAAATAAAGGCAAAAAGTGATACTCGCCGCAAATCTGCAACCGGTTTCAGAAACCGGTTGCAGATTTGTCGCGCCATTCAATACACTCTCCTTATCACTTGATAAGGAGTTTTTTTGATGGCCGCATTTCCGCAAGATTTTCTCTGGGGGGCAGCAACGGCCGCCTACCAGGTTGACGGCGGGCACGATGCCGATGGCAAAGGCCCATCTATTTGGGATATTTACTCGCACCAGCCGGGAACCACCTTTCAGGGCACCAATGGCGATATCGCCGTCGATCACTATCATCGTTTTCGTGAAGATGTCGCCCTGATGGCTGAAATGGGGCTACAAAGCTACCGTTTTTCTATCTCCTGGCCACGGTTATTGCCTCATGGCCGTGGCGAAGTCAATGAACCCGGCGTACAGTTTTACAGCGATTTGATCGACGAACTGCTGGCGCACAATATCGAACCAATGATCACCCTTTATCACTGGGATTTACCGCAGGCATTGCAGGACGAAGGGGGTTGGGAGGCTCGCAGCACAGCGGAAGCCTTCGCCGAATACGCTCGTCTGTGCTATCAGCGCTTCGGTTCCAGGGTCAAGCTGTGGGCAACCTTTAACGAAACCATCGTATTTATCGGCCACGGTTATATTAATGGCTGCCATCCACCGGCGGTACGCGACCCGGCTCGCGCCATCCAGGCTTGTCACCATGTCTTTGTCGCCCACGCGCTGGCCGTTAAGACCTTCCGTGAAATGAACATTAACGGCCAGATCGGTTTCGTTAACGTCCTGCAGCCCCATACGCCGTTGACGCAAAGCGCCGAGGATATCAGGGCCACCGCGTTGGCCGATGCTATCCATACCCACTGGCTATACGATCCGGTACTGAAAGGCGTCTATCCAGCCGATTTGCTCCGTCAGGCTCAGGCGCTGTGGAATGTACCCCTTTTTGCGCCGGGCGACGATGCGCTGCTCAAGGAAAACCGCTGTGATTTTATCGGCCTGAATTATTATCGTCGGGAGACGGTCTCCGCCACGCCGCAAGAAGGTCCAGGCGTCGGCGAGTCCGGCGTGGATGGATTATTTTATTTCGTCCGCAATCCGCAAAGTACTTATACTGAATGGGGCTGGGAAATTTGGCCGCAGGGATTAACCGACGGCATCATGATGATAAAAGAGCGCTATGGCGATATCCCAATCTATATCACCGAAAATGGTTTGGGGGCAAAAGATCCGATAATTGACGGTGAAATTGTCGACGATCCGCGAATTGACTATCTGAGTAGCCACATTAATGCGCTGGAAAAAGCAATAGCATTAGGTGCGGATGTCCGCGGTTTTTACCCGTGGTCCTTTATTGACCTGCTAAGCTGGCTCAACGGCTATCAGAAGCAGTATGGCTTTGTCTACGTCGATCACCAGCAGAACCGCGCCCGCAAACGAAAAAAGAGTTATTTCTGGTACCAAAACGTTATTGCCAGCCGAGGCGAACAGCGTTAATCTTCCCCCCTCAGGCGCCGTCCGGCGCCTGATCTGGTTGTAGAATATTCTTAAATTTCTTTTTACGATGCCAGGATCCTAATCAGTTCTTGTTTTTAGTATTGGCAACCGAAATAATTCCGCCGGCCCATCAAGAAGGCGCTGTTAGTTGAAACACGGTTTACAGAAAATTGGTAATATTCGACTTAATTCCGATTATTAAATGGATACACAAATGACCGTTCAGGATTATTTATTAAAATTCCGCAAAATTAGTTCGCTGGAAAGCCTAGAAAAACTTTTTGATCATCTTAACTATTCTCTCTCTGACACCAATGAAATCGTCAACATGTATCGCGCCGCCGATCACCGCCGCGCCGAGTTAGTTTCTGGCGGAAAACTGTTCGATGTCGGCCAGGTGCCGAAGTCGGTATGGCGTTACGTGCAATAAAGACTGTTATCATTCACGCCAGTTGCTTATACTTCCCGCCCTGAAATTAACTAACTGGCGTTGAATCCGGGGGTTACGATGTCCTCTCAATCTGCAGAACGTATAGGCGGATGGCTACTGGCGCCGCTGGCGTGGTTACTGCTCGCGCTGTTCAGCACCTCCCTATCATTAATACTGTACGCGAATGCGCTGATGGCGCCGCAGACCTGGGCATTGCTGAAAGCGATGAGCTTCGGCCACCTGGCGCTATGGCTGGCCTCGCTGCTGTTCGCCGTCGCGATGTGGTATTATACCCTGTGGCTGACAATAGCTTTTTTCAAACGCCGCGCGGTGGTACCCAAACACTACATTATCTGGCTGCTTATTTCGCTGCTGCTGGCGATTAAGGCGTTCGCTTTTTCGCCGATTTCGGATCTTCTGGCCATGCGCCAGTTGCTGTTTCCGTTGCTTGCCGCAGCACTGTTTGCGCCCTATTTTCGACGCTCTGCGCGGGTTAAGCGGACCTTCGTCAATCCGTAATAACCACACAGTTCACCTGTTGTCGCCGGTATCGATTTATTCGATAATAGGCGGCTTTTTTTCGTTTCAGGTCCAATAATGGCTGATTATTTACTGCTCTTTGTCGGTACTGTCCTTGTTAATAACTTCGTGCTGGTGAAGTTCCTTGGATTGTGCCCGTTTATGGGGGTTTCCAAAAAGCTGGAAACCGCTATGGGGATGGGACTGGCCACCACCTTCGTGATGACGCTGGCCTCGATTTGCGCCTGGTTGATCGACACCTGGATCCTTATCCCGCTAAACCTTGTTTATCTGCGCACCCTGGCCTTTATCCTGGTCATCGCGGTGGTGGTGCAATTTACCGAGATGGTGGTCCGTAAAACCAGCCCGGCGCTGTATCGCCTGCTGGGGATCTTCCTGCCGTTAATCACCACCAACTGCGCGGTGCTTGGCGTGGCATTGCTGAATATTAACCTCGGGCATAATTTCCTGCAGTCCGCGCTGTACGGTTTCGCCGCCGCCGTCGGTTTCTCGCTGGTGATGGTGTTATTCGCCGCCATTCGCGAACGACTAGTAGTTGCCGATGTTCCCGCGCCGTTTCGCGGTAACGCGATTGCGCTGGTGACCGCAGGATTAATGTCGCTGGCATTTATGGGCTTTAGTGGTTTGGTGAAGTTGTAATGAGCGCTGTCTGGATAGCCGTGATCGCCATCAGCCTGCTCGGGCTGATTTTCGGCTTAATACTGGGGTACGCGTCGCGCCGTTTTGCGGTGGAAGACGATCCGGTGGTAGAAAAAATTGATGAACTGCTGCCGCAAAGTCAATGCGGCCAATGCGGTTTTCCTGGCTGTCGTCCCTACGCGGAAGCCGTTGGGACTCAAGGTGAAAAAATTAACCGCTGCGCCCCCGGCGGCGAAGCGGTTATGTTAAAAATCGCCGCATTATTGAATGTTGATCCGCAGCCTATTGACGGCGACGAGCAGCAGCAAGAGCCGGTTCGCATGTTGGCGGTGATTGATGAAGCCAACTGCATTGGCTGCACCAAATGTATTCAGGCCTGCCCGGTCGATGCCATCGTTGGCGCGACCCGCGCCATGCATACGGTGATGAGCGACCTGTGTACCGGCTGTAATCTCTGCGTGGCCCCCTGCCCGACTCAGTGTATTGACCTGCGTCCAGTCGCTCAGACCACCGAAACCTGGAAATGGGACCTGCAAACCATCCCAGTACGCAATATTCCTGTGGAACAACATGTTTAAGTTATTTTCCGCTTTCCGAAAAGACAAAATCTGGGACTTCAACGGCGGTATTCATCCGCCTGAAATGAAAACTCAGTCCAACGGCACGCCGCTGCGTCAGGTTCCTCTGCCGCAGCGTTTCGTCATTCCGCTGAAGCAGCATATCGGTGCTGAAGGCGAACTGTGCGTACAACCGGGCGACAAAGTTCTGCGCGGTCAACCGTTGACCCGCGGTTTTGGCAGAATGCTGCCGGTTCATGCCCCGACTTCCGGAACGGTGACGGCTATCGAGCCTCACTCGACCGCCCATCCTTCCGCGCTGGCGGAACTGAGCGTTATTATCGACGCCGATGGCGAAGATTGCTGGATTGAGCGCGAGGGCTGGAGCGACTATCACAACAAGTCGCGTGAAGAACTGATCGAACGTATCCATCAGTTTGGCGTCGCCGGACTCGGCGGCGCCGGCTTCCCTACGGGAACAAAACTGCGCGGCGGCGGTGATAAAATCGACACACTGATTATCAATGCCGCCGAATGCGAACCCTATATCACCGCTGACGATCGCCTGATGCAGGATTGCGCGGCGCAGGTTGTGGAGGGGATCCGCATCCTTACGCATATTTTGCAGCCCAAACAGGTGCTGATTGGTATCGAAGATAACAAGCCGCAGGCCATCTCCATGCTGCGCGCGGTATTAACCGACGCCCATGGCATAGCATTGCGGGTGATCCCAACCAAATATCCCTCCGGCGGCGCGAAGCAGCTCACGCAAATTCTCACCGGAAAGCAGGTGCCGCACGGCGGACGCTCTTCCGATATTGGCGTCCTGATGCAGAACGTTGGCACCGCTTATGCAGTTAAACGCGCGGTGATCGACGGCGAGCCGTTGACCGAGCGCGTCGTCACCCTCACCGGCGAAGCGATTAGCCGTCCGGGCAACGTTTGGGCGCGCCTTGGTACGCCGGTGCGCCATCTTCTGAGCGATGCCGGTTTCTGCGCCAGCGCGGAGCCGATGGTCATCATGGGCGGGCCGCTAATGGGCTTCACTCTGCCCTGGCTCGACGTTCCGGTCGTGAAAATCACTAACTGCCTGCTGGCGCCGTCGGTGACTGAGATGGGCGAAACGCAGGAAGAGCAAGGTTGTATCCGCTGCAGCGCCTGCGCCGATGCCTGCCCGGCAGATCTCCTCCCCCAGCAGCTATATTGGTTCAGTAAAGGCCAGCAGCACGATAAAGCCACCACCCACAACTTAGCTGACTGCATCGAATGCGGCGCCTGCGCCTGGGTCTGTCCTAGCAATATTCCACTAGTGCAATATTTCCGCCAGGAAAAAGCGGAAATTGCCGCCATTCGCCTGGAAGAACAGCGCGCCGCCGAGGCCAAAGCTCGTTTTGAAGCGCGACAGGCGCGTCTTGAGCGCGAAAAAGTCGCGCGTCAGGAGCGGCACAAAAAAGCGGCCGTCCAACCGGCGGCGAAAGATCAGGATGCCATTAACGCCGCGTTGGCCCGCGTGCGTGATAAGCAGCGTGATGCGGCGCAGCCGATTGTTATTCAATCCGGCAGCAAACCAGACAACAGCGAAGCGATTGCCGCCCGCGAAGCGCGTAAAGCCGAGGCTCGGGCGCGCAAAGCCGCACAGCAAACTGCTGTCGACTCGACAGCCGATGCTCCCGATCCGCGTAAAGCCGCCGTTGAAGCCGCCATCGCTCGCGCCAAAGCACGAAAAGCCGCGCAGCAGGTTGAAAGCGCCGCACCGTCTGCCGAAAGTGAAGCTACGGTTGAGGCTGCGCCCGCGGTCGATCCGCGTAAAGCCGCCGTTGAAGCCGCTATCGCCCGAGCCAAAGCGCGTAAGGCTGCGCAGCAGGTTGAAAACGCCGCACCGTCTGCCGAAAGTGAAACAACGGTTGAGGCTGCGCCCGCGGTCGATCCGCGTAAAGCCGCCGTTGAAGCCGCTATCGCCCGTGCAAAAGCGCGTAAGGCCGCACAGCAAGTAGAACAACAAACCGCGCCGGACGCGGCCAATGACGACCCGCGTAAAGCGGCCGTCGCGGCAGCTATCGCTCGCGTTCAGGCACGTAAAGCAACACAGCAGGCAGTTAACGAGGAATAAATGGTTTTCAGAATCGCAAGCTCCCCTTATACCCACAACCAGCGCCAGACCTCGCGAATTATGCTACTGGTGCTGCTGGCGGCGATCCCTGGTATTGTCGTCCAGAGCTGGTTTTTCGGCTGGGGTACCCTGTTGCAGATTATCCTTGCGGCCTTCACCGCATGGGGAACCGAAGCGGCTATTCTCAAGTTGCGCAAACAAAATATTGCGGCAACCCTTGCGGATAACTCCGCCCTGCTGACCGGTTTGTTGCTGGCAGTCAGTATTCCGCCGCTGGCGCCGTGGTGGATGGTGGTGTTGGGCACCGCATTCGCGGTGGTGATTGCCAAGCAACTGTACGGCGGATTAGGGCATAACCCCTTCAACCCGGCAATGATCGGCTACGTCGTCCTGCTGATCTCTTTCCCGGTGCAGATGACCTCCTGGTTACCACCGCACGAGATTGCCGCTCAGGTTCCTGGTTTTATGGATGCGCTGCAGGTCATTTTCGGCGGCCACACCGCCAGCGGTGGCGATATGAACAGCCTGCGCATGGGAATCGACGGTATCAGCCAGGCTACTCCGCTGGATACATTTAAAACGTCGCTGCATGCCGGACACAGCGCAAAAGAGATCCTGCAGTATCCAATTTATGGCGGCCAACTGGCTGGTCTCGGCTGGCAGTGGGTTAACCTCGCCTGGCTGGCTGGCGGTCTGTTCCTGCTTTGGCAAAAAACCATCCGCTGGCATATCCCGGTTAGCTTCCTGCTAAGCCTTGCCGTCTGCGCCACTCTCGGCTGGATTTTCTCACCAGAAAGCCTGGCATCGCCGCAAATGCATCTGCTTTCCGGCGCCACCATGCTCGGGGCATTCTTTATCCTTACCGATCCGGTGACGGCATCCACCACCAACCGCGGACGCCTGATTTTCGGCGCGCTGGCCGGTTTACTGGTATGGCTAATCCGCAGCTTCGGCGGTTATCCGGACGGGGTCGCCTTTGCCGTGCTGCTGGCGAATATTACCGTCCCATTGATTGACTACTACACGCGCCCGCGCGTGTATGGCCACCGTTGAGGAGTCGCGATGTTAAACAGCATGCGTAAACATGGCATCACGCTGGCGCTCTTTGCCGCTGGCTCGACCGGACTAACGGCCGCCATTAATGAGTTAACCAAAAACACCATCGAGCAGCAGGCCGCGCTGCAGCAAAAGGCCCTATTCGATCAGGTCCTGCCAGCGGAGAGTTATAGTAACGATTTGCTGAAAAGCTGTTATCTGGTGACCGCGTCGCAGTTAGGCAAAGGTCAGCATAAAGTGTGGATTGCAAAGCAGAACGATACGCCGGTCGGCGCGGTGATGGAAGCCACGGCGCCGGATGGTTATTCCGGGGCGATTCAACTGCTGGTCGCAGCTGACTTTAAAGGCACCGTTCTTGGATCACGTGTCACCGAGCATCATGAGACCCCCGGGCTCGGCGATAAGATCGAACTGCGTATTTCTGACTGGATCACCCACTTCAGCGGCAAGGTTATCCATGGTCAAAATGATAGCCACTGGGCGGTGAAAAAAGACGGTGGTGATTTCGACCAATTCACCGGTGCGACCATTACCCCCCGCGCGGTGGTAAACGCCGTTAAACGCGCGGGACTGTATGCGCAAACGCTGCCCGCGCAGATCCCTGAATTCACCGCCTGCGGAGACTAAACCATGAGCGAAGTAAAAGACGTCATTGTTCAAGGGTTGTGGAAGAATAACTCGGCGCTGGTTCAGCTGTTGGGTATGTGTCCCCTGCTTGCGGTTACCTCAACGGCTACCAATGCCCTGGGCCTCGGTCTGGCGACCACGCTGGTACTGACGCTAACTAACCTCACTATCTCCAGCCTGCGCCGTTGGACGCCAGCGGAGATCCGTATTCCGATCTACGTGATGATTATCGCCTCGGTAGTTAGCGTGGTACAAATGCTTATCAACGCATACGCTTTCGGCCTGTATCAATCGTTGGGTATCTTCATTCCGCTTATCGTCACCAACTGTATCGTGGTGGGGCGCGCCGAAGCGTTCGCCGCCAAAAAAGGACCGGCGCTGTCGGCGCTTGATGGCTTTTCCATTGGTATGGGCGCGACCTGCGCCATGTTTGTGCTGGGATCGCTGCGCGAAATAATCGGCAATGGCACGCTGTTTGATGGCGCCGATAGCTTATTAGGCGGTTGGGCGAAAGTTCTGCGCATCGAAGTTTTCCATACCGATACGCCGTTCCTGCTGGCGATGCTGCCGCCGGGCGCTTTCATTGGCCTCGGTATGATGCTGGCGGTAAAATACCTCATCGATGAGCGTACTAAGCAGCGTAAGGCGAAAGCGGCGCTGGCCGTCTCCGTCGCCCCAACTGATGTGACAGGGAAAGCGTAAGATGAATAAAGCCAAACGCCTAGAGATCCTGACCAGGCTGCGGGATAACGACCCGCACCCAACCACCGAACTTAATTTTACCTCGCCGTTCGAGTTACTGATTGCGGTGCTGCTGTCGGCGCAGGCCACCGATGTGAGCGTCAATAAAGCGACGGCGAAGCTCTATCCGGTCGCCAATACGCCGGCGGCGATGCTGGAACTTGGCGTTGACGGCGTGAAGTCCTATATCAAGACCATTGGTCTTTTTAACAGTAAAGCCGAAAACGTCATTAAGACCTGCCGCATCCTGCTGGAGCAGCATAACGGTGAAGTACCGGAAGACAGGGCGGCGCTGGAGGCCTTACCGGGGGTCGGGCGTAAGACCGCTAATGTCGTGCTGAATACCGCCTTTGGCTGGCCGACTATTGCCGTCGATACCCATATTTTTCGCGTTTGCAATCGGACACAATTTGCTCCCGGCAAGAACGTTGAACAAGTCGAAGAAAAGTTGTTAAAGGTGGTTCCTGCGGAGTTTAAAGTTGACTGCCACCACTGGCTTATTCTTCACGGCCGTTACACTTGTATCGCGCGAAAACCGCGCTGTGGTTCCTGCCTGATTGAAGATTTGTGCGAGTATAAAGAGAAGGTAGAGTCCTGAGTTCTGCATATCTGCTGAATACGACCGCTCTCCCCAGCCGCCGCTATTTTCCTCATTGACCGCCAGGAGCCATAACTTAACCTATGGTTATGGCTCTATTATTTATCAATCATACCGATAATCACTCCATACTTTTGCCGTTTAGATGGATAATTATGCGGTTATATAACCAGCAATCAGCGCATTCGTTTTTTACCGTTGAAAATTTTCTATATATTTGTGATCAAGATCATCCACGCAACTCATCGTTAAATTACTGTTGCAAAAATGCTGCAAAAAGCCAGCAATTTCAATATCAGAGCCTTACACACCAGGACAATAGCCTGCTTATTTTTAGGAATATAGGCCATCTCACTACCTTCAAGGTCAAAAAGCAGAATATATCGCCTTTATCCCCGCGGCGACGGCCAATCACAGATTAAAATATCAGGTTTAGCAAAAAGGTGAAATTTAACTCTGTATAACATTTGTATGACTGGCTAATTATAGTGGCTTAGTTATGTGTAACAGAGTATTACAAAGCTATTGCCTGATGGGGCAGGATAGTGAACATTACTTGCCGTTTTCCCTCCAAGAATAACTATAAAGGCGGCGGTCCTCCGGGATTGCGCCCCAAACAGCCCCCGTTAATATGGGATGTAAAAAAAGAGGTATATGTGTCAACTGCAAACAATAAACCAGCAGAAAGCGTGAGTTTGAACGCTTTCAAACAACCAAGAGCGTTTTATCTCATTTTCTCCATTGAGTTATGGGAGCGTTTTGGTTATTACGGCCTGCAAGGGATCATGGCCGTTTACCTGGTAAAACAGCTGGGTATGTCGGAAGCGGATTCTATCACCCTGTTCTCTTCCTTTAGTGCACTGGTTTATGGCCTGGTCGCTATCGGCGGATGGCTCGGCGACAAGGTACTTGGCACCAAACGCGTCATCATGCTTGGCGCGATTGTACTGGCTATCGGCTATGCGCTGGTTGCCTGGTCCGGTCACGATGCCGCCATCGTCTATATGGGTATGGCGACTATCGCCGTCGGTAACGGCTTGTTTAAAGCCAACCCGTCCTCCCTGCTCTCTACCTGCTACGACAAGAACGACCCGCGTCTGGACGGTGCATTCACCATGTACTACATGTCCGTCAATATCGGTTCCTTCTTCTCTATGCTGGCCACACCGTGGTTGGCGGCGAAGTTCGGCTGGAGCGTGGCGTTCGCGCTGAGCGTAGTGGGCATGCTGATTACCGTGGTTAACTTCGCCTTCTGCCAGAAGTGGGTTAAACAGTACGGTTCTAAACCTGACTTCGCTCCGGTACATGTCGGCAAACTGCTGGCAACCATCGTCGGCGTGGTAGTTCTGGTTGCTATTGCCACCTGGCTGCTGCACAACCAGGGCATCGCACGTATGGCGCTGGGCGTCATCGCACTGGGCATCGTTATCATCTTCGCTAAAGAAGCCATGGCGCTGCAGGGCGCGGCGCGTCGTAAAATGATCGTTGCTTTCCTGCTGATGGTTGAAGCGATTGTCTTCTTCGTACTGTACAGCCAGATGCCAACCTCGCTGAACTTCTTCGCGATCCGTAACGTTGAGCACTCGATTCTGGGTATCGCGTTCGAACCTGAGCAGTATCAGGCGCTGAACCCGTTCTGGATTATGATTGGTAGCCCGATTCTGGCGGCGATTTATAACAAGATGGGTGACCGTCTGCCGATGCCGCATAAGTTCGCCATCGGTATGGTACTGTGCTCCGGTGCTTTCCTGGTGCTGCCGCTGGGTACCAAATTCGCCAGCGATGCCGGTATCGTCTCCGTCAACTGGTTGATCCTCAGCTACGCGCTGCAGAGTATCGGTGAACTGATGATTTCCGGCCTCGGCCTGGCGATGGTGGCTCAACTGGTACCGCAACGTCTGATGGGCTTCATCATGGGTAGCTGGTTCCTGACCACCGCAGGCGCCGCCATCATTGCAGGTAAAATAGCTAACCTGATGGCAGTACCGGAAAACGTCACCGACCCGCTGGTTTCTCTGAACGTTTACGGCCACGTGTTCCTGCAAATTGGTATCGCGACCGCAGTCATCGCTTTCCTGATGCTGCTGACCGCGCCGAAGCTGAACCGCATGACGCTGGACGACGACGCTGTCGCCAAAGCGCGCGAAACCGCAACCGCTTAAATGCTCCGGGAAAACCAATAAATTTAGGCCGCTAACGTTTGTTAGCGGCTTTTTTTTTGCCCCACGGGGGACTAACATACAGGAAACTGCAGCCACGAGGAGTTACTGATGAAACTGTTCTACAAGCCCGGCGCCTGTTCCCTTGCCTCTCATATCGCCCTGCGCGAAAGCGGCCTCGACTTTACCATCGATAGCGTCGACCTGGCGAAGAAACGCCTCGAAAACGGCGATGACTACCTGCTGATTAACCCTAAGGGTCAGGTTCCCGCGCTGCTGCTTGACGACGACATGCTGCTGACCGAGGGCGTGGCCATCATGCAGTACATTGCCGACCGCGTACCTGACCGTCAGTTGCTGGCCCCAGTGGGCACCATTGCCCGCTATCAGACGCTGGAATGGCTGAATTACGTCGCCACCGAATTACATAAAGGCTTTACCCCGCTGTTCCGCCCGGACACCCCGGAAGACTACAAGCCGACGGTGCGCGCGCTGCTGGAGAAAAAGCTGCAGTATGTCGATGAGTCGCTGCAGGATAAACAGTGGTTGAATGGGCATCGCTTCACCATCGCCGATGGCTACCTGTTTACGGTCCTGCGCTGGGGCTATGCGGTGAAACTGAATATGGAAGCGTACGCTAATATTGGCGCCTGGATGGCGCACGTCGCGGCGCGGCCGTCCGTTGCGGCGGCGCTGTCGGCGGAAGGTCTGAAGTAAACCATTGGCATGCCCGCTTGCGGGCATGCCATCGCGCTTACAGCTGCGTAGCGCTGAAGTAATGCTCCGGTTTGGCAATGCGGTCCTGCGCCGCCACCACCTGCAATTCATACTCGTGCATATTTTTGGTGGCCAGCATGATTTCATACACTGCCGCAGTAACGTGCTCAAGGGCATCGCGCAGGCTGGCGCCCTGCAGTAGCTTAACCAGCAGCAGGCCGCTAGTCACATCGCCCACGCCGACCGGCTGACGGCTGCCAAAATCGACCAGCGGGCGGCTGATATGCCAGGCCTCATCCGCTGTCACCAGCAACATCTCAAAGCGATCCATACTCATACCGGCCCGCGCCAGATGCTTCACCAGCACCACCTGTGGCCCTAGTGCTATCAGCTCACGCGCCGCGCTAACGGCTTCGTCAACGTTGGCTACCGGATGGCCGCACAGGATCTCCAATTCGACAAGATTCGGCGCGATGATATCACTGGCCGGCAGCGCATAGCGTACGTGGAATTCAGCCACCCCGGGGGCGACGATACAGCCTTTTTCCGGGTGGCCCATCACCGGGTCGCAAAAATATTTCGCTGCCGGATTCGCCGCTTTAACCTGACGCACGATGCCGAGAATATGTTCGCCCTGCTCGGCGGAGCCAAGATAGCCGCTCAGTACCGCATCGCAGCTCTGCAGCTTATCGATATCGGCAATCCCCTGCACGATTTCGGTCAGATGCGAAGGCGGCATGACGCAGCCGGTCCATTTGCCGTACTGCGTATGGTTGGAGAACTGAACGGTATTGAGGGGCCAGACGTTGGCGCCGAGGCGGCGCATCGGAAATTCAGCGGCGCTGTTGCCCGCATGGCCAAACACAACGTGAGACTGAATGGCGAGGATGTTCTTCATTTTCTTACCACAACCCTAAAAAGAAAAAAGGGCGTGGTTTCCCACGCCCTGGTTTTATTTTTTATTTCCAGCAGACCAGGCAGTAATTCTTCTTACCGCGACGCAGTAAGGTGTAGCGGCCGAACAGGCGGTCGCTATCACTGAATACATATTCCGGATCGGACTGTTTTTCACCGTTAATGGTCACCGCGTTAGAGGCTACGGTTTTACGCGCCTGACCGCGGGACGGCTGCAGCTCGGAATCCACCAGCGCCTGCAGGAGATCGGCGCCTTTTTCCATTTCGATCATCGGCACGCCATCCTGCGCCAGCTGTTCGAAATCTGCTTCGCTCAGGTCGCTCAGATTACCGTTAAACAGGCTTTCGGTAATGCGCTTAGCCGCTTCCAGGCCTTCTTCGCCGTGGACCAGACGCGTCACCTGCTCTGCCAGCACGTACTGCGCGCGCGGCGCTTTACCGCTGTTTTTATCTTCTTCTTCCAGCGCATTGATCTCGGCAATGTCCATGAAGGTGAAGAACTTCAGGAAGCGATAAACGTCTGCGTCGGCGGTGTTAATCCAGAACTGGTAGAATTTGTACGGACTGGTTTTCTTCGGATCCAGCCATACCGCGCCGCCTTCTGTTTTACCGAACTTGGTGCCGTCGGCCTTGGTGATCAGCGGAACGGTCAAACCGAAGACCTGATTCTGGTGCAAACGACGAGTCAGGTCGATACCTGAAGTGATGTTGCCCCACTGATCGGAACCACCGATTTGCAGCGTCACGCCGTGCAGTTTATTCAGGCAAGCAAAGTCATAACCCTGCAGCAGGTTATAGGAAAACTCGGTGAAAGAGATCCCCTGATCGTCACGGTTCAGACGCTGCTTCACCGCTTCTTTGTTGATCATCTGGTTCACAGAGAAGTGCTTGCCGATATCACGCAGGAAGGTCAGCACGTTCATGCCGCCGAACCAGTCGTAGTTATTCGCGGCAATCGCCGAGTTGTCGCCGCAGTTGAAATCGAGGAATGGCGCAACCTGTTTACGGATTTTATCCACCCACTGCTGCACGGTATCTTCGGTATTGAGTTTACGCTCAGCGGCTTTAAAGCTCGGGTCGCCAATCAGACCGGTCGCGCCGCCGACCAGCGCCACAGGCTTATGGCCTGCCTGCTGGAAGCGTTTCAGGCATAACAATGGAACAAGATGCCCCAAGTGCAAGCTGTCAGCGGTAGGATCGAAGCCGCAATAGAGCGCGATCGGGCCTTGCGCCAGTCGCTCTGCTAACGCTTCCTCGTCCGTCACCTGGGCTACCAGCCCCCGCTCTTGCAATTGTTTAATCAAGTTACTGCTTGCCATCAAATTCTCCATGTATAAACGACTGCACCTTTGCCGGTACACGACTTTTCGCCAGACGCGAAAGGTACATAGAATAAAGCGCCGGAGCACGTAGCACCAGCGCTTAAAACAACATTTTGCGTCCTTTATGGCGCCAGACGGTCGATTTGCCAGCCATCATTTTGCCGCTGGTATAAAAAGCGGTCGTGCAGACGATGTTCACCGCCCTGCCAGAACTCCATTTGTTCAATACTGACGCGGAAACCGCCCCAGAAACTTGGCAACGGGACTTCGCCTTGCTGGAATTTCTGTTTAAGCTCGAGGAATTTACTTTCCAGGATCCCACGAGCGGAGATACGGCTGGACTGTTGGGAGACCCAGGCGCCAATCTGGCTATCGCGCGGTCGGCTGTGGAAATACTTAACCACTTCCAGCGTCGACAGACGTTCTGCCTGGCCTATTACCATCACCTGGCGCTCCAGCATATGCCAGGGAAACAGCAGGCTGATATGGGGATTTTTTTCGATCTGGTGCGCCTTACGGCTGCCCAGGTTGGTATAAAACACCAGCCCTTTTTCATCATAGTGTTTTAACAATACGATGCGTTGATAGGGCTGGCCGTTTTCATCAACGGTCGCGACTACCATCGCCGTCGGGTCGGCGAGCTTAGCGTCGCAGGCCTGACGCAACCAACGTTCAAATAACGTCAGGGGTTCAGCGGGAAGATCGTGGCGACGAAGGCCGCCACGGGTATATTCACGGCGCAGATGCGCGATTTGCTGCAATTCGTCGTTATCAGACATAACCATTGAGATCGTTGTCATAGGGTGGCGTTATTGTGCGCCCCCGCTACGGAAATCTCAACGTTTGGCGGTTTGTAACTGGCAGTTGTCCAGTACGGCGCGGTCGCGCTTATACACGGTGGCGCTGTCGCCCTTCGACCAGAAGACATAAACGCCATCAGTGTAACGAGAACCGGAAGCCGAGAGCCCCTGGGTCAGATTGAGTTGCTGATTATCATAGATAAAGCTCACCTGCTGACGAGCGTTGTTCAGATGGACGGTCAGCGGTTTTTGATCGCACTGATATTCAAGGGTGTCGGTCTGCATCCGTTCAACGAATTGGTTGTAATAGCTACACCCCGCCAGCATAAAAGGAACTACCGCAATAAGAAATTTTTTCATGAGTATGCCTTCGACTTTCCCGGTCAGGAGGGCAAACCGCCCTCCCGGAATTTCGTCCAGTTTACCGGTAAATAAAAAATAGCGACTTCAGTTAACTCTGATTCTGCGCTCGATTCGCGGGATAAATGGCGCCAAGAATGGTCGCTTCGCTGGCGCCGGTGACGGAAGGAAGATTACCCGGCAGGCCGGCAAGCGTACGCCATGCCAGCCACGCAAAAGCCAACGCTTCCATATCGTCACCGCTGATACCGGCATCATCGGTGGTCGTGACTTCCGTTCCTGGCAGCAGCGCCGCCAGACGCGCCATCAACAGCGGATTACGCGCCCCGCCGCCGCAAACTAACAAACGCTCGCAGCCGCCGCTTAACAAAACCTGCTCACTGATGGTCACCGCCGTCAGTTCAGTCAGCGTGGCCTGAACATCCTGCCCTCGCAGATTAGCGTAACGTGCCAGATGTTTTTCCAGCCAACCATAATTGAAATACTCGCGACCGGTGCTCTTCGGCGCGGGTAACGCAAACCACGGGTCGCTTAGCATATCCTGCAGCAGCGGTAACAATACTTTGCCTTCACTGGCCCATTGCGCGTCTTTATCGTAGGGTTTACCGCACTGGCGCCAAATCCAGGCGTCCATCAACATATTTCCCGGTCCGGTGTCGTAACCGCGTACCGGCTGCCCTGGAACCAGCAAGGAAAGGTTGGCTATGCCGCCGATGTTAAGCACCATACGTCTTTCAACCGGGTGCGCCAGCAGCGCCTGATGGAAAGCCGGGACAAGGGGCGCGCCCTGGCCGCCAAGCGCCATATCGCGGCGGCGGAAATCCCCCACCACGGTCACGCCGGTATGCGCTGCGATCTGATTGTTATCGCCTATTTGCATCGTGTGCGGCGCATCGCCGGTCGGTTCATGCCACACTGTCTGGCCATGGCAACCGATAGCGACAACATCCTCAGGCTGAAGATTTTGCTGGCGCATCAGCGCTAATACTGCATCCGAAAAAAGCCGTCCCAAACGGGTATCGAGTCGCCCCAGTTGCGACAAGGTCAGCTGTTGCCCCTGGCAAATCGCTAAAATATCTTCTTTCAGATTGACCGGGATGGGGTACGAGAGGCTCGCCTGCTGCGCCACCATGTTTTCATTTATTGCCGCCAGAACAACATCAACGCCATCAAGGCTGGTGCCAGACATTACGCCAATAAAACGACCTGATTTCATACGCCTACCCTCATTCCATGACTTTTGCAGTGCCATCAGTGCATCATAAAGCAGCGTGCAATGCTATGGCGCACTAATACTTTTTAACAATAGTTCTGCCGCGACAATTTGTTATGTAAAGTACTTACGTTTATCCGTCGTTAAAGCGAACCTTATTATTTTTAAACAGTCCATAAGGAAGCTATGCCAGCGAACGCTTAAATGCCATATAATTGACCACATGGAAGTTCACTGGAACATTTTGGTACACAGGAGATTCATAAATGATTTTACGTGTTTTGGCTGTCTCGATGATTGGCTTAACCCTGGCGGGTTGCGTCAGCAGCAGCGGTCTATCCGGCGATGTTTACACAGCATCAGAAGCCAAGCAGGTGCAAAGCGTGACCTACGGTACCATCGTACATACCCGTGCGGTCCAGATCCAAAGCGGCGATGACAGCAATGCTATCGGCGCGATTGGCGGCGCGGTACTCGGCGGCTTCCTTGGTAATACCATCGGCGGCGGTACCGGTCGTTCTCTTGCAACTGCTGCAGGCGCGGTTGCCGGCGGCGTAGCCGGTCAGGGCGTACAGGGCGCGATGAACAAAACGCAGGGCGTTGAGCTGGAGATCCGCAAAGATGACGGTAATACCATCATGGTGGTTCAGAAACAGGGCAGCACCCCGTTCTCCGTCGGCCAGCGCGTAGCCATTGCCGGCAGCGGTAGTCAAGTGACGGTTTCCCCGCGTTAAGCCTCCCTAATGCGGCCTTAATTGGCCGCATTAATTCCCCAGATTCATTATTTATCACCAAAACATTCATCATACATATATCAATATTATTGATGTTTCTGCACAGCAACTTGCGTTTGCGCAATATTTCCCGTTGATTAATTCGTTAGCCTGAAGATGTTTTTCATTTAGCGACCAGCGCGTCGTTTTTATCCGCCCTTTTATCGCGGGAGTTTGCCTGTGCCTCTGAATTTAAACCGGTTATCGCACCGCTTATTTGCTTATATCTTTGCCTGCAGCCTGGCAATTATTACGATTGATTTACTATCTCATTCAGTCGTTAATCGTATTCCTACGACTTCATCACCACTTTTTCCTTTGTTGACAATAATATTAATGATTTTTCATATTACTATTGCCTGTTTCATGAGCATGAAATATTGGTGTGATAAAAACCGCCTGTATTTAATGCCTATCGCCATCGCCTTTGCCAGCTCCGCCCTGCTGATGCTGGGTACCCTGAGCAGCTATCCCGGCTGGCTATTGTACAACAGCGAATATATTGTTAAACAAAATGACGCACTGATCTTTTATTCATTCCGTAATATCCTGATGGCGGTGTTGTTCATCACCGCTATTGTTATATACCGTTTTCGTCAGTATCTTAATCAAGCGTCCGGCGCACATACTATAGTACTGACGGGGTGTTTTCTTTTTAGTGCTATCACTCTTATTTTGTCGTGGCTACACTCCAGTAACAGTCCATTATTAAGCATCGATTTCATCGACGATCTCACCAGCACTTTTACTCCGTTATGGCATAACTGGATGGGCTGGTTGCTTTTTTTAGTCTGGGTAGTGACATTGGTATTATTGGTTACTCTCACCCGGCTAAGAAATATATTCTGGTACAGCGGGGCATTTTTCTGCGCCGCCTATTTGTTTACGCTAAACGTATTACTCACAGCGACAAATAGCCAACATATCATCGCATGGAATCAGGCACGCCTGTTCGAAACCTTAAGTACCTTATTTATGCTGTTCGTCCTGTTAAGCGACGTTTTTCTTCTCTATCGCGACTCTAACAACAAATACATCAATTCATATCAGAACTCTATCCGCGATCCGCTGACCAGACTGTACAACCGCAGCTACTTTTACGACACGCTCAACGGTCTGCTGCCGCAAGTTTCAGCAACACAACCGCTGTCGGTTATCGTCAGCGATCTCGACCACTTTAAGCGTATCAATGACAACTACGGTCATGTTCAGGGTGACAAGGTGATTCAGTTTACCGCCGACGTATTACGGACGCACGTGCGCCATGATGATATTGCCGCGCGCATCGGCGGCGAAGAGTTCGCCCTGCTGCTGGTAAATACCCATGCTGATGATGCGCTGGCGATAGCCGAGCGAATTCGTCAGATGGTCAGCGCCGGACAGACATCGCTGCCGGAACGAATGACCATTAGCATGGGAGTTTACACCGTTACAAGCTCAAGCATTGGGGCTGAGGAGTGCGTCAAGCGCGCGGATACGGCTATGTACGCGGCGAAAAACGGTGGCCGCGACCGCGTGGTGGTCTGGCAGGAATAATAGAAAGGGCTTTGCGAACGCAAAGCCCTTTTCCCGGCTAGTCTTTTGCCTGAAGATCGAGGATATTGTTTTCAAGTTTACGGATTAAGTTGAGTAGCGTTTCGACTTCCTGCTTTGAGACACCCGCAAGGATTTCATCACGCGTTTTGCCAATCACCGCTTCCATTTCATTGATCAGCGGTTCAGCCTTTTCCGTTAACTTAATACGTTTCGCCCGGCGATCGTTTGCACAAGTCTGGCGAGAAATGAGCCCTTTCTCCTCCAGTTGATCCAGCGTGCGCACCAAAGAGGGCTGTTCGATACCAATGGCCTTGGCCAGCTGGATTTGCGACTGCTCAGGAGGTAGCTGATGAATGTTATGCAGCGTGACCCAGTGCGTCTGCGTTAACTCCAGAGGTTTCAGGCGATGGTCGATCAGCGCGCGCCAAACGCGTACCAAACGTGCCAGATCAGAACCAAGTGGCGATTCCAATTTCATCTCCTTATAATTAGCTTGCTAAGTTATTATACTGCTTTTAGAATAGTGTGCAGCATTTAAATTACCAAAACAAATGAATTACTTGATTCACTAAATTCAAGACAATGATTTACAATGTGAACTAATTCATCACCAAGAACATTATCCCTGCAACGGCAAAGGATTTTTGCTTGTGAAACTGAGTCTTAACACTCCCGGATTGTCGCTACAGGACCTGGTGTTCGGCGCTTCTATCTATTTTCCCCCGTTATTTAAAGCCGTCGTGCTTGGTTTCTTTATCTGGTTAATCGTTCATCGTCAGCTACGCGACTGGATGTATGCCGGCGAAATCTGGCATCCCCTGCTGATGGACCTTTCCCTGTTTGCGCTGGCCGTTTGCCTGGCGCTGGTTCTCCTGACTCTCCTGTGATGCTCATTTCATGAAGAAACTAAAATATCTCTCAACCTTAATTATTGCCGCTATTGCGATTATCGCCGCCTGGCTGGTATGGAACTACTACACCCAGTCTCCGTGGACGCGCGATGGCAAAATTCGCGCCGAACAGGTCGGTATCACCCCGCAGATTTCCGGCAGTATTTTGCAGTTGAATGTTAAAGATAACCAATTGGTCAAAGCCGGCGACGTTTTGTTCCGTATTGACGATACGCCGTATCGCATCTCGGTATTAAACGCACAAGCGCAGCTGGCAAAAGCCAAAGCCGAACTGGCTAAAGCCAAAGCCGAGCAGACTAAAGCCGCCAGCGATGTCGCTCGTCGCCGCAGTCTTTCGCAAAACTTCATATCTGCTGAAGATATGGAAACCGTTAATACCACTCTGAATACCGCCAATACGACTTATGAAGCGGCAAAAGCGGTGGTTGGCGTAGCGCAAGCCGCGCTGGAGCATGCGCAGTGGCAGCTGGCGCAAACCGTGGTCAAAGCCCCGGTTGATGGCTGGATCACTAATTTGTCAACGCGAGTCGGGGATTACGCCTCCGTCGGCCATCCGGTATTTGCGTTGGTTGATAGTCATTCTTTTTATGTTCTGGGTTATTTTGAAGAGACCAAACTGCGTCACATCCGCGAAGGTGATAGCGCTCAGGTCGTTCTCTATAGCAGCAAACAAACGTTACAGGGTCACGTCTCCAGTATCGGCCGCGCCATCGTTGACCAGAGCGTTGAAGGCGGTTCGGCGCTGGTCGCTAATATTAAACCCAACATTCCATGGGTACGCCTTGCGCAACGCGTACCGGTACGTATCGAGTTCGATAAACTCCCTGCGGATGTCACGTTGGTTTCAGGTACCACCTGTACCGTGTCAATTGGCGGACAATAATGAAGCTGCAGGCTCTGCGCTGGCAATCACTGCCGTGGTTTAAGGCCAGTCGCCCGCAATGGCGCTACGCATTGCGCAACGGCATTGCCATGTGTCTGGCGCTCAGCATCGCCTATGCGTTGGACCTTGATGAGCCCTACTGGGCGATGACCTCGGCCGCGGTAGTCAGCTTCCCGACCGTCGGCGGCGTTATCAGTAAGAGTTTTGGACGTATCGCCGGCAGCCTGCTCGGCGCCTGCGCCGCCCTGCTACTGGCCGGCCATACCCTTAATGACCCCTGGCTATTCCTATTCAGTATCTCAGCCTGGATTGCGCTCTGTACCTGGGCCTGCGCGATGTTTACCAATAATGTCGCTTACGCCTTTCAGCTGGCAGGCTATACCTGCGCCATTATCGCCTTCCCGGTTATTAATGTTACCGACGCGAATGAACTGTGGACTATCGCTCAGTCGCGTGTCTGTGAAGTGATTGTGGGGATATTGTCCGGCGGATTCATGATGATGATCCTGCCCAGTACCTCGGATGGCGTCACGCTGCTGACGGCACTGAAGAATATGCACTCCCGATTATTAGAGCATGCCAGCCTGCTGTGGGTGCCGGAAACCACCGATGCGATTCGTAGCGCTCATGAAAGCGTCATCGGCCAGATCCTGACCATGAATCTGCTGCGTATCCAGGCCTTCTGGAGCCACTACCGTTTCAGACGGCAAAATCCATTGCTGAATTATCTGCTACACCAGCAGTTGCGAATGACCAGCGTCATCTCCAGCCTGCGGCGAATGTTATTGAACTGGCCGGATGCGCCCGGTAATACGCGGGCGGTGCTCGAAACGCTACTCAGCGAGCTCGCCAACCCGCACGCGACTGCTTATAGCGTGGCGCGGATACTGGTGCCGCTTGCTCCTGGCCCCAACGCCGACTATCGCCATCTGGCGTTCTGGAAACGGCTGCGCTATTTCTGTCGTATCTATCTCGAAAGCAGCCGCTGGATCCGCCGCATCGAGAATGCCAGCGCTATCACCGAGTTTAACGTCCCTTCGGCGCCTGCGTTGTCGCGTCATACCGATCAGGCGGAGGCGTTATGGAACGGCTTGCGTACCTTCTGCGCGTTGGTGGCCGTGGGTGCCTGGGGCATCAGCACCCAATGGCAGGCCTGCGCCGCCGCGCTTACCCTTGCCGCCATTAGCTGCGTACTGTACTCGGTGTCACCTTCGCCTTTTAAATCGCTCACCTTATTGATGCGTACCCTGGTGCTGTTGTCGCTGTTCAGCTTTGTGGTGAAGTTTGGCTTAATGGTGCAGATAACCGACCTGTGGCAGTTTTTACTGTTTCTGTTCCCGCTGCTCACCACCATGCAATTATTGAAACTTCAAATGCCGAAGTTCGCAGGGCTATGGGGGCAGTTAATCGTCTTTATGGGATCGTTTATTTCGGTCACCAACCCTCCGGTCTATGACTTCGCCTCGTTTCTTAATGATAATCTCAGCAAAATCATCGGCGTCGGTCTTGCATGGCTTGCCTTTGCGATTATCAGTCCCGGTTCGGATGCGCGGAAAAGCCGCCGCCATATTCGTGCGTTACGGCGTCACTTCGTCGATCAGCTGAGCCGCCGCCCGCAGCATAGCGAGCACGAATTTGAGTCACTGGTGTACCACCACATTAGCCAGTTAAGCAGCAGCCAGGACGCACTGGCGCGACGTTGGCTGCTGCGCTGGGGCGTGGTGCTGCTCAACTGCTCGCATGTCGTGTGGCAACTACGTGATTGGGAGACACGCTCCGATCCGCTTTCACAAGTGCGCGACTTGTGTATTAGCCTGCTACGCGACGTCATGAGCGAACGCGGCGTCCAGCAACGCCCACTTGCCTCGACGTTACTGGAACTGCAGCGGATATGCGATACCCTTAACCACCATCATCAGCCGGCGGCTAAAGAGCTGGCGGCGATTATCTGGCGGTTATACTGCTCGCTATCGCAGTTAGAACAGGCGCCGATTGCCGGCACCATTACCGAACGGGCTACTTAATCACCCCGCAGGCAAAACGCTCGCCGCCGCCGCCCAGCGGCTGTGGACTATCGGCCATATTATCACCTCCGACATGCACCATCAGCGCTTTGCCCTTCACTTCCGCGAGCGTTTTCAGGCGCGGGGCAATAACTGGTTGATTAGCCACGCCATCGTCGTTCACCACCAGCAGAGGGAGATCGCCGAGATGCCCCGCCCCTAATGGCCCTTCATGTTTGCCGGTATGTTGCGGGTCGAAATGCCCGCCCGCCGCGCCGGCGGCGACCGCTTTACCGTCTTTTATCGCCGGCTGGCAGCTCCCTTCAGCATGAATATGAAAACCGTGTTTACCCGGCGGTAACGCGCGTAAATCAGGAGCAAATTCGAGTCCCCTGTCGGTTTCAGTAATTTTAACGCTGCCGACGGCCTGGCCAACGCTTTGGCTGGTGACAAGATTGAGGGTGACATCTTCACTGGCGGCCTGAGCGCCAGCGCAAAATGCGAGAGTGAAAATAGCGAGTAAACATCGTTGCATAACACCTCCGGATTGGCTGTTTCCCTGATAAGTGTAAACCAGGCAGCGGCATCCGGAGGCGTAATCTGGCTTATGGGACGTCGTATCCCAGCGCCGCTTTGCGAATGCGGAACCACTGCTGGCGCGTCATATGCAGTTTTTCCGCGACAATCGCCGAGCGCACGCGCTCGATTTTCCCCGAGCCGATAATCGGCAACGGTTTCGACGGCAGGCGCAACACCCACGCGTAAACTACCTGTTCGATGCTTTCGGCGTTAAGCTCCTGGGCAATTTGCGCCAGTTCGTCGCGCAGCGGCTGGAAGCTCTCGTCGTTGAACAGGCGTCCGCCGCCGAGGCAGGACCAGGCCATCGGGCGAATGCGTAGCTGCTGCAGTTGATCGAGGGTGCCGTCAAGCAGCAGCGGCTGATATACCGGCGAGAGCTCGACCTGGTTAGTCGCCAGGGTGAAAGGCAGGCGCGATTGTAAAAGCGTAAACTGCGCCGGCGTAAAGTTAGACACGCCAAAGTGGCGCACTTTCCCACTATGATGTAGCGCGAGGAAAGCCTCAGCGACCTCGTCGGCATCCATCAATGGATCCGGGCGGTGAATCAGCAGTAAATCGAGATGATCGGTCGCCAGGTTGCGCAGGGATTGCTCGGCGCTGAGAATGATATGGTCACGGTCAGTAATATAGTGGCCAATGGTATTTTCCGCACGCGCTTTGGTAGCAATGCCGCATTTGCTGACGATTTCCATTCGGCTACGTAGATGCGGAGCTCGTTTAAGCGCTTCGCCAAAGGCAGATTCGCATTGATAATCGCCGTAGATATCAGCGTGGTCGACGGTAGTAATTCCCAGATCCAGGTGCTGCTCAATAAAGCCGACCAGCGCCTCGGCGGACATATTCCAGTCCATTAGCCGCCAGTAACCCATAACAAAACGTGAAAATTCCGGCCCCTGCGGAGCCATAGCAATACGCTGAACCATAAACGCTTCCTCGACAAAAAAGTGCTCTGAGTATACGCATATTTATCTTCAAAACAGTGAGGGTTGCTGCGGTTCTTCCGCCGGCTCCGGCTTAGCCGCTCGAATTTTACGCAGTAATCGCTGACGGCACAGGCGCAGAACCTCTTGTTTTTGCGCATCGCTCAGTTTTTGCCAGTTGAAGCGCTCATCACGGCTACGAAAACAGCCACGGCAATACCCGCGTTCATCGGACTGACATATTCCCCGACACGGACTTTGTACCGGGAAAAACTCAAGCTGCTCTGCCACAACCGATCTCCTGTTTGTTCTCTCTGCTTCTCATTGAAGACGCTCTGCCGCTCGCGCGCAACTTTTGTTGGTTTGTTATCCTCGCAGAATGATCATTTTGCTTGCATTAGACCAATCGGTCTACTACAGTGTGCCGCATGAACAGACACAGCGAATGCGATACCCGAGAACACATCCTCGTCACCGGCGAACAACTATGCATGCATCGTGGTTTTACCGGAATGGGCTTAAGTGAACTTCTGAAAACGGCGGAAGTGCCGAAAGGCTCTTTCTATCATTACTTTCGCTCAAAAGAAGCCTTCGGCGTCGCGTTGCTTGAACATCACTACACCGGCTATCTGCAGCGCCTGGTTGACCACTTCGACCATGGCGAAGGCAACTACCGCGACCGACTGCTGGCCTACTATCAGCACACGCTGAATCAGTTTTGCCAACAGGGCATTATCAGCGGCTGCTTAACCGTGAAGCTGTCGGCGGAAGTGTGCGACCTGTCGGAAGATATGCGTACCGCCATGGATAAAGGCGCCAGTCAGATTATCGCCCTATTGGGCGAAGCACTGGAAAAAGGCCGTCTGGAGGGTAGCCTGCTGTTTGAGGGGGAAGCTATCACCCTTTCACAGGTGCTGTACTCGTTGTGGTTGGGGGCCAATCTACAGGCCAAAATTACGCGTAGCGCAACGCCGCTGGAAAGCGCCCTTGCTCACGCCAAACAGATCATTGCAGCGCCTGCGGTTTAACAGGCGTTTTTATTTAACCAGTTACAAGACGACCGGTCTACTCAGGAGTCATTATGTCAGAATCTAAATTGTTCAGCCCGTTAAAAGTCGGTGCGGTGACCGTACCTAACCGCGTATTTATGGCTCCGCTGACCCGTCTGCGCAGCATCGAACCTGGCGACATCCCTACTCCGCTGATGGCTGAGTACTATCGTCAGCGCGCCAGCTCCGGCCTGATTATCACCGAAGCGACGCAAATTTCCGCCCAGGCGAAAGGTTATGCCGGCGCGCCGGGCCTGCATAGCGCAGAGCAAATGGCCGCATGGCAAAAAATCACCGCTGGCGTTCATGCTGAAAACGGTCATATCGCCGTGCAACTGTGGCACACCGGGCGGATTTCCCATAACAGCCTGCAACCGGGCGGCGCAGCGCCGGTCGCGCCATCGGCACTGAGCGCAGGCACGCGTACTTCGCTGCGTGATGAAAACGGCCATGCGATTCGCGTTGATACGTCAATGCCGCGCGCGCTGGAAACGGACGAAATCCCAGGCATCGTTGATGATTTCCGTCAGGCGGTAGGCAATGCCCGTGATGTCGGATTCGATCTGGTAGAGCTGCACTCCGCGCACGGTTATCTGCTGCACCAGTTCCTGTCGCCTTCTTCTAACCAGCGTACCGACCAGTACGGCGGCAGCGTTGAGAACCGCGCCCGCCTGGTGCTCGAAGTGGTCGATGCCGTCAGCAAAGAGTGGAGCGCCGACCGTATCGGTATCCGCGTGTCGCCAATCGGTAGTTTCCAGAACGTCGATAACGGCCCGAACGAAGAAGCCGATGCGCTCTATCTTATTGAGCAACTGGCAAAACGCGGTATCGCTTATCTGCACATGTCCGAACCAGACTGGGCCGGCGGCCAGCCGTATAGCGACGAATTCCGTCAGAAAGTCCGCGATCGTTTCCCTGGCGCGATTATCGGCGCTGGCGCCTATACGGTGGAGAAAGCCAACGACCTTATTAATAAAGGGCTGATCGATGCCGTGGCCTTTGGCCGCGATTACATCGCCAACCCGGATCTGGTGGCCCGTCTGCAGAAGAAAGCGGCGCTAAACCCGCAGCGCCCGGAAAGCTTCTACGGCGGCGGCGCGGAAGGTTATACCGATTATCCAACCCTGTAATCCCTCCATTGATAGCGGCGTACCAACGCCGCTATACTCAAGACTCTGATGTATCAAAACAAACTGCATAGGGGAAATTATGCGCTTACTTCACACCATGCTGCGCGTTGGCGACCTGCAACGTTCTATCGAGTTTTATACCAACGTGCTGGGCATGAAGCTGCTGCGTACCAGCGAAAACCCTGAATATAAATACTCGCTGGCTTTCGTCGGCTACGGCGAAGAGAGCGATACCGCGGTTATCGAACTGACCTATAACTGGGGCGTGGATAGCTACGAGCTCGGTACCGCCTATGGCCATATTGCGCTGAGCGTCGACAACGCGGCGCAAGCCTGCGAACGTATTCGCCAGAACGGCGGCAACGTCACTCGCGAGGCCGGCCCGGTGAAAGGCGGCAGCACGGTTATCGCCTTTGTTGAAGATCCGGACGGCTACAAAATTGAGCTGATCGAAGAGAAAGATGCCGGAAAAGGTCTCGGCAACTAAGCTAATTCGGGCGCGTTCGCGCCCGATGTTTTATCCCTACCTGCTGCAAGCCGCGGCAAAATTTGCCATAATGCGCGCTACTTTTTTCCAGCTAAGAGAATCTGATGTCCGAGAACGCTCAACTTAATGGTCTGTGCGGCCGTTTTCGCGGTTTTTACCCAGTGGTGATTGATGTTGAGACCGCCGGGTTTAATGCCAAAACCGACGCCCTGCTGGAGATCGCCGCTATTACGTTGAAGATGGATGAGCAGGGCTGGCTGATGCCGGACGAAACGCTGCATTTTCACGTGGCTCCCTTCGAAGGGGCCAACCTGCAGCCGGAAGCGCTGGCTTTCAATGGAATTAACCCAAACGATCCTGAGCGCGGCGCGATAAGCGAATACGATGCGCTGCACGCCATTTTTAAAATGGTCCGCAAAGGGATGAAAGAGAGCGATTGTAGCCGCGCGATTATGGTGGCGCATAATGCGACTTTCGATCATAGCTTTACGATGGCCGCCGCCGAGCGCGCCGGGTTGAAACGCAACCCGTTCCATCCTTTCGTGACCTTCGATACCGCCGCGCTGAGCGGGTTGGCCTTAGGGCAAACGGTATTGTCTAAAGCCTGCATTGCCGCGGGAATGGAGTTTGATGGCAGCAAGGCTCATTCTGCGTTGTATGATACCGAGCAAACCGCCCAGCTATTCTGCGAAATCGTCAACCGCTGGAAGCGCCTTGGCGGTTGGCCCTTACCTGCGCTTGAAGCATAAGCGATAAAAAAAGCGACTTCCGGGGAAGTCGCTTTTTCTTTGCTGCAAAGAATTACTCTGCTTTCGGCTCGTCAGCGCTGTGCTTGGCTGCCGTTTCTTTGATCAGCTGCTGCAGTTCGCCGCGCTGATACATTTCGATGATGATGTCGCAACCGCCAACCAGTTCGCCGTCAACCCACAGCTGCGGGAAGGTCGGCCAGTTAGCGTATTTCGGTAATTCAGCGCGGATATCCGGATTCTGCAGGATGTCCACGTAGGCAAAACGTTCGCCGCAAGCGGAAAGCGCCTGTACTGCCTGAGCGGAGAAACCGCAGCTCGGCAGCTTCGGAGAACCTTTCATATACAGCAGGATCGGGTTTTCAGCGATTTGACGTTGGATTGTTTCTAAAGTGGTGCTCATTGTCGTGCTTCCTTAAACATCTTTACGGCAGTAATTTGTCATTGTAGCGTCCTGGACGCAGGACCGATAATAACATTTTTTTCACTCGCCACATTTTATCTTCTGTCGTCTGAAGTTGCCTTAAAAATATCACTTTGTGACGTCAGTGCGGGGCGGGTTGCGCATTTTTTGTACGCAGCGGCGATTCTCTGACTTATTTTTTTGCAATCGTTAACCAAACGACATTTTAGATACAAAAGAGTATTAACTTTCTGGCTTTTTATGCTTTAGAATCATTCCGGTTTGTCATTCACCGTCAGGCATTAGTATATGTCTGTAATTTAATCAGGGGATTGCTCAGTGGCGCGGCTCAATAAAATCGCGATATCGCTCTGTGCATTACTGTTTACATCTATCTCGCTTACGCCATTGGCGCATGCTTCAGGGCATACGCACGCTTCGGCTACGCCGAAGGCGCATCCGGCAAAAGGCTCCACCGCCGAGCGTAAGAAGAAAGCGGCACAGAATAAATCCAAATCCACCGCTAAAACTACCCGTAAAAAAACCTCCAGCTCTAAGCTCCCTACCCGCACTACCGCAGCAAGCCAAACCGCGCTTAATCGTCAAGCCGCCGGCGCCACCAAAAAATGCGTGTTGCGCAAAGGTTATAAAAAACAGTGTGCGAAAACGGTAAAATCCGGCGAAGCATCGACGCTGGCGTTGAACAACGTGAAAAGCAAATGCGTAGTGCGTAAAGGCTACAAAAAACGCTGTAAGCCCGTTGTCGACGAGCCGAATCTGACGATTGCCGACGCACACAAAGCCCGCGTGCAAAAAGCGCAAAGTACCGCAATGAATAAACTCATGGATCAGCTGGGCAAGCCTTATCGCTGGGGAGGCTCCTCACCGCGTACCGGTTTCGACTGCAGCGGGCTGGTTTATTACGCCTATAAAGATCTGGTAAAAATTCATATTCCGCGCACCGCTAACGAAATGTACCACCTGCGCGATGCCCGGCCGGTTGACCGCGATGAACTGCAAAGCGGCGACCTGGTCTTCTTCCGTACCCGTGGACGTGGCACCGCCGACCACGTAGGCGTTTACGTTGGAAACGGTAAGTTTATCCAGTCGCCGCGTACCGGTCGTGATATTCAGATAACCTCCTTAAGCGAAGATTATTGGGTTCGCCACTACGTCGGCGCGCGCCGCGTAATGACGCCAAAAACCATTCGTTAAGAGACGCTGGCCTCGGTTTGCCGCTGCGCCGGCAAACCGCTCTTCTGTACATCCCCCCCCTCTTCCAGATTCAGCGGATACTGCATTCGCTCCTCCAGTTGCGTGGGGTGGCGGCGATAACTGGTCGGCGACATACCAAAATGACGACGGAAAGTACGGCAGAATGTCGCCTGGCCTTCAAAACCGAGCAGCAATGAGATACTCAACGCCGAATCCTTCGTCTGTTTGAGAATGCCGGCGGCAATAGTCATTTTGCGTCGGCTAACATACGTTCCCAGCGTATAACCGGTAATCAGCGCAAACTGGCGCTGAAAGTACCAGTGCGAATAACCCGATTTCCTCGAGATCGCGGTAACGGGGAGCGCGGTAAAAATGTTGTCTTCGATCCATTCGATAATATCTATGACGATCGGGATAATATGTCCGCTGACCATTTCATGTTTGTGCGCCATCTCTTTTCATCCATCAATTATGAGCTTTATGCTTGTTCAATAACGATTTCTTACTCCGAGGTCCGTTGCCTGCAGAGACAATTATATTTGTCATACAATTAAAATAGATCCCAATGATTATTGGGCATGAAAGTCATTCCTATTACGCATAATGCTAACAAGCTAATGATTTATCGCATTTTAAAAAGATAACAAGCGGTGAGGATATGCAGCGTTTTAGTCGTATGCAGGAGCGTCGATGGGGACTTTGCGAATCATATCGCTCGTCATGCGCCAGACTGGCGAAGGCTTAATCAGTCGCGTTAGCAATGAATAACCTTTGTTGTTGTAAGTCTTTTAACTGACTTCAGCAAATGTTAACATTCTCAACACAATAACATGTAACACTCGCGACAGCGTTACACAGTAAATACTGTATTCAGGTGAACTTTCACCTAATTAATGTGAGAAAAAACAAAAAGTTATAAGGAGAGTAGCAATGTCGTTCGAATTACCTGCATTACCATATGCAAAAGACGCCCTGGCGCCGCACATTTCCGCAGAAACCCTGGAATACCATTACGGTAAGCATCACCAGGCCTATGTGACCAACCTCAACAACCTGATCAAAGGCACCGCTTTTGAAGGCAAATCTCTGGAAGAGATCGTTCGCTCTTCTGAAGGTGGCGTCTTCAATAACGCAGCGCAGGTCTGGAACCACACTTTCTACTGGAACTGCCTGGCGCCGAACGCCGGCGGTGAGCCGGAAGGAGAGCTGGCCGCAGCGATTAGCAAATCTTTCGGTAGCTTCGCTGATTTTAAAGCGAAATTCACCGATGCCGCGGCGAAAAACTTCGGCGCAGGCTGGACCTGGCTTGTTAAAAACGCAGACGGCAGCCTGGCTATCGTCTCCACCAGCAACGCCGGCACTCCGCTGACTACCGATGCAACGCCGCTGCTGACCGTTGATGTCTGGGAACACGCCTACTACATCGACTACCGCAATGCCCGTCCTAATTATCTGGAACACTTCTGGGCGCTGGTAAACTGGAAATTTGTTGCCGCCAACCTGGCAGCATAAAACAAAACCGCAGCAGGCTTGCCCCGCTGCGGTTTTTTCTTAGTACAACTTAGTGATTCGCTAACGCTTCTTCTGGTTGAGAACGCCCGCCAAACAGCACTACTGCCAACGCCAGCCCGGCAATAATCGCCCCCATCACCGGCACAAAAGCATAACCGAGACCGCCGGAAATCACCGCGCCGCCCGCCGCCGCACCCAACGCGTTACCGAGGTTAAAAGCGCCAATATTCACCGACGATGACAGACCCGGCGCTTCGTGCGCCACGCGCATTACGCGCATCTGCAGCGGCGGAACCACCGCGAAGGTTGCCGCGCCCCACACGACCATGCTGACGGCAGCACCCAACTGCGATTGCGCCAGCAGCGGAATGGCCAACATGATGGCAATCAGTAACAACAGGAACCCTTTCAACGTTCCGGAGACTGAACGGTCGGCAAATTTACCGCCCAGATAGTTGCCAAGTGAGAAACCAACGCCGATTAATACCAGCATGGCGGTAACAAACAGCGGTGAAGCATTGGTAATGGTATGCAGTACCGGAGAAATATAGGTATACAGCGTGAACATCGCCCCGGCGCCCAGCACGGTGGTCAACAGCGCGGAGAGTACCTGAGGACGCATCAACACCGACAGCTCGCGCTTCACGTTCGGACGCTCGCCGGCGCTACCCTTCGGCAGGGAGAACCACAGGCTGACCATCGCAATTAATCCCAGACCCGCCGTGGCGAGGAAAGACATTCGCCAGCCGATGGTTTCGCCAAGCCAGGTAGCCGCCGGTACGCCGCCGATATTGGCAATGGTCAGCCCCATAAACATGGTCGCGACCGCACTGGCCTGTTTGTGTTTTGGCACCACACTTGCGGCAACGACCGAGCCGAGGCCGAAGAACGCGCCATGATTGAGGCTGGTGATAATACGCGACAGCAGTAGCGTCGTGTAATCCGGCGCAATTGAAGAGAGCACGTTGCCGAGGGTGAAGATCCCCATCAGGAAGATCAATGCATTGCGGCGAGCGCGATGCGACAGCAGTAACGTCATTAACGGCGCGCCGACCATCACGCCAATGGCATAGGCGCTAATCAGCATCCCCGCGGCCGGAATAGAAACATCTACGCCTTTGGCGATAACCGGCAGTAATCCCATCGGGGAAAACTCGGTGGTACCGATACCAAAGGCACCGATCGCCAACGCGAGTAAGGGAAAGTTGATTTTCATTCAGAGACTCCATCAGGCCGATTCAGGACTCGGCATTACATCAGAAGCCAAAAGCATGACATCAATCACAGAAAAACAGAAGTAAACGAAATGACAAAAGATTTTTGCAGATTTGCTAATAATGGCGGGATGGGAGGGGAAGCCCCCTCCCTGCTGGAATCAGTGCAGTACCGCGGTCAACGCGGCGGCGACGATCAGACCCAAAACAATAACCGTCGTTGTCAGCGAAAACTTTAAATTTGTGTCCATCAATTTTCTCCCCTGATTATCCCCACATAGAAAGTGAGCTTGCTCATTTTTGCACAAAAATATGCAAAAATCTTCCCGGATTTAGAGTGATGCACATTTTTGCTCTTCCCCTTTGCTTCGAGATAGGACAAAATCCCACGCTAATTTGAAAGCGTATCGGCCATTGACCCCTTCCTGTCGTTCTGTGTCGTTTTCCCAGGTGTTGCAATGTTGAGCATTGTATACAGGGTGTGTATAGGCAAACGTTTACGTATCGATAATCAGACGATCAGGTCAAGGTCTGGAGTGAGAAGTAATGGCAACTATTAAAGATGTAGCGAAACGCGCAAACGTTTCCACTACAACTGTATCACATGTGATTAACAAAACCCGTTTCGTGGCGGAAGAGACGCGCAATGCGGTGTGGGCGGCAATTAAAGAACTCCACTATTCGCCAAGCGCCGTGGCTCGCAGC
This sequence comes from Klebsiella sp. 141203, assembly GCF_032601985.1. Lineage (NCBI taxonomy): Bacteria > Pseudomonadati > Pseudomonadota > Gammaproteobacteria > Enterobacterales > Enterobacteriaceae > Klebsiella > Klebsiella sp. 141203. The sequence continues at coordinate 35,637 of NZ_JAQIRL010000001.1, read as the reverse complement.
CTGAAAGTCAATCACACTAAATCGATCGGTTTGCTGGCCACCAGCAGCGAAGCGGCCTATTTCGCTGAAATTATCGAATCCGTAGAAAAGAGCTGCTTCCAGAAAGGCTATACCCTGATTCTGGGCAACGCCTGGAACGATCCGGAAAAACAGCGCGCCTACTTGTCTATGATGGCGCAAAAGCGCGTCGACGGCCTGCTGGTGATGTGTTCCGAGTACCCGGAGTCCGTACTCAGCATGCTGGAAGAGTATCGTCATATTCCGATGGTGGTGATGGACTGGGGCGAAGCCAAGGCGGACTTTACCGACTCGGTTATTGATAATGCCTTTGAAGGCGGCTATATCGCCGGCCGTTACCTGATTGAACGCGGCCATCGCGAAATTGGCGTTATTCCGGGCCCGCTTGAACGCAACACCGGCGCCGGACGCCTGGCAGGCTTCATGCAGGCAATGAAAGAAGCGCATATCAATGTGCCGGAAAACTGGATTGTGCAGGGCGACTTTGAACCGGAATCCGGCTACCGCGCCATGCAGCAGATCCTTAATCAGCAGCATCGCCCAACCGCCGTGTTCTGCGGCGGCGACATCATGGCGATGGGCGCTATCTGCGCCGCCGACGAAATGGGCCTGCGCGTGCCGCAGGACATTTCGCTGATCGGGTATGATAACGTGCGTAACGCCCGCTACTTCAGCCCGGCGCTGACCACCATTCACCAGCCGAAGGACTCGCTCGGGGAAGCGGCATTCAATATGCTGCTCGATCGTATCGTTAATAAACGTGAAGAGTCGCAGTCCATCGAGGTGCATCCACGTCTTATCGAGCGCCGCTCGGTAGCCGACGGTCCGTTCGTCGATTATCGCCGCTAACGCCCTCCTCCGGCGCCGGTTATTCCGGCGCCCGCAACCACTCCCGATTCAACGTTTCGCTGTCGCCAAGATAGTCAAGCAGCCAGCTTAAAGCGGGTGAAGCATCGCTTTGTTGCCAGGTCAGGCAGCAGGCAGCATCCGGGAATGGGTTTTCCAACGTCAAGGCCGTCCACTCCCCGCTATCGATATGCGGGCGGGCGAAATGGCCAGGCACCATCCCGACACATAATCCCGCAGAAAGACAGGTGGCTGAAGATTCCCAGTCCGGCACCACCACCCGCTTCTGGTTATCCAGCAGCCAGGTTGTGCGCTTCGGCAACGAGCGCGAGGTATCTTCGCGCACCAGGGACGGCCAGTTGCGCAACACATCATCGCTGAGCGGCCCATCCATCTGCGCCAGCGGATGGCTACTGGCAACGACACAGTGCCAGTTCAGCATCCCCATATCGCGGAAAGCGTAACGCCCGCCCACCGGAATCGAACGCGTCGCGCCGATAGCTAATTCTACCCGCCCATCGGCTAACGCATCCCAGACGCCGTTGAAAACTTCCTGAAAAACGATCAGTTCGACATCGCTAAAATGGCGATAAAAATCAACGATCATCTGGCGCATACGCGCGGGTTTAACGATATCGTCCACCGCAATGGACAACTGGCCACGCCAGCCGTTAGCAATCTGCTGGCACTGCTGGCGGGTGATCTGCATTTTTTTGATAACAGAACGCCCTTCCTGCAAAAACCAGTGCCCAGCGGGGGTTAGTTCAACATCACGATGGCGACGTTCAAAAAGCGGAACCGCCAGCCACTCCTCCAGTTGTCGCACCGTATAGCTCACCGCCGAAGGAACGCGGTGTAGCTCCTGCGCCGCGGCGCTGAAACTTCCGTTACGCGCTACAGCATCAACCACTTCTAAGGAATATTCAGACCACATATTCTGCCTGCAAAATTTTTGAATGCATGTGACAAATAATAGCGTTTCACAAGGCGGATTACACTCCCTACACTCTGCGGCATCGTACCTGCATCAGTAGAAAGAGAACGTTATGCAACAACCTGGGAAAGGATTTTTAGTGTGGCTGGGCGGCCTGAGCGTGCTTGGCTTTCTGGCCACCGACATGTATCTACCGGCTTTTGCCGCCATTCAGCAAGACCTCAACACCTCTGCCGCATCGGTTAGCGCCAGCCTGAGCTTATTCCTCGCGGGCTTCGCGCTCGGCCAGCTGTTCTGGGGGCCGTTGTCGGACCGCTATGGCCGAAAACCGATTCTGCTCGCCGGGCTGGCTATCTTCGCTCTTGGCTGTCTTGGGATGCTGTGGGTACGCGACGCGACGCTGATGCTGGTACTGCGTTTTGTCCAGGCGATTGGCGTATGCGCCGCCGCGGTGACCTGGCAGGCGATGGTGACCGACTACTATCCAGCCCAGCGCACCAACCGCATTTTCGCGACGATCATGCCGCTGGTCGGGCTCTCTCCGGCGCTGGCGCCGTTACTCGGCAGCTGGCTGTTAGTTCATCTGGAATGGCAGGCTATTTTCGCCACCCTGTTCGCTATCACCTTACTGTTGATGCTGCCGGCTTTTCGTCTGAAGGCGGTGGTCAAACCTGCTGGCGAAACGCCGCAAAAACTCACCTTTATGGCCCTGCTGCGTTCACGTGAATATAGCGGTAACGTGCTCATTTATGCGGCGTGTTCCGCCAGCTTCTTCGCCTGGCTCACCGGCTCGCCGTTTATCCTTCATGAAATGGGTTATGGCCCAACGGTGATTGGTCTCAGCTACGTGCCGCAAACTATCGCCTTCCTGATCGGCGGTTACGGCTGCCGCGCGGCGCTGCAAAAATGGCAGGGTCATCAGATGCTGCCCTGGCTGCTGGTTGTTTTTGCGCTGAGCGTGGCGGCGACCTGGCTTGCCGGAATGCAGGCTCATCCGTCGCTGGTTGCGCTAATGATTCCGTTTTGCATCATGGCGATTGTAAATGGCGGCATTTACCCTATCGTCGTCGCCCAGGCGCTGAAACCTTTTCCACAAGCGACCGGCCGCGCCGCCGCCCTGCAGAATACGCTGCAGCTTGGCCTGTGCTTCCTGGCAAGCCTGCTGGTATCAAGCCTTATCGCCACTCCGCTTCTGACCACCACCAGCGTGATGTTGATTTCCATCGTCCTGGCAGGCATCGGTTTCTGGATGCAGCAACGACGCGTGCAGTTAGTGAACGAATCCTCTCACGCTTGATGATTTTTTAAAGGAAATCCCGGACCAGTCATTAGCCTGCTAATATATTTTTATTGAAAGGCGGTTTTTAGCGGCCTATACTGGATCCGGCATCACATAAATAGAAAGTTTTTTAGATATTAACGGGGGCAGGAAGCAGCCCGTTTCACCATGGAAGGCCTTTCGGCAAGGGTTATCTCCCTTCCTCTGTTCTACGTCGGATAGCACCCTCACGATTTTTTCGTGAGATTTCTCACAAAGCCAAAAAAGCGTCTACGCTGTTTTAAGGTTCTGATCACTTGGGCGTGATGGAGAAGCTATGAGTTCATCGTGTATAGAAGAAGTAAGTGTACCAAACGATGATTGGTACCGGATTGCAGCTGAATTATTGGGCCGTGCCGGAATTGAAATCAATGGTTCCGCACCCTCCGATATCCGGGTAAAAAACCCGCTCTTTTTTAAACGTGTGTTACAGGAAGGGTCTCTCGGATTAGGCGAAAGCTATATGGACGGCTGGTGGGAATGCGAACGCCTGGATATATTCTTTCACAAGGTATTGCGCGCCGGGCTGGATAAGCAACTCCCCCACCATTTCAAAGATACGCTACGTATTGCTGGCGCTCGCCTGTTCAATCTGCAAAGTAAAAAACGCGCCTGGATTGTGGGTAAAGAACACTACGATTTAGGCAACGACCTTTTCCACCGCATGCTCGATCCCTATATGCAATATTCCTGCGGATACTGGAAAGAGGCCGAAAATCTGGAGCAGGCGCAGCAGGATAAATTAGATCTTATTTGTCGCAAACTGCAGCTTGAGCCGGGAATGAAAGTGCTGGATATCGGTTGCGGTTGGGGCGGGCTGGCCTATTACATGGCCAAAAACTATAACGTCAGCGTGACGGGCGTGACTATTTCGGCCGAACAACAAAAAATGGCGCAGGAGCGCTGCGCAGGATTAGATGTCAATATTCTGCTGCAGGACTATCGCGATCTCCATGAGAGTTTTGACCGTATCGTCTCCGTCGGGATGTTCGAGCACGTGGGGCCTAAAAATTACGCCACTTATTTTGAAGTTGTCGATCGCAATTTAAAACCAAACGGTCGTTTTCTGCTGCACACCATCGGCTCAAAAATTACCGATCACAACGTCGACCCGTGGATTAATAAATATATCTTCCCTAACGGTTGCCTGCCGTCGGTACGCCATATTGCCGATGCCAGCGAGAAGCATTTTGTGATGGAAGATTGGCATAACTTTGGCGCCGATTACGACACCACTTTGATGGCCTGGTACGAGCGTTTTCTTGCCAGTTGGCCGGATATTGCCGATAACTATTCAGACCGTTTCAAACGCATGTTTACCTATTATCTGAATGCCTGCGCCGGTGCCTTCCGCGCCCGCGATATTCAGCTCTGGCAGGTCGTCTTCTCGCGCGGTGTTGAACACGGCCTGCGCGTAGCCCGCTAGACTCGCAAAAAAGCCCCCGCAGAAATACGCTTCTACGGGGGCTTTTTTAATTATTCCTCGGCGGTTTTTTGCGCCGCTTCTTTTGCCGCCAGCACGCGCTCCACGGTATCCACCACCGCCTGAGTCTGCGGATCGATTTCGATATTCACTTTATCGCCGAGTTTTTTCACGCCAAGCGTCGTGCGCTGCAGCGTTTCCGGAATCAGGTGCACGCAGAAACGAGTCGGGGTCACTTCACCAACCGTCAGGCTAATACCGTCGACGCCAATGAACCCTTTATACAGGATATATTTCATCAACGCCGGGTCCTGCACCTTAAACCAAATCTGGCGATTATTTTCCGAGGTGAGGATTTTAACGACCTCGGCGGTGGTCATAATATGGCCCGACATCAAATGACCGCCAATTTCATCACTGAATTTCGCCGCTCGCTCAACGTTGACCATATCACCTTCATGGATAGCGCCAAGATTAGTGATACGCAGCGTCTCTTTCATCAAATCAAAGCTGATTCGCGGGCCGTCAATTTCGGTAACGGTCAGGCAACAGCCATTGTGCGCCACCGAAGCACCGGTCTCCAGGCCGTCGAGCATATGCGCCGGCAGCTCCACCACGTGGGTGCGGAAATTCGGTTTCTCATCGATGGACACCACTTTCGCAGTCCCCTGTACAATACCAGTAAACATACTTTGCTCCTGTTGAGAATCGTGACGGTATCATTACCGTTATATATACGCGGAACAATAACAGTTGACCAAACAGGTTGCCAGCGCGCATCGTGCCCCCACCATTTTTTCACTGGCTTAATGGCTAATCCTCGCTACAATAGACTGGAAATTCCTCCTGTATTTTCTTCTTGCTGCCATTTAAGGCGGCTTTTTTAGTCTCAAAATAACAACAATATAAAGGTGTTCACGTGCAGAAGTACTTTATAGAAGCGCGTCAGTTATTAGCATTGGCTATCCCGGTCATTCTGGCGCAGGTCGCCCAGACGGCGATGGGTTTTGTCGATACGGTGATGGCCGGCGGCTATAGCGCAACCGATATGGCCGCCGTGGCTATCGGCACCTCGATCTGGCTACCTGCCATCCTGTTTGGCCACGGTCTGCTGCTGGCGTTAACGCCGGTTATCGCCCAACTTAATGGTTCCGGTCGCCGCGATCGCATCGCCCAGCAGGTACGCCAGGGTTTTTGGCTGGCGGGCTTTGTCTCCGTACTGGTAATGGTGGTGCTGTGGAACGCAGGCTATATCATCAGCTCGATGCACAACATCGACCCACAGCTTGCCGACAAAGCGGTGGGGTATCTGCGTGCTCTGCTATGGGGTGCGCCGGGCTATCTGTTCTTCCAGGTCGCACGTAACCAGTGCGAAGGGCTGGCAAAAACCAAGCCCGGAATGGTGATGGGGTTTATCGGCCTGCTGGTCAACATTCCAGTGAACTACATTTTTATCTATGGTCATTTCGGTATGCCGGAACTTGGCGGCATCGGCTGCGGCGTCGCGACCGCCTCGGTCTACTGGGTCATGTTTGCCAGCATGCTGGCCTGGGTGCGCCGCGCGCGCTCAATGCGCGATATCCGCTGCGCTGAGCGTTTCAGTAAACCTGATTTTTCGGTATTAAAACGGCTGGTACAGCTGGGGTTGCCAATCGCGCTGGCGCTGTTTTTTGAAGTCACGCTGTTCGCGGTTGTGGCACTGCTGGTTTCGCCATTGGGGATTATCGATGTCGCAGGGCATCAAATCGCCCTTAACTTCAGTTCGCTGATGTTCGTTCTGCCACTCTCACTGGCGGCGGCGGTGACCATCCGCGTTGGCTTTCGCCTCGGCCAGGGCTCGACGCTGGATGCCCAGACTTCAGCGCGTACCGGCGTCGGCGTGGGCGTCTGCATGGCGATGATCACCGCGATTTTCACGATCCTGATGCGTAAGCAGATTGCCCTGCTGTACAACGATAACCCGGAGGTCGTGTTACTGGCCTCACAGCTGATGCTGCTGGCGGCGATTTATCAGATTTCCGACTCCATCCAGGTGATCGGCAGCGGTATTCTGCGCGGTTATAAAGATACCCGGTCGATCTTCTTTATTACCTTTACCGCTTACTGGGTGCTAGGCCTGCCAAGCGGTTATCTGCTGGCGCTGACCGATATTGTGGTGCCGCGGATGGGGCCTGCGGGATTCTGGTGCGGATTTATCATCGGCCTGACCTCCGCTGCCATCATGATGATGCTGCGCATGCGCTTCCTGCAGCGTCAGCCGTCAAGCGTGATCCTGCAGCGCGCCGCGCGCTAACCAGAAACGCTAAAAAAAAGGGCAAGCCGATAAAACGGTTTGCCCTTTAATAGCGCTACTTCTCAAGCCATTTGCGCTGCGGCGGCGTATAGCGATGGAATGCGGTTAAAATCTCCTGTACATCATCGCTAAAAGTCAGCATCTCAGCATAGCGGCGGTGCATAAACCCTTCGGCGGCCATTTTTTCCGCCATTGCCTGCAGTGGATTGTAATAGCCGTTCACGTTCAGAAATGCGCAGGGTTTTTCATGAATACCAAGCTGCGCCCAGGTCCACTGTTCAAAAATCTCTTCCAGCGTTCCGGCTCCGCCCGGCATGGCTATGAAGCCGTCAGCCAGCAGCGACATTTTGTTTTTGCGCTCATGCATATTCTCAACGACATGCAGCTCGCTTAATCCGCTATGCGCAATTTCACGCTCCACCAGCCCGCGCGGCATTACGCCAATGACCCGCCCGCCGTGTTCTAATGCGGCGTCTGCCACGGCGCCCATGAGTCCTACTTTACCGCCGCCATATACGAGCTCCACCCCGGCTTGCGCCAGCGCCTTGCCAACCTGTTGCGCGTAAACCTGATAAATCGGGTTTTCCCCGGTAGAAGAACCACAAAAAATGCCAATTGCTTTCATTACTGCGCTCCGTCGTTTATTTGCCGCACACTCTAGCACAAAGTCGGTGAGCGTCTCCCCTGCCAATCCGGGCAGAAAAACGCAACGGAGCAGGAGATTGTTGAAGAAATATCCTTTATCATCAGTAAAATATGGGCGACATGGATAAAAGTTCTGCAAACGCGTCTATTCTGCAAGAAAAGTGACGTTTGCCTCTTGCCACACGGCCTCCCTGCCGTTAATATGCGTCCCCGTTGTCACCACAACATTGCGTTCATAGCTCAGTTGGTTAGAGCACCACCTTGACATGGTGGGGGTCGTTGGTTCGAGTCCAATTGAACGCACCATTTGCGTTTATAGCTCAGTTGGTTAGAGCACCACCTTGACATGGTGGGGGTCGTTGGTTCGAGTCCAATTAAACGCACCATTTGCGTCCGTAGCTCAGTTGGTTAGAGCACCACCTTGACATGGTGGGGGTCGGTGGTTCGAGTCCACTCGGACGCACCATTTCAATCATTATTGATTTGGTGCGCACTTCTCCTATTTCCTCTTGCTTTTATCTATAACGCCATTAGCCGCTGCACCTGAATACTCTCCAGTTTACCCTCCAGTATCGCCAGAAAATCGTCATGATAGGGCATCGCAACGTGCTGTTTCAGATCGTCTTCCGAACGCCAACGCTCAATAAACACAAATGAGATCTTTCCTTGCCGGGAAAGCTGTCTGACATCAAGGATCTCCCGGCTTTCGTGCAGGTCATATTGCAGGCACCCTGCTTCTCTGTGCGTCGGCGGCACCATGGCTAATGCCGCCTCTCTGATGGTATCGATATATTCAGGATGGGGAGTTAGCGTGGCAACAATTTTGACTTCACTCATAAGGTTTCCTCTGGCTCACCGTATTCCCCTGGAGGCTATATCTATCCAGGGCGTGAATTATTCAGCGTAGTGGTGAAGCCAGAATTACGCCAGAGTCCGCGTCAGCGCCCTTTCTCATACACCGTCATGGTAAAGACGACGGGCAACTGACTGAAATTACAATATTCATGTGGCACATCGGTACGTGCTACCGCAGAACACCCTTCAGCCACCTGATATGGGTCATTATTCACCGTCAGGGTGAGTTCTCCCTCGGTCACGTATAGCAGTTCGTAGGTGTCGGCCGGATGCCCCGGTGAACGGAACGATTCGCCAGGCAACATCCGCCACTGCCAGAGTTCAAGCATATCCGGTCCGCTGGTACCGGCCAGCAGCCTGGCACTGCCGCCCTGCTCGCCGCGCCATAATACCGGAATTGCATCACGGTCGATAAGATGAACCATCGGCTCACTGGCAACGTTGACAAACTCCGCCACCGATACCCCCATCGCCGCAGCGATTTTGCACAACAGCGCGATACTGGGATTCGCCCTACATCCTTCGATATCCACCAGCATCCCTTTACTGACGCCGGCGCGACGGGAAAGCTCGTCGAGAGAGATCTTCTTTTCGCGTCGAAACTGCTTAATACGCCGCGATACCGCCTCATTAATGCGGCTTAGATCGTTGCTGTTATCGGTCGTTATATTGACTTTATCGTTCATCGGTCGATATTATGCTCTAAATCAGTCATTACAGGATTATGCAATGTCTCACCCATTACCGTCAATTAGCCCACAGTTAGCCGCGATCGCCCCAGGGTTCCGGGCGCTGAGTATTACCGTCAACGCTGCGCCGCTACGTGATGCTTCTATCGGTGAAGCCGCACTGGCGACAGCCTGTCAGGCGGTATTAGCCGGAGATCCCGCATGGGCGGAGGACCATCTCGCGGCATGGTCTACCGTATTCAAAGCGTTTGGCGCTAAACCGAAACGCACGCCCTGTTCCGCAGAGGCGTTGCGTAAACGCGTACTTCGCGATGGCGACATGCCGGCAATTGACCCGGTCGTTGACCTCTACAATGCCGTCAGCCTGCGGTATGCCGTTCCAGTCGGCGGCGAGAACATCGCCGCCTATTGCGGCGCGCCGCGTCTGGTCATCGCCGACGGCTCTGAGCCCTTTGATACGATGAAGGAAGGCTTAGCCGCCGTTGAATCACCGGAACCGGGAGAGGTCATTTGGCGTGACGATCGCGGCGTGACCTGCCGCCGCTGGAACTGGCGACAGGGTGTTCGTACCCGCCTGAGCGCTCGCGACCCGCAGATGTGGTTTATTCTGGAAAGCCTGCCAGAGATGCCGCTCGAAGCGCTGCATGAGGCCGGCCGCATGCTTACCGGGGGGCTGGAGCAGATGATGCCCGGTTTGAGCCACCAGTCCACGCTAATCAGCCTATAAAGTCAGACACAGGAGCAGGTAATGTCACTATTTTTAACCAGTTTTATCTTTGAGAAGAAAGAGTACGACGATGACTTTTATCAACTGGACGGCGAGATCGAGCGCTATACCCAGTCGCTGGAGGGATTTATCGGTATGGAGAGCTATCATGATGCTGCCAGCGGCCGAATCATCAACAACTACTACTGGCGCGACCGACAGTCTATGGAAATGATGATGAACCATCTGCAACACCAGCAGGCCAAAGCTCAGGGGCAACGCTGGATCGCCGGTTATCAAACCATCGTTGCCGAGATTGAGGGCAGCCACAATATGAACCTGCCCCATCCACTGGCGGAGTATCCACTACGCTATCAAGCACAACATCAGTGATTTTGAACAAGATAGGCAAATTGTTTCGATTTTAAACAATCATCATTGGTTCTATTCTTATCACATCGGAGCAACAGCGCTCCTCACCAAACAAAATCTTTAAGGAATATGACCATGAAATCCATCAAAACTTTTGCTGCAGTTACCGTGCTGTCCCTGATGTCATTCGGTGCTTTTGCCCAGAGCGTGACGGCAACCGCTTCAACCCTCGACCGTGCGGAAGCGAAAATTGCCGCCCAGGCTGCCGAGCAAGGCGCGTCTTATAAGATTACCAGCGCCCAGTTCAATAACCGCGTCTATATGACTGCGGAACTGAGCAAATAATAGTGCGAGTGTGACGCGCCAGGCTTTATCTCTGGCGCGCCGCGCTGCTTTTCAGCTACGACAATGTCGTTGTCCTCTCCACCGATGCTTCAACTACCTGCCACTTGCTCCAGTACCGCCGAGGCCTTTTCCGCTATTTCGGCGCTGACTTTTGTCTCCAGCACGTCAATAAATCCACGCAGCTGCTGCGCCGTCAGCCCGTTGTGCAGGCTAATCGCGTAATGGCTCTTCAGCTGGCTTTCCACGCCTGTTAGTGCGGCCAGCATTGAGATCGTCGCCAGCTCGCGCGTCGGCCAATCCAGGATGTCACGCTGGAAGATATCGCCAAACAGATGCGCCTTCAGATAGCAGTCGATGGCTGGCGCAAAATCAAATAGCGGCCCGCTGACCGTCTGCCCTACCAGTTGTGTCTGATTACGGCTACCGGCCTGCAGGCTATCCCAGTTCTCCGGTAACGGGGCCGCTGTCGCACCCTCGTTATCAATAACGCCTCGCGCCTGGCGCTCGGTTATCACCCTCATCAGGCAGGAGAGCGCATTCAGGCTACGCGGAAAGCCGCAGTAGGCGTACAGCTGCACCAGCGTCTCTTTTAATTCATTTATCGTCAGGCCGGTATCCAGCGCGGTCTCCAGCGCCGAGGCCAATTCCTCGATATTGCCTTCAGCGGCCAGGGCGGCAACCGGGATCAGCGCCTGTTGGCGCGCGTTCAGTGGGTTTTGCATCGTTTGTTCTCCAAACGGAAAGTGTCGACAGGAGAAGACGATTATAGAAAGTTGGCAGGGGGTTGATTAGCCAGGCAAAAACGAACAGACCTATGAGATAGGTTCATGAATGATTTATTACGATGCACAGGGCTTCCTTGCCCTGGGGGGATATTATTCGAAGTAGACTTCCGGGTTTTCCGACAGTGAAACGAAGGTTTTGGTGTCTTTATCCAGCGCGCGAATATCGCCGCTTTCGATATCATAGAACCAGCCGTGCAGACGCAGGGTTTTATCACGCAGGCCAACCGCGACCGATGGATGCGTTTTAATGTTGTTCAACTGGGCAATAACGTTTTCCTGCACCATACCGTTCACTTTATCGGTTTCACTGGCCCAGGTTTTCTTCTCTACCACCGCTTTCGCCGCGTCTGAGTAGCGTAACCAGTGGGAAACGGCAGGCATTGGTTCCAGACACTGGCAGGTGGCGATGGCTTTCATCGCGCCGCAGTTGGAGTGACCGCAAATAACGATATCCGTCACACCGAGGGCGACAACGGCATATTCAATAGTTGCAGACACGCCGCCCGGCTCCGGCCCGAAAGAGGGAACAATATTACCGGCATTACGAATAACGAACAGCTGCCCTGGCTCCTGCTGGGTAACCAGCTCCGGGACCAGGCGGCTATCAGAACAAGAGATGAACAACGCTTTTGGGTTTTGGCTCGACGCCAGGCTGCGGAAGAGCTCTTTGCGTTGCGGGAAAATCTCTTTCTGGAAGTTGAGGAAGCCCTCAATGATATGTTGCATAGCAGTGTCTCTTTTCTCTGTAGTAATTACGATATGACAAAGATCACATTTAGCTAGTGTATCACCGAAGCGCAGAATGGGAATCGTAATTGATAATAGCTGTGCAATAAGCACCCAACCTGCCCGTTGGGTGCTTGCCTCTGTGGGTCTACATAAAGAACTTCACCGCTTGTTGCAAGGTGGTGCCCATTCCCCACAGCAAAGGTATACCGACGGCCAGCCAGCTTAGCGTCAGCAGCAGCGGCGCGGGCGTCGGTTCCCAGCTCAGCTGCGCGTCTTTATTGATAGTATACAGCCCCCTCGCCTGCTGCTGTTGCTCCGCGGTCATGGCATATTTCTGCGGAATCGGCCGAACCAGCTGATTACAAATAAAGCCGATGATAAGCAACCCGGTCAACGCCAGCAGCGTGATGTCATAAATTCTCGCGGGTTCCACGCCTTGCGCCAGCTGGTACTCGCGCAAATAGTTGACCAGCACCGGGCCGCTGATCCCGGCCGCCGACCAGGCAGTCAGCAGACGACCATGGATCGCGCCAACCATTTGTGAGCCAAATACATCGGCAAGATATGCCGGGATGGTCGCGAAACCGCCGCCGTACATAGAGATAATCACGCAGAGCGCACAGACAAAAAACGCCACGTAGCCGCCGTGGTTAATCAACGGCAGTGTGCCGTAAAGGAGGGTTCCCAGAAAGAAGATCAGCGCGAAGGTGGCTTTCCTGCCGCACATATCGGAAACAGAAGCCCAGAAAAAGCGCCCCAGAATATTAAACAGGCTGAGCAGGCCGGTAAATCCCGCCGCCATTGTCGCGATGCGCTTCAGTTGTTCTGCATTGAGTTCCTGCCAGCCCAGATCCAGGGATAGTAGCTTTCCGGCAAAAATCTCCTGCAGCATCGGCGAGGCCATGCCGAGAATGCCAATCCCGGCGGTAACGTTGAGCCACAGCACCAGCCACAGCAGCCAGAATTGCGGGGTACGCCACGCGACGCTGACGTGAACCTGAATGGTTGGCTGTTTGCTGATGGCTTGCTGCGCCTTCGCGCCGTGCGGATGCCAGCCCATTGGCGGCAGACGGTAACCAAAAGTGCCGCAGAGCATGAACAGCGCATAAATCACCGCCAGCGCCAGGATGCTTTGCCATACCCCACTTTCCTGACCATCGGCGAAAAAATTGATCAGCCAATTCGCCAGCGGCGCCCCCACCAGCGCCCCGCCGCCGAAGCCCATGATCGCCATTCCCGCGGCCATCCCTCGCTTATCAGGGAACCAGCGCAACAGCGTTGAGACCGGCGAGATATAGCCAAGCCCCAGGCCAATGCCGCCAATGACGCCGGCGCCCAACCACAGTAGCCACAGCTGATGAAAATAGATTGCCGCGGTCGCCAGCAGCAGGCCGCCGCACCAGCAGAGGGTGGCGACAAAACTCACCAGACGCGGGCCAACCTTCTCCAGCCAGCTTCCCCAGAGCGCCGCGGAGCAGCCGAGAAAAACGAAGAATAGCGTATAGGTCCAGCCGAGCAGGGAAATTTTCCAGTCGCACTGGCGGGTAACCAGTTGCTGCCAGAATGACATATCGACCGGACACTGCAGCGGCGCGCTGCCGCCGATCAGCTGCGACATTGGCAGCCAATAGACGGAAAAGCCGTAGGCCATACCAATGCACAAATGCACCGCCAGCGCCGCGGGTGGGACCAGCCAGCGGTTAAATCCAGGTTTAGCAATAATGCGGGGCTTAGCAAAAAAACGACTCAACGATGAAACGGGCGGAGTCGCGAGATTCTCATTTATCTGCACCATGTTCCTGTCCTTATCATGTTTGTTTGCCGGCTATCGCAGCAGCCGATGGCAAACGGTAAAGGCAAGAACAATGCCAGCCGCTGAAAAAACGAACAGAAAATGGTGACTGAAGCGAGCAAGCAGAGCGGATAAGGACTAACGAGATGAAGTTCAAAGGCGTAAAAAAAGAGAAAATCAGCGGTAGTGATTTTCTCTTTTCCGCGTATAAGGGCATTTTCGTTGCCAGATCAATAACGATCGGCGATTTTGATAAACGTTGCTCTCAGAGTGATACGGCTTATCAAACCCCGACCAGCTCATACTTTTTGATTTTGCGATACAGCGTCGCAATGCCGATCCCGAGCTCATCGGCGGCCTGCTTTTTATTGCTATAGCGCGTCAGGGCGTCGCGGATCATCTGTTTTTCCATCTCCTCCAGCGCCGTTCCCCCCTCTTCTTCTTTCGCAACGCTGGCTGGCGCTGCCCGGGTGCTTTCCCGCTCGGTGACTTTGCCGCTGCTGATAAGATTTGGCGGCAGCAGAGAAAGATCAATCACCTCGCCGGAGGGAACCACGTTAACCAGATACTCCATCAGGTTACTCAGCTCGCGAATATTGCCCGGCCAGCGGTAGTTCTTCAGTAAGGCGATGACTTCCGGGGACACGCCGGGATAGACCAGCTCCAGCCGACGGGTGTGCAGATGCAGGAAATAGTGAATCAGCAATTCGATATCATCCTGACGCTCGCGCAGCGGCGGCAGGCGCAGTGGGATGACATTAAGCCGATAGAACAGATCCTCGCGGAATTTCCCTTCGGCAATGAACTGCTCAAGGTTCTGGTTGGTGGCCGAAATAATGCGGATATCGACCGGTACAGGGTGGCTGGCGCCCACCGGCTGAATTTCGCGCGATTCAATCGCCCGCAGCAGCTTGGCCTGCAGGGTTAATGGCATATCGCCGATTTCATCAAGAAACAGCGTGCCGTGATTAGCCGCCTGAATCAGACCGGTCTTACCGTTGGCCGAGGCCCCGGTAAATGCGCCTTTGACATAGCCAAAGAGCTCGCTCTCCAGTAGCTGCTCGGGGATGGCCGCGCAGTTGATCGCGATAAAAGGCTTCGCCTGTCGGTCGCTCAGCTTATGCACCGCGCGAGCGACCACCTCTTTGCCGGTCCCACTTTCACCGACGATCATCACGCTCGACGGGCTTGGCGCCACGCGGGTAATCAGTTTTTTCAGCTGACGCATTGGCCGACATTCGCCAACCATCTGTTCAATCTGCGGGCCATCCTGCGGTGGCGCCAGATCGGCTGACGAATGCGACTGGTGGAAGGCCATTAAGAACAGCCATTGATCCTGAATAGCGTGCAGCTGACCGATAATCAGTTCTTTCTTATCATCAAATGAAATCACGTGCTGAACATGGCCGCGAATAAAATTTTGCGCAAAAGTCAGCGGACGAAAATGAATAGTTTTGCCAATCATACTGCCGTGATTCGCGCCAAGGATTTTCATCGCCGCCTGATTGGCAAATTTAATTTTTTGATCCTGGCTAACCACCAGCACGCCTTGATCCATGTTTTCAATCATGGTGGAAAACATTTTAAGCATATTGTCTCCCCCACCCTGGTCTTCTAACAGGCGGGAGACGAATATTGAAGAAACGTGGCGTACATAATCTGAGAACTCGTGGAGGTTGTCATTAATGCGCTCCTGCTGTTCGCGAGTTAAGGCGACCAGACTAATAACCCCGACACACTGTTCCTGATAAATCACCGGGGTACCCAGAAATGCCTTCTCTTTACAGTTCTCTTTATTGGTACAACCTTTACACAAGGGATCAAAACGCGAATGAGTTACGACCTTTTCTTTTTTTGTTTCTATTATGTAACGTAAAAGTCGCGAATCTGTATTTAATTTTCGCCCCAGGAATTTACCGTAGGCGCCGGTACCGGCGACCCGGCACAGCGTATTGTCGACAATCTCGACTTCGAGTTGTAACACGCTGGAGAGCATGCGGGCAAAACGTTGAATCGTTGGCTGAATCTGCATTAAAACGGATAGCGAATTGGAGGGAATCATAATTGACCTTTTAATATCAGTAGCCGAAAGAGAATGCTGAAGATCGACTCTTTTTATTCTGCGTTTATCATACTACCGCCGGCCGACCTGAAAAAAGGTGCCAACCCTGCGCTTTTTTACAGCTTAAAGAAAATATGGAAGAGGTATCACATTTTCCTCTCAATATGATAATCCGCAGGTCAAAATTATCATTTTGGTGACAAACTCATCGTCGCAGATCGATATCTACGCTTGTCTGATGGCTCAAATTTAATTTGCCGTAACAACTGGCAAATGAATTTCATTTCCATCAAGTGAGCGTTATAAGCCATTTTTCGTGACCCGCCTCGCATAATTTCCGGCTTTCCTGCCCAGCCACCGTGACTCAATTATAACTGGCACGCTTATTGTTAGTGGTAATACAGCGCTGGCCGTCGCCACTTACATCAATGTCATTTCGACTGCACAGCAATCAATAAGCCGTCATTCACTACCAGGATCGAAATATGAAAACTGTTAACGAACTGATCAAGGATATCAATAAGCTCAACTCTAACCTGCATGAAAAAGACTTTTTGCTGACGTGGGAGCAATCGCCGGACGAGCTGAAGCAGGTACTGGATGTCGCCGCGGCGTTGAAAACGCTGCGGGCGGAAAACATCGCGACCAAAGTTTTTAACAGCGGACTGGGTATTTCGGTCTTTCGCGATAACTCGACCCGCACCCGCTTCTCTTATGCCTCGGCGTTAAACCTGCTCGGCCTGGCGCAGCAGGACCTCGACGAAGGCAAGTCGCAGATCGCCCACGGTGAAACGGTACGTGAAACCGCCAATATGATCTCCTTCTGCGCTGACGCTATCGGTATCCGCGACGATATGTATCTCGGCGCCGGCAACGCCTATATGCGTGAAGTCGGCGAAGCGCTGGATGACGGCCACAAACAGGGCGTACTGCCGCAGCGCCCGGCATTAATTAACCTGCAGTGCGACATTGACCATCCGACGCAGGCGATGGCCGACCTGGCCTGGCTGCGTGAGCACTTCGGCTCGCTGGAAAATCTGAAAGGTAAAAAAATTGCCATGACCTGGGCCTACTCACCAAGCTACGGCAAACCGCTTTCCGTTCCGCAGGGGATTATCGGCCTGATGACCCGCTTCGGTATGGACGTCACCCTCGCCCATCCTGAGGGCTACGATCTGATCCCGGATGTTATCGAAGTGGCGAAGAAAAACGCCGCGGCTTCCGGCGGCAGCTTCCGTCAGGTCACCGATATGGCGGAAGCCTTTAAAGACGCCGATATCGTTTACCCGAAATCCTGGGCGCCATACAAAGTGATGGAACAGCGCACCGAGCTACTGCGCGCCAACGATCATGACGGGCTGAAAGCGCTGGAAAAAGCCTGTCTCGCCCAGAACGCCAATCACAAGGACTGGCACTGTACCGAAGAGATGATGAAGCACACCAAAGACGGTGACGCGCTGTATATGCACTGCCTGCCGGCGGATATTACCGGCGTCTCCTGCGAGGAGGGCGAAGTCACCGAAGCGGTGTTCGAGAAATACCGTATCGCCACCTATAAAGAGGCCAGCTGGAAGCCATACATCATCGCCGCCATGATCCTCTGTCGCAAATATGCCAAACCCGGTCAGTTGTTGGAGCAACTGCTACAGGACGCGCAAAAACGCATCAAATAACTTCGCGAGCCGGTCTGCGGGCCGGCTTCCCCGACTCCAAAGAAGGATAAGGACAGAATATGTCTGCTTTTTCGCTGAAAATGGATATTGCCGACAACCGTTTCTTTACCGGTGAAACTTCGCCGCTGTTCTCTCGTCAGCAGGCGCAACAGGCGCGCCATTTTCATCAAAAAATCGCCGGTTACCAACCGACGCCGCTGTATGCCCTGAAGGAACTGGCGACGCTGTTCGGCGTAAAGAACATCCTGGTAAAAGATGAATCCCAGCGCTTTGGCCTCAACGCCTTCAAAATGCTCGGCGGCGCCTACGCCATCGCTCAACTGTTGTGCGAAAAATACCATCTCGATATTAACGCTTTCTCGTTTGATACCCTCAAATCCACCATCAAAGAGAAGATGACTTTCGCCACGACCACCGATGGCAACCACGGGCGCGGCGTCGCCTGGGCCGCCCAGCAGCTAGGGCAAAACGCGGTGGTGTATATGCCGAAAGGGTCAGCGCAGGAACGCGTGGATGCCATTTTGCGCCTCGGCGCGGAATGTATCGTTACTGATATGAACTACGACGATACCGTGCGTTTTACCATGCAAACCGCACAGAAAAACGGCTGGGAAGTGGTACAGGACACCGCATGGGAAGGTTACACCAAAATCCCGACCTGGATTATGCAAGGTTACGCCACCCTCGCCGATGAAGCGGTAGAACAGATGGCGGCGATGGGCATTGCTCGCCCTACCCACGTCTTCCTGCAGGCCGGTGTCGGCGCGATGGCAGGCGGCGTGCTCGGCTATCTGGTCGACGTCTTCGGCGCCCGCGATTTGCACTCGGTGATTGTGGAACCTGAACTGGCGGACTGCATCTATCGCTCCGGGGTAAAAGGCGACATCGTCAACGTCGGCGGCGACATGGCCACCATCATGGCAGGACTGGCCTGCGGCGAACCTAATCCGCTGGGCTGGGAAATCCTGCGCAACTGCGCCACCCAATTTATCTCCTGCCAGGATGCCGTGGCCGCCCTCGGTATGCGCGTACTCGGTAATCCTGTCGGCAATGACCACCGGGTTATCTCCGGGGAATCCGGCGCCGTCGGGCTCGGAACGCTGGCCGCCGTCCACTTCCATCCCGAGCGCCAGGCGCTAATGAACAAGCTGGGGCTTGATACTCACTCCGTGGTGCTGGTCATCAGCACTGAAGGCGACACCGACGTGCAGCATTACCGCGAGGTCGTCTGGGAAGGCAAGCTGCCGGCAGCACAATAAACGTTCAACTTATTCAACATATTCATCCCGCGAAGCGGGAAACCAGGACCGGAGAGTTAATTCATGGCTAAGCACATTCCTTTCAAACTGATTGTCGAAAAAGCAAACCACTACCAGCAGGATATGACCCGCTTCCTGCGCGATATGATCGCCATCCCCAGCGAAAGCTGTGACGAAAAACGCGTCGTGCATCGTATTAAAGAAGAGATGGAAAAAGTCGGCTTCGATAAAGTCGAGATCGACCCGATGGGCAACGTGCTGGGCTATATCGGCCACGGCCCGCGACTGGTCGCCATGGACGCGCATATCGATACCGTTGGCATCGGTAACATCAAGAACTGGACCTTTGACCCCTATCAGGGAATGGAAACCGAAGAACTGATCGGCGGGCGCGGCGCGTCTGACCAGGAAGGCGGGATGGCGTCGATGGTCTACGCTGGAAAAATCATCAAAGATCTCGGTCTGGAAGATGAATATACCCTGCTGGTGACCGGTACCGTTCAGGAGGAAGATTGCGACGGTCTGTGCTGGCAGTACATCATCGAACAGTCCGGCATTCGCCCGGAATTCGTGGTCAGTACCGAGCCAACAGATTGCCAAATCTATCGCGGCCAGCGCGGGCGTATGGAGATTCGTGTCGATGTCCAGGGGGTCAGCTGCCACGGCTCGGCGCCAGAGCGCGGCGATAATGCGATTTTCAAAATGGGGCCGATTCTTAACGAGCTGCAGGAGCTCTCCCATAACCTGGGCAACGATGAGTTCCTGGGTAAAGGCACCCTCACCGTTTCAGAAATTTTCTTCACCTCGCCAAGCCGCTGCGCGGTTGCCGACAGCTGCGCGGTCTCTATCGACCGCCGTCTGACCTGGGGCGAAACCTGGGAAGGCGCGCTGGATGAAATCCGCGCCCTGCCTGCCGTGCAGAAGGCCGGCGCCGTGGTCTCAATGTACAACTATGAGCGTCCGTCATGGACCGGGCTGGTTTATCCAACGGAATGCTACTTCCCGACCTGGAAAGTGGAAGAGGATCATTTCACCGTGCGCGCGCTCAGCAACGCTTATGAAGGGCTGTTCGGTAAAGCGCCGGTGGTCGACAAGTGGACCTTCTCCACCAACGGCGTTTCCATCATGGGCCGTCACGGCATCCCGGTTATCGGTTTCGGTCCGGGTAAAGAGCCGGAAGCCCATGCGCCAAATGAAAAAACCTGGAAACAGCATCTGGTGACCTGCGCCGCGATGTACGCCGCAATCCCGCTGAGCTGGCTGGCAACGGAGTAAGTTCGTTCGGTTATTCCTCCCGCCGCGCGTCGGCGGGAGTCTGGAGTTTTTATGCGCGTACTGATTAAAAACGGCATCGTGGTCAACGCCGACGGCCAGGCAAAACAGGATCTGCTGATTGAAAACGGCCTGGTCAGCCAGCTCGCCGAACGGATAACCCCAACCGAACCTTGCCAGACTATCGATGCCGCAGGTTGCTATGTCATGCCCGGCGGCATTGATGTTCATACTCATTTTAATATCGATACCGGGCACGCCCGCAGCTGCGATGATTTCTTCACCGGCACCCGCGCCGCCGCCTGCGGCGGTACCACCACTATCGTCGACCATATGGGCTTCGGCCCCGCCGGCTGCCGCCTTCGTCACCAGCTAGAGGCCTATCACGGCTATGCCGCCTACAAAGCGGTGATCGACTACAGTTTTCACGGCGTTATCCAGCATATCAACCATGCCATCCTCGATGAAATCCCGATGATGGTTGAAGCCGGGATTAGCAGCTTCAAGCTCTACCTGACCTACCAGTATAAGTTGAACGATGATGAAGTGCTTCAGGCGATGCGCCATCTCCACCGCGCCGGCGCACTAACCACCGTTCATCCGGAAAACGACGCCGCTATCGCCCGTAAACGGGCCGAATTTCTGGCGGCTGGTAAAACCGCGCCGCGCTACCACGCCCTTAGCCGCCCGCTGGAGTGTGAAGCGGAGGCTATCGCGCGAATGATCAACCTCGCCCAGCTCGCCGACAACGCGCCGCTGTATATCGTTCATCTCTCCAACGGCCTGGGGCTGGATTATCTGCGTCTCGCCCAGCGGCGGCACCAGCCGGTGTGGATTGAAACCTGTCCACAATATCTGCTGCTTGACGACCGGTGCTATGAACGCGAAGACGCGCTGGGATATCTGTTAAGCCCGCCGCTGCGCAACGCCAGCAACAATGATGCGCTGTGGTGTGGTATCGCCGATGGTTCGATCGACGTGGTGGCGACCGATCACTGCGCTTTCTCGATGGCCCAACGCCAGCAGCTCTCCGGCGGCGATTTCAGCCGCTGTCCGAACGGCCTACCGGGGGTGGAAAACCGCCTGTTGCTCATGTTTTCCCACGGCGTCATGACCGGGCGGATCTCAGCGCAGCGTTTCGTCGCGCTAACCAGCGCCACTCCCGCGAAGCTATTTGGCCTGTGGCCGAAAAAAGGACGATTAGCGCCCGGCGCAGACGGCGATGTCGTCATTATCGACCCGCAGCGCACCACCACGATCCGCCATGAGATGTTGCATGACAACGCCGACTATTCACCCTGGGAGGGCTTTATTTGCCAGGGCGCGATTCGCCAGACCTTATCGCATGGTCGGGTCATTTTTGATAATGGCACCTTTACCGGCAGCGCTGGCCAAGGGCGCTTCTTACGCCGCGATCCCTTTTCTACCGCTCACCTTCCGGTCAGCGGAACCACATCTTAAGTGAGGCATTCATGAGTAAGAAAATTGTACTCGCCCTCGGCGGTAACGCGCTTGGCGAGGATCTGGCCGGGCAAATGCAGGCCGTCAAACAAACCGCGCAGGCTATTGTCGACCTGATAGCTCAGGGCCACCAGGTGGTCGTGACCCACGGCAACGGCCCGCAGGTTGGGATGATTAACCTTGCCTTCGAAGCCGCTGCCAAAACCGAGGCCCATACCCCGATGCTGCCCATGTCGGTCTGTGTGGCGCTAAGCCAGGGTTATATCGGCTATGACCTGCAAAACGCCCTGCGCGAGGAGCTGCTGTCGCGATCGATGCATATCCCGGTGGCGACAATCATCACCCAGGTGGAAGTCGACGCCAACGACCCGGCGTTCAAAAATCCGACCAAACCTATCGGCTCTTTTTTCACGGCACAGGAAGCGGAACAGCTGACGCGTCAGGGGTACATCATGAAAGAAGATGCCGGACGCGGCTATCGCCGGGTTGTCGCCTCGCCGCAGCCGGTTGATATTATTGAGAAAGAGACGGTCAAAGCGCTAATGGATGCCTGCCACGTGGTGATCACCGCGGGCGGCGGCGGGATCCCGGTAATCCGCGAAGGCAATCATCTGCGCGGCGCCAGCGCGGTAATTGATAAAGACTGGGCCAGCGCTAAACTGGCGGCGATGATCGACGCCGACATGTTGATCATCCTGACCGCGGTCGAGAAAGTGGCAATCAACTTTGGCAAACCCAACGAGCAGTGGCTGGATAAGCTGTCGCTCAGCGATGCCGAGCAGTTCATTCGTGAAGGCCACTTCGCTAAGGGGTCAATGCTGCCGAAAGTTGAGGCCGCCGCGTCATTCGCCCGTTCACGTCCGGGTCGCAAAGCGCTCATTACCGTATTAAATAAAGCCAAAGAAGGGATTGAAGGAAAAACCGGTACGGTCATTGAAGGGTAAAAAGGCACCGAATGTAGCCCCGGTAAGCGGTAGCGCCACCGGGGATTTTGAGGCCATCAACACCGGCTTCGTGCTGCTATCTACGCCACCGACAATAACTCACTCTTCTCTTTTATTCTTTTATTCATCAGCGTCATCAACGCCTCAAGCACCCCGCCGCCAATGGCGCGCGCCTTATCGGAGACGCTGGTAAAATCGGCGCTGGCGCCGCGCGGGTCGATATCGCCAATTTTAAAGCCGCTCTCGACCACTAACCCATCGCTGAGCAAACCGCGCACCATACCGCTTAATGGCGCAATAATCTCGGCCTCGCCGACGGTGGCGATGATATCACCTTCGTTCACAATATCACCCAGCGCCACCTTCGCGCGCATCACCCCGGCCCCCGGCGCGCGGATCACCCGTCGGGAAGTATGGCCAAGAATATTACCTGGAACCCCGGTGTTCTCCTGCGCTTTGCCATCGTAAATCACCTGCCCCAGCCAATGACCGCGATTGGTTTCAATCACCGCATGGCAATCCACGCCGGCGCAAAAACCAGGACCCAGCGCAATAACCGCTGGCGCCATTTCTCGTTGCGTACCAAAATTCTCTTTCGCCAGAATGGCATCCACCACGCAGACAGGGCGCAGTTCAGTCAGCGATTCGCACAGCGGATCCACCAATACCGGAATCACGCCATTTTCAATTACCCGGATGGCCTCCTGAGCGGATGACACCCGCTTCGCCATCACCCCTTCTACCGTCATTTCACCGTCGAAGACTGCCTGGGCAAAAGCGACGCTACGGCGGATAACCGTCGGCTTCGCCACTTCCAGCATCACCACTTTGAACCCGGCATGCCACAGGCGCAGAGCCACGCCGCTGGCGATATCGCCGGCGCCGCGAATAGCGACCAACTGCTGCTGCGCAGGCGTGGCTGCCGCCATCAGCAAGCCGCCTGGCGCGCGATTTTTTACCTGCAGGATTTCCGCCAGAATGCTAATCGCTATCTCATGCGGCGTTTCGGCGCCAATGTTATAGCCAACCGGCGCATGCAGGCGGGCAATATGTTCTGCGGCAACGCCGTTTTCCCGCAGCTGGCGTAAAAACACCTGGACTTTACGGCGGCTGGCCAGCAGCCCAAGCCAGGCGACCGGCCGTTCAATCAGTTTATCCAGCGCTTCACGATCCTGGTTATTGGTGGCGATTAACACAAAGTCATCGCCGCGGATCGCCAGATTTTCCACCGCCTCACTGAAGGTTTCAGCATGCAGCAACTGCGTTGTCGGCGGAAAATAGTCGGGGTTCAGACTCTCTGGATAGATATCGGCCACCGCCACCTCAAAACCGAGCAGCGCCGCGCTTTGCGCCACCGCGCGGTTCACGTGCCCGGCGCCGATCAGCACCAGACGCGGGCGCAGGCCATGTACGCTAATATAGACCGACATCGCCCCGCCGCAATCGGAGCCGACCGCATCGCTGCCGCTGCGCGCCATCCGCCCATGAAACATGCGCGACGCTTTTTCGCTGAGCGCTTCCAGCGCCTGTTCAATCACTTTGCGCTCAACCATGCCGCCGCCGATGGTGCCGACTATCGAACCATCTTCACGAATTAACATCTGCGCCGAATGGCGCGGCGTTGAGCCGCGGCTATCGACAATCTGCGCCAGCGCAAACGGGCGATTCTGTGCTTCGAGTTTTGCCGCTTCAGAGAAAATATTCATAACAACCTCAATGGATATCCGCTATGCGCCCAAGCCGGGGCGTCACTCTGTTGTTCGTCGTCGCGTTATCGCGGGTTGCTCCTGTACCGCTCCCGCCCACAGTGCGTTAATCCCCCACTGCTGCAACAGCGCCTCCTCCGGTAAATTCTCATTTTGAGAAAGCTGATTCAGCAGCAGGATCCGGCGACTGGATGGCGGAACACCTTTAAATGCTCCCTGCGGATGCGTAATTAAGCGATGCAGCATTGGCCAACTCAGCGTCGTATCCGGCGCCGCGCCGGTGATCCGGGAAAAAAGGGGCCAGCGATGAACGGTCGCTGGCCCAACGTTTTGCCCGAGCCTCCAGGCCCCCATGACGGCAATAACGCAGCAACAGGATTGAGGTATGCAAGGTTCGTGCTCAGCTGGCGCTTTTAAGGCGAAACCGTGAGCCCCGTCAGCTTCTACCAGCACCACATCCACGCGCCCCGCGGCAACCAGCGCATCAAGCTGTTGCGGGCTAAACCCACGAACCTTACCCGCAGGGGCGAGCCATGAGGCGTAACAGGCCTGCAGCGGCCGCTGCCAAACCTCGACAGGCAGCGCCAGCGGTTCGCGGCAAATCACCACAGGTAGTGATGCCGGGAGATACATATGGGTAGTCGTGGTGAGCAGAACTCGCCGGCCAGACTCAAGAAAACGCTGCGCCAGCCACATTAAGGTACTGGTTTTGCCTCCCGCGCCGACGGCGGAAATGAGCAGCGGACCATCATTTACGCCTAAATCACAAAACAGCGATTGCATATGCGGTATATTTTCCATGCGCTGGCCAGGATTCCATTATTCAGGGAGGAGTATGAGACAGGTCGATTGTATTATTACCGCCGCCGGATTGTCCTCCCGGATGGGACAGTGGAAAATGATGTTACCCTGGCGTGGAACGACAATACTTGATGCAAGTATAAAAAATGCCCTGCAATTCTGCTCGCGTATTATTCTGGTGAGCGGTTTTCGCGCAGAGGAGTTACATCAACGCTATTCGGCGCATCCGCAAATAACCCTGGTTTATAATCCCAACTATCAGCAGGGTCTGTTTACTTCTGTTTGCGTCGGCGCAAGCCAGGTGCGAAACAACTACTGTTTTATCACCCTCGGCGATTTACCCTGCCTGCCGGCTGCGCTTTTCCAGCGGCTGTGGCAACATCGCGGAGACAGCGCTCTTCTTCCGCAATATCAAGGCGTACCGGGCCATCCCATTCTTATTGCCGGCACGCACTTGCGCCAACTTATCACTCTCGATGGACCAGGCTCAATGCGCAAACGGTTATTACAAAGCCGCCATCGCTGCCTGGAGTTAGATTTTCCGCAAATGGTCTGGGATATCGATACCCCTGCTGATTTTATTCGCCTGCAAAACCAGGATTAATCATGCCTTTGTCGGGAAATTATCATTGTGATATTTCGCCGTTTATTTTGAGAAATCCCGCCGGATAAAAATATAGAGTGATTTTAATTCTCATTACCATAGCGTGAGCCTATTCACAAAGCCAGGTGTTCTTTCGATCTCTCTCACATTTTTAATTATTCAAACCTTCTGCCTTTAATAACTGGTTCGATTGTTGCTCCTCCTTAACTATCCGTCGGAATAAGCACTACTAACCGGCAAATTTGATTGCACAAATAAAGGAGAGGGTTATGGGGGATATCATGCGTCCCGTCCCGTTTGAGGAATTATTGACGCGCATTTTCGATGAGTATCAACAACACCATTCCATTTTTGGTATTCCTGAGCAGCAGTTCTATTCGCCTGCCAACCAACGCCGGGTAAGCGTCTTCGGCGAAAGCTGCGCCACCCCAATCGGCCCCGCCGCCGGGCCACATACCCAACTGGCGCAGAACATCATCACCGCCTGGCTCACCGGTGGGCGATTTATCGAGTTGAAAACCGTACAGATCCTCGACCGGCTTGAGCTGGAAAAACCCTGCATCGATGCTGAAGACGAATGCTTTAACACCGAATGGTCTACGGAATTTACGCTGCAAAAAGCGTGGGATGAGTATCTTAAAGCATGGTTTATTCTGCATCTTTTGGAAGAGGTTTTCCCGTTCACGCCGGCGAAGAACGGTAAGTCCTTTATTTTCAATATGAGCGTCGGTTATAACCTGGAAGGGATCAAGCAACCGCCGATGCAGCAGTTTATCGATAATATGATGAACGCCGCCGGGCAACCCAAATTTACCCAGTACCGCGACACGCTGAACCGCTGGCTGCATGATGACGCCTTCCTCACCCGCTTGTCGCTGGATGATATTCGCCCACGGCTGGCGACGCTCGTGGAGCGCATTCCGGCAAAACTGGTACAAGGGGTTACTCTCTCGACCATGCATGGTTGCCCGCCAGATGAAATCGAAGCGATCTGCCGCTATATGCTGGAAGAGAAGCAGCTCAACACCTTCGTGAAGCTCAATCCGACGCTGTTGGGCTACCCGCGGGTACGCGAAATTCTCGACACTTGCGGCTTTGACTATATCGGTCTGAACGAAGAATCCTTCGAACACGATCTTAAAATCGGCCAGGCGCTGGAAATGTTGACGCGCCTGATGGCATTGGCGAAAAGTAAACAACTTGGCTTCGGCGTGAAGCTGACCAACACCCTCGGCACGGTCAACAATAAAGGCGCGCTGCCCGGCGATGAGATGTATATGTCCGGCCGCGCGCTGTTCCCCCTCTCCATCAACGTTGCGGCACTGCTCTCGCGTGAATTCGACGGCAAACTCCCGATCTCCTACTCCGGCGGCGCCAGCCAGCTCAATATTCGCGATATCTTTGAAACCGGGATCCGCCCCATTACCATGGCGACCGACCTGCTGAAACCCGGGGGTTATCTGCGTCTTAGCCAGTGCATGCGCGAGCTGGAGCAGGCCGATGGCTGGGAAATGAATCAGGTCGACGTCAAGCGCCTGAACGCGCTGGCGGAAAAAGCGGTCAGCATGGAGTACACGCAAAAACATTGGAAGCCAGACGATCGCATCGACGTTGGCGAGCCGCTGCCGTTAACCGACTGCTACGTCGCCCCTTGCGTCAGCGCCTGCGCCATCAAACAGGATATTCCGGAATACATTCGCCTGATGGGCGAGCAGCGCTATGCCGATGCGCTGGAGCTTATCTATCAACGTAACGCGCTGCCGGCGATCACCGGCCATATCTGCGATCACCAGTGCCAGTACAACTGTACGCGTCTTGATTATGACAGCGCGTTAAATATCCGCGAGCTGAAAAAAATCGCCCTTGAGAAAGGCTGGCCGGAATACCAACGCCGCTGGCATAAACCGGCAGGTTCCGGCAGCCGAAATCCGGTTGCGGTGATTGGCGCAGGCCCGGCGGGGCTGGCGGCGGGTTACTTCCTCGCCCGCGCCGGCCACCCGGTCACACTATTTGAGCGCGAAGCCAACGCGGGCGGAGTGGTAAAAAATATCATTCCGCATTTCCGCATTCCCGCTGAACTTATCCAGCAGGATATTGAGTTCGTTGTTAATCACGGCGTCAATATTGTCTACGGCTGCGACCCGCATCTCACCGTCGAAAAACTCCGTCAGGAGGGTTATCGCTATGTACTGGTCGGAACCGGCACTGACAAAAACAGCGGCGTGAAGCTTGGCGGCGACAATCCGAATATTCATAAGTCGCTCAACTTCCTGCGGGCGTTCAACCAAGGCGATCGCCTGAACGTGGGTAAACACGTGACCATTGTCGGTGCGGGTAACACCGCTATGGACTGCGCCCGCGCGGCGCTGCGCATCCCGGGCGTTGAGAAAGCGACGGTGATTTATCGCCGCTCCCAGCAGGAGATGCCGGCATGGCGCGAGGAGTACGAAGAAGCCCTTCAGGATGGCGTTACGTTCCGTTTTCTCAGTAACCCGGAGCATTTCGCCGCTGACGGCACGCTGACCGTCCGCACCATGGCCCTCGGCGAGCCTGATGAACAAGGTCGACGTCGCCCAATACCCACCGATGAAACCTGGACGCTGCAGGTCGATACGCTGATTACCGCCATCGGTGAACAGCAGGATGGCGAAGCGCTGGCGGCGATGGGGATCCCGCTCAACGACCACGGCTGGCCTGAGGTCAATGCTGATGGCGAAAGCCGTCTGGCTAACGTCTTCCTGATTGGCGACGTACAGCGTGGCCCTTCTTCAATCGTCTCGGCGATAGGCAACGCCCGTCGCGCCAGCGATGCAATCCTTAAGCGCGAGAATATCCGCAGCCACTTCGGCGATAAACAGTGGAATAACGTCGATCCCGCGGACATCTACCGCCGCAAAGGGACCATTGCTATCGCTCAGGTTGATAAAGACGACCGCGATGCCTTTGTCGCGCAGGAGGCGGAGCGTTGCCTCGAATGTAATTACGTCTGCAGCAAATGCGTTGATGTCTGCCCGAACCGCGCCAACGTCTCCATTGCGGTACCGGGGTTCGAAAACCGCTTCCAGACGCTGCACCTCGACGCGTACTGCAACGAATGCGGCAACTGCGCGCAGTTCTGCCCATGGCAGGGAAAACCCTATAAGGACAAGGTCACCGTCTTTAGCCTCGAACAGGATTTCAACAACAGCAGTAATCCGGGTTTTCTCGTGGAGCAACAGCGCGTCCACGTGCGTCAGGATGGCATGACCTGGCTGCTGGATATCGACCAGCGAGGTCAGTTCGTTGAAGTACCGCCGCAGCTGGATGCCATGTGCCGCATCATCAGCCACGTTCATCAACATCATCACTATTTGCTGGGAGCCGTCGAAGTATGAGTATCTTAGTGCTTAAAAATGCCACTCTTGCCCAGCTTCACCCGGCAAAAGTGGAAGAAGGTGTCGATATCGTCATCGAAAATGACAGAATTCTCGAAACAGGCGCGAACCTGAGCCCGCGTTATCCGCAGGCGCGTATTAAAGAAATGCGCGGTCGGCTGGTGATGCCGGGGATGGTCTGCTCGCATAACCATTTTTATTCCGGCCTGTCGCGCGGGATTCAGGCCAATATTGCGCCGAGTCCCGATTTCATATCGACGCTGAAAAATCTGTGGTGGCGGCTCGACCGCGCGCTGGATGAGGAATCCTTATACTACAGCGGGCTTATCTGTTCGCTGGAGGCCATTCGCAGCGGCTGCACCGCCGTCATTGACCACAGCGCGTCGCCGAACTATATCGCTGGATCATTAAGCCAGTTACGTAACGCTTTCATCAAGGTAGGCCTGCGCGGCATGACCTGCTTTGAAACCACCGACCGTAACGGCGGGCTGCAGGAACTTCAGGCAAGCGTGGAGGAAAATATCCGTTTTGCCCGCGAAATCGATCGGTCGCGGGAAATCGGCGACGAGCCGTATCTGGTAGAAGCGCATATTGGCGCCCATGCGCCATTTACGGTTCCTGATGAGGGGCTATTAATGCTTCGCGAAGCATTAAAAACAACCGGGCGCGGCCTGCATATTCATATGGCGGAAGACCGTTACGACGTTTCTCATAGCCACCATCACTACGGTAAAGATCTGCTGGTACGCCTGGCGGAGTTCGATCTCATCGATAGTAAAACGCTGGTAGCGCACGGGCTGTATCTGTCGGAAGCTGATATTGAACTGCTGAACGCGCGTGATGGTTTCCTTGTCCATAACGCCCGCTCTAACATGAACAACCACGTTGGTTATAACCAGCAGTTGACGGCGTTTCGTAACCTGGCGCTGGGTACCGACGGCATCGGCTCCGATATGTTCGAAGAGCTCAAGTTCGCTTTCTTTAAACACCGCGATGCCGGCGGGCCGCTGTGGCCGGATAGCTTTGCGCGGGCATTAAGCAACGGTAACACGCTGCTTAGCCGCAACTTTAACGACCGTTTCGGCCGTATTGAGGCAGGCTATAAGGCGGATTTAACCATCAGCGATTATTTTCCGCCGACGCCGCTGCTGGCGGCGAATCTCGCCGGGCACATCGCCTTCGGTCTGGGGGCCAGCCACGTTCATAGCGTGATGGTGAATGGCGTCATGGTCTATGAGGATCGGCAGTTCGCTATTGATTGCGATACGATTTTCGCTGAAGCGCGGAAGGTGGCGAAAAAGATGTGGCAGCGGATGGATGCATTGCCATAATCCCATCACGCAAAAACAAAACCCGGTCGCTGTACCGGGTTTATTTTTTGGCTTCTACCGGGGATATAAATAGCGCAGGAACATCGTTGGGTAGCCCGGATAAGACGCAGCGCGTCGCCATCCGGGACTCTCCTACAAACTCAATAAGCTAGCGCTGGCGATAGTTCTCTGTTTCTGCAGCGCCGTCAGCGCCTCACCGGTCATCAGCGATATTGCCGCCGTTGGGCACACCGATACACAGGCCGGGCCATCTTCTCGCTGCTCGCAGAGATCGCACTTCACGATAACCGGCGGATGCACTGCCGATGTCTCGATAGTAATCGCGCCAAATGGGCAGGCGACGACGCAGCTCTGGCAACCAATGCAGCGCCCGGCATCGGCCTCGACCCGTTCGGCGCCCATCGCTAATGCGCCGGTCGGACAGACCCCGACGCATGGCGCGTTCTCACACTGATGGCACATCACCGGCACGCTCAACGCATCGAGTCGCATCACCTTCAATCGCGGATGAAATTCCGCCCCTTCCGCTACATGCTCCAGTGCGCAGGCGACTTCGCAGGTACGACAGCCGATACAGGCCTGTGAACTGGCAAGAATAAAATGGGTCATCACCGCTCCTTATGGTCAAATCGCGCCAGCATTTCGCTTGCGGCCTGGCGCCCGGCAACCATTGCCGTCACCACCAGATCGGCGCCATGTACCGCATCGCCGCCGGCATAGATTTTGTCATGGCTGGTCTGCGTGGTGCCGCGACCTTTGCCGCCCGTCACAATCTGCCCCCAGCGGTCAAGTTTGATGCCGTGCCCCCGCAGCCAAGGCATGTCGTGGGCCTGGAAACCAAACGCCAGCACCAGCACTTCGGCCGGGAGTTCGAATTCTGAACCGGCAATTGGCCGCGGGCGGCGGCGGCCATCCGGCCCTGGTTCACCCATTTCGGTACGGATCATCCCGACGGCGCTGACCTGGCCTTTACGGTTACGCAGGATATATTGCGGCTGAACGTTAAACTGAAACGCCACGCCCTCCTCTCGTGCGTTCACCACCTCTTTTTTCGAGCCCGGCATGCTTAACTCATCGCGACGATAGGCGCAGGTCACGCTCTCGGCTCCGCGACGCACCGCGGTGCGCAAACAGTCCATCGCCGTATCGCCCCCGCCGAGCACCACTACCCGCTTACCCTTGATGTCGGTTAACGGATATTCGGCGCTCTCTTCAAGCCCCATCACCTCACGGGTATTGGCAATCAGGAACGGCAGCGCCTGAATGACGCCCGGCGCGTCTTCGCCATCGAGACCCGCGCCCATCAGTCCGTAGGTGCCGACACCTAAAAAGACCGCATCGTAGTTAGCCAGCAGTTCGCTAAAGTCCACGTCGCGCCCCACTTCCTGATTGAGATGGAAACGAATCCCCATGTCGCTGAAGATCTCGCGCCGCAGCGCCATTACCGTTTTTTCCAGCTTGAAAGACGGAATGCCGAAAGTCAGTAGCCCGCCAATTTCAGGATGTTTATCAAAAACATCAACCTGCACCCCAGCGCGCGCAAGAATATCCGCGCAGCCCAGTCCCGCCGGGCCGGCACCGATAATAGCCACACGCTCCCGACGCGGCGCGACCTCGCCTGTGCTTGGCCGCCAGCCCATCGCCAGCGCGGTATCGGTGATATAACGCTCCAGATTGCCAACCGCCACCGCGCCGCCTTCGTTTTTCAGCGTACAGGCGCCCTCACATAGCCTGTCCTGTGGGCAGACCCGGCCGCAAATTTCCGGCAGTGAACTGCTTTGATGACAGAGTTCTGCGGCCTCAATAATTTTTCCCTCACGTACCAGTTTGATGAAATCGGGAATGTGGTTGTGTAACGGGCAGGTCCAGTTGCACCAGGCTTTTTGCGCACAGTACAGGCAACGCTCGCTTTCATATTCGGCATCACATTCGCTAAGGCGCTGGTAGATCTCGGCAAAATGCCCTTTTCGCTCTTCCGCGGCAAGCTTCTTCGCCCCCACCCGCGGCGCTTTATCCAGGATCGCTTCGCGCCTTGCGCCACGTCGCTCGGCCAGCGGCTGCCCCTGGGCGGAGCGGATTTGTCTTTCCCGCTGTAAACGCTGGAGCGCGCTTTCGTCCATTACGCGCAACGCCTGAGTCGGGCAACTGGCCACGCACGCCTGCTCTGCTGAGGGGCGCTCGCGACAAAGATCGCATTTTTGCGCCAGCTGCGGGCCATCTTCCCCGCTGGCGACCATCTCGATTGCGCCAAATGGGCAAGCGACGACGCAGTTTTTGCAACCGATACACTCGGCCTGGGTAAACTGGATGCTGTCGTTGGCGACATACAGCGCCTGAGTCGGGCAGGAGGTGACGCAAGGCGCGTCGTTGCAATGGTGGCAAGTGGTCGCAGTACTGGCATTCCGGTGGAAGACAACATGGATGCGCGGAACAAACGCGCTACGCTGTGCCGGCCAGGCATCCTGATGATGCGCCGTGACGCAGGCCACTTCGCAGGCATGACATCCAATACAGTTCGCAACATCGGCCACAATAAATCGATTCATTTGCTTCCCTTTTATTCTTCTGGAATAGTCTTAGGGATGGATTGCAATATTCGGGCGATATTGGGCGCTCACCTTCTGCTGCTATTCATTTTTGCGAGTTAGCTCAAATTATTACTCTCCTGTCACTCTCGAATAAATAAAAGCTCATCAAATCACCGGGATGGCATCTCAAGCCAGCCCTGACTTTTTATCATTTTTATCTTCTTAGCGCTTATTTCGCCTACCAAAATGAGACTGCATATATCTCAAACTGATATTCGTCATTTTTATTTCTGATGCCCGCTCGCAGCGCTAAACAGGCCAGCAAGAAATAAACATGCCAACCCGTGATTGATTTCACAAATATATTATTCCACTGCCGCATCGCTCATTTTTGGCACAGCTTACGCATAACCCTCCTAACGCATAAGCAACTCCGTGCGCGTTATACGCTGATGAACATCATCAGCAGAGGGAGGCAATGGCCTTCGAATCGTAACTTCTCCCCTTTCAGTTCGGCACGGGCAGAAGTCGTAAAGGAGACAACTACTTCATGAAAGATTTTGCCATTCCGGCCTCACGCAATACGGCGACTGTCGCGCCGGTCGATGAGGTCCTGCCAATTACGCAAATGATTCTCTATGGATTGCAGCACGTGCTGGTGATGTACGCCGGGGCGGTGGCGGTACCGCTCGTGGTGGGTAACGCAGTCGGTTTGCCTGCGGAGCATATTATTTTGTTAATCAGCGCCGATTTGTTTATTTGCGGCGCCGCGACCATCGTGCAATCGATGGGCATCAAGCAGTGGTTGGGCTGCCGCCTACCGCTGATCCAGGGCTGTACTTTCGCCGCGCTGATCCCGATGGTGCTTATCGGTAAAGAGTACGGTATCGGAGCGATCTCCGGCTCGGTTATCGTCTCGGGTATTTTTATCCTCTGCTGCGCGCCGTGGATTAGCCGTCTCATTCGCTTCTTTCCGAAGGTGGTGATGGGCGGCATCGTAACGCTGATCGGCCTCTCGATTATGCCGGTCGCGGGGGGGTGGATCGGCGGCGGCAGTAGCGAGATGGCCGGTTTCGGCGATCTCTTCTCGCTGCTGATGGCGGCCATCACGCTGGTCATTATTCTTAACCTTTATACTTTCGCCACCGGCGTGGTCAAAAACACCTCGGTGCTGATCGGTCTGGTGATCGGCACTATTTTATGGAGCTTCTTCAAGCCGCTGGATTTTAACCTCGTCAATGCTACGCCGTGGCTGCATCTGCCACAGGTGATGCAGTTCGCCCGGCCTGAATTTCATATCGTGCCGGTCGCCCTGCTGTCGATGGTGATGGTGGTGGTGATGGTCGAAACCATGTCGTCCATCATGGCCACCGGCGATATCGTTGGTAAACAGGTCACGGCCAGCATGCTGCGTAACGGCCTGAATACCTGCGGACTGGCGACGACAATCTGCGGTTTCTTCAATCTGTTTCCCTACGCGGCCTTCGCGCAGAACGTCGGCCTGATTGGCCTGACCGGCGTACGCAGCCGCTTCGTGGTGTCGGTCTCCGGCGTCATTCTGATGCTGATGGGCATTTTCGCCAAAATGGCGGCGCTGGTGGTACTGATTCCGAAACCGATCCTCGGCGGCGCCGGTATCGTTATGTTCGGCATGGTTGCCGTTTCCGGTATTCGTACTCTTGGTCAGGTCAACTATCGCAACAATAACAACGGGATGGTCGTCGCACTCACCCTTGGTCTCGGCATGATGCCGGTATTGGTGCCGAATCTGTTTACCCAGTTCCCGCCAATGATGCAGCTGTTTCTGCATAGCGGCATCACTATCGGCACCCTGACAGCAATTGTCGCCAACCTGACGCTGAACGGCAGCGTGCCGTTCCGTATTTCTCACGATGTCCCGGAACCGGACCCGGCGCCGCCGAGCGCGGCTGCCCGCAACATGGCCGTGCGTACGGTGCGCATGTGGCTGCTGCTGCGCAAGGTACAGAAAGGTCAAACCGCCGCTGACGGCCAGGAGTGATTATGTCTATGTCGCAACGTCTGCTTTTTGCACTGTTGATGATGGCACTGATGGCGGTTCCCGCCATCCAGGACGCCATTACCCTCGGAATTAACAGCCGTTTTATCTATCTGTTGCCGTACTATTTTTAAGGAGTCACACGATGGAAAAAGTCACCACCGTCTGTCCCTACTGCGCCGCTGGCTGTAAGCTGCGGCTGGTGGCGGACGACGGCATGGTCGTCGGCGCCGAAGCGGCCATGGGGAAAAACAATCAGGGCACCCTGTGTCTGAAAGGCTATTATGGCTGGGACTTCATTAACGATACCCAGATCCTGACCCCGCGTCTCAAAACCCCCATGATCCGTCGCCAGCGTGGCGGCAAACTGGAAGCCGTCTCCTGGGATGAGGCGCTCGATTACGTCGCCACCCGCCTTGGCGCCATTAAAGAAAAATATGGCCCGGACGCGATCCAGACCACCGGCTCCTCCCGCGGGACCGGCAATGAAACCAACTACGTGATGCAAAAATTCGCGCGCGCCGTTATTGGCACCAATAACGTCGACTGCTGCGCTCGCGTCTGACACGGCCCTTCGGTTGCAGGTCTGCACCAGTCGGTCGGTAACGGCGCCATGAGTAATGCCATCACGGAGATTGATAACACCGATCTGGTGTTTATCTTCGGTTACAACCCGGCGGATTCCCACCCTATCGTGGCGAATCACGTCATTAACGCCAAACGCAACGGGGCGAAA
Source organism: Klebsiella sp. 141203 (assembly GCF_032601985.1). Classification (NCBI taxonomy): domain Bacteria; kingdom Pseudomonadati; phylum Pseudomonadota; class Gammaproteobacteria; order Enterobacterales; family Enterobacteriaceae; genus Klebsiella; species Klebsiella sp. 141203. The sequence goes on along the minus strand of NZ_JAQIRL010000001.1, from coordinate 119 downwards.
ATCATCGTCTGTGACCCGCGCAAGATTGAAACCGCGCGCATCGCCGACATGCACATCGCGCTGAAGAACGGCTCGAATATCGCGCTGCTCAACGCCATTGGCCACGTCATTATTGAAGA